>NZ_JBIBTX010000002.1:483698-1206425 GCF_043078805.1 Streptomyces sp. NPDC015345 | reverse complement strand
GGGTTGGCGGGGGGGGGCGGGGGGGGGGGGGGGGCGGGGGGGCCCCCGGGGGGGGGGGGGGGGCGGCCCCCGGGGGGGGGGGGGGGGGCCCCCCCCGGGGGGGGGGCGCCCCCCGACGCCGTCTTCGTACCTGCGCCTACCGGCGCGGCCCGGTCACCCGAAGCCGCGGGAGTCCTGCTTGAGGGCCGTGTCGACCGTCAGGGCCGTCGCCACGACGAGGCTCAGGAGCGGCTCGGGCAGCTGGTAGTGGATCTGGAGGACGTAGTTGTCCGCCGTGGTGAACATGGTCTTGGCGAGACCTTCCCAGGTCTTCGTGATCCGGGCGACCTCGTTGTCCGCGTGGTCGACGATCGAGAAGTTCCAGGCGCGCCAGTTCTCCGCCTTGATCGCGCCGACCTGTCGGCCGTCCACCATCATCGCGAAGTTGATCTTGCCGATCATGTTCTGCTGGACGATCTCACCGACCGGCTGCCCGTCGGGGCGCTCGACGATCACCCGCGACTTCATGAACTTCCGCGGGCGGGTCAGCAGCATCTGCGGCTGGCCGTAAGCGTCGCGGATCTCCAGCTTGTGCGTCATGAACTGGTCGATGCTGGCGACGAAGCGAGCGATCTTCTTCAGCGCGCTCTGGCCGACCTGCACGACCGAGCCGAGCGTGTTGCCCGCCTGGTCCATCACGCTGTACTCGTTCGTCAGCTCGATGAGCTTGGCCTTCTGGTTCACCACCAGGACCGGCTCGGTGAACAGCGTGCCGCCGCCCTGCGCCGACGGCGTGACGCCCGCCTGCCGCTGCACCTGACGCTGCACCTTCGCCGGGTCGACGGCCGGCGGCGCGACCGGCGCGGCCTGCGGCTGACCGAACTGCCCCTGCGGGACCTGCGGCTGCTGCGGCACCTGCTGGGCCTGGACCTGCGCCGGCTGGCCCTGCGGGGCCGGGCTGGTGTGCTCCGTCCATTGGGAGCCGTCCCACCAGCGGAGGAGTTGCGGCGCCCCGTGCGGGTCCGGGTGCCAGCCTGCGGGTGTGTTCGAATGCGTTGTCACCCGGGTGACCCTACCCTCCGGATATGGGCGGTCCGCCAGCCCCTTGCGAGGTCGTGACCTCCCCGCGAAGCCGTCGGGCCACTCATAGCGTGACCTCGACCTTCAGGTCGCCCCGCGCTTCCCGCAGTTGCACCGCCGCGATCCGCCCCGCCGCCCGGACGTCGCCCAAAGCCGCCGCGAAGCGGTCGAGGGTCGCTCGCTCCGCCGTGACCAGCACCCCCGCGACCTCGGCCCGCATCGAGAGCCGGGCCTGCGACTTGGCCTTGCGAACCGCCGCGATGGCCTCCGCCGCCGTGGTGAGGACCGCCGCGTCGCCCGCGTACTCCCGCAGTGCGCAGGCGTCCGGCCAGGCGGCGCGGTGCACGGAGCCGTCCCGCCACCAGGACCAGACCTCCTCCGTGACGAACGGCAGGACCGGCGCGAAGAGCCGCAGCAGGACGTCGAGCGCCGTACGCAGCGCCGCCCGTGCCGAGCGGGTCGCCGCGGCGTCCCCGCGGTCGCCGTAGGCGCGCGCCTTGACCAGCTCGACGTAGTCGTCGCAGAACCGCCAGAAGAACTGTTCCGTCCGCTCCAGGGCGCGCGCGTAGTCGAAGGCGTCGAAGGCCGCGGTGGCCTCCTGGGCTGTCGACGCCAGCGCGGCGAGGAGCGCCCGGTCGAGCGGCTCGGTGACAGCGGCGGGCCCGGGAGCGTCCCCGGGGGCGTCACCGAGGCTCAGGACGAACCGGCCGACGTTGAGCAGCTTCATGGCGAGGCGTCGGCCGATCTTCATCTGGCCCGCGTCGAAGGCCGTGTCCGTGCCGGGGCGCCCGCTCGCCGCCCAGTAGCGGACCGCGTCGGAGCCGTGCTCGGCGAGGAGGCGGTCCGGGGTGACGACGTTCCCCCTGGACTTCGACATCTTCTTGCGGTCGGGGTCGAGGATCCAGCCCGAGATCGCCGTGTGCCTCCACGGCAGCGTGCCGTGCCCGGTGTGGGCGCGCAGAACCGTGGAGAACAGCCAGGTGCGGATGATCTCGTGGGACTGGGGACGCAGGTCCATGGGAAAGACCCGGTCGAACAGGTCCGGGTCGGACCGCCACTTGCCCGCGATCTGCGGGGTGAGCGAGGACGTGGCCCAGGTGTCCATGACGTCGGGGTCACCGATGAAGCCGTGTGGTTCGCCGCGCTGGGCGGCGTCGTAGCCGGGCGGGGTCTCGGCGCTCGGGTCGACGGGCAGGGCCGCCCGGTCCGGGACGATCGGGTGCTCGTAGTCGGGCCGGCCGGTGCCGTCGAGGGCGTACCAGACGGGGATCGGGACGCCGAAGAACCGCTGGCGGCTGATGAGCCAGTCGCCGTTGAGGCCACTGACCCAGTTGTCGTAGCGGACCCGCATGTGCGGCGGGTGCCACGCCAACTCGGCGCCTCGTGCGACGAGTTCGTCACGCAGCGCGGCGTCGCGGCCGCCGTTGCGGAGGTACCACTGGCGGGTCGTGACGATCTCCAGAGGCTTGTCGCCCTTCTCGAAGAACGGCACCGCGTGCGTGCCGGCACGCGGCTCGCCCCGCAGGTCACCGCTCGCGCGCAGCAGCTCGACGACGCGTTCGCGGGCGGTGTGCGCGGTGGCACCCGCCAGTTCCGCGTACGCCGCGACGGCCGCCGGTGTCTCGACACCACGCGGCGGTTCGGCGAGGAAGCGGCCGTCCCAGCCGATGACCGGCCGGGTGGCGAGCCGCAGTTCGCGCCACCACGTGACGTCGGTGGTGTCGCCGAACGTGCAGACCATCGCGATGCCGGTGCCCTTCTCGGGCGAGGCGAGGCGGTGGGCCACGACCGGGACCTCGACGTCGAAGAGCGGCGTGCGGACCGTCGTGCCGAACAGCTTCCGGTACCGCTCGTCGTCCGGGTGCGCGACCAGCGCGACGCAGGCGGGCAGGAGCTCGGGGCGCGTCGTCTCGATCAGGACGGGATCGCCGTCCACCCCGCGGAAGGAGAGCCGGTAGTAGGCGGCCGGCCGGTCCCGGTCCTCCAGCTCGGCCTGGGCGACCGCCGTGCGGAACGTGACGTCCCACAGGGTGGGCGCCTCGGCGACGTACGTCTCCCCGCGCGCGAGGTCGTCCAGGAACGCGAGCTGCGAGGTGGCGCGGGCCTCCGCGTCGATGGTCCGGTAGGTGCGCGACCAGTCGACGGAGAGGCCGAGCCTCCGCCACAGATCCTCGAAGACTTTCTCGTCCTCGGCGGTGAGCCGTTCGCACAGCTCGATGAAGTTGCGCCGTGAGATGGGCAGTTGCCGCTTCCCCGGCTTCTCGGGCGGCGTGAAGGCGGGGTCGTACGGCAGGGCGGGATCGCAGCGGACACCGAAGTGGTTCTGGACACGCCGCTCGGTCGGCAGGCCGTTGTCGTCCCACCCCATGGGGTAGAAGACTTCCTTGCCGCGCATGCGCTGGTAGCGCGCGACGGCGTCGGTGTGCGTGTACGAGAAGACGTGCCCGACGTGCAGCGATCCGCTGACCGTGGGCGGCGGGGTGTCGATCGAGAAGATCTCGTCCCGGTTCTTCGAGCGGTCGAAGCGGTCGAAGACGAATACGCCCGACTCGTCCCAGCGCCGCGACCATTTCTCTTCGAGCCCGTCGAGGACGGGCTTGTCGGGGGCCCCGGAGGGGCGGGGAGGGGTATTCGTCATGCGCCCCGATGCTAGCCGCGGCTCCGACGCGACTGCCTCCCCTTTTCGCTTGCGCCTCCCGGGGCCCCGCGCCACTCAGGCGGTGATGATCGCCGGGTCGCTCACGCCCGCCGCGCCGGTCTCCACATGGCCCGCGAGCCGCCGCAGGAAGCCCGCGTCGGCGTCGGACTTCACGGTGACGTCGTACCAGCGCTTGCTCGCCCGCAGGTCGACGGTGTGCTGCACGGTGGCGCCCGCCTTGACCTTGAAGGTCTGGGGTGTGCCGCCGTAGGCGTTGGTCAGTGTGAGGTTCACGTCGGTGCTGCCCGCGTTCCGCAGGGTCAGCTTGAGGTTGCCCGTGGTTCCGTCGTGCCGGGCAGTGACCTCGGGGCCCGCCTTCTTGCCCGGGCCCTTGAAGGTGCGCAGGAAGCCGTTCGGGCCGAATGCCGACAGGTCGTACGTGCCCCCGGAGTACGCCGAGTTCCACGTGTCGGAGAGGGTCTTGCCCGCCTCGGTGGTGTACGTCCAGGGGCCGTCGGTGCGGTTGGCGGAGCGGACGTGGAAGCAGACGCCCGCCTTGTCGCCGCCGCCGAAGGTCAGCGTGAACATCCCGGCGGCCGCGTCCGCGCTGCCGTCCACCAGGGGCGCGTACGGCAGGGCGCGGGCGGGCCGGGAGCCGGCCTCCTGCTTGGGCAGCTTCGAGCCCGCGGGCGCCTTCGGCACGTAGTCGGGGTGGCGCTTGTCGTCCGGCGGTTCGTACGCGGCGGTGTCCGGCAGCGCCGCCGGGTCGGTGTCCTTGCCGCTGAAGTCGAAGGCGGAGGTGAGGTCGCCGCAGACCGCGCGGCGCCACGGCGAGATGTTCGGCTCCTTGACGCCGAAGCGCTTCTCCATGAACCGGATGATCGACGTGTGGTCGAAGACCTCGGAGTCCACGAAGCCGCCGGTGCTCCACGGCGAGACGACGATCATCGGGACGCGCTGGCCGAGGCCGTAGTGGCCGGCCGCGTAGGAGGCGTTGCCCGGGAAGTAGTCGAGCGCCGTGTCGACGGTGGACTTGCCCTGGGCGGCGTCCTTCGGGACGTACGGCGGGACGATGTGGTCGAAGTAGCCGTCGTTCTCGTCGTACGTGACGAACAGCGCCGTCTTCGCCCACACCTCGGGGTTGGCGGTGAGGGCGTCCAGGACCTGCGCGATGTACCAGGCGCCGTAGTTCACCGGCCAGTTGGGGTGCTCGGTGAAGGCCTCGGGGCAGGCGATGTAGGAGACCTGCGGGAGGCGGTCCGCCTTCACGTCGGCCTTGAGGATGTCGAAGTAGCCGTCGCCCGCCTTGGCGTTGGTGCCGGTGCGGGCCTTGTCGTAGAGCGGGTCGCCGGGCTTGGCGCTCCGGTACTTGTTGAAGTAGAGGAGCGAGTTGTCGCCGTAATTGCCGCGGTAGGCGTCGTCGATCCAGCCCCAGTGGCCCGCGGCGTCCAGGCCGTCGCCTATGTCCTGGTACACCTTCCAGGAGACGCCCGCCTGCTCAAGGCGCTCGGCGTACGTCGTCCAGTCATAGCCCGCCTCCTGGTTGCCGAGGACCGGGCCGCCGCCCTTGCCGTCGTTGCCGACGTGGCCGGTGAGCATGTAGTAGCGGTTGGGGTCGGTGGCCCCGATGAACGAGCAGTGGTAGCTGTCACAGATCGTGAACGCGTCGGCGAGCGCGTAGTGGAACGGGATGTCGTCCCGTTCGAGGTACGCCATCGTCCGCTCGGACTTCGCGGGGACCCACTGGTCGTACTTGCCGTTGTTGAACGCCTTGTGGCCGCCTGCCCAGTCGTGGTCGAGGCCCGCGATGAACTGCATGCCGAGGTTCTCCGCGTCCGGGTGGAAGGGCAGGACCTCCCTGCCGCCGCTCGGCTGGTGCCAGACCGGCTTGCCGTTGGGCAGCGTCACCGGGCGCGGGTCGCCGAAGCCCCGTACGCCCTTCATCGTCCCGAAATAGTGGTCGAAGGAACGGTTCTCCTGCATCAGCACCACGACGTGCTCGACGTCCTGGATGGTGCCGGTGGCGCGGCGCGCGGGCAGCGAGGCGGCGCGGGCGATGCTCTGGGTGAGCGCGGCATAGGCCGCGGTGCCGCCGGCCAGCTGCATGAAACGGCGCCGATTGAGTTCAGGCATGTGTGTTTCCGACCTCGTTGTTTTGTGGGGGTGGTCCGTGGGGGACGCGAGCGGGTGAAGTGTGTCAAGGGGAGCAAGCGATACGGAAGGGCCCGTGACCCGCGGGTGAAGAGAAGTCCAACCCTCGGCGGGCTCGACACAAGGCTCCGGCCTTTCTCCGCCAGTGGCCGTCCCGGGCGTGTCGGATGTGACGGGCGCCTCCAAGGGGTAGGTGCCGTGGGCAACCATGCGGCACCATGAGGCCCCGACCCGTCTCACCGCCCGGGAGAGTCCATGACTGTGCGCGTCCACGGCACCTGTGCGCCCGGATTCGAGCACGTACGCGAGGAGTTCATGCGCAACTTCACCGAGCGCGACGATCTGGGGGCGTCCGTCGCGGCCACCGTCGACGGCGCTTTCGTCGTGGACCTGTGGGCCGGTGACGCCGACCGCACGGGGACGCGCCCCTGGGAGCGCGACACGCTGGTGAACGTCTACTCCACGACCAAGGGGATGACGGCGCTCTGCGCTCATCTGCTCGTGGAACGCGGCGAGTTGGACCTGGACGCGCCGGTCGCGCGGTACTGGCCCCGGTTCGCGCAGGCGGGCAAGGCGGACCTTCCGGTGCGGTGGCTGCTGAGCCACCGCAGCGGACTGATCGCGCCGGGCGAACCCCTCGGCCCCGGCGCGGTGTACGACTGGGAGAAGGTCACCGAGGCGCTGGCGGCCACCGCGCCGTGGTGGCGGCCCGGCACCGCGCAGGGTTATCACGCGGTGACGTTCGGCTTTCTCGTCGGTGAGGTGGTGCGGCGCGTCACCGGGGTCTCGCTCGGCGCCTTCCTGCGATCGGAGGTGACCGGGCCGCTCGGCGCCGACGTCTTCATCGGTACGCCGGCGAGCGAGCACGGACGGTGCGCCGACATGGCGTCGGCACTGGGCCGGTCGGAGGGCGCGCTCGGCCCGGTCCCGGAACCGCCGGTGCGCGGCCTCGACGACCACCCGATGGCGCCGGCCACACTGGCCTTCGGGTACCTGCCGCTCAGCGACGTGAACGGCGCGGCCTACCGGAGCGCGGAGATCCCCGCGGCCAACGGCCATGCCACGGCGCGCGGACTCGCCACGGTGTACGCGGAGTTGGCGTGCGGCCGACTGCTGGCCGCCGAGACGGTGGAGCGGCTGCGCACGGGGCAGAGCGGCACCGACGAGCCGGACCTGGTGCTGCGCGTGGGCACCCCGCTCGCCGAGACCTGGCAGTGGGGCCTCGGCTTCATGCTCAACCAGTACGGGCAGGCGGGCCCCAACCCCCGGGCGTTCGGGCACGGCGGTGCGGGCGGCTCCTACGCCTGCGCCGACCCGGAGAACCGCGTCTCGTTCGCGTACACGATGAACCGCATGGGCGCAGGAACGTCCGGGGAGGATCTGCGCAGCGTGCATCTGGTCGGCGCGCTCTACAAGGCGCTGAAGGCTCTGGGCGCGCCGGGGTCATGGGGGTCGTAGGGGCCGCACGGGCACGGGCCGAACCGCGCCGCATGATGGGAACATGACCACACGCAGACGAGCCGCCTTCTTCACGGGCGAAGAGTCAGACGCCCGGTACGGCACCCCCACCACCGGCGACGAACGGACGCTGCTCGCCAACTTCCTGCGGGCCCAGCGCGCGACCCTGGAGCTCAAGTGCGCCGGGCTGCGGGAGGAGTTGGACCGGCGGTCCGTCGCGCCTTCCGCGCTGTCGCTGCTCGGCCTCGTCCGGCACCTCACCGACGTGGAGCGCCGCTGGTTCCGCGAGGATCTCGCCGGGCAGGACGCGGGGCCCCTCTACGCCACGCCGGACAACCCCGACCAGGACTTCGACGGCGCCGTGGCGGAGCCCGGGGCCGTCGAAGAGGCGTGGGCGGCCTGGCGCGCGGAGGTCGCGTTCGCCGAGGAGTTCGTCGCCGAGGCGGCCGATCTCGACATCGAGGGCCAGGACTCCTGGCTGGGCGCTGTGTCGCTGCGCTGGGTGCTGGTGCACATGATCGAGGAGTACGCGCGCCACAACGGCCACGCCGACCTGATCCGGGAGCGGATCGACGGTGCCGTGGGGTTGTGAGGTCGAGGACACGTGCGGGCGGACGGGGCCGGGGCCGAGGTTCCGCTTTCCGGCGTGACAGCGGCCTCAGCCATGGAAGGTGCGGCGGAAAAAATGAGAGGACGGTTCCGTTTGTCCGTTGATATCTTTCGGATCATGGAACCCGTCAGTGAAAAAGAGATCCGCGCCTCCTTCGTGAACTGTTCGAAGGGCGAGGCGAACAGGCTCACGCTGCCGACGGGCTTCGCCGACACCCCCTGGAGCGACCTGGATTTCCTGGGCTGGCGCGACCCCAAGGCCCCCGAGCGCGGCTATGTGGTGACGTGGCGGGACGGCGAGCTCATGGGCATCGCGCTGCGCGCCTCGACCGGGCCGCGCAAGAGCCTGCTCAAGTCCAGCATCTGCTCGGTCTGCGTGACCCCGCAGGCCGGCTCCGGCATCACGCTGCTCGTGGCCCCGAAGGCCGGGGCGGCGGGCCGTCAGGGGAACTCGGTCGGTCTGTACATCTGTGCGGATCTGGCCTGCTCGCTCTATGTGCGCGGCAAGAAGACGACGGTGCTCGCCCGCCGCTTCGAGGAGAGCCTCTCCCTGGAGGAGCAGAACGCGCGAACCGTGCAGAACCTGCACGGCTTCCTGGACCAGGTGCTCGCCGGCTGATCACGGGGCCGGGGCCGGAGCGCCCGTGCGACGGCCGGCGGTCAGACCGTTCGGGGGTCCACCAGCTGGAGCGCGAGCGTGTCCGAGGGCTCGGCGAGCCCCGGCCCGCCCGCCTCGGCCCAGGCGAGTATCCCGTCGAGCGACTCGTCGTCGGTGACGAAGCCGACCCAGGCCGCACGGCCGCCCCGCCTGCGGCCTTCGTACGAGGGCTGGACGACGACGACATTGGCCTGGCCGCACGGCCCGAGGCAGTCGCTTGTGCGCACCGCGATCCGGCCCCGCGAGGCGGCCGCCGCCGAGCGCAGCCGCTCCAGCTGCCAGGCGTGGTCGATGCCGGGGTTCTTGCGCGCGTCGCCGCAGCAGCAGCCCCGGCACACGACGAGCGTGCAGGGGCGGCGGGCGGCGGCACCGATGGAGACGACGGGACTCATCCCGCGATCATCTCAGGCCCGCCTCGCGCCCCGCGGCCCAGGTGCCGCGCCGCCCCGCCGCCCCGCTACCGGCGGCCGAGGTACGCGAGCCCCGGGTGCGCCTCCCGGTAGCCCGCCACCAGGCGCCGCGCGACCGTCACGGAGTCGACGAGCGGGTGCAGCGCGAACGCCTTGACGGCGGTGGCGACCGACCCGCTGTCCGCCGCGGCGAGCACCTCGCGCTCCACGGCCTTGACCGCGCACACCAGGCCGGTGGCGTGCCCCGGCAGCGGGGCCACCGTCATGGGGTGGGCGCCGTTGGCGTCGACGGAGCACGGCACCTCGATGACGGCGTCCGCGTCGAGCGCGGCGAGGGTGGTGCCGTTGCGGACGTTGAGGATGAGCGTCGCCCGTTCGTCCCGCGCGATGGCCCGCATCAGCGCGAGGGCGACCTTCTCGTACCCGCCCGACTCCAGGTCCTCCTCGGCCCGCTCCCCCACGCCGGCCGCTTCCCTGTTCTCCGCCATGTACGCCGCCTCGCGCTCGGCGAGGGTGTCGCTCCAGGCCTTCAGGGCCGGGGTGCCGGGATCCCGTACGGCGTCGTAGAAACGGGCCTGTTGGCCGTGGAGGAAGGCGCCGCGGGTCCGCTCGGCCTGCTGGTAGGCGCGGACGGTGTCGCGGTTGAAGTAGTAGTAGTGCAGGTATTCGTTGGGGATGGCGCCGAGCGACTGGAGCCAGTCGGCGCCGAAGAGCCTGCCCTGTTCGAAGGAGGCGAGGAGGCCGTGGTCGGCGAGCAGCCGCGGCAGTTCGTCGCGGCCCCTGATGTGCAGTCCGCGCAGCCAGCCGAGGTGGTTGAGCCCCACGTAGTCGATGAAGGCCTCGTCGGGGTCGCCGCCGAGTACTTGCGCGACCCTGCGGCCGAGGCCGACGGGTGAGTCGCAGATGCCGACGACGCGGTCGCCGAGGTGGCGGGACATGGCTTCGGTGACCAGGCCCGCGGGGTTGGTGAAGTTGATGACCCAGGCGTCGGGGGCGAGCCGGGCGACGCGCCGGGCGATATCCACCGCCACCGGCACGGTCCGCAGTCCGTACGCGATGCCGCCCGCGCCGACCGTCTCCTGGCCCAGGACGCCCTCCGCGAGGGCGACGCGTTCGTCGGCGGCGCGCCCCTCCAGGCCGCCGACGCGGATCGCGGAGAACACGAAGTCGGCGCCCCGCAGTGCCTCGTCGAGGTCGGTGGTGGCGGTGACGGCCGGCGCGTCCGCGATGCCCTCCGCCTGCTCCGCGAGGACGCGGGTGATGGCTCCGAGCCGCGCCGCGTCCAGGTCGTGCAGGACGACGTCGGTGACGCGGCCTTCGGCACGGTCGCCGAGGAGGGCCCCGTAGACGAGCGGCACGCGGAACCCACCACCGCCGAGAATCGCCAGCTTCACGTCTTCAACCGCCTTCTGTCGGACTGTTATCGCCGGGGCCCACGTTACGTACGATGGCGCGGCAGCGTTCCGACCCCCACGGAGGTAGCGCCCCGATGACCCTTTGGAAGGCATCAACCGCCCTGTTCGGTGCCGTCACTCTGGCGGTGATGACGGGCGGCGGTGCCTCGGCCGCGCCCGCCTCGCCCGGCGGCTGGCAGGAGTCCGGCACCTCGTACGTCAACTCCCTCACCGGCAGCCAGGGGCTGGCGAGCCGCGCGGACGGCTCTCTCCTCTACCGGGGCCTCGGTTCGATACCGCTGGCCCTGCGCGTCAAGGGCTGGGGGCACATAGGCGACCCGGACATCGCGAACGGCCATACCTTCGACGCCTATCAGGGCGGGGACGGCGCGACGTCGAAGATGTTCGCGGTGACCGCGCCGGACGGCAAGCGCCACCTCTACGAGCACCGGCTCGACGCGGGCGAGAAGCTCAACAACTCCTTCGCCGCCGTCTCGCCCGACGCGCGGTGGCTGGTCTCCGGTGAATGGGGCGACCAGAAGCGCCTCCAGGTCTTCCCCGCCCCGCTGCTCAACCCCTCGACGCCGCCGGCCGGCGGAGCGCTCCCCCAGGCCGGGCAGATCACGCTCGACAAGCCGGTGCGCGACATCCAGGGCTGCGACTTCGTCTCCGCGACACGGCTGGTGTGCGCCTCCAACGACGCGTCCAGGGAGCTGTTCCCCGAGGACCGGCCCGTCCTCCAGGTCGACCTGGAGCGTGCGCTCGACGGCCGGCCGGTGACCGGCCACGTCTCCAGCCTCTTCGCGGTGCCGCAGCGCGGCGTCTGCTCGGGCTCCTTCGAGACGGAGGGCGTGGACTACGACTCCGCGCGGCGCACGCTGCGGGTCGAGGTGGTGCCGCCGGCGCCGTGCCTGGTGACGACGGCGGTGTACGCGTACCGGCCGACGGCGGGCTGAGCGGCACAAGGCCCGCTGTCCGTCTGTCGGACAGGACGTGTGGGGCGCCGCCCGGCAGGGGAAAGTCGTGATCATGACACAGCACGACCAGCAGGTGACCAACGCCTCCCCCGCCCCTGAGCGGCGCCCGATACGGCAGTTGCTCGCCGCGTCGGTCGGCAACGCCGTGGAGTGGTACGACTGGTACGCGTACACCTTCCTCGCCACGTACATCGCCGGCCAGGTCTTCCCCAAGAGCGCCGACAACTCCCTGGTGCCGCTGCTCTCCACGTTCGCCGTCTTCGCCGTCGGCTTCTTCATGCGGCCGGTGGGCGGTCTGCTCATGGGCGCCGTCGCCGACCGGCGCGGCAGGCGGGCCGCGCTGACCGTCACCATTCTGCTGATGGGCGGCAGCAGCCTGCTGGTCGGCCTGACCCCGACGTACGCGTCCGTGGGTGTGCTCGCGCCGGTGGTGCTCGTCGCGGCGCGACTGCTCCAGGGCCTGTCCGTGGGCGGTGAGTTCGCGGCGTCGACGACGTTCCTCGTGGAGTCGGCGGGACCCGGGCGGCGGGGTCTGTTCTCCAGTTTCCAGTACGTCTCCACGAGCGCGGGCCAACTCGCCGCCTCGGGGATCGCGGCCCTGCTGGTCGCCACGCTCTCCGAGGGGCAGATGGACGGCTGGGGCTGGCGGCTGCCCTTCCTGCTTGGCGCGGTGCTCAGTCTGGTCGGCTTCTGGATCAGGCAGGGCGCGTACGAGACGCACCGGGCGCCCACCGAACAGGCCGAGCGGCCGCGGCTGTTCGACGCGCTGCGCCACCACCCGCGCCAGTCGCTGCTGATCTGCGGCATCACGGCGGGCGGCACCATCGCGTACTACACGTGGACGTCGTACCTGCCGACGTACGCCGAGCTGAACACGGACATCAGCAAGAGCCAGGCGCTGCTCGCGGGCACCCTCTCCCTCGCGTTCTTCGCCCTGCTCCAGCCGGTCGGCGGGCTGCTCTCCGACCGGCTGGGGCGCAGGCCGCTGCTGCTCTTCTTCGGCGTCGGCTTCGCGGTCCTGAGCGTGCCGCTGCTCAAGTCCCTCAACGGGTCGTTCGGTTCGCTGCTGCTCGTGAGCTGCGCGGGCATGGTGCTACTCACCGGCTTCACGTCGATCTCGGCGGCCGTGAACGCGGAGGTGTTCCCCGCGCGGGTACGGGCCGCCGGGATCGGCTTCCCGTACTCGCTCACCGTCGCGCTGTTCGGCGGCACGGCCCCGTACATGGGCACCCTGTTCAAGGAGATCGGCAGGCCCGGCCTGTTCCCCTGGTACGTGGCCGTGATCTGCCTCGCGTCGTCGGTGGTGTACCTGCGCCTTCCGGAGACGGCGCACAAGGAGCTGGAGCGCTAGGAGCTGGAGCGCTAGGAGCTGGAGCGCTGGTCGCCCTCCGGCACGGCGGCGATGGAGCGGCCCGCCCACTCGGGGGCCGCTTCCGTGAGGCCGGTCAGGCGCTCGCGGATGTCCTGCGGGAAGGGGGTGGTGCGGCCCGCCTTCTGGTCCACGTGGAGGGCGAGCAGTTCGGTGGTCGCCACGGGGGCGGCGTCCGGGGCCGGTGCTTCGTCCGCGCCCTCCACCACGTACATCTCGTGCGCGAAGCGCGCCTTCTTCGCGTCGGCGCCCAACAGGCGGGTGCGGACGGCGAGATGGGCGCCCTCCGGGACGTCCTTCAGGTACCGGATGTGCGCTTCGACCGTGTAGAGGGAGCAGCCGGTGGACTCGCGGTAGCCCGCGTGCAGGCCGGTCTCGATCATCATGGCGTCGGTGGCGTAGCCGAAGACGAGGACGTAGAAGGCCTCGCTCATGTGGCCGTTGTAGTCGATCCACTCGGCGCGGACCTGTCGGTGGAGCAGGGGCAGGGTCACTTGGTGTCCTTCCGCTGCCCGGGCAGCCGGCCCGTCGCCCGCAGTACGTCGATGATGCCCTGGTCACGCTCGGCGACCAGGTCCGCGATGCTCCGCCCGGCGGCCTCCTCCTCGCATCCGGCGACCACGGCGTCGTAGAGCCTCTTGTCGAGTTCGGGTGCTTCCAGGCGCGTCCACGGCGATTTCAGGGACGGGCCGAAGTGGTCGAGCATGTGCGCCATGCCGCCCTCGCCACCCGCGAGCGCGAAGGTGAGCATGGGGCCCATGAACGCCCAGCGCAGGCCCGGCCCCTCGGTGATGGAGTCGTCGATCTCCTGGACGGTCGCCTCGCCGCTCGCCACCATGTGCAGCGCCTCGCGCCACAGGGCCTCCTGGAGACGGTTGGCGATGAAGCCGGGGACCTCGTTCTTCATCGTGATCACGGACTTGCCCGCGATCTCGTAGAAGCGGGAGGCCCAGGTGACGGCCTCGGCGTCGGTCCGCTCGCCGCCGACGACCTCCACCAGCGGGATCAGGTAGGGCGGGTTGAAGGGGTGACCGACGACGAGGCGGCCGGGGTCGGCGGCCTCCGTCTGCATGTCGGTCATGGGGTAGCCGGAGGTGGAGGAGGCGATGACGACCCCGGCGGGGACGGCGGCGTCCAGCTTCGCGAGCAGGTCGCGCTTGAGCTCCAGTTTCTCGGGGGCGCTCTCCTGGACGAACTGGGCGTCGGCGACGGCCTCTTCGAGGGTCGTGGTGACGGTGAGTCGGTCCTGCGAGGCGCCCTCGGCGAGGCCGAGCTGAGTGAGCGCGGGCCAGGCCGCCGAGACGAGGCGGCGCAGCCGCGGTTCGGCGCCGGGGGCGGGGTCCCAGGCGGTGACGTCGTAGCCACGGGCGAGGAAGTGGGCGACCCAGCCGCCGCCGATGACACCGGCGCCTATGCAGGCGACGCGGCGGACTTCGTCTGGGGTGGTGGTCATGGGGTGGGGGGACCTTTCGTTGCTGCGTGGGGGCGCCCCTCAGGGGCGCGGGGAACTGCGTGACCAGCCACAGCGAGCCCGCAGGAGGAGGAGCTACGCCCGGGACGCGAGGCCCAGCTTTCGCCGGGCCTCGTCGGGGGATGCGACCCGGGAGCCCAGGCTCTCGACGATCCGCACCGCCCGCTCCACGAGCTGCGCGTTGGTCGCCTTGTTGCCCTTGCCGAGATAGAGGTTGTCCTCCAGGCCGACGCGGACGTGCCCGCCGAGCAGGATGGACTGCGCGACCCACGGCATCTGCATGCGGCCGAGCGCGAAGCTCGCCCACTGCGCGCCTTCGGGGAGCATGTTGACCATGGACTGGAGGACGCCCGGGTCGGCGGGGGCGCCCCAGGGGATGCCCATGCAGAGCTGGAAGACGGTGGGGTCGTCGAGCAGGCCCTCGGCGAGCAGCTGCTTGGCGAACCAGAGCTGGCCGGTGTCGAAGATCTCCAGCTCGGGGCGGACGCCCAGCTCCTGGATGCGCTTGGCGCCCTGGCGGAGCATGTCGGGGGTGGAGACGTAGAGGTTGCTGCCGTCGCCGAAGTTGAGCGAGCCGCAGTCCAGGGTGCAGATGTCGGGGAGCAGGTCCTCGACGTGCGGGAGGCGGTCGAGGCCGCTGACGAGGTCGGTGCCCGGCAGGTGCTTGAGCGGCTCGTCGGGGTCGATGACGAGGTCGCCGCCCATGCCGGCCGTCAGGTTGATGACGACGTCGGTGCCGGTCTCCTTGATGCGCTCGACGACCTCGCGGTAGAGGCGCGGGTCGCGGGAGGGGGCGCCGCTCCCGGGGTCACGGACGTGGATGTGCACGACGGCGGCGCCCGCCTCGGCGGCCTCGACGGCCGAGGCGG
Organism: Streptomyces sp. NPDC015345; assembly: GCF_043078805.1. Lineage (NCBI taxonomy): Bacteria > Bacillati > Actinomycetota > Actinomycetes > Kitasatosporales > Streptomycetaceae > Streptomyces > Streptomyces sp. NPDC015345. Next base: position 1,191,362 of record NZ_JBIBTX010000002.1, on the reverse strand, counting down.
CTATCTGCTCGGGCGTGACGGGCACGTGCGGACTCTTGCGGACGGTGTCGCCCGCGCCGGTCAGGGCGCAGGTGATGATGACGTTGTCGTTCACGGGCCTCGCAGACATCGCGGCCATCGCGGACATCGCAGACATGCGGAACTCTCCCTTGGCGGTGGGGTGTTGCGTACGGCTCAGGTGGCTCGTACGACCCATTCGGCGGGTGTGCGTACGGTGAATCAGCGCGCGGTCAGCGTGGCGTCCACGTGGGCGGCGAGCGCCTCGTGCATGTCGTCGGGGCTCGTGCCGGGGCCGTCGGGGGCCGAGGCGAGGACCTGCGTGGCGAGGCCGTCGATCAACGCGGTCAGGCGCAGTGCCGCGGCCTCGGGGTCGGCGGGGCGGAAGACGCCCTCGGCGACGCCGCGCCGGATGACGTCGGCGACGGTGGCGCGCCACTGCCGGTAGTAGTCGATGTGCAGCCGGCCGACGGCGGTGGAGCGGGCGGCCTCGGCCCACAGGTCGAGCCAGACGCTCCACTGGCGGCGCTGCTGTGGTGTGCGGGGGACCTGGAGGTCGATGAGCTGGCGCAGCTCGTCGGCGGCGTCGGCCGCGTCCTCTACGCAGGCCGCGCGGCGGGCGGTGTCCTCGTCCATGCACCAGCGCACGGCGGCTTCGAGGAGGTCGTCGCGGCCGGGGAAGTGGTAGTGGATGGCGGCGGTGCTGGTGTCGCAGGCGGCGGCGATGTCCTGGACGCGGACGGCGTGGAAGCCGCGCTCCGCGATGAGGCGCACGGTCTCGCGCACGATCTGGAGCGGCCTGCCGCCCTCCGGGAGCGGCCCGGCGGTGCGCCGGCGCCGGGCGGGGGGCGCGGCGTCCGGCGTACCGAGGAGCCAGCCCGCGTCGACTCCGCCAGCCGCCGCGACGCGGGCCAGTTCGGCCGCGGTGAACCGGCGCGTGCCGCCGAGGGAGCGGGACAGCTTGGAGGGGTCCATGACGATGCGGCGCGCGAACTCGCGCTGGGTCACGCCGGCTTCGGCGATGACCTTGCGTACGCGCTCGGACACGTCGTCCCGCTGCTGTGGCTGCATGGTGGGCAACCGTACCCATACGTTGCGGCAATCACAACATGAGCGTCTCACTTACCTTACGAACAACGTGATTGCGATGCTGACTGACTGATCAGCAAGCATCTCAACCCCCTCCTGCCGTGGGGCCGGGACGCCACCCTGGTCGGCGCGTTGAGGCACTCTTCTCCCTGTGTCGTACGCATCTTCGCTTCCCCCGCAGCGCCCGCCCTTCCCCGCCACCGGCCACATGGTCGTCTGCGGCGGTGACGAGGCGCTGGCACACCGGCTCGCCGCCGAGCTCCGTGGTGTCTACGGCCAGCAGGTCGTCCTCGTCGTGCCGCCCGCGGGCGCCGGGGAGCGGGCCCCGTCGAACGCGCTGACGGGACGGGCCCGGACCACGGCACTGATCGGGCGGATCACCGCCGCGGTCTCACGTACCGCCGTGAACGGCAGCGGCGACGGCGAGTCGGAGAGCGGGGTCCCGCAGACGGTCGAAGCCGCCGAGATCGGTGACGACGCGCTCGTCGACGCGGGGATTCCGCAGGCCGGCGCCCTCGCGCTCGTGCATGACGACGACGAGACCAACATCCGCGCCGCCCTGGCCGCCCGGCGCCTCAACCCCCGGCTGCGGCTGGTGATCCGGCTCTACAACCGCAAGCTGGGGCAGCACCTGGAGGAACTGCTCGACCAGGCCGCCGCCGTGGCCGGCCTGGACACCACCGACGCCACCGTCACCGTGCTGTCCGACGCCGACACCGCCGCCCCCGCGCTCGCCGCCACCGCCGTCGCGGGCACCAGCAAGGTCGTCCACGCGGACGGGCTGCTGCTGCGCGCCGTGGAGCGTACGCCGCCCGAGCCGGGCGACGTGGCACCGCGCGGTCTCGCCACCCTGGCGCTGCTCTCGGCCACCGCCAACGACCCGGCGGGCGCGGAGGGTTCGGACGAGTCGGGCGGCGGCGCGGGCCCTCTGCTGCTGCCCGACGACGACGCCGTGGCCGCCGCGCCGGGCCGGGGCGCGCTGGTCCTGGAGGCCGTGTCGTACTCCGGGTCCGCGCCGCCGCCCGGCTTCCTCGCGGGGCGCGGGGTGCCGCTGCGCCAGCTGTTCTCGCGGCGGCTGCGCTGGTCGGTGGCCGGATTCGCCGCCGCCGTCCTCGGCCTGGCGATCGCCTCGATCGTGACGTCGGGCGGCTCCCCGCTGCACGCGACGTATCTGACCCTCCTCGACCTCTTCTCGATCAACGACCCGGCGACCGAGGGGCCGATGAGCCGTCAGATCCTCCAACTCCTCGCCGGTCTCATCGGGTTGCTGCTGCTCCCGATCCTGTTCGCCGCCGTCCTGGAGGCCCTCGGCACCTTCCGCAGCGCGTCCTCGCTGCGCCGTCCGCCGCGCGGCCTCTCCGGCCACGTGGTCCTGCTCGGCCTCGGCAAGATCGGCACCCGGGTCCTGGCCCGGCTGCGGGAACTGGACATCCCCGTGGTGTGCGTGGAGGCGGACCCCGAGGCGCGCGGCATCTCCCTGGCGCGGCGGCTGCGCGTCCCCACCGTGATCGGCGATGTCACCGAGGAGGGCGTCCTGGAGGCGGCCAAGATCCAGCGCGCGCACGCCCTGCTCGCCGTGACCAGCGCGGACACGATCAACCTCGAAGCGGCCCTGTACGCACGCTCGGTGAAGCCCGATCTACGGGTGGCGCTGCGGCTGTACGACGACGCGTTCGCCACCGCCGTCTACCGCACCCTGCGGGCCGCGCACCCCGGCGCCCTCACGCGCAGCCGCAGCGTGTCGACGCTGGCCGCGCCCGCCTTCGCCGGCGCGATGATGGGCCGCCAGATCCTCGGCGCGCTGCCCGTCGAGCGCTCGGTGCTGCTCTTCGCGGCGCTCGACGTCTCGCTCCAGCCGCAGCTGACCGGCCGCCGCATCGCCGAGGTGTTCCGCCCCGGGGCGTGGCGCGTGGTCGCCCTGGAGCGCTCGTCGGGCGCGGAGTCGGGCCTGGAGTGGGACCTCGACCCCGAGTACGCGCTGCGGCCGCAGGACCGCGTCGTCCTGGCGGCCACCCGGCAGGGCCTGGCCGAACTCCTCGGCCGCAGACCGCTGCCGGCGCGCTCGTGACGGCCCCGCGCGACCCCCGTCCCGCGGCCCCCGCTCAGCCCTCTTCCGGCACCGGCAGGATCTGCCGCAGGTGCGGGTCGGGGTGGAAGTCCCTGCGCCACTCGCGCGGGTAGCCGACGGACGCCTCCACGTGACGTACGCCGTCGTGCCAGGTGGTGCGCGGGATGTGCAGATGACCGTAGACGACGGCGGCGGCGTCGTACTTCACGTGCCAGTCGGCGCTCAGCTCGGTGCCGCACCACAGGGCGAACTCGGGGTAGCGCAGGATCCGGGTGGGTTCGCGCAGCAGCGGCCAGTGGTTGATGAGGACGGTGGGCAGCCCCGCGGGCCGCTCGGCGAGCCGCTCCTCGGTGAGCTTGACCCGGGCCCGGGACCAGTCGTCGCGGGTCGCGTAGGGGTCGGGGTGCAGGAAGTACTCGTCGGTGCAGATGACGCCCGCCTCGTGCGCGACGGCGAGGGCCTCCTCCTTGGTGTGGGTCCCCTCGGGGCGGAAGCTGTAGTCGTAGAGGAGGAACAGCGGGGCGACGGTGACGGGGCCGCCCGCGCCGCGCCACACCGGGTAGGGGTCCTCGGGGGTTGAGATGCCCAGTTCGCGGCAGAGCGCGACGAGGTGCTGATAGCGCTCCTCGCCGCGCAGCTGGACCGGATCGTCCTTCGGCGTCCACAGCTCGTGGTTGCCCGGCGCCCACACCACCTTCGCGAAACGCCCCGCGAGCGTGCGCAGCGCCCACTCGATGTCGGCCATGCGTTCGGCGACGTCTCCGGCGACTATCAGCCAGTCCCCTTCGGTGCCGGGCCGGATGGTCTCGACGTACTTCCTGTTCTCCGCGTACGCGACGTGCAGGTCGCTGATCGCCAGCAGCTTCGGAGTGCTCTCGGATGCCATCACCGTGCGAGGCTAACCGAGCCGACCCCTCAGTGGTGATCGCCCTCGCCCCGCTGGATCGCCAGGTACTCCTCCGGAGTCGCCTTCGGCACCTGCGCCTTGGGCCCGTACATGGCGCGGGAGAGGCGGGAGCGCAGGCGTTCGGAGCGGGGGACCTTGCGGGCCACGCCGTTGGCATCGACCACGGGGCCGATCTCGTAGGGCTGAGGCTGTTCGTGGGCGGTCAGGCGGTACAGCTCCGCCTGGGGCAGCGGCTCGTGGATCTCCACGTACTCGCCGTGCGGCAGGCGTTTGATGGTGCCGGTCTCGCGGCCGTGCAGCGCCTTCTCCCGGTCCCTGCGCTGGAGGCCGAGGCAGATCCGGTGGGTGACGAGGTAGGCGATGACGGGCGCCACGAAGACGGCGATCCGCACGAACCACGTGATCGCGTTGATCGAGAGGTGCAGGTGGGTGGCGACGATGTCGTTGCCGCCGCCGATCAGCAGCACGAAGTACAGCGTCAGCCAGGCGACGCCGAGTCCGGTGCGCACGGGTACGTTGCGGGGCCGGTCCGCGATGTGGTGTTCCCGCTTGTCGCCGGTGACCCAGGCCTCGACGAACGGATAGACCGCGATCGCCATCATGATCAGCGGGAAGAGCGAGAAGGGGATGAAGACGCCCAGGGCGAGCGTGTGCCCCCAGATGTTGATCTCCCAGCTGGGCATCACCCGGATCAGCCCCTCGGAGAAGCCGAGGTACCAGTCGGGCTGGGCGCCGGTGGAGACCATGTCGGGACGGTAGGGGCCGATCGCCCAGACCGGGTTGATGGAGGCGACCGCCCCCATGATCGCGAGCACGCCGAAGACGAGGAAGAAGAAGCCGCCCGCCTTGGCGATGTAGACGGGCAGGAACGGCGCCCCGACCACGTTCTTCTCGGTCTTTCCCGGACCCGCGAACTGGGTGTGCTTGTGGTAGAAGACCAGGATCAGGTGGGCCACGACCAGCCCGAGCATGATGCCCGGCAGCAGCAGGATGTGGATCGGATAGAACCGCGCCACGATGTCCTCGCCCGGGAACTCGCCGCCGAACAGGAAGAAGGCGAGATACGTGCCCACCACGGGGATCGAGAGGATCGCGCCGTGCGCGAAGCGGACGCCGGTGCCGGAGAGCAGGTCGTCCGGGAGGGAGTAGCCGGTCAGGCCGGTGATGATGGCGAGCATCAGCAGCGTCCAGCCGAACAGCCAGTTGAGCTCGCGGGGCTTGCGGAAGGCGCCGGTGAAGAACACCCGCATCATGTGGGCGAACATGGCGGCGATGAAGACGACCGCGGACCAGTGGTGGATCTGCCGGATCAGCAGGCCGCCGCGGACCTCCAGGCTGATCTCCAGTGTGGATTCGTACGCCCTCGACACCTGGAGGCCCTTGAGTGGCACGTAGGGGCCGTCGTAGGTGACCTCGACCATGCTCGGCTCGAAGAACAGGGTCAGGTAGGTGCCGGTGAGGATCAGGATCAGGAAGCTGTAGAGGCAGATCTCGCCGAACATGAACGACCAGTGGTCGGGAAAGATCTTGCGCATCTGGCTCTTGGCCAGGGTGTTGATGCCGAGCCGTCCGTCCGCCCAGTCCGCGACGCGCTCGCCCCTGCCGGGCCGGCCCGGTCGCCCGCGTGCCCCGGTGCGCTCGATGCTTCCGCTCATGCGACTCCCCTTCAGGCGGCTACCAGAGTAGGTCGCATGTATGACGGATCCAACAGGCCCGTTTGTGACAACTGGCCGCCGGATACGCCTCATTCACCTCAGGAGGTACCGCTCGCACCCCTCACCGCGGAGCCTGCCCGCCGGCAAACCGCGCCCCGGCAGACGCGACCTCCGGTCCTCCCCGAAGTACGCCTTCAGCGTGCGCGGAGGGTTGCGGCAGCGCCCGTCGGATGACAGAGCCGAGCCCCGGCGGCCTCAGGCGAGATACGTCCCGTTCGACGCCTCCGCGAAGTCAGGTGCCGCCGGTACGCTGGACACATGCTCCTGGGGCGTTCCTCGGAATGCGCACGTCTTCTCGCTCTCGTCGACAAGGCACGCCGGGGCGAGAGCGGCGCCCTGCTCGTCCGCGGGGAGGCCGGGATCGGCAAGACCAGCCTCGTCGAGCACGTCGCCGCAGAGTCGGGCGATCTGCGGCGGCTCGGCACCCGGGGCGTGGAGGTCGAGTCGGACCTGCCCTATGTGGGGCTCGCCGATCTGCTGAGGCCCGTGTTGCACTTCCTCGACCGCATCCCCGAGCGTCAAGCGGCCGCGCTCACCGGGGCGTTGGCGCTCGGGCCCGCCGTCGCACACGACCGCTTCGCGGTGGCCGCGGGCACGCTCAGTCTGCTCGGCGCGCTCGCCGAGGAGGGCCCGGTCCTCGTCACCGTCGACGACGCGCAGTGGCTCGACCCGTACTCCCTGGACGCGCTCGCCTTCGCCACCCGCAGACTCGGCCGCGAGGGCATCGTCGTGCTCTTCACCGCGCGCGACGAACTGGACGAACCGGCCTCCCGGCTCGCCGCCATCGAGACCATGACGCTCGGCGGCCTCGACGCCGAGTCCGCGCACCGCCTGATCGCCGAGAAGGGCACCGCCGAGCTGACCGAGCGGGAGGCCGCCCGGCTGCTCGCCGAGGCACGCGGCAACCCCCTGGCCCTGATCGAACTGCCCGCCCTGCTCTCCGGGAGCGGCGCGGGCGACGACGACCCCGACTCCGCGGCGCCCCTGCCCATCGGCGAACTGCTGGCGCACACCTTCGGCAGCGCCGTGGCCCGGCTGCCCCAGGAGGCCCAGGACGCGATGCTGCTCCTCGCGGTGCTGGGCACCCGGCCGCTCGCAGGCACCGAGGCGGCCCTGCGGGCGCACGGGCTCAGCTATGAATCGCTGGAGGCGGCCGAGGCCGCGGGCCTGGTCGTCGAGGAGCAGGACGGGTACGCCTTCCGGCACCCGCTGGTCCGCTCGGCGGTCTACCACGGCGCGACCCCGGTGCGCAGACGCCGGGCCCACCACGCCATCGCCCGCTCCCTGCAAGGCGCCACCGCACCCGCCCTTGAACAGTACGCATGGCATCTGGCCGCCTCGGGCGCGGAGCCGGACGAGCATGTGGCGTCGCTCCTGGAGAACGCGGCGTCGGGGGCGCCCGACACGCTGGCCTATCCGCTGGCCTCCCGGTTGTACGAGCGGGCCGCGCGCTTCACGCCGGCCGGGCAGCGCAAGGCGGAGCGGCTGCTGTGTGCCGCCCGCGCCTCTCAGGCCGCGGGCTCCCTGGACGAGGCCGCCGCGATCCTGGACCGCTCCCTGGAGCACGCGGAACAGCTCGGCACGCGGCTCGACATCCGCCAACTGCGCTGCTATCTCGACGTGCAGCGCGGGCAGCCGACCCGGTCGCGGGAGCTGCTGAGGGCGGCGGTCGACGAGGCGGAGAAGGTCGATCCCGCGCTCGCCGCCGTCATGCTCGGCGGCATCGCGCTCACCGAACTCGCGGTCGGCGACCTCACCGCGGCGCGCGGCACCTCGGCCGCGGCGATGGAGCTGGCCGACTCGACGCGGCAGACGCTGCTGCCGGTACGGCTCCTGCGCACCCTGGTGCTGCTGCTCGGCGGTGACGCCGACGCGGGCCGCTCGCTGTTGCGCGAGCTGGCGGGGCCCCTCGCCTCGCCCGACCCCGCCTTCCCCTACCCGCTCTCCGGTGTGGGGGGTCTGTGTCACCTCGCGGCGGAGGAGCTCGACGAGGCGCACGGCCTGCTCGACCGCGCCGCGTACACCGCGCGCGCCTCCAGCGCCGTGGGGCTCCTGTCGCACCTGCTGTGCACGCACTCCGTAGTGGAGTTCTGGCGGGGCCGCTGGAGCCCCTCGCTCGCGCACGCCGACGAGGCGGTGCGGCTCGCAGAGGCCACCGGACGGCTCATCGAGGTGCCGCGCGGCCTGGCCGCCCTGGCCAGGACGGAGGCCGCGCTCAACCGCGAGGCGGACTGCCGGCGGCACGCGGCGCAGGCCATGGAGTGGGCCGCCGCCACCGAACTGCCGATGGACGCGGCACGGGCGCGCGGCGCGCTCGGTCTGCTGGAGCTCGGCCTCGGCCGCTTCGAGGAGGCGGTGCACCGGCTCGAGGAGGTGCGGGCCTTCTCCCGGACGCACGGCCGAGGCGACGGCCTGTATCTGACGTGGGCCGCGGACCTGGCGGACGCGTACGTCCATCTGCACATGACCGCCGAGGCCCGTGAGGTGCTCGACGTCCTGGAGTACGAGGCGGGGCGCGGCCACCGGCCGGTCACGGCGGGAGCGGCGGCGCGCTGCCGCGGGCTGCTCGAACCGGACGCCGCCGAGCGGCACATGCGGCGCTCCCTGGCGCTGCTCGCCGAGCGGCCCGTCCCCTTCGAGCGGGGGCGCACGGAGTTCGCGTGGGGCGAGCAACTGCGCAGGCAGGGCAGGCGCAGTGAGGCCCGTCGGCTGCTGGAGCGGGCCCTCGCCGCGTTCGAGCGGCTCGGGGCGTCCGGGTGGGCGGCGCGGGTGGCCGCCGAGCTGCACGCGGCGGGCGGCACCGAATTGCGCCCCGAGCGGGCCCCTTTGGAGCGGCTGACCCCGCAGGAGATGCAGGTGGCGCTGGTGGTCGGGCGGGGTCTGACCAACCACGAGGTGGCGGAGCGGCTCTTCCTCAGCGTCAAGACGGTGGAGTTCCACCTGAGCAACATCTACCGCAAGCTCGACGGTGTGCACCGCAGGGCGCAGCTCGTGCGGCTGCTCGCCGAGGCCTCGGAGGTCTCGGCGGTCTGAGTCGCGCCCCCATCCCACCCGCCGTGTACGCGAGGGCGGCGTGGGCGGGCGCCGAGCGGGGATGCCTCTCACCGGCACCCCCTCCCCCGCCCTCGCGACGGTCGCCCCCCGTCGCCGGACGGCCCGTCCAGACGTACACCCCCGTAGTACGTCCGGCCACCGGTCCTGCCTGCCCCCAACCGGTGTTCCGGGCCCGCCGCGGCTTTGCGACCGTGGCTCCACCATGGCCCCGTACGGACCTGGGGGCGACCGTGAAAACCCTGGGGTCGCGGGGCGGGGGGCCGGGGTGGGTGCCGGGGGACGGCGGGACGGGCGGGACGGACGGGGCATGGCGGCGCGGGCAGGGGCGCCGGGAGCCGGTGATTCCGCTGTTCAACCACCGGGGACGGGGGCTCGACCCAGGGTTTTCCTCGGGCGGCGCGCGGTGCGTGGCTCACCGTCCGCGAGCCTCCCACACAGATGTCAACCGAGGGTTGACGCTCCTCAACTGTCAACCTACGGTTGTCACATGACCCTATCCGAGAGCACCCCTCAACCGCCCACGATCCGCCTCGACGACCTCATCGAAGCCATCAAGAAGGTCCACACCGACGCCCTCGACCAGCTCTCCGACGCCGTCATCGCCGCCGACCACCTCGGCGACGTCGCCGACCACCTGATCGGCCACTTCGTGGACCAGGCGCGTCGCTCCGGCGCGTCCTGGACCGACATCGGCAAGAGCATGGGCGTCACCCGGCAGGCCGCCCAGAAGCGGTTCGTGCCCAAGAAGCCGGGCGAGACCGAGGCCCTCGACCCCAGCCAGGGCTTCGGCCGCTTCACGCCCCGGGCGAGGAACGCCGTGATGGCCGCGCACCACGAGGCCAAGGCGGCCCAGCACGACGAGATCCGCACCGAGCACCTGATCCTCGGCCTGCTGAGCGACCCCGAGGGCCTCGCCGCCAAGGCGATCACCGCACAGGGCGTCTCCCTTGAGGACGTGCGCCGAGCCGCCCTGGACGCGCTGCCCGCGACGGCCGCCGAGGTGCCCGAGCTCGTGCCGTACGACACGGGGGCCCGCAAGGTGCTCGAACTGACGTTCCGTGAAGCGCTGCGCCTCGGCCACGACCACGTCGGCACGGAGCACATCCTGCTCGCCCTCATCGAGTTCGAGGACGGCCGGGGGCCGCTCACCGGCCTCGGCCTCGACAAGGAGGAGATCACCGCCTCGATCGCCGCCTGACCGCCCCCCGGCCTCAGCCCGATCTTCGCCTGCCCGCATCCTGATAGGCCGTCAACTCCCGCATACCCCAGCGGCATTGACAGGGCTGGTGGGGCTCCCTAATGTCGCAAGGACCGTCTCGAACAGCGTAAACGCACATCCATCTTGCGTGGGGGGTTCGTGAACAGCACATCTGGTGCCGGCGACATCGAAATGGCAGCCCCCCAAAATCGCGAAGGACTGCCCCTCGTCAGTCTCGATCAGGCGCACTCACCGCAGAAGGTCCTGGCGCACGGCGAATTGCTCCGGCGGTTCGTCGCGGGCCAGGAGATCAAGCCGGTCCACATGCGGATCGGCATCATGGGCGCCTGCAATATGCGCTGCAATTTCTGCAACTTCCACTCCCCGAACGAAGAGCAGTTCTACGACCTGTTCTCGTTCAAGGACTCGATCGCCACCGACAAGGCGATCACCCTGCTGCGCGAATTCGCCGAGAACGACGGCCGCGCCGTGACGTTCTGCGGCAGCGGCGAGTGCACCATCCACCCCGGTTACACCGAGATCTGCCGGGCCGGGCACGCGGCCGGGCTGCGGATCGGGCTGATCACCAATGGCTCGCGGCTCGGCAGGCCGAAGGTGGCCGAGTGCGTCGCCGAGACCCACACCTGGGTCCGCATCGGCCTGAACGCGGGCACCGAAGCCACCTTCGACGACATCACCCGGGACAGGGAACAGACGTTCTCGCAGTTCGTCGGGTCAGTCGGCAGGCTCAGGGAGAGCGCCCTGGACCCCGACTTCCGCATCGGCTTCAACTACGTGATCACCCTCCAGAATTACCGGGAGATCCTACAGGCGGCCCATATCGCCCGGGATTCCGGCGCGCATTACGTCCGCTTCGAGCCGGAGTTCTACAGCGCACTCGGCCACGAGACCATCGAATCCGTGATGCCGGAGATCGCCGAGTCGCTCACCACGGCCGCGGCGCTCTCCACCGACGCCTTCGAGGTTTCGGTGCCCAAGCTGGACCGCGGCCCGATGGACCAGGTCGAGGAGGTCGAGGGCGACTTCGAGCGCTGCCACTACAGCCGTTTCGTCACGGCGGTCGGTGCCGACGGAAACCTCTATCCCTGCCCCCAGGTCCACCTCAACAGCCGTTATCTGATCGGCAATGTCGTCGAGCAGGGATATGCCGAGGTCCTCGAAGGCGGCCCGCGCGCCGAATGGGAGGCCTCCAACCCGCGCAGGACCGACCTGTGCAAATCGTGTTTCTACCGTCCGCAGAACGAACTCCTTGAACTCCTCAAACGCGGCCAGATCAAACTGGACGAGGCGCTGGACGCGTACGCGCTGGAAGTGCCCAGCACCCTGCACGGCGATTTCGTCTGAGCCGCGGATGCAGCTCCGTCACCTCCGCCGGCTCCTCGCCGCCGAACCGGCCCTGCGCCGCGCGGCCGCCGACGGCACCGAGGGCCACACCGCCACCGCCCGTCGGCTGCGCGCGGTGGTCGAGCGGCTGGCCCGCGTCGAGCCGACGCCCCTCGCCGTCACCGAGACCCGCGCCTTCGTACGCGACGGCCTGCACCGTGAGCGGCTGGTCCTCGACTCGCCTGTACGCGGCTGCTTCCACGGCACCCTCCTCGCGCCGCGCGGCGTCGCGCGCGGCCCGGCCGTCCTGGTCCTCGGCGGCCGCAACGCCCGCCTGGACCAGCTCACCGGCGACGTGCCGCCGGACCACCCCGACCGCAACGTCGCCGAGCAGCTGGCGCGGGCGGGCTTCGTCACCCTCTCCTTCGACCACGGCATCGGCGGCGGCCTCGACGAGGAGCGCAGGGCCGGCCGGGACGAAGGGACCCTGCTGGCCCACGCGTTCGCGCTGACCGGCCGCTCCCTGCTCGGCGCGCTCGTCGGCGACGCCCTGGGCGCGCTCGGCGTACTGGCGGCGCATCCGCTCGCCGACCCAGACCGGCTCGGCCTGTTCGGTCACAGCCTCGGCGCGGCGGTCGCCCTGCACACCGCGCTGCTGGCGCCCCGCCAGGGCCTCCCGCTCTGCGCGGCGAGCCACCTCGGCAGCTACCGGGCCCTGTACGAACGGCTGTTGACGGGCCACGAGGGGGCGGCGCTCCCCGGCATCCTGGAGTACGCCGACCTGGCCGACCTGTACTCCGCGCTGGCCCCGGCGCCCCTCCAGCTCCAGTACGGCACCGCCGACTCCTACCTGGAACCGGCTGACGCGCGCGCGGCGGCGGACACGGTCCGCGCGGCATACGCGGCGGCGGGTGCCTCCGCGGAGATCCATGAACTGCCCATGGGGCACGGCACGCACGTCGGCCACGCGGCGGACTTCTTCACGCGCGCCCTGTCCGGTGCGGGCAACACGGCGGGCAACGACGTCCCGGCCCAGCGCGTCCGCTTCGAGGTGTCCGAGCGGCGCGCCGTGCTCGACCGTGTCGACGCCGCGCTCGCCTCGGGTGTGCTCACGCAGGGCCCGCAGGTCGCCCGCTTCGAGGAGCTGTCCCGCGCCTGGACCGGCACGCGGACGGTGGCCGTGGCGTCCGGATCGGCGGCCCTGGAGATCGCGCTGCGGATCGTCGGCGTGGCGGGCCGCACCGTTCTCGTGCCGGTCAACACGTTCTTCGCCACGGCCGCCTCCGCGGTGCGGGCGGGAGCGGCCGTCCGCTTCGTCGACATCGAGCTGGACGGCCTCGGCATGGACCCCGAGGCCCTGCGCGCGGCCCTCGACCGGTACCCCGACACGGCCGCCGTGCTGCCGGTGCACATCGGCGGCATCGTCTCGCCCGCGCTGGACGCGGCCCTCGTGTACTGCCAAGAGCGCGGCGTTCCCGTGGTGGAGGACGCGGCGCACGCCTTCGGCGCCACGCTCGACGGACGCCCGGCGGGCGGGTTCGGCCGGTTCGGCGCCTTCTCGTTCTTCCCCACCAAGGTCGCCGTCAGCGGCGAGGGCGGGCTGCTGTCCGCCGCGCTGCCCGACGACCTGGAGCAGGTGCGGCGCTGGCGCGACCACGGCAAGAGCGCGCACGGCTCCACGCTCCACGACCGCCCCGGCGGCAACTGGCGCCTGAGCGAACTCCATGCCGCCGTCGGCACGGTGGACCTGGAGCGCTTCGCGCACACCCTGGCGGTACGCCGTGAACTGGCGGCTCGCTACGACGCGTTGCTCGCCGACGTCCCCGGGATCCGGCCACATGCCGTGCCCGGCGGATCGGAGAGCAACTTCTACAAATACCTCGCGTACCCGGACCCGGACGGGCCGCTCGACCGCGCGCTGCTGAAGAAGCGGCTGCGGGAGCGGCACGGCGTGTCCCTGGCCGGTGAGGTGTACGACCACCTGCTCTACGATCACCCGTACTTCGTCACCGAGGACCACCGCATGGGCGAGGACGGACCGTTCGAGCGGGCCCGCTGGTTCGCCCGTCACCATGTGGCCCTGCCGCTCTACCCGTCCCTCACGGAGGCCGAGCAGATCCGGGTGGTCGCCGCCCTCCGCGACGAGCTGCCGTGACGGCGGTGGTCCACGCCTTCCGGCGAGGTGAGTGGCGGACGTCGCTGGACACCGCCGCGCTGCCGGGCACGGGAGGCGCCGCGTACGGCCTCGCGCTGGTCCCGGAGATCGTCGCCCATGCCGACCGGCGGTGGTGGGACACCGCGCGCGCCACCCTGCCCCCGCTCACCGGACGCTGCGAACTCCTGGCCGAGGCGGTGGAGTTGTTCGGCCGGGGCACCGTCACGGTCGGCGGCGTCGGCGCACAGGACGCCGACGGCTTCCGCGCGGCGCTGTGGAACACGGCCGGACTGCCCGGGCCGCTGGTGGACCGGTGGTGCGTGATGCTGCGCGAGGGTCTGCCGAAGCGGGGCGGGGAGCCGGAGCCCGACGACCGGTTGAGCCTGGTCGCTCTGCCGGGCAACACGTTCACGTGCCTGGACTCCGTACTGGACCAGGCGGAGCGCTCGGGCGCCGTGTGGGTGCGGCCGAGCCGACGGGAGCCGCTCTCCGCGGCACGCCTCGTCGCCGCGCTGCTCGCCGTCGGCTGGCCCGCTGCCCGCATCGGCCTCTACCCGGGTGAACAGCGTGCGTTGCACGGCCTGTTGAAGCTCGCGGACCGGCGGATCGTCTACGGTGGCGCGGGCCTCGCCGCGTCGGTCCGTGACGCGGAGTCGCTCACCCTGCACGGGCCGGGCCGCGGCTGCGCCCTGGTGCCGCCCGGCATGCCGGTCGAGGCGGCCGTGGACTGGCTGCTGCCCCTGATCGCGGCCGACTCAGGGCGGTTCTGCCGCAACGTACGCACCGTCATCTGCACGGACCCCGAGCAGAGCCGTGCCCTGGCGTCGTCCCTCGCCGTCGCGCTCGACGCCATCCCGCCGGACCCGGCTGCCCGCGACTGGCCGCTCACCGTCTTCCGCGAGCCGGAGACGGCACACCGTGCGCTGCGCTCCGTCCAGGAGCGCATGCGTCCGGGCGACCGTCTGCTCACCCGCCGCGATCCCGTCACCGAGGTCGACGGCGCCCCGTGCGTGCTGCCCCGCCTCGTACTGCTCCAGGCGTACGAAGGGCATCCCCTGGTCGGTCACGAGGTCCCCTTCCCCTTCGCCGCCGTCCTCACCGCGACGCCCGAGACGCCCGAGACGGTACGGGCCATCACCGCCGAGTCCCTGTTCGTGCACCGCCCAGCGAAGCGAGGCCCCGCATGACGACCTCCCGGCTGCCGACCGACTTCAGCACGCTGACCGACACGCTGCGCACACGTGTGCCGGAGCTGGGCGTGGACCTCGACACCTGGACGCGCCGGATGATGCGCTGGCACTTCGGCCCCGACACCGCGAGCCCCTTCTGGGCCGCCCGGCTCCCGACGCTCGGCTTCGATCCCCTCAAGGACGTCGACGGCTTCGCCGCGCTGGAGCTCTTCGGCCTCTTCGACAAGGCCGAGCTGCGTGCCGCGCACGCCCGCGACCTCCTCCCCCGCGGCTACCGCGGCCGTCCCTTCCGCGTCTTCGAGACCGGCGGCACCACGGGCACGCCCTGCCGGATCGTCAACGTCACGCGTCTCGCGTACGACGTGGAGATCTACCGCACCGTGCTTGAGGCGCGCGGTGTGGCCGGCGGTGACGTGCTCGCCATGACGCCGAGCGGCCCGCACGCGTACGGGCACTTCGTGGAGGGCCTCGCGGACAGCTGGTGCGGCGCGGCGCACTCCATCGACTTCGATCCGCGCTGGGTGAAGGCCGCGCTGCGGTCGGGCGGCGAGGCGGACGCGTACACGGCGCATCTGATCGACCAGACCCTGACGCTGCTGGCCGCCGAGCGCCCCTCGCTGCTCTTCACGACCGCGCGGCTGCTCCTGGAACTGGCGATGCGGCTGCCGCGCCCGCTGCACACGTACGGCATCCGGGCGGTGTGCACGGGCGGCACCTCGTGCACCGCCGCCGAGGCGCAGTTCCTGCGCGAGGAGCATCTGCCGGGCGTGCAGTGGATCGACACCTACGGCAACACGCTGGTCGGACACGCGCTCCAGGCCGACGTGACGGACCGGGACGCGGCGGACGGCGTGCCTGCCGGGGCCGGGCACTCCTACCATCTCCCGCCGCCCTTCGCTGTGTTGCGGGTCGTCGACCCGGCGGACCCGTGGCGCGAGGTCGCCGTCGGGCGGCGCGGCCGCGTGCGGGCCACCACCCTCCTCGAAGACCTCTTCCTGCCCAACCTCCTGGAACGGGACAGCGCGGTCAGAACCGGCCCGCACCCGTGGTTCCCCTGGGACGGCGTCGCCGCGGTGCGGCCCTGCCAGGAGGACGGCGAGGGCAGTGCCGAGGCGGTGGAAGGCGTCTACTGACCGAAGGGCACATACCGTGAACCTGTCGTCGAACGGCGTACCGATACCCTTCACGCCGGATCTCTTCCGCCCGCTGCGCCGCAGCGCGGACCTGCTGCCGCCGAGGGACCCGGCCGCGCTCCGCGCGCGGCTGCACGCCGACGGCTATCTGTACTTGCCAGGGCTGCTCGACCGTGCGGAGGTCCTGCGGCTGCGCGGCCGGTACTTCTCGCTCTTCCCGCCGGGCCTCCTGGCGGTGGGCAGCTCCGTCGAGGACGGGGTCTTCTCCGGCCAGGTGCCCGCCGGGGTCCCGGAGTACGGCGTCGCGGGGCATCCCGCGTACACGTTCGTGCGGTCGGCGGCCTTCGACCGGTTCATGGGTGATCCGGCCCTCGCCGCCCTCGCCGCCCTCCTCCTCGGCGCCGAGGCGCGGATGCTGCCGCGCCGCATCCTGCGCCACTTCCACCGGGGCACGCGCCGGGCCTCCCGTGCTCATGTCGACTTCGACTACATGGACCGGGGTTCGCCCGACGTCGTCACCCTGTGGATCCCGGTGGGCGACTGCCCGCCGCGGACCGGCGCGCTCGTGTACCTGGAGGGCTCCCATCGGCTGCCGCCCGAGGAGTACGCACCGCTGCGCGACGTCACCGACCGGCCTGGCGACCGCCGCCAGATCTGTCACGACCTGGAGCTGACCGCCCGCACGCTCGGCCGGCGCTGGCTGTGGGCGGACTTCGCGGCGGGCGACGTGATGGTGCACCTGCCACGCGTCATCCACGCCTCCCTGGACACCACCACGGACGCGATGCGGCTCTCGGCCGACGTGCGTTTCATACGCGCCGCCGACACACCCGACCCGCGCTGGCTGACGCCGTGGTCGGCGGATGACGGGGCGTGAGAAGCCGATGGCAGTGCCCGAGTTCAGGACTCCAGGCGGACCGGGGCGCCGCCCGCCGCGTCCGAGCGCTCCGCCGCCACGATCACGTCGTCGACGAGCCGGGCCTCGGCCACCGGGCACACCGGCGTACCGCCGGTCGCGACGGCCGCCGCGAAATCGGCGAGCAGCGGCTGGTGGGCGTTGGCCGCCGGGGGTAGGAGGAGCGGCGTTCGGGCCAGGCCCGTGAGCCGGCCCGCGTCGAGCGGGTCGAGCGTCACCGTCCGCCCGCCGCCGGACAGTTCGACGCGGTCCACCGGCGGCCCCTCACCCCACTCCATGAGGCAGTGCGCCCGCAGACCGGTCCGCCAGCGCAGGGTGAGGTCGGCCCGCCGCTCCGCGCCCCGGGGGAAGCGGCCGCCGAGCCGGGCCGTCATCTCGTACGGCCGCCCGAAGAGGTGGAGCAGCAGGTCGATCCGGTGGCTTCCGGCGTCGGCGAGCACTCCGCCGCCCGACACGGCGGGGTCGGTGCGCCAGCGCATCGGGTCGTCGGGGCCCGGTTCGAAGGCGCACCGGAAGTGTGCCTCCACCCGCTCGGGCGTCCACCCGGCCAGTTCGGCGCGGAGCCGGCCCACGGCGGGCGCGAGCCTGCGGTAGTAGGCGACGCCCGCGCACGGCCCGGCGGTATCCGGCGAGGCGGTATCGAACGCGGCGCCGGTCGCGAGTCCCCCGGCGAGCGGCTTCTCGACGAGGACGGGGATACCGGCGGCCAGCACGGTCCGGGCGAGCGGCACATGGGCGGCGACGGGCGTGGCCACGTACACGGCGTCGACGTTCCGGAGAAGGACCTTCGGGTCGGTGCCGGACCTGGCGACGGCGTGCCGCTCGGCGACCAGTGCCGCGCGGTGCGGGTCGCGGCCCCAGAGGGCGACCGGTTCCTCGCCGAGCGCGCGCAGGGCGGGCAGCGCGCGGCGCGTCACTATGTCGCCGTATCCGGCGATGCCCCACCTCACGCCGCGCCCGGCCGTCTCGCGCTCACGGGACGATCGCCACCTTCAGCGTCTCGCGCGGCGGCCCGGCGTAGGGGGCGTCCTCGGCGTCCGGGTACAGCGCGCGGCTCGCGGAGAGCTGCTCCATGGCCTTCGGGAGTTCGTCGAGGGGGTAGGTGTGCGAGTGGAGGTCGGCGAGGCGCAGGGCGTCGGTGCGGCGGTGGGCGAGGCGTTCGGCGACGGCTAGGGCCTCGGCGCGCGCGGTGTCCAGGGGCTCGGCGGAGCTGTGCACCCGCAGTCCTTTGCGCTCCCAGGTGACCAGGTCGACGCTGACGTGGGTGTCGATGTGGTGCGTGCCGAGGAGGACGACAAGGCCGTTCTGCCGTACGAGTTCCACGCAGGCGTTGAGGGTGGTGGGCGTGCCGACAGCGTCCACGGCCACGTCGAAGTCGGCGCCGACGGCCAGCAGTTGTTCCCGGGTGCCGTCCACGCGGCGTACCGCGTCGGCCCCCGCGGCGCCGGAGCGCTCCAGGCGCCAGTCGTCGAGGTCGACGGCGACGGTCTCGGCGGCGCCGCGCGCCACCGCCACGCGCAGCGCCATCTGCCCGACGGGGCCCTGGCCGACGATCACGACGCGGTCGCCGAGGCGGATGCCGCGGGTGGCGTGCACGGCCAGCGGCAGCAGTTGCAGGAGCGCGCCCTGCTCGAAAGGGACGGCGTCGGGCAGCGCGCCCACGCAGATCTCGCGGGCCAGCGCGAAGTCGGCGTAGCCGGTGGTGAGCGGTGTCCGCACGAAGACCCGCTGTCCGGGCACGACCCGGCTCACGCCCGCGCCGGCCGCTTCGACGACCCCGGCGATCTCGTGACCGAAACAGCCCTGGGAGCAGTGGTCGCGCAGACCGTAGTAGTGGAAGTAGGCGAGGTCGCTGCGGTTGCAGACCGTGCAGGCGCGCACGCGCACGAGGACTTCCAGCGGTCCGGGGTCCGGTACCGCCACGTCGGTGACCAGCCTGATGTCGCGCCTGCCGACAAGTTCGTACCTGCGCATGGCCCACTCCCTCACCGGGTGCGATCAGCGGAAGTCACCAGAATTCCCCAACTCCACGCTCAGGATGCTGAATTCGCCCGTCTCGGCCGGTTCGGACTCCTTGACAGCCCCGATCGATACGAGCCAATATCCACTATCCGATTGGCCTGGACCAATCAGCAGGGGCCCCGCGTCACGCACCACGTCACACGAGTCACGTATCCGCAACTTCGGAGGTCGCGCCATGGCATCGAGCAGTGACCCGACGCTGGAGCACCTTGCCAACTCCGTGCTGCAACCCGGCTTCGAGGGCACCACGGCCCCCGACTGGGTGCGCCGCAGGATCTCCGGGGGCCTGGGCTCCGTCGTGCTGTTCTCGCGGAACATCGAGACCCCCGAGCAGGTGGCGCGGCTCACCGCGGCCCTGCGTGCGGAGAATCCCGACCTGATCGTGGCCATCGACGAGGAGGCGGGCGACGTGACCCGCCTGGAGGCGTGGACCGGCTCATCCAGGCCCGGCAACCTCGCCCTCGGCGCGGTGGACGACATCGACCTGACCGAGCGCGTGGCCCACGACATCGGGCGTGACCTGCACGCCGCGGGCGTCTCGCTCAACTTCGCGCCCAGTGCGGACGTGAACTCCAACCCGCTCAACCCGGTGATCGGCGTACGCTCCTTCGGCTCCCGTACCGACCTCGTCTCCCGGCACACGGCCGCCTGGATCCGCGGCCTCCAAGGGGCCGGTGTCGCCGCCTGCGCCAAGCACTTCCCCGGCCACGGCGACACGGTCGTCGACTCGCACTACGGCCTGCCGCAGATCCAGGGCTCCGCCGAGGAGATCGCGCTCACCGCGCTGCCGCCGTTCATCGCGGCGGTGGAGGCGGGCGTCCGTGCGGTGATGACCGCCCATCTGCTGGCGCCCGCGTACGACCCGGACCTGCCCGCGACCCTCAGCCGCCGCATCCTGGTGGACCTGCTGCGCGGGGAGCTCGGCTTCGACGGACTGCTGGTCACGGACGGCATCGAGATGGGCGCCGTCACCGACCGCTACGGCATCGACGGCGCCACAGTCAGGGCGGTCGCGGGCGGCGTCGACGCGGTGTGCGTGGGCGGCGAGAGCGCCGACGAGGCCACGGCGGACCTGCTCGCCACGGCCCTGGTGAAGGCCGTCCTCGACGGCACGCTGTCCGAGGAGCGGCTGACCGAGGCGAGCACCCGGGTGCGGGACTTCGCGGCCTGGTCGGGCGAGCGGTCCCGGGCCGTGGCACGCGCCGCGCGGGACTCCGGCATCGGCCTGGTGGCGGCCCGCCGCGCGGTGCGCGTGCGGCACGGCTCCGGCTCGGCCGCGCTCCCCCTCGCCGGGGCGCCGCACGTCGTGGAGCTCTCCCCGACGATGAACCTCGCCGTCGACGGCCGCACCCCCTGGGGCGTCGCCGAACCCCTGCGCGACCTGCGCCCCGGCACGACGTCCGTCAGGCTGACGGAGCCCGAACTCGTCCACGCGGGCGACCTCCTGGACCGTGAGGCGCTGGCCCCGGCGGCGGGCCGCGCCCTGGTGGTCGTGGTCCGCGACGCGGCCCGACACCGCTGGATGACCGACACGCTGACCCGCCTCCTGCGCAGCCGCCCCGATGCCCTGGTCGTCGAGATGGGCGTCCCGGCGGGCGACACGCTCGGCGCCGCGCATCTGATCACGCACGGCGCGACCCGCGTGTCGGGCATCGCGGCGGCGGAGCTGCTGGTGGGCGCCACCGCCTGACCTCGCGGACGGGCGGCGGCGCCGGCGCGCCCGGCGGGGATCAACCCCGGAGCGGGCCCTCACAGCTGAAGTCCGCGCTGCCGGCGCGGCCGTCGGTCCAGATGTCCACCTCGCCGAACGAGCAGTTCATGTCGGCCAGGTTGTTGTGACCCCCCGCGGCCCGTTCGAGCAGGAAGTAGTCCACGGTCTGCGACATGTCCTTGAAGACGGCGTCGGGGTCGTCGGCCGCGCTCAGGCCGGCGGTGATCCGGCCCGTGCAGGTGTAGCGCGGGCGCTCCGGTGCGCCGTTCGAGCGGCACTGGGGTGTGGCGCCCGTGGTGGCCTCGAAGGAAGCACGGACCTGGGCGGCGGTGGTGTCGCGCAGCCGGTCGACCGGCACGTACGTGGTGTCGGGCACGAAGAGGTCGTCGACGTGCGCGATCTGCTTGTCGAGGAAGGCGTCGTACGCGCTCTGCAGGCCGCCGTCCTTGCCGAGCCGGTCTCGCCAGGCGTCGAAGGCGGCGGGGTCGTCGGCGCGCAGATGACGGTACATCTCCTTGATCAGCGCCGGGCGTTCGGTCCACAGGAACTCGAAGAACGTGCCGGCGTAGTCATAGAAGCGGAAGCCGTCGCCTTCGTACGTGGCGTGCAGGATCTGGTCCACGGTCATCCGCGGGCCGCCGTTCGCCGTGTCGTCGATGACGCCCTGCACCAGGGACTTGCGGACCTTGATGCCGTCGTCGCGGGTGGCGCCGTCGAAGAACTCGGCGGTGCCCTCGTCCATCGCGGTGGTCCGGTCGCCCTCGTACCAGGGGCCCTCGCCGAAGAATCCGGGCACGGCCCAGCGGCCGTTGAGGTAGTGCGTGTACTCGTGGCGGAAGAGCTCCTCCAGCGTCAGCGACGAGTCCTGCGGGACGCGCCGCTGGTAGGTGTAGAACGTCGCGCCGCGCTCGATGTAGACACCGCCGTTGTCCGTGCCCATCCCGGTGAGCAGGGGGTGGTAGTTCTCGTAGTCGGCGCGTGAGGCGTAAAGGACGGTCGTGAGGCCGGTGTTGGGGTCCCCGGCGAGCGGTTCCAGGGTGCCGAGGACGCGGTGGAACTGCGCCTTGACCTGCTTGGCGGCGTAGTAGAGCTGATCGACGGTCTTGCGGTCGAGCCCGGTGCGGACCTTCATCCCGCCCTTGTCGTACGTGTAGGTGCTCGGGAAGAGCCGGCGCTCGATGTCGGCCTTGCAGACGTTGTACGGCGCGCAGGCGTCGAACTCGTTGAGCCACGTGGCGACCTTGGCCCAAGGAGCGCTGCCCTCGCCGAAGTTGCGAGCCGTGACGGCGACGAGGCCACCGAGGCCGGGGACGATTTCCTCCCTGAGCCCGGCTATCTGGCCGAACCGGCCGTACTCGCTCAGCGCGTCGCGCACCACCCAGGCGTTGGCCGTGCCCTTGAGGTGGGTGTGACCGGCGAAGGCCTTGAAGGCGGCGCGGTAGGAGGCATCGGCCTTGACCGCCGCGTGGAAGGCGGTGTCCTTGTTGCCGGGGTAGACACCGAGGTAGCTGAGGGAGAGGGCGGCGAGTGCGGAGCCGGCCCAGGCGGTGTCCTTGGCCGTGTCCGGGTGGGCGGCATCCATCGTGGTCAGGACGCGTTTGACGAGCGGGAGTTGGTGCTGCCGGAGCCCGGGGGCACTGGCCGCGTACAGCGCCTCGCGCAGGGATTCGGCGTTGGTCCGGGTCACGTCGAACGTACGGGGCGCCTTGCCGAAGGCGTCGACGGCGCGGCGCATGGCGTCGACGGTCGGGCCGTCGGTGACGTCGATCTCGTCGTGCGAGAAGTCCTGGTAGGCGACGGCGTGGAGATACGTGAGCATCTCCAGGAGGTTGCTGCCGTTCTTGCCGTCATGGGCGGCGGCGAGCCGGGTGACGCGCGCGGAGACCGCCTGGACGTGGGCGTCCGACATGACGGGGGCGAGGCGCTGGTCCCAGGTCCAGATGAGCGTGCGCAGGCAGCCGTCCGCGGTGACGGCCGGATCGCCGAGGAAGTCCGCGAACGGCTCGGGCGCGAGGCCGGTGACGCCGTCGAGGGTGCAGGGCGCGGCCTGGGCCCTGGCCGCCTCCCTCCCCTTCGGCTCGGGGGTACGGGCGCCCGGGGTGCGACCTCCCGCGATGTCGCCGGGTGCCGGGATCCGGTAGGCGCCCGGCTTGGGAGCGCGTGCCCTGCGGTCGACCACGTCCAAGGGGTTCGGCCCGGCGGGCGCCTTCGCCTGGGCGGTGCGGCGCTCGGGGGCGGGGGCGGGAGCGGGTTCTGCGGCTTGTACGAGAGGGGCGGCCGTGAGGCAGAGAGTCGCCGCTGTCACGCCGGCGAGCACGGATCTGCGCAGGGTTCGTGGACGTAGCTGGGACACCGCGGGCTCCTGTGTGGGAGGTGGGGGATTGAGGCATCGATCAACTGGCCTGCTCCTGGCGGCACTTGAGCGCCGCCCGCCGCTGAGCCATGTGATGCGTAACGTAGTAATGTGAAATTGCACTGACAACCCCTCAGGAGCCAGGAACTCTTCCGGGCCCCAGGCTCAGACACGGGTTCAGGCGCCGGGCGGGCCCTGCGCCCCCGGTTCACGCAGGGTGCGCAGGAGGAACCGGCCGAGGGCGGGCAGGACTATCAGCGGTGCGAGCGCGATGCCCAGGGAGGTGGCGTCGGCGAGCGCCCCGATGAGCGGGCTCGCGAGGCCCCCGATGCTGACCGTCAGACCGAGCGTGACGCCACTGGCGGTGCCGATCCGGCGGGGCAGGTAGTCCTGGCCGAGGGTGATGTGCAGGGAGAACGGCACGTAGAGGCCGGCCGAGGCGAGGACGACGAAGAGGAAGAGCGCCGGCCCCGGCACCAGCACGACACCCGCCACCGCGAGGACCGTCAGCGCGTACGACCACCGCACCACCGGCAGGCGGCCATGGCGGGCGGCGAGCCTCCCGCCCGCGACCGTACCGACGGCGCCGCCCAGGTAGAGCACGAACAGGGCGACGGTTCCCGCCACTTCACCGCCTCCGGTGCGCTGGCGCGCGTACAGCGAGATGAACGTGCTCAAGCCGGCGAACACGATCGAGCGGCAGACGACGGCGCCGGACAGCCTGAGGAAGGAGGGCCAGTCGTCGGCGGGGGCCACCTGGGCGGGCGCCGCGCTCTTCGGTACGGCGGCCTCCGCGGCCCTGACGCCCCGCAACGCGGCCACGCACAGCACCGCCCCCGCGAGGGCGGGGACCACAAGGAGCGGCGAGGCGCGCAGGCCGCCCGTGGCGACGGTGGCGGCGGTCAGCAGAGGGGCGGTCGCGAAGCCGAGGTTGCCGCCGAGCGAGAACCAGCTCATGGCGGCATGACTCCCGCGGCTCGCCCGCCGCGCGGCCCGCGCGGCCTCCGGGTGGTACGCGGCGACGCCGACGCCGGACACGGCGACGGCGAGAAGGGTGAGGGCGTAGGAGCCACCGACCCCGGCCAACGCGACGCCGGCCCCGCCCACCAGCGTGCTGACCGGCAACAGCCAAGGCAGGGCCCATTTGTCGGTGAGCGCCCCGAAGAGCGGCTGCACCACGGAGGACAACAGCGACGCGGCAAGCACGATGCCGGACGCGGCGGCATAGGTGTAGGCGCGCTCCGCCACGAAGAAAGGGACGAGCGCGGCGACGGCTCCTTGGTAGACGTCGACGCAGGCGTGAGCGAGGGAGAGGAGAAGGATGGGGTGACGGGGGTGATGGGGGTGACGGGGGTGACGGGGGTGCGTCGACGCTACGGGCTGGTTCGCCGGGACTGAGGGCTGGTTCGCTGGCACCGCCCCATCGTCGCCACGCCTCCCGGTGGCGCGCTTCCGATAAAATGCCAACTTATGCCGGACATCCGCCACACCCCCGAGGCACCCACCCGCACCCAGGTACTGGCCCCCGGCGACCGCATCGACGCGCACCGCCACGACGACCACCAGATCATCTACGCGGGCTCGGGCGTCGTGGCCGTCACCACCGACGCCGGCACCTGGTTCGCACCCGGCACCCGCGCCATCTGGGTCCCCGCCGGATGCGTCCACGCGCACCGCGCCCACGGCCACCTGGCGCTGCACCTGCTCGGCCTGCCCGCCGGCACGAACCCGCTCGGCCTCGACGTGCCGACCGTCCTCACCGTCAGCCCGCTGCTGCGCGAACTGATCCTCGCCTGGACCCGGGACCCGTACGAGGACACCCCCGAGCGGCGGCGCCTTCGCGCGGTGCTCCTCGACCAACTGCGCGCGTCACCCCAGCAACCCGTCCAGCTGCCCACCCCCTCGGACCCACGCCTCACCGCCGTCTGCGCCCTGCTGCACGACGACCCCGCCGACACCCGCGGCCTCGCCCAACTCGCCGCAGCGGCCGGGGCGGGCGAGCGCACCCTCAGCCGCCTCTTCCGCCGCGAGCTGGGCATGACCTTCCCCCAGTGGCGCACGCAGCTGCGCCTCTACCACGCCCTGCGCATGCTGGCCGACGGCACGCCGGTCACCGCGGTCGCACACCGCTGCGGATGGTCGTCCACCAGCGCCTTCATCGATGTGTTCCGCCGCGCGTTCGGTTACACGCCGGGAGCGCACCACCGCCGCGACTGATCCGCTCCCGAGCTCGTCAACTCCCTGACTGCTCCGCCCCCTTGGCAGGCCCAGTGCCATGTGAAATATTACTGCCGTGCTCACGAGACACCCTTCCGGACGTCCGGGACACTCGGACGTCATCGTCGTGGGGGCCGGGGTGGTAGGCGCGGCCTGCGCCTACTACGCCTCTCTCTCCGGCCTCCGAGTCACCGTCATCGACCGCGGACCCGTCGCGGGCGGCACGACGGGAGCAGGCGAGGGCAACCTCCTCGTCTCCGACAAGGAGCCCGGCCCCGAGCTCGAACTAGCGTTGATATCAGCTCAGTTGTGGCGACAACTGGCGGCCGGGCTCCCCTCGCGCATCGAGTACGAGAGAAAGGGCGGCCTCGTCGTCGCCTCCACCGAGGCGGGGATGAACGCGCTGCGGGACTTCGCGGCTGGGCAGGGGCAGGCGGGCGTCGAGGCGATCGAGGTCCCCGCCGACGGCCTCGCCGACCTGGAACCGCACCTGGCCCCCGGCCTCGCGGGCGGCTTCCACTACCCGCAGGACGCCCAGGTGCAACCGGCCCTGGCGGCGGCCCACCTGCTGAGGGCGGCCGCCGACGCGGGGCGCCTGGCACTGCGGCTCGGCGATGAGGTCACCGCGGTCCTCACCGGGCCGGGCGGCGAGGTGCGCGGCGTACGGACCCCGACGGGCGACGTGAAGGCTCCGCACGTGGTCAACGCCGCCGGCACCTGGGGTGGCCGACTCGCCCGCATGGCGGGAGTGGAACTGCCCGTGCTCCCCCGGCGGGGCTTCGTGCTCGTCACGGAACCGTTGCCGCGCGTCGTACGGCACAAGGTGTACTCCGCGGACTACGTCGCCGACGTCGCCAGCGGCTCCGCCGGGCTCCAGACGTCCGCCGTGGTGGAGGGCACCCCGGCGGGCCCGGTGCTCATCGGCGCGAGCCGGGAGCGGGTGGGCTTCGACCGCAGCCTGTCCGTCGAGGTGCTGCGGCGCCTCGCGGCACAGGCCACGCGGCTCTTCCCCGTCCTCGCCGAAGTCAGGGCGATCCGTACGTACGCGGGCTTCCGCCCCTACCTCCCCGATCATCTCCCGGCGATCGGCCCCGACCCGCGCGTCCCGGGCCTGCTGCACGCGTGCGGCCACGAGGGCGCGGGCATCGGCCTCGCCCCGGCCACGGGGCTGCTCGTCGCCACGATGCTGACGGGGCGTGAACCCCCGATGTCAGCGGCCCCGTTCGCACCCGAGCGTTTCACGGAAGAGGCGGCCACAGGGTGAGGACGCACAGCCCCCACGCACCCGCACCCGCACCCGCACCCGCACCCGCACCCGTATCCGAGAGGAGTGAGCCGCCTCATGAAGCGTGACGAACGGACACCCGCCGGGCTCGTGGGCGTCTCCCCGCACACCGCCGCCTTCACGATCACCTTCGACGACCGCGAACTGCCCGCCCTGCCGGGTCAGTCCATCGCAGCCGCGCTCTGGTCCGCCGGCATCCTGGCCTGGCGGAGCACCCGCGTCGAGGGGCGCCCGCGCGGGGCGTTCTGCGGGATCGGCCAGTGCTACGACTGCCTCGCCACCGTCAACGGCCGCCCCAACCGGCGGGCGTGCCTGGTCACCGCCCGGCCCGGCGACGCGGTGACCACGCAGGAAGGACACGGCCATGCCGGGCTCGACACCTGAGGCGTACGACGTCGCGGTGCTGGGCGCGGGACCCGCGGGACTCGCGGGTGCCGTGACGGCCTCCGAACTGGGCCTCTGCGTCGCGCTGTTGGACGCCTCGGACCGGCCGGGCGGCCAGTTCTACCGGCACCCCGCCCCGGCCACGGGCGCCACCCGCCCCGAGGCCCTGCACCACGACTGGGCCGCCTACGCCGACCTGCGCGACCGCCTGGCGGCGAGCGACGTCACCCAGCTCTTCGGCCACCACGTCTGGACGGTGACGCGCGAGACGGCCGGGGAACGGTGGGCCGTCCACGCACTCACCGGTGAGGAGGACGGAGAGGACGGCACGCACACGGACGTGCTCAGGGACGGGCATGGGCTGGTACCAGGGCAGCGGCCGGTGACCGTCCGGGCCCGCGCGATCCTCCTCGCGACCGGCTCGTACGAACGCCACCTGCCCTTCCCCGGCTGGACCCTGCCGGGCGTCGTGGGCGCGGGCGGCGCCCAGGCCATGCTCAAGTCCGGTCTCGCCCTGCCCGGCAGCCGCGTCGTCGTCGCGGGCAGCGGACCGCTGCTGCTCGCCGTCGCCACCTCGCTCGCCGCAGCCGGGGCCGAGGTCCCGGAGGTGGTCGAGGCGTCGGGCTACCTCGGTTACGCCCGCCGCCCGTTCGCGCTCGCCGCCAACCCGCACAAGCTCGCGGAGGCAGCGCTCCACGGCACGGCCCTGCTCCGCCACCGGGTGCGCCTGCGCACCCGCAGCGCGGTGACCGAGGCGCACGGCACGGACCGGGTGGAGGCGGTGACGGTCTCCCGCCTGGACCGCGACTGGCGACCGGTGCCGGGCACGGGCCGTCGCGTCGCCTGCGACGCGCTGGCGGTCGGCCACGGCCTGGTCCCGCACATCGACCTGGCGACCGCCCTGGGTTGCGCCACCCGCCGTACCGCCGACGGCACGCACGCCCTCGCCCTGAGCCCGCTCCAGGAGACATCACTCCCGGGCATGTGGGCGGCGGGTGAGACGTCTGGCATCGGCGGGGCGCAATTGGCGCGCGCGGAGGGCGAGTTGGCGGCGGCGGCGATCGCCGCCCGACTGACCGGGGAGCGCCCGTCGCCCCTCCCCCGGCTGCGCGCCACGCGACGCCGACGTGACCGCATGCGCGCCTTCGCCGAGACGATGACCGCCGCACACGCGCCGGGCCCCGGCTGGACGGGGTGGCTCAGCGACGACACGGACGTGTGCCGCTGCGAGGAGGTGACGGCGGGCCGCGTACGTGAGGCCGTGGCCGACTACGGCGCCCGCGACGCCCGCACCGTCAAGCTCCTCACCCGGGCGGGCATGGGCTGGTGCCAGGGCCGCATGTGCGGAACGGCGGTGTCCTGCCTCACCGCACCGGCCACCACCACCCCCGCACCCCTCGACCGCCGCCCACTCGCCACACCCGTCCCTCTCACCACCCTCGCCAACCTCCCGATCCCTGCCTCGGAACCCACCGGGCGCACCGACCACGTCGATCCGGGCGGCCCGGATGGCCCGGATGGTCTGGATGGCCCGGGTGTCCCAAACACCAACCCGCATCCCTAATGAAGGGCAGGCAGCCGTCATGACCACCACCCCCCGAACCCCCACCTGGACGCCGACCTGGACACCGCACCGCCCCTGGCGCGGCATCATGGTCGCCACCGCGCTCCCCCTCCGCGATGACCTCTCCATCGACCACGACGCCTACGCCGCGCACATCCGCCACCTCCTCGCCAACGGCTGCGACGGCGTCGTCCCCAACGGCTCCCTCGGCGAGTACCAGACCCTCACCGACGACGAACGCGCCCGCGTCGTCCGCACCGCCGTCGAAGCGGCGGGCGACGGAGCCCGGGTCATGCCCGGCGTCTCCGCCTACGGCAGCGCCGAGTCCCGCCGCTGGGCCGAGCAGGCGGCACAGGCGGGCTGCGGCTCGGTACTGCTCCTGCCGCCGAACGCCTACCGCGCCGACGAGGATTCCGTGCGCGCCCACTACGCCGAGGTCGCCAAGGCCGGCGTGCCCGTGGTCGCGTACAACAACCCCCTCGACACCAGGGTCGACCTGACGCCCGACCTGCTCGCCCGGCTGCACGGCGACGGCAGCATCGTGGCGGTGAAGGAGTTCAGCGGCGATGTGCGCAGGGCGTACGAGATCGCCGAACTGGCCCCCGACCTCGATCTGCTGATCGGCGCGGACGACGTCCTGGTGGAACTGGCCGTCGCGGGCGCGGTGGGCTGGATCGCCGGATATCCGAACGCGTTCCCCGCCGCCTGCGCGGAGCTCTACCACGCCGCCTGCGCGCGGGACCTGGACACGGCACTGCCGCTCTACCGCTCACTGCACCCGCTCCTGCGGCAGGACTCCAAGACCGAGTTCGTGCAGTCCATCAAGCTCTCGATGGACCTCGTGGGCCGCCGCGGCGGCCCGACCCGCCCCCCGCGCGCCCCTCTGTCCGGCGCCACGGAGGCGCTGGTGCGGGCGGCCACCGAGAAGGCGCTGGCGGCAGGCCACCGCTAGAGACACCCGCCCCCCTCCGAGGAGATCCATGCGCACCCGACACGTCTTCCACGCCGTCGACTCGCACACCGAGGGCATGCCCACCCGCGTGATCACCGGCGGCGTAGGGGTGATCCCCGGCACCACCATGGCCGAGCGCCGGCTCCACTTCATCGAACACCTGGACCATCTGCGTACGCTCCTGATGTACGAGCCGCGCGGCCACTCCGCGATGAGCGGCGCGATCCTCCAGCCCTCGACCCGCCCCGACGCCGATTACGGCGTCCTCTACATCGAGGTGTCCGGCCTGCTGCCCATGTGCGGCCACGGCACCATCGGCGTCGCCACGGTCCTCGTCGAGACGGGCATGGTGCCGGTCACCGAGCCCGTCACCACGGTCCGCCTGGACACCCCGGCGGGCTTGATCTCCGTAGACGTGCAGGTCAGCGATGGTGCGGCGACATCGGTGACGCTCACCAACGTCCCCGCGTTCTGTGTCGCCCTGGACCATGAGGTCACCGTGCCGGGCCACGGCACGGTGACGTACGACCTGGCCTTCGGAGGGAACTTCTACGCATTCGTCCCCCTCGACGCACTGGGGCTGCCGTTCGACCGTGCCCGCAAGGACGACCTGCTCGCGGCGGGTCTCGCCGTGATGGACGCGATCAACGCCTCCCCGGATCGCCCGGCCCACCCCGAGCAGCCGGACATCTCCGGCGTCAAGCACGTCTACCTCGCGGCGCCGGGCTCGAACGCGTACCGCTCCCGGCACGCGATGGCCATCCACCCCGGCTGGTTCGACCGCTCCCCGTGCGGAACGGGCACCTCCGCGCGGATGGCGCAGCTGCACGCCCGCGGCGAACTCCCCTTGGACCGGGACTTCGTCAACGAGTCCTTCATCGGTACGGAGTTCACCGGCCGGCTGATCGCACGGACAGAGGTGGCGGGCCTGCCCGCGGTCGTCCCCCGGATCACCGGACGGGCCTGGATCACCGGCACGGCCCAGTACTTCCTGGACCCCGACGATCCGTTCCCCGCGGGCTTCACCCTCTGACCCCGGCGGCTCCCCGACCGCCCAACTGGCAACGTGACATTGTACTTTGGTGCTCCGCGCGGGCGCGGGTACCACCGGAGGGGAGCACCATGGGGCACCTGAAGCACAAGAACCTCATCACGACCAGGGAGCGACTGCGCGATCAGGTCGCCCACGCCCTGCGGGCCGCCCTGATCTCCGGCGAGCTGCGGCCCGGCGAGATCTACTCCGCGCCCGGCCTCGCCGAGGACTTCGGCATCTCGGCGACGCCGGTGCGCGAGGCGATGCTCGATCTGGCCCGGGAGGGCCTCGTCGAGCCGGTCCGCAACAAGGGCTTTCGCGTCACGGAGGTCAATGAGCGCGACCTCGACCAGTACTCGGAGATCCGGGCCCTGATCGAGGTGCCCGTGATCGGCCGCATCACCCGCACCGCGGCCCGCGAGGAACTGGAGGCGCTGCGCCCGGTCGCCGAGGAGATCGTGCGCGCCGCGCGGGGCCATGACCTGATCGCCTACCTGGAGGCCGACCGCCGCTTCCACCTGTCACTGCTCGCCCTCTCGGGCAACGACCGCCTGGTCGAGACGGTCGGCGACCTGCGCAAGCGCTCCCGTCTCTACGGCCTGACGGCCCTGGACGAGAACGACCAGCTGACCCCGTCGGCCGAGGAGCACATCGAACTCCTCGACCTGATGCTGTCGGGCGACGCGGAGGCGGCGGAGCGGTGCATGGCCCGGCACCTCAGCCATGTGCGGTCGCTGTGGGCGGAGGGCGCCGCGGCGGCGGTCCCGCGATAGATCCTTACCCGATGATCCATACACGGAACCCGAATGATCCATACACGGATGAGCCCGATACTAAAGATCCTCACACGAAGAATCCCCACGATCTCTGGGAGATCATGGGGATCGCGACGCACGGTGAAACCGATTTGTCGCCTCTGTGTCCGAGGGGGGACTTGAACCCCCACGCCCGTTAAAGGGCACTAGCACCTCAAGCTAGCGCGTCTGCCATTCCGCCACCCGGACTAGGTGTCTGCCGCCGTGCGGGGTGTTCCCCGCGGCGACATGGACAACAATACCAAGGTTTCGGAGTGCCTTTCACCTGCATATCCGTCCGCCGACCGCCGGATGCGCGGTGGGCAGCGCCAGCCCCGGTCACCACCTCACCGTGGGTCACGGATCGGTTACGCAGACGTCACTTCCGCCATGATGTAGCTCGTCGGCGGCTTCGGCGCGTCATGGCGGCGAGCACCTCGCCTCCTGAAGGGGCCCTCCCGGCGGCGGGAGGGCCCTCCGTGTCGAGCAGGGGGTGTCGGTGCCTGGGTCAGTCCCCGCAGCGCCCTGAGCGCAGGGAGTGCAGATGCTCGCTGGATTTGCGGGCGAAGGCGTAGGACTCGACCGGGTTGTCGTGCTCGGTCTGCCAGTGGTGGTAGCGCCGTCCGTGGTGCGTGCGCGCGGTCACCTTCGAAAGGAACTTCTTGTAGTCGATGTCGCCGTCCCCGACATCCGACATGCGGTAACCGTCGCGGGTCGTCTCGTCACGCACGCCGTCCTTGACGTGGAACAGCGGATAGCGGTGCGGCTGCTTCAGTACGTAGTCGACCGGCTCGAAGGGGGCGGGCGTGCCGTCGGGGCGCTTGCCGAAGCGGAACTGGGCGCAGTGGGCCCAGTAGATGTCCATCTCCAGAAACACGTGATCGGGATCGGTCTCTGCGAGCAGTACGTCGTAGAGGCGGACGCCCGGCTTGTCCGTGGCGAAGGAGAACTCCTCCGCGTGGTTGTGCTGGTAGAACTTCATGCCGCGCTCGCGGGCCGCCTCGCCATACGTGTTGAAGTCGTCCGCCGCGCGCTTCCAGGCGTCGACCGTCGAGCCGTAGCGGAAGGGTCCCGATGCCGTCCCGATGTGCTTCAGACCGAGCGCCTCCGCGTCGTCGAGGACCTTGGTGAGGTTCTGCGCGAACGTGTAAGCGTTCGGGTTGTTGTTGTCGTAATAGCCGACGTGGGAACCGATGGGGTGCAGTCCGTGGTCGCGGGCGAGCGCCTTCAGCTGGGCGAGGCTGATGGCGCCCGCCGAGCCCTGGCTGTAACCGGCGAACTCGATCTCGTCATAGCCGTACTTCTTCAATTCGGCGAATACGGCGGCGAATCCGAGCGTGGAGACCTTGTCGCGGAGGCTGTAGAGCTGGATGCCGAGGCGTCCCGGTGGCAGGACGGGGCGGCCTCGACCCTTCTCTCCCGCCGCGGCCGGCGTCGCGGTGCCGAGGAGGGCCGCGGCGGTGGCGCCCGCCGCGACGCCGAGCATGCCGCGTCGGCTGAGTCTGTGGGCGAGTTCGGGGTCGGCGGGGGTCGGCTTGCGGCTCATGCGGTTCTCCTCGACTGGATCAGGCTGGATCAGGGCGGATCGGGATGAATGGGGTGGACGGTGTAGATCAGGGTGGATCGGGGTGGATCGGGGTGGATCGTGGCGAAGCTGGGCGGATCAGGGTCGTGTCAGGGATCGGTTCGACCTACGGTTCAGGGTTCGCTGGGGGTCGGACCCTGATGGCAGGGGTCGAGCTGTCTGGTTCAGTGGAGATCAAGCAGACGCAGCGACGCGGGCAGGCCGAGGTCAGTGCAGGCCCGCGAGACGGAGCAGGAGCGATTTCACATCGGTGGCCGCGACGCGGCCGCTGACAGCGCGGGGGGTGGAGCACAGAATGAGCGGACCTTCGTCCTCGCTCGTGGGGAGGCGGCCATGGCTGCCTCGAATAGGTGAGGGATCCAGGGGCACGACCGCCATGCGGTAGCGCATGCCGAGCTTCTTCCGGGCCAGTGCGCCCGCGGCCTTGACGCGGACGTAGGGGTCATCGGGGTCCATGAAGAGCTCGACGGGGTCGTAGCCGGGTTTGCGGTGGATCTCGACGAGCTGCGCGAAGTCGGGCGCGCGGTCGTCGTCGAGCCAGTAGTAGTACGTGAACCAGGCGTCCGGTTCCGCGAGGGCGACGAGTTCGCCCGAGCGCGGATGGTCCAGGTGGTGTGTCTTCTTGCCCTCGTCATCGAGGAGTTGCTCGATGCCGGGGACGTCCTTCAGGGCGGCGCGGGTGATGTCGAGGTCTTCCGGCCGGCGCACGTAGACATGGGCGATCTGGTGGTCGGCGACGGCGAAGGCGCGCGAGGCCATCGGGTCGAGGTACTCCATGCCGTCCTGTGTGTGCACTTCCAGCAGGCCGGCGCGGCGCAGCACGCGGTTGATGTCGACGGGCCGGTTCACGCGGGTGATGCCGTACTCGGAGAGCGCGACGACGGTGCGGCCCTCGGCTCGGGCGTCGTCGAGGAGCGGGGTGAGGGTCGCGTCCAGGTCGGCGGCCGCTCGGTGGGAGCGCGGGTCGTCGGGGCCGAAACGCTGGAGGTCGTAGTCGAGGTGAGGGAGGTAGCACAGGGCGAGGTCAGGTCGGCGGGTGTCGATGATGTGCCGGGTGGCGTCGACGATCCAGCGGCTGGAGACGAGATCGGCGCCCGGTCCCCAGAAGTGGAAGAGGGGGAACGTGCCGAGTTTCTCGGTGAGTTCGTCGTGCAGGGCAGGAGGCCTGGTGTAGCAGTCCGGTTCCTTGCGGCCGTCGGCGTAGTAGACGGGGCGGGGAGTGACGGTGAAGTCGGTGTCGGCGCCCATGGCGTACCACCAGCAGATGTTGGCGACGGTGTAGCCGGGATGCGCGCGGCGGGCAGCGTCCCACAGCTTGTCGCCGGCGACGAGGCCGTTGTGCTGCCTCCACAGGAGTACGTCACCGAGTTCGCGGAAGTACCAGCCGTTGCCGACGATGCCGTGCTCGGCGGGAGTGGTGCCGGTGAGGAAGGTGGACTGGGCGGCGCAGGTCACGGCGGGCAGGACGGTGCCGAGCGGTGCCCGGGATCCGGACTGGCCGAGGGCCTTGAGGTGTGGCATGTGATCGAGAAGGCGGGGGGTGAGGCCGACGACGTCCAGGACGAGGAGCGGGGTGGGGCCGTTGTGCGGGTCGCTCTGGGGCTGGCTCATGGGAGTTCCTTCAGGCCGAGGTCCGTCAGGAGGTCACGGGCGAGGGTGAGTTCCGCGGCGATGCCCTCGGCGAGCTGGGAGCGCCCGCGGGGGCGCAGCGCGGGAGGCAGGGCCTGCCAGGTGTAGGTCTCGACCTCCAGGTGGCGGGTGAGGGGGACGGTGCCGCCGACGAGTCGGGTCAGAGCGTCCTGGAGCACGGGGAGGGTGGAGGTGAGCGGCGCGGCCGGGTCCGCGTGGAGGGGGACGTGGAAGTGCGCCCGCCAGGGGGAGGTGTCGGGCAGGGCGTGGCCACTGAGAGCTTCGCCGAGGTCGTCGGCGGAGTGCAGCCCGCCGCTGGTCAGGGCGCGGGTCTGGTGGAGGAAGCGGGGCTCGTCGAAGGCGGCGAGGGCCTCACGTACATCGGGGCGATGGGGGTGTTCGGCATGCAGGGCGGCGGAGAGCTGGGATTTGACGACGGGGATGCCCGCGTCGGTGAGGGCATCGAGAGCGGTCTTCGGGTCCTCGAAAGAGGTGGCGAGATGGCAGGTGTCGACGCAGACACCGATGCGGTCGTTGCCGACTGCGGTGAGGGGGGCGATGGCGTCGGCGGTCGTCTCGACGGTGCAGCCCGGTTCCGGTTCCAGGCCGATGCGGATGGAGCGGCCGGTCAGTTCGTCGAGGGCGTCCAGTCGCTGGGCGAGCATGGTGAGGGCGGTGCGGGCGGCCTCGGCGCGGACGGCGTCGAAGGGGGTGCGCCAGGCCAACGGCAGGGTGGAGATGGTGCCTTCGGTGACGTCGTCGGGGAGCAGGGCGGCGAGCAGCCGGGCCAGGTCGGTGGTGTGGGCGAGGCGCTCCGGGTCGGTCCAGTCCGGCTTGTACACGCGGTACTTGACCTCTTCGGCGCCGAAGCCCTCATAGGGGAAGCCGTTGAGCGTGACGACTTCGAGGCCGCGCCGGTCGAGTTCGGTGCGCAGGCCGCGCAGGGCCGCGGGGTCGGTGACGAGGGCGCGGGCGGCGTCCTTGGCGAGCCAGAGGCCGATGCCGATGCGGTCCCTGCCGAGTCTCTTGCGCACGGGTTCGCAGTGGTCACGGAGTTGGGCGAGGACGCCTTCGAGGGTCTCGGCCGGGTGGACGTTGGTGCAGTAGGCGAGGTGGACGGTGGAACCGTCGGGGTGCCGGAAGCGCATGGCTCACGCCCCGCCGCGCAGGATGGAGTTGCCCTCGTGGGTGGCGTCCGTGCCGGTGATGTCCAGGGCGAGGCGGCCGCTGAGTCCGTAGAAGGCGACTGGGTTGCGCCACAGGACCAGGTCGACGTCGTCCTCGCCGTAGCCGGCCGCGAGCATGGCGTCGGCGACCTTGCGGGTCTTGAGCGGGTCGCTCTTCCCCCAGTCCGCCGCGGAGTTGACCAGGACCCGCTCGGGGCCGAATTCCCGCAGGATCTCGACCGTTCTCCCCTCGTCCATCTTGGTGTCGGGATAGACGGAGAACCCGAGCCAGCAGCCGCTGTCCTTGGCTTCTTTGACGGTGGTCTCGTTGAGGTGGTCGATCAGCACGCGGTCCAGGGGCAGCGCGGACTCCCGGATGACATCGATCGTGCGGCGCAGGCCGGCGAGCTTGTCGCGGTGCGGGGTGTGCACGAGGGCGGGCAGTTCGTGGTCGGCGGCCAGTTGGAGCTGGGCGCTGAGCGCGGTGTCCTCGGCGGGCGTCATGGAGTCGTAGCCGATCTCGCCGACGGCGACGACGTTGTCCTTGACGAGGTAGCGGGGCAGTTCGTCGAGGACGGGGGTGCAGCGGGGGTCGTTCGCCTCCTTCGGGTTGAGGGCGATCGTGCAGTGGTGGGCGATGCCGTACTGGGCGGCGCGGAAGGGTTCCCAGCCGAGGAGGGAGTCGAAGTAGTCGAAGAAGGAGGCGGGCGAGGTGCGGGGCTGGCCAAGCCAGAAGGCCGGCTCCACTACCGCGCGGACACCCGCCGCGTACATCGCCTGGTAGTCGTCGGTGGTACGGGAAGTCATATGGATGTGGGGATCGAAGATGCGCATCGGGACTCCTACTCCTCGCCGGTCGAAGGGGCCCCGGGGCCCGAGGGCGCCGTGGGGTGCGATACCGCCCCGGGGGCGGTCAGGGCCAGGACGCGATGCAGGTCGCCGGGGACGGGGCGGCCCGCCGCCGTGCGTTCGCTCGCGTAGTCGCCGAGCATGCGGGCGAGTTCTCCGTCGCCTCGGGCACGCCTCGGGAGGTCGGCGACGGCGTCCACGGGCACGCCGGTGAACAGGCACTTGAGGACGGCGTGGCGCCAGTCGTGCGGTGCCAGGTGTGCGGCGGCGTACGGGCCGACGGCCGCGGCGACGAGCCGGGTGTCGTTGGTGCGCAGGGCGTCCTCGACCAGCGGCAGGGCTTCGGGGCCCGGCACCAGGTGCGGCAGGGCGTGCAGGACGGCGCGGCGTTCGGGGGCGGTGCCCTGGGCGTAGACACGGGTGAGGGTGGCCGGGTCCGCGGACGCCGCGTGCAGCAGCAGGACGCGGGCGGCGTCGGCGTGGTCGGGCCCGCAGCGTCGTCCCGCCTCGGCGATCCGCAACTCCCATGTGGGGATGGGCCCTCCCCGCTCCGGTTCGCTCCGCTCGGCGTGGGCCGCGGCCTCGGCGGTGGCCTGGTCGAGCCAGGCGCGGGCGGCTCCGCCGAGGTCGGCTTCGAGACGGGTGCGGAGGGCGGCGATTCCGGGGGTGTCGGTCACCGGGTTCCTCCTTCGGCGGCGGTGGGGACAGCGGCGAGGGCTCGGGGCAGCGGCACGCGCTCCGGGGGCACCGGCTTCTCGGCGTCTGCCGCCGCTCGGCGGAGGAAGTCGAGACAGTCCGCGGCGAGCCGGGGTCCTGCGTGGGAGTGGCGGGGCAGTTCGACGACGGTGAGCCCTTGGTAGCCGGTGGCCGCCAGCGCCGCGAGGACGGGCGGGAAGTCGATCTCCCCGTCCCCGAACGGCAGGTGCTCGTGGACGCCGCGCCGCATGTCCTCGATCTGGACGTGCCGCAGCCAGGGCGCGACGGCGCGCACGCAGTCGGCGGGCGGGAGCGGTTCGAGGCACTGGCAGTGGCCGATGTCGAGGGTGAGGCCGAGGAGTTCGGGCGCGGGATCGCCCAGTTCGCCGCGGAGGTGGTGGAAGTCGTTGATCGAGGAGAGGAGGTGGCCGGGTTCGGGTTCGACGGCGAGCGGGACACCGGCGCCGGACGCGGTGTCGAGGACGGGGCCGAGGGTGTCGGCGAGCCGCTTCCACGCGACGTCGTCGGGGGTGTCGTCCGGGCGGATGCCGCTGAAGCAGTGCACGGCGTGGGCGCCCAGGTCTGCGGCGACGTGGACGGCGCGGATCAGCAGGCGTACGCGGGTGGCCCGCCGCTGCGGGTCGGGATCGAGGAGGGAGGGGCCGTGTTTGAGGCGCGGGTCGAGGACATAGCGGGCGCCCGTTTCGACGGTGACGGTCAGGCCGCGGCGGTCGAGGGTGCGGGCCACATGGCGTGTGCGGGTGGCGAGGTCGGAGGCGAGGGGATCGAGGTGCATGTGGTCGAGGGTCAGACCGACACCGGAGTAGCCGAGGTCGGCGAGGAGACCGAGGGCGTCGTCGAGACGGAGGTCGGTGAGGCCGTTGGTGCCGTAGCCGAAGCGGAGGGTGTCGATCGGGCGGTCGGTGGGGGTCCCGGCCGGGTTCGGGTGCTGGGGCGTGGTGCCGCTCATGTGACGCTCACCTTCCGTGCGAACTTCCGGGCGGCCGGGGCGAGGGCGGCCGTCAGCAGGGCGGTACCGACGGCGCCCGACCGAGCGGCGAGCGCGGCTTGCAGCGGGATCATGGCGCGGATCCCGCCGCCGACGGCTCGTTGGGTGAGGGGAGGTGAAGGGTTGAGGACGGCGTGGAAGAGGGGTTTGGCGGCGGTCCCGACGTAGGCGAGAGCGAGGGCGGCTCGCAGGGGTTGGCGGGGGGCGCGGGAGGGGGTTCCGGTGCCGACACCGGCTCTGGCGGCGGCACCGACCCTGGCGCGATTTCCCGCACCGGTTCCAGCTCCATCGCCAGCTCCCGCTCCCGCTCCCGCCCAAGCTGCGGGACCGGTTCTGGCACCGGAACCGACCCTGGCTCGGATTCCGCCACCGGTTCCAGCTCCATCGTCAGCTCCCGCTCCCGCTCCCGCCCAAGCTGTGACACCGGCACCGGCACCAGCGCCAGCACCAGGCCAGGCACCAGCACCAGCACCAGCACCAGTGCCAGCCCCGGCTGCGGCTCCTGCTCCTGCTCCTGCTCCGGCCGGAGCTCTCATACCGGCCCCCGCCCCTCCCCCGGGCCCAGCCCCGGTGCAGGCCTCGCCACCACCGCAGGTACCCCCGTCGGCCGGCCGCGCGCCCGGTCTTCCGCCGACGAGCCGTGCCAGGGCCGTCGTCACTGCCAGCGCGGCCAAGGGGGCTGCCGAGGAGCCGCCCTCGGCTTCGCGGCGGGAGACCACCGTGACGGCCAGCGTGTGGGCGGCGAGGGCGCCGGCGGAGGGCACGGCGTGCTTGGCGGCGCGCAGGCTGTGGCCCCGGTCCGCCGTTGCGGTCGCGCCGAGGAGCAGGTCGAGGCCCCGCGCGGCGGCCATGGCCGCGGGGCCCGCCGGGGTGTGCTTCAGGCCGAGGTCGTACGCCCACACCGTGCCCGCCAAGGTGCCCGCCACCGCCAGGGCGGGGCGGCCGGCGCGGGAGGCGAGAGCCAGGCCCGCCGCGGAGAGGGCGACCGCCGCCGCGAGGGCAGCGGGCGGGCTGATGCGGCCCGACGGCAGAGGGCGTTCGGGACGCTCGACGGCATCGTCGGCTCGGTCCGCCCAGTCGTTGAGGGCCATGCCGGCTTCGTACAGGCAGAGAGAGGAGGTGAGGGCGAGGAGGGTGCGGCGGTTGGGGCGCATGCCGGTCGCGGCGGCTCCGGCGAGCGCGTCGCCGGGGACGGTGAACAGGGCCGGGAGCCGAAACAGTTCGGCCCAGTCCCGCGCGGCCGAGCGCGCGACGGACCCGTCGGCCGACCTCACGGCAGAACTCACCCCAGGCCCCACAGCCGACCCCGCACCGGAGCCACCCGCCACCCCCGCAGCCGACCCCACGCCAGAGCCACCCCAACGCCCACCCCCACCCCCAGCACCTGCGCCCGGCCCCGCACCCGCCCCCGCACTCATCGCCCACCCCTCAGCCGCGCGGCGAAGCCGAGCAACGCTGCGTACTGGTCCCCGAGCGCGGCAGGTGCGTCGTCGTCCGGGTCCTTGAAGTAGAAGGCGAGTTCCGGCAGAGGGCCCGCGAGGCCCTGCTCGTGGGCACGGGAGGTCAGGCGTGCCAGGTCGAGGATCAAGGGGGCCGCGAGAGAGGAGTCGCAGCCCTGCCAGGTGGTCTGGAGGACCATGCGGGTGCCGAGGAAGCCGTCGAAGGCGATGTGGTCCCAGGCGGTCTTCCAGTCGCCGAGGGAAGGGACGTCGTCGATGTGGACCTCGCCCTCGGGGACGGTGCCGAGGGTGTCAGCGAGGACGCGTTCCTTGCCGGCGTTCTTGGCCGCCGCTGCGGCGGGGTCGGCGAGGGCCGCGCCGTCGCCGCCGCCCAGGAGGTTCGTGCCGGACCAGGCGCGTACGGCGAGGGCCCGCTGCGCGAACATCGGGCCGAGCACCGAGCGCAGGAGGGTCTGCCCGGTCTTGCCGTCGCGGCCGGCGTAGGGCAGCCCTGAGGCGCGGGCGGCCTCGGCAAGGCGGGGGTGGTGCAGGCCGGCGGAGGGGGTGAAGTTCACGTAGGGGCAGCCGGCCCGCAGCGCCGCCGCGGCGTAGAGGGAGCTGGCGGGCAGCCGCGCCCCGCCCGCCGAGGCCGACCCGCCCGAGCCCGCAGCTTCCCGCCCCTCGTCAACACCCGAAAGGACTGGTTCCGTGGAGGCGACGTTGATGACGATCGCACGGGTCAGTCCCCGGCGGCGCAGGAAGTCGCGCAGGTCGGCGGCGAAGGCGTCGATCAGCTCCTCGTCCGTGCGGGAGTCGCCCGGCAGGGGGCCGCCGGGACGTATCTCGGCGTCCGCGGCGGTGAGTTCGGCATGCACGGCCGAGGGAAGGCCGTGCGGCAGTACGCCACCTGCGGCGAGTTCCTCGGCGCGTTTGGGCAGCGGGCAGTTCGCGGTGTCGTGGCCGCCGAAGACGAGCGACGGCAGCGTCGGCAGGCCGCAGTCCGTGAAGGGCGGTGTCTCGGTCACCATGCCGATCGGCGGATGCAGACCGGCTGCCACGGCCGCGCACCCCGCGACGGCCGTGGTCGCGACCGACCCCCGGGCACCGATCAGCCAGACCCCTACAGAGGAGACGGAAGGCGGGGCATGACGGACGGCGGCGGACTCGGCGGGCACGGGGGACTCGGACACGGCTGCCTCCTGCATGACTCAAGAGCTCACGCGCTCACGAGCTCACGAAACGTGGCTGTGTGGTGCGAGACGGCGAGCGGAGGTCCGGCGTCCTCCGCCCGCCGCCGTCCAGTGACCGGCGCCCGGTCACGCCGCGGGCAGGTCCTTCACCCGGATGTCCCGGAAGGAGACCTCATCGGCATCGCCGTGGTTCTGGATGCCGATATGCCCTTGGCGCAGGCTCCGCGCCGGATCGGTGTTGGTGAAATCGTTGATCTTCACGCCGTTGAGGTAGACGCGAAGGCGTTCGCCCTCGACGCGGATCTCGTAGGTGTTCCACTCCCCCGGCGGATTCAGCGCCTTGTCGCGCTTCTTCAGGTCGGCGGACTTGAAGCCGTAGACGGAGCCCGTGGTCTTCGCGGGGACGTCCGTGGCGTCGATCTGGATCTCGTAGCCGTTGTTCACGGCCGACCAGGGATCGTCGGATGCCGGGAAGCCGACGAAGATCCCGGAGTTGTCGTCGCCGCGCATCCGCCAGTCGAGCTTGAGTGAGTACGCGCCGAGCTGGCGCCGCTCGTACCAGAGCATGCCCATGCCGCCGACGGTGGTGAGCGTTCCGTCGTCCTCGTTCAGGGCGAAGGATCCCGGACCGGCCTGTTTCCAGCCCGGCAGGGACGCCGCCGTGCCGTCGAAGATCGACGTGTAGCCCTTCTCGGGACGGCAGTCGGCCTGCGCGGCGCCGACCGCCCAGCGGATGCCGCCGAGCAGGTGTCGGCGGAACTCCGGTTCGGCGTACGACTCCTTGGTGTGACCGCCGCCCGTGTAGAAGGAGCGGCCTCCGTGGTAGTCGCTCTGGCACCAGGCGATGGGGTGGTCGCCCGACATCGTGCCGCCCGCGTACGACGACTCGTCGAGCGAGGCGAGGACCCGGGCCCGCTCGCGCGGATTGGAGCGGTAGTTGTACCACTCGTCGGTGCGCTCCCAGGCCCCGGCGCCCAGGTGGGACGTGGCCGGGTGCGCGTGGTCCTCCACATGGACCCGCGCCTTCTGGATCGCGGGGTGCGACTGGAAGTACGCGCCCGCGAGGCCCGCGTAGAAGGGCCAGTCGTACTCGGTGTCGGCGGCGGCGTGCACGCCGACGTAGGCGCCGCCGCCGCGGATATAGCCCTCGAACGCCCGCTGTTGCTCCCCGTTGAGGACGTCCCCGGTGGTCGACATCCAGACCACGGCGTCGTACCGGGCGAGGTTGGCGGCGGTGAAGGCGCCCGCGTCCTCGGTCGCGTCGACGGTGAAGCCGCCCTCAGCGCCGAGTTCCCTGACGGCCGCCACCCCGGCCGGGATCGAGTCGTGCCGGAAACCCGCCGTCTTGGAGAAGACCAGGACGCGCTCACCGTCCTTGCCCGTACCCGCACCCGCGTCCCCGCCCACACCGGCACCCGTACCCGGGCCCGGCTCGGAGGACGCCGTGCCCGCGACGCACCCGATGAGCAGGGCGGCCGCCGCCGTCGCGGTGAGGAGCCGCGCTCGTCCACGCATCGCGCTCACCTCTTCCCGCCGGCCGTGGACCTGGTCGTGAACGTGAAGTCGTCCACGTCGTAGAGCGCCCCGGTGCCCGTGCCCTTGAAGACCAGGTAGAGCGTCGTGGTCTTCGACGGCGCCTTGGTGATCGCCGTGCTGACGTCCTTGTACGTCTCCCACGAGCCGGTCGACTCGACCTTCGCGGTGCCGAGCAGCCTGCCGCTCACCGATCCGCTGCGGACCTCCAGGGTGCCACCGGACCCGGCGGAGGCGATCCGCGCGGTCAGCTTGGTGGCGTTGCCGAGGATGTACGGCTTGAAGGAGATCCAGTCGCCGTTGTGGATGTCGCCGACGGTCTTCCCGCCGTGCGCCGGGGTGTGGTTGATCACGGAGACGCCCTTGGAGTCGCCGTAGTGCTCGCCCTGGCGGTGCTTGGGCTGGACGACGTTCTGGTCGTGGGTGGTCAGCGCGGGCTGGCCGTTCGCGCCCCTGTCGGTGTACTCGGCGTCGAAGACCCCGAAGATGTTGGCGTTCGGGTCGTGCTCGCCGTCCGCTGACGTCTGGATGGTGCCCGAGCAGCCGTTGGCCGAGGTGACCGGGTGGCCGTGGCTGTCATGGCCCAGGATGTGGGTGACCTTGACCTTCGAGCAGTCGATGGGTCCCGCGGCGCCGTCTTCGGGGTCGGTCACCTTCACCTTGAAGGGCACCTTGTCGCCGAAGGTGAACAGCTGACCGTCGCCTGGCAGTTCGAGGGTGACCTTGGGCGCGGTGTTGCCGACGGTGATGTGCGCGCTGGCCGAGCCGGTGCGGCCGGTGGAGTCCTTGACGGTCACGGTGGCGGTGTAGACGCCGTTCTTCTTGTACGTGTACGTGGGGTTCTGCTGGGTCGTCTTGCCGCCGTCGCCAAAGTCCCAGGCGTAGGTCAGCGTGCCGCCGTCGGCGTCCGTGGCCTTGGCCGTGAACTTGGTGCGCAGCGGGGCCTGGCCGCTGGTCACCGACGCGCTCGCCTCGGCGACCGGCGAGTGCCCTGTCGTGGCGTTCTCGATGCGGAAGAGACCGGAGTTCTCGTCGCCGCCGAACCAGGCCGTGCCGTAGTCCAGGACGTAGAGCGCGCCGTCGGGGCCGAACTCCATGTCCATCACCTGGGTGCCCGTCCACGGGAACGGGTTGATCTTCGAGACCGCGCCGTCCGCACCCTGTTCGATGCGCTTGATCCAGCGCCGGCCGAACTCGCCCGCGAAGAAGTCGCCGTCGTACGCCTCGGGGAACTTCACCGGGGAGTCGTTCGCCCCGTCGTAGCGGTAGACGGGACCGGCCATCGGGGACTCGGAACCGGAGCCGAGCTCCGGGACGGAACCGCCGTCGTACGGGATCCATGCCTCCTGGGCGGCCGGCAGGTCGGTGAGGCCGGTGTTGTACGGCGAGTCGTTCTTCGGATTGGCGCAGTCGAAGGGCGCGCCCGAGGTGCCGGTGGCGAAGTCGTAGTCGACGTAGGCGTCGTTCTTGCCGGTGCAGAACGGCCAGCCGAAGTTGCCCGGCTTGGTCACGCGGGCGAACTCGACCTGCCCGGCGGGACCGCGCTTGGGGTCGGCCGCGCCCGCGTCGGGCCCGTAGTCGCCGACGTAGACCACGCCGGTCGGCTTGTCGACGCTCATCCGGAAGGGGTTGCGGAAGCCCATCGCGTAGATCTCGGGACGGGTCTTCTCGGTGCCCTTGGGGAAGAGGTTGCCGTCAGGGACC
The DNA here is from genome assembly GCF_043078805.1 of Streptomyces sp. NPDC015345. Lineage (NCBI taxonomy): Bacteria > Bacillati > Actinomycetota > Actinomycetes > Kitasatosporales > Streptomycetaceae > Streptomyces > Streptomyces sp. NPDC015345. The sequence goes on along the minus strand of NZ_JBIBTX010000002.1, from coordinate 1,147,481 downwards.
GTGTACGAGCCGTCGTCGGCGACCTTGATGCGCAGGATCTTGCCGCGCAGGTCGTTGGTGTTGCCGGCGCCGCGCCGGGCGTCGTAGGCGGGGTTGCGGCCCGCGCGTTCGTCGATGGGCGTGAAGCCGTCCGAGGCGAAGGGGTTGGAGTCGTCGCCCGTCGAGAGGTAGAGGTTGCCGGCCTTGTCGAAGTCGATGTCGCCGCCGACGTGGCAGCAGATGCCGCGGCTGGCGGGGACGTCGAGAACCTTCTTCTCGCTGGCGGTGTCCAGGGTGCCGTCGGCCTTCAGGACGAAGCGGGAGAGCCGGTTGACGCCGTCGAACTTCTTGAAGTCCTCGGCCGTGCCGTTCTCCGGGGCGTCGCCGGCCGGGGTGTCGAGCGGAGGCGCGTAGTAGAGGAAGATCGCGCGGTTCTCGCTGAACTTCGGGTCGATGGCGACGCCTTGGAGGCCTTCTTCGTCGTGCGTGTAGACCGGTATCTTGCCCGCGATCTTGGTATTGCCCGCCGCGTCGGTCAGACGCAGCGTGCCGTCGCGGGAGGTGTGCAGGACCGAGCGGTCGGGGAGCACGGAGAGCGTCATGGGCTCGCCGACCTCCGGCTCGCCCTTGGCGAGGGTGACCTGCTGGAAGTCCTCGGCGGCGGGCGCGGCCGTCGCGGGCGGGTCGGCGGGGACGGCCCCGGCCGTCGGTGCGGCGAGGGTCAGCGAGGCACCGGTGAGCAGCGCGCCGGTGAGCAGGGCGAGGGCCTGGTGGCGAAGTCTTGGGCGTTTCCTGTGCACGGGGTTCCTCCGGAGGGGACAGTCGTACGCGGGTGTCTGCGCCGTGCGCCGGGGTGCGCCGTCACCCCGGACCTTCATGTCCTGTACACATCAGGGACGGTAGCCACGTTTGTCCCGGGCGGAAAGCCCTTACGCAGCATTGAAGTTCAGCTTTTTCCCGTCACTGGACAAACATGGTGCGGCGACGGCTAGTCGGAGCCGCCGAACGCGGCGTCGAACGAGGCGGTCGGTGCCTCGAAGTCGTACGCCTTCAAACGAGCGAGGGCCTCCGGGGCGCCCTGGAGGCGGTCCATGCCGGCGTCCTCCCACTCCACCGAGACCGGCCCCTCGTACGCGATGGAGCCGAGCATGCGGAAGACGTCCTCCCAGGGGACGTCCCCGTGGCCCGCCGACACGAAGTCCCAGCCGCGCCGCGGGTCACCCCACGGCAGGTGCGAACCCAGGCGGCCGTTGCGGCCGTCCAGGCGGCGCCGGGCCTCCTTGCAGTCGACGTGGTAGACGCGGTCGCGGAAGTCGTAGAGGAAGCCCACCGGGTCGAGGTCCTGCCAGACGAAATGCGAGGGGTCGAAGTTGAGGCCGAAGGCCGGGCGGCGGCCGACGGCCTCCAACGCCTTGTGCGTCGTCCAGTAGTCGTACGCGATCTCGGACGGATGCACCTCGTGGGCGAACCGCACGCCGTGCTCGTCGAAGACGTCCAGGATCGGGTTCCAGCGCTCGGCGAAGTCCTCGTACCCGCGCTCGATCATGGACTCGGGGACCGGCGGGAACATCGCGACCAGATGCCAGATCGCCGAGCCGGTGAAGCCGACAACGGTGTCCACGCCGAAGGCGGCGGCGGCCCGTGCCGTGTCCTTGATCTCTGCGGCGGCCCGCTGCCGCACGCCCTCCGCCTCGCCGTCGCCCCAGATCCGGGCGGGCAGGATCGCGCGGTGCCGCTCGTCGATGATCGCGTCACAGACGGCCTGGCCGACCAGGTGGTTGGAGATGGCCCAGCACTTCAGGCCGTACTTGTCGAGCAGGGCGTGCCGACCGTCCAGATAGGACGGGTCGGCGAGCGCTTTGTCGACCTCGAAGTGGTCGCCCCAGCAGGCGAGTTCGAGGCCGTCGTAGCCGAATTCGCGGGCGAGCCGGCAGACCTCTTCGAGCGGCAGGTCGGCCCACTGGCCGGTGAAGAGCGTGAAGCTACGGGGCATGTCCGGGCCTCCTCAAGCAAGGGCGTGGATACTCGGGCGGGGATCGGCGCGACGGCTCACGCCGTCACCGGCGTGTACACGGAGTTCTTCGCCGCGCTCTCCTCCACCGCCGCGAGCACCCGCTGCACGGAGAGCCCGTCGGCGAAGGAGGGTTCGGGCCGCGTCCCGGTGGCGATGGCGTGCAGCAGGTCGCGGGCCTGGTGCACGAAGGTGTGCTCGTAGCCGAGTCCGTGCCCCGGCGGCCACCAGGCCGCCAGATACGGATGCTCGGGCTCGGTCACCAGGATCCTGCGGAAGCCGGAGGACGCGGCGGGCTCGGTGTGGTCGTGGAAGGACAGTTCGTTCAGGCGCTCCAGGTCGAAGGCCAACGAGCCGTCAGAGCCGTTGAGTTCGAGCCGCAGCGCGTTCTTGCGGCCCGCCGCGAAGCGCGTCGCCTCGAAGGAGGCCAGCGCCCCGTTGGGGAAGCGGCCGGTGAAGACGGCCGCGTCGTCCACCGTGACGGCGCCGCGCCGCGCTCCGCCCGCCGCGGTGAGCCCGCTGGAGGCGCCCTCCAGCAGCGGCCGTTCCCTGACGAAGGTCTCGGTGAGCGCGGAGACCCCCGCCACCTGCTCCCCCACCAGGTACTGCGCGAGGTCGACGATGTGCGCCCCCAGGTCCCCGAGCGCGCCGGAGCCGGCGTGCTCCTTGATCAGCCGCCATGTCAGCGGGAACTCGGCATCCACCAGCCAGTCCTGAAGGTACGTCAGGCGCACGTGCCGCAGTGGCCCGAGCCTCCCCTCGGCGACCATCCGGCGGGCGAGCGCGAGCGCGGGCACCCGGCGGTAGTTGAAGCCGACCATGGACACCTGCCCCCGGGCGCGGGCCCGTTCGGCCGCCTCGGCCATGGCCTCGGCCTCCTCGACGGTGTTGGCGAGCGGCTTCTCGCACAGCACGTGCTTGCCCGCCTCCAGGGCGGCGACGGCGATCTCCGCATGGCTGTCGCCGGGGGTGCAGATGTCGACGAGGTCGACGTCGTCCCGCGCGATCAGGGCCCGCCAGTCGGTCTCGGCGGCGGCCCAGCCGAGCCGGTCGGCAGCGGCGCGCACGGCGCCCCCGTCACGGCCGCAGACGGCCGCGAGCACCGGCTCGACCGGCAGGTCGAAGACGCGCCCCACGGTGCGCCAGCCCTGGGAGTGGGCGGCGCCCATGAACGCGTAGCCGACCATGCCCACCCCCACCGGCCTCTTCCCCGCGCTTCCGGCATCGGCCCCGGCATCGGGTCCCGTCTCACGCATGCGGTACTCCTCCTCGTCGACGCTCTGTGGGGGGTGCGGACGCGCGCATCACTTGAAGCCGGTGGACATGTACTGACCGACGTTCTCCTTGTCGACGACCGCCGAGTACAGCGTGATGAAGGCCGGGATCTCGAATTCGGCCATGCCGCTGACGCCCTTGCCCTGGCCGAGGGCGCGCGCGAGGTCGATCGCGGACGCGGCCATGGTGGGCGGATAGAGGACGGTGGCCTTCAGGACGCTGTTGTCCGCCTCGATGGCCTGGAAGGCGGAGAGCGCGCCCGCGCCGCCGACCATCATGAAGTCGTCGCGGCCCGCCTGCTTGATCGCGCGCAGGGCGCCCACGCCCTGGTCGTCGTCGTGGTTCCACAGCGCGTCGAAGTTCTTCTGCGCCTGGAGGAGCTGGGACATCTTCGACTGCCCCGACTCGACGGTGAACTCGGCGGCCTGGCGGGCGACCTTCTTGATGTTCGGGTAATTCTTGAGGGCGTCGTCGAAGCCCTTGGTGCGCTGCTTGGTCAGTTCGAGGTTGTCGAGCCCGGCCAGCTCCACCACGCGCGCGTTCTTCTTGTCCTTGAGCTTCTCGCCGATGTAGTGGCCGGCGCTCAGGCCCATGCCGTAGTTGTCGCCGCCGATCCAGCAGCGGTAGGCCTGCGGGGAGGCGAAGACGCGGTCGAGGTTGACGACAGGGATGTTCGCCTTCATCGCCTTCAGTCCGACCTGGGTGAGCGCCTTGCCGTCGGCCGGCAGGATCACCAGGACGTCGACCTTCTTGTTGATGAGCGTCTCGACCTGGCCGATCTGGGCGGCGGTGTCGTTGGAGCCCTCGGTGGCCTCCAGGGTGACGTCGGAGTACTTCTCCGCCCGCCGCCTGGCGTTGTCGTTGATGGCGTTGAGCCAGCCGTGGTCGGCCTGTGGGCCCGCGAAGCCGATGGTGACCTTCTTGCCCGGCTTGTCGTCGGCGACCGGCTGGTCCTTGGCGTCGTCGCCCTCGTCCTTCGGTTCGTTGCTGGTGCACCCCGTCATCAGGGCTCCGGTGGACAGGGCTGCGGCTCCGAAGAGGAGCCCTCTGCGGCTCGCGTTCGTTGGCATGGGTGAACCCCTCAGCTCAGGAAGTGTGGGCCGTGCGTCGTTGGACCAGGACCGCGGCGACGATGATCGCGCCCTTGGCGATCTGCTGGGTCGCGGTCTCCAGGTTGTTGAGCGCGAAGATGTTGGTGATCGTGGTGAAGATCAGCACACCGAGCACGGAGCCGGTGATGGTGCCGCGGCCACCGCTGAGCAGGGTGCCGCCGATGATCGCCGCGGCGATGGCGTCGAGTTCGTACAGATTGCCGTTGGTGTTCTGTCCCGAACCGGAGAGGATGATCAGCAGGAACGCCGCGATGCCGCAGCACAGGCCCGAGAGCAGGTACAGATACAGCCGCTGCCTGCGTACGTCGATGCCGGCGAGGCGCGCCGCTTCCGCGTTGCCGCCGACCGCGACGGAGCGGCGGCCGAACGTGGTGCGGTTGAGCAGCAGCCAGCCGACGACGGTGACGGCGGCGAAGACCAGGACGAGCGGTGGGATGCCGAGGACGTAGGAGTCGCGCTCGCCAAGCTTCAGCACCCCGTCCACGGTGACCATCTGGGTCTTGCCGTCGGTGATCTGGAGGGCGAGTCCGCGGCCCGCCGCCAGCATGGCGAGGGTGGCGATGAACGGCACCATGCCGCCGTACGCGATGAGCAGGCCGTTGACCAGGCCGCATCCCATGCCGACGACGACGGCGGTGAAGAGGATGCCCGCGAAGCCGTACTCCTGGGTGGCGACGGTCGTCGCCCATACCGAGGCCAGCGCGACGATCGCGCCGACCGACAGGTCGATGCCGCCGGAGATGATCACGAAGGTCATGCCGACGGTGACGACGCCGATGACGGACGCCTGGGTGAGGATCAGCTGGACGTTGTCGCCGTCCAGGAAGGAGTCGGGCTGGGTGATGCCGCCGATCACGATCAGCGCGGCGAGCACGCCGAGCAGCGACAGGGTGCGCACGTCGGCGCGGGCGAGCGTGGCGCGCCACGGGCTGCCGCCGTCGTCGGCCGGTGCGGGCTTGCGGTCGGCGGCCTCGGCCGCCGGGGCGGGCTGGGTCATGACGCCGGGCTCCCTTCGAGGACGAGGTCGAGTACGCGGTGTTCGTCGAGGTCCCGGGCGGGCGCGGTGTGGACGACGCGGCCTTCGCGGAGCACCAGGACGCGGTCGGCGAGGCCGAGCACCTCGGGCACCTCGCTGGAGACGAGGAGCACGGCGAGGCCTTCGTCGGCGAGGCGGCGGATCACCGCGTACAGCTCGGCGCGGGCGCCGACGTCCACGCCGCGGGTGGGCTCGTCCAGCAGCAGGACGCGGCAGCCGCGCAGCAGCCAGCGGGCGAGGACCGCCTTCTGCTGGTTGCCGCCGGAGAGGGTGCGCACCGGGGCGGACGGCTGGTCGGGGCGGAGCGACAGCTCGCGGGTGGCGGCGCGGGCGGCCTCCCGCTCGGCGCCCCTGTCGAGCCAGCCGCCGCGCGAGAAGCGGGACATGGAGGAGACCGATACGTTGCGGGTGACGGACTCCAGCATGAGCAGGGCCTGTGCCTTGCGCTCCTCGGGGGCGAGGCCGAGGCCCGCGCGGACGGCGGCGCGGACGCTGCCGGGCCGCAGCGGCCGTCCGTCGACGCTCACGTGGCCGGCGCTCGGCTTGCGGGCGCCGTAGATCGTCTCCAGGATCTCGGAGCGTCCGGAGCCGACGAGTCCGGCGAGGCCGACGATCTCGCCGGGGCGCAGGTCGAGGTCGAGGGGTGCGAACTCGCCGTGCCGGGTGAGGCCGCGGGTCGTCAACACCGGCTGGTGTGCGTGCCGTTGCGTGGGGCGGTCGGGGAAGACGTACTCGACGTTGCGTCCGGTCATGAGCGCCACGACGTCCTTGGTCGGCGTGGACTTCGCGGGCAGGCCGCCCGCGACGGCACGCCCGTCCTTGAGGACGGTGACGCGGTCGCCGATGCGGCGGATCTCCTCCAGGCGGTGCGAGATGTAGACGACGGCGACGCCGTCCCCGGTGAGGTCGCCGACGATGCGGAAGAGGTTGTCCACCTCGTCGGGGTCGAGGGCCGCGGACGGCTCGTCCATGACGATGAGGCGCACCTCGTGGGAGAGCGCGCGGGCCATCGAGACGATCTGCCGCTGCGCGGCGGAGAGTTCGCCGACGAGCCGCCCCGGGTCTATCTCGGCGTGCCCGAGTCGCTTGAGCAGGGCGGCCGTCGACGCCTTGGCCTCCCGGCCGCGCACCACGAACCCGGCGGCGGTCGGCTCGTGTCCGAGGTGGACGTTCTCGGCGACGGACAGGCCCTCCACCAGGTCGAGTTCCTGGTAGATGGTGGCGATGCCGAGCCGCATGGCCGTGATGGGCGAGCGCAGGGCGGTGCGCTCGCCGCGCCAGCGGATCTCGCCGCCGTCGGGCTGGTGGGCGCCGGCGAGGACCTTGATGAGCGTGGACTTCCCGGCGCCGTTCTGGCCGAGGAGGCAGTGCACTTCCCCGGCCTGGACCTGGAGGTCGACGCCGTCGAGGGCACGGACGCCGGGGAACGACTTGGTGATGCCGGACATGGTGAGCAGCGGTGGTTCTGGTGCCATGACGGTTCCCCCAGGCGGGTGCGTACGTGCCGGTCTCAGGGCAGGGCAGGGCAGAGCAGGCAGGGCAGAGCAGTGCGCTGTGCTGGGTGCGGTGCTGGGTGAGGTACGGGGTGCGGTGCTGGGTGAGGTGCTGTACGTGCCGGTCAGGCCGGCGAGAACAGGTGGTCGCTGATGAGCCGGGCGCCGCCGATGACTCCGGCGGTGGGGCCGAGTTCGCCGAGCACGATGGGAAGGTTGCCGGTCGCCAGCGGCAGGGACTGGCGGTAGACCTGGGTGCGGATCGCGGCGAGCAGGGTGTGGCCGAGCCCGGTCACACCGCCGCCGATCACCACGAGGCCGGGGTTGAAGAAGCTGACGAGGGCGGCGAGGACCTGGCCGGTGCGGTTGCCGCCCTCGCGGATGAGGTCGAGCGCGGCGGCGTCGCCCGCGGCGGCGGCCGCCGCGACGTCGACGGCGCTCAGGCGCCCCGCCTCGTCGAGCCGCGCGGCGAGCTCCGCCGAACGCCCCTGGGTGGCCGCCTCCTCGGCGTCGCGGGCGAGCGCCGCGCCACTGAAGTAGGCCTCCAGGCAACCCCTGTTGCCGCAGGCGCAGGGGCGTCCGTCCGGCTCCGCCTGGATGTGGCCGATGTCGCCGGCGCTGCCCGTCGTACCGCGGTGGACCTCGCCGCCGACGACGATGCCGCAGCCGATGCCGGTGCCGATCTTGACGCAGAGGAAGTCGCCGACGGAGCGTGCGACGCCCGCGTGCTGCTCCCCCATCGCCATGAGGTTCACGTCGTTGTCGACCATGACCGGGCAGCCAAGATCCTGGCTGAGGGCCTCCCTGACGGGAAAGCCGTCCCACCCCGGCATGATCGGCGGGGCGACCGGGACGCCTTCGGGGAAGCGGACGGGCCCGGGGACGCCGATGCCCGCGCCGTCGAACCCCTCCGCGAGGCCGGAGGCCTGCAACTTGGCGGCCATGGCGAGGACTTGCTCGAAGACCGCGACCGGGCCCTCGCGTACGTCCATGGGCTGGTTGATGTGGCCGAGGACCTCCAGCTCGGCGTTGGTGACCGCGACGTCGACCGAGGTCGCGCCGATGTCCACGCCGAGGAAGCGCAGCGCCGGTGCCAGGCGGATGTTGTGGGAGCGGCGGCCGCCGCGCGAGGCGGCGAGTCCGTCGGCGACCACGAGCCCGGTCTCCAGGAGCCGGTCCACCTCCACGGCCAGTTTGGACCGCGAGAGGTCGACCTGATCACCCAGCTGGGCGCGGGAGTTGGGCCCGCCGTCACGCAACAGCCGCAGCAGTCGCGCCTGGTGCGCGTTGGCGGGTCGAGCCGTCATACGTCTCACGCGCCCCTCCCCGCCTCATCGGGCTTCCGAGCTTTCGAGGGGAACGTAGCAGCGCGTGCCGGGTGTGGGAAGAAGTTGCGCGGAAAATGCCCCCGACTTTCTCCAGTCACAGGACAAAGGGCGCCCCACTCGCCGGACCGAGGAGGAAGGGCGTGCGCGGCTACGCGGGCTCGCGCAGCATGCACCACGTGCGCGGGCCGTCGTCCGGCAGCGCGACCTCCGCCGTGACGGCGAAGCCGAGCCGCTCGTAGAACGCGACGTTGCGCTCGCTCGACGTCTCCAGGAACGCCGGGCACCCCGCGCGGTCGGCGGCCTCCAGGCCGGGCCGGAGCACCGCACTGCCGAGCCCCTGGCCCTGCGCCGCCGGGTCGACCCCGACCGTGGCGAGGAACCACACCGGGCGTTCGGGACGGTGTGCCTCCAGGGCGCGCTCGGCCGACTCGAACCAGGGGGCGCGGTCCCCGGCGAGTTCCCCGATCCGCGGGCCGACCTCGGCGAAACCGGGCCCCGGGTCCTGGTCCGGCGTGGTCCAGACGGCGACGGCACGTCCGGCGTCCGCGACCCAGACGCGTCCGTAGACCATGCCGATCCGGGTGAGGAAGAGTTCCTGGAAGCCGCGTATCCGCTCCTCGTGGCCGTCGGCCGCGACGACGTACCGCGTGAAGGGGTAGTCGGCGAAGGCCCGGGCGAGGGTGTCCACGGCCGTCGGCACGTCCTCCTCGGTCGCGGGGCGTACGCGGTGCTCCGTATTCATGTGCTTCTCCCGGTGTCGCTGTCGTGCCGTGGCGGTGCCGTGGTGGCTTACCTCCGGGGTAATCGACGCCCCGGGGGGCCGTGCCGCACGATGGTGGTCGCCACGCCCCCCAGTGGAAGGTCACCCCATGTCGGACACCTTGCCCCAGAACGATCTCCGGGCCCAACTGCTTTCCGCCGTCCCCTTCGCCGCCCATCTCGGCATCGCCTTCGACGAGGCGGGACCCGAGCGCGTGGAGGGCACCCTGCCGTGGTCCCCCCAGCTGTGCACGGCGGGCGGCGTGCTGCACGGCGGGGCGTTGATGACCCTCGCGGACACGGTCGGCGCGGTGTGCGCGTACCTCAATCTGCCCGAGGGTGAGGCCACCTCGACGATCGAGTCCAAGACCAACTTCCTGCGGGCCGTGCGCTCCGGGACGGCCCGCGCCGTGGCCCGCCCGCTGCACGTCGGCGGCTCCTTCATCGTCGTACAGACCGAGGTGTACGACGATCAGGGGCGCCTGGCGGGACAGACCACGCAGACGCAGGCGGTGCTGGCGCCCAGGAGCAAGTGAGCCCCTGGCCCGCGGGCCGTGGCGCGGGCGGGGTCAGCCCCGCTCGCGCTGGTGGTAGGTCCGCCGGGTGTTTCCGTGTGGGCCCGCACGATCTCGGTGGCGCGCCGCTCGCGGGGACGCCATCGCCCGCGAACTCCATCACCTTGGCGTGGCAGGCGGCGTCGAGGGGGACGACCACGTCGGTGTCGCCGTCCGCCACGGCCTGTTCGCCCCGGTCGCCAAGAGGGTGCGGGCCGTGAGCAGTTGGTCCGCCTCCTCCTCGGTCGGCTCGTGCACGAACGCGCCCCGGGCGGGCCGCAGATCGACCCGGCCCTCGGTGTTCAGCCGTAGTCCGAGCAGCGTCTCGTAGATCCGCTCCCTGAGCGGCCCGGGGCGCGAGCCGGTCAAACGGCGGGGCGTGCCCCGTTCACGGGCAGCGGACGACCTGCCCCGCGTACGAGAGGTTGCCGCCGAAGCCGAACAGCAGCACAGGGTCGCCGGAGCGCAGCTCCCCGCGCTCCACCAGCTTGGACAGCGCCATCGGGATGGAGCCCGCCGAGGTGTTCCCGGAGTCGACGACATCGCGGGCGACGACGGCGTTCACCGCGCCGATGCGCTCGGCGAGCGGCTCGATGATGCGGAGGTTGGCCTGGTGCAGGACGACTCCGGCGAGGTCGGCGGGGGTGAGCCCGGCGCGTTCGCAGGCCGCGCGGGCCAGCGGCGGCAGCTGGGTCGTCGCCCAGCGGTAGACGCTCTGTCCCTCCTGGGCGAAGCGCGGCGGGGTGCCCTCGATCCGGACGGCGTTGCCCATCCCGGGCACCGAGCCCCACAGCACGGGGCCGATGCCGGGCTCCTGGCCTGGCCCGCACGCCTCGACGACGGCGGCGCCCGCGCCGTCACCGGTCAGCACGCAGGTGGTGCGGTCCGTCCAGTCGGTGACCTCGGACATCTTGTCCGCGCCGATGACCAGGGCGCGGGTGGCGGCCCCGGCCCGCAGGGTGTGGTCGGCCGTGGCGAGCGCGTGCGTGAAGCCCGCGCACACGACGTTGATGTCCATGGCGGCCGGCGAGGGGATGCCGAGCCGGGCCGCCACGCGGGCGGCCATGTTCGGCGAGCGGTCGATGGCCGTGGAGGTGGCGACCAGGACCAGGTCGACCGCGTCGGGGGTCAGGCCCGCGGCGGCCAGGGCCTTGCCGCCGGCGTGCGCGGCCAGCTCGTCGACCGGCTCCTCGGGACCCGCGATGTGTCGGGTGCGGATGCCCACCCGGGAGCGGATCCACTCGTCGCTCGTGTCCACGATGCCCGCCAGATCCTCGTTGGTGAGGATCTTGGCGGGTTGGTAGTGGCCGACGGCGGCGATGCGCGAGCCGTGCATGTACGGGTCCCCCTTGTTGCCGGAGATGCGGGACCCTCCAGTGTGGTCAGCGACTCACCGGTAACAGGACACGTAAAGCAACAGGAAAGGCGCGCCCCCTTTGGATGCTTCTCATGAGCCGGTCACCCTCTGAAGAGCTGGGTGACCTTGTGTACGAGTTCATACAGTCCGTAGCCGAGCGGTACCCCGACCCAGAGCCAGGCGAACACGGTGAGTGAGCGGCGGTCACGTGGTGGTGTGCTCGGCGGCGTGGTCATCGCCGGCCTCCCTCGGGGCGGGGATGTGGTGGCGGGGGTGGACGGGGCGGACGAGTTCGTTGGCCACGAAGCCGACGAGCAGCAGTCCGATCATGATGGCGAAGGAGAGGCCGTAGAGCCCGGACCCGTGTCGGCCCGCCTCCTCCTGGTGGTCGGCCACCCGGTTCACGATCAGCGGCCCGAGGACGCCCGCCGTGGACCAGGCGGTGAGCAGCCGGCCATGGATGGCGCCCACCTGATAGGTGCCGAAGAGGTCCTTCAGATAGGCGGGGACGGTCGCGAAGCCGCCTCCATAGAAGGAGAGGATGACCAGCGCGCAGATGATGAACAGCGGTTTTGATGCGTCCCCGAAGCGGGCGATGAGCAGATACATCAGAGCGCCCACGCCGAGGTAGACGCGGTAGACGTTCTTGCGGCCGATCAGATCGGAGGCCGAGGACCAGCCGATGCGACCTGCCATGTTGGCGGCTGAGAGCAGGGCGACGAAGCCGGCCGCGGCGGAGACCGAGACGGGGGTCGCGGTGTCCGCGAAGAAGTCCGTGATCATCGGGGCGGCCTTCTCCAGGATGCCGATGCCCGCGGTCACGTTCATGCACAGGACCACCCACAGGCACCAGAACTGCGGGGTGCGGACGGCCTGCCGCGCCGACACCTGCGGTCCTTCGAGCACGCCGGGGACGCCGGGCCGGCGCGCGCCCTCCGTACGCGGTACGCGGACCAGGAGCACGCCTAGTGCCATGAAGACGGCGTACGTGAGGCCGTGCACGAGGAAGGCGAGCGCGATGCCGTCCGTGTCCGCGCCGAAGGCGTCCAGCATCCGCGCCGACCACGGCGAGGCGATGAGCGCGCCGCCGCCGAAGCCCATGATCGCGATGCCGGTGGCCATGCCCGGGCGGTCGGGGAACCACTTGATGAGGGTGGAGACGGGCGAGATGTAGCCGATGCCGAGGCCGATCCCGCCGACGAAGCCGTAGCCGAACACGATCAGCCAGTACTGGCTGATCGCGGCGCCGAGCGCGGCGATCAGGAAGCCCGATGAGAAGCAGACGAGCGCCACGCTCATCGCCCAGCGCGGGCCGTTGCGCTCGACGAGCGTGCCGCCGAAGGCGGCGGACAGGCCCAACATGACGATGCCGAGCTGGAAGGGCAGCGCGCTCTGGGTGCCGCTGAGGTGCAGCGCTGATTCGAGGGGCGGTTTGAAGACGCTCCAGGCATACGCCTGGCCGATGGAGAGGTGCACCGAAAGGGCGGCCGGCGGCACGAGCCAGCGACTCCAGCCGGGGGGTGCGACGGGGGGCTTCATGATCCCGAACGCTAGGAACCGTCCGGCGGCTTGGGAAGGGGGCGCACGGAATTGGCCGCTGCGCGGCCCTCTTCGACCGCTGTCCCCGCCTCGTATACCTGACCCGCCTGTTCCGGCGGTGGCGGGGGGACGTCGCTGCGGGTGCCGTAGGGCCAGGTGATGACGGCCAGGTGACCGCCCTCGCCGTCCTCGTGCGTGGTCAGGGCGGGCGTCGGGCCGTCGATCGCCGGCGCCGCCTTGGTGAGGGTCACGACCGCCGCGAGGACCACGCCGTCGGCCCCGGCGGCGCAGAGCCAGGGGATCGCCGTCCACCGGCCGAGCGGCGAGGCCCCCTCCTCGGTGAGCACGCCCGCCTCCGCGAAGCCGCCGCCCGGCGACGTCGAGGTGGGGCGCAGGGCGGCGGTGGCCGCCTCGGCCCGGCCGGAGCCGGCGGCCTCCGTTCGCGACCGCGCGTCCCCCGCGACAGGCCGGCCGCCCATCCGGACGCGGTGCCCGGGAGCGAGCCCGTCGGCGCGGGCAGGCGGACCTCGACGCCCTCCCGTACGACGGAGGCGACGGTGAGGACCGGTCCGGGACGGGTGGTGCCGGTGCGGCCTGCGCCGTGGTCGGGCGAGCCGTCTCGCCGCACACCGCCCGCAGCGCGTCCTCCAGGGCGGCGACCGGCGCCGCCGGGTCGGACACCGCCTCGGCCGCGAGCGCCGTCACGTGAGCCCGCGGGCGAAGTAGGGCTGCTCGTAGGCCAGTCGGTCGCCCCGCTCGGCGTAGGCGCGGTAGGCGGCTTCGGGCGGTTCCGGCATGCCTCGCCGTCGCCGGCTTCCTCGGACCACCGGCCATTCACGTCAACTCCCCACGGCGCAGCGCCTCGTGCCAACCGCGATCTGCCGCACGGACCCTACGCGAGGCGGGGCCCGGTGACCTGCGCGCCAACCCACGCCACCGCCACCGCCACCGTCGACCCCGCCACCCCCGACGCCATCGCTCTCGCAGCGACCGACCTGGTACGAGGCGGCGCGGACCGGGACGAGGACCGTGTGCGCGTACTCGCGTACTGCGGAGCCGGCTGCGACCTCACCCTGCGCGTGCAGGACAATGAGATCGTGAAGGTCACCTCCTCGTACGACGATCCGGTGACCCACGGCAATCTCCGCGTCAAGGGCCGCTTCGGCTACCAGCACGTACAGAACCGGGACTGATCAGGACATGGGACGAGTCACGGAGCGACGCAAGGTCATCCGGATCCGGGACGGGCACGTCTCCGAGCGGCCCGACACCCTGGTCGCCGAGGAGCCCCTTGAGATCCGGCTGAACGGCAGGCCGCTCGCCATCACCATGCGCACGCCGGGCGACGACTTCGCGCTCGCGGCGGGGTTCCTGGTCAGTGAGGGCGTGCTCGGCGCGGCCGACGAGCTCCAGTCGATCGTGTACTGCGCCGGGGCGACCGCCGAGGGTGTCAACACGTACAACGTCGTCGACGTGAGGACCGCCCCGGGTGTCGTGATCCCCGACATCACGCTGGAGCGCAACGTCTACACCACCTCGTCCTGCGGCCTGTGCGGCAAGGCGAGCCTGGACGCCGTCCGCACCACGGCCCGCTTCCCGATCGCCGACACCCCACCGGTGCGGCTCGGTGTGGAGCTCCTCGCGGTCCTGCCCGACCGGCTGCGCGCGGCGCAGCGGGTCTTCGACAGGACCGGGGGCCTGCACGCGGCGGCGCTCTTCTCCGAGGAGGGGGAGCTGCTCGACGTACGGGAGGACGTGGGGCGGCACAACGCCGTCGACAAGCTCGTCGGCCGGGCCCTTCAGGAGGGGCGGCTCCCGCTGTCGCGCGCGATCCTGCTCGTCTCGGGCCGGGCCTCCTTCGAGCTCGCCCAGAAGGCGGTGATGGCGGGCATACCGGTGCTCGCCGCGGTCTCGGCGCCGTCCTCGCTCGCGGTCGACCTGGCCGCCGAGACCGGTCTGACGCTGATCGGTTTCCTGCGCGGCTCCTCCATGAACGTGTACGCGGGCGAGCACCGCGTCGCCCTGCGGGCCGCGGCCGCCCAGGGCTGACCCGGGGCCGCCCGCCGCACGGCGGCGCGGTCCCGGCCGGCGGGGAGCGCCCCCTGCGCCGACCGGGCCGCCTGCCTCAGGACGCGCCGTCCTCCGTGACCCCGGAGATCCGGGTCAGCATCTCCAGGAACCGTGCCCGCTCGTCGGCGGAGAGGGGCGCGAGGAGTTCGCCGTTGGCCCGCTCGGCGGCGCGGGTGCAGCGGGCCAGGAGCCGCTTTCCCTCGGCGGTGATCGTGATCGCGTTCTTGCGGCGGTCCTTGGGGTCGGGCGCGCGGTCGACGAAGCCGCCTGCCTGGAGGTCGTTGAGCACCCCGACCATGTCCTTCGGGTCGAGCAGGACGCTGCGGCCCAGCTCCGCCTGGGCGACCGGGCCGAGGTCCGCGACGGCGGCGAGCACCACGTGGTGCCACATCTTCAGCCCCTCCTGCCCAAGCGCTTCGGCGACGAGGCCCCGGCCGCGGGCGGCCGCGCGGCCGAGCAGCCAGCTGGGGAGGGTGCGGATGGTGCTGGGGGCGGGCGGCGTCGTGGGCATGGACCGAGCCTAGCGAAGAATCATTGGACTTCCCAACGAAACCTGTTTACCGTTGGGGTTCCCAATGATTCCCGAGCACTCTGGAGGTGGTGCGGATGCGTCGCGTCCGGTACGAACGAAGTGGCGGCCCCGAGGTCCTGTTCCTGGAGGAGGCCCCCGTCCCCGAGCCGGGCCCCGGCGAGCTGCTCGTGCGCGTCGAGGCCGCCGGCGTCACGCTGCCCGTCGTCCGCAAAGTGCGTGAGCAGCGCGAGCCGATCGCGCTCGGCGGCGAGATCGCCGGGAAGGTCGTCGCGCTCGGCGAGGGCGCCCGCGGCCATGCGCCGGGCGACCGGGTGACAGGGCTCGTCTTCGGGCACGGATACGCCGACTACGCCCTGCTGCACACCACCATGGCCTCCCCGGTCCCGGACGGGGCGAGCGCGGTCGACGCCGTCGCGCTGGTCCGCTCAGGGCTCGTCGCGTTCGGCGCGCTGGAGGCCGCGCGCCCCGCGCCCGGTGAGGCCGCGCTCGTCACGGCCGCGGCGAGCGGGGTCGGCCATCTTGCCGTGCAGCTGGCGAAGGCGCGGGGGGCCGGACGCGTCGTGGGCGCCGTGTCCGACTCCGACAAGGCCGGCTTCGTGCGCGGGCTCGGCGCCGATGACGTCATCACGTACGACCGTAAGGACTGGGGCGAGCCGGTCGACTACGTCCTGGACGCGGTGGGCGGCGACCTGCTGTCACCCGCCGTCGGATCCCTCGCCCCGCACGGCCGGCTGGTGGCCTACAGCTCGGGCGGCGGCACCGTGGCGGCGTACGACCTGCTCGTCGGCGCCAAGTCGGTCATCGGCTTCCAGATGGCGCTGATCGCGCGCGGCAGACCCGCGGTGTACGAGACGTGGCGGCGGGAGCTGTGGCGCCTGTTCGAGGCGGGTGAGCTGCGGCCCGCCGTGCACGGGCGGTTCGCACTGGAGGACGCGGCCCTCGCCCACGCGGCGATCGAGGGGCGGAGCAATCTCGGGAAGGTGGTCCTCGTGCCGTGAGCGACGCGCGGTTCCCCGACGCATGGTTCTTGTGAGGTGCGGTGGCCCTCAGTACCGTCTATGACTCGCACATAGGACGTGGGATGTCCAGATGTCCAGTCGCAGTCGTATCGCTGTCGAGCAGTCGCTGTCGCCGTCGCCATCGCAGTCGCCACGAAAGGCGGGCCGCACCATGTCGTCGCTGTCGTCGAGCCCATCGAGATCCAGCCTCCGCGTACGTCTCGGATCCCTCCGCGCCGCCACCGCCGCCCTGACCGCCGCGGCCGTCGTGTCCGTCGGCGCCCTGCTGCCCGCTCCCGGGGCGCAGGCGGCGCCCGAACGGACGGCGCCGTTCGAGGAGCAGGTGCTGTTCAAGGCCTCCCAGGACCCGGGGTACGCCTGCTTCCGCATCCCGGCCGTCGTGAGGACGACCAAGGGCACGCTGCTCGCCTTCGCCGAGGGCCGGGTCGACAACTGCGGCGACGCGGGCGACATAGACCTGGTGCTCAAGCGCTCGTACGACGGGGGCCGCACCTGGGGCCCGCTCCAGGTCATCAACGAGGGCGGGGGCGACACCCACGGCAATCCGGCGCCCGTCGTGGACCGCGAGAGCGGCCGGATCCTGCTCGCGGAGACCTTCAACACCGGCCGCACGGACGGCAAGAACTGCGACATCCCCTGCGACCGCACGCCCCACCTCCAGTACAGCGACGACGACGGCCGCACCTGGTCGCCGCCGCGCGACCTGAGCGAGGAGATCCTGCCGGAGAACTGGAACTCCTGGTACGCGACCGGCCCCGTGCACGGCGTCCAGCTGACCCGCGGCCGGCACGCGGGACGGCTCGTCCTCGCCGTCAACGCCGAGACGTGGGACGGCAGCCGGATAAGCGCCAACCACGCGGCGCTGGTCGTCAGCGACGACGGCGGCGACCACTGGCGGATCGGCGCCACGGACTCGTACCCGGTCGCCGCCGACGGCACGTTCCGCCAGAAGCCGTCCGAGATGACCGTCACCGAGCGGCCCGACGGGGCGCTCCACGTCAGCGGGCGCGAGCAGGACGGCACCGACCTCGGCCACCGCACCCAGGCGGTCAGCCGGAACGGCGGCGGCTCCTTCACCGCTCCCTTCCGGGCGGTCCCGGACATCTACGCGCCCCAAGTGCAGTGCTCCACCCTCCAGTCGGGCAAGCGGATGCTGCTCGCCTGCCCCGGCGACCCCGACCGGCGCCGCACGATGCAGATCCGTTCCTCCTACGACGGCGGCCGCACCTGGGACAGCGTCGACCGGGGCACGACGGTGACCACGGACTGGTCCGGCTACTCCGACCTGGTGCGGGCCGACGGCTCGCATACCGGCCTGCTGTACGAGGCCGGCGCGGTCGACGCGCGCGACGAGATCCGCTTCGCCCGCTTCACGGAGGACTGGCTGAAGCCGCGCCGGGGCCCCGACCCGACGACCCGCGACCACGCCCCGGGTGCCCGCGCCGCGGCCGTGCTCGGCGGGGCACGCGCGACCCCGGGACGCTTCGGCGGGGCGCTCTCCCTCGACGGCGCGGACGACGCCGTACGCCTGCCCTTCCGCCGCCAGCTGCCGCTGGGCGCCAAGGACTTCACTGCCTCCATGTGGTTCCGCTACACCGCGACCAGCGGTGAGCAGCCGATGCTGTGGATGGGCGGCATCGGCACCAACCAGCCGCAGGTGTGGCTGCGCGGCGAGCCGGCGAGCGACCGCGTCACCGGCCTGATCACCACGCGCGAGGGCGCCGCGCCGCCGAGGTCCGCCTTCGTGCGCACCACGGGCGCGTACAACGACGGCGCGTGGCACCACATCGCGCTGCGCCGTGGCGACGGGCGGCTCACGCTCTTCCTCGACGGGGAGCAGGTCACCGCCGCGGACGTGCCGGGCTCGGTCAGCCGCAACTCCGCGTTCGGCGTGCACATCGGGCAACGCATGGACAGCCGCGCCCACTTCACCGGGTCGGTCGACGACGTGGCGGTGTACGACAGAGCCCTGGGCGACGCGGAGGTGGAAGCCCTGCGCACCGGTGAGGCTCCTGTGACACGGGACACCGTCACCCGGCTCCCCATGGACCGCGTGCGCGGCAGCAACTAACGTCCCCGGCGTGTCCGACCGAGAACGTCGCGGTGGCGCGGGCGGCAGGATCTGGCTGGTCCTGCTGCTCGCCGTCGCCTGCGCGGCCGTCCTGCTCATCGCCCTCCCGGAAGACGACCGGGAGGGCGCGCCGGACGCGGCGTGCCGCCCCAAGGCCGTGGCGTCCTGGTCGGCCGACGACAAGGCGACGGGGGAGTTCGCGCGCTACGGCGACGACGGGACGCGGACCGACGACTGGACCGGCGGGGACGGCACCCACTCGGTGCGGCTGCCGGACGGGCGCGTCCTGTGGCTGTTCTCCGACACCTTCCTCGGCCAGGTCCACGCCCCGCCCAACCCGGCGGGCCAACCCCACACCTGGCGGGACACCAACGCGCCGATGGTGCGCAACTCCGCCGTGGTGATGTCCCGCTCGGGCACCCTCAACCGCACCCTCCCCACTCCCCTCTTCGCCGACCCGGCCCCCCAGCAGTGGCGCTGGCCGGTGGCGGCGCGCGTCGAGCCCCGGTCGCCCGGCTCGGACGAGCAGGTCGTACGCGTGCTCCTGTGGACCCGCATGGCGAGCCAGGGCCCCTGGATCTACGGCGTCCCCCTCGCCACGGAGGTCGCCACGCTCTCCCTGCCCGACCTGCGTGTCGAGGGCATCGTGAAGGTCTCCGACCAGCAGGGCGTGAAGGACCCGGAGAAGCGGGTCCTGTATGGCGCGGCGACGGTCGACGACGGCGGCTGGACGTACGTCTTCGGCGGCACGGACGCCCAGGCCACCTCGCGGCCGTCCTCGCACGCCCATGTCGCGCGCGTCCCGCACGGCAGGCTCGCCGAGGCGGACGCGTGGGAGTACTGGGACGGCGAGGAGTGGGGGCGCGGGGCCACGTCGCGGCCGGTCCTCGGGGACGGGAAGCGCAAGGGGGTGGGCAGCGCGTTCACGGTCGTGCGGGAGGACGGGACGTATGTGCTGTTCACCATGGCCGCGGGCACCGAGGGGCTGACCACCGTCACGTCGTACTGGTCCTGCTCCCCCACCGGGCCCTGGCACGGCCCCGCCAAGGGGTTCGAGGCGCCGCTGCCGAAGGACTCCGCGCCGCGTCAGGACACGGCGGCGTACAACCCGCAGGCCCACCCGGCGCTCGGCGGGGACGGGCGCGTGGTGCTGAGCTACGACGTGAACTGGCTGGACCCGGTGCCCGCGAGCGCGCAGGCGAACGTCAACCGGAACGTGGCGCTGTACCGGCCGCGGTTCGTGACGCTGCGCCTTGCGGAGCCGCGCTGAGCGGCTCCTCGCCGTCGAAGTCGCGCGGATCGCGCGAGCGGCGCTTGGCGATGACCGCGCAGACCATCAGCTGCATCTGGTGGAAGAGCATGAGCGGCAGGACGGCGAGGGAGGCGTGCGCCCCGAACAGGACGCTCGCCATGGGCAGCCCGGCGGCCAGGGACTTCTTCGACCCGGCGAACTGGATGGCGACGCGGTCGCCGCGGCCGAAGCCGAGCCGCTTGGCGCCGTACCAGGTCAGCGTCAGCATCACGGTGAGCAGCACCGCCTCGACGCCGAGCAGCGCGAGCAGCCGCCATGGGGTGACCTGGCTCCAGATGCCCTGCACCATGCCCTGGCTGAAGGCGGTGTAGACGACGAGCAGGATCGAGCCGCGGTCCACGTACCCGAGGACCTTCTTGTGCCGTGTGACGAAGCCGCCGATCCAGCGGCGCAGGAGCTGCCCGGCGACGAACGGCACGAGCAGTTGCAGCACGATCTTGACGACGGAGTCCGCAGAGAAGCCGCCGCCCCTGCTGCCGAGCAGGGCCGCCGCGAGCAGCGGGGTGAGCAGGATGCCGGCGAGCGAGGAGAAGGAGCCCGCGCAGATGGCCGCGGGGACGTTGCCGCGGGCGATGGAGGTGAAGGCGATGGACGACTGGATCGTCGACGGCACCAGCGTGAGGAAGAGGAAGCCGCTGTAGAGGGCGGGCGTCAGGACGTAGGGCACGAGCCCCTTCGCCGCGAGTCCGAGCAGCGGGAAGACGAGGAACGTACAGGCGAGGACCGTGACGTGCAGCCGCCAGTGCTTGAGCCCGTCGAGCGCCTCGCGGGTGGACAGCCGGGCCCCGTAGAGGAAGAAGAGGAACGAGACGGCGGCGGTGGAGGCCCCGGAGGCGACATCGGCGGCGGTGCCGCGGGCGGGCACCAGGGCCGCGATCCCCACGATCGCGAGCAGCCCCACGATGTAGGGGTCGACCGGCATCCACGACGGCCACTTCAGGCGTTTCACGGTGCTCCATGCTCTCGGGGGCGAAATCCGGCCTTCGGCCGGAACATGCCCTCACCATGATCCTCCTGTCCGGTGCGATCGGGAATCCGGTACACCGCTCTCACTGTCATCACGGATCGCGATGAGCGGTACTACGCTGGTGGCGTGTACGACCCTTCGCAGCTCCGCACCTTCCTCGCGGTGGCCCAGACGCTCAGCTTCACGCAGGCCGCCCGGCGTCTCGGCCTGCGCCAGTCGACGGTGAGCCAGCACGTGCGCCGCCTGGAGGACGCCACCGGGCGGCCGCTGTTCACCCGGGACACCCACACCGTCGAGCTGACCGAGGACGGCGAGGCGATGCTCGGCTTCGCCCGGCGGATTCTGGCGGTGCACGAGCAGGCGGCGGCGTTCTTCACCCGGACGCGGCTCGGCGGGCGGCTGCGGTTCGGGGCGTCGGAGGACTTCGTCCTGACCCGGCTCACCGACATCCTCGAGTCCTTCCGGCACGACCACCCGGACGTCGACCTGGAGCTGACCGTCGAGCTCTCCGGCACGCTCCACGAGCGGCTGGACGCGGGCAAGCTCGACCTGGTGCTCGCCAAGCGGCGCCCGGAGGACCCGCGCGGCGAACTGGTCCGCCACGACCAGCTGGTGTGGATCGGCTCCGAGCGGCTGCGCCTGGACCCCGAACGCCCGGTGCCGCTGATCGTCTATCCGCCGCCGGGCATCACCCGCGCCCTCGCCTTCGAGGCGCTGGAGCGGCGCGGCCGTGCCTGGCGGGTGGCATGCACCAGCGGCAGCCTCAACGGCCTGGTGGCGGCGGCCCGCGCGGGCCTCGGCGTGATGGCGCACTCGCGCGGGCTGATCCCGCCGGGCCTGGTCCGCGTCCCCGACCGGGCGGGCCTGCCGGAGCTCGGCTCGGTCGACTTCGTCCTGCTGCACGGCGAGCGGCGCGACGCCGAGCAGGGCGCGCCGGGCGCCGCGGACGCGCTGGCGGCGGCGATCCTGGCGGGCGGGGACCGGCTGCGGCGCGACGCTGACGCAGCGGTCGCGGGCAGGTGAGTTCCTTGCGGCGGCGCAGGAGCGGCGCCTGCTCGATGTGCCGGGCGGCGGGTTCCGGGGCGGCTGCCCGGAACCCGCCGCCCTGTTGCAGCCGTAGGGGTCAGCCGGCGGGTGGGGTGGTCTCCCGGGTGCACAGGCGCCGGTCGGTGGGCCCGGTGATCGCCTCGCCCGTCTCCAGCGAGAAGCTGGAGTGGTGCAGGGGGCAGGTGATCCGCAGCCGCGCGGCGTTCACATAGCCGTGGGCGAGGAAGCCCTTGCGGTGCGGGCAGGCCGCGTCCACCTCGAACTCCCGCCCCCCGACCCGCACCCGGAGCTTGTCATCGCCCACCTGCTCGATGGTGGCGTCGTCCACTCAGGCCGCCTTGAGCGCGGAGGCGACCGCCGCCTCGGTGGCGCCGCCGATGACCTCACTGGCCATCTTGAACCCGGCCCATACCTTCACCGGGTGCAGGTCGGCCTCGGCGTCGAACTCCCTGATGGCGACCTGGAGTTCCTTGGCGTGGAAGTGATCGATGTGCAGGTGCTCGGTGTAGTAGCGGGCGCCCTTGAGGCCGAGCCGCTGCGCCGCCGCGGCGAAGCACTTGAAGGCGTAGAGGATGCTGGACTCCAGGTAGCAGAGCGTGCCGAGGAAGTACTCGGGGCGCGGGGCCCGGGCCGCCGCCCAGAAGAACGTGTTGACGTACGCGTACGTCTCCTCGTTCGTGCGGTCGAGATAGTCCTCGACCTCCAGGGACATGCCCAGTTCGGTCATCAGGTCGCGGTAGATGTTGAAGTGCGCCTGGTCGAGGTTGCCGCAGCCGAACTCGTCGATGAGGACCCGGAACACGGCCATCTTGGCCTTCTTCGGGAGCCGCCAGACGATCGGCAGGAACGACTCGGACTCGGTCAGGCCGTCCACCGCGAACTGCGCGACGACCTCCTTGAACTGTTCGAGGTCCAGGTCCTCGGCCATGACGCGCTCGAACTCCGGCGGGTCGGCCTCCTCGGCCTTCAGCAGTTCCTTCATCTGCCGGCCGAGGGCGGCGCGGTCCGGCAGGTCCGGTGCCGCGGCCTCGATCTCGCGGACCCGGGAGGCGATCAGCCGCTCTTCGAGGTCGTGCAGTTCACGCAGCTCCTCGGGGCTGGGGATGGTGCGGTTGAGGACGAACAGGCGGCTGCCCGCGGTGCGTTCCGCGGTGGCGTTCGCTGTCACTGGGGCGCTCCTTCGCGCTTGGCGGGGGTGGGGGCGAGGTCAGCCGACGGCCAGCGCCGTGCTGATGACGCCGCGCCGGGCCAGCTCGGTCTTTACGTGCAGGTACCAGTCGTCCGCCAACAGGCCGTACTGCTCGGACAGTTCGTCGACCCGCTCCTGGGAGAGGCGGGAGAAGGACGTCACGGCCTCGTCGCAGGTGTCGGGTTCGAGGTTGGCCAGTGGGCCGACGAAGCCCTGCACGCCGGGTACGTCGGCGATCTGGTGCTCCCAGCCCTGGAACACCGGCACCGGCACCTCGCCGGCCAGCAGCTCCTTGGTGAACTGGGCGTCACCGCTGGACTCCTTGACGCCGATGACGCCCGGCAGCGCGCACACCTCGCGCAGCGCGGTCACGTCCAGGTCCATCTTGGAAACCGCGTTCTCGTGGTAGACGAAGACCGGCAGCGGGCTCTTGTCGACGATCTCCCGGAAGTGCTCGACGAGCGTGGGGCGCGGCGTGTCGGCGGCCGGGAACGGCGGCGGTACGACGATGGCGTCGGCGCCCAGGGCCTCGGCGAGGGCGGCCCGCGCCAGGATGCCGGCGGGTCGGCCGACCTCCACGCCGGCGAGGACCGGGGCGCCGTCGGCGTGCTCGACGGTCAGGTGCACGATGTCGATCCACTGCTTGAGGGAGAGCTTCCAGCCCTCCCCGGTGCTGAGCGCCGGCATGTACCCCGCGACCCGGCCCCGCAGGCTGTCCATCAGCCGGGCGACGCTCCGCTCGCACACCTTGTGCCGCGCGTCGACGGGGGTCACGAGCGGCACGACGACGCCGCGCAGCCGCTTCAGCTCCTCCACGGCGGCGTACCGGTTCCCGGGTGCTTCAGACGGCGGCATGGTCGACCTCCAGGGTCAGGGATGTGCGGTACAGGCCGTCGAGTACGTCGTCGGCGTCGGTGAAGCGCACGGCTCCGTCCGCGGGTCGCGGGGTGCGCACCGGGAGTCCGTCCGCGGCGAGCGCCGTGAGGCGGGGGTTGACGGTGACCAGTTCGCTCTCGGTGGCCAGGACGGACGCCAGCAGCATCCGCTCGCGCGGGGCGAGGGTGCCGGCGCGGGCCGGCAGCCGGTCCTGCGCCGCCCAGTCGGCGGCGGTGTAGGCGCGCCGCCGGATCGGCATGAGGGAGTGCAGCACGTCCATGAAAGGGTAGTAGACGTCCTGCTCGTGGCGTGAGTGACTCCACACCAGGTCGTCGCACCGGCCGACTTCCTCGTACGTCATCACGACCGGCCGGTGGAGGTGTTCGGCGAAGAAGGCGGCGCAGGCGGCGCGCACGGCCGGATCGGCGCTGTGCATCCCCATGAACAGGGACGCGTCCACGTAGACGTCACGCGGCATAGCTGTCCACCGCCTCGCGCAGGCGGGTGAGGGAGTCCGCGAACTCCTGGGGGTCGCGGGCGAGCGCGATGCGGACGTAGGCCTCGCCGCGCTCCGGCTCGTTCCAGTAGAAGTACGTGCCGGGCAGCACGTAGACCTCGTACTCGATGAGGTGGGCCTGGAGTTCGGTCGCCTTGATCCGGTCGTCGGTGATCCGGAACCAGGCGACGCTGACGTTGACCGCGGGGTCGAGGTGTTCGAGGAGGCTGCCCTCCAGGGTCTTGAGGGCGGTCTCGCGGTTGCGGGTGATGACGTCGCGGACCGAGGCCATGCCGTCCTCGATGGAGTCCTCGACGTAGCGGGCGAGGAAGTTGAGGACGAACGGCGAGACGTCGAGCAGGACGCTGGTGTGGATGTTGTAGACGTCCTCGTACAGGTCGCGGCTGCACGTGAGCAGGGCGCACTTGGCGTCCTGGAGCGGCCAGGTCTTCCCGGTGTCCTCCAGGGCGATGTAGCGCACCCCGGAGGTGTCGAGGAGTTCGTAGAGGTCGAACCGGCCGAAGCGCGGGTCGGCGAGGGCGAAGGCGGCGAAGCAGAGGTCGACGACAAGGAGTTTGTCGTGGTCGACGCAGTAGCGGACGACTTCCTCGAAACCCTTGCGGCCGTGACTGAGCAGCGAGAAGCCGGTGGGGTTGTTGGGGTCCACGAGGAAGAGCGCGTCGGTGGTGACGGACTCGGCGAGGCGGTCGTAGATGCGGTCGGCGTCGTGCAGGGCGTCCTCGGGGACCGGCACCGGGCGGACGCCGACGTTGCGCAGGACGTCGGGGAGGTTGTCGAAGCAGGGCTCGACGAGGCTGACGCTGATGTCGTTGCGCCGCAGGTACATGCCCGCGACGAGCGTGGAGATGGAAGCCGCGTAGGAGAGCATCGTCGTCTCCGCGCGCACGCTGTTCTGGCCGTGCAGCCGGAAGAAGACCTCCTTGAAACGGTCTTCCAGGTCCGCCTGGCGCGTCTCCTCGGCTTCGTACCAGAGGGCGGGCAGGGCCGACACGATCTCGCGCTGGCCCGGGGACTGCTGCTGGTGGGTGTGGGCGTCGGCGAGGTTGAACCGGGTCTTCAGTGCCTGGATCTCGTGCTGGGTGAGGTCGAGAAGCTGCTCGGTCACAGGAGTCCTTGGGGAAAGAGGGCGACGCGCGAGGACCGGGGCATGCCCGCACGGCACGGCGGCTGGGCCCGTTCGGCGCGTCGGCGCCGGGAAGAAGGGTGGAGATCTGCTCGGAAACGCGCGTCATCGCGGAGAGCGGCCGGGCCCGCACCCGGCTGGGCCGCAACAGGGTTTGCCTCTGAGGGTTTTGAACCTGGTGCGGCGTGACCACCGTGACGTACGTTAGACGATGATCGATCATCGCTCAACCCTTCCGGGCCGCCGCCCGCCCGTTCCGACCGGAGTCCCCATGTCAGGTGAGAGAGTCACCGAAGTCTCGGCGTTCGCCGCCTCGTTGAAGCGCGTCCCATTGAGCGAGCAGGTGCGGCGCGCCCTCCTCGACGGACTGCTGAACGGCCGCTGGCGCCCCGGCGACCGCATCATCGAGCGGCACATCGCCCAGGAACTCGACGTCAGCCACGGCCCCGTGCGCGAGGCGCTGCGCGACCTCCAGGCCATGCAGCTCGTGGACATGATCCCCAACAAGGGTGTACGAGTACGGGAGTTGACCCCGGACTACCTGCCCGCGGTCTATCCGGTGCGCGCCGCCCTGGAACGCCTCGCCGGCCAGTTGGCCGTACGCCGGCTCGCGGGGGACGTGTCGGAGCTGGAACCGCACCTGGAGCTGCTGCACCAAGCGGCGCGGGACGGGGACCCCGATCTCCAGATCCACTGCGCGGTCGAGTTCCACCGGGAGATCGTCCGGGCCGCGGGGAACGAGGTACTGCTGCGCAACTGGGAGTCCCTGGCCATCGAGCTGTGGACCCGCCTCTCCCTGAAGTGGCTGCGCACCGAACTGCACGAGAACGCCGAGGACCACATCGCCATCGTGGACGCCTTCCGGCGCCAGGACCCCTACGTCGGTCGCATGCTCGAACTGCACGTCCTGGACTACGCACACAAGCCGATAGGAACGTGAACGCCTTGACCACCACACCCGCCGCCCCCACCACACCGCACCCCCGTGAGCGGGTCGCGCCGCACACCATCACCGTGTTCTCCGACATCTGGTGCTCCTTCGCCCACGTGGCGCTGTACAGGCTGCACACCACGCGGGCCAGGCTCGGCCTGGAGAGCCGGGTCCGGTTCGACCACCGGGCCTTCCCCCTGGAGCTGTTCAACGACGGGCCGAGCCCGCGGCCGGGCACGGACTCCGAGGTCGGCGGGGTGGCGCACATCGAGCCCGACGCCGGCTGGCAGCTGTGGCGGGCGCCGGACTGGAAGTTCCCGTCCTCGTCGCTGCCGGCGCTCGAAGCCGTGCAACTGGCCAAGCGGCAGGGCCTGGAGGTCTCCGAACGGCTCGATCTCGCGCTGCGCCGGGCCTTCTGGGCCGAGAGCCGGTCCATCGGTGCCCGCTCGGTGGTCCTCGACGTGGCGCGGGAGACTCCGGGCGTCGACGCGTCGGCGATCGCCGAGGGTCTGGACGACGGGCGGGCGCGCCGCGTCATCACGAAGGACTTCGCGTGCGCCCGGGAGCACCAGGTCCAGTGCAGCCCGCATCTCTACCTGCCGGACGGCTCCGACCACGCCAACCCCGGGGTGACGGCCCGCTGGCACGGCAAGTACGGCACCGGCTTCCCCGAGGTGACGGGCAACGACCCCACGGTTTATGAGGAGTTGCTCCGCCGGGCCGCCGCCGGGGTCTCGCATCGTGAGAAATGATCGATCATCGCTCATTACTCGCCGGTAAGTGTTGACTGCATCTAACAACGGCTTCTAGGTTCTGAAAACGGAAACACGCTTCCGCATGACGAAAGCGGCGTCAGCGTCAGCCAGGGTGTGCGTCGCCGCCCTCGTACACCGGCCGGACCACCCGTATATCCGGCCCCGCTCACCCAGGAATGTGAAAGGGGATCATCCGTGTCCCAGCTCGACCAGCTTCCCGACAAAGACCCGTCCGAGGTCGCCGAGTGGCGTGAATCCCTCGACGCGGCAGCCGAGTTCGGGGGTCCGCAACGGGCCGCACAGCTTCTGCAGCGCGTGAACGAACACGCGCGGCGCACCGGCATCGACGTCCCGCCGTTCCTGGAGACGCCGTACATCAACACCATCCCCACCGCCGCCGAACCGGCCTACCCCGGCGACGAGGCGATGGAGGCCAGGATCACCGCCTGGAACCGCTGGAACGCGGCGGCGATGGTCACGCGCGGCAACCAGCGCGGAGGCCTCGGCGGGCACATGGCGACCTTCGCCTCGGCGGCCTGGCTGTACGAGGTTGGCTTCCAGCACTTCTTCCGCGGCAAGGAGGCCGACGGCTCCGGTGACCAGCTGTACGTCCAGGGTCACGCCTCCCCCGGCGTCTACGCCCGCGCGTTCCTCGAAGGGCGCCTGACCGAGGGGCAGTTGGACCGCTTCCGGCAGGAGGCGGGCGGTGACGGGCTGCCCTCCTACCCGCATCCGCGCCGCCTGCCCTGGCTGTGGGAGTTCCCGACGGTCTCCATGGGCCTCGGCCCGCTCTCCGCGATCTACCAGGCGCGCTTCAACCGCTACCTCACCAACCGCGGCATCAAGGACACCTCCGGCTCACACGTGTGGGCGTTCCTCGGCGACGGCGAGATGGACGAGCCAGAGTCGACGGCAGCCCTCGCCCTCGCCGCGCGCGAGAAGCTGGACAACCTCACCTTCGTCATCAACTGCAACCTCCAGCGCCTCGACGGCCCCGTGCGCGGCAACTACAAGATCGTCCAGGAGCTGGAGCGGCAGTTCCGCGCGGCCGGCTGGAACGTCGTCAAGTCCCTGTGGGGGCAGGCCTGGGACGAGCTGCTCGCCGACGACACCGAGGGCGCCCTGGTGCGCCACCTCGGGAGCGTCCCCGACGGGCAGTTCCAGACCTTCGCGGCGCGCGACGGCGCGTACATCCGCGAGCGGTTCCTCGGCGCGGACCCCGCGCTCGCCCCGCTCGCCGACCGGCTGAGCGACGCACGCCTCCAGGAGATCGTCGGCACCTCGCGGGCCGGTCACGAACCGCGCAAGGTGTACGCCGCCTACCGCGCCGCCCTGGAACACAAGGGCGCGCCCACGGTCGTCCTGGTCCAGACGGTGAAGGGCTGGACGCTCGGCCCCGGCTTCGAGTCGCGCAACGCCAACCACCAGATGAAGAAGCTCTCGGGCAAGGAGTTCCGCGCCATGCGGGACCTGCTCGAACTGCCCATCCCCGACAAGGCGTTGGACGACTCCCTGGTGCCGTACTGGCACCCGGGGCCCGACTCCCCCGAGGCCCGCTACCTCAAGGAGCGCCGCGCCGCCCTCGGCGGTCCCGCCCCCGCGCGCAAGGTCGTCCCCAAGCCGCTGCCGCTGCCGTCCGCGAAGCCCTTCGACGCGCTGAAGAAGGGTTCGGGCAGCCAGGAGATCGCCACCACCATGGCGTTCGTCCGGCTGGTGAAGGAGCTGATGCGGGACAAGGAGACCGGCGGGCGCTGGGTCCCCGTCGTCCCCGACGAGGCCCGCACCTTCGGCATGGAGTCGCTGTTCCCCTCGGCCGGCATCTACTCGCCGGTGGGCCAGACCTACGACCCCGTCGACCGCGACCAGCTCCTCTACTACAAGGAGTCCAAGGACGGGCAGATCCTCAACGAGGGCATCACGGAGGCCGGTTCGCTGGCCTCGCTGACGGCAGCGGCCACGTCGTACGCGACGCACGCCGAGCCGATGATCCCCTTCTACATCTTCTACTCGATGTTCGGCTGGCAGCGGACGGCCGACCAGTTCTGGGCGCTCGCCGACCAGTTGGGCCGCGGCTTCGTCATCGGAGCGACGGCGGGCCGCACCACCATGACGGGCGAGGGCCTCCAGCACGCCGACGGGCACTCGCACCTGATCGCGTCCACCAACCCGGCCGCGGTCAGCTACGACCCCGCGTTCGCGTACGAGGTCGCCGTCATCGTCCGTGAGGGGCTGCGCCGCATGTACGGCCCCGACGCCGAGGACGTCTTCTACTACCTGACCGTCTACAACGAGACGAAGGTCCAGCCGCCCATGCCGTCCGGCGAGGGCGTGGAGGAAGGCATCCTGCGCGGCCTCTACCGCTACCAGGAGGCCGTCGACGCGGCCGCCGACAGCCCGCGCCTGCAACTTCTGGCCTCCGGCACCGCCGTCCACTGGACTCTGGAGGCCCAACGGCTCCTGCGCGAGGACTGGGGTGTCGCCGCCGACGTGTGGTCCGCCCCGTCCTGGACGGAGCTGCGGCGCGAGGCGCTCGACGCGGAGGCGGAGAACCTCCGCGCGGCCACGGCGGGCGAGGGCGCGGGCGCCGGGGGCGGCCGTGTCCCCTACGTCACGCGTGCGCTGGCCGGTGCTCCGGGGCCGGTGGTCGCCGTCAGCGACTGGATGCGTGCGGTGCCGGATCAGATCAGCCCCTGGGTGGAACAGGAGTGGACGTCCATCGGGACCGACGGCTTCGGCCTCTCCGACAGCCGGGAGAACGTCCGCCGCCACTTCGGTGTGGACGCTCCCTCGATCGTGGTCGCCGTCCTCGCGACGCTCGCCAGGCGCGGCGAGGTCAAGCAGGAGACGGTACGTCAGGCCGCGGCGCGTTACGGGGTGGAGGCGTGAGCATGTCCGAGTCCAGGCCCGACGAGGTCATCACGTTGCCCGCGCTCGGTGAGTCCGTCACCGAGGGCACGGTCACCCGCTGGCTGAAGGAGGTCGGCGAGGAGGTCGCGGCCGACGAGCCCCTCCTGGAGGTCTCGACGGACAAGGTCGACACGGAGATTCCGTCGCCGGTGGCCGGGGTGCTGCTGGAGATCGTGGTCGGCGAGGACGAGACGGCGAAGGTGGGCGCGAAGCTGGCGGTGGTCGGCGCGCCGGGGGGTGCGGCGGGCTCTGCCGGGGCGGAGGGACCGGTGGCGGTTTCGGCTGGGGCTGCGGCGGCTTCGGCCGGGGCGGGCCCTGCGAGGGCGGCGGAGCCAGTGGCTCCGGTTGCCGCGCCCGCCGCCGCTGCGGCACCGGCGGCTCCGGCCGCGCCGACCGCCACGGCTTCGGCTCCCACCGCTGCGGCTCCGGAACCGGCTACCGCCGCGGCCCAGCCGTCGGTTTCCGCCACGCGGCCGGGCCTCACCGCTCCCGCCGCCCCGGCCCAGCAGTCGGCCCCGGCCGACGACGGCGCCTACGTGACCCCGCTGGTCCGTAAGCTCGCCTCCGAGAACGGCGTGAACCTCTCCGAGGTCACCGGCTCCGGTGTCGGCGGACGCATCCGCAAGCAGGACGTCATCGCCGCCGCCGAGGCCAAGAAGGCCGCCCCGGCACAGGACAGCGGTGCGACGCCAGTCCCAGAGGCGTCGCCGCTGCGCGGTCAGACGGTCAAGATGACCCGCATGCGCAAGGTCATCGGCGACAACATGATGAAGGCCCTGCACTCGCAGGCCCAGCTGACCTCGGTCGTCGAGGTCGACATCACCAAGCTGATGAAGCTGCGCGCCAAGGCCAAGGACGCCTTCGCCGCCCGCGAGGGCGTCAAGCTGTCCCCGATGCCGTTCTTCGTCAAGGCCGCCGCCCAGGCACTGAAGGCCCACCCGGTCATCAACGCCCGCATCAATGACGACGAAGGCACCATCACCTACTTCGACGCGGAGAACATCGGCATCGCCGTCGACGCCGAGAAGGGCCTGATGACCCCGGTCATCAAGGGCGCGGGCGACCTCAACATCGCCGGCATCTCCAAGAAGACCGCCGAGCTGGCCGGCAAGGCCCGCGGCGGCGGCCTCACCCCGGACGACATGTCGGGGGCCACCTTCACCATCTCCAACACCGGCTCCCGCGGCGCCCTGTTCGACACGGTCATCGTGCCGCCGAACCAGGCCGCCATCCTCGGCATCGGCGCCACCGTCAAGCGCCCGGTCGTCATCAACCACCCCGACCTCGGCGAGACCATCGCCGTACGGGACATGACGTACCTCTCGCTCTCCTACGACCACCGCCTGGTCGACGGAGCCGACGCCGCCCGCTACCTGACCGCCGTCAAGGCGATCCTGGAAGCCGGCGAGTTCGAGGCCGAGCTCGGCCTGTAGCGAAGGGCGGGACACGGGGCGGAGGCGGCCGCCGCATCTCTGCACGCCGCGTACAGATTCGGTGGAGATTACGCCACCGAAACTTACTCCAGCGTAAGTAGATCTGTCCGTCCCTTCCCTTTGTGGCCGTATTTCCACCGCCTGACCTGTGCCGATGGTCCGTACCACCGCGTTTCGGCCCCCTCCCGGGGGGCCGCGCCGTGGGGTACGGTCCAGGCGCTGTGCGGAGCGCCACAAGGAGCATCATTGCGCGAGTTCACGAACCCCCCGATGGCGTCGGCGCCACTGGTGGGCGGCCTTGCCGACGCCGTTTTCGACCATGCCCTCGACGACCCTGCTCACGTCGCCCTCGGCCGCAAGATCGACGGACGCTGGCACGACGTCACCTCGGCCGCGTTCCGCGACGAGGTGCTGGCGCTGGCGAAGGGCCTGATCGCGCAGGGCGTACGGTTCGGCGACCGCGTGGCCATCATGTCCCGCACCCGGTACGAGTGGACGCTCTTCGACTTCGCCCTGTGGACCATCGGCGCCCAGGTCGTGCCGGTCTACCCGACCTCCTCGGCCGAGCAGGTCTTCTGGATGCTGCACGACGCCCAGGTGTCCGCCGCGATGGTCGAGCACGAGGACCACGCGATGACCATCGGCTCGGTCATCGACCGGCTGCCGCAGCTGCGCCGGCTGTGGCAGCTGGACGCCGACGCGGTCGGTGAGCTGACCGGCGCGGGCCGGGACATCGACGACGAGGTGGTGCACCGCCACCGCCGCGCGGTGACCCCCGACTCGATCGCCACGATCATCTACACCTCGGGCACCACGGGCCGCCCCAAGGGCTGTCTGATCTCCCACGCGAACTTCATGTTCGAGGCGGATGTGATGGTCGGGCGCTGGGAGCCGGTCTTCCACTCCAAGCGCGGCGACGAGGCCACCACACTGCTGTTCCTGCCGCTGGCGCACGTCTTCGGCCGCATGGTGCAGGTCGCGGCGGTGCGCGGCCGGGTCAAGATGGGCCACCAGCCGAACCTCAACGCGGCGGCGCTGCTGCCCGACCTGGCCGCGTTCCGGCCCTCGTTCATCCTGGCCGTGCCGTACATCTTCGAGAAGGTCTTCAACGCGGCGCGGCGCAAGGCGGAGAAGGAGGGGAAGGCGGGCGCGTTCGACAAGGCCGTGGAGTGCGCGGTGCGGTACGCGGACGCGATGGAGGCCAAGGCGTTCGGGTCGGGCCCCGGGCCTTCGGCGGGGCTGCGCATGCAGCACCAGCTCTTCGAGAAGCTCGTCTACTCCAAGGTGCGCGACGCGATGGGCGGCCGGGTGCGGCACGCGATGTCGGGCGGCTCGGGCATGGACCGGCGGCTCGGCCTGTTCTTCGCGGGCGCGGGTGTGACGATCTACGAGGGGTACGGGCTGACCGAGTCGACGGCCGCCGCGACCGCCAACCCGCCCGAGCGCACCCGCTACGGCACGGTCGGCCAGGCCATCCCCGGCACCACCGTGCACATCGCGGAGGACGGCGAGGTCTGGCTGCGCGGCGACAACGTCTTCCAGGGCTATCTCAACAACCCGGCGGCCACCGAGGCGTCCCTGCGCGACGGCTGGCTGGCCACCGGCGACCTGGGCTCGCTCGACGAGGACGGCTACCTGACGATCACGGGCCGCAAGAAGGAGATCCTCGTGACCTCCGGCGGCAAGAGCGTCTCACCGGCCCAACTGGAGGAGCGTGTGCGTGACCATCCGCTGGTCGCGCAGTGCATCCTCGTGGGCAACGACCGGCCCTACATCGCGGCGCTCGTCACGCTGGACGCGGAGGCCGTGGAGCACTGGCTGACCATGCGCCGCAAGCCCCTGCTGCCCCCCGGTGAGCTGGTGCGCGACCCGGATCTGGAGACGGAGGTGCGCAGGGCCGTGGTCGCCGCGAACACCCTGGTCTCGCAGGCCGAGTCGATCCGTACGTTCCGGATACTGGCGCATCAGTTCAGCGAGGAGCACGGCCTGCTCACGCCCTCCCTGAAGTTGAAGCGCAAGGCGATCGAGACGGTGTACTCGGCGGAGGTCGAGGCGCTGTACCGCGGCTAGCGGACCCGCAGCGACGGCCCAGTTGGACGTTCCGTACGGGATCGCGGTGGACAGCGTCGGCAACCTCTACATCGCCGAGTACAACAACCACCGGGTCCGGAAGGTCACGCCCGACGGAAAGACCAGCACAGTCGCGACCTCTACATCTCCGACTGCGACAACCACCGGGTCCGGAAGGTCACGGCCGACGGAAAGATCAGCACGGTCGCGGGGAACGGGTCCGCTGGATCCCAAGGGGCGACTGCCAGTTCGAGCAGACGCAACTGGTGTGCCGCGGCTTTCGGCGGCCCGGGCGTCTACGTGGCCCGCAACCTCTTCCGCCACTTCAGGACCCGGTAATCCCGAAGGCAGCGTGCTAGCCGATCGGCACGCGGAGGATCTTGTCCGCGCCGTCGGGCTGCCCGCCGTTGGCGTCGGCGTTCGTGGTCGACAGCCACAGCGCGTTGGCGCCGGGCACTGTGGTGACGGAGCGCAGACGGCCGTACTCGCCGATGTAGTACGCCTTCGCGGCGCCCACGTTCTCGTTGTCGGCGTTGATCGGGATGCGCCACAGGCGTTTGCCCCGCAGCGCCGCCATGTAGACCGCGCCGTCGACGACGGCCACCCCGCTCGGCGAGGCCTCGGCGACGGTCCACGTCTTCTTGGGGTTGGTCATGCCGGCGACGTTGCAGGCACCCTCGCAGGTGGGCCAGCCATAGTTCCCGCCGGGCTTGATGAGGTTCAGCTCGTCCTGCCTGCTGTCCCCGAACTCCGCTTCCCAGAGCCGCCCCTGGGCATCAAAGGCGAGGCCCTGCGGGTTGCGGTGCCCCAGGCTGTACACGTAGTTGCCGAAGGGGTTGCCAGGGGCGGGCCTGCCGTCCTTCGTCAGGCGCAGGATCTTGCCGCTGAGGGAGTTCTTGTCCTGCGCGAGGGGCTTGTCCTGGGCGTCGCCGGTGGTGGCGTAGAGGTGGCCGTCGGGGCCGAAGGCGAGGCGGCCGCCGTTGTGGTACCGGTTCTTCTTGATCCCCTTGAGGAGCGGCTTGTAGCCGGTCAGGGACGTGCCGTCGTACGTCATGCGGGCGATGCGGTTGCCCTCGGCCGAGGTGTGCATCACATACACGTAGTGGTTGGTGTTCCAGTCGGGGTCGACCGCTATCCCCATCAGGCCGCCCTCCCCACCGGTGGTCTGCGACTCGGGTACGGTGCCCAGCAGTTGCTTGTCCTTGCCGTCCTTCGACAGGCGCCATACCCGGAAGTCGTCGCGCTCGGTGATCAGGGCCGCGGAACCGTCCGGCAGCCAGGACATGCCCCAGGGGACGGTCCAGCCGGTGGAGACGGTGGTGGGCCGGCCGGGTTCCCCGGCCGCGGCGGCCGGGGCGGGGCGGTCGGCCGGGGCCGAGTGGGCGGACGGTCCGGTGGCCAGGGTGAGCGAGGTCGCGGCGACGGCGCCCGCGGCTGCCAGGGCGGTGAGAGTTCTTGGCATGTTGCCGGTTCTCCATCTCTGCATCTGCGTGAGGGACGGGGGAAGTGGTGGCGCGGCAGGTCACCGCGCGTTGGTGCGGTAGGCGTACGCGGGCGGCTCGCCGTCACGGGCAGGGGCCGAGGAGGCGTCGTCCACCAGGGACCGGACGACGCCGTGGTCGGGCGAGCGGTGGCAGGCGGGGTCCGTGCGCGTGGCGTCACCGGTCAGGGCGTACGCCTGGCAGCGGCACCCCCCGAAGTCGAGGGTGCGCAGTTCGCAGCCGCGGCAGGGATCGTTCATCCACGCCTCGCCGCGGTAGCGGCCGAAGGCGTCCGACTCCCGCCAGATCCAGGCCAGTCGGTGGTCACGGACGTTCGGTGCGTCCCGGCCGAGGAGGTCCGCGGCGGCCGGGCAGGGCAGGACGGTGCCGTCGGGGGCGACGGTCAGCGAGACCGCGCCCCAGCCGCCCATGCAGGGCTTCGCGACGCCGTCGACGTAGTCGGGCGCCACCCACACGAGTTCCATGCGGCCCGCGAGCCGCTCGCGCCAGTGTTCGACGCGCTCGCGGGCGCGGGCGACCTGCGCGCGGGAGGGCAGCAGGGCGTCGCGGTTGCGCAGCGCCCAACCGTAGAACTGGGTGTTGGCGAGTTCGACGCGGTCGGCGCCCCAGGCCAGGGCGAGTTCCACGAGGGCGTCCAGCGCGTCGAGGTTGGCGCGGTGCAGTACGGCGTTGAGGCCGAGCGGCAGGCCCGCGGCCCGCACGAGCCGGGCCGCGCGTTCCTTCGCGGTGAACGCCCGGGCGCCCGCGATGCGCGCCGCGGCCCGCGGCTCTGCGTGCTGCACGGAGAGCTGGACGCTGCGCAGCCCGACGTCACGGAGGTGGCCGAGGCGCTCGCGGTGCAGGCCGACGCCGCTGGTCACGAGCTGTGTGTGGATGCCCGCGGAGTCGGCAGCGGCGACGATCTCCGCGAGGTCGCGGCGCAGCAGCGGTTCCCCGCCGGACAGATGGCTCTGCACGACGCCGAGGCCGGCCGCCTGGCTGAACACATCCGCCCATTCGTCGGTCGTCAACTCGGCGGTCCTGCCGGTGAGTTCCGTCGGGTTGGAGCAGTAGGCGCAGCGCAGGGGGCAGCCGTGGGTGAGTTCGGCGAGGAGGGCCCAGGGCGGATCGGGGTCGGAGACGGGAGCGGGGTCGGTGGCGTTCATCGCAGCCATCCCTCGGACCTCAGCCGGTCGAGGAACAGCGGCACTTCCTCGGCCACGGGTGCGTCGGGGTGGCGGCGTGCCAGCTCGGCGACGATGCCGGTGACGTCTCGCTCGCCGTCGCACAGGGCCACGATGGCTCCCGCGGCGCCCCGCAGTACGACGACGCGTTCGGGCAGCACCAGGAGGTCGACGCCGCGTACCCGGTCGTGCCGGAGCAGGACGGAGCGGACGAGCGCGGGGCGCCATGTGCGGCGTACCCCTTCGCGTACGCCGTCGGGGGCGGTCATGTGATGCCTCCCGGCCCGTGGTCGACGGCGTCGAGCAGTGACCAGAGGACGTCGCACTTGAACGCGAGGGCGGCGACCGCCCGTTCCTGTTCCTCGCGGGTGCGCGCCCACGCCAGGACGAGGCCGAGCGCCTCCTGCCCGTCGCGGCCGCCCTGACCGACGCGGGTGCGGAAGTAGGCGAGGCCGGCCGCGTCGACCCACGGGTAGTGCCGTTCGAAGGCGGCGATCCGGGTCCGCATCAGGTCGGGCGCGGAGAGCTCGGTGAGGGAGGCGGCGACTGCGTCGAGGGCGGGGCTGAGCCGGCAGAAGTTGACGTAGCCGTCGACGGCGAGCCGTACGCCGGGCAACACCTGTGACGCGTCGAGGAGTTGCCGCCGGTCGATCCCGGCGGCCTCGCCGAGCCGCAGCCAGCGTTCGATGCCGCCGGTGCCGTCCCGCTCCCCGTCGTGGTCCTGGATCCGGCGCAGCCAGCCGCGGCGGAGCGCGGGGTCGTCGAACTTGGCGAGGATCAGGGCGTCCTTGACGGGGATGTGCCGCTGGTAGTGGAACCGGTTGGTGATCCAGCGGCGCAGCTCCTCACGGGTGAGGGTGCCTTCGTGCATGCGTACGTTGAAGGGGTGCCGGTCGTGGTAGCGCGCGGCGGAGACGGCGCGCAGCCGGTCGGTGAGTTCGTCCGGGGTCCAGGGGGCCTCGTCCGTCAGGGTGGCCGTGGTCGTCACAGCTCGATCACCATCCCGTCGGCGGCGACTTCCAGCCCCCACCGGGCGAGGAGTCCGTGCTGCTCGGCGTGCGGGTCGCCGAGGGGGTTGGTGTTGTTGAGGTGGGTGTAGAGACAGCGGCCCGGCAGTTCGGCCAGGCGGTGTGCCGTTCCGGCGGGGCCCGCGACGGGGAGGTGGCCCATCGCGGTGGCGGTGCGGTCGGTGAATCCGGCGCGCACCGGTTCGTCGTCGTCCCAGAAGGTGCCGTCGACGATGACGCAGTCGGCGTCCCGGGCGGCCTTCTCGAAGGCCTCGCTCCAGACGGCGAGAGCCGGGGCGTAGAGCGCGGTGCGGCCGGTGGCGGTCTCGGTCAGGCACAGCGCGACCGACCAGGTGTCGGTCTCGGGCCCTGTCCCGGCGGCGTACCGCGGCCGCTTGGCCGAAACCGGTACGGCGGCGACGTGGATCCCGCCGCTCCCGTCCAGCGGCACTCCGGGGTCGGCGGTCAGCTCCCGCCACCGTACGGGCGTGTAGGGCTCCAGGAGCGCGTCGAGCCGGAGCCCTTCGCGCACCGCGTCGCGCACGGGCGCGGTCGCGATGACGTCGACGCCGTCGCGGGCCTCGCGGAGCCGGGCGAGGCCCAGGGTGTGGTCGAGTTCGGCGTCGGTCAGGACGACTCCGGCGACGGGGGTGCGCCGCGTGTCGGGGGCCTGACCGGCGGGGCCCGCACCGGAGCCCGTACCGGATCCCGCGCCGGGGTGCAGGTCCGGGGTTGCCTCGATCTGGTCGGCGAGGTCGGGGGTGGCGTTGACGAGGTACCAGCGGTCCTCGCCCGCGCGGACGGCGAGCGCGGCGTGCCGGCGGCGGCGTGCCGGGTGGGCGCGTGCCCCGGCGCAACCGGGGCACGCGCAGTTCCACTGGGGCAGTCCGCCGCCCGCCGCGGTGCCGAGCACCTGCAGCAGCATGGCGGCGGGTCTACCGGTCGGCGAGACGGTAGGCGGTGACTTCGAGCGCGGTGTCGACGACGGCGTAGTCGGGGCTGTGCCAGTCGGCGTGCGCGGGGGCGGGCCGGTCGGTGGCCCGGGGGGCGGGAGCGGCACGGTGCGGGAGCGTCGGCCGGGACTGTTCGGGCCGGATGGTGGGCATGATGGTGGACGCGGGCATGGACGTCGTGGGTGTAGGCATGGACATAGACATCGGCATGACGCCGCCTTTCCTGAAGAGGTGGGGTTTCAGGACGAGCCACGGAGCGCGGGGCCGGGACATGCTTGTAGCGTTCACATGAGTGTCCCGCGTTCAGTGTCGTGTCATAGCGTCTCGGCATGACGGGACACCGTCAATGGTCCGGACCGACTTGACCTCCGGGTCGCTTCGACATCCGGCCAATCGGCGGTCAAGATCGCGTCGCCCGGGTCAGGAATGCGGCACCGGTCCTGATCGTTGACCATGGGAGTACCACCCGACGACTTAAGGATCGAGAGCTCGTGAGCAAGGTCCCCCCGATCATCCTGAACAACGGCGTCGAGATGCCCCAGCTCGGTTTCGGTGTCTGGCAGGTGCCGGACGACGAGGCGGAGACGGCGGTCGCGACGGCCTTGGAGGCCGGGTACCGCAGTATCGACACCGCGGCGATCTACGGCAATGAAGAGGGCACGGGCAAGGCCATCGCCGCCTCCGGCGTGGCCCGCGAGGAGCTGTTCGTCACCACGAAGCTCTGGAACGGCGACCAGGGCTACGACTCGACGCTCCGCGCCTTCGACACCTCGCTGGAGAAGCTGGGTCTCGACTATGTCGACCTGTACCTGATCCACTGGCCGCTGCCCTCCAAGGACAGCTACGTGGACACCTACAAGGCGTTCGAGAAGATCCATGCCGATGGCCGCGCCAGGTCCATCGGTGTCTCGAACTTCCTGCCCGAGCACCTGGAGCGGCTGCTCGCCGAGACGTCGGTCATCCCCGCCGTCAACCAGATCGAGCTGCACCCGCACCTCCAGCAGCGCGTCTCCCGCGAGTACCACGCGGAGCAGGGCATCGCCACCGAGGCGTGGTCGCCGCTCGGCCAGGGCAAGGGGCTCCTGGAGGTCCCCGCGATCGTCGCGATCGCGCGCAAGCACGGCCGCACGCCCGCGCAGATCGTCCTGCGCTGGCACATCCAGCTGGGCAACGTCGTGATCCCCAAGTCCGTGACCCCGTCCCGGATCAAGGAGAACATCGACGTCTTCGACTTCGAGCTCGACCCCGAGGACATGGCGGCCATCTCCGCCCTGAACGAGGACCGTCGCATCGGCCCGGACCCGGCGACGTTCGACGTCGTGTAACCCTCTGGTCGCGTACGGCCCGTCCGCGCCGGCCCTTCGGGGTCAGCGGGGGCGGGCCAACCGCTTTTCCAGGGCGCGCACTTCGCGGTGGCGGGGGCCGAGGACGGACTTCAGGTGCGCCAGGGCCCGCTCCAGCAGGACGTCCGCCGCCGGCCCCTCCCCGAGGACGGTCCTCGCGTATTCATAGGCTTCCGCGTACACGGCGGCCGCGCGCGAGGGGTCGCCGTCGCTCAAGTGGATCTGCGCCAGTGTCCCGAGCACGCGCAGGGCGGCGGAGTCGGCGGGCCTCCCGGTGGCACGCCGCAGGTCCAGGGAGTGCCTCAGCAGCGAGAGCGCCTCGGCCGTGTCGCCCGCCTCCAGCCGCGCGTGCGCGAGTCGGTCCAGCGCGTCCAGGGTCTCCGGATGGTCCTCTCCCAGCGTCCGCACCCGGCCGTGATGGGCCTTGGAGCGGAGCGCGATCTCCCGGCCGTCCCCGGCGTCCACGGCGTTGGCGAGCCGGTCGTAGGACTTCAGGGTCTCGGGGTCGTTCTCCGCCAGCACCCTGAGGCGAGCGGTGAGGGCGCGTTCGTAGAGGACCACCTGCTTGTGCCGGGCGCCGGCGGCCCCGTATGCCGCCGCGAGGGAGTCGACGGTCAGGAGCGTGTCCGGATGGTCTTCCCCCAGCGCCGGTTCCCTGGCGGAGAGGACGTGCTCCAGCAGCGGGACCGCCCGTGCCGCGTCCCCGTGGCTCAGCCAGGCCTCGGCCAGTGACTGCCGCACGGCGAGCGTGTACGGGTGGAGTTCCCCGAAGAGGGCGGTACCGCGGGCCAGTACCTCGTCGTACAACTCGACGGCAGGCCCGGTCATGTCGGCGCGCGCATAGGACGAGGCCAGATCGGACAGGGCCGTGAACGTGCGGGGATGGTCCGCGCCGTGCAGTCGCCGGCAGTCCAGCGCCACCTGCCTGAGGAGCTCCGTCGCGTGCGGCATGTCGCCGGCCGCCCCGTGAGCGAAGGCCAGCTCCGTGCGCACGGCGAGCGTGTGCGGGGCCTCGTCTCCGTAGATCCGCCGACAGGCGGCGGCCGTCTGTTCGTACAGGGCGACGGCGGTGCCGGGCTCCCCCGCCGCCAGGTGGGCGTCGGCGAGCCGTGCCCGCATCGTCAGGCTCTTCGGGTGGTCCTCGCCGAGGACGCGGTCGGCGATGTGGCACACCTCGCGCAGTTCGCTCACGGCGTGGTCCGGCTCTCCCGACAGGTGGTGGGTGACGGCGAGTTCCGCCCTCAGTTCCAGGACGTCGGGGTCGTCCTCGCCGCGCCCCTTGGCGCGCAGCGCGTCCAGGACGTTCTCGTACTGGCGGATCGCCCGGATCGTCGTGCCGTTCGCACGGTACGCGCCCGCGAGCTGCGCCGCCACCGCGAGCGTCTTCGGCGCCTGGGGGCCGGACAGCCTCTCGCGGTCGCGCACCGCCCGCCGCAAGAAGGCCACGGCCTTCTCCGATTCGCCCTGGGACAACAGGAATTGGGCCGAACGCGTCAGGAGCGAGACGAAGTGGCGGTTGTCGTCCACGGACCTGCCGTGTTCGAGCAGGGCGTCGATGTGCGGCAGCAACTGCCGCCAGCGGGGCCAGGTCCGGGGGTCCTCCACCTCCTGCGGGAGCGCGTTCCGGAGGCAGAGGGCCGCCGTGAGCCGGGCGTCGTCGATCATCCCCGGACCACGGACGCGGTGGTCGTCGTCCGGGGTACGCGCCTCGGCGGCGACCAGGACGGGCAGGACCACCGCGTCGGAGGACAGCTGGATCAGCTCGCGGGCGGCCAGGAAATCCAGGGCGTGGAGACCGTCGCGCCCGGACGCCGCGGGGGGCAAAAGGTCACGGGGGACGGGTTCTGGGCCGTACCAGGCGAGGACCTGGAGGATCCGGCCCGCCACGGTGTCGGCGGCGACGGCGCGCAGCCGCGCCCTGATGCCGTCCTCGACGCTCAGGTCTTCGCCGACCTCCAGCATGGCCAGCTCCGCCCGGTACCGGTCGGCGGAGCCGGTTGTCTCGCCGAGGTACATCCCGGCGTGCACCACGGCGAGCGGCAGCCGGCCGAGTTCTTCGCACAGGACGTCCGCGCCGGGCACCTCTCTGCCCGCGTACTCGTTCAACAGCGCGACGGCCTGGTCCAGTTCGGGTACGCGCAGCTCCAGCGGCTCGGCGATGCCTTCCCAGCCGTCGACGGCCCGACTGGTGATCAGGACGGCGCCGCCCGTGCCGAGGCGGGGCAAGAGGTCCGATACGTCGGCCGGGTCCTCCACACCGTCGAGAACCAGGGTCCAGCCCCAGTGGCCGAACAGCCACCCCACGGCCCATTCCGCGCCTTCTCCCCCGGAGAAGGCATCGGGCACGGACGGCCGCAAGGCGCGGGCGAGGCCCGAGAGGCCGTCGGCGATCGACGCGGGTGAGTTCGCCGTCACCCACCAGACGGGGCCGGGCAAGTCACCGTCGGCCACTCCCCTCGCCCACGCGGTCGCCAGCGCCGACTTGCCCATGCCTGCCGGACCCTGGACGACGATCGCCCGGGGATGGCCGACCGGTGAGCGCGA
Organism: Streptomyces sp. NPDC015345; assembly: GCF_043078805.1. Taxonomy (NCBI): domain Bacteria; kingdom Bacillati; phylum Actinomycetota; class Actinomycetes; order Kitasatosporales; family Streptomycetaceae; genus Streptomyces; species Streptomyces sp. NPDC015345. The sequence goes on along the minus strand of NZ_JBIBTX010000002.1, from coordinate 1,105,707 downwards.
GCCAAGCAACTCAAGGTCGAGCAGGCGGAGTTCGTCGGCCCTGCCGGTGAAATGCAACGCCCTGGCGACATTCGTCAGCCCCGTCGGGCTCGAAACCCCGCCGGGTGGCCACGGCAACTCCTCGTCCCCGGCGGGCACCCCCGGCACGGCCCCGTGCCGGGGGTCCTCCACCGGCCGCTCCGCCACCCTGATCGCCCGCCCCCGCAGCAGCCCCAACGCCTCCTCGCTGACCAGCGCGAACGGCTGTGCCGCCGGGCCCAGGCCACGGCTCCCGGTGCCCTGCGCCACCTCCACCACGGCCCGGAAGGCGCGGCTCGCCGACCCCGCCCTGGCCTCGATCTCCTCACCGAGGCGCCCCAGGAGGTCGGCCACCGCCAGCGATTCGGGGCGGGGCAGGGTCTCCAGAAGGGCGGTTCTCGCACCCGGCACGAAGTCGTAGAGGCCGCGCTCCGCGTCGACGGGCTCCAGGAGGCCGCTCAGCAGGACCTCGGCCAGGTCGCTGGGACGTGAACCGGGCGTGACCCGCTGCTGGATCAGCCGCATCACCGGCAGCGCGGGCACCGAAAGCGCGACATGCGCCGCCAGATCCGCCGCCGTGGGCGAGGCCGCGGCCTGGAAGCGCAGGACGCGTTCGGTGATCGGCAGGTCGCCCTCGGCGGTGAGCGGGCGGCCAGGGGGAGCGGGCGCGCAGCTGACGTACGTGACCGCCGTGTCCCGGCGGTGGTCACCGGAGGCGGTCACCAGGCCGGCCCAGTCGGCCAGCCACTCCGGGGCCAGTTCGAGGACCGGCACGGGGAGCGCGTCGGCCGCCGGGAGCCGCACGCGGCCGTCGTGCGGGGTGAAGCGCAGCACCGTGTTGGGGGCGCCGGCGCGGGAGGCGATCGCCCTGCCGGGGACGGCGGGGGCGGCGGTGCGGCGCCACAGGCGTTCCGGGAGCGGCTGGAGGATCGCCGTGGGGCCGCGCCGCGCCCACAGGTGCAGGGCGGGGGCCGCGTGGCCGGCCCACCAGTGCGGGCCCGAGCAGTCGCTGAGGACCAGGGTGACCTGGCGGCCCGTGGCGTCGACGAGGGCCGCCGGATCCCGTGCCGGACCGCCGGGCGAGGACCGGACGCCGACGCGCCCCCCGAGGTCGGTCAGCTGCCACACGCGTACGTCGCGGAACGCGCCGGTGCGCTGCATCGCCTCCCGCAGCTCTCGGACGAGGGGGCGCCATACCGTCATGGCCGGGCCCGTGTCGGCGACCAGGGCGAGGCTCAGGAGGCGGTCGGTGGCGGGGACCATGACGGGGGCCCAGGGGCGCGGCCGGGGGTGGCGGGAGGCTCGCTCGGCGGTGGCCCGCTCGTCCAGGGTGCGGCGGTGCCGGTCGGGGACGCGCTGCTTGAGGGGGCGCAGGGCGCGCTGGATCGCGAGTTCGTGACGCAGGGCCTGCGGGGCGGGGACGAGGACTTCGTCGGCGTCGCTGCCGGGGTGCGGGCCGCCTCGCGGGACGTGCAGGGCGGCGCGGGGCGCGCCGCTGTCCGTGTCGTCGTGCCCCTCGTCGTGCCCGCCGTCGTGCCCGTCGTCGGCTCCGCTCCCGTCCCGGGCGACCGGGCAGGACGCGAAGTCGGCGCTCCGCGCCAGGCCGGAGTCGAGGGCACCGACCGTGCCGCGAAGACCGAACGGCCGGCCAACCCCCTGGCGTTCCTCTCGACCCTCGCCCCGCCCCTCGGCGTCCTCGCCGGACGGCAGCCGCTCCGCGAGCCACAGCATCTCCGCCAGCTCCAGCGGCGTGACCGGCGGCCCAAGGGCCTCCAAGGCGTCCCGCAGCCGGTCAATCGTCATCGGCGCGTGCCACCTCGCCGCTCAGGAAGGGCATCACCTGGTCCGCCAACTCCCGCACAGTCTCCGGCTGTTCACTGAAGGAGGCGTGGTGGCACATGTAGATGGCGTTCAGGAGCTGGTCGTTGGCGAGCAGGCCGCTGGTACGCCGCTCGAAGAAGCGCTGGATGATCTCCTGGGCGGCGGCGGGAAGCGCTGCGTCCTCCTCGCCGATCACCGGGCCGAGGTGCCCGCGGACGATCGCGGTCAGCTCCCCGATGCTCGCCGGCTGCTTCAGGTCCACGGTCACGCACCGGCGCAGGAAGGCGGGCGGGAACTCGCGTTCGCCGTTGCTCGTCATGACGACGAGCGGGAAGGCCCGGCAGGTGACTGTGCCATCGCGGATCTCGACGCGTTCCGTGGTGCTGTCGGCCGTCATCACCTTGGCGGTGGGGGCCGCGCGGCGGGCCAGCTCGACGAGTTCGTACGACCCCTTCTCGAAGATGGTGAGGAGGTCGTTGGGCAGGTCGATGTCGCTCTTGTCGATCTCGTCGACGAGCAGGACGCGGGGGCGGTCGTAGGGAAGCAGCGCCGTGCCGAGCGGGCCGAGGCGCAGGTAGTCGCCGATGTCGTCGTCCTTCGCCCCGGCACCCGCGTGACGGGCGCGGTCGGCGGCGTACAGGCGGGTCAGCGGGTCGTATTCGTAGAGGCCGTCGCGCAGGGTGACGCGGCTGGTGATGGGCCAGTGCAGGACCTTGCCGAGGCGCAGCTCGTGTGCCACGGCATAGGCGAGGGAGGACTTGCCGGTGCCGGGGGCGCCCGTGACGAGGAGCGGCCTGCGGAGGTAGAGCGCGGCGTTGACCTGACGGACGGCGTCCGTGCCGGGGCGGTAGCTGGTGGCGGCGTGGGGGTTTCCGCAGTCGCCGGGCGGCGTGCGCAGGGGCGGGCCGCCCGTGAAGGTGCGCCAGGGGGGTGGGGCGGGGAGGCGGTCGATGCCGTCGTGCGGGACGCGGCTTCCCGAGTAGATCTGCCAGGGCGTCTCGGTCATCTCAGCCACTTCCACTTCCGCTTCCGCTTCCCGTGCTCGTGCTCTGCGTGCCAGTGATACCCGCCGCGAGCGGTGGGTCCGCCCTGCCCTCCGCGCCGTCCCAGAACAGGGTCAGCCGGTGTCCGCAGTGCTCGGCGTCGCCCTTGTCCGGCGAGCGGGCCTCCTTGCGCAGCCGCATGACCTCGTGGGGCAGCCGGGCCGGGTCCAGCGAGGCGACCGCCTCCGTGATCCGGTCCAGGAACTTCTCGGGCGCGCAGTGCGCGTGATTGCCCTCGCCGTTCCCCACCCCGCAGTCGCGGCGCCGCCACAGCATGATGGGCACGCCGGTGTCGAGCGCCGCGGAGAGCCAGTCGGGGGCGGGCGTCGCGGCGTACGCGAGGGCGCACAGCTGGTCGTCGGCGTCGAGCCAGTCGTGGAACTCCTCGTAGCCGTAGGGCAGTCCGCACTCCACGCGCCGGGGGCGGGTCTCACCGCGGGCGCGGACGGTGGCCCAGCGGCGCCCGGCCAGATGGGAGGCGAGGAGCGGCTCCAGGCGGTCCAGGTGGCGGACCACCACGGGCACCGTGCGCATGGGGCGGGGGCGTGCGGCGCCCGGTTCGCGGATCTGCCACTCCTCGAAGGGCTCGCTCATCAGGCCCTCCGGGACGACGAACTCCAGCATCCAGTCGACGCCGTGGACGCCGCCGATCTGCTCGGCGAGCAACGCCTCGGTCTTCGTGCGCAGATGCTGGCGGCGGACCCTGACGGGCCCCGCCCTGCCGACGGGCACGCCGTCGACCACCGTCGACACGGAGAGGTCGATGGTGCCCCCGCGGGTCATGGACTGAGCACGGAACACGACGGAGCCGGTGGGCGGGGCCGCCGGGCGCGCGGCGGGCCCGGCGTGGGCGGCCTCGTCGTACCGCTCGGGCATCCAGCGCCGCAGCCATGGGCCGGCGTCCACACCGGCGGCGCCCGTCCGGCCCAGCTCGCGCAGCAGCCGCGACAGCCGCTCCTCGCCGGTCAGTTCCTCGCCGACGTACCGGATGGCGTGCCAGGCGGAGCGGAAGGCGGGCAGCGGGCGGCGGAAGGTGGGGAAGGCGCGGCGGACGGTCAGCTCCAGGGTGCCGGGGTCGAGGCGTACGCCGTCGAACAGGGCCCGCAACTCGCGGCGCGGCATGTCCGGCAGCCAGTCCAGTGGCAGCAGGTCGTCCAGGGCTTCCCAGTGGCGGCGGATGGTGTCAAGCGGCAGCATCCGGCCGATGTAGCCCTCCTGGTCGCCGTCGAGCAGCGCGTCGGTGACGATGCCGACGACGAGGCGGCTGCCCGGGTCATAGACGGCGGCGCCGCTGAACCCCTCGCCGAGGCGCTGGAGATGGGCCTGTTCCACGTCGATCTCCAGCCACTCCTGGCCGAGCAGCCGGTCGGCGCTGGTGCGCAGGGTGACGTGCGTGCCGTCCTTCTCGTGGCCGAACGGGAAGCCGAGGGCGCGCAGTTCGCGGGTGCCCTGTCCCTCGCGCGGGCGCAGCAGGTCGAGGGGCGCGAAGGCGCACGGCGGTACGCCCGCGGGTTCGCCGAGCTCAACGACTGCCACATCGCCGCGGTCGCCGAGGCACCGCCAGTCCCCGGTCCACGCCACGGCCGCGGGCAGCGCCTCGGCGACGCCGGGCAGCGTCACGGAGACCTCCGTCAGCCCGTCGACGACGTGTGCGCAGGTGATGAGCCGCGCGCCGTCGACGAGTACGCCCGCGCCTCGCGGGACGCCGTCGACCGTGGCGATGCGGGCCCGCCAGTGCATGCCCGCCATTATTCGCCTTGCGCGTCCTGTCGTACGTCTCGTTGTACGTCATCCCGTACACGTTGCTGTACGTCATCCCGTACGCGTTGCTGTACGTCCTGACGCACGCCCGACTGGGCGGGGAGGCCGGCCCGCTGCTCCTCACGCTCGCGTGACCAGGTGAGCCGGACCGTCAGATGCCCCTCGGCCGACGTCTTGGCGATGACGGCGCCCGCGGCCGCGGTGAGCTTGACGCCGAACTCCAGCTCGATCGCGTCGGGATCGAGCGCACGCTCCCGGAAGGTCCGCAGCGCGGAGAGCGCGGCACCGCGCACATGCCCCAACGCCGACTCGAACCGTCCCTCCACGTCGTGCACCTCGCCGCTGTCCCCACGCCGCGACACCGACCTGAACCCCGGGTCCCGGGAGTCGACCTCGACCACGACGGGTCCTTCGTCGGACTCCCAGCGAATCAGGTCGGTCACGGCGGCTCCCTCGCTCACTCGGCCGGCACATGACGCACGGCGCTCGCGACGAACTTACGTCAACCGGCCGCGCCGCACAGGCCGGTTGACGGAACAGCGAGCGTCGGGAAGGGGGCGGGGAGCAGCGGCCTCAGGCGTCCTTCACCGCCACATGCACCGTCTGCGCCGCCAGCAGGAACAGATCCGGGCGGTGGTGCAGGCTCTGTGGGTCGTCCTTGTCCAGGAGGCGGTCGAGGGTGGTGAAGTCGTCGGGGGTCAGGCGGTCGTCGTGCATCTCCCGGCGGCGGGTGAACTCCTCCACGATGTGGGCGCGGGCGTCCTCGGAGAGCGGGGCCGGCAGGTCGAGGAGGAAGGTGCGCGTGGCCGTGTGGCGCAGGCCCGCGTCGGTCAGGAGTGCCGGCCAGTTCTCCGCCGCGTCCTTCGAGTCCGGCAGACCGGCGCGCATGCCGGCGAACCACTCCTCGTCGGAGGCCTCCAGGCGGGAGAGGAGCCCGGGGCGGCCGAAGCCGATGTCGCGCGGGAGGTAGCGGGCGTTGAGGCCGCCCTCCACGAGGGCGATCACGCCGCCCGGTGCGAGGCGGTCGGCGAGTGCGGTGAGCGCGGCGCCCTGGTCGCCGACGTGGTGGAGGGACCTGCACAGCCACAGCAGGTCGGCGGTCGGTACGTCGTCGATGGCGTCCGGGAGCGCCGCGCGCACCGTGTCGAAGCGGTCGGTCAGGCCCTCGCGGGCGGCGCGGTCGCGGGCCCGCTCCAGGAGGGGCTCCTCGGGGTCCGCCGCGACGATCCGTGCCTCGGGGAAGGCCTCGGCCAGCAGGAAGGAGACGGCGCCGGGGCCGCTGCCGACGTCGACGACGACTCCGGGGTCCGGGGTCCACCGGCGCAGCCAGGTCGCCATCTCGCCGTACATGGGCGCGGCGATGCACGCGTACCGCTCCAGCATGACGCCCATGGCGGCCCAGTCCATGTCGTGGTCCTCGCCATGACCATGACCGTGGCCGTGGCCCTCTCCGTGCGCGTGGCCGTGCCCCTGCCCGTGCCCGTGGTGGTGCCCCATCGCTGTGCCGCCTTCCGGTTCCGCTGCTGCCGTCGTCGTAACAGGGACCAGCCTGCTCCCGCTTTCCGGTTTCGGGCCAGCGACGTTGCCGTTTCCGCAAAAGGTGGCAGGGCGTGCGCCCGCCTGCCGTCAGCCCCGCTTCCGGAAGGCGCGCAGGGTGAACCGGGGGTCCGGGCGCCGTACGTCCTGGTCAGGGAGCGTCGCGAGCCCGGCGGCCAGCCGCGCCGCCAGGGGGCCGTCGGGCGGGAGCTGCGTGAACCAGCCTCGATGGATGTCGTCGACCGTGGAGCGGGGCGAGCGGCCCTGGCCGTGGCCGGTGAACCCGGCGCGGCCCGCGGGCGCCATGCCGTGCTCGGCGGCGTACACCTCGACGGCCGGCCCGCGGTCGACGGCGGGGCGCACCGGGCGCGGGGCGAGCACGGTGTCGATGTCGCTGCCCACGTCGTGCGAGGCGGCCTTGTCGACGGTGGTGACGTAGACCCCGCCGGGCCGCAGCACCCGAGCGCACTCCCCGACGACCGACGACGTCTCCTCGGGGCCGGACAGCAGATGCAGCAGCCACACCGTGCTGACGGCGTCGAACGCCCCGTCGGGGAAGGGCAGCCGGCGGCTGTCACCGAGCACGACGGCGCCCGGCACCCGGTCCGCCGCCATCCGGACCATGCGGTGGGCCGCGTCCACGCCCGTCACGCGCAGGCCCTCGCGGGCGGCCAGGCGCCGGGTGACGAGGCCGGTGCCGCAGGCGACGTCGAGCAGGGTGCGGGCCTCGGAGGGTATGAGACCGAGGACGGCGGCCGCCGCGGCCCGCGCGCGGGGTTCGCCGCCGCGCGAGGCGTCGTAGCGGTCGGCCTCTTTGCTGTAGTCCAGCATGCCTGCGCTCACTCAGCGCCGTGAGCGGGCGCCAACTCCTGGACGCGGCGGGCGAGTTCGAAGTCCAGGGCGGTGAGTGCGCCGCCCGCGCTGTGCGTGTGCACGGACAGCGTGACGGTGTGGTAGCCGAGCGTCAGGTCGGAGTGGTGGTCGAGCTCGTCCTGCGTCCGCGCGATGTGCACGACCAGGCCGGTCGCCGCGAAGTGCGAACCGAGCCGGTACGATCGGGTGAGCTTGCCGCCGTCGAGGGACCAGCCGGGCAGTTCGCCGAGGCGGTCCTCGATCTCCTTCTGCGAGAGCGGTTCGGAGGTCATGGTCAGGGCTCCTTCCACGGAATCACTTCACCTTGCCACAACGCGTTTCGATTACCGTCTAGGTATGACAACCGCCGCGCCCGCCAAGGGGAACACCAAAGGCAAGGCCAGGGGCACCACCAAGGGGAACGCCACGGGAGTCGGCCCGCTGCTGCGCGGCTGGCGCGAACGGCGCCGGGTCAGCCAGCTGGAGCTGGCCCTGCGCGCCGACTCCTCCGCCCGGCACATCAGCTTCATCGAGACGGGCAGGTCCCGCCCGAGCGAGGAGCTCGTCCTGCGCCTCGCCGACCACCTCGACGTACCGGTGCGGGACCGCAACTCACTGCTCTTGGCGGCCGGTTACGCCCCGCGCTTTCGCGAGACCCCGCTGGCGGACCCGTCGATGGGCACGCTGCGCGAGGGCCTCGAACAGCTCCTGACCGGCTATGAGCCCTATCCGGCGCTGGTCGTCGACGCGCGGTACGACGTGATCGCGGCCAACCGCGGTATCGCGATGTTCCTCGAAGGCGTCCCGGAGCACGTCCTCACGCCGCCGCTGAACGCGATGCGGCTGACCCTCCACCCCGAGGGTCTCGCCCCGAAGATCCGCAACCTGCGGGAGTGGCGCGGCCATCTGCTGCACCAGATGGAGCGGCAGATCGCGTTGCAGCGCTCGGACGGCCTGCGGGCGGTGTACGAGGAGGTGGCCGCGTATCCGGTGGCGGATCCGGGGGTGGACGCCTTCGAGGCGGGGACGGACGTGCCGTATTTCGCGCTGCCGCTGCGGGTCGAGCACGACGGGCAGATCCTGTCCTTCATCTCGTCGATCTCGACGTTCAACACCCCGATGGACGTGACCGTCGCCGAGCTGGCCATCGAGACGCTGCTCCCGGCCGACCCGGCGACGGTCAAGTACCTCCAGACCCGCATGGCCTAGGGCCTGTCTGACCATTCCCGTCGTCGCCCGGAGGGCGGCCTCGCGGTGGCGCCGCGAGGCAGGCGGGAATGGTCAGACAGGCCCTAGCGGCCGGGAGCCTCGGGGGCGTCCCGGCCGCCGGGCGGCTCAGTCCCGCGGCGCCCGCAGCGCCGCGTACTGCAGGGCGGCGAAGCCGCCGACAGTGAGGGCCTGGAGCGGGATCCAGACCGCTCCGGCCGTGCTGGGCGAGAGCCAGACGACGAGGGCGACGACGCTGAGCAGCGCCCAGGCGGCGTTGCCCTCGATCACCGCCCGCACGCCGAGCGTCGGCGGGCTCTTGCGGGCGGCGAGGTAGCCGACGCCCGCGCCGTAGAGGGTGAGGAAGACGCCGAGCCCGAGCAGCAGGCCGGAGTCGACGCCGAGGAAGCGCCCGAGGGGCCCTGAGGCGGCGACGTACGCGAGGCCGTTGCCGGCGGTCACCACCGCGTCGAGGCCGAGGAAGCGGCGCAGCATGGTGGTCGGGTCGGTGGTGCGGGCCAGGGCGGTGAGCTGGTAGGTCGTCATGGCGGGCTGCCTCCAGGCGCGGGGACGGGCGGGCTTCGGTGGGCGGATCCGGTGCGGTCCTTCTCCGGAGTGCGGTCCTTCTCCGGAGTGCGGTCCCGATCCGTTGACACCACTGTGTCGCCCCCGCGCCACCCGGTCGATTACGTCCCAGGTAATGCCGCCCGCGGCCCCGGCCAGTGCCGCCCCTCGCACCGGGTCATGCCGCCCGCGGCCCCCGGTCGCGCACACCCCCGCCCCCGCAACCCATACGGCGGCGGCCGAAGGGTGCCCCGCCGCCCTCGCCCCTAGGTTCGTTGAAAGGCAGACCTAGGGAGCTCCACGGTGACAGAGACGACCGAGCCCGCCGCCGCCCTGCTGCGGGCGGGGAAGTTCTTCCGGCGCGGCACCACCGCCCCCGACCTGCACAGCGTCGCGCTGACCGGGGGCCGCGACGCGGACGCCTTCTACCGGGACCGCTGGAGCCACGACAAGGTCGTGAACTCCACGCACGGCGTGAACTGCACCGGATCGTGCCGTTGGAAGGTGTACGTCAAGGACGGCATCATCACGTGGGAGTCGCAGGCGACGGACTACCCGAGCGTCGGTCCGGACCGCCCCGAGTACGAGCCGCGCGGCTGCCCCCGGGGCGCCGCGTTCTCCTGGTACACGTACTCCCCCACCCGCGTCCGCTACCCCTATCTGCGCGGGGTCCTCCTGGAGATGTACCGGGAGGCCAAGGCGCGCCTGAGGGATCCGGTGCTGGCCTGGGCGGACATCCAGGGCGACCCGGAGCGCCGCCGCCGGTACCAGCAGGCACGCGGCAAGGGCGGGTTGGTGCGGGCGAGCTGGGACGAGGCGGTCGAGATCATCGCGGCCGCGCACGTGCACACGATCAAGACGTACGGCCCTGACCGGGTGGCCGGCTTCTCGCCGATCCCCGCGATGTCGATGGTGTCGCATGCCGCCGGGGCCCGTTTCATGGGGCTGATCGGCGCGCCGATGCTCTCCTTCTACGACTGGTACGCGGACCTTCCGGTGGCCTCGCCGCAGGTGTTCGGCGACCAGACCGACGTACCGGAGTCGGGTGACTGGTGGGACGCCGCGTATCTGATGATGTGGGGTTCCAATGTGCCGGTGACGCGGACGCCCGACGCGCACTGGATGGCCGAGGCCCGCTATCGGGGACAGAAGGTCGTGGTCGTCGCGCCCGACTACGCCGACAACGCCAAGTTCGCCGACGAGTGGCTGCACCCGCACCCGGGCACGGACGGTGCGCTCGCCATCGCCATGGGGCACGTCGTCCTCAAGGAGTTCTTCGTCGACCGGCCGACGGACTTCTTCACCGAGTACGTCCGCACGTACACCGACCTGCCCTTCCTGGTGACGCTGACCGAACGCGACGGCGCGTACGTGCCCTCGAAGTTCCTGCGCGCCACCGACCTCGGCGAGGATGGTGAGGGCGGCGACTGGAAGACGGCGGTGCTCGACGAGAACACCGGCCGGCCGGCCGTGCCCAACGGCTCGCTCGGCTTCCGCTGGACCGAATCCGGCAAGGGCAGGTGGAACCTCGACCTCGGCGACATCAAGCCGCTCCTGTCGCTGCACGGCTCGCCGGTCGCGGCAGGCGTCGAGGTGCTGCTGCCCCGCTTCGACACCGAGGGCGGCGCGCACGGCCAGGGGCGCGGTGAGGTGGTGCGGCGCGGGGTGCCCGCGACGCGGCTCGGCGGGCAGGACGGGCCGCTGGTCACCACCGTCTTCGACCTGCTCCTCGCGCAGTACGGCGTCGGGCGCGACGGGCTGCCGGGCACGTGGCCCTCCTCGTACGATGACGCGGACGCGCCCGGCACGCCCGCCTGGCAGGAGGCGCACACCTCCGTGCCCGCCGCCAAGTGCGTGAAGATCGCGCGGGAGTTCGCCGCGACGGCGGAGAAGTCGCGCGGGCGCTGCATGATCCTGATGGGCGCGGGCACCAACCACTGGTTCCACTCCGAGACGATCTACCGCGCCTTCCTCGCACTGCTCCAGCTGACGGGCTGCCAGGGGCGTAATGGGGGCGGCTGGGCACACTATGTCGGGCAGGAGAAGTGCCGCCCGGTGACCGGCTGGGCGACGCTGGCGGGCGGCATCGACTGGAGCAGGCCGCCGCGGCAGATGATCGGCACCGCCTACTGGTTCCTCAACACCGACCAGTGGCGCTACGACAGGTTCGCCGCCGACGTGCTCGCCTCACCGCTGGGCGAGGGCCGCTTCGCGGGGATGACGGGGGCCGACTGCCTGGCCCTGTCGGCGCGCTCCGGCTGGATGCCGTCGTACCCGACGTTCGACCGCAACCCCCTGGACCTCGCGGAGACGACGGACGACCCGGTGGCCAATGTCGTCGCCGAACTCAAGGCGGGCACCCTCAAGTTCGCCTGCGAGGACCCGGACGCCCCGGAGAACTGGCCGCGCGTGCTGACCCTGTGGCGCGCCAACCTCCTCGGGTCGTCCGCGAAGGGCGCCGAGTACTTCACGAAGCATCTGCTCGGCACGCACTCGTCGCTGCGCGCCGAGGAGGCGGCACCGAACGAGCGGCCGTCAACGGTCACTTGGCGCGCCGAGGCGCCCGAGGGCAAGCTCGACCTCCTCGTCTCCCTCGACTTCCGGCAGACGTCCTCCACGCTGCTCTCCGACGTCGTGCTGCCCGCCGCGACCTGGTACGAGAAGCACGACCTGTCGACCACCGACATGCATCCGTACGTGCACTCCTTCACCCCGGCGGTCGACCCACCCTGGCAGGCGCGGACCGACTTCGACACGTTCCGCGAGATCGCGGAGCGGCTGAGCGAGCTGGCGGTGGACCATCTCGGCGTCCGCAGGGACCTCGTCGCCACCGCGCTCCAGCACGACACGCCGGGTGAGACGGCGCAGCCCGGCGGGGTCGTCCTGGACTGGCGCGAGGGCGAGTGCGAGCCGGTCCCCGGGCGGACCCTGCCGAACCTCGCGGTCGTGGAGCGCGACTACACGGCGATCGGCGCGAAGTTCGCGGCGCTCGGACCGCTGGTGGAGCGGCTGGGTCTGCCGGCCAAGGGCATCGCCCTGCACCCCGACAGGGAGGTCGAGGAGCTGAAGGAACGCAACGGCGTGGTGCTCGGCGGGCCCGCCGACGGCCGCCCCGCGCTGAACACCGCCGTGAAGGCGGCCAACGCCATCCTCGCGCTGTCCGGCACGACGAACGGACGCCTGGCCACGCAGGGTTTCCACACCCTGGAGGAGCGCACCGGCCAGGAGATGGCGCACCTGGCCGCCGAGCACGAGGGCAAGCGCATCACGTACGCCGACACGCAGGCCGCACCCGTGCCGGTGATCACCTCGCCGGAGTGGTCGGGCAGCGAGTCGGGCGGGCGCCGCTACACCGCGTTCACGCTCAACACGGAGCATCTGAAGCCGTGGCACACCCTGACCGGACGCCAGCACTTCTTCATCGACCACGACTGGATGCACGAGCTCGGCGAGGCGATGCCCGTCTACCGGCCGCCCCTGGACATGAACCGCCTCTTCGGCGAGCCGCGCCTCGGACCGGACGGGGAGCGGGAGGTGACGGTGCGTTACCTCACCCCGCACAACAAGTGGTCGATCCACTCCGAGTACCAGGACAACCTGTTCATGCTGTCGCTCTCGCGCGGCGGGCAGTCCATCTGGATGGCGCCGCAGGACGCGGACGCGATCGGTGTACGGGACAACGACTGGATCGAGGCGGTCAACCGCAACGGCGTCGTGGTGGCACGCGCGATCGTCTCGCACCGCATGCCGGCCGGCACGGTCTACATGCACCACGCGCAGGAGCGCACGGTGAACGTACCGAAGACGGAGACCACCGGAAAGCGCGGCGGCATCCACAACTCCCTGACCCGCCTCATCCTCAAGCCGTCCCATCTCATCGGCGGTTACGCGCAGTTGTCATGGGCGTTCAACTACCTCGGTCCGACGGGGAACCAGCGCGACGAGGTCACCGTCATCCGCCGCCGCGGCCAGGAGGTGACGTACTGATGCGCGTCATGGCACAGATCGCGATGGTCATGAACCTCGACAAGTGCATCGGCTGCCATACGTGTTCGGTCACGTGCAAGCAGGCGTGGACCAACCGGGACGGCATGGAGTACGTCTGGTTCAACAACGTCGAGACCCGCCCCGGACAGGGATATCCGCGCCGCTACGAGGACCAGGAGAAGTGGCGCGGCGGCTGGGAGCTGAACAGGCGCGGCGCTCTGAAGCTGAAGAACGGCGGACGCGTCAAGTCGCTCCTGGAGATCTTCTCGAACCCCAAGCTGCCCGAGATCAAGGATTACTACGAGCCCTGGACGTACGAGTACCGCAACCTCACCGACGCCCCGCTCGGTGACGACTACCCGGTGGCCGAGCCGCGCTCCCTGATCAGCGGCAAGCCCATGAAGATCGAGTGGTCGTCGAACTGGGACGACAACCTCGGTGGCGCGACCGAGCACGGCCACCTGGACCCGATGGTCGCCAGGACCCGCCAACAGGCCTCCGACAAGGTGAAGTTCGCCTTCGAGCAGACCTTCATGTTCTATCTGCCGCGCATCTGCGAGCACTGCCTGAACCCGTCGTGCGTGGCGTCCTGCCCGTCGGGGGCGATGTACAAGCGCGAGGAGGACGGCATCGTCCTCGTCGACCAGGACCACTGCCGGGGCTGGCGCAAGTGCGTGACCGGCTGCCCGTACAAGAAGGTCTACTTCAACCACCGCACCGGCAAGGCCGAGAAGTGCACGATGTGCTACCCGCGCGTCGAGGTGGGCCTGCCCACCGTCTGCTCGGAGACGTGCGTGGGCCGCCTGCGCTACCTCGGGGTGATCCTGTACGACGCCGACAAGGTGACGGCGGCGGCCTCCGAGCCGGACGAACACAAGCTGTATCAGGCTCAGTTGGACGTCTTCCTGGATCCAGCCGACCCCGAGGTGCGCCGCGAGGCCGAGCGGGCCGGCATCTCCCACGACTGGGTCGAGGCGGCACGCCGCTCTCCCGTACACGCCCTGATCAGCACATACAAGGTGGCGCTCCCGCTGCATCCGGAGTACCGCACGATGCCGATGGTCTGGTACATCCCGCCGCTGTCCCCGGTGGTGGACGCGCTGACGGAGACCGGGCACGACGGCGAGGACGCGGCGAACCTCTTCGGCGCCATCGACACCCTGCGCATCCCCCTCGAATACCTCGCGGAGATCTTCACCGCCGGGGACGTCGGCCCGGTGCGGTCCAGCCTGGAGAAACTGGCCGCGATGCGGGCGCACATGCGGGCCATCAACCTCGGTGACACGCCGGACGGTGACGTGGCGCGCTCGGTCGGGATGTCCGGTCCGCAGATCGAGGAGATGTACCGCCTGCTGGCCATCGCCAAGTACGAGGACCGGTACGTCATCCCGACCGCCGCGGTCGGCGACGCGCGGCGCCTGGAGGAGTCGGCGGTCCCCGACACGTGCAGCCTCGATCACCAGGACGGTCCGGGAATGGGTGGCGACGGCCCGTTCGGCCAGGACTCCGGCAGCCGCCGGAACCTGCCGCTGGTCACCCTGGAGAACTTCCACACGCTGCGGGCCCGCCAGACCGCCGACGAACAGCCGAGCGCGGCCGAGAAGGCCAACGCGGCCAAGGAGGACGACAGTGACTGAGCACGCCGCCCTCCACCAGGCCGCGGCGCTCTGCCTCGGCTATCCCGACGACGAGTTCCACGAGCGGCTGCCCCTGCTGCGCGCCGCCGCTCCCCCGCAGCTCGGCGACTTCCTGGCGTACGCCACGACCACCGCGCCCCAGGAGCTGGCGGCGCACTACGTACGGGTCTTCGACTTCAAGAACCGGCACAGCCTGTACCTGAGCTGGTGGCGGGACGGCGACACCCGGCGGCGCGGCATGGCCCTGGTCCGCTTCAAGGAGGTCTACCGCGAGCACGGCCTGGAGTTCACCGGCGAGGAGCTGCCGGACTTCCTGCCCGCGGTCCTTGAGTTCTCGGCGCGGGCGGGGCCCGTGCTGCTGCTGGAGCACCGCAGCGGCCTGGAGCTGCTGCGGCTCGCGCTGCGCGAGCACGGCACGCCGTACGCGGGCGTGCTGGAGGCGGTGTGCGCGAGCCTTCCGGGCCCCACCCCCAAGGACCGCGCGGAGGCGCTCGCGCTGGCCCGTTCGGGGCCGCCACGCGAGGACGTGGGCCTCGTACCGTTCGCGGCCTTCACCTCCTCCTCATCCTCCGCACTCATCGGGGAGCACTGATGAAAACGCTGCTGTGGGGCGCCCTTCCCTACATCGCCTTCGTCCTGCTCGTCGCGGGCACCATCTGGCGCTACCGCTACGACAAGTTCGGCTGGACGACCCGCTCCTCGCAGGTCTACGAGTCCAAGCTCCTGAACATCGCCTCGCCGATGTTCCACTACGGGATCCTCTTCGTGCTCGTCGGCCACCTGGTGGGCCTGTTCCTCCCCGAGTCGTGGACGGACAAGGTGGGCGTCAGCGAGCACACGTACCACCTGTTCTCGCTGTACGGCGGCACCGCGGCCGGCGTCCTGCTCGTCCTCGGCATCCTGCTGCTGCTCTACCGGCGGCGGACCAACACCCCGGTGTTCCGGGCGACGACCGCGAACGACAAGCTCATGTACCTGGTGCTGTTCGCGGCGATCGTGCTCGGCATGGTCGCCAAGCTGATGCACACCTCCGGCGACGGCTACAACTACCGTGATTCCATCGCCCCTTGGGCCCGCAGCCTCTTCACGCTCCGGCCCGACATCGACGCGATGACGGGCGTGCCCCTGATGTACGAGATCCACGCGGTGGTCGGGATGGTGCTCTTCGCCCTGGTGCCGTTCACCCGCCTGATCCACATGTTCAGCGCGCCGCTCCAGTACCTCTTCCGGCCCTACGTGGTCTACCGCGCCCGGGACCCGGAGCGGATCGGGGCGCGGCCGGAGCGGCGCGGCTGGGAACGGACGAGGCCCTAGGGCGTCTCGCTCCGGCCCCCCTCCTTGCCCTTGTCGTCCTCGTCCACGATCTCGGCGTCCACCACGCCCTCCTCGGTGGTGGATGCCGTGGCCGCCCCTTGCTGTGCGTCGCCGCCTGAGGCCGCGTACATCGCCTGGCCCATCTTCTGGCTGACCGTCGCCAGCTTCTCGGTGCCGGCGCGCAGGGCCGCCGTGTCGTCGGGGCGGTCCTTGAGGAGGCCCTTCACCTCGGCGACGGCGGCCTCCACTTCGGCCCTGGTCTCCGCGGGAATCCGGGCGCCACCACTGTCACCGCCGTCGCCGCTGTCCCGCAGGAACCGCTCCGTCTGGTAGACGAGCTGCTCGGCCTGGTTGCGGGTCTCGGCCGCCTCGCGCCGCCTGCGGTCCTCCTCCGCGTGCTGCTCGGCCTCCTGGACCATGCGGTTGATGTCGTCCTTGGGCAGCGCGGAGCCGCCGGTGACGGTCATGCGCTGCTCGCGGCCGGTCGCCTCGTCCTTCGCCGAGACGTGCATGATCCCGTTGGCGTCGATGTCGAAGGTGACCTCGATCTTGGGGACACCGCGCGGGGCCGGCGGCAGCCCGGTCAGGTCGAAGACGCCGAGCTTCTTGTTGTACGCGGCGATCTCCCGCTCGCCCTGGAAGACCTGGATGCCGACCGAGGGCTGGTTGTCCTCGGCGGTGGAGAACGTCTCCGAACGCCGGGTGGGAATCGTGGTGTTGCGCTCGATCAGCTTGGTCATGATGCCGCCCTTGGTCTCGATGCCGAGGGAGAGCGGGGTCACGTCGAGCAGCAGCACGTCCTTGACGTCGCCGCGGATGACACCGGCCTGGAGGGCCGCGCCGAGCGCCACCACCTCGTCCGGGTTGACGCCCTTGTGGGGGTCCTTGCCGGTGAGTTCCCTGACCAGCTCGGTCACCGCGGGCATCCGGGTCGAGCCGCCCACCAGGATCACGTGGTCGATGGCAGACAGCTTGACGCCCGCGTCCTTGACGGCCTGGTGGAAGGGTTCCTTGCAGCGGTCGAGCAGGTCGGACGTCAGCTCCTGGAACTGGGCCCGCGTCAGCTTCTCGGCCAGGTGCAGGGGGCCTTCCGAGGATGCGGTGATGTAGGGGAGATTGATGTCCGTCTCACTCGACGAGGACAGCTCGATCTTCGCCTTCTCGGCGCCCTCGCGCAGCCGCTGGACCGCCATCTTGTCCTTGCCGAGGTCCACGCCGTGCGCGTTCTTGAACTGCCGTACCAGGTATTCGACGATCCGCTGGTCCCAGTCGTCGCCGCCGAGCCGGGTGTCGCCGTTGGTGGCCTTCACCTCGATGACACCCTCACCCATCTCCAGGAGCGATACGTCAAAGGTGCCGCCGCCCAGGTCGAAGACGAGGACGGTCTGGTCCTCGCCCTTGTCCAGGCCGTACGCGAGGGCCGCCGCCGTCGGTTCGTTGACGATGCGCAGGACGTTGAGGCCCGCGATCTCGCCGGCCTCCTTGGTGGCCTGGCGCTGCGTGTCGTCGAAGTACGCGGGGACGGTGACCACCGCGTCGGTGACGTCCTCGCCGAGGTAGGACTCGGCGTCCCGCTTGAGTTTCTGCAGGACGCGCGCGGAGAGTTCCTGCGCGGTGTAGCGGGTGCCGTCCACGGAGCCGCTCTCCGGGAAGCGCCAGCCCCCTTCGCCCATATGGCGTTTGACGGAGCGTGCGGTGCGCTCCACGTTGGTGACCGCCTGCCGTTTGGCGACCTCGCCCACCAGGACGTCGCCGTTCTTCGCGAAGGCGACGACCGAGGGGGTGGTGCGCGCGCCCTCCGCGTTGGCGACGACGGTGGGCTCACCGCCCTCCAGTACGGCCACCACTGAGTTCGTCGTCCCGAGATCGATCCCGACCGCTCGTGCCATGGTCCAGTCCCTTCCGCCGCGAGCTCACGTCCCCCGTAACCAGGTCTACTCCATCTTCCATCACAAAACTTGAGCGGTCTCTTGTCAATGCCGCACGTGACGATGCCGCCACCCCGGAGCGGGGCGGCGGCATCGTCCGTGGGCGCCGTCGCGTCAGGCCAGCTTGGCCGTGAGCGTGATCGTCGTACCCGTCAGCGCCTGGCTCACCGGGCAGTTGGCCTTGGCGTCCTCGGCGGCGGCGACGAAGGTGTCCTCGTCGATGCCCGGCACGGTGCCCTCGACCGTGAGGTGGATGCCGGTGATGCCCGTGCCCGGCTGGAAGGTGACGTCGGCCGAGGTGGTGAGGCGGCTCGGCGGGGTGCCGGCGCCGGCCAGGCCGTGCGACAGAGCCATGGAGAAGCAGCTGGAGTGGGCGGCGGCGATGAGCTCCTCCGGGCTGGTCTTGCCGTTCGGCTGCTCGGCGCGGGCGGGCCAGGACACCGCCTGCTCCCCGATGCCCGAGGAGTCGAAGGTGACGGTGCCCGAGCCCTCCATCAGAGAGCCTTCCCAGACCGTGTGCGCGGAGCGCGTGGTTGCCACGATGCAGTTCCCTTCAGTGCGGTTCCGTGATCGGAGGTTCCGTTGCCACCATCCGATCACACTCGGGGCGCGATCGGGGCACGGGACGGCTCCGGAAGCGGGCGCGGTCGCCGGTCCGCGGGAGTAGGCGGCGCGTTCCGGGGCACTCGCGGTCCCGTCACGCACGACTGGAACGCGACCTCCAAGGAGTGTGACCATGTCGGCTTACGGAAGTCCGTCAGCGGCTTCTTCCGGGTCCCGCACGAACGGCCTCGCGGTGGCCGGACTCGTCTGCGGCATCGTCGGACTGTTCTTTCTCAGCATCATCCTCGGACCGCTCGCGATCATCTTCGGTGCGGTCGCCCTGCGTCAGAGGACCGGCAGCGGCGGCATGGCGAAGGCCGCCGTCATCCTGGGCGTCATCGACGTGATCCTGTTCATCGTCCTGATGGTGCTCGCCGCGTCCGGCGAGTTCAGCTGGTACGTCGGCGGCTGACCGAAACCCATCACCCGGCCGGGTCCCGGCGAGGTGGAGGCCACCGCCGGCCTCCACCTCCGTCGCGCTCCGGCACCGCGGCGGCCCGGCGCAACCGTGGCGACCTTTCGCGTGTCCAAGTACTGAGTGCCGGCAGGAAGAGCCGGCCGGCCACGGCGGGGGCGGGACGCGAGCCATGCGGAAACACTCGGTCGTCCGGCGCGTCACGCGGATCTTCTGGATCCCCCGGGGCGCGGAACGACGCCGCCCCATGCCGGTCAGGCGGTTGGCGGGACTCTGGCTGTCGATGCTCGCCCTGGGAGCCGGACTCACCGCACTGCGGTGGGACGACGCGCTCAACGGCTCCCACCTCATGACGATGATGCTTCTCTTCCACGTCGTCGACGACATCGTCGAAGGGGTACGGAACCGCTGGCCGGCCGCGCTGGCCGCGGTAGCACTCCTGTGGGGCACGAGCCGGCTCACCAGAGCCGTACTGCCCGCCTCCCTCGACGCGGCCTGGGCAGCGACCATCGCCGCCGCCGTCGGTGCCACGCTGGGGCTGGCGGTCGCCGCCACGATCACCCGGATCCGTCCTCTGCCGCGCCACAGGGGCCGCTGAGGTCGCCAGGTCGTGGAGCTGCGCGGGGTGAAGCTCTACACGCAGTACGGCCGGTTTCCCCGAGGCCGGTTCGAGCTACCGGGCGGTGGTGGAGTTCGTCGCCCGTACGACCACGGTCCGATTCGAAAGTGTGGTCCACGCTCCGACGACGCGGAACGTGTCACGGCAGCATCGTTGCCCCATGACCGTCACGACTGCGTCAACCGCCGTTCCCCGCCCTGTCTTTCCGGGACGCTGGGTGGGCGGCGCCTCTCTCGTCCTTGGCCCCCTGCTACTGCTCACCGGCATGCTGCTGCGCCTGCGCTTCGACTTCTTCTTCCCCGCGCAACTGAGCGCGTACGGACACCATCCGGACCTCATGACAGCCTCGTACAGCTTTGTGTCCGCCGGGTGGGTGCTGCTCTGGCCGGGAGTCGTGCTTCTCGCCGCCAGGATCGGCGAGAGATGCCGGGAACTGGCTCTGTGGGGCGGAGCACTCACGGTCCTCGGCCTCTTCGCCCGCACGTTTCACGCCGGTGTGGACCACCTGGCCTTTCAGTTGGTTGCGGTGCAAGGGGCGGCGTCAGCGACGCGAACAGTGAGCGAGACCTACGGCGCGTTCCACAGCTTCAGCACGCTGAACGCAGCCATCATGGGCGGCTGGCTCCTGCTGGCTATCGGCGCCTACCGCTCCCAAGTGCTGGGACCGCTGCGTGCGGCGGCCCTGGCTCTGGCATCGGCGATGCCGCTGGGGGTGCTGAAGGGAACGACCCCTCTATCGGTCGCCGCCGCTGAGGGACTGTGCATCGCGCTCGTTCCCTTGGGCGTGGCCGCGTTGCGCAACGGGCCGACCCCACGGGCGGCCACGGTCGCCGGAAGGCTTCTCCTGGTGGGCGCCGTGGGAGCCGCGATGTTCCTCTTCGGGCAAGCCGGATGAGCGCCCATCGGTATCGTCGAGCGATGCACGGAGTGAGGCAGCGTTTACGGACCGGCGCGCATCTGCTGGCGATCGACGCCTGCGTGGCGGCCGTCGTGACAGCCGGGTACGTGGCACTGGCCGACCAGGGTGCCTCAGACGGTCTGCCTCGGTTCTCCGGCCCGTGGTGGTTGGGCTGGCTGGTGGCCGTCTGTGTGGGAATGCCGCTGGCCGTTCGGCGCCTGTGGCCCCTGCCTGCCCTGGCCGTGGTTCTGGGCGCTTCGGCGACGGCGACACTGCTCGACATCACCCGTGACCCGTACATCTCTGCGGCCTTGGCCGTCTACGCGGTGGCGCTCACTGAGCCGACACACCGGGCTTTGGCGGCGTTCGCCCTGATCCTGGTTGTCTCGGCGGCCGCGGTCATCACCGGTGAAGCGGCCCTGACGCCCTCCGGCCCGTGGCCGGAAGCCACCGGCACTGCCGCCCTCGTCTGGCTGGTCATCGGGGCAGCGTGGGCCGCAGGGCGTGTCGTGCGCGAACGCAGATGCCGAGCGGCCCGACGAGACCGTCGCCTTACGGAGGAGGCACTGGCCGAAGAACGCCTGCGCATCGCCAGAGAACTGCACGACATCGTCTCGCACAGCCTCAGCGTGATCGTCGTCAAAGCAGCGGTGGCCAACCATGTGGCCGAGGCACGCCCCCAAGAGACGCGCGATGCCATCCAGGCGATCGAGCAGACCGGCCGGGAGGCGCTCACCGAGATGCGCCGTGCCCTGGGAGTGCTGCGCGGCGACACTGCTGGTCGGCGCACGCGAGAGCCCGGTTCGGCGCAGACCGCTCCCCCTCCCGGACTGGACGACCTGCCAGCCCTCATCCAGCGTGCCGAGCGAGCGGGCGTCCGTACCGAACTCCGCACCCAGCTGGCCGCCGGCCTCCCCGCGGGGACGGCGCTGGCCGTCTACCGGATCGTGCAGGAGGCTCTGACGAACGTGGTTAAGCACGCCGGCGACGGAACGCACTGCCAGGTGACGATCACAGTCGACTCGCGAGGAGAAGTGCGAATCGAGGTGGCGGATGACGGAGCCGGGAACCCGGCCGCATCCGACCGGGCCGAACTCAGGGGTGGCCACGGACTCGTGGGAATGCGCGAACGCGTGACGATGTATGGCGGGACGTTGGCCGCCGGGCCACGGCCCGGCGGCGGGTTCACCGTGTCGGCTCGTCTCCCGCCCGAACCCACTCACGGCACGGCCGCGAACCACAGAGAGAGGACCGCGTGACCGAACCCATCCGGGTACTCGTCGCCGATGACCAGTCCCTGCTCCGAGGCAGCTTCCGGGTACTCATCGACACCACTCCCGGGCTGACAGCGGTCGGCGAGGCCGGCACCGGAGCCGAAGCCGTCGAGAGCGCGCAGCGGCTCTGCCCGGACGTGGTGCTGATGGACATCAGGATGCCCGGCATGGACGGCATCGAGGCGACACGGCGCATAGCCGGATCACCCCAGACAGCCGGGACACACGTCCTCATCCTCACCACCTTCGACCTCGACGAGTACGTGTACGGCGCGCTGCGTGCCGGGGCGGCGGGATTCCTCCTCAAGGACACGTCTCCCGAGGTGCTGCTGGCAGGCATTCGCACCGTCGCCGCCGGAGAGTCCCTTCTCGCCCCTTCGGTGACCCGACGCCTGATCGCCGAGTTCGCTCGTCTTCCCCATGCTCACCATGCGCCGGGATCCTCGCTCGAGGACCTCACGGAGCGCGAGCGCGAGGTCCTCGGGCTCGTGGCGCGTGGCCTCTCCAACGCCGACATCTCCGAGTACCTCCACCTCAGCAACGGCACCGTCAAGACCTACATCGGCCGGCTGCTGAGCAAGCTGCGTGCCCGGGACCGCGCGCAGCTGGTAATCAGCGCCTACGAGTCAGGGCTCGTCAGCGCCGCTCGTCAATCGACCGATTGACGAGCGAGATCGAGAAGTGAGGGCTCTCGGCCGGACGCCTCACGGCGCCGGCCGCAGTCGGCCGTGGATGTCGGCGCCGCTGCACTCCGAGTCGCTGGTGTCGCCTGGGGGTGGTTCGGTGACGGCCGACCAGCACGGACCTGTGCTGCGGCCCAGTGACCGGATCACTCACAACGGCGGCACCACCAGGTGGCGGTCGGGCTTCACCCACGAGTCCTGCCGCAAGGGTGAGTGCTCAGCCGCCCCCGACCTCTTGATACGCTCCCTTGACGCGCGAGACTCGCGATCACAACTGCGGCAAGGGAGGTTGATGAATATGGCCCGCCAGGCGCTTCATCAGCATGCCCTTGTCCGGGCCGCACGAGGATAACCAGCGGCCCGGTCGTCTCAAACGACCAGGAGTGTCGCGTGTCTTCCTTCTCATTGACCGGTACAGATCTGACCACTGACCGCCTCGTGCTGCGGCCATGGTCCACCGACGAACTCGCCGCCGTCCTCAACGGCGTCCGGCTGACGCACTGGGCCGAGGACTTCCCCGCCGACGGCGACCGCGTCATCGCGGGATTCCTCACCGAACACCCCGACGGCCTCACCGACTACGGCCACCGCCAGATCATCGAGCGGGCCAGCGGTCTGGTGGTCGGTTCCATCGGTCTGTTCTGGCCGCCGAGTAGCGGCTCCCTTGAGGTCGGCTACGGCATTGTCGCCTCCCACCGAAGCCACGGCTATGCCTCCGAAGCCACCCGCGCCATCGTTGAGTTCGCCCTGACCGCACCCGGCGTGAACACCGTCTGCGCAGACGTGGAGTTGTCCAACCCGGCCTCCGTCCGCGTACTGGAGAAGGCCGGCCTGCATCGCTGGAGCGAGGACGCCACCATCGCCCGGTTCTCCACCACGGCACCGGCTCCGTCCCAGCAGTGATCCCGGCCTGGGGGCGGCTGAGGAGCTGTGCTCCGCAGCCGCCCCGGCCGTTCTGACTTCTTCCGGACCAAAGGAATCCCAAAGTGGATCTGCCACGTAGTTTCACCATCCGCGAGAGCGGCCACCGCGTGCTCAACCCGTTCACCATCGAGAAGCTGGCCCTCCTGGGGCAGGCCATCAGCCCGTCGCCGGGTACGCGCGTACTCGACCTGGCCTGCGGCAAGGGCGAGCTGCTGTGCACCTGGGCACGGGACCACGGCGTGACCGGCACCGGTGTGGACATCAGCACCGTCTTCCTCGACGCGGCCCGCGCGCGGGCCGTCGAGCTGGGCGTCGCCGACCGCGTCGGCTTCGTCCACGGGGACGCGTCGGGCCACGTCTCCGACGATCCGGTCGGCATCGCCGCCTGCGTCGGTGCCACCTGGATCGGCTCCGGCGTGCCCGGCACCGTCGGGCTTCTCCGGCGCAGCCTGGCGCCCGGCGGCATGATGCTGATCGGCGAGCCGTACTGGCGGCGCGAGCCCGAGGACGAGGCGACCGCCAAAGCCTGCGGTCTCTCCCGTGCGGACGACCTGCTCTCCCTGCCGGAGCTGCTGACGCGCTTCGGCGACTTGGGCTGCGACGTCGTGGAGATGGTGCTCGCCGACCAGGACAGCTGGGACCGGTACGCCGCCGCGCAGTGGCTCAACATCCGCCGCTGGCTCGACGCCAACCCCGAGGACGAGCTGGCCGACGAGCTGCGCGCGGAGCTCACCACGGGCCCCGTCCGCCACGCCCGGTACCAGCGCGAATACGTGGGGTGGGGAGTGTTCGTGCTGATGGACCGCTGACCCCGCCGCCATCCCCGGTGAGTCCCGGCGCAACCTGCCGGGGCTCACTCCCGGAGTGCCGCACGCCGAACGCCACCGCCCCACCGATAACGCCAAGTAGAGCTGCGCGGTGGTTTCGGAGCGAGGTTCACTCTGCGAGTGGGTCAGTGCATGCCACGATGAACCCATGAGTGATGAGCGCCGCAGGCTACTTGCCGAGAAGACGCCCTTCCCCGACGACCTCGATGATCGACTGCATGCACAGCTCACTTTTCTTGTCGAGATCGACCAGCTCAAGACCATCCTTCGGCAGTCTCCCCTTGCTGCGGCGGACCGCCGTGAGAACGACGCGGAGCACTCGTGGCATTTGGCGATGATGGTTGCGATCCTCGCCGAGTACTCCGACCGGCCTATCGACGTAGGCCACACCATTCAGCTCGTTCTCCTGCACGATCTCGTGGAGATCTACGCCGGCGACACGCCCCTGTACGACAGCGCCGCGGGGGACGATCAAAATGAACGTGAAGTGGCCGCAGCCGACAAGCTCTTCGGCTTGCTTCCGGCAGATCAGGCTCAGCGTATGCGGCTTCTGTGGGACGAGTTCGAGGAACGTCGCACTCCCGAAGCCAAGTTCGCCAAGGCAATGGACCGGCTGCAGCCACTCCTCCTCAACTGGATGGCGCGTGGCGGCACATGGCGCACTCCGGGCGTCACCGCTGATGATGTCCGGGCCCGCAAGGCTGTGATCGGCGAGGCCTCCGCCTCCCTGTGGCGGGCCGGCCAGCGCCTCATCGACGAGGGAGAGACACGCGGCTGGTCGAGACGAGCCGCGCCTCAGAGTTGACGGGCGCCGTGTCGAAGCCGCGTCGGGGGCGTCGGTGACCGTGGCGGTCAACCACTACGGGCCCGTGCGGGTGCGCCTGGCCGCTGTGAACACCTCCGGCACTCCCGGGCCGCCGTCCGAGGCGGTGGAGGCCACAGCGCGCCGGGCCGCGTGCGAGGACCGGGGCCAAAGGGTTGTGCGGCGTGATCATGTTGCTGCTGGGGCGATCACCGCGGACCTCCTGGACGCGGACGCGATCAACGGCAAGATCACCACCGGCGCCACGGTGCAGACCGCCGCCGAGGGGCCGCGCATCGTCCTGAACGCGGCACGGCTGCGGGCGATCGGCACGAACGGCTCGGCGATCGGCATGGAACCCAACGACGTCTATCCGTACATCTACTGGGCGTCCGTCGACGGCACGAACCAACTTCCACAACAGGCCCTTGCCGTCGCTCGGTTGCACGTAGTCCTGCGGTCGTGGCGCCGCCGGCGCGGTAGCCGGGTCGGCCTGACCGGCCCGGGTGCCGGTCAGGCGTGAGAGGTGGCGGTCCGCTGCTTGCGGGCCGACATCACCGCGTACACGAGCACGCCGGCGAAGAGGAACAGCACGCCCTGGTAGACCGCCGCGTATCCGGACCCGGCGACCAGCCACATGGAGAACGCGAAGGCGATGCCCGCGAGGACCGCGTCCCGCACCAGCCGCCCCCGGTGGACGCGCGCGCCCTGCCCGGAGACGAGGAAGTAGATCTGGGCGACAGTGGCCAGGAGATAGGGCACGGTCGCCGTGAACGTGGTGATCAGGACCAGGGACTCGAAGACGCCGCCGGAACCCGCCGCGTAGTTGTAGACGGTCAGGAGCGAGGCGAGGACGACGGTGACGAGGACGCCGACGGTCGGCACGCCCCGCTTCTTGCGACCGAACGCGCTCGGGAACAGGCCGTCCTTCGCGGCGGCGTACGGCGTCTGGGCGCTCAGCAGCGTCCAGCCGTTGAGGGCGCCGACCATCGAGACCAGCGCGGCGAGCGCGACGGCGGTGCCGCCCCAGGAGCCGCCGAACATGACGTTGACGGCGTCCGAGAAGGGCGCGGTGGAGCCCACCAGCTTGTCGTGCGCGACGGTCCCGAAGACGGCGAGCGTGCCGAGCAGATAGACGAGGGCCGCGCCGAGCGTGCCGAGGATGGTGGCCCGTCCGACGTTGCGGCGCGGGTCGCGGACCTCGCCCGCGCTGACGGCGGCCGACTCCACGCCGAGGTAGGAGAAGAGCAGGATGGCGGCGGACGCCGAGAGGGCGCCGACCGCGCTGTCGTCGCTCGCCTGGAAGGGCCCGAGGTTGGCGCTGTCGAAGAAGAAGAGACCGCCGACCGCGACGAGCAGCAGCGGCAGGAACTTCAGTACGGTGGCGACGAGCTGGACCGCGCCGACGTACCGCGTGCCCGCGAGGTTCGCGAGGGCGGGCAGGAGTTGCAGGGTCAGGGCGGCCAGACAGGCGGTCCACTTGTGTTCGCCGACGGGGATGAGCACGTCGAGGTAGCCCACGGCCGCGACGGCGAGGGCCGCGTTGGACACCCAGGTGGTGATCCAGTACGACCAGGCGGCCAGGAACCCGGCGAAGTCACCGAAGGCCTCGCGCGCGTAGACGTAGGGCCCGCCGGTCCGCGGATCGCGCTCGGCGAGGCGTCCGAAGACGAGCGCCAGGGCTATCGCCCCCGCGGTCAGCACGCCGAAGGCGACCAGGCTGATCGTGCCGAACGGGGCGACGGAGGCCGGGAGCAGGAAGATTCCGCCGCCGATGATGTTGCCCATCACGAGGCAGGTGGCGATCGGGAGCCCGAAGCGCCGGGCGTGCCTGCTCTGCCCTTCCTGCTCGGAGGCCGGAGCCTGCCCGGAGACCGGGTCCTGCTCGGGGGCCGGAGCCGACTGCGGTGCGGTTCCGGTGTCGTGCATGGGGTCGTGCGCCTCTCGTCGTGCCAGGTGCCCGGGATCGCCGGGCGGAAGCCATGGTCGGGCACGGCGGGCGCCGCTCCAAATCAGCGTGTTTTGTCCTGCGGGGCATGGTCGACGACCGCAAGAGCTGCGCCCGTGGGGGCGCCGGACGGGGAATCATCCACCGGAATGGAAGCCTCCGCCGGGAGCGGGGCGGCGCCGGTCACCGGCATCAGGGGCTCCAGGGCCTCGCCGAGCCAGCGTCGCAGGACGCGGTGGACGTGTTCGGCGCCGACCAGCTCCTCGCCGTCCGCCACCGGGTCGGAGAGGACGAGCGGTGACAGGAGGAAGGGGCGGGACTGCGCGCCGCCGAGCCCGCCGTGCGAGCCGATCTGCTCCTCGAAGGCGAGGACTTCACCGTCCTGCGGGTCGTACCAGGAGTTGACCATGATGTCGGCGGTGTGCGGAAAGCCGTCGGTGCGCCGCACGGCCTCCAGGGCGCCCGGCCCGAAGTCGGCGAGCGGCCCGAGGTCGGTCGGGTCCTCGTCCAGGTACACCTCGGCCCCGCGCGCGCCCAGCACCAGCGGGCCGCGCTCCGCACTGCGTACGAGGAGGAAGCCGATGCCCGGGTGGTTGGCGAGTGTCGGCAGCAGCGCCGGGTGGCGGCGGTCGATCTCCTCGCGGGTCATGCGGTGCCGTACGTCAGGGAAGGAGACGAGCCCGAGGTTGCCGGAGGCGAGCACGATCGGCTCCGCGCGCCGGACCGGGCGGCGCTCGTCGGCGCCCTCCTCGACCGGGCGGCGCAGAGCGGCCCGCACCGCGGCACGGGCCTCGGCGCCGCTGTGCGTACGCTGCGCCCTGCGCGGCACGGGCAGTCCGCAGCCGGCCCGGACGAGGTCGGCGAGGGTCAGGCCGTAGCGGGCGCGGAAGGTCTCCCCCGGGCTCTGGCCATGGTCGGAGAGCAGCACGATGCGGTAGGCGCGCGGCGCGTGCTCGGCGACCTGGGCGAGCAGGGCGAGCGAGCGGTCCAGGCGCCTGAGGACCTTCTCCACGTCGCGGCCGGTGGGCCCCGAGTGGTGCGCCACCTCGTCGTACGCGACGAGGTCGGCGTAGACGGCGCTGCGCCCGGCGAGCATGTCCCCGATGACGGCGGCGACCACCACGTCCCGTTCCACGACGGTCGCGAAGGCGCGGATGAACGGATAGAGCCCGCCGCGGCCGACGCGCGGGCGGCGCCGCTCGACGCGGGCGCGGGTGGACTCGCCGATCTCGCGGAAGACCTCCGCCACGAAGGACAGGGCGGTGCGCACCGCGTTGGCGGGGTCGGAGAAGTAGGCGAAGTACCCGGCCCGCGACCGGTTCTCCTTGCCCCGCCTCGCGGCCACGGAGAGCACGAGGGCGAGCTGTCCGGCGCCGCCGCTGAAGAGGTTGCCGCGGCTGGCGCCGTCGACGGTGAGCAGACCGCTGTCGCCGGTGCGCCGCACGGCCCGGCGCTGGAGTTCGACGGCGGAGGCGGGGCGGTTGCTGACCATGACCTCGCCGGTGTCCTTCTCGTACCACCGGAAGGCGGGCACGTCGAAGTTGGAGCCGTGCAGGATGCCGAGTTGGCTGGCGCCGGTCTGGCTGGACCAGTCGGTGCGCCAGGGGGTGAGCCGGTGGGTGGGGAGGCCGCCCGCGGGGCTCTGGCCCAGCCAGCGGGCGACGGTGGGCATGAGGCCCTTGGTGACGGCGGCGGTCAGGACGTCGTGGCCGACGCCGTCGAGCTGGATGAAGACCGTGCCGGGGGCGATGGGGCCCGGCTGCCCCGGGGTGCCGCGCCGCCTGCGGCGGTCGGCGAGGCGGTAGAGGCGGCGCCGGTAGGCGTCGTCGTCCCGCACGGCGAGGGCGCCGCCGGCGGCCGAGGCGACGGCCGACATGGCCGCGGCGACGACCACGGCGGTCTCCGCGCCGGCTTCGCCGCGGTCTTCGGGGATGAGGCTCAGGGCGAGCAGCAGCAGCGAGCCGTTGAGGAAGAAGGCGAGCAGGCCGAGCACCAGCGCGGGTACGAGCAGCAGGGCGCGGACCAGCAGCGGCCACACCAGCGCGGAGAGCAGGCCGAAGGCGCCCGCGCCCCAGGCGGCGGTGACCGCGATCCGGGTGGCGCTGTCGCCGTCGTCGGACTGGAGCTTGAAGTCCGGCAGGATCCCGGCGAGTACGAGCATCGTCAGCGTGCTGACGGCCCATACGGCGACCACCCGCCACAGAGCACTGCCGGCCTTGCGCCATCGCCCTCTCCCCACGCCTCACCCCTTCGCTTTTCACCCGGAACCGGACACCAGCGTGTCACAGGCCCCTGTCCAGGGGCCCACGCCCCCGTCCCTACCCCGTCCCGCGACGCCGACCACGCCGCGGCGCCGGGCGCGCGGAAGGGAAGGGTGCCGTGAAGGGGTCGCGAGGGGGTGCGGAGCGGCGCGTGGACGGCACCGGTGGACGGGGGCGGCTCAGCGGCCGTCGTAACCCGCGGTGGGCATGGACAGACGGCGATGCACCCTCGCCTTCATCCGTGAGTCGTACGCGGGCTCCGCGAACCCGGCCGTCTCCACCCGCACCCCGCGCCGCGCGCACTCCGCGGTGAACTCCTCAGGGCACCGCAGCGCTCGCTCAAGGACCCGGTGGCTCGGTACGACGAAGAGGTCCACGAGGCCCGCCTCGACGTCGCCCCACAGCACCACGTGGTCGGCGCGCAACTCTCGTGCGACGAGTTCCCGCGTGACGACGTAGCCGTGGTCGGCCGCCCACCGCGCGCACATCGCGTGCTGGCTGCGCGAGTCGACCAGGAAGGGGTCGGCGTCGAGCTCCTCCAGGGGCGTCAGGCTGGCGATCGACGCCACCCGCACCACGGCGGTGTCCATGCCCACGACCTCTCCCATGGCGTCCCCCTCACCTCGGTCCTGGCCGCCGACCCTACTCCTGGCCGTACGCTCGGAGACAGTCGCCATAAGGAGGAACCGGGTGCCCGTCGAGGTCACATGGTGGGGTCACGCCACTTGCACGGTCGAGGACTCGGGCGTCCGCGTACTCACCGACCCCCTCTTCGCCCGCCGCCTCGCGCATCTGCGGCGCCGCAGGGGCGCGCTGCCGCCGCCCCGCGCCGCCGTCGCCGATGTCGTGCTGATCTCGCATCTGCACGCCGATCACCTGCACGTCCCCTCGCTCGCCCGGCTCGCCCCCGGCACCCGCGCGCTGGTCCCGCGCGGCACGGCGCGCTCGGTGCCCGGTCTCGCCCGCAGACTGCCCCAGCTGCGGTTCACCGAGGTCGCGCCGGGTGACGAGGTCCCGGTCGGCGACGTCGTCGTGCGGGCGGTGCCGGCGCTGCACGACGGGCGGCGGCTCCCGGTCGGACCGCGGCTCGCCCCGGCCCTCGGCTATGTGATCAGCGGTGAGGCGCGCACCTACTTCGCGGGCGACACCGGGCTCTTCGACTCGATGGCCGCGGAGGTCGGGGACGTGGACGTGGCGCTGCTTCCGGTCGGCGGCTGGGGCCCCTACCTGGGGCACGGGCATCTGGACGCGGGGCGCGCCGCCGAGGCGCTCGCCCGGATCGCGCCGAGCAGCGCGGTCCCGGTGCACTACGGCACGTACTGGCCGATCGGCATGGACGCGGTGCGCCCGCACGAATTCCACGCGCCCGGCCTGGAGTTCGTGCGCCAGGCGGCCCGTCTCGCGCCCGCGGTGGCCGTGCACCGGCTCCTGCACGGCGAGAGCGTGCTGCCGAAGGCGGCCCGGTGAACCTCGCCGCGGCGGCCCAGGTGGCGCCCGCGAGCACCCAGCAGGCGGTCGCCTATCCGTCGCTGTTCCTGCTGGTGGTGATCGGCGCGCTGGTGCCGGTGGTGCCGACGGGCGCGCTGGTCAGTTCGGCGGCGGTCGTGGCCCTGCACCAGGAGACGCCGTCGCTCTCGCTGCCCGTCGTCTTCGGCGTCGCGGCGCTCGCGGCGTTCCTCGGCGACATCGCCCTGTACTGGCTGGGGCGGCGCGGCATGCGGTCGAAGAACGGTTCGCGCTGGCTCCAGGCGATCCGTGACCGGGCGCCCGAGGAGCGGCTCGCGCAGGCTCAGGCCAAGCTGGAGGACCACGGGGTGATGGTCCTGGTGCTGTCCCGGCTGGTTCCCGCCGGGCGGATCCCGGTGATGCTGGCGTGCCTGATGGCGAAGATGCCGGTGCGGCAGTTCGCGCGCGGGGACGTGCCCGCGTGCCTCGCGTGGGCGGTGACGTACCAGTTGATCGGCATCCTCGGCGGCTCGCTGTTCAAGGAGCCGTGGGAGGGTGTCGTGCTCGCGGTCGCGCTGACGGTGCTGATCAGCGCGGCGCCGACCGTGTGGCGCAAGGTCCGGCGGGCCCCGGCGTAGCCGCAGGACGTCGGAGCCGGGGCCGTCGCCTACGCGCCCGCGTGCAGGTGGCCCGCCCAGAGGGACGGCGTCGCCGGGTAGCGGTCGCGGATCGCCCGGATGGTGTGGTGCAGGGCCGTGGCGGACCGGGCAGGGGTGAGCGTGCCGCCGGGCGGGTCGGGGGTCGGGTGCATGCTGGTCAGGTGGGTGTAGAAGGACTCGGCGATGTCGGCGGCCAGGCGGTCGCTGACCGGCCACAGTGTCCCGATGACGTGGGGGAAGCCCGCGAGCTGGAACGCGCTGGTGAGATGGATGGCCTCGTCCAGCAGATCGAAGCTGCCGGGGTCCGCGGTGCTACAGGCCGACAGGTAGGCCAGCTGTGCGTGGGTGAGGTTCATCCGGGCCAGTGCGGCGACGGTCAGCGGGGTGGTGGCGTGGTCGTTCAGGAGCAGGCGGCTCTGGCCGGGGTCGGTGTGGTCGCTCTCGGCGTGGCAGGCGAAGTGGGCCACGGCGTACTGCGGAAGGCAGGCGAGGACGGTGTCCGTGGTCGGGGTGTCGCGGCTCGGCGGGGGCGGGGCGCCGTCGGCGGTGGGACCGGGTGCCGTGAGGTGGACCGGGCGGGGCAGCAGGGGGTGGATCCGGCGGGCTTCCTCGGCGGCGTGCGCCAAGGGGCTGAGACCGGGCGTGTTCGGCATGGCGATGATCAGGGACCGGGGCTCGTCGGCGGGCGAGGACCGGAGGCGGCTCCTGCGGGCGTGGCGCAGGGCTCGGACGGTGGGCGTGTAGGAGGAGATCACCCGGTCCAGGACCGTGCGGCGCGGTGCCGCGTCGCCCTGGTCGGTGTGGAAGCCCGCCGCGTGCAGGGGCAGCAGTCCCAGCAGACCGCCCGGCGCCCACCACACCCGCGGCAGCTCCCCGGGCCGAGCCCTCGCGGCCATGTCCGGCGTCGCCGCCAGGGCCGAGAGGACCGGCTCCGCGGCCGCCTCCCAGAGCCATTCCAGTACGCCGCGCAGGGACCGCTGCGCGGCGATCCGGTCGCCGTCGGGCGCTGTCACCTCGCCCAATGCCTGGTGGAAGGTCTCCAGTTGGGTGTAGAGGGCCTTCTCCGTGAGGAGGGGCAGGGGGCAGGAGGTGATGCCCTCGCCGGTGAGGAGCAGCGCGTCGCTGCGGTAGCGGCTGATGTTGTACGTCACCACGGGGCCGTGGGCGGCTTCGCTCAGGAGGGCGTCGAGGGTCGGGGGCAGGCCGAAGCCGGTGAATCCTTCGAGGGTCCGGATGCGGTCCATCAGCTCTTCCAACTCGGCCGCCACACGGTGCCGTTCCTGGCCCGCGCCCGCGGCCGCCTCCTCCGCCGCGCTCTGCTCCCGGTCCAGCAGGTCACGCAAGTCGACGAAGCGGGAAGCCAGTTCGGGATGCCGGACGTGCAACTCGGACAGGTCGTCCCGGGTGTCCAGTGCCTGGGACAGGAGCACGGCCCGGCCCGCCTCCACCAGGCGCAGCGCCCGCGCGGCCCGTTCTGACGCGGTGCCACCGGGGGCGGCCAGGGCCAGGGCCGCCGCGTCGGCGGCGAGATCGACGGCGTCGGTGCCGAGGGCGTGCTGCTGGTCGCCTCGCCGCAGGCGGCGCGGTGCCACCTGCGGCAGCGTCAGTACGGCCCGCTCCAGGAACGCGGCCGCCCGGCCGGGGTCCGAGGACGCGGCCAGGCGCGCCGCCCCCCGCGCCGCACGGATGCGTATCCACGGTGGAGCGGCGGCCGACTCGGCAGCGCCTTCCCAGACGGACCGCTCCTCCGTCGAGTCGGCCGCCGCTCTGGTGCGCTCGAACCGCAGTCGCAGGACGCTCGCGAGGTTCATCAGGGCGCCGGCACGGTGGGGGTGGTCGGCGGGCATCATCCGGCGGGCCGCGCGGCCCGCCTCCACCGCCTCGTCCAGGTCACGCGGGTCCCCACCGCGCTCGAATCTCCTCCGCAGGGCGATACAGAGGCTGACCAGGTGCATGCTCCGGGGGTGGCCGTCAGGAGTGAGCCCGCTGGCGGCGCGACTCGCCTCCACCGCCTCGTCCAGGTCGCGCGGGTCCCCGCCGCGCTCGAACCGCAGCTGCGAGGCGGCCGCGAACTCGGCCAGGTACGCCGCGCGTCGAGGGTGGCCGTCGGGGACGATCCGCAGGACGGCGCGCCCCGCCTCCACGGCCTCGTCCACGTCTCTGAGGTCCCCGGGGGCACCGGTGCGCTCGAACCTCATCCGCAGGCAGGCGCCGAGGCCCGCCAGGCGTGCCGCGCGTTCGGGGTGCTGGTCGGGGGTGGCCCGGACGGCGGCGCGGCCCGCCTCCACGGCCTCGTCCACGTCCGCGAGCATCCCGGTGCCCTGGAAGCGGAACCGCAGGGCGGAACTGAGACCGGTCAGGCTCACGACCTGGTCGGGGTGTCCGTCGGGCGCCGCCCGGACGGCGGCGCGGCCCGCCTCCACCGCTTCGTCCACGTCCGCGAGCATCCCGGTGCGGTTGAAGCGGTCCAGCAGGACGACGCAGAGGTTGGACAGGAAGCCCGCACTCCGCGCGCCGGTTCGGACGGCGGCGCGACTCGCCTCCACGGCCTCGTGCACATCCGTGAGCGTCCCGGTGTGCTGGAACCGGGACTGCAGGGCGACGGCGAGGTTGGTCAGGAACAGGCCCCGGCGAGGGTCGTCCGCGCCTGCGGCCAGGGCGGCGGCGCGGCTTGCCTCCACCGCCTCGTCGATGTCGCCCGGCTCGCCGGTCCGTTGGAACCGCGCCCGCAGGGCCGCACCGAGGTTGGTCAGGTGCCGGGCCCGCTCGGAGTCGTCCGCGCCGCCGCCCCGGGCGGCGGCGCGGCCGGTGGCCACCGCTTCGTCCATGTCCCCCAGGTCACCGGTGCGCTTGGAGCGGTTCAGCAGAGCGGCGCAGAGGTTGGACAGGTAGCCCGCGCGCTGCGGCCGGCCGTCGGGGGTGGCCCGGACGGCGGCACGGCCCGCCCGCACCGCCTCGTCCGCGTCCGTCAGGTCCCCGCCATGCGCGAATCGTGTGTCCAGGGCGGCACAGAGGAGGGAAAGGGTGTGCGCGTGGCGCGGATGGCCTTCGGGCAGCCTGCGCTCGATACGTCGTGCCAGGTCCACGGTGGTGTCCAGGAGTGCCGGATCAGTGGTGGTGAACGAGCGGGTGAGCAGGTCCATCAGGTCGGGGACCGCCCGCTCGGCGACGGCTGGGCGCAGGGACTCCGGCACGGTTTCCTCCGCCACGACGAAGCACTGCCCGAAGAGGCGGACCGCCTCTGTCCACTCCCGTTCGGCCCGCGCCCGCGGGAGTGCCTGGGAGCGCAGGTAATGCAGCCAGGCCAAGGCGTGCGCGGCTTCCAGGTCGCCTTCGGCGGCGAACGCCGACAGATCGCGCGCGGCGGTCAGCGCGGCCGGATCCAGGGCGTGGGACAGGTCCCGCCTGTCGCCCGCCCGTTCCACGCCGCTCATGACCGCTGCCAGCAGCCTTTCGCGCTGTCCCATCAGGCCCCCCGGTCGTTGACGGCTCGTCAACCGGCAAGACTAGATCGCCTGTTGCCGCGGACGGGTGGCTTCGGACAGCATGGCCGCGTCGGTACGGACAGGGGGCTCGGAAGTGGCGGAACAGCACAGCGGTGTCGACACGAGGGTGCGGGAGGCGATCGCCCACGTCTGCGGGCGTCTGGAGCGTATCCGTGCGGACCTGGAGACGTACGCGACCGAGGGCGCCGCCCCGTTGGAACGCCTCCTCGCCGACCTGCGCGCCGGAGAGGACCCCGCCCCCGCGCTGGACGCCCTGCACGAGGCTCTGCTCGCGGCGGGCGACGCCGTGGGGGTGCACGGCGGCGCCGCCCGGGGCATGACCCCGCTCGGGGTCGACCCCGCCCT
The DNA here is from genome assembly GCF_043078805.1 of Streptomyces sp. NPDC015345. Lineage (NCBI taxonomy): Bacteria > Bacillati > Actinomycetota > Actinomycetes > Kitasatosporales > Streptomycetaceae > Streptomyces > Streptomyces sp. NPDC015345. The sequence goes on along the minus strand of NZ_JBIBTX010000002.1, from coordinate 1,070,830 downwards.
GCCCGACGAGCGGGTGCTGCTCTGCCCCACGCGCCAGTGCTCCCGGTACGCCTGGCCCGACGGCTCCGACGCGCCGCGCTGCCGCGTCAGCGGCCGACCGCTGCGCGGGGAACGGCTGTAGCGCGGTGAACGGATTCCTCGGCGCACTGGGGCAGAAGCTCGCCGAGCGCTGGCTCACGTTGCTGGTGCTGCCCGGGGCTCTCCTGCTCGCCACGGCCACCGTCGCCGCTTCCCTCGGCCACGCCCATGCCCTGGACCACCAGCGCCTCGTCGACCGGATCGGCCGGTGGGCCCAGTCCCCCGTCGCCTCCGGTGCCGGCGGGCAGGTCGTGCTGCTCGGCGCGGTTCTCGCCGCGGCAGGGGCGGCGGGTCTTGCCGCCCAAGGGCTGGGTTCGGTGCTCCGGCGCGCCGTCCTTGCCGCCGGGTGGCGGGCCTGGCCGCGGCCGTTCCGGCAGTGGGCGTACGGACGTGTCGTACGCCGCCGGGCGCGCTGGGGGGACGCCGCGCTGCGCTACCGGCGGCAACTGGACGCCGACGCCCGGTCCCTGGCGCTGCGGGGCGAGCGGGCCGACCCCGCGCCGCGTCACGCCGCGCACCAGGCCATGCGGCGCGTCGGCGCGGAGGAACCGGACCGGCCGACGTGGAGCGGCGATCGTGTCCACGCCGTCGCCGTCCGTCTGGAGCGCGACCACCACCTGGACCTGCCGGTGCTCTGGCCGCACCTGTGGCTCATGCTGCCCGAGACCACCCGCGCGGAGATCACCGCCGCCGAGCAGTCGCTCACGCGTGCGTCCACGCTGGGCGGCTGGGGGGTGTTGTACGCGCCGCTCGCGGTGTGGTGGTGGCCCGCGGCGCCGGTCGCGGGCGTGCTCGCGCTGACCGCGAGGTCCCGGCTCCGCGGTGCGGTCGAGGCATACGCCCAGTTGCTGGAGGCCGCTGTCCGACTGCACGCCGTCGAGCTGGCCGGTCAGCTGGGCATCGAGCACGGCGGCCCGTTGGACCAGGCCCTGGGGGACGCGCTCACCCGGCAGCTGCGGAGCTTCGATGCAGCACCCGCGACGCTCCCACCGGCAGGTCCCACAGGTCCTCGCGGGGGCGCCCCGTCCGCTCCCAGGCGGCCCGCGCCCGGGTGAGCGGTTCGAGGACCGGCTCGGCGGAGAGCAGGAACGTGCCCCAGTGCATGGGGGCCATCCGCCGCGCGCCCAGGTCGACCGCCGCCCGGACGGCCTCCTCGGGGTCGCAGTGGACGTCGCTGAGCCACCAGCGCGGGTCGTACGCCCCGATGGGCAGCAGCGCGAGGTCGATGCCGGGGTAGCGGTCGCCGATCCGCTCGAACCAGTGGCCGTAGCCGGTGTCGCCCGCGAAGTAGACACGCTGCCCCTGGGCGTCCGTCATGACCCAGCCGCCCCACAGCGTGCGGCAGGTGTCGAGCAGGCTCCGCTTGGACCAGTGGTGGGCGGGCACGAAGTCGAAACGCACGCCGTCCACTTCCGCGCCCTCCCACCAGTCGAGCTCGGTGACGCGGCTGAAGCGGCGGCGGGTGAACCAGCGGCCGAGCCCGGCGGGGACGAGAACGGGCGTGTCCCTCGGGAGCCTGCGCAGGGTCGGGGCGTCCAGGTGGTCGTAGTGGTTGTGGCTGATGACGACCGCGTCGACGCGGGGCAGCGCGCTCCAGGCGACGCCCACGGGGGTGACGCGGGCCGGCGTGCCGAGGATCTTGCGGGACCAGACGGGGTCCGTGAGGACGGTGAGGCCACCGATGCGTACGACCCAACTGGCGTGCCCGGCCCAGGTGACGGCGACGGTGCGGTGGTCGACGCGGGGCAGCGGGCCCGGTTCGTACGGCAGCCGCCGGATGTCGGCGAGGCCTTCGGGGCCGGGCCGCAGGGCGCCCTCGCGGGCGAACCGGGCGAACGCGCGCAGTCCGGGCAGCGGTGCGGTCAGCCGGTCGGCGAACGACCGCGGCCACCGGCGCGCGCCGCCGGGCGGGCGTGGCGGGACGAGCGGGCCGGGGCCTTGGCCAGGGCCCTGCCGTGTCCTCGTCTGCGGTGTTGTCGTCCGCCGCTCCGCCTGCTGGGTCACCGAGGAGGCTCCATTCGCTGTGCTTCCGCGCGGAGATCGTCGAAGGCCGATCCGAACATGTTCAACGCTCGTTGTACGTGCGGCGATTCCAGGGGGTCCGGCGCGCCGAGGGACGCCAGGCGCTCCTCGGGGGTCGCGCCGAGGAGCGGGCCCGTGGAGAGGCGGACCCGCAGGGCGTCGATGTCGTCGCCGAAGCGGTGGCCGCCGGGTGTGGGCATGCCGAGCCGTTCGCCGAGGAAGTCCTCCAGGTCCTGCGCGTCGCCGACGCCGCGCGCGGCGAGCGCGGACCGCAGGGGGCCGAGGTCGGCGTAGAGGTGGCGGCCCGCCCGCGGGGGCCGGGCCAGGGCGCCCGCGGCGAGCACGGCGTGCCGCGCGGCCTCGGCCACACGCGCGTGCAGGCGCACGGCGGCGGTCAGCCGCTCGGTGACGTCGTCCGGTTCGCCGAGCGCGTACGTCGCCGCGGCGGCGGCCGGGGCGGCGAGGGTCGCGCCGAGCGCGGTGAGCACGTCGAGGGTGCGGGCGCGCAGGACGGCGCCCAGCGGGGTGTCGGGGAAGCGGGCGACGGCGGCGGGCAGCGCCGCGGGCAGAAAGGGCCCGGCGAGGTCGCAGACGACGGTGACGCGCTCGTGGTCCATCTCGGCGGGGCCGACCAGGACGGTGTCGTGGGGGCGGTGCAGGGTGTCGCGCCAGGTCTCGTCGCTGACGACGTGCAGGCCCTCGTCGGCGGCGGCTTCGACGGCCTCGTGCAGCACTTCCGGGGGCGGCACGGTGGCGGTCGGGTCGTCGGCGACGCTGAGCACGAGCAGCCGGGGCCTGCCTCCTTCCGCGCGCACACGGCGGACGGTCTCCAGGAGGGCGTACGGGTCCGGGACACCGCCGCACTCGGCGGGCGTCGGCACGTGGTAGACGCCGTGGCCGAGCAGCCGTGCCTGGGGCGCCCACCAGGCGGGGCAGGGGCGGGGCAGCAGGACGTCGCCGCCGAGGGCGGCGGTGAGTGCGAGCAGGAGGGGCGGGGCGCCGGGGGCGGCGGCGACGTGGTCGCGCTCCACGGGCAGTCCGCGCCGGCTCCAGTAGCCGCTCGCGGCGTCCAGGAGGGCGGGGCTGCCGCCGGGAGGTTCGCCGTGCGGGCGGGCGGCGGCCGAGGCGGCGGCGGACGCCGGCCCGGGCAGGACCGGAAGGCCCGACTCCGGCGCGGGCGGGCCGTACCGCACCGGGCCGCGGCCCTCGGTGTCCGTCCGCCTCATGCGTACCTCCGTGCCCTCGCGTGACTGTCTCCTGCCCCGTCGAACGGGTGTGTACCCAGGGCATGGCCGTACCCGCCCATCACAGCGCGCTCCCCCGCCCGGCGCCCGCGCTGGGCCCCGGCCGGGTGAGCGTCCCCGGCCCACGAGTGGCGCCCGCTCCCCCTCCCCCCCCGGTCACCCCGGAAAGCCTCCGCACGACCCGACCGACCCCGCCTGACCGGTCCCGCCTCAACGCGACGCGGTTCGCCTCGCCTCGACTCGACCGCCCGGCGCGGTGCGAACGACCGGACGCGATCCGGCCCGTACACGCCGTACACGCGGACAGGGGTGGCGCGGACCCATGGGCGGCGCGCATTCCAGCCCCTGCCTCCGTCCGGCCGGGGACAAGGGCCGGGCCGGGCTCGCGGAAGGGGCCCGGCCCCGGTCGGTGGCGACCGGGGTCAGGCCCCTGGACGGGGGGCTCAGCGGGCCAGGGAGACCAGTTCGCGTTCCAGGCCGCGTCCCTTCGTCTCGACCAGCGCCGCCGCGACGTCGGCCAGTTTCCGGTTCGTCGTCTGGGAGATCCGCCGCAGCACCGAGAACGCGGCGTCCGCCTCGCAGCCCAGGACGTGCATGACGATCCCGCACGCCTGGTCCACGACGGGCCGTGTGCGCAGGGCCGTGCCCATCTGGTCGAGCTCGGTCAGGGCGGCGCGGTAGTGCCGGTCGCGCACGAAGCTCGCCGTGGCGAGGTCGCCGAGGGCCTGGGCGGGGCCGTGCCGCGCGTCGTCGAGCGCGCCGGGGCGGAAGCTGAACAGGGTCAGGGTGACCGTGAGCCCCGCGCGCTGGAAGGGCAGCGTGACGCTGGAACGTACGCCCGAGTCGAGGGCCAGCGCGCGGTACGCGGGCCAGCGCTCGTCCCGCAGCAGATCCTCGGAGTCGACCGGCGCACCCCCCTGCTCGGCGGCGGGGATGGGGCCCTCGCCCGTGCGCAGCTGCACCGAGACGAGCCCGGCCAGGTCGGGGTGGGTGACGGCGACGGGGTATTCGTCGCCGCCGTCGGTGACGGTGGTGCTCGCGCCGCAGCACCCGTGGGTGCAGCGCACGGCTTGTTCGGAGAGTTCGGAGAGCCTGCGTCCGGGCAGTGCGGTCTCCGGTCGGAGCAGGTCCGGGTCCGGCAAGGGCGCCATGGGGGTTCCTCCTCTCTTTCCGGCTTCCCTCCTGCTCCTCCGGAAAACGGCCGCACCGGCTAGGTTCGACGCATGTCCCAGACGGAGGAGTTCGGTGAAGACCTCGCGGATTTCGTGCGCCGCGTCGCGGAGTTGAAGTCGGCGCGGTCCCTTCCGCCGGACGACCTCGGCACGGTGCTCGACGCGGCGATCTTCGAACTGGACCATGTGGCCGAGCACTTGTGGCCCACGTACCAGCGTCTGAGCGCCGACGGACTGCCGGGCGCCGGCGCGCCGGACCGGGACGAGCAGCGGCTGCTGCGGACCATCTTCCAGCGGATGCCGCTGCCGGTGGCGCTGACCGACCGCGAGACCGTGGTGCGGCGCATGAACGTCGCGGGGACGGCGCTGACCGGTGTCCGCGCGGGCTTCGCCGCGGGCCGGCCGCTGACCGGGCTCCTGGTGCACGCGGACCGGGTGGCGTTCCGCTCGCAGACCGCCGCCGTCGCCCGCGGCGAGGGCGACCGCAGCCTCGTCGTCCACCTCCAGCGCAGCCCGGGCACACCGGTCCGCGCGACCCTCACGGCGCTGCGGCCCGGCACCGAGCCGCGCACGGCGGTCCTCGTCGTGCTCCAGCCCTCGGTGACCCGCGCGCAGCAGCCGCCGAGCGCGCCGCGGCCCGCCCCCGACCTCGGCGAGGCGACCCGGCACGCGGCCCAGCTGGACTTGGCGGACGCGATGACGACGGCGCTGCTCACGGCGCCCGCCGGGGACCGTGCGGCGATATTCGAGCGGGCGGCGGCGGTGCTGCACGGGCGGTTCGCCGACTGGGTGATAGCGGACGACGGCGCGACGCGGCCGCGGCGAAGAACCGTGCTCGGGCCGCCGGACGCGCCGGTCGCCGACATCCACGCGCAGGACCCCGCCGCGTGCCCCCTCGTCGTCGAGGCGGCACGCGGCGGGGCCGCGTCGCTCCAGGTGCGCCCGGCGGACCCGGACGCCTTCGGCCGGGACGCGAGTGGCGCGCACGTCCTGGTCCGCGCCGAGGTCACGTCCCTGTTGTGCGTGCCGCTCGCCGCCCGCGCCGACGGGCCCGTGGAGGGGGTCCTCACGCTGTTCCGGTGCGGTGCGCGGCTCGCCTTCTCGATGGCCGAGGCGCGCGCGGTCGACGTGCTGTCCCGGCACCTGGCCCTGGCCCTGCGGCGGCGCGAGGGCGGCACCGGGCGGGCCGGGCGTTAGGCGGCGTCACGCATCACCTGGTCGCGCAGGCGGTCGCAGCAGCGGCTGATGAGCCGTGAGACGTGCATCTGGGAGATGCCCATCTCGTCGGCGATGCGGCTCTGCGTCATGTCGCCGAAGAAGCGCATGTAGAGGATGGTCCGTTCGCGCTCGGGCAGTTGCGCGAGGCGCGGCTTGACGGCCTCGCGGTCGACGATGATGTCGAGCGCGGGGTCGGGGCCGCCGAGGGCGTCGCTGAGCGAGTAGCCGTCCTCGCTGCCGGGGAGTTCGGCGTCCAGGGAGAGCGCGGTGAAGCTGTCGAGCGCTTCGAGGCCCGCTTTGGCTTCCTCCTCGCTCATCTGCGCGTGCTCGGCGATCTCGGCGGTGGTGGGGACGCGCCCGGAGACCTGGGAGAGGTCCTGGCGGGCGAAGCGCACGCGGTTGCGCAGGTCCTGGACGCGGCGCGGCACGTGCAGGGTCCACATGTGGTCACGGAAGTGCCGCTTGATCTCGCCGGTCACGGTCGGTACGGCGTAGCTCTCGAAGGCGGTGCCGCGCCGCGGGTCGTAGCGGTCGACGGCCTTGACCAGGCCGAGGGCCGCGACCTGGCGCAGGTCGTCGAGGGACTCGCCTCGGTTGCGGAAGCGGCCCGCGAGGCGCTGTGCCATGGGCAGCCAGGCCTCGACGATCTCCTGGCGCAGGGCGTCCCGCTCCGGTCCCTCCTCCAGTTCGACCAGGCGCTCGAAGGCGGCGGCGGTGTCCGGTGCGTCATCGTGCGTGTGACGCTTGCTCTGAGTGGGTACCGCGGTGTTCGGGTGGGATCGCATGGTGCGTCGCAACTCCCTATGGGGGGTGCCTGGGGATGGACAGTCACCGTGGGAGTGCGCGCGGACGTTCGAACCACGACGGGGCACACCCGGGGCGCGATGCGGCCGCTCCCACGGACGTGCCTCCGGTCCGAAGCACTGTTTCTTCGCCTGCCCCGCGTGTGCTGGGCCAAACGCCCCGGGTCCCGCCGTAGGTTTCCCTCCGGGTCCCGCCGGACACCCGGAGGGGTGACCCTCGATCCCGATCACCGCGGAAGGCCACGTCATGAGCGTCAAGGTCGCCGACCACATTCTGGAAAGGCTGCGTGCCTGGGGCGTCGAGCAGGTCTTCGGCTATCCGGGCGACGGCATCAACGGCCTCCTCGCCGCGTGGGGCAGGGCGCAGGACCAGCCGCGGTTCGTGCAGGCGCGGCACGAGGAGATGGCGGCGTTCGAAGCGGTGGGGTACGCCAAGTTCGGCAAGCGCCTCGGCGTGTGCGTGGCGACGTCGGGACCGGGCGCCGTTCATCTGCTCAACGGCCTGTACGACGCGAAGCTCGACCATGTGCCGGTGCTCGCCATCGTCGGGCAGACGCACCGCAGCGCGATGGGCGGCTCGTACCAGCAGGAGGTCGATCTGCACACCCTGTTCAAGGATGTGGCGTCCGACTTCGTGGAGACGGTGACGGTGCCCGAGCAGTTGCCGAACGTCATCGACCGGGCGATCCGCACCGCGTACGCACGCCGCTGCCCGACCGCGGTGATCATCCCCGGTGACGTGCAGGAGCTGGACTACTCCCCGCCCTCCCACGAGTTCAAGATGGTCCCCTCCAGCCTGGACCGCAGCGGCTGGACGGCGCTGCCCTCGCCGACGGCCCTGGAGCGCGCGGCGGAGGTCCTCAACGCCGGCGACAAGGCGGCGATCCTGATCGGCCAGGGCGCCGCGGGCGCGCGCGCCGAGGTCGAGGAGATCGCGGAGCTGCTCGGCGCGGGCGTCGCCAAGGCGCTGCTCGGCAAGGACGCGCTGAGCGACGAACTCCCCTATGTCACCGGTTCGATCGGCCTCCTTGGCACCCGGCCCTCGTACGAGATGATGCGCGACTGCGACACGCTCCTGACGATCGGGTCGAGCTTCCCCTACGCGCAGTTCCTGCCTGAGTTCGGCTCGGCGCGGGGCGTGCAGATCGACATCGACCCGCACATGGTCGGCATGCGCTATCCCTACGAGGTGAATCTCGTCGGCGACGCGCGGGCGACGCTGCGCGAGCTGATCCCGCTGATCGACAAGGACCGCCGGTCGGTCAGCCGTGAGTGGCAGGCGGAGATCTGCGCGAACGTCAGGCGCTGGCACGAGGTGATGCGGCGCAGGGCCGAGCAGTCCGCCGACCCGGTCAACCCGGAGTACGTGGCGCACGCCCTGGATCCGCTGCTGCCCGACAACGCGCTCATCACGTCCGACTCCGGCTCGGTGGCGAACTGGTACGCGCGCCATCTGACGATGCGCGGTGACATGCGCGCCTCGCTCTCGGGGACGCTGGCCACGATGGGGTGCGGTGTGCCGTACGCCATCGGGGCGAAGTTCGCGCACCCCAACCGTCCCGTCATCGCCCTGGTCGGGGACGGCGCGATGCAGATGAACGGCATGGCTGAGCTGATCACGGCCGCCAAGTACCGGCACCGCTGGGATGATCCGCGGCTGGTCGTCGCCGTCTGGAACAACCAGGACCTGAACCAGGTCACGTGGGAGCTGCGGGCCATGGGCGGCGCCCCGTCCTTCCTGCCGTCGCAGACGCTGCCCGATGTGCCGTACGCCGACTTCGCGCGCTCCATCGGCCTCACCGGCATCCGGGTGGAGCGGCCCGAGGACGTGGAGGGCGCGTGGCGGGCAGCCCTGGCCGCGGAGGGCCCCGCGGTCCTGGACTTCCGCACCGACCCGGCGGTGCCGCCCATCCCTCCGCACGCGACGTGGGAGCAGATGGAGGCGACGGCGGAGTCGCTCGTCAAGGGCGACGCGGACCGGGCCTCGGTGCTGAAGCAGGGCCTGAAGACGAAGATGCAGGAGTTCCTGCCGGGGGTGGGCGAGCGGCGCGGGCGCGAAGACGACTAGGGCCTGTCTGACAATTCCCGCCTGCCTCGCGACGCGACGCGAATTGTCAGACAGGCCCTAGCACCGAGGTGACGGCCGGCACCGAGGTATGGCCCCGCCCGACAGGGGTACTGCGGGTGGGGTCCCCCGACGGAAGACGGACCTCCACCGACGAACGAACCTCAGGTGAACGCACGCAGCACGCATCCAGGAAAGGCTCTGCCATGGCCGATTACGTAAGGGACGTCATGACCCCGGGGGTCGTGGCGGTGCGCCCCGATGCCTCTCTCGTCGAAGCGGCGCAGCTCATGCGCGCCCAGGACATCGGGGACGTGCTGGTCGCCGCCGACGGGCAGGTGGTCGGCGTGCTCACCGACCGGGACATCACGTTGCGTGCCGTGGCCGACGGGGCCGATCCGCTGACGGTCAGCGCGGAGGCCGTCTGCACGCCCAACCCCGTGGTGGTGGCCCCTGACGACCCGGTGTCGGACGCGGTCGGACTGATGCGGGACCACGCGGTCCGCAGGCTGCCCGTCGTCGAGGACGGTCACCCGGTGGGCATGGTCAGCCTCGGTGATCTGGCGCTCTCCCAGGACCCGTCGTCCGCGCTGGCGGACATCAGCCGCGCCGACCCGGACAGCTGGCCGGGGATCCACCAGGCCTGACCCGGGCACGGCCCGGGTCAGGTCGAGCCGGCGAGGCGGAGCGGCGTGCCGCCGCCACGCGCGCCCTTGGGGGCCCTGTGGTCCTCCTGGGTCCACCAGGCGGCGTCGCCGTCCTCGATGTAGCGCAGCAGGATTCCCTCGCGCAGGGCCCAGGGGCAGACGGTCATCACTTCGAGGCCGGTCAGCTTCATCGCCGTGTGCGCGACCACCGCGCCCGCCAGGCACTGGCCGGCCCGCGCGGCCGAGATCCCCGGCAGCTGCGCCCGGTGCTCGGCGGGCAGCCGTGCGAGTTCCTGGAGCGCGACGCCCAGTTCACGGCGGCCGAGCTCCCGCTGTACGAACGGGCCGTAGCGCCCCGGCGCGGCGCCGCACAGGCGGGCCAGCTGCTGGAACGTACGCGAGGTGGCGACCGCCGTGTGCGGCATCTCCCAGCGGATCCGCGCGGCCACGTCCCGCAGCTGGTGGCGCACCTGGCGGCGTACGGCCTTGATGTCCCGGGGGCGCGGCGGGTCCTGGACGTCGAAGTACTCCCGGGTCAGCCGGCCGGCGCCCAGCGGCAGCGAGGCCGCGTAGTCGGGCAGCCTGCTGCGGCCGAAGGCCACCTCGAACGTGCCGCCGCCGATGTCGAAGAGCACCAGCGGACCCGCCCGCCACCCCATCCAGCGGCGGGCGGCGAGGAACGTCAGCTCCGCCTCGGCCTCACCGGAGAGCGTGCGCAGCCGCAGCCCCGTCCCGGCCTCCACGGCGTCGAGCACCTCGGCCCGGTTCGGCGCGTCGCGCACGATGGACGTGGCGAAGGCGAACGGCTCCGTCACTCCCCAGCGGTGCGCTTCCTCCTGGACGTCGCGCACCGCGTCCGTGAGCCTGTGGACGGGCTCCTCGCCGAGCCGCCCGTCCCGGTCCACGTCCTGGGCGAGCCGCAGCCGCCGCTTCACCGTGTGGACCGGCAGCGGCACCTGCCCGTCGGCATCAGCGACAACGAGCCGCACCGTGTTCGACCCCACGTCCACCACGCCCACTCTCATGGAGGGTGGGGTACCCGGGTACGCGCGAAAAGAATCAGCCGCCGACCGCAGCCGCGCCGGGGGCGCGAGGTCCGTCCCTGCGCCCGACCATGCTCAGCAGTCGTGTCTGGGCGTCGGCGCCCGGCGGGGGTTCCACCGGTGGGTCGAAGAGGCCGCTCTTCGCCAGTTCCTCCGCGTACGGCGAGATCTCCCCCAAGGAGAAGTCGACCAGGGCATCGGGCAGCGTCTCGTCGGCGCCGATCGCCCGGGACAGGTCCCAGGCGTGCACCACCAGGTCCGTGGTCATCTGACCGCAGTAGAACGTGGCGGGGGTCTCGCCGAAGGAGAGGTGGACGGCGCGGTCCAGGGCGCCCGGCTCGCGGAACACGGCGCGGGACGCGGCGGCCGCGGTGTCCCAGGAGGCGACCGGGTCGGGGCCGAGCATGTCACCGTCGAAGGAGTCACCGACGGAGTCGACGGTCGCGCCGTCCCGGAGGAGGGGCGGCACCCACAGCTGCTCGGCCGTGAGGTGGTTGACCAGGTCGCGCACGGTCCAGTCGGTGCACGGGGTGGGCGCGTCCCACTGGTCGGCGCGCACGGCGTGCACCCGCTCGGTGAAGAGGTCGAGTGCCTCGCCGTGCCGGGCCAGCACGGGCGGGCGGTCGGCTGTCATGACTCCGTTCCTCCCCTCTCCCTCGCCCCTGAGCGGGTCCGCCCCGGGGCGATGGACCTGCGCGGATGGCGGCGCAGGTATTCGCTCTCCAGCTCGGCCATCCGTTCGTCATGGGTTTGCAGGGCGTCGTCCGAGCCGTGCAGGAAGGTGGTGTGCCGGGTCCGGTGAATCGCCTCCAGCTCCTTGACGAGCTGCTGGTCGTCCAGCTGACCCGGGTCGACTCCGTTGCTCATGGATCGCTCCTTGTCGCGTCGCTCCGGTGCCCCCCGGGTACCCCCTCGGCGCGTACTACCCCAGGATGCACCGCGCCCGGCGCGGGCGCGCGCGGCGCGTCGGCCGCCTAGGGCCTGTCTGACAATTCCCGTCGTCGCCCGGAGGGCGGCCTCGCGGCGTCAGGTGCGTGCTCTCGGCGTGCCGGGCGTAGGGCCTCGTACTGGATGTACTTGGCTCTGCGCCCGGTGCGGCGAGAGTGCGTGCATGGCGTCGCGAGGCAGGCGGGAATTGTCAGACAGGCCCTAGCGGGCGCGCTCCACCCTGCGCTCGTCCCAGACCGGCTCGGGCGTCTCGCGGACCCGGCCGTCGCTGCCGAAGACCAGGTAGCGGTCGAAGGAGCGGGCGAACCAGCGGTCGTGGGTGACGGCGAGGACCGTGCCCTGGAAGGCTTCGAGGCCCTCCTGGAGAGCCTCCGCGGACTCCAGGTCGAGGTTGTCGGTCGGCTCGTCGAGGAGCAGGGCCGTGCAGCCCTCCAGCTCCAGGAGGAGGATTTGGAAGCGGGCCTGCTGGCCTCCTGAGAGGCGCTCGAACTTCTGCTCGGCCTGACCGGTCAGCTCGTAGCGCCGCAGCCGGGACATGGCGGCGCCGCGGGCCTGCGCGTGCTCGCGCCACAGGATGTCGAGGAGGGTGCGGCCGGCCAGCTCCGGGTGGGCGTGGGTCTGCGCGAAGTGGCCCGGCACGACGCGCGCGCCGAGCTTCCAGTGGCCGGTGTGCGGGACCGGGTTGTCGGTGTCGCCCGCGAGCAGGCGCAGGAAGTGCGACTTGCCCGAGCCGTTCGAGCCGAGGACGGCGACCCGCTCGCCGTAGAAGACCTCCAGGTCGAAGGGCTTCATCAGGCCGGTGAGCTCAAGGTTCTCGCAGGTCACGGCCCGTACGCCGGTACGTCCGCCCTGGAGGCGCATCGTGATGTCCTGCTCGCGCGGCGGCTCGGGCGGCGGCCCGGCCTCCTCGAACTTGCGGAGCCTGGTCTGCGCCGCGTGGTAGCGCGAGGCCATCTCGTGGCTGACGTCGGCGGCCTGGCGCAGGGTGCGCACCAGCTTCTTCAGCTGCTCGTGCTTCTCGTCCCAGCGGCGGCGCAGCTCCTCGAAGCGGGCGAAGCGCTGCTTGCGGGCCTCGTGGAACGTCTCGAAGCCGCCGCCGTGCACCCACGCGTCGGCGCCCTCGGGGCTCGGCTCCACGCTGATGATCTTCTGGGCGGCGCGGGCGAGCAGCTCCCGGTCGTGGGAGACGAAGAGCACGGTCTTGCGGGTCTCCCGCAGCCGCTCCTCCAGCCAGCGCTTGCCGGGCACGTCGAGGTAGTTGTCCGGCTCGTCCAGGAGCAGGACCTCGTCGGAGCCGCGCAGCAGCGCCTCCAGGACGAGGCGTTTCTGTTCGCCGCCGGAGAGGGTGCGGACCTCGCGGAACTGGGCCTTGTCATAGGGGATGCCGAGGGCGGCCGTGGTGCAGATGTCCCACAGCGTCTCGGCCTCGTAGCCCTGCGCCTCCGCCCAGTCGGAGAGCGCCTGGGCGTAGCTCATCTGGGCGGCCTCGTCGTCGACCGTCATGATCGCGTGCTCGGCCGCGTCCACCGCCTTCGCGGCTTCCCGTATCCGCGGGTGGGAGACCGAGACCAGCAGGTCACGCACGGTGCTCTCGTCCCGCACTGAGCCCACGAACTGCGGCATCACGCCGAGCCCGCCGCTCACCGTGACGCTGCCGCCGTGCGGCTGGAGCTCGCCGGAGATCAGCCGCAGCAGGGTGGTCTTGCCCGCGCCGTTGGCCCCGACGAGGGCGACGACGGCGCCCTCGCCGACCCGGAAGGAGACATCACCGAGCAGCGCCCGCCCGTCCGGCAAGTAGTACTCCAGGTGCGCGGCTTCCAGATGTCCCATGGGCCGGATTGTCCGTGCCGGGCACCCGCAAGGGCAAACCGGTTTCCCCGCGGTGGTGGCGGCGCCCGCCCCGGGGTACCCGCACCGTATGACCACAGATGTCTCCGCTCCACGTCAGGACGGTCTGCGTGCCAGGCTGCTCGCGCTCGACTGCCGCGCCTTCGAAGCCGTCGCCTCCCGGCACTGGCCCGGCGCGGACCGCTTCCTCCCCCGGCTCAGCCGCAGCGCCAACCACGGAGTGCTGTGGTTCGCCGCGGCCGGGGCCATCGCGGCGACCGGCTCGCCGCGGGCCCGCCGCGCCGCCGTGCGCGGGGTCGCCTCGCTCGCGCTGGCCTCCGCGACCATCAACACGCTCGGCAAGCGTTCGGTGCGCCGCGCCCGGCCCATGCTCGATTCGGTGCCGCTGATCCGGCAGCTGAAGCGGCAGCCCATCACCACGTCGTTCCCCTCGGGCCACTCCGCCTCCGCCGCGGCCTTCGCGACCGGGGTGGCGCTGGAGTCGCGGGGCTGGGGCGCGGGAGTCGCGCCCGTCGCGGGCGCGGTGGCGCTCTCCCGCGTCTACACCGGCGTGCACTTCCCGAGCGACGTCCTCGCGGGCGCGGCCCTCGGCGCGGGCGCCGCCTTCGCGGTGCGTGGCCTCGCGCCGACCCGCACCCAGCTGCCCTCGCCCGGCAGGCCGCGCGCCGATGCCCCCGCGCTGCCGGGCGGCGACGGCCTGGTCCTGGTCGCCGAGGCCGGGGGCCGCGCGGACGAGCGGACGAAGGCCCTGCGCGAGGCCCTGCCGCTCGCGGAGGTCATCACCTGCGACCGGGAGGCGATGCCCGGCGAGCTGGAGAAGGCGGCGGCTCGCGCGCGGGCCCTCGGAGTGTGCGGCGACGACGGCCGCGTCAACGCCGCGGCCGGTGTCGCCCTGCGCCACGGGCTGCCGCTCGCGGTGCTGCCGGGCGGCGCCCCGAACCACTTCGCGTACGACATCGGGGTGGAGGAGCCGCGTGACCTGTGCCGCGCCGTGGAGGAGGGCGGTGCGGTGGCGGTCGACGTGGGGCGCTTCGCCTCGCCGGATGACGGGGGCGGCCTCGCCGCCGCGCAGGGCCGGGCCGAGGGGATCTTCCTCAACACCTTCAGCATCGGCGTCCATCCGGAACTCGTGCGCGGGCGTGAGCGCTGGGCCCACCGTCTCGGCGACCGGCCCGCGGCCGTCCTCGCCGCCCTCCGGGTGCCGCGGTCCGCGCGGGAGCCGATGACCGCCGAATTCCGTGGGCGAGAGCGGCCGTTGTGGCTGCTCTTCGCGGGCAACGGCACGTACCACCGCTATGGGCTCGGGCCGGGCCGCCGGCTCGACATGGCGGACGGGCTGCTGGACCTGCGGATCGTGCACGGCGGTCACCGGCCGCGCGCACGGCTGCTCGCCGCCGCGCTCGCCGGTCCGGCGGTCCGCTCCCCCGCCCAGGCGTCGCTGCGGCTGCGCGGCCTGCGGGTGGATGGCGTCAGCCCCGGCACGGTCGTGGCGTACGACGGTGAAGTCGCCGAAGTCCGGGGCGCGTTGGTGCTCGACAAGCTGCCCGAGGCGCTGACGGTCTACCGGCCGCTCCCCACCACTGGCTGACCACACGCATTGACCACACGTTGACCACATAGTGATACGCGGGTCTCATATTTCGGCATGGCGGCATACGGTTCGGCGTACCGCAGCAAGCACGCAGCGAACCTTGAGGAGTTCCGCCATGCCGAAGGAGACCGCCGTCTACACGCACGGGCACCACGAGTCCGTCCTGCGTTCCCACACCTGGCGCACCGCCGCCAACTCGGCCGCGTACCTCATCGGTTCGCTGGAGCCGCACATGAAGATCCTCGACATCGGCTGCGGCGCCGGCACCATCACCGCCGACCTGGCGGAGCTGGTCCCGGACGGCCATGCCACGGGCGTGGACCACGCGCCCGACATCCTCGGCACGGCGCGCGCCACGGCCGCCGAACGCGGCCTGGAAAACGTGGAGTTCGCCGTCGCCGACGTGCACGACCTCGACTACCCCGACGACACCTTCTGCGTCGTCCACGCCCATCAGGTGCTCCAGCACGTGGGCGACCCGGTGCGGGCACTGAGCGAGATGCGGCGGGTCTGCAAGCCGGGCGGTCTCATCGCGGTCCGTGACGCGGACTACGCGGCGATGACCTGGTACCCGAACGCGCCGGCCATGGACGGCTGGCTGGACCTCTACCGGCGGGTGGCCCGCGCCAACGGCGGCGAGCCCGACGCCGGGCGCCGCCTCAAGTCCTGGGCCCTGGAGGCCGGCTTGACGGACATCACCGCGAGCGCCGCCACGTGGTGCTACTCCTCCGAGGAGGAACGCACCTGGTGGAGCGAGCTGTGGGCGGACCGCACCGTCGCCTCCTCGTACGCCGAGCGCGCGCTCTCGGGCGGCCACGCGGACGCACGACAGCTGCGGGACATCGCGGCGGCGTGGCGGGCATGGGGCGGCCAGGAGGACGGCTGGTTCGTGGTGCTCCACGGCGAGATCCTGTGCCGGAAATGACGCGCCAATTACTCCTTCGGCAGTTCAGTGCGGGGAGGAACTCTGAAATTCACCCCGCATGAGTGAAATCGCCTGCCTATTTCGCGCGTGCGTTCCATTGGTGCCCCTTCCCGCAGCTCTTCCTGCTGCTCTTCTCCACGTAATTCGCGCCTGAATTCGGGGCGATTCAGCGTACGGAGGCCTGGGTACGAACGAGGCCGGGAGCAGCGTGAAAGAGAGTGGAACAAAGTGGCCGGTGCCTCATCGTCGTCATTTCCGTCATTGCCGTCATTGCCGTCATTGACATCGGAGTCTCATCCGTCCAGAGGCCGGCCGCCTCTCCCGGCACCGGAGCGGGTGCCCGCACACGTGGCCTTGATCGTCGACGGCAATGGCCGGTGGGCCGCTCGCCGTGGCCTTGCCCGCAACGACGGGCACGCCGCCGCCGTGCCCCGCCTGCTCGACACCATCGACGGCGCTGTGGAGGCAGGGGTCCGGTACCTGTCGTTCTATCTGTTCTCCACCGAGAACTGGCGACGCGAACCGGAGGAAGTCGCAAGGACCCTGGAGATCATCGGCGGCTTCGTCACCGACCATCGCGCCACGCTGCACGCCAAGGGTGTACGTGCCCTGTGGTGCGGCCGGCGCGACCGTGTGCCCGCCGCCCTCGGCCGTACCCTCGCCGACTTCGAACAGCTCACCCGGGGCAACCGGACCCTGGACCTGGTCTTCTGCGTCGACTACGGCGCCCGCGACGAACTACTGCGCGCGGCCGCCGAGTTGGCACGGGACGCCGCCGACGGACGGCTGAGCCCGGACCGCATCGACGTCGCGTCACTGGCCAGCCGGCTGTACCAGCCCGGCGTACCCGATGTGGACCTGCTCATCCGCACCTCGGGCGAACACCGGATCAGCAACTTCCTGCTGTGGCAGTGCGCTTACGCGGAGCTGTACTTCACCGACGTCCTCTTCCCGGACTTCGACCGCTTCGCCCTGTGGCAGGCGGTGGCCGACTACGCCGGGCGCGAGCGCCGCTTCGGAAGCGCGGGGGCGGCCTGAATGAGGCTTGTGCCGCCCGCCTCCTACCGGGCCACGCTGGACCGCGCCGGGGTCCACGAGCTCGCGGTGCGCAACACCTACCGGGACATCGCCCGCGAGGTCCGCCGCCTCGAACCCCCCTACTACGCCGCCACCCGGCTCCTCGCTCCCGCCCGGCTGCAACCGCACATCCTGTGCCTGTACGCGTTCGCCCACGCGACGGACACGGCTGCCGACAGCGGCCCGGCCGCCGGGCGCCCGCACCGCTTCCGCGCGTGGGAGACAGCCGTACGGGCCGCTCTGGCCGACCGCCGTGCGGATGATCCCCGGCTGGCCGCGCTGCTGCACACCCTGGACCGCACCGGGTTGCCCGACACGTGGGTGGGCACCTTCATGGACGGCATGGCCGGCGACCTCGGCTACCGCGACTTCGGTTCGGAGGGCGGCTTCCAGGCGTACGTGGACCGCGTCTCGCACCCGCTGATGCTCCTGCTCAGCGGGGTCCACCCCGGGTGCCGCACACACGAGGTGGTCCGCGCGCTGCGCGACGCGGCCGAGGCGGCGCAGCGCATCGACTGCCTCAGCGACCTCGCCGACGACGTACGGGCGGGGCTGCCCTGCCTGCCGCACACCGGACGGCAGTTGCGCGGGCAGATCGAACTCGCCGACGTGGCCCTCGGCCGGGCCCGTGCCGTCCTGCCGCTCCTGCCGGCCGAGTTCGTCCCCGTCATGACGGCCTTCCTCGACGTGCACCGGATCCAGCTGCGGGCGGTCGAGCGAGCCGCACCCCGCCTGACGCGGAACACCGTCCGGACCCCCCTGATGCCCTCGCTGAGGGTCCTCCTCGCCGCCCGGCGACAGCACATGGAAGGCGCCCTGTCATGACCGCACCTCTGCCGGCCTCCCCGTCCGACGCTCCCATCGAGCTGAGCGGTTTCCCCGGCCCGGGGTCGGTGACCTGGACTCTGCTGGGTCAGTGGCGGATGGCGCTGGTCATGCCCCGCCTGCTGGTGCTGCAAGCGGCGCACCCCGTGGTCGGTGCCGGTCTGGCCAAGCACTCCACCTACCGCACCCACCCCTGGCGGCGCGTCGATCACACCCTGATCAGCCTCCAGCGCTTCGTCTACGCACCGCCCGAGCAGCGGCACAAGGAGGTGGAGCGGATCCTGCGCGCCCACCGGCGCATCAAGGGCACCGACGAGCGGGGCCGCGCCTACGCCGCCGGGCAGCCGGAGGTTCGGGCTTGGGTGCTCGGCACCGTGTTCGAGGCGATGAGCAGCATGGAGCGGCTCGCGGGACGGCCGCTCACGGCCGCCGACGAGACGAGGCTGTACGGCGAGTGGCGTGCCACGCTGGGCGCCTTCGGTCTGGAGCACGACCTGCTGCCGCCCGATCTCGACGGGTTCTGGGAGTACTTCGAGCGGATGCAGCGCGACGTGCTGGAGGACAACACCGAGGTCCGTTTCCTGATGCGGGACATGTACCGGGGCGCCGCGACACCGTCGGTACTGGAGTGGTGTCCGTCTCTGTGGGCGCTGATGCGCTCCTCGGCCGCGATGCTGATGCCCGGCGCGGTGGCCGCGCAACTGCCGCGGACCTACCGGGAGCGGCTCCACCTGCACGTGGGTCAGGCCGATCTGACGCTGTCGCGGACCGTGCACCGCACGGCGCGCACCGCGATGGAGCCGTTGCCCGTGCGCAGCCGGTACATGCCGATCGCCGCCGCCGCGATGTCGGGCCGGGCTCTGGAGAAGACGGCGGACGTCCGCTCCGGCGGCTTCGGCCTGCCCGGCGCGGGCCTCCTGGCGCGACCCCTCGGGCTGGTCCGAGCGGTGGCTTCCGCGGCCGTCCGCGGGCCGGAGCGCGACTCCAGGGCGGACCGGCTCGGCCGCTTCTTCTCCCAGGTGCTCGACCAGACCGGCGACGGCAGGATCGACGCCCACGACCTCCAGGCGATGGCCCGTGCCGTGTGCTGGCCGCTGGAGCTCTCCCCGGAACAGGAGGACAGGGTGTACGCCGGTTTCACCGCGTGGTGGGAACACATGCGCTCCACCATGGACACGGACGGTGACGCGCACATCAGCAAGGAGGAGTGGGTCGCGGCCACCCTCCGCAACTGCGACGCGGACCCGGCGTATGTGCGCGACGGCGTGCACCACGCAGTGCGCGCCATGTTCGAGGCGGTGGACACCGACGGCAGCGGGGGTATCGACCGGCACGAATACCGCACGGTGTTCTCGGGCGGCCGCATCGACCCCGGTGACCTCGACCGCGGTTTCGACGAACTCGACGTCGACAAGGACGGCACGATCAGCCTCTCCGAACTCCTGGACGGTTTCACCGCGTTCTTCATGGCCCGGGAGTCGAATGTGTCCGGAGCCCAATTGCTGGGGCGGGCCTGAGGCGAGGGGCAGCGGTCATGGAGGCGGTAAGGGGCGTTCATGTGGTCCGGCTTGCCGGACTGCTCGCGCACGACGTGCTCACGGCACGGGACGGAGCCGACGCGGCCGCGGGCAAGGAGGAGGCGCACCGCCGCCGGGCGCGGCGGATCCGGGAGACGATGGAGGCGCTGGGGCCCTTCTACGTCAAGGTCGGGCAGGTGCTCGCCACCCGGCCGGATCTGGTCTCCGGCGCCCTGACGGCGGAGCTTGAGCGGCTGCACGGCACGGTGACGGCCGCGCCGTTCGCCGTTCTTGAGCCGGTCCTGGAGCGGGAACTGGGCCGCGGCTGGCGGCGGTTGTTCCGCGAGGTCGACACCGGCCGGCCCTGCGGTTCCGCGTCCCTGGCGCAGGCGTACCCGGTGGTGCTGCACGACGGCAGCCATGCGGTGCTCAAGGTGCAGCGGCCCGGGATCGAGGGCCGGATGCGGGCGGACATGGCGGCGCTGAGGCGGGCGGCCCGCATGACGGGGCGGGCGGTCCCCCGGCTGGCGGAGGTGCTTGACCTGGACGCGGTTCTCCAGGGCATCTTCGACTGCATGCGCCCCGAGCTGGACTTCACCGCCGAGGCAGCCCACATGGAGGCCGGGCGCCGGGCGGCCGAGGGCTTCACGTACCTCACGGTGCCCGAGGTGCGGCGGGCCGGGCGGCGGGTGCTGATCCAGAGCGTGGCCCCCGGGCGGGCGCTCAGCGCGGGGGCGGCGGGCGACCTGTGCGAGGAGCAGCGTGAGCGGGTGGGCGCGGAACTCCTCAAGTACATGTACCGGGGCTACTTCGTCGAGCACTTCTTTCACGCCGATCCCCACCCGGGCAACGTCTTCCTGCACCCCGGGACAGGGGCGACCCTCATCGACTGGGGAATGGCCGGACGCATCGACCGGCACACCGGAACGCTGGGAGCGCTCGCGTTCGCCGCCATCGCCCAGAACGACGCGCGCGGGCTGGCCGCCGCCTGGCTCGAACTCGGCCGGTCGACCCCGCGCACGGACCTGCCGGGTTTCCGTGACGATCTCACGCGTCTCGTACCGCGGTTGGCCATGAGCCGGCTCGAAGACATGGACTTCGGCGCGGCCCTGTCCACGATTCTGCGCTGCGCCGCCCGGCGCGGGATCCACACCAACCCCATGATCGGCATGCTGGGCAAGTCCATGGCCAACGTCGAGGGCACGGTGCGCGGCATGGCCCCGGGCCTGTCGGCCACCGAGGTGTTCCGGGAAGCGCTGATGGACGTCATGGGCGAACTGGCCCGGCAGCACCTGTCACAGGATCAGGTGGCCCGCCGGGGGGTGGAGTTGCTGGCGGTCGGTGACAGCGCCATGAACGAGGCGCGGGCCGCGCTGCGGGTGCTCGGCGGCCAGGAGAGCACCGTGCGCGGGAACCCCTCGCCCCGTCACGGTACCGGCGGTGCGGGGCGCGGCGGCCCCCTCGGGGGCTACGGCGCCGCGGCTCAGTGGGCGCTCGCCGTGTGGGCGGTGCACCGGGTGACGCGCCAGGCCCCCCGACGCTGGACGTAGCACCCGGGATGCGGCGGGGCCGTGGGCGGGACGGCGGTCAGTCCCGGGGCAGCAGGGGGCCCAGCGGGCCGAGGTCCAGATTCAGGTCCTCGGCCCGCAGCCCGTACCGGTCCCGCAGCTCCGCCATCCGGTCCTCCAGGAGCATCAGGGTCAGCCCGATGCGCTCCTCCTGGTCCTCGGTCAGGTCACCGGTGTCGAAGCGGCGCACGGCCTGGCGCTCCATGAGCTGCCGCAGGAGCTCGATGATGGTCAGGACCAGCTTCACCAGGTCCCGCTCCACCGTGTCCGGGTCGAGGTCCATGCGGGTGCGGTTGCCGCGGCCCGTCTCCGTTTCCGCGTCCGTGCGCTCGTCCGTGAGGTCACTGGGCTCGGGCTCGGGCTCAGTGGACTCCATGGGTCACTCCAATTCCGGCCACGGTGAGGGCACTTGCTCGTTCACGGAGCTGATCAGGGCGTTCAGGTCGATGCGTACGAGGTCCACGTCCGCGATCCGCAGCGTGATGTCACCCGTGATGACGACCCCGCCCGCGAGGAGGCGGTCGAGCAGGTCGACCAGGGCTATCTCCCGGCGCTCGACGACCGTCATCGCGAGCGCTCCGTTCCCCCGGCGGCGGGCTCGTCGCCGGTCGCGTCATCGGTGGTGAAGGAGTAGGCCGCCCAGGGTCCCGTCAGCTCCACCCGCAGGCCCGACGACTCCCGCTCCTCGTCCTTCGTCTCGTCCACGAGTTCGACGAATTCCTCGGAGTGCGCACGGGGCACCAGATAGGCGGCGTTGAGGATGTTCTGCCCGGGCGCCTTGGAGAGCGCCGAGTTCTGCGGGGCGTGCAGCCGGGCATCGTCGGCCCGCCGCGCCAGCTTCTCGTGCAGCCCCTGGGCGAAGGCCTCGGCCCGCTGCCGGCCCTCCTCCTGGGCCGTCTGGCGGCTGCGCCGCTGACGCAGGTAGTCGCGGCCCGTACGCGGCTTGTCCGGCGCCGGAGCCGACGTCCCGGCGGACCGCTCGCGCGACGGATCCTCGCTCTCCAGATGGACCTTGACACCCCACTCCACGCACCCGTCGATCCGCTCCAGCACACGCCGGAAGCGGTCCGCGCCCTCCTGGAGCATGGTGCGTACGCCGCTGTCGTCCCGGAAGACGGTCGCGAGCCGCAGCGGCAGCGGGCAGGTGACGCTGGTGAGCGCCGCGATCACCCGCTGATGGGCGCGGGCCGTGTCGGCGAGCCAGTCCAGGTCCTCCAGGTGCCTGCGCAGCGGCTCCTCCGCGAAGTCCCGCTCCGGCACCGGGCCCACGACGGCGATGAGGCCCTCATGGGCGAGCTGGCGGGGCGGCACGCCGCCGACCCCGGTCAGGTCGGCGGCGAGCGGCGCGTCCAGCGGGCGGCAGACCGCGTAGACGTAGCGCAGTTCCTCACTCGCGAGGCTCACGTGACTCCTTCTCGGCGGGGGCCAGGGCTGCCTGGGACTCCAGTTCCTCCAGCCGCCGCCTCAGCTCGGCGTTCTCCTGGGAGAGCTCCTTGTGGCGCGCGCCGGACGACAGCGCCGGGTCCTGCTCCCACCAGTCGATGCCCATCTCCTTGGCCTTGTCGACCGAGGCGACGATGAGGCGCAGCTTGATGGTGAGCAGTTCTATGTCGAGCAGGTTGATCTTGATGTCGCCGGCGATGACCACACCCTTGTCCAGGACGCGTTCGAGGATGTCGGCGAGGTTGGCTCCGCTGCCACCGCCGCCGTAGGGACCGGGCAGTCCCCCCGCGGACGAAGTCATCGACGCCCCCGTCCGGCACCGGCCGAATCGGCGTACTCGCGATGCTTGTCCTCGTCGGCGTCGGCTTCGGCTTCGTCCTCATACTCGTCGGCGTCGGCTTCGGCGTCTGCGTCGGTCTCGCGCTCGTCGGCCTCGTCGGCCTCGACGTCCTCGGCCTCGATGTCGTCGTCGTACTCGTCCTCCGGCTCGTCGTCCGCCTCGGCCTCGTCCTCGGCCTGGTCGTCGTATTCGCCCTCCGGCTCGTCCTCGAACTCCTCGTCCGGCTCGCCGTCCTCTTCCTCGTACTCGGCGTCCGTGTCGGCGTCGCGTTCGTCCCGGCCCTCGGGCTCCATGGACTCCTCGGACGACTCCTCGGACTCCTCGGGCTCTTCGGACTCCTCCTCGGCCACGGCGTCCTCGTGGCTGCGGACGACCTCGCCGTCGCGGATCTCGCCGCGCCAGCCGTCGCTCGCCTCGCCGCGCAGCGAGATGTGCCGGGCGAAGTGCTTGAGGTCCAGGCGTGCCCTGCGGCCCTGGGCGCGCCAGATGTTGCCGGTCTTCTCGAAGAGACCCTTCGGGTAGTACTCGATGACCAGCAGCACCCGGGTGAGGTTCTCCGCGAGCGCGTGGAAGGTCACGACGCCCTTCGTGGACCCCTTGGCGCCCTCCGACGTCCAGGTGATCCGCTGGTCCGGCACCTGCTCCGTGGTGTGCGCCTTCCAACTGCGGCTGGACCAGAAGACCTTGGCCTTCCAGTCGGAGTCCGTGTCGTTCGCCACGGTGACGCTCTTGACGCCCTTGGCGAAGGTGGAGAACTCCTGGTACTGGGTCCACTGGTCGTACGCCTCACGGACCGGGACGCCGACATCGACGTACTCCAGGATGACCGTGGGCTTCTGGCCCGCGCCGCCCTTCTTGCGCTTGCCGCCGCCGATGCCCTTGACGGCCTCGGTGACCTTGTCCTTGAGGTGGCTGCCGCCCAGTTCGAGCGCGCCGCGCACCGGTCCCTTGCCCTCGGCGACCTTCTTGCCCGCGTTCAGCGCGAGCTTGCCGAAGCCGGGGCTCTTGCCGTCCGCGATGTCGTTCAGCTTGACGGTGGCGTCGCCGAGCCGGTGGCCCACGCCGACGAGCACGCGCTCGACCTGGGCCATGAGGTAGGCCTGTGCCTCCTCCTTCAGGCGGTCGGCGGCGGGGCTGCGCGTGATGTCCTTCAGGGGTGACTCAGCCATGGTCGCGGCCTCCCTTCGCCCTGCCGCCCGTGCGGGCCGCCGACGCGGTCTTCTTCTGGGCGGTCTTCGCGTTCTGGGCGGTCTTCGCGGCGGTCTTGCGCGCGGGCTTCTGGGCCGTCTTGCGGCCCGTCTCCCGGGTGGACTTCCGGGCGGTCTGCTGGGCGGTCTTCTTCGCCGGGGCCTTCTTCGCGGCCGTCTTCTTCGCAGCGGTTCCGCGCGCGGCGCGTGACGCCGGTTTCCGGGCGGACGGCTTCTTGTCCGTGTCGCCGTCCGAGTCGCCGTCCGAGTCGTCGCCCTGGTCCTCGTCCCTGCTCTCGCTCTGATCCTCGTCCCTGTCCTCGTCCAAGTCAGGGTCGGTTTCGGCGTCGGCTTCGCCGTCCGCCTCGTCGTCCTCGCCCTCGTCCTCATCCCTCGTCGTCGCGCCCTTGGCGCCCTCCGGCACCACACCGGAGATGCGGTCCTGGACGTCGAGCGTGCGGTCGTGCAGCCGGTCGGCGAGACCTTCCAGCTGCCGGTTGAGGAGGGAGCCGGTGGCCGCCTTGCCCACGCCCCGCAGGTCCTGCCGGAGCTGGTCGCCGATCTCCTTGAACTGCGGGTTGTTCTCCAGCTGTTGGGTCACCAGCGACCCCAGCGCCTTCGGGCTCAGGTTCAGCTTCTTGCCGGCGACCATCGTGCCCACGGCGAACGCGAACTTCGCCTTCTTCGTGCGGCCGAGGACATATCCCGCGCCCACGGCCAGGCCCATTGCCATTCGGTTCATTGTCTGAAGTCCTGTCCTGTGCTGTGTTGCAGCCGGTCGAGGAGCTCGTCCTCGGCCCGCTCGAACTCGTCCTCGTCGATCTCGCCCGACTCAAGGAGTTCCTCGAGCCGGGCGAGTTCACGACGGATGGCCGAGGGGTCGTAGTACTGCCGCTCCGCCTCGTCGACCACCTGCCTCAGCACCCAGAGGGAGCCGCGGGCCGGGGCCAGGGGCAGCAGGAGCAGTTCTCCGAGCAGTCCCATGCCGTCACTCCCGTCACTGCTGTCACTCCGCGGGCTCGGCGGGCCCCGGGTCGACGAAGCTGTACGGCGGCAGCGGCCCGTGCACCTTGAGGTCCAGGTGCGGCTGCGTGGACTTGAGTTCCTCCACCGCGGCGACGAAGCCGTCGGCTGCCTTGCGGCTCACAAGGAACGAGACGTTGGCGAGCCAGCCGGTGCCCTCAGGGCCCTCGGCGACCGCTTCGGCCGCCGGTTCCAGCGCGCGCCGCACCTCGACGGAGTCGCTGGCCTCGCGGGCCCGCACCGCGGAGGTGACCGCCTCGCCGAGCTTCAGCTTCTGCTCGTGGCTGCCGCCGCCCTCGCGCTGGTTGGCCTCCACCATGGCCCGCAGCTCCGGGTTCTCCGCGAGAACCTGGTGCAGCACGGCCTGTTCGTCGTGCGAGGCCTTCACGTTGTACTCGACCCTGCCGTCGAGGGTGCGCAGCCGCTCCGCATAGTGGTCGGCCCGCTCTCCGAGGACGCTGACGACGGTCTCGTCGTCCGGCGCGAGGCTGCCGAAGCGCATGGGGAGCACGGAGCCCGCGGCGCCCGCCTCCGACAGCACGTTCTGGTGGGCGAGCAGGTCACGCCGCTTGGGCTTGAGGTCCTCGGGGGCGTCGCTGACGATCGCGGCGAGGTCACCCTGCTTGAGGATGCGCACCGGGCACGCCGGCTTCCCGATGCCTTCCATGCCGTCCGGCAGGCCCGGATGGGATGCGGCGGCGATGCCGTAGACGTAGGTCGTCACTCCTTCTCCTCCTTCCGGCGAGAGGTCGTGGAACGCCGGGCCCTCGGACGGTCCTCGGTCTGGCGCTGGCCTTCCTCACGGGACTGCTTGAAGGCGTCCGATATGGTCTCGGCCGCCCCGGAGAGCGCGCCCTTGGACTTGCCCTTGGCGCCGGACTCCGTGATCTCGCCCACGAGGTCGGGCAGGCCCGGGTCCTTCTTCGGCCCGGATTCCAGGTCGAGGCGGTTGCACGCCTCGGCGAAACGCAGATAGGTGTCGACGCTCGCGACGACGACACGGACGTCGACCTTCAGGATCTCGATGCCGACGAGTGAGACGCGTACGAAGGCGTCGATGACGAGTCCTCGGTCGAGGATGAGCTCCACGACGTCGTACAGGCCGCTGGAGCCGCCTCCGCCGCCGGACTGTTGTGCCGGGACCACGGTCATACCGACTGTGCCTCCTTGCTTGTCCGTGCTTCTCTTTGCCTGGCTGTCTTGCTCTGCCTATTTCTTGTGCGGGTCCGAACGTCCGCGCTCGTACCGGCGGATCCGCCGGTAGCCGGTGAGTTCACCCTGCGGATCGAGCCTCACCTCGTAGCTCGCGAGCAGGCTCATCGTGTCGGGGACACGGGCGAGTTCGAGGACCTCGATCTCCAACAGCCAGCCCTCCTCGGTGCGTTCGAAGGACGACACCGATTCGGCCGTCATGCCGGTGAGTTCGGCGAGCTGGGTCTGGGCGGCCCGCAGAACCGCCATCGGACCCGGCAGTTCGTTCTGTTCGTTCTGTTCGTTCTCTTGGTTCTGTTCGTTCTCTTGGTTCTGTTGGTTCTGCTCTGTCGTCTTACGTGGTGTATTGGCCATGTCCACCTCCCGGTACGTGTGTCCCGACGGCCCTTGGCCAAACCCCGCCGTTCCGTATCCGCGGCCGGGGGACGGGCGTGTTCAGCCGCGCAGGGCGCTCAGCTTGCGGCGGGCCGGTCCAAGGGCGCGTCCGGTACGTGGGACGCCGGCCCACGGGTCGGAGCGGGCCTGCTCCACGGCGTTCTCGATGGTCCAGCGGCGGGCGTGCACGGCCGGGTCGTCGAGCTGCTCCCAGGCGATCGGTACGGCCACCGGCGCATCCGGCGCGGCGCGTACGGAGAAGGGGGCGACGGCGGTCTGCGCATACCCGTTGCGCTGCACGTCGAGGTAGAGCCGGTCGCCGCGCGCCTCTTTTCGGGCGGCCGTGGTGAAGCGCTCGGGGTGAGCGGCGGCGAGGGTGTCGGCGACGTCCTTGGCGAAGTCGCGTACTTCATCGAAGTCTTGGTGGCCGTTGAGGGGCACCACGACGTGCAGTCCGCGTGAGCCCGTCGTCATCAGGGCCGAGAACAGGCCCATGTGGTCGAGGAGTTCACCGAGCAGCCGGGCCGCGTCGCGCACGGCGCCGAAATCGTCCTCGGCGGGATCGAGGTCGAAGACCAGCCGGTCGGGGTGGTCGATCCTGCCGGTGCGCGAGAGCCAGCGGTGCAGGGTCAGGCAGGCCTGGTCGGCGAGGAAGAGCAGGGTCGCGGTGTCGTCGCACACGGTGTGGGTGACGGTGCCGCCCTGCTTGGCGACCTCGGCGCGGGTGATCCAGTCCGGGTAGTGCTCCGGGGTTTCCTTCTGCATGAAGCGGGGGCCGTCGACGCCGTCGGGGTGGCGCTCCAGCATCAGGGGGCGGCCGCGCAGGTGGGGCAGCATGAAAGGGGCGACGGACCGGTAGTAGTCGAAGAGATCCGCTTTGGTGTAGCCCGGGTCGGTGCGGGCCGGGGCGTCGGCGTCGCGGGCCGGGAAGAGGATCTTCTCCGGCCGGTGGAGTGCCACGGTGCGGCGGCCGACCCGCACCGTCCGTGCGTCGTTCATGGGAGGTTCCCTTCGCTCGGTCCGTCAGGTCGGACGGGCCGGGCGGGTACCCGGAGGCCGCCCCGGTAGTCGCCCTGGCCCCCCGGGCGCGGTGGTGTTCACCCAGGTCGGGAGGGTGGCTGGCCCTACCCGGAATCCGGGGGGCGGCGGGCGTGTCCCAAGGCGCCCGGCCCGGAAGGATCGACGGCATCGCACAGTCGTCGCATCCCGGTTCGGCGACCGCCGGACCTCGGCACCACGCCATCGCGCCATCACGCCACCCAACAGCGACCCCGCAGTGAGGCAACGCCATGACACACGCCCCCGAGTCACGCCCCCGCCACGCCGGCCCGCCTCGCCCCCGCCCGCGCTCCCAGGACCCGCGCCCGCTGCCCCGGATGCTGCCGGGAGCCGACGAGCCGTCGGCGCCCACCACCGTCAGGGCGGCCTTCGCGCTCTGGCTCACCGCGGTCGCCGCCGGCGTCTTCGAGACAGTGCTCGCGGTCATCAGGGCGATGACGGACGGCGACGCGTCCACCGGCGACCTCGCGGGCGGCCTCGCGCTGCGCGTCGCTGTGTACTCGGCGGTCGTACTGGTCGCGGTGCGGATGCGGCGCGGCGGGAACGGCGCACGGCTGGCCCTTGCGGGCGTGCTCGGCGTCTTCGGCACGCTGTCCCTGGTGATCGAACCCGTCCGGTGGCTCGCCGACGGGCATGCGCTCGGCGCCGCCATCCGCGACCTCGGAGCGGTCGACGTACTGTTCGGCGGGAGCCGCGCGCTGCATGTGGCGGCCGTACTCGCTGCGGTGGCCCTGATGTTCCGTCCCTCGGCGAACGCGTGGTTCAGGGCGGCCCGCCGCCCCCGCCCCTGACGGCGGCGCCGCCCGGCGGCCGTGTCAGCGCACCACCGCCTCCTCCACCAGGAGCCGCGCCGCCGCCGCGATCGACTGGGCGTCGATGCCCGCCGCGCGCAGCTGCTCCTCGGGCGACGCCGAGCCCGGCATCGTACGGACGGCGAGCCGCACCAGGCGCGGCACGGGAGAGCCGTCGGTGAACGCGTCGAGGACCGCGTCGCCGAGGCCGCCCTCCTCGCGGTGGTCCTCGACGGTGACGAGGCAGCCGGTCTGTTCGGCCGCCTCGCGCAGGGTGCGCCGGTCGACGGGCTTGACGGAGTACAGGTCGATGACGCGCACCGCGATGCCCTGGCCTTCGAGCAGCTCCGCGGCGGACAGCGCCTCGTGGAGGGTCACTCCGGCGGCGACGAGCGTGAGCCGGTCCGCGTCGCTGGAACGCAGGACCTTGGAGCCGCCGATGGGGAACTCCTCGTTGGGGCCGTAGATGACGGGCGTGGCCCCGCGCGACGTACGCAGGTAGCGCACGCCGTCGAGTTCGGCCATCTGGGCGATGAGCCGCCCGGTCTGGTGGGCGTCGCACGGGTACAGGACGGTGGAGCCGTGTACCGCGCGGAAGAGCGCCAGGTCCTCCAGGCCCATCTGGGAGGGGCCGTCCTCGCCGATGGCGACGCCCGCGTGCGAGCCGACGAGGTTGATGCCCGAACCGCTGATCGCCGCCATCCGTACGAAGTCGTGGGCACGGGTGAGGAACGCCGCGAACGTCGTCGCGTACGGCACCCAGCCGCGCGCCGCGAGGCCGACGGCGGAGGCGACGAGCTGCTGTTCGGCGATGTAGCACTCGAAGTACCGCTCGGGGTGTTCCTTGGCGAAGTACTCCGTGCGCGTGGAGTCGCCGACCTCGCCGTCGACGGCCACCACGTCGCCGCGCGCGCTGCCCAGCGCGGTGAGCGCCTGACCGTAGGCGTCGCGGGTGGCGACGTCCTCGCCCACCTCGTGGCGGGGCAGTTCGAGGTGGCCGCTGCGCACCGTGTGCATGGTCCGCGCCGCGGCGGGCTTGCGCACCTCCACGTTCACCTCGCGTACGCCGCCCAGCTCCTCGATGGCCTCTTCGGCGTCCGGCAGCGGCTTGCCGTGCTTGCCCTCGCGGTCCTCCACGGCGGCGACGCCCTTGCCCTTGCGGGTGCGGGCGAGGATCACGGTCGGCTGCCCTGCGGTGGAGCCCGCCTCCTGGCAGGCGCGGTCGATGGCGTCGACGTCGTGGCCGTCGATCTCGACGACGTGCCAGTCGAAGGCCTTGAAGCGGTCCGCGTAGGCCTTGAGGTTCCACTCGTGGCGGGTCGGGCCGCGCTGGCCGAGGCGGTTGACGTCGACGATCGCGGTCAGGTTGTCGAGGTGTTCGAACCCGGCGTGCTCGGCCGCCTCCCAGATGGAGCCCTCGGCCAGTTCGCTGTCGCCGCACATCACCCAGACGCGGTAGGGGATCCGTTCGAGCCGCTTGCCCGAGAGCGCCATGCCGACGGCGACGGGGAGGCCCTGCCCGAGCGAGCCCGTGGCGACCTCGACCCAGGGCAGGGCGCGGGGCGTCGGATGCCCCTGGAGGCGGCTGCCCTCCTTGCGGAAGGTCAGCAGTTCGTCGTCGGTGAGGGCGCCGGCCGCCTTGTACGCCGCGTAGAGCAGCGGTGAGGCGTGGCCCTTGGAGAGGATGAAGCGGTCGTTGCCCGGATGGTCGGGGCGGTCGAAGTCGTAGCGGAGGTGGCGGCCGAGGAGCACCGCCATCAGGTCGGCCGCGGACATCGAGGAGGTGGGGTGCCCGGAGCCGGCGGCGGCCGCGGCACGGACCGAGTCGACGCGCAGCTGCTGGGCGAGGGCGGCGAGTTCATCGCTGTTCAGTTCACTGCTTTTCAGATCGCTGCTGGTCATGGGGGGTCTCCTTGGTGTGCGGCGGCCTCCGGGGCGCGGAGGTACGGCTCCAGGAGCCAGTCTGCGGGGGCGCTCACACGCTCGCCCGGCGTGGCCGCCCAGGTGGGAGGTCGGAACCTCCCGCGTGCCCGGCCCGGCGGGCACCAAACTCGGGGGCGGGCAGGCGCGCGGGGGGCCGGGGCGGTGCGCGTTCGGGCCTGCCCGCGGGGGTGTCGAAATCCGAGGTCGGCACCGCTGCGGACGCTGTTTGTCGCCGCTCCTCGGGGTTACCCGAAGCCGTATCCGACCAGCTCCGCCCACCGCACCGGAGGCACCCTTCCGTGCCCTCGGCCGCCGCGCCCTGCCCGCCCCCCTCCCCCGCTCCTCCGGGTGTTCGCCCCGTACGGCCACCGCATCCCCGCGCCATGAACCATGAACCGAGGAAGTCCAGATGAAGGACGCAGTCTCCATCGAACGGCCCGTCGTCTCCGCGTACACGGTGCCCGCGGACGCGCCAGAGGCGGACGGCACCTTCGCCTGGGACACGACGACGGTCGTCATCGTCGAGATCACCGCGGGCGACGCGACGGGCACCGGCTGGACCTACGCACCCGTTTCCGTCGCCGCCCTGGTCGACGAGCAGCTGACCCCGGTCATCGTGGGGCGCGACGCCCTCGACGTGCCCGCCGCGCACGACGCCATGGTGCAGGCGGTCCGCAACACCGGCCGCCCCGGTGCCGCGGCCTGCGCGATCTCGGCGGTCGACATCGCCCTGTGGGACCTGAAGGCCCGCCTCCTGGAGCTGCCTCTCGTACGCCTCCTCGGGGCGGCCCGCGACGAGGTGCCCGTCTACGGCAGCGGCGGCTTCACCACGTACCACGACACGCATCTGGCGGCGCAGCTCAACGGCTGGGTGCACGGTCAGCGCATCCCGCGCGTCAAGATCAAGGTCGGGGAGCGCTGGGGGCGGGCGGCGGCCCGTGACGTGTCACGGGTCCGCACCGCGCGTGAAGTCATCGGGCCCCAGGCCGAGTTGTACGTCGACGCCAACGGCGGCTACACGCGCAAGCAGGCGGTGCGGGTGGGCAGGGTGCTCGCCGAGCACGGCGTGGGCTGGTTCGAGGAACCGGTGTCCTCGGACGACCTGCAAGGGCTCGCGCAGGTCAGGGACGCGCTGGTGTGTGACGTGACGGCGGGCGCGTACGGCTACGACCTGCCCTACTTCGCGCGCATGATCCCCTCCGTGGACTGCCTTCAGGTCGACGCGACGCGCTGCGGCGGTCTGACGGAGTGGTTACGCGCGGCGGCCCTGGCGCAGGCGCACGGCCTGGAGGTCTCGGCACTGGGCGCGCCGCACGCGCATGCCGCGGTCGCCGCGTGCGTGCCCAATCTGCGACACGTCGAGTGGTTCCACGACCATGTGCGGATCGAGTCGATGTTCTTCGACGGCGCGCTGGACCCGACCGGCGGCGTGGTCCGCCCCGAGGGCGGCGTCGGGCTCGGCCTGGAGCTGCGCACGGACGAGGTGGAGGAGTTCCGGGTGGTGTGAACACCCGCTCACCCGGGGGGCCGGTCCGGGGCGTGCGATGCGTGCCGCAGCCGCCCGCGGGAAGTGTCTGTTCAGCGCTCCCCCCGCTCCCCGTCACCTCCGCCCGGCGTCTGCCGGGGGACGGTGGGGGCCGCGGACGGCATCGGCGGGGCCTCGGGGGCGGAGGGACCGCCCTGGGGGGCGCCGGGGGCGGTGAGGCCGTCCGGGGCGAGGCCGGGGGCGACCGGTATGCCGGCCGCGGGGTCCGCGTACCGGCCGGCGTCGGGGCGCCCCGCACGCGGTCGTGCCGCGTTGCGCAGCAGCAGCGCCGCGACGCCGAGCAGCGCGGCCACGATCAGGGCCGCCGCCCAGCCCGGCAGGGCGAGGGCCAGGGCGAGCCCGGCGGCGAGTGCGACCGCGGCACCCGCGTAGAGCGCGGTGGCGCCCGACGCGGCGTACAGCGTGGCCTTGCGCCGCTGCTTCTTGGTCTGCTCGCGGAATTCCTCGCGCAGTTCGCTGCGGATCGTACGGACCAGCTCGTCGGTCAGGGCCTTGTCGAACGGCTGTTTGTCGAGGCCGGTCAGAGGTTTCTCGGGGCCAGTCATGGCCGCCGGGTACCCGAAGGCCCCGGCCGGTAACGGCACGCCACGGCGCGGCACGCGGCGGCGTGACGCAGGCCACACCTTGGCGGGTTCGCCGACTGGGTAGGCGGCGCGTGATCGCCTGGGTCCGCACCCGGGAAGCACCACAGATACACGGAGGTATCCATGTCCTCGAAGCGACGCCGCAAGAAGAAGGCCCGCCGCAAGAACGGCGCGAACCACGGCAGCCGTCCCCAGTCCTGAACGGCGGGCGAGACGGTCGGAGGGCGGCACCGGACGGTGCCGCCCTCCATCGCGCCCGGCGGACCGGCGAGTTGGGGCGGCTTCCTCGCCGGAGGCGGTGGCGAGGGGGTGGGCAATCATGAAATCGTTGCTGAGCCGTTGGCCGGTCACAGAGGTGAGGGCGTTCCAATCATGGAGATCCTGGGAACCACGCTGCGCGTCTGCGTCGAGGACCTGGAGTCCTCGGTCGCGTTCTACGAGCGCCTCGCGGGCGGCAAGGCGATGCGCTTCGAACGCGGCGGCGTGTCCGTGGCCGCGGTCGGCTGCTTCCTGCTGATGAGCGGTCCCGAGCAGGAACTGGAAGTGCTCCGCAAGGTCGCGGCGACCATCGCGGTGCGGGACGTGGATGAGGCGTACGCCGTGCTGAACGCCTCCGGCGCCCGGGTCATCGCGGGCCCGGTCCCGACCCCCGCCGGGCGCAACCTCATCGCGATGCACCCGGACGGCGCCGTCTTCGAGTACGTGGACCGCCGCGTCGCCGCGACCTGACCCGCGTCCTCCACGGCGGGGCGGGTGGCGTCAGTGGCGGACCACGGGCAGTTCGAGGACGCCGGTGTCCTTGGGCGCGCTGGTCACCGTGACCGGCTTGACGCCCTTGTTGCCGAGGTACGCGCCGTCGCTCGCCGCCACCACGAACCGCAGCCGGTGGCCCTTCTCGTAGCGGTGCACGATGCCCGGCAGCGACAGGGTGAACGGCTTCGTCACGTCCGGCACCCGCACGGGCGAGACGAGCCGGTGGACGAGTGTCTTCTTGCCGTCGGGCGCCACGTCGTAGAGCTTGGCGAAGAGGACCAGCTTGTCGGCCGCGTCACCGGAGTGCTGCACGCGCTCGGTCCTCGGCGAGATCACCTTCAGGGTGGCCCTGGGGGCACCGACGACGTCCATGTCCTCCGCGAGGGGCTCGGTCGTCCAGTCCAGGTAGGTGCCCCTGATGTCGTACGGGGCGGGGTCGGGCAGGCCGATCAGTCCCGCGAGTGAGGACTCCGAATGGCTCGTCGGGACGAGCCGGTTGCGGTACTCGCGGCTGCCGCGCGCCACCTTCGCGCGGTTGTCGACCAGCTTGCCGTCGCCGGACAGGTACAGCTCGCGGTTGAGCGGCGGGACCTTGGAGGCGGTGGCGTAGGTGGTGTCCGGGTCGCCGATCCAGTCGCGGCGGTAGGCGAAGGCGGGGCCGGTGTCGACGCCCTTCTTCTTCTGGAGGTAGCGGTCGAACCAGGCGAGGATCCGCCGCCCCACATACGACGTCTCCAAGTTCCCCTCGTCCAGGTTGAGTTCGCCCGCTGCCGCGTCCCGCACGCCGCCGCTGTGGCCCCAGGACTGCCAGATCATCTTCGTCGGGGTGCCCTGGGCCGTGAGCGTCCTGTACGTCGCCTCGGCCTCGTTGAGGTTGAAGAGAGTGTCGGCCTGGCCCTGCACGAGGAGTGTGGGCGCCTTCACCTTGCCGAGGTACGAGACCGGGGAGACGCCGCGCGCGAACTCCTGGAGGGCCTTGGTGCGGTCCGCCGGATAGCGGCCGGAGTTGAGCGTGCGGATCGTCTCGCAGGCCTTGGTGACGAAGTGCAGACAGCCGAGGCGGTTGACGCGCGACGGATCGAGGTTCGGGACGAGTAGCGGCTGACCCTCGCCGATGAGGTAGAAGCCGTTCATCCACTGCCACTTGGCGGCGCCGGGGACGCTCCGGTCGGCGGCGTTGTTCGGGTCGAGGGAGTACGCCAGGTCGTGCCAGGTGATCATCGGGACGAGGGCGTCGACCCGTCGGTCCACGGCGGCGGTCGCGAGCTGGACGGCGCCGCCGTACGAACCGCCGATCATGCCGACACGCGGGTCGCCCGCACGGTCGGCGGTGACGTAGTCGACCTTGGTGCCGTCGTCGGCGGCCCGCTCACCGGCGAGGAAGTCGACGAGCCCGGAGGCGGCCCTGCCGTCGATCTCCGGGTCGTCGAGGGAGATCAGGCAGCCGGATCTGCCGAAGCCGAGGCCGGAGTAGACCAGACCTACGTAGCCGCGCTCGGCGAACGCCTTGCCGACCGCGGCGGTCGAACCGTCGGACTTGCTGCCGCCGAAGCCGTTGGTGGAGAGCACCGCGGGGGCGGGGTGCGCGGCGTCCACCCCGGCGGGCCGGTACAGGTCGGCGTCGACGGTGCAGCTCCTGCCGCCCGCCTGGACGGTGAACTTCAGCGCGGTGACGGTGTACTGCCCCGCCGCGCCGGCCGGGGCGGGCGCGGCGACGGCGAGCGGCGCGGCGAGCGCCGCCGCTGCGGCGAGGGTCAGGGCACGGCGACGGGACAAGGGGACCTCCACGCTGAGGACATCCGACAGCTGGCGACTACGGAGTGACGACTACGGGCCTGACGACCACTGACCGGCGACTACTGACCGGTAAGTGCCGGCCCCGCTCATGTTGTGACACGTGTCAGAGCCAGGTCAACGACCGTGACAACGGTTTCTTCCGGAGCGCGCGTGTCAGACCAGCGCGGGGACGTCCAGCGTCAACGTCCCCGCGTCCGCGTCCAGTTCGCCGACCACCCCGAACGGCACCGTCAGCGCCCCGTCGCAGTGCCCGAAGCCGAACTCCTCGACCACGGGCACACCGAGTCCGCCGAGCCGGTCGGCGAAGAGGCGGCGCACCATGTCGTACGGCGTGCACCGCTCCCAGGAGCCGAGGGCGATCCCCGCGACACCGTCCAGCCGGCCGGCGCGCAGGAGCTGGGTGAGGATGCGGTCCAGGCGGTACGCCTCCTCGCCGATGTCCTCCAGGAACAGCAGGCCGCCACGCGCGCCGGCCCGCGCCCCCGGCGTCCCGATCTCGGCGGCGAGCAGCGACACGCAGCCGCCGAGCGTGACGCCCCTGGCCCGGCCGCCGACCAGGGCCGTGGCGCGCGCGGGCGCGGTGATCACCCGCACGTCCTGGGGGGTGAACAGCGTGGCGCGCAGGTGGTCCTGGGCGTCCGCGTTCTTGAGGAAGTCGGCCGTGGCGGTCATCGGGCCGTGCAGGGTGGCGAGCCCGAGCCGCGTGGCGAACGCCTCGTGCAGCGCGGTGATGTCGCTGTAGCCGAGGAACACTTTCGGCCCGGCCGCCCGCATGGCGGTCCAGTCGACGAGGTCGACCATGCGCTGGACGCCGTACCCGCCGCGGGCGCAGAACACGGCGGCGACGGCCGGATCGCACCACGCCCGCTCCAGGTCGCCCGCGCGGTCGGCGTCCGTCCCCGCGAGGTAGTCGAACTCCGGGTGGCGGTCAAGGACATGGGGCATGACGACCGGGTCCAGGTCCCAGCCGCGCAGGATGTCCAGGCCCGCCTCCAGGCGTTCCTCGGGGACGGGGCCGCTCGGCGCGACGACGGCGACGCGCGCGCCGGGGGTCAGGCGCGCGGGCCGTACGAGGGGTCTCACTTGGCGAGCTCCAGGGTCGGCGGCGGTCCCGCGAGGTCGATTCCGAACACCTGGGCGTAGAGGGAGAGTTCGGCCTCCAGGGCGCGGACCATCGTGTCGGCGCGGCGGAAGCCGTGCCCCTCCCCCTCGAAGGCGATGTAGGCGTGCGGGATGCCGCGCCCCTCCATCTTGGCGAGGAACCGTTCGCACTGGGCGGGCGGACAGACCACGTCGTCGAGCCCCTGGAGCAGCAGGAAGGGGACGGTGACGCGCTCGGCGTGCTCCAGCGGCGACCGCTCCGCGTACCGGCCCGGCACCTCGTCGAGCGGACCGACGATGGATTCCAGGTAGCGCGATTCCAGGTCGTGGGTCTCCCCCGAGGCGAACGCCGCGAGGTCGAGCACGGGGTAGATGATGGTCCCGCAGGCGTAGACGTCGGTGGTGGCCAGGGACACGGCCGTGGTCCAGCCGCCCGCGCTGCCGCCGCGGATCGCGAGGCGGGCGCGGTCGGCCGTGCCCTCGTCGGCCAGCGCCAGGGCGACGGCCGCGCAGTCCTCGACGTCCACGATGCCCCATTGCTCGCGCAGCCGGTCGCGGTAGGCGCGCCCGTACCCCGTGGAGCCGCCGTAGTTGACCTCGGCGACGCCGATGCCGCGCGAGGTGAAGTAGGCGATGGCCAGGTCGAGGACGAGCGGCGAGCGGCCGGTGGGGCCGCCGTGCGCCCAGACCACGTACGGCGGCAGCTCCTCGTCGGGCGCGACGTGGCCGGGGTGGTGCGGCGGGTAGATGTGGGCGTGGACGGTGCGTCCGGCGGGGCCCTCGAAGGTGCGGATCTGGGGTTCGGGGTAGTACGTGGGGTCCACCGGGTCGTCGTGGCAGGCGCCGACGACGCGGGCGTGGCCGGTGCCGGTGTCCAGTTCCACGACCTCGTACGCGCTGCGCGGGCTGGCGGCGACGCCGAGCACGCGGGGGCCGTGCGCGGCGACGGTGGAGGCCCACTCCGTCCAGGGGCCCGCCGCGTCGACGACCTCGCCGGTCTCGGGGTCGAGTATGCCGAGCGCGGTGGCGCCCTTGCCGTGCACGACGGCGATCAGTCCGCTGTCCAGCGGCGCGAACCAGGTGAGGCCGGTCTGCCACAGGGGCCCGGCGAACTCCTCCTCGCGCGGACAGAGCGGGCGTACGCTGCCCGCGTCGTCCGGCATCGCGCGGTACAGGTTCCACCAGCCGGTGCGGTCGCTGGAGAACAGCAGGCGTCCGTCCGGCGCCCATTCGACCTGCGCGACGGACTCCTCGGGGCCGCCGGCGAAGGTGCGGGCCGCCGTGAAGGTGCCGTCGTCCCGCACGTCGGCGAGGACCAGGTCCGTGCCGTCCCACGGCATGCGGGGATGGTCCCAGCCGATCCAGGCGGCGCGGGTCCCGTCCGGCGACAGACGCGGGCCTGTGATGAACCGGTGGGCGCCGTCGGACAGTTCGCGTACCGCGCCGCGGTCCTCGGCCGCCGAGCCGTCGAGGGGCACCGCGGCGATGACGCGGCGCACGTCGGTGGAGTGCGGCCCGGTGAACTCCTCCAGGACGCACCACACTTCGGCCCGGTCGGGGCGGAGCACCGGTTCGGCCCAGCGCAGGCCGCCGCCGATGTCGCCGAGCGGCGTCAGGGGGCGGGGCGCGGCGTCCGGGGCGTCGGGCTCGTACGCGTACAGGCGCTGGTCGGCGAAGTCGACGAAGACGAGCAGCGGGCCCTCGGGGCCCTCGACCCCGGTCCAGGGGCGGCCGCCGTACTCGACGACGCGGCTGCGCACGTTCCACGGCGGGGGCAGCACCGAGCGCTCAGCGCCGTCGGGGAGCCGTCTCACCAGGGCGCGGCGGCCGCCCTCGGTGGGTCGCGGTTCGGTCCACCACGCCTCGCCGCCGACGAAGCCCACGTACCCCGGCGCGCCGTCGTGGGTGGCGGCGAGCTCGGCGTCGATCGGCGACGGCCATGATCCGTACGCGCGGGTCTGCATCATGTCCTGTACTTCCCCCATTTTTCCTAGGCCGTGCGCAGAAAGCGGTCGAGGACACGGACGCCGAAGTGCAGTGCGTCGACGGGGACGCGCTCGTCGACTCCGTGGAAGAGCGCCTGGTAGTCGAAGCCCTCCGGTGTTCTCAGCGGCGAGAAGCCGTAGCCGGTGATGCCGAGCCGCGAGAACTGCTTCGCGTCCGTACCGCCCGACATGCAGTACGGCACGACGTGCCCCTCGGGCGCGAACTCCTCGACGGCCGCCCGCATCCTCGCGTACGTCGGCGAGTCGACCGGCGCCTGGAGCGCCACCTCGCGGTGGTGGAACTCCCAGTCGACGTCAGGGCCGGTGAGCAGGTCAAGCGTGTGGCGGAACTCTTCCTCGCCGCCGGGCAGAAAGCGGCCGTCGACGTAGGCCACGGCCTCCCCAGGAATCACATTGACCTTGTAACCCGACTGGAGCATCGTCGGGTTCGCGCTGTTGCGGACGGTGGGTTCGACGAGCGCGGCGGTCGGGCCGAGCTTCTCCAGGAAGGCGTCGACGTCAAAGCCGGGCGCCTCGGGGTCGCTCTCCAGGCCGTAGAGCGCGGCCAGTTCGACGAGCGAGGCGCGCACGGTCGGGGTGAGCCGGACCGGCCAGCGGTGCTCGCCGATGCGGGCGATGGCGGCGGCCAGCCGGCTCACGGCGTTGGCGCGGTTCACCTTGGAGCCGTGGCCCGCCTTGCCGCGGGCGGTCAGCTTGAGCCAGCCCGTGCCGCGCTCGCCCGCCGCGATCGGGTACAGCTGGTTGCCGCGCCCGTCGTGGAAGGTGAAGGCCCCCGACTCGCTGATGCCTTCCGTGCAGCCCTCGAAGAGCGGCGCGTGCCGGTCGGCGAGGAACCCGGAGCCGTCGGCGGCGCTGGCCTCCTCGTCGGCGGTGAAGGCGACCACGATGTCCCGCCGGGGCCGCACCCCGGCGCGCGCCCACCTCCGTACGACCGCGAGGATCATCGCGTCCATGTTCTTCATGTCGATCGCGCCGCGGCCCCATACGACGCCGTCGCGGATCTCGCCGGAGAACGGGTCCACGCTCCAGTCGGCCGCCTCCGCGGGTACGACGTCGAGGTGGCCGTGGACGAGCAGCGCGTCGGCGCCCGGGTCGGTGCCCTCGATGCGGGCGACGACGTTCGTGCGGCCCGGGGCCCGTTCCAGGAGTGTGGGGGTGAGGCCTGCCTCGGCGAGGCGTTCGGCGGCGTACTCGGCGGCGGGCCGCTCGCGGCAGTCGCCGCCGCCGCGGTTGGTGGTGTCGATGCGGATGAGCTCGGAGGTGAAGGTGACGACCTCGTCGAGCGCCCGCGCGTCCACCTGGTCGTGGTCGGCCTGATCCCCGGGCTCCTGCTGCTGGCTAGCCATACTGCTCCTCCACGGCGGCGGAGGCGATCGTCGTAACCGCCTTGAAGGTACGGATCCCCTCGTACATCGTCTCGCTGTCGTACGCGACCTTGCGCTCCCCCGTACGGCGCACTCCCGGCACGACCGTCGAGGCCATCGCCAGGTGCTCGGCGTCGAACTCGACCTCCACGGTGAACGGTCCGCCCACGACCGGTTCGTGGCGCACCGCGAGTGCGGCGGCGTCCTTGGCGGCGGCCCGGATGTCGGCGGCGGTGCGGGCCGGAGTGCGGCAGACGGCGGCGTAGCGTGACACGTGGTCCTTGACGGCGACCTTCAAGGCACCGGGCGCGTACCCGAGGGCGTCCTCGCAGGCCAGGTCGTCGCCGGTGACGAGCACCACGGGGACGCCGTACTCGGCGACGACATGGGAGTTGAGCAGCCCTTCGCTGGCGCGTACGCCGTTGACCCAGACGCCGGTGATCTGGTTGGCGAGGTAGGTGTGCGCGAGGACGCCCTCCATGCCGGCGCCCGCGTGGTAGCCGAGGAACGCGATGCCGTCCACGTCGCCGTGCTGGACGCCCTCGACCATGGACAGCGACTTGTGCCGTCCGGTGAGCATCTGGGCCCGCTCGTCCAGCTCTTCGAGGAGCAGGTTGCGCATGGTCCAGTGGGCTTCGTTGATGAGCACCTCGTCGGCCCCGCCGTCGAAGAACCCGAGCACGGCGGCGTTCACGTCCGAGGTGAACATCGTCCGGCACCGCTCCCACTGCGCGGTGCCCGGCAGCACGTCGGCCGGCCAGGTCACTCCGGTGGCGCCCTCCATGTCGGCGCTGATGAGGATCTTCACCCGTCCCTCTCTTCACTGCCGTGTCTCGTACCTGCCGGTCGAACACCAACCCTAACCAGGGCCGCACGTGGGGCACGCGGCACGGCGGGAGTGGCCAGATCCTTGCAGCACCTGGCCTTGTGGCCACTCGTTGCCGCCGAGAGGGCCGCCGCACGATCGGGGCATGAAGGTTCTCTGGATTTTCGCCCACCCCGAACAGCACTCCCTGAACGGTTCCCTGATGAGCGACGGGCTGCGCACCCTGGAGGCGCTCGGGCACGAGCACCGCGTCTCCGATCTGTACGCCATGGGCTGGAAGGCCACCGTGGACGCCGACGACTTCGGGAACCCGCCGCGCGAGCGTCTCTTCGTGGGGGCGGAGCAGGAACGCGCCCACGCGTCCGGGACGTTGAGCGCGGACATCGTCGGCGAGCAGGAGAAGATCGCCTGGGCGGACACACTCGTCTTCCACTTCCCGCTCTGGTGGTTCGGGCCGCCCGCGATCCTCAAGGGCTGGTTCGACCGCGTCCTTGTCCAGGGCTTCGGCTTCGGCGTCGCGGGGCCCGACGGCCGTGCCCTGCGCTACGGCGACGGCGGCCTGGCGGGGAAGCGCGCGCTGATCGTCACGTCGGTCGGCGCCCGGGAGTCCGGCTTCGGCCCGCGCGGCATCCACGGGCATCTGGAGGAGGTGCTGTTCCCGCTGCTGCACGGGACGTTCTGGTACACCGGCATGGCGGCGCTCCCGCCGTTCGTGGTGTACAGCGCGGACCGGCTCACGGCGGCGGACCACGCGCGGGACGCGGCGGCCCTGCGCGAACGCCTGCGCACACTGCCGACCGAGCGGCCGCTGCCCTTCCACCACGAGAACGCGGGGGCGTACGACGAGGATCTGGTGCTGCGGCCGGAGTTCGCCCCGGGCCGGTCAGGAGTCGGCGTACACCGCTGAGGCCGTCGGCTCCCTGGTCACGGGAGGTCCCGCGCGCCGAGGCGCAGGTGCTCGATGTGGTAGACGGCCTCGTCAAGGAGCTGGGCCACGTGGTTGTCGTAGAGGCTGTAGACGATGCGGCGGCCCTGCCGGGAGCCGGTGACGAGGCCGAGGGCGCGCAGCAGGCGCAACTGGTGGGAGACCGCCGACTGTTCCATGCCGACCGCCTCGGCGAGCGCGCCGACGCCGCACGGGCCTTGGCGCAGCTTGGTGAGGATCATCAGGCGGGACGGTGTGGCGAGCGCTTGCAGGGTGGCGGCGATCGTGGCGGCGGAGTCCGCGTCGAGGTGTGTCGCAGGGGTGATCTCGCTGTCGGCTCCGTGTCCCATGCGGCAATCCTACTCGTCGCATAATTGAAGACCTCTTCATGTGTTCCGCTATGGTGGAAGGACCGTCCCCCGAAGCGTCCCCGAAGACGAGGTGTGCCCCGATGTCTTCCGCCCTGGTGGGCGACCGGCCCGGTCCGGCCGCCGCCACCGCCGCGCCCGCACCGGCGCGCCGCACCCGGCTCGTCGCCCTGCCCGAGGTCCGCTGGGCCGCGCTGGCCACGGCCGCGTTCCTGCTCGCGTTCCCGCTGGACCTCGCCGGGGCCCCCGCCTGGGCGTGGGGTCCCCTCTACGCACTCTGTTACGCGGCCGGCGGGTGGGAGCCGGGCGTGGCGGGGCTCCGGGCGCTGCGGGAGCGGAGCCTGGACGTCGATCTGCTGATGGTGGTGGCGGCCCTCGGCGCCGCGGCCATCGGGCAGTTCCTCGACGGCGGCCTGCTCATCGTGATCTTCGCGGTCTCCGGGGCCCTGGAGGCCCTCGCGACCCGGCGCACGGCGGACTCCGTGCGTGGGCTGCTGGACCTCGCGCCCGCGATGGCGGTGCGGCTTCGCCCTGAGGGCGCGGGCGGTGCGGACGGCGCGGACAGCGCGGTGGGCGCCGCGGGCGGCGAGGAACGGGTGGCGGCGGACGCGCTGCGGATCGGCGACATCGTTCTCGTACGGCCCGGCGAGAGGCTGCCCGCCGACGGGGCCGTGCTCGACGGCGGCAGCGAGGTCGACCAGGCCACCATCACCGGCGAGCCGCTGCCGGTGGCGAAGGAGGTGGGCGACGAGGTGTTCGCGGGCACCCTCAACGGCACGGGGGCGCTGCGCGTACGCGTCGGCCGGGACCCGGCGGACTCCGTCATCGCCCGCATCGTGACGATGGTCGAGGAGGCCAGCGAGACCAAGGCTCCCACGCAGCTCTTCATCGAGAAGGTCGAGCAGCGGTACTCGGTGGGCGTGGTGGTGGCCACCCTGGCGTTGTTCGCCGTGCCGCTCGCCCTCGGTGCCGCGTTCACCGAGACGCTGCTGCGCGCCATGACCTTCATGATCGTGGCCTCGCCCTGTGCGGTGGTGCTCGCGACGATGCCGCCGCTGCTCTCCGCGATCGCCAACGCGGGCCGGCACGGCGTTCTCGTGAAGTCCGCCGTCGTGATGGAGCGGCTCGGCGCGGTGACCAAGGTCGCCCTGGACAAGACGGGGACGCTCACCGAAGGCGCGCCCCGCCTCACGGACATCCGGACGCTGCCGGGCGCCGGCCTCACCGAGGACGAGGTGCTGGCGCTGGCCGCGGCCGCCGAGCACCCCAGCGAACACCCGCTCGCCCGCGCCGTGGTCCGCGCCGCCCGCGAGCGCGGTCTCTCCCTGCCGGCCGCGGGCGACTTCGCCGCCGCTCCGGGACGCGGCGTGCGCGCGGTCGTCGCGGGCCGCGTCGTCCGGGTCGGCAGCCCGGACCGGCTCCTCGCCACCGCCGACGAGGCTTCCCGTACGTCGGTCATGGCCGTGGACGCGATGACGCGGCCCGCGGCGGACGGCGACGCCCGCACGGTCGTCCTGGTCGTGGTCGACGACGTCCCCGCGGCCCTGCTGCGCCTCGCCGACCTGCCGCGCGCCGGGGCCGCGGAGGCGGTCGCGGGCCTGCGTGGACTGACCGGCTCCTCACCGGTACTGCTGACCGGCGACACCTCCGACGCCGCGGCGCGCCTCGCGCGGGAGACCGGCATCGAGGACATCCGGGCGGGGCTCCTGCCGCAGAACAAGGTGGCGGCCGTACGGGAGTGGGAGGAGCGGGGCGAGCGGGTGCTCGTCGTCGGCGACGGCGTGAACGACGCGCCCGCGCTCGCCGCCGCGCACAGCGGCATCGCCATGGGCAGGACCGGCTCCGACCTGACCCTGGAGACCGCCGACGCGGTGGTGGTCCGGGACGAACTCGCCACGGTCCCCGCCGTCGTGGCCCTCTCCCGGCGGGCCCGCCGCGTGGTGGTGCAGAACCTGGTCATCGCCTCCGTCTGCATCGGCGCGCTGGTGATCTGGGACCTGGCGGGCCATTTGCCGCTGCCGCTCGGCGTCGCGGGCCACGAGGGTTCGACCATCCTGGTCGGCCTCAACGGCCTGCGGCTGCTGCGGAGTTCGGCGTGGCGGCAGGGGGGCGCCACGACTTGAGGGGCGCCGTGTCGTTCGAGGTGGCGCCGGCGGGGGGCGGCCCGGCCGTGCGTGCCTGCTCCATGCGAGCGAAGCGCCGACCGTATGTCGCCCGGATGCACCAGTGGACGGCCCCGCCCGCGACAGGGCCTGAAAGAGTGCCGTCCCGTGCTCGTTCCCACCTCCCAAAGGCCGCGTTCGCGCCGCCGCACCACGGCCGCCGCCTCATGACCGCCGCCGCCCACCACCCCCATGTCCACACCGCCGTGATCGGCAGCGGGTACTCCGGCATCGGCACCGCCATCCGCCTCAAACAGAGCGGTACCGACGACTTCGTCATTCTGGAGAAGGCCCCACAGCTGGGCGGCGCCTGGCGCGACAACGCCTATCCCGGCGCCGCCTGCGACGTACCGGGCCATCTGTACGCGTTCTCCTTCGCGCCCAACACCGCCTGGCGCACCACACTGCCCACGCAGCCGGAAGTCCTCGCCTACCTGGAGCACTGCGCCACCCGTTACGCCCTCCATCCCCATCTGCGCCTGAACTGCGAACTGATCTCGGCTCGTTGGCACCCGGACGAGGGCCGATGGCGACTGGACACGACCCGGGGGACCTACACCGCTTCGGTTCTCGTGGTCGCCACCGGCCTGCTCAGCACCCCCCACATTCCCGGGCTGCCCGGCCTGGAGACCTTCCAGGGCCCCGCGTTCCACACCGCCCGCTGGGACCACGAAGCCGATCTGACCGGCAAGCGCGTGGCCGTGATCGGCACCGGCGCCTCCGCCGTCCAGTGCATCCCCCACCTTCAGCGCCGCGCCGCTCATCTCGACGTCTACCAGCGCACACCTCCCTGGGTCCTGCCACGCCTGCGCCGCAGCACCACGGCCCTGGAGCGGGCCGCGCTGCGGCATGTGCCCGGCCTGCCGCGCCTCCTGCGGCACACCGCCTACTGGAGCCGGGAACTGTGGACCCTCGCCTTCGTCCCGGGTCACCCCTGGGCGCGCGTGCTGGCCGCCACCGCGGCCCATCTGCACCGGCTCCTGCAACTGCGGGCCACGGCACTGCGCGGGCCCACCCGCCCCTCGTACCGCGTCGGCTGCAAACGCATCCTGCTCGCGAGCGACTACTATCCGGCCCTCCGGCAGCCCAACGTCGACGTCGTCGCCCAGGGCGTCGAGAGGATCGGCCCCCGCACCATCACCACCGCCGACGGCAGCCGGCGGCCCGCGGACGTCATCGTGTTCGCCACCGGCTTCCGCGCCTACGACCCTCCGGTCTCCCACCGCGTCACCGGTACGGACGGCCGGACGCTGGCGGAGCACTGG
Organism: Streptomyces sp. NPDC015345; assembly: GCF_043078805.1. Classification (NCBI taxonomy): domain Bacteria; kingdom Bacillati; phylum Actinomycetota; class Actinomycetes; order Kitasatosporales; family Streptomycetaceae; genus Streptomyces; species Streptomyces sp. NPDC015345. Next base: position 1,026,189 of record NZ_JBIBTX010000002.1, on the reverse strand, counting down.
GGCGAGGGCATGGCGGCGCACAACAACGTCACCGTGCCCGGCTTCCCTAACCTGTTCCTCCTGCTCGGCCCCAACAGCGGACTGGGCCACTCCTCCCTGGTCCTCATGCTGGAGGCGCAACTCGACCATGTGCTGGCCTGCCTGGGTCACCTGGAGCGCACCGGAGCCCAGGCGATCGAAGCCACCCGGGAGGCGTGGCACACGTACCGACGGCAGCTGCGCGACCACACGTCCGGTTCGACGTGGACGACCGGCTGCGACAGCTGGTACCTCGACCCGCGGACAGGGCACAACACCGCGCTGTGGCCGCGATCCGTCATCGCGTACCGAAACCTGCTCCGCACCTTCCGCCCGCAGGACCACACCTTGACCCGGCGCCCGGCCCCTTGACGGGGGCCGGGCCGCGCGTGCCGGGCGCCCTCAGGTGGCCGGCACGCTCGTCTCCTCCACGCGGGCCTTACGTGCCTGATGCGGGACGGTGGGCAGGCTCGGCGCGGGCCCTTCGCAGGAGCGCAGGCCCAACCGGAGGTACAGCGTCTGAGCGACGTCGGTGAGCGTGCCCGTGCTGCTGCGCAGCAGATCCATGGGCGGGATGTCCACTCCGAAGCGCCGGTTCAGGGTGAGCAGGAGTTCGGTCCCCATCAGGGAGTCCATCCCGTAGGAGTCCAATCGCTGGTGCGGGTCCATCTGGTCGGCGTCCATCTGCAAGATCCCCGCCAGGACTCTGGCGAGGGCCTCGGTCAGGTAGGCGATGGCCTCTTCGCCGGACATCTGGGAGAGCGTGCGCAGCATCTCCTCCTGGTCCATGTCCCCTTCCTCGCCCTGTTCCGGTACCAGTGGCGACAGGCGTGGGCTGGAGACGGACGGCATGACCTTCATCAACCGGCCCAACTCGCCCCGGAAGACGCCGGTGACCTCGGCATCGCTCCCCAGGAGGGTCCCGGCGACGGTGAAGGCCTCCTCCGGGCGGAGCAGTCCGAAGCCCATGGTGGACAGGGAGTGGCCCAGGCCGTTGCGGGCCACATAACCGGTCTCCCCGACGGCTCCCCAGGCGAGGGCCAGGCCGGCCAGACCGTCGCGGCGCCGGCGTCGGACGAGGGCTTCGAGGTAGAGGTTGCCCGCCGCGTACGGCGCCTGCTTGACATTGCCGAAGGTCGCCGTCTCGGAGGAGTACATCAGGAACAGGTCGCACTCCCGCTCCCGCAGCAGGAGGTCGAGGACCGCCGCCCCAGTGATCTTGGGTGCCATGACCGCGGCCAGGCGCTCCCCGGTCAGCTCGGTGAGCAGGGCGTCGTCGAGGTGCATCGCGCAGTGCACGACGCCGCGCAGGGGATGCCCGGTGGCATCGACGCGGGCCACGACCTCACGCATGGCGTGCGGGTCCGTGACGTCGGCCGCGTACGCCGTGGTGGTCACGCCCCGCCCGGTCAGCGCCGCCAGCACGTCCGCCGCCTCCGGTGCCTCGGCGCCCCGGCGGCTGACCAGCGCGACGTGGCGTGCGCCGAGTCCGGCGAGCCACTGAGCGGTGGCCGCGCCGAATCCGCCGGTGCCCCCGGTGACCAGATAGGTGGCCGTCGCGTCGAGGCGGGTGACCGGCGGTGTCCGTTCGATCAGAGGCGGCTCGTCCAGTGGGTCGAAGGTGACGACGACTTTTCCGATGTGCCGGGAGTGCTGCATGAGGCGGAAGGCGTCATCGACGCGTGTCGCGGGGTACGCGGTGTGCAGCAGCGGACGGAAGGACTTGTCCGCAAGCTCCTTCTTCGTCGTGGCGAGCAGTTGTTCGGCCTCCCGTTCGTCCTGGAGCACCTGGATGAGGTCCAGACCGAAGAAGGCGATGTTCTTGCGGAACGGGCGCAGCGGCAGCGACTTGTTCTCGTAGATGTCCCGCTTGCCCAGCTCGACGAACCGGCCGCCCGGCCTGAGCAGTTCCAGGCTGCGGACCATGGCTTCCCCGGCCAGCGAGTTGAGGACCACGTCGACGCCGCGGCCTTCGGTGATCTCCTGGACCTCCGCGGCGAAGTCGAGGGTGCGGGAGTCCAGTACGTGCCGCACGCCGAGTGAGCGCAGGAGGTCGCGCTTGACCTCGCTGCCCGCGGTGGCGATCACGTGGGCGCCACATGCTTCCGCGTACTGGAGGGCGGCGAGGCCGACGCCACCGGCCGCGCCGTGCACCAGGACGGTTTCACCCGGCTGAAGCCGCGCGAGGGTGCCAAGACCGTAGCGGACGGTCGAGCAGGCGACGGGCAAGGTGGCGGCCTCGGCGAAACCGATGTCGTCGGGCAGCGGCCACAACGCGCGTTGGTCGGCCACCACGTGGGAGGCGAGCGAGGCGGGGGCCAGGCCCACCACCCGGTCGCCGGGTGCCAGGTCCGTGGCGCCCTCTCCGCAGGCGATGACGGTGCCCGAGCACTCCATGCCGAGGCCGTCGGCTGTCGGTGTGCCCTCGACGGCTTCCATCGGGAGCAGGCCGACGCTCTGCATGAGATCGCGGTAGTTCAGCGCGGTGGCCCGCACGGCCACCAGCACCTCGCCCGGGCCGGGTTGCGGCAGCGGGCGCTCTTCCCAGGCGAGCCGGTAGGACAGGCCGGGGTCGTCCACCCGCAGTGCGAACGGCACGGTGCCGTCACAGGGCTGGGCGAGGGGACGCGGCAGCTCCCGGGGCACGAAGCGGTCCGCGACGGTGAGCAGGACCTCGTCCTCTTCCGTGGGCCGCAGCAGTTCCCGCGCCAGCCGCTGTGCGTCGGCTGCCGGGTCCGCGGTGCGTTCCAGACCGACTCGGCGGCTGACCAGCCCGACCACCTCGTTGACCAGGCTGCGGGTCATCCCCCACAGGGCGGCGTCCAGTTCGTGCGTGACCTCGGGTGAGGGAATGGCGCCGCAGGGCCGGGTGACGAGCCACAGCTGCGGAGGGTTCGCGGAGGACGCTTCGTCCGTCGCGGCGGTCAGCGAGCGCAGCATCTCGGCACGGTGGACGGCCTGGGCCGTCAGTTCGCGCGGTGCGGTTCCGGAGGTGTCGCCGAGGACGAGGACGACGGCGACGGTGTCCGTGCCGGGCTCACCGTGCGCCTCCCGTAGCACCTGTGTCCAGGTCGGACCGTCGTCGGTCATGGCGATGACGCGGGCCGGGCTGCCGTGCCGGCACAGCGCGTCGGCGGTGGCGGCGGCCAGGTCCCGCTCGGCCTCCGCCTCGATGGCCACGACGAAGGCGGTGCCGCTCCGATACGGAGGTTCCGTCCCTGCTTCGGTGTCGGCGGTGTCGGCGGCGGCCTCGGCGGGCAGACCGGTGGCCGCGGGGGCGTCGGCCGCGCCCTCGAAGGGGGTGGCGGCGAGCAGGACGGAGATGTCGCCTTGTCCCGAGGGCGTCTCGTGGCCCGTTTGGAAAACCTGGCTGTAGCCGCAGTCCCGCAACAGGGTGGGCCAGGCCTCGCTGGGCAGCAGCAAGGAGTGAGGGCGCAGCTCGGTGTCGGTGTTGCCGTAGAAGCTGTCCAGGAACCCGAAGTAGCTCACCAGCTCCACCGGGTCGTGGGGTTCCATGGCCAGGAGGTGCCCGCCGGGTGCCAGGAGCGTGGCCACGTTGCGCAGGGCGTCGGCCAGGTCCGGTGCCGTGTGCAGGGAGTATCCGGCGACGACGAGGTCGTAGCTGTGCGGTGTGTACCCCTGCCCCGCGGGGTCCTGGGCCAGGTCCAGGGTGCGGTACTCGACGAAGTCGTAGGCGGCGAAACGGCTCTGGGCGCGGGGGAAGAAGAAGCTGGAGACGTCGCTGAAGCAGTAGTGCGTGCGGTCGCTTGGCAGCAGCGGCAGCAGCGCGGCGGTGGCGCCGCCCGTCCCGGCACCGACCTCCAGGACGCGCAGGGTCCGTCCCCGCGGCCACTGGGCGACGATCTCACGGACGAGGGCCTGAGCGACCTGATTGAGGAATCGGGTGACCGGCAGGACGTCGTAGAACTGTTCCATCGCCTGGGCGCTGTGATCGGCCACCAAGAGTTCCATGGGGTCGGCCTGCCCGCGCAGGACACGCTCCATCGCTCGCCCCTGGTGGGCGGCGAGGCCGAGCGCGCAGGCGAAGCCCGGGCTGTCCGCGACCGCCCGACGCGCCAGGTGTTCGGTCGGGAACCGCGACGCGGTCAACTGCCACCGCCCGGCACCGACGGCTGTGAGCAGTCCATGCTGTTCCATCAGGGGGAAGAGGATCGGCCAGAGACGCGCGTGCTTCTCAAGGGCTCCTCCCGCCACCAGGTCCGCCGTGGTGAAGGGCTGCGCGGGGTCGGACACCAGCCCGGCGACGGCTTGTGCCGTCCGCCGCGCGAAGTGCTCCTTCACCAGCTCCGACGGAACCGCCAGGCCTGCGCGCCGCTCCGTCAACTCATCGATCGTCCTGGCCGCCCCTTCCGCGATGCGCCGGGGCGGGGGCAGTGGAGAGGGCGCGGCCGGCCTGTCGAGGCGGGGGGCCGCGCGCAGTTCGGTGCGGTGCACCAGGACCGGGACGCGCCGCATCGCCGCGACGCGCCTCAGCCGGCAGCCCTCCAACTCCACGTACACCTGGCCGTTCTCATCGGCCAGGACGATGTCCCAGCACACCTCGTCCGGTGTGCGGCTGCGTTCGCTGACCCACACCACGCCCTCGGGTGACGGCTCGTCCCACACGCGGACGGCGCCGATGGCCGCGGGCAGGAACGCGGCCCCGTCCTCGACGAGGTCCCCGAGCAGCGGAGCCCCCGCCTGCAGGGCCCCGTCGAGCAGGGCGGGGTGGGCCGTGTACGGGCGGCCCGGCGCGTCGTGCCGGTAGCGGGCCAGCACGTGGCCCGTGCCGGTGTCGAGGCCGGTGAGGACCTGGAAGGTCGGCCCGTAGTCGAGACCACCGTCCGCGCAGGCCCGGTAGTGCTCCTCGCCCGTGAGGTGCCGCGGGCAGCGCTCCGCCAGCGCGTCGAGCTCCAGCGGCGTGGGGCGGGTGCCCAGCAACGCCCGCACGCGGGCCCTGACGTGCGCGCGTGGCTCCGGGTTGTGGTGGGTGGTGCTGGTGACCGTCAGCATCCCGTCGTCCGGGTGCAGCGCCACCTGGGTCCGGGTGCCGGGCGCCTCGGCCCAGGGCACGACCAGAGCGGTGAGGATGTCCAGGTGCTTCACCTCGACCGCGTGGCCGAACGTGGCTCTCCCGGCCGCGAGGGCCATCTCCGCATAGCCCGTGGCGGGCATGACGACGGAGCCGGCGACGCGGTGGTCGGTCAGCCACGGGAGGAGCGCGGGTTCGATGCTCCCCTCCCAGACGGGGTGCGGTGCGGTGACACGTCCGCCGAGCAGGGGGTGCACGAGGGCGCCGTTGCGGTGCCAGGCGTCCGCGTCGCCGTTCCAGTGCCGCTCGCGCTGCCAGGGGTAGGCGGGCAGGGTCGCGACGCGTCCGGGCCGGGGGAAGTACCGGTCCCAGTCCGTGGTGGCTCCGGCGGCGACCAACGCGGCGGGGACGGCGGCCAGTTGCCGACCGCCGCTCGTGTCGCGGCTCAGGGTGGGCACGACGACCGCCTGCGTGCCGGCCCGCGTGGCGATGATCCGGCGCAGGTAGGTGCGGAGCACGGGGTGCGGGCCGATCTCGACGAGGACGTCTCCGCCGTCGTCCAGGGCCCGCTCGACGGCGGCCGTGAAGCACACCGGCTCCCGTACGTTGTGCCACCAGTACGAGGCGTCCAGCGCGGTGCCCGAGATGCGGCCTCCGGTCACGGTCGAGTACAGCGCGATGTCGCTCTCGCGGGGGGCGAGTCCCTGGAGCGCGGTGTCGAGCGGCTCGCGCTGACCGTCCATGGCCCGGGTGTGGAAGGCGTAGTCGAGGCCCAGGTCACGGACGAACACGCCGCGTTCGGTGAGTCGGGCGCCGAGGTCGGCCAGCGCGTCGGCGTCACCGGCGATGGTGACGTCCTTGGGACCGTTGGCACCGGCGATCTCCAGCGCACCGCCCCAGGGGGCGATCTCCTCGGCCGCCTGCTCGGGCCCGAGTCCGACGGCCGCCATGCGCCCGAGGCCCGCCGTCCGAGCCTGGACCCGGCTGCGTTCGGCGATCACCCGGGCCGCCTGGGCAAGCGTCAGGGCGCCGCCGGCGTACGCGGCGGCCACCTCGCCGACGCTGTGCCCCAGCACCATCGCGGGCGTGACCCCCCGGTCGCGCAGAACGGCCACGATGCCGATCTGCACGGCGAACAGCAGCGGCTGCGCCACCTCGGTGGCGGCCAGGGACCACTTCTCGGCGGGCAGCGCGAGTTCGTCCAGGACCGACCAGCCGAGCCGGGGCGCGAGTGCGGCGTCCGCCTCCTCGACGGCCTTGCGGAACACCGGCTCCTCGCGCAGCAGGTCGGTCGCCATGCCCGCCCACTGCGAGCCGTTGCCGGAGAAGACGAACGCGACCCGTCCGCACGTCGCGGCCTGGGCGACGGCGGCGGACACGGCGTCGGCGCCGCCCGCTCCAGGCACCTCGTCGACCTCCCGCACGTCCGCGTGCGCGTCCCCGGCCAGCGACGCGAAGCCGCGGGCCGCTTCCCGCGGCGACCGGGCGAGGACGGCCGCGCGATGCTCGTGCGCGCCACGGCGCAGGCACGAGGTGTAGGCGAGGTCGTAGAACGTGTCGTCGTCCGCGTCGCGCAGCCGTTCGGCCATGGCCGCGGCGGCGGCCGACAGCGCCCGTGGCGTGCGGGCACTGACCACCAGGGGCAGCCCCTCGGCCGGCGGGGTGTACGCCACGGGACCCGGGGGCGGCGGTGCCGAGGTGAGCGCGACGTGGGCGTTGGCCCCGCCGAAACCGAAGGAGTTGACGCCGACGACGGGCCGGCCGGTCGGGCTCGCCGGGAGCGGCGTCCGAGAGGTGGTGAGACCGAGGCCGAGACCCGTGAAGTCGATGTCCGGATGCGGGGTGTCGGCGTGCAGCATCGGAGGAATGGTGCGGTGCCGCAGCACCAGCAGGGCCTTGCACAACCCCGCCATGCCCGACGCCGGTTCGAGGTGGCCGAGGTTCGTCTTCACCGAACCGACGGGCAGCGCCCCGCTAATGCGGCGTACGCCGAGCGCCCGTCCGATGGCCTGCGCCTCCAAGGGGTCGCCGACGGGGGTGCCGGTGCCGTGGGCCTCGAAGTAGACGACCTCGTCCGGGTCGACGCCCGCTTGCGCGTACACGTGGCGCAGCAGCTCCTCCTGGGCCTCGGCGCTCGGCAGCGCGAGGCCCATCGTGTGGCCGTCGCTGTTGCTGCCGCTGCCGAGGATGACGCCGAGCACCCGGTCACCGGCGGCCAGGGCGTCCGCCAGTGGTCTGAGGACCACCATGCCGCCACCCTCGGCGCGTACGAATCCGTCGGCCTCGGCGGAGAACGCGGCGCAGTGCCCCCGCCTCGACAGCATGGACGCCTGCGAGAACCCCACGTAGTGGTAGGGGCTGAGCAGGATGTTGGCTCCGCCGCACAGGGCCACCCGGCTCGTGCCCGCCCACAGGGTGTGGCAGGCACGGTCCAGGGCGACGAGGGAGGAGGAACAGGCGGTGTCCACCGCCATGCTGGGGCCGCGCAGGTCGAACGCGTGGGAGAGGCGGTTGGCCGCGATGGAGGAGGCCGCGCCCGCCATCGTGTACGGGCTGACCGTTTCCAGCGACATCATCTGGAGCGCCCCGTAGGAGGCGTCGGAGATGCCGACGTAGACGGCGGTGTCGGTGCCGGCGATGCGCTCGGGCGCGATGGCCGCGTCGTCCAGCGCCTCGGCCGCCAGTTCCAGCAGCAGCCGGTGCTGCGGGTCCATGTGGGCGGCTTCCTTGGGCGAGATGCCGAAGTACGCGGCGTCGAAGCCGGCGATGTCGTCGAGGAAACCGCCGGCCGAGGTGTAGCTCCGGCCGGTGCGCGGCATGTCGCCGGACGCGAACCGGCGGGCGTCGAACCGGTCCTTCGGTGCCTCGCCGACCGCGTCCCGCCCCTCGCACAGAGCCGTCCACAGCCCGTCCATGTCGTGGATGCCGCCCGGCAGGCGACAGGAGACGCCGACGACGGCGATGGCTCTCTCGGGTGCGGCAGAAACCAGATCCTCGGTCACGGGGCGGCCTTTCAGCGAGCAGCGGGCAGCAACGGGAAGCAATGGGCGGCAATGAACGGCAACAGGCGGCAAAACGCCACAGATCGTTCAGCACCGTAGCCACCTCCGGCTCGAACGCTGCTAGAAATCACCGGAGTTCGGGTCTATTCCTCGCAATCACCTTTACGAGTGAAGGCGGCCCCGCGCCGACGCCGACCACTCGTCCGAGTGACTGTGTCGAGGCGCGACCTGAGCGGCGGTTCGGACCCGAGGCGGCGCCGTAGCGTCGGGTGCCGTCACTCCCCCCCCTCTTCCTCAGGAGACCCCGTTGTCCGTCCTGCTCACCGGCGCGACCGGCTTCCTCGGCTGCCGCATCCTGCGCGAACTCCTCGCCCACGGCGAGGAGGTCACCGTCCTGGGCCGTGGCACACCCGACGAACTGCGCGCCCGCGTCGACGCCGCCGTGACGTGGCTGGAGGCCCCGCCATTGGCCGCCGACGCCCTCGCCGGCGTCCGCTACGTCAGCGGTGACCTCACACAGCCGGGCCTCGGCCTGACACCGGGGGACCGGGCCCGCGTCACTGAAGGCCTCACCGCTCTGTGGCACTGCGCCGCGATGATCGCCCTCGAGGCGGAGCCGGCCGCGCTGCACCATGTCAACGTCATCGGCACCCGGCGCGTCCTGGAACTGGCGGACGAGGCTCCTGGGGCGCGCGTGCTCTTCGTGAGCACCGCGTACGTGGCCGGACGGCGCCGCGCAGGGCACGTCAGGGAAACCGACCTGCGGGACGGGGACGGGTTCCAGACACTGTACGAGGAGTCCAAGTACACCGCCGAGCGCCTGCTGCACGCCTGGGCGCGCGAGGGGGGCCGGGACGCCACCGTGTTCCGCCCCAGCCTGCTGGTCACCGACCGCCCGGCGCCCGAGGGACTGCCCGGACAGCCGACCGACGTGGCGGTCCGGCTCATCGAGAACGTCCTGCTCGGCCGTGCGGCCGAGCAGGACGCGATGCGGGCGCTGCTGGGTGGCCCGCGCAGCGCTGACACCCGGCGGCCCGAGATCATGCAGTACCGCGTCGAGGGCGACCCCGAGGGCGCTCTCAACCTGCTCCAGGCCGACTACGCGGCCCATGCCATGGTGCTGGCGGCATCACGCGACGAACCCGCGCCAGGCGTCCGCACACTGCACGTCACCCATCCGCAGAGCGTAAGGCTGTCGACGATGGCCACCGCCCTGCGAACCCGCTTCCCCGGCCTGCTGGTCCACTTCACCCCGGTACTGCCGCACCCCACGATGCCGGAGCGGCTCCTCGCGAAGCACGGCACGCGCCTGCTGACGTTCAGCGCCCACCGGCGCACGTACGACCGGAGCAACCTCCTGGCGGCCGTCGGTGACCTTCCCGCCCCTGACCCCGTCGACCACGACTACCTGGTACGCGCCTTCGGGGGAGCCAAGGCGCCGCTGCACGTGTGAGTCCCTGGGCCGGGGGCCCCGCACAGGGCGTCGACCTGCGCGTTCCACAGTTCTCCCACCCGGGCGGCGTCCGGCAGGGTGGCATCGTGCACCACGGCGAGCCGCGCGACCGAACGGTGATACGTGAGGGCCGTATAGAGCAGATGCCCGTCCATGAGCGCCCCCACCGAGGTGACGTCGAGGGCGCGGCTGCCGTCGAAGGACAGCTCCGGCTCGCGGTAGGGCACGTAGTTGCAGCACACCGGCGCGGTGCGCGCGTCCATGAGCGCCCTGGCCGTGGCCTCGGAGATCCGGTGCGGGGCGTGCTCCTGGAGGAAGCGAGACGTGGCCGCACGGCCTTGCCGCTTCGCACGCGCCGTCGCCCGGTGGACCCGGGCCAGCCGCTCCCACGGGTCGGGCAGGTGGCAGGGCAGCAGGACACGGGCCATCGCCAGATGATTGCCCGGCAGGCTCTCCTCGTCCGCGCGCCGTGTCGACATGGGCATGGACACCGGCAGGTCGCACAACTGGTCGGGGCCGCTCCCCCGGTCCAGCGCCAACTGGCGCAGCACGCCGGCCATGGCCGCGAGGTAGACGTCATTGGTGGTGACCCCCGCGGCCCGACCCACCTGGGAGAGCCGCTCGTAGGGAAGCGAGACGCAGGTCAGGCGGGAGGAGCCGCTGGCGGGCCCGTGCAGCCACCGCCAGACCGGGGCGACGGCGGGGCCGGGGCCGGGCAACAGCCCGGACACGGCATCGGCGAGCAGCCGCACCGCGCACCTGAGGGAGACCCCGCCCCGTGACACCGCGGGGCCGGGCCGCGGGGCGCTCCCGAACAGGCTGTTGATCAGATGTGCGCGCCCCGTCCCGTCGGTGAGCGCATGGTGGGAGCGGAAGAAGAGCAGCCACTCGTCGGCGCGGTGACCGTCGGCGAGCCAGACATCCCATGGCGCAGCCGGAGACGGCGGCAGGGGCAGGGCACGCAGTGCGTCGGCCACCTCCTCCCATGACCGGCCGGAAGGCGCCGCATGGTGCCGTACATGGTCCTGCGGACGCACATCGGCCGGCACGCGACAGGTACGGCCCCCGACGTCCTCCAGCCGGTGACGCAGGACGGGCTGGTCGGCGAGGTGCGCGGCGAAGTGGTCCCGGAGCCGGCCGAGACCGGGAGCCGCGCCCCGGAACCGCAGCAAGGTCCCCACGATCTGCGGGTGCGAGCTCTGGGACCGGTGGTAAACGGCGTCCACTGGGTTGGCGTACATGCGGCTCTCCCCGTCACGCGGATGTGTCGGCTACTTGTCGGGCACAGGCGCGGGCTCGGGTCCGCGGTCGCGCGCCGCGGGCAGCCGCGCGTGCGTGCCGGAGCTCGCGTGGTGGTGCCGGCGGTCGAGGCCGACGCGCCGGTGGAGTGCGGCGAGAGGGCGCGGTGCCCACCAGTTGGCGTGCCCGGTCAGCTGCATGAACGCCGGGACCAGCACGCCGCGTACGACGGTGGCGTCGACCAGGACCGCGAGCGCGAGCCCACAGCCGACGAGTTTGAGGAGGGTGATGCCGGAGGAGATCAGGGGCAGCAGGGCGACCGCGAAGATCACCGCCGCCACAGTGATCATTCTGCCGGTGCGGGCGAGCCCGGTGACGATCGCCGTCCGGTGATCACCGGTGCTCCGGTACTCCTCCTGGATACGGGAGATGAGGAACAGCTCGTAGTCGACGGAGAGGGCGAACGCCGCGCCGAAGACGAGAATCGGCATCGACGTCTCCAGCTCACCGGTCACGGTGAAGTCCCCCACGAGAGCGCGCAGATGTCCGTCCTGGAAGACGTACACCATCGCCCCGAAGGTGGCGCTCAGGCTCAGCGCGCCCATGATCACGGCCTTCACGGGGATGAGGACCGAGCCGGTGAAGAGGAACAGCAGCAACAGCACCGCTCCGACCACGAGGGCCGCGGCCGCGGGCAGGGCCCCGAGGACGGCGTCCTTGGTGTCCAGTACGCGGGCCGGGCGTCCGGAGACCTGATGCCGACCGGGAGAGGGCAGTGCGCGCAGCTCCCGCACCAGCGGTTCGTCGGCCGAAGGCGGCCCGTCGGCGGTCACCGAGAGCCAGGTCGATCCGTTGGTGACGTGGAGCAGCGCGTCCATGGACGGCCCGGTCGTGCGGCGTCCGTCGCGGTACGTGCCCAGAGCGGTGCCGACCTCGCCCGCCGTGGGCAGGGCGGAGACCCTGCGGGCATAGGCGTCCAGGGCCTGCCGCTGGTCGACGGCGTCGGTGTCGGGCAGCAGTACGGCCAGCGTCCGGGTCCACGGCAGGGGGAACTCGCGGCCGACGCGCGTGGCCGTGGCGTGGGACTCCGCCTTCTCGGGCAGCACCCGCTCGTCGGTGACACCGAAGCGGGCGTGGGTGAACGGCACAGCCAGGGCCAGCAGGAACAGGGCCGCGCAGCCGCCCGCCAGAACCGGTCGGCCGGTGGCGAGGCGTGCCACGCGTGACCACGACGGGCTCCGGTCGGCACGTGCGCCGCGCCGCAGGGGAGCGAACGGGTCGAGCCGGTCGATCCGACCACCGATGACCAGGAGCATGGCGGGCAGCACCACACGCGTGGCCACGGCCGCCAGCACGACGACGCTGATGCCGGCCAGCGCCAAGGAGCGCAGGAACCCCAGCGGGAAGAGCAGGAGCGCGGCGAGGCAGACCACGACCGTGCCCGCGGAGAACAGCACGGTCCGGCCGACCGTGCGCATGGTCGTCCCGACCGCTTCGGGCGGCGTGGCGCCCGCGGCCAGCTCCTCGCGGTAGCGGCTGACCACGAACAGGCCGTAGTCGACGGCCAGTCCGAAGCCGAGGGCGGTGGTGAGGTTGAAGGCGAACGCCGACAGCGGCATGTACGCGGCCAGCACCTGGAGGACGGCGAAGGTGCCGGCCACGGAGAGCGCGCCGACCACCGCGGGCAGCAGCGCCGCCGTGAGTGATCCGAAGGCGAACAGCAGCACGAGGACGGCGAGGGGGGCGCCGATGAGTTCGGCGCGGATCAGTTCCTCGCGGCTCAACTCGGTCACCTCGGCCATCACCCAGGCCGGCCCGGTCGCCGTGACGGTGAACGGACCCTGCCCACCGGTCAGCCGTGGCACCAGGTCCGCCGCCCGGCGCGCCGCCGCGTCCTCGTTCCCCCGCAGGTCCACGGTGACCAGGGCGGCCCTGCCGTCCTCACTGAGCAGCCTGCGGTCCCCCACGGCCCAGTAGGAGACGACTTCCCGTACGCCTGGTTCGTGGGCGACCCGGTCGGCGAACTCCTGTCCCGCGCGCCGCACTTCAGGGGCGTCGGCAGGCTGGGGTGCGCGCGCGTACAGGACCAGGTCGGGAATCCCCGCGCCGAAGCGCTGCTGGATCAGCGCGTCCGTGCGGGTGGCCTCGGTCCCCTCGGCGATGTAACCGCCGTTGGACAGCCGGCCCGGCGCCGCGAACGCGGTCAGTGCCAGCACGGTGCCGATGCCGGCGGTGGCGAGCAGCACCCACCACGGGCGCCGCGCGCTCCGTGGAACCGTCCCGCACCACCCGCGAGCGGTATCTCGCCTCCGGCCGAGCAGACCGCTTCCGGGAAACCATCGCATGACGGTCCTTTCCTCGACGCGGCAATCCTGGCCAAAGCGGCATTCAAGGGTCAAACACTCATTAGGCCTGAAGAGTGACGAGTAGCACCGAACTTCACGTTGAGGGAGATTTACTCGCATAGAACGCGAACGATGGGAACCACACCACGTGTTGTCACCCCGACCAGAGGAGAACCGCATGCGTGCCGTGCATCACCTGCGAGCCGCCGCCGTGACGGCGACCGCAGTCCTGACCCTGTTCGCCACGGGCACCACCAGCCAGGCCGGACCGCAGACGGCCGGCGCCCCGTCAGCCGCCGTCGCCGCCCCCCGGGCCACCCTCAAGTGCTCCCTGCGGACCGGCCCCGGTCAGCGCATCACCTTCAGCCCCGCCGTCACCAGCACCCCTCGCAAGATCTCGGCCCGTGGCAGCGCGAATCTGGACAACTGCACTTCTCCCAACGGCCGCCAGCCCCGCATCAGCTCCGGCCGGCTCACCATGAAGGGCAGTGCGCGGGCCAGTTGCTCGCGTGCCAGGTCGATCAAGGGCAAGGCCACGGTAACCTGGTACTCCGGCCCCCACCGCACCGGTCGGATTCTCGGACGTTCCACACTCCGCCCGGCCCCGCACGGCACGCGCGGATACACCGCGGCCGACTCCTTCCTCAACGGAACCGTCGCCTCCGGCCGCATGGCCAACCGCTCCTTCTCCGGCACGGCGGTGCCCACCAACAACGTGCGCCGCTGCTACAGCAGGGGTGTCAGCTACATCGAGGGTCGGGGCAGCCTCACCATCCGCTGACCCACACCCGGGAGGACGGCGGCACCGCCCGCAGACTCCGGTGAGTTCGAGGGTGTGTTCCAGTTCCGCGAAGTCCGTGCTCTCGGTGAGGCGTTCCGCCCACGTCTCGACCTCGCGTGCGTCGACCGGCTGGCTGCGGCCGCAGCTGCGGCAGATGAGGTAGTGGCGGTGCTCGCCGGTGGGGCGCCGGAGGTAGAGCCGCTCGCCGGACTCGTCCCGTACGACGTCGACGAGGCCGGCGCGGTCGAGGTCCCGCAGCGCGCGGTAGACGGTGGTGAGTCCGACCGTGCTGCCGAGTCCGGCGAGCAGGGCGTGCAGTTCCTGGGCGGAGACGAACTCCCGGCAGCGGCCGAGGGTTTCGAGCACGGCGGCGCGCTGCGGTGTCCTGCGTACGCCGGTCGCCGCGCGCCCGCCCGCCGACCCGCCCGTCACGGCACGCCCTCCCCCGCCGTCACCGCCGCGCGCGAGGCGCCCCGGAAGCTCAGCGTCCGGTAGACCGAGACGGCGCCCGCCAGCTCCGCGCACGCCTGCGAGGCCGCCGTCACACGGCGCGTGTACGCGGGATCGGTGGCGTCGAGCAGGACGCCGAGGGTCGTGCCGCTGTGCCCGACCGCCACGCCGAGGCCGCCGACCTCACGGCAGACGGCCCGCATCGGCTCCAACAGCCGTTTGTGCCGCAGGCCTTGGTTCATCAGGGCGCTGCAGGTGGCGACGCGGCCGACCTCCGCGAGGTCCCGGGCGCGCACGGCGTCGGTGAGCCGCGCGAGCAGGGCGGCGTACGCGTGCCGGTCCGCCGCGGTGAACGGCTTGGGGATGCGGTTGAAGTCCACGGTGTCGACCGAGCCGCCCTCGTCGACGCCGACCACGGCCATGGCGGGCAGCGACCCAAGGACCGCGCGCAGCCGCACGCTGCGATGGTGGAAGGCGACGATCGCGGGGTAGAGCACGCCGTCGGTGGGTTCGATGCGGGACAGGAGCCGTTCGATACGGACGGGCGGCATGGGGACGCCGAGGGCCCGGCCGACCGCCCGCGCGGTCGCGACGAGGTCGGCGGAGGAGCTGGCGAGCCCCTTGCCCTCGGGGATCACGCTGCTGACGGTGAGGGTCCCGCCACACGCGGACCGCGCGCCTCGTGGCGCCAAGTCGGCGATCATCCGCGCCAGTTGGAGCGCCTTCGTCTTGCGCGGCGGCCAGACCTCCAGCTCGCCGGAGTCGGACTCCTGCCGGTAGGTGGCCATGCTCCAGCGGGCGACGGGCAGCGTCACGAGGAAGTCGCCGTCCTCCTCGGGCAGCACGCCCTGGAGGAGCTCACCGAAGGTGCCGAAGGCGGTGCCCACACCGGTGGCCACCCCCGGCCCGACCCCTCCCGGACGCACCCCCTGTCGCGGCGGGCGAGCCCTGGCTCCGGGCTCCTGGGACAGCTTCACGCGGCTCCTCTCGACACGGCGGGGCACAGCACGGCGCACCGCCTCTCATGGACACACCGCCCCTCGGGACGCACCGCCCTCAGGGACAGTGTGACGACCTTACCCGGTCTTGACAATCATTTTCATCTAGTGTGATGCTCTCGGCGTCTTCCGCTCCGACGTCCCAACGGGGGGATCCACGCCATGCACCCACACATCGCCGAAGCGGTGAAGAAACCCGATCTCATATCCCTGGAACCGGACCTCGCCTGCCTTCGGTTCGAGACCATGAAGATCTACTCGGCTCTCGGAGCCGTCCGCCATCTGCTCGAAACGGGAGCCGTCCGACCCGGCGACACCCTCATCGACAGCTCCAGCGGCATCTACGCGCAGGCCCTGGCACTGGCCTGTCACCGCTACGGCATGAAGTGCCACATCGTCGGCTCCACCACGGTGGACCGCTCGACCCGCGTCCAGCTGGAGATACTGGGCGCCACCCTGGAACAGGTCGCCCCCTCCAAAAACCTGCTCCTGGACCAGGAGTTGAGGGTGCGGCGCATCGCCGAGATCCTGGCCGCCAACCCCTCGTACCACTGGATGCGGCAGTACCACGACGCCATCCACTACTACGGCTACCGCGAGGTCGCCGAGTCGATCGACGCGGACATCCCGACGGGCCCCCTCGCCCTCGTCGGCGGCGTGGGGTCGGGTGCTTCCACCGGGGCCCTCGCCACGTATCTGCGCGAGGCCGGCCGTGACGTGGCGCTCATCGGCGTGCAGCCCTTCGGCAGTGTCACCTTCGGCTCCGAGCACGTCGCGGACCCGGACATGATCATCGCCGGGATCGGCAGCGCCATCGAGTTCCAGAACGTCCGGCACGACCTGTACGACCGCGTGCACTGGGTCAACTTCGACAGCGCCGTCTCCGGAGCCGTCGCCCTGCTGCGCACCAGCGGCATCTTCGCCGGGCTCTCCGCGGGCGCCGCGTATCTGAGCGCCCTGTGGGAGCGGCGCGGGGACGGCTCGCGCACCTACGTCTTCATCGCGGCCGACACGGGCCACCGCTACGTCGAGAGCGCCTACGCCCGGCACGAACAGGCCCTGGACATCGAGACGCTGAAGCCGCACGAGATCACCTCGCTCGACCAGCTGCGCCACCCCTGGTCCACCACGGCCTGGCCCGCCACCGCCTGACGTCCCGGCAGCGTGCCGCCGCCCCGCCTTCAACACCCCTGTAGACCAAGAGAGAAACCATGTCGCGTCCCATATCCCACACATCCGTCGCGGAGCTGACGGAGGCCGTCCTCGCGGGCGAGCTCGGCCCCGACCCGGCCGGCCTCACCGTCACCAGCGCGTTCTGGCTGTACAACACGACCCGCCTTGCCGGCGGTGATGTCACCTACCACAACCACTACTTGCTGCTTCGCGTCGGCGACTCCTTCGGCGCGTGCTCCTTCGAGGCGGGTGAACTCGCCCCGCAATTCTGCGAGAACGCCTCAGGCCACTGTCTGGACAAGCTGCTGCGCGACGAGTCCGCGCCGGTGCGGACCGCCGCACTCGACGCCTATCTGGCCCGGGTGCTCCCGCACCGGGACGCCGATGACGCCGAGCGCGTCATGCTGCCCACCGGCACGCCGGAGGTCCGCGCCGAGGCGCGCGACGCCGCCGTGGCGGGGCTGCTCGACATCGAGCCCGGCGCCAAGGTCGCCCTGATCGGCGTCGTCAACCCGCTGGTCGCGGCGATCCGGGAGCGGGGCGGCGTCTGCCTGCCCTGCGACCTGAACCTGCGGACGACCGCGTGGGGCGACCCCGTCACCGACGACATGACCGAGGTCCTCGCGCAGGCCGACGCGGTGGTCGCCACCGGCATGACGCTCAGCAACGGCACCTTCGACCTGATCCTGCGGCACTGCGTCGAGCACCGCGTCCCGCTGACCGTCTACGCCCAGAGCGGCAGCGCTGTCGCCCGCGCGTTCCTCGGCGCCGGAGTCACCGGCCTCAACGCCGAGCCGTTCACGTTCTCCCAGTTCAGCGCGGACGCCACGCCGATGTACCGCTACCGCGCCGCCCTCGCGGACGGAGCGGGTGCGTGAGCGTCGACGCCGTGAAGGGCCCCGCGACGGACAGGGCCGAGGAGCCGGTCCCGGGCGATCTGCGCATGGCCCGCACCCTGTGGCCGGTCCTGCTCGCCTCGGCGGTGGGCCTGCTGCCGTTCACCGTCTTCAGCACCTACCTCGTGCCGATCGCCGACGACGCGGACAGCAGCGTCGCCGCGATGGGCGGCCTGCGCGGACTCGGCGGCCTCGCCGCCCTGCTGGTGGGCACGGCCCTGGCCCCGCTGATCGACCGGGTGCCCAAGGAGTGGGCGGCGGCGGGCGCGCTGGTCGCCCTCGGGGCCTCTTCCGCGCTCGGCGCCAGCGGCGACTTCGTCCTGCTCGCCGTCTTCTGCCTTCTCATCGGCGCGAGTACGTCCGTCCTGAACCCGGCGCTGACGGCCGCCGCCGCCGACCGCTTCGGCACCGGCAAGGCCGCCGGGCGCGCGGCGACCCTCGTCACGGCCACGCAGTCGATGACCGCCATGCTCGCGGCGCCCGTCATCGCGCTGCCCGCGCTGTTCTGGGGCTGGCAGGGCGACCTGTTCGGCGTGACGGTGGTGTCGCTGCTGCTCGCCGTGGTCTTCGTGGCCCGCCGCAAGAAGGACACCTCCCCGCAGGACGCCCCCGACGCGCGACGCCTCGGCTACCTCGCCTCGTTCAAGGCCCTGGCGGCCGTCCGTGGTGCGGTGCCGCTGCTGCTCATCGGCTTTCTGCGCACCGCCGTGTTCATGGGCTACCTGTCGTACCTCGCGGCCTTCTACGAGGAGCGGTTCGACCTCGACGCCGGTCTCTTCGCGTTCGTGTGGACGCTCAGCGGCGCGTCGTTCTTCGTCAGCAACCTCCTCACCGGCCGGATCACCAACTCCGCCGCGCCGCGCGTCAGCACGGAACGCATGCTCGGCATCGGTCTGGTCGCCGCCCTCGTCTCCGTCGTGGGCTTCTACTTCACGCACTGGCTGCCGCTCGCCCTCGCCATGACCGCGCTGCACGCGGCGAGCCACGCGGTCGTCGCCGCGTGCGTGGTCAGCCTCATCGTGCGGCGCTGCGGTACGACGCTGCGCGGCTCGGCGCTGAGTCTCAACGCCGCGGGGCAGAGCCTCGGCGTGTTCGTCGGCGCGGCGCTCGGCGGCGCGGGCCTCGGCCTCGCCGGATACCCCGGCACCGCCGCCGTCTTCGGCGCCCTGGTCGTCGCGGCGCTCGGCGCGGCCGTCCTGGTGCGGCGCGGGTCCCCGAGCGACGACGAGGCCGAAGCTGAAGCCGAAACGGAGGCGGGAACAGCATGAGCACCGTCACGGAGGCGGCACCCGCGCGCCCCAGGGCCGCCGTGCGGGACCGGCTCGCCTCACCCGGCGCCCTGGTCCTGACCTGCGTCGCGCTCTTCTTCGTCCTGGTCGCGTCCGTCGTCGTGGCCATCGGGCTCGGCGCCGCCTTCGTGACGCCCGCCGAGACCGCCCGCTATCTGTGGGCGGCGCTCACGGGCGGGCGCATCGGCGCCGACGAGACGACGACGTACCAGATCATCTGGCAGATCCGCACGCCGCGTGTCCTGCTCGCCGCGCTGGTGGGCGCCGGGCTCAGCGCCGTCGGCGTCGCCATCCAGGCCATGGTGCGCAACGCCCTCGCCGACCCCTTCGTGCTCGGCGTCTCCTCCGGGGCGTCGGTGGGCGCCGTCGCGGTGACGGTCACCGGCGGCCTGGCCGCGCTCGGGGTGTACGCGGTGTCGGCGGGGGCGTTCATCGGCGCGCTCGTCGCGTCGTTCCTCGTGTACGTCGCCTCGTCAAGCGGGGGCGTCCTGTCACCGCTGCGTCTCGTCCTGACGGGTGTCGCCATGTCCCTGGGCTTCCAGGCCGTGATGAGCGTCATCATCTACTTCGCGCCGGACAGCGAGGCGACCGGCATGGTCCTGTACTGGACCATGGGCAGCTTCGGCGCCGCCAGTTGGGCCGCGCTGCCCGTCGTCGCCGCGGTCGTCCTGCTCGGCCTCGTCGTGCTGTACCGCCACGGCCGGGCCCTGGACGTGCTCGCGCTCGGCGACGAGACCGCGGCGAGCCTCGGCCTGAGCCCCGACCGGCACCGCAGGTCGCTGCTCGTCCTTGTCTCGCTGGTCACCGGCGTGATGGTGGCGGTGAGCGGCGCCATCAGCTTCGTGGGGCTCGTCATGCCGCACCTGGTGCGCATGGTGGTCGGCGCCGGGCACGCCCGGGTCCTCGCCGTGGCCCCGCTGGTCGGCGCCCTCTTCATGGTCTGGGTCGATCTGCTGTCCCGGACGGTGGTCGCGCCGCGCGAACTGCCGCTGGGTGTCATCACCGCGCTCGTCGGAGTGCCGGTGTTCATCGCGCTGATGCGCCGCAAGGGCTATGTGTTCGGGGGCCGTTGAGATGGACTTGCGAATCGAGGGGCTCGGCGTCGTCATCGACGGCAAGAGCCTGGTGCGGGACCTCTCGCTCGACGCGGGCAGCGGCGAGGTCGTCGGCCTCGTCGGCCCGAACGGCAGCGGCAAGTCGACCGCGCTGCGCTGCGTCTACCGCGCGCTGCGGCCGGCCACCGGGGCGGTGCGGGTGGGCGGTGACGACATCGCGGGACTGTCGATGCGGCGCAGCGCGCAGCTCGTCGCTGCGATGACGCAGGACGGCGCCGTCGAGCTCGACTTCACCGTCGAGGAGGTCGTCGCGCTCGGCCGCGCCCCGCACCAGCGGGGCAACCAGGCGCTCAGCGGGCGCGAACGGGAGCTGTGCGTACGCGCCATGGAGCGGCTGGACATCCGGCATCTGGCCAAGCGCGGCGTCCTGACGCTGTCCGGCGGGGAGCGCCAGCGCGTGCTGCTCGCCCGGGCGCTCGTCCAGGAGCCGCGGGTGCTCGTCCTCGACGAGCCGACCAATCACCTGGACGTGCGCCATCAGATCGAGGTCCTGTCGCATCTGCGGGGCGCCGGGCCGACCGTCCTCGTCGTGCTGCACGACCTCAACCTCGCGGCCGCCGCCTGCGACCGGCTCGGGGTCCTGTCCCAGGGGAGCCTGGTCGCGGCCGGGACGCCCGAGGAAGTCCTCACCGAGGAGCTGGTCGCCGATGTGTTCGGCGTGAAGGCCACCGTCGTACCGCATCCGCTGACGGGCGGCCCCCAGCTGCTCTACTCCCTCCACCCCGCCCTCTGACCACCCCGCCCCGCCCCACCCTTCGAATTCGAAAGGCACCACATACCCATGTCACACACCCGGTCCATCGCCCTGGGCTCCGCGCTCGCGGCCGCGCTGCTGCTGAGCGGCTGCGGCGCGGAGGTCGAGGCGGACGGCGACGCCAAGGCGTCCGAGAAGGTCACCGTCAAGCGGTGCGGCGAGCCCGTCTCCTACAAGGTGCCCGAGCGTGCCGTGGCCTACGAGGGAGGCAGCGCCGACAAGCTGTTCAGCCTCGGCCTGACGAAGCACGTCCACGGGTACGTGATGCCGCCCGCCAATCCGCCGGTGAGCGAGTCGCCCTGGGCGTCGGAGTACGCCAAGGTGAAGATGCTCAGCGACGACCTGCTCAACAAGGAGATCGTCGTCGAGGCCAAGTCCGACTTCGTCGTGGCGGGCTGGAACTCCGGCTTCAGCGACCAGCGCGGCATCACCCCGAAGATCCTGGACAAGCTCGGCGTCCAGAGCTTCATGCACACGGAGAGCTGCTTCAACTATCCCGGGTATCCGCAGAAGGTCACCCCGTTCAACGCGCTCTACAGCGACCTTGAGCGGCTCGGGAAGATCTTCCACGTCGAGAAGAAGGCCGGTCAGGTCGTCGGGGACCTGAAGAAGCGCGTGGCGGCCGTGAAGGAGAAGGCGCCCAAGGGTGATCCGGTGCCGGTCTTCCTCTACGACTCAGGGACCGACCAGCCCTTCACCGCGGGCAGCCAGGTCCCGCCGAACGACATCATCAAGACCGCGGGCGGCAAGAACGTCTTCGACGGGCTCGACGAGCGCTGGACGCAGGTGAACTGGGAGGCGGTCACCAAGGCCGAGCCCGAGGTCGTCATCATCTTCGACTACGGCGACCAGCCCGCGAAGAAGAAGATCGAGTTCCTGAAGAAGTCCCCGCACACGAAGGAGCTGCCCGCCGTCAAGAAGAACAACTTCTTCGTCCTCGACTACAACGAGGGCATCAGCGGGCCCCGCAACATCGACGGCCTGGAGAAGTTCGGGAAGTACCTGCGCGAGCTGAAGCGCTGACCCTCTTGCGGCCGGCCGGTCAGCCCGCGAAGGGCGTGCCCGGCAGCCCCTGGCCCGCGTCCGGCACCACGAGCACCGACCCCGCCAGCGGGTGCGGGCGCTCCTGGCCGGCGCGGGCCGTGGTGATGTAGAGGTCGCGCAGGCCGGGGCCGCCGAAGGCGCAGGCGGTGGGCCGGGGCACCGGGAGGGCGATGACGCGGTCGAGCCGTCCGTCGGGGGTGTAGCGGCGGACGGCTCCGCCGTTCCACAGGGCGATCCAGACGCAGCCGTCGGCGTCGACGGTGAGTCCGTCGGGGTCGCCCGCGCCGTCCTCGATCACCACGAACGGACGCCGGTTCCGCGCGTGCCGGCCGTCGAAGTCGAGGACGTCGACACGGCGCGTGGGGCTGTCGGCGTAGTACATGAGCCGCCCGTCGGGGCTCCAGCCCGTGCCGTTGCTGACGGCGACGTCGCCGAGGGACGCGGACTGCTCGGTGGCGGTGCCGTCGGGGTCGACGCGGGTGAGGCCGCCGCCACCCGGCGCCTCGTCGTAGCGCATGGTGCCCGCCCAGAGCGCGCCGTCGGGCGCGACGGCGGCGTCATTGCCCCGGCGGCCCGGCACGGGGTCGCGCACCAGCCAGGAGAAGGACGCGCCGCCGGGCCCGTACAGGCCGATCCCGTCGCGGAGGTTGACCACCAGGCCGCCGCCCGCCCGGGGCTTCGCGGCGCCGACGTGCTGTTCGGTGGCCATGACCGTACGGCGGCCGTCGCCGGGTGCGTACGTATGGACGCGTGCGGCGAGGATGTCGACCCAGATGAGGCGCTCGCCGGCCGCGTCCCAGGTGGGGCCCTCGCCGAGGAGGGCCTGCTCGCGCACCGCCACCTCGTACCCGCCGTTCATCGCCGGCCCCGGTGACCGAGGCGGACCGAGAGGTCACCGGCTCCCTTGGCGGCCAGCTCGGCCAGTTCCCGCTCGCGCTCCTCGCTCCAGCGGATCATCGGCACGGAGATGGACAGGGCGGCGACGACCCGTCCCGCGCTGTCGCGCACCGGCGCGGCCACGCAGCTGACGTCCGGGTTGGACTCCCGATGCTCGACCGCGACGCCCCGCTCCCGGATGTCCGCGAGCGCGGCGGCCAGCTCGTCGGGGTCGGTGATGCTGGCGGGGGTCATCGCCACGAACTCCCGCCCCTGGAGGCGGGATTCGAGCTCCGGCTGCGGCAGCGAGGCCAGCAGCATCTTGCCGACCGAGGTGCAGTGCGCCGGAAGCCGGCGGCCCGCCGCGGAGACCATGCGCACGGCGTGCGTGGAGTCGACCTTGGCGATGTAGATGACGTCGGTGTCCTCGAGAATGGCGACGTGGACGGTCTCGTCGCAGGTCTCGGCGACCTCGCGGGCCACCTGCTGCCCCTCGGCCGCGAGGTCGAGCTGCTCGGCGTAGCGGCTGCCGAGCTGGTAGGTGCGCACGCCGAGGCGGTAGCGGCCCGGCTGGTCCGGGATCTGCGCGAGGTACGAACGGGCCGCCAGGGTGGTGAGCAGTTCGTGCACGGTGGTGCGCGGCAGCTGAAGCCTGCGGGTCACCTCTGGCGCGGAGAACGTCCCGTCCCCTTCCAGGAACAGTTCGAGTATGTCCAGCGACCTTGTCACCGCGGGAACCAGTCGTCCCATGAGGCCTCCCACCCTGTGGCGTCCGAAACCTCGGCCGCTGATCGGTATGACGAACACAGGTTAGGCATGGTGCCGTTCGCGGCGCAATGGCCGCCGGGCCGCTTCGGGGCTCCGGCGGCTCGTCCTCACCACCCTCTCAAGACCGTTTCGCGCGAACCATTGACACGTTCCGGCCACCGTGAATACCGTCACGCCAACATTTCGAACGTGTGACGAAATACCGAACAAGTCAAGGGACAACTGCCTTGCGCATCACGGGAATCAGCACGCATGTGGTCGGAACCCCCTGGCGTAACCTCACTTACGTCCAGGTCCACACCGACGAAGGCCTGACCGGCATCGGCGAGACGCGCATGCTCGGCCACACCGACGCACTCATCGGATACCTCCGTGAGGCGGAGGCCAACCACATCAAGGGGTCGGACCCGTTCGCGGTCGAGGACCTCGTGCGCCGGATGAAGTACGGCGACTACGGCCGGGCCGGCGAGATCGTCATGTCGGGCATCGCGGTCATCGAGATGGCCTGCTGGGACATCAAGGGCAAGGCGCTCGGCGTCCCCGTGTGGCAGCTGCTCGGCGGCAAGGTCACCGACCGCGTCAAGGCGTACGCGAACGGCTGGTACACCACGGAGCGCACCCCGGAGGCGTACCACAAGGCGGCCCAGGGGGTCATGGAGCGCGGCTACCGCGCGCTGAAGATCGACCCCTTCGGCACCGGGCACTACGAGCTGGACCACGAACAGAGCCTGTACGCCGTGTCGTTGATCGAGGCCGTGCGGGACGCGATCGGCCCTGACGCCGAGCTGATGCTGGAGATGCACGGCCGCTTCTCGCCCGCCACGGCGGTCCGCCTCGCCCGCGACCTCGCGCCGTTCCGCCCTGCCTGGCTGGAGGAGCCGGTGCCGCCGGAGAATCTCAAGGCCCTGGAGAAGGTCGCCGCCAAGGTGGACATGCCGGTGGCCACCGGTGAGCGGATCCACGACCGGATCGAGTTCCGGGAGCTGTTCGAGAGCCAGGCCGTGGACATCATCCAGCCGGACGTCGGTCACATCGGCGGCATCTGGGAGACCCGCAAGCTCGCGGCGACCGCCGAGACGCACTACATGCTGGTCGCCCCGCACAACGTGGGCGGGCCCGTGCTGACCGCCGCCTCGCTCCAAGTCGGCTTCACCGCGCCGAACTTCAAGATCCTCGAACACTTCAACGACTTCGCCGACGCGGACATCAAGAAGGTCGTCAAGGGAGCGCCCCAGGTCGACCCGGAGACGGGCTGCTTCGAGCTGTCGCACGAGCCCGGCCTCGGCGTCGAGCTCGACACCGACGCGGCCGCCGAGTTCCCGCAGCAGCAGGCCCGGTTCGACCTGTGGGCCGAGGGCTGGGAGAAGCGTTCCCCCGGCGGGGCCAAGAAGTGAGCAGCCGCGCGATCGTCGTCGACCGGCCCGGCGAACACCGCCTCGTCACCGGTGACACGCCGCAGCCGGGCCCCGGCGAGGTTCTCGTGCGGGTGGCCGCCGCCGGGATCTGCATGAGCGACCGCGAGGTGTACGACGGCCACCGCGACGCCGCGTATGTGCGCTACCCCGTGACGCCGGGCCACGAGTGGTCCGGGACCGTGGCGGCGGTGGGCGCGGGCGTCGACCCCGCCCTCGTCGGCCGCGGGACCGTCGCGGAGGGGTTCCGGGCCTGCGGTGTCTGCGAGCGCTGCCGGTGCGGGGAGACCAGCCTGTGCACCGGCGGCTATGCCGAGACCGGGTTCACCGAGCCGGGCGCCTTCGCCGACCACCTCACCGTGCCCGCCCGGCTCCTGCACCCGCTGCGGGACGACGCCGACCTGCGCGCGGCCGCCCTGCTCGAGCCGTCCGCGGTGATCGCCGCCGCGGTGCGGGCGGGGCGTCCGGCGCCCGGTGAGCGCGTCGCGGTGGTCGGCGCGGGCACCCTCGGGCTGCTCGCGGTGCAGCTGCTCGCCGCGTCGAGCCCCGCCGAGCTGGCGGTGGTGGACCCGCGGGCGGCCCGCGGCGAGCAGGCACGGGACTTCGGGGCCACCGCGGCCCTCTCCCCCGACGAGGCCCGCTCGGCGCACGGCCGCTTCGACCTGGTCGTGGAGACGGCGGGCGCGCCGACCACCGCGGCCTCGTCGTGCCTGCTCGCCCGCCGGGGCGGCCGGGTCGTGCTCACCGGCATGTTCACGCCGGGGGCGGTCGGCATCGACCCGGTGCATCTGTCGCTGAGCCAGCTGGAGGTGCGCTCCGTCTTCGGCGCGTCCTCCTCGGCCTGGTCGGACGCCGTGCGGGCGTTCGGCCTCGGACTGCTCGACCCGGCGCCGCTGATCACGCACGAGTTCCCGCTGGAGCGGTTCGGCGAGGCCGTCGCGCTGGTCGGCGGCGGCGATCAGAAGACCGGGAAGGTGCTGCTGCGGCCCTGAGCCCGGCCGGGCCATGTCCCCGGCGGTCCTTCCCCCTGTACGTACGGCGGTACGGGCGCGCCTGACCGCCCCGTGCCGCCGTACACCCAACCGGGCGGCACAGCACGACGATCCACCCGAACCACATCGACACACCGATCATTGGAGTCCCGTGACCGCCCCGTCAGCAACCCGGCGCCCCGGCGCCGACGCCCTCGCCCGCATCGGTCATCCGGTGCCCGCCGCCGACCCGGCCGACGCCTCCCCCCACACGTTCCCCGACGGCGGCACGTGGCGCACCGAGATCCCCTCCGTCGAGGGTCCCGAGGCGCTCGCCGTCGTCCTCAAGGAGAGCGCGCGCCTGGACCTGCCCGTCCACCGGATCAGCCAGGGCAGCGGTGTCTGGATGCTCGGTGACGACGAGATCACCGAGATGGTGGAGTCCTGTGCCGAGCGCGACATCGAGCTGTGCCTGTTCACGGGGCCGCGCGGCACCTGGGACATCGGCGGCTCGACCCGCACCGACTCCGGCGGCGCGGGGCTGCGCGCCCGTGGCCACGACGCGCTCGCGGGCTGCGTCGAGGACGCCGTGCGCGCCACCGGGCTCGGCGTGAAGTGCCTGCTCGTCGCCGACGAGGGCGTGCTGTGGACGCTGCACAGACTCCGCGCCGCCGGGGTGCTCCCCGCCGACACCACCTTCAAGCTGTCCGCGCTGACCGGTCCGGTCAACCCGGCCTCGTACGCGGTGTACGAGCGTCTTGGCGCCGACTCCCTGAACGTGCCGTCCGATCTGACCCTCGCCCACCTCACGGAGATCCGCCGGGTCAGCCGGGCGCCGATGGACATGTACGTCGAGGCCCCCGACGACCTCGGCGGCTACGTACGGATGTACGAGGTCGCCGAGCTGATCCGGCGCGGCGCCCCGCTGTATGTGAAGTTCGGCCTCGCCAAGGCCACCGGCATCTACCCGTACGGCGCCCACCTGCGCGAGCACGCCCTCGCCACGGCCCGGGAGCGGGTCAGGCGCGGCCGTCTCGCCCTGGATCTGCTGGTCCGGCACGGCGCGGACGGCGGCATGTCGCCGCTCGGCTCGCGGCTGCCGGGCGAGCTGTGCCGTTTCCCCGTCCCGGAAGGGGACTGACCCATGCGCACCCGCACTCTCGGCATCGCCGTCACCACCGCGCTGCTCGCCGCCTCGCTGACCGCCTGCGGGCAGGAGGCCAAGGGCGGCAGCCGCTACAAGCCGGACGACGGCAAGGGCGGCACCATCGGTCTCGCCATGCCCACCAAGTCCTCCGAGCGGTGGATCGCCGACGGCAAGAACATGGCGGCGCAGTTCAAGAAGGCCGGTTACGACACCGACCTCCAGTACGGCGACGACAAGGTGGAGAACCAGGTCGCCCAGATCGAGAACATGATCACGAAGGGGCACCGGCTCCTGGTGGTCGCAGCGATCAACGGCTCGGCGCTCACCGACGTACTGAAGCGCGCGCACGAGGCGGGGATCCCCGTGATCTCGTACGACCGCCTCATCCTCGGCACGAAGAACGTCAACTACTACGCGTCGTTCGACAACGAACGCGTGGGGCGGCTCCAGGGCCAGTACCTGGTCGACAAGTTGAAGCTCGGCAAGCCCGACAAGGACGCCGACGACACGCGGTCCATCGAGCTGTTCGCGGGCGACCCGGACGACAACAACACCAAGTACTTCTGGAACGGCGCCATGAAGGTGCTGAAGCCGTACTTCGAGTCCGGTCAGCTCGTGGTGCGCAGCAAGCAGACGCGGCTGAACCAGGCCACGACGCTGAAGTGGGACGGCGGCACGGCACAGAAGCGCATGGACGACCTGATCAGCAAGAGCTACGGCGACAAGCGCGTCGACGCGGTGCTCTCGCCCTACGACGGGATCTCCATCGGCATCATCTCGGCGCTCAAGAGCGCGGGTTACGGCAGCAAGAGCCAGCCGCTGCCGGTCATCACCGGGCAGGACGCGGAGCTGGCGTCAGTGAAGTCGATCATCCGGGGCGAGCAGACGCAGACGGTGTTCAAGGACACGCGCAAGCTGGCCGCGCAGACGGTGAAGATGGGTGACGCGGTCCTCACGGACAAGAAGGTCCAGGTCAACAACACCACGGACTACGACAACGGGGAGAAGACCGTGCCGGCCTTCCTCCTGGAGCCGGTCAGCGTCGACAAGTCCAACACCAGACTCCTCGTGGACGAGGGGTACTTCACGGCGGGGCAGCTCAAGTGAGCGCGCCCATCCTGGAGATGCGGGGCATCACCAAGACGTTCCCCGGTGTCAAGGCGCTCTCCGGTGTGGACCTGACGGTGCGGCCGGGGGAGATCCACGCGATCTGCGGTGAGAACGGCGCGGGCAAGTCGACGCTGATGAAGGTCCTCAGCGGCGTGTATCCGCACGGCAGTTACGAGGGCGAGATCCTCTTCGAGGGCGAGCCGATGTCCTTCAAGGACATCCGCGCCAGCGAGCGCCATGGCATCGTGATCATCCATCAGGAACTGGCGCTCGTCCCCTATCTGTCGATCGCCGAGAACATCTTCCTCGGCAACGAACAGACCAGGCGTGGCTTCATCGACTGGAACGACACCCTGCGCCGGGCGAGCGCCCTGCTCAAGCGGGTCGGGCTGCGCGAGAAGCCGCAGACGCCGGTCTCCGACATCGGGGTGGGCAAGCAGCAGCTGGTGGAGATCGCCAAGGCGCTGTCGAAGGAGGTGAAGCTGCTGATCCTCGACGAGCCGACGGCCGCGCTCAACGACGAGGACAGCGCGAAGCTGCTCGACCTGATCGTGGAACTGCGCGAGCAGGGCATCTCCAGCATCATCATCTCGCACAAGCTCAACGAGATCCGGCAGATCACCGACGCCGTGACCATCCTGCGCGACGGCTGCTCCATCGAGTCGCTGACGGTCCGCCAGAGCCCGGACCATGAGCCGGAGTTGTCGGAGGACCGGATCATCCGGGGCATGGTCGGCCGCGACCTCGACCACCGCTTCCCCGAGCGCACGCCGTACGAGGGTGCCGACGCGGGCGAACTCGCCCTGGCGGTGGAGGGCTGGACGGTGCGCCATCCCGTCGACCACCAGCGCACGGTCGTCGACGACGTGTCGCTGACGGTGCGGCGCGGTGAGATCGTCGGCATCGCGGGCCTGATGGGCGCGGGCCGCACCGAACTCGCCATGTCCGTCTTCGGTCGCTCCTACGGGCAGTACGTCGCCGGGACCGTGGCGGTGAACGGCCGCCCGGTGGTCACCAAGACGGTTCCGGCCGCGGTCGACGCCGGCATCGCGTACGTCACCGAGGACCGCAAGCGCTACGGCCTGAACCTCATCGACAACATCAACCGCAATGTGTCGCTGGCCTCGCTGCCGGGCATGCGGCGGCGTGGCGGCATCGGCGGCTTCGTGGACGAACACCACGAGCGGCAGGTCTCCGAGCGCTACCGCGAGTCGATGAACATCAAGACCCCCACCGT
The DNA here is from genome assembly GCF_043078805.1 of Streptomyces sp. NPDC015345. Lineage (NCBI taxonomy): Bacteria > Bacillati > Actinomycetota > Actinomycetes > Kitasatosporales > Streptomycetaceae > Streptomyces > Streptomyces sp. NPDC015345. The sequence continues at coordinate 997,079 of NZ_JBIBTX010000002.1, read as the reverse complement.
CTTCGAGCAGGTGGGCCGGCTCTCCGGCGGCAATCAGCAGAAGGTCGTCCTGAGCAAGTGGATCCACGCCGACCCCGAGGTGCTGATCCTCGACGAGCCGACGCGCGGCATCGACGTGGGCGCCAAGTACGAGATCTACACCGTCATCGACCAGCTCGCCGCGCAGGGCAAGGCGGTCCTGTTCATCTCCTCGGAGCTGCCGGAGCTGCTCGGGATGTGCGACCGGATCTACACGATGGCCGAGGGCCGCCTGACCGGCGAGGTCACGCGCGCGGAGGCCACCCAGGAAGTCCTGATGCGCCATATGACCAAGACCAGAAGCACCGGAAGCAAGAGCTGAGGCCCGCCATGACCACCACGACCACGCCCCCACGGGACTCGTCCTCCGCGCCGCCGCCCGCCGTGCGGTCGGCCGGTGCGCTGCTGATCGAGAGCATGCGCTCCAACATGCGCCAGTACGGCATGCTGATCGCCCTGGCCTTCATCGTCGCCCTGTTCCAGATCTGGACCGACGGCACGCTGCTGCTGCCGAACAACGTCTCCAACCTGATCCAACAGAACGGCTACATCCTCATCCTGGCCATCGGCATGATGATCGTCATCATCGCGGGCCACATCGACCTGTCCGTCGGCTCGCTGGTCGCCTTCGTCGGCGCCATGTCGGCGGTGATGATGGTCAAACACGACATGCCGTGGGTGCTCGCCCTCGTCCTCTCGCTGCTGATCGGCGCGGTCGCGGGCGCCTGGCAGGGCTTCTTCATCGCCTACGTCGGCATCCCGTCGTTCATCGTGACGCTGGCCGGCATGCTGCTCTTCCGCGGTCTCACCCAGATCGTCCTGGAGGGGCAGTCGCTCGCCCCCTTCCCTGACGGCTTCCAGAACATCGCCAAGGGCTTCATCCCGGAGATGGGCCCGTACACGCAATACCACAATCCGACGCTGCTCCTCGGCCTCGCGACCATCGTCTTCCTGCTCTTCCGCGAGTGGCGGGACCGCAAGCGGCAGCTGGCGTTCGAGCTGGACGTCCTGCCCACCGGGCTGTGGGCGGCCAAGTGCGTGGCGATGACGGCGGCCGTGCTGGCGTTCACGCTCACCCTCGCCAGCTTCCACGGCGTGCCGGTCGTCATGCTCATCATGTGCGCGCTGCTCATCGGCCTCGGCTATGTCATGCGCAACGCCGTCGTGGGCCGTCATGTGTACGCGCTCGGCGGCAACAAGGCCGCCGCCAAGCTCTCCGGCGTCAAGGACAAACGCGTCACCTTCCTGGTCTTCGTCAACATGGGCGTCCTCGCGGCCCTCGCGGGCTGTGTGTACGCCGCCCGCCTCAACGCGGGCACCCCGCAGGCCGGTCTCAACTTCGAACTGGAGGCGATCGCGGCCTCGTTCATCGGCGGCGCCTCCATGAGCGGCGGCGTCGGCACGGTGATGGGCGCGGTCATCGGCGGCCTGGTGCTCGGCGTGCTCAACAACGGCATGTCCCTGGTCGGCATCGGCACGGACTACCAGCAGGTCATCAAGGGCCTGGTGCTGCTCGCCGCGGTCGGGTTCGACGTGTGGAACAAGCGCAAGGTCGGCCGGTGACAACACCGTCCCTCAACTCCTCGAACTGGAGCCGCACATGGAAACCAGCAGACGCATCGTCCTGGCCACCGCCGCCGCGGCGGGTCTCACCGCCGCCGTCGCCGGCACCTCGTACGCATCATCGGAAGGCGGCAGGTCCGTGCGCTTCGCCAAGCCCACCAAGGAGCTCTTCGGCACCCTCGCCGACGGCACGAAGGTCCACCGCTGGACGCTGGCGAACGGCGGCACGCGGCTGAAGGTCCTCTCCTACGGCGGCATCGTGCAGTCCCTCGAACTGCCGGACCGCCACGGCCGGTACCGCAACGTCTCCCTCGGGTACGACACGATCGAGGCGTACGCGGCGGGCACGACCTTCTTCGGCGCGCTGATCGGCCGCTACGGCAATCGCATCGCCCGCGGCCGCTTCACCCTGGACGGCAAGACCCACCAGCTCTCCGTGAACGACGGGGAGAACAGCCTGCACGGCGGCGCCAAGGGCTTCGACACCCGGGTGTGGGACGTGGAGCCGTTCACGGACTCCACCGGTGTCGGCCTGGTGCTGCGGTATGTGAGCGCCGACGGCGAGATGGGCTATCCGGGGACGCTGCGGGTGAAGGTGGCGTACACCCTCACGGCGCGCGGCGACTGGCGGATCGACTACGCGGCGAGGACCGACAAGGCCACCGTCGTGAACCTCACCAACCACACGTACTACAACCTGGCGGGTGAGGGCAGTGGTGGCGTCTACGACCACGAACTGTCCCTGGCGGCGGGAAGGTTCACGCCGACCGACGCCGGGCTGATCCCCACGGGAGAGCTGGCGAAGGTGGCGGGCACGCCGTTCGACTTCCGGCGGGCGAAGCCGGTCGGCGAGGACATACGTGTCGCGCACCCCCAGTTGGTGACCGCGAAGGGGTACGACCACAACTGGGTCCTCGACAAGGGGATCACGGACCGTCCGGAGCACTTCGCGACGCTGCGGGACCCGGAGTCGGGCCGCACGATGAAGATCGCCACGACGGAGCCGGGTGTGCAGTTCTACTCCGGCAACTTCCTGGACGGCACCCTGACCGGCCCCTCGGGCCGCACCTACCGTCAGGGCGACGGCCTGTGCCTGGAGACCCAGCACTTCCCGGACTCCCCGAACCAGCCGTCGTTCCCCTCGACGGTGCTGCGCCCCGGGGACACCTACCGGTCGAGCACGGTGCACAGCTTCTCGGCGCGCTGAACCGGGCGGCGGCTCGATGTTCCGTGGCACGGGTGCCGCGTCGGTGCCCGTGCCGCGGACGCGGCCGCGGCGGACGACGCCGTGTGCCGGGTCCGGCGGGCTCGACACGTCACGGACCAGGTCCGCGCGGCCACCCGGCCCGGTACCGCTCACTCGCCCGCTCCGCTACTTCGCGTACATGAGGGTGCCGAAGCCGAGCTGGTCGTAGCCGCCGCTGTTGGGGCCGTAGTCGCCGCCTCCGCCCTCGGGGCGGGACTTCTTTGCCATCGCCGTGATGTGGGGGACGGAGAGCCGCCTGCGGCGCGCGTAGTGGTAGTGGATGAGGTCCCACACGGGGCGGGCCTCGCCGCGGCTCACGTCGGAGATGACGGTGTGCTCGCGGTGGGCGCAGTTCGTGCCGGTCCCCCAGGTGTACTTGGTGAAGGGGACGCTCTGGCCGAGGTTGTACTTGGCGACGTACTGGGCGGCCTTCATGAACCGGTTGTCGTCGTAGCCGTACAGGTCGTCGCCCTGGTTCCAGGCCATCTCGCAGATCGCGCCCATCTGGCCCATGCCCATCATGGTGTGGCCCTGGTCGCGGCCCGACTCCTGCCACTGCGCGAGGGCGCCTCCCGGCGCGTCGTCGTACACGAACGGCACGGCCTTCTTGATGGAGCCGTTGCCCGCGCCGTTCTTGAAGTACTCCACGGCTTGGTCGTACTTGGCGGTGTCGTCGCAGAGGATGCCGATGGCCATGACCGAGGCCATGTTGCACAGGTCCCAGTTCGCCCAGTAGTTGGTGACGCAGGCGCCGTTGTGGTCCTTCAGGAACTGGTTGTTCAGCGGGTAGAAGACGTCGAGCATCATGGCCCGGAAGCGCCCCAGGTCGAATCCGGCGTAACCGCGCATCAGCTCGGCGGCGTTCGCGAACTGCCAGCCGTAGATCCCGGCGGCGAGGAAGCGGTCGGCGTTGCCCGTGACCGTCTTGAGCGTGGCCGACCAGGCGTTGAGGATGTCGCGGGCGGTGTCACCGTGGGCCGTGGCGCCGGTGATCTTCCAGCGCAGGGCGTTCTGGTAGGCGGCGTGGATGTCGTTGTAGAGGACGGTGTAGTTCTGTCCGGTGCCGCCGCGTACGACCGTCGCCTGGGGCCGTGGCCGCCGGCCGGCGGCGGAGTGGGGGTTGGCTGCCAGCCGCCCGTGGCCGGAGAGCCACGGCTCGGCCCTGGCGGCGACCCGCACCTTGGCACGGTTGAGGTCGCCCGCGGAGTGCAGCAGGCCGGGGTGGGCGAAGGCGCGCTCGGCGCCGGCCTTGGCCCCGGCGGTGCCGGTGGCGGCCGCGCCCGCCTCCTCGCCGGAGAACGCGGCGAACGCGCCGCCCGCACCGGCGGCGACGGCCAGGCCGCCGCCGATCCCGAGGAGGGTACGGCGGCTCATCGCGCGGTGCTTGTTGCCATGGCTCATGGGGGGGCTCCTGTTCGGTGGGGGGCGGAGACATTCAGGAGTCGTTCGAAGCGCTTGCGGATAACAGAAATCGTGCGGGGAGGTGGGGGAAGTCCGCGTGAGAGGGGTGCGCCCCCGCCCCTGGGGGCGGGGGCGGGGCGGGCCCGCTACCTCGGGCGTGCGAGGACGGGTACCGGCCCGTCCGCCACGGGGACGCCGAAGTCCGGGGTGCCGTCCGCCTTCCAGCCGAGGCGCTGGACGCGGGTGTGCCGGTTCGGGTCGTTCAGCGGGTCGCCGACGATGTCCTCGTACTGGCGGGCGTGGTAGACGAGGACGTCGGTGCGGCCGTCCTCGGCGACGGTGAAGGAGTTGTGGCCGGGGCCGTACTGCTTGGTCCTGTCGTTGCTGGTGAAGACCGGCCGCGGCGACTTGGTCCAGGACTTCGGGTCCATCAGGTCGCTGCCGGCCTCGGCGGTGAGCAGGCCCATGCAGTAATTGGCGTCGGTGGCGCTCGCCGAGTACGTCATGAAGACGCGTCCGTTGCGCTGGAGGAACGAGGCGCCCTCGTTCACCTTGAAGCCGACGCACTCCCAGTCGTACTCGGGTGTGGTGAGCCGGACCTGGGGGCCGGTCAGGGTCCAGGGGTTCGCCATCCTGGAGAGGAAGACGCCGGTGTTGTTGTCCATGCCGGGCTCGTGCTGCGCCCACGACAGGTAGCGCGATCCCTGGTACGTGAAGGTGGTGGCGTCGAGCGAGAAGGTGTCCCAGGCCGTGGTGAGCTGCCCCTTCTCCACCCAGGTGCCCTTGAACGGGTCGCGGTGGGAGTTCTCCAGGACCCACATGCGGATCTTCCACACGTCGTGGGCGGGCGCTGCGGCGAAGTAGATGTACCACTTGCCGTCGATGTGGTGGATCTCCGGCGCCCAGATGTGCGCGGCCATCTCACCGCTGGTGTGGCGCCGCCATACGACGGACTCCTCGGCGGTGGCGATACCGTGCAGGGTGCGGGAGCGGCGCAGGATGATGCGGTCGTACTCGGGGGCGGTGGCGGTGAAGTAGTAGCGGCCGTCGCGGTGGCGGTGGATGTGGGGGTCGGCGCGGTTCGGGACGAGAGGGTTGACGGGGCGGGCGGCCTTGGCCGCTGCGGGCGCGGCGGCCTTCGAGGGGGTGGCCGCCTGGGCGCTGCCCCGGGCCACGGTCAAGGTGCCCGCCGCCGCGGCCGTGGCGGCCAGGGAGCCCTTCAACAGCACTCTACGGCTCGGGAGTTCATGGCCGTTGTTCATGTGGTCTGCCTTTCCGGGGTGGTGGAGCTGGACGGATCTGCGGTCGTGCCGGGGCCGGGGCCGCCGCCGAGCGCGCGGCGCAGCAGCGGCACGGCGGCGAGAGCGATCAGGGCGACGGCGAGCAGGAACATGAGGCCGGTCAGCGCGCTGCCGGTCGAGTCGACGACGGCGGCGATGCCGAGGGGCCCGAAGCCGCCGCCGAGGTTGCCGACGGCATTGACGGCGGCGATGCCCGCGGCCGCCGCCGCGCCGGTGAGGAAGCGTGGGATGAGCGCCCAGAAGGCGGGCTGTGCGGCGTAACCGCCGACGGCGGCGGCGCACAGCCCGAGCATCTGGACGACGGGCGAGCCGAAGAGGGCGGCGGCGGTGAAACCGGCGACGGTCAGGCCGAGCATGGCCGCGATCCAGGTGTACGGGGTGTCGCGGCCCGCCACGAGCCGCGGTACGACGACGAGTCCGGCGGCGACACACACGTAGGGGATCGCGGAGACGAGGCCGACCTCGGTGGTCGTCAGCTCACCGAAGCCGTCGATGATGGTCGGCAGCCAGAACGAGAGCCCGTACGTGGACAGCGGGAACGCGAGGAAGAACAGCGCCGCCACGAGCACCCGCCGGTCGCGCAGGACGGCGAGGGTGCGGTGCGGCTGCTCCCCCGCCGCCGCGCGGTCGGCCGCGAGCGCCTCGACGAGGGCCCGCCGCTCCTCGGGGGCGAGCCAGCGCACGCGCCCGGGGCCGCTCGGCAGCAGCACCAGGACGAGCGGCGCGACGAGCACCGCGGGAACGCCGGTGACGAGGAACACCCACTGCCAGCCGTCGAGCCCCCACACGCCGTCGAGGTCCATCAGCAGGCCCATGAGCGGGTTGCCGAGGATGAAGGAGAGGGGCGCGGCGAGCATGAACGCCCCGATGGCGCGCCCGCGGGTGCTGCCCGGGAACCACTGGGAGAGGTAGTACAGGACCCCGGGGAAGAAGCCGGCCTCGGCCGCGCCGAGCGCGAACCTGGCGAGGTAGAACTGCCAGGTGGTGTGCGCGAGCATGGTCGCGACGGTCACCAGGCCCCAGGTGAACAGGATCCGAGCGATCCAGCGGTGGGCGCCCGCGCGGTGCAGCATGAGGTTGCTTGGCACCTCGAAGAGCGCGTAGGCGGTGAAGAAGAAGACCTGCCCCAGGGTGAACGCGGTAGCGCTGACGCCCAGTTCGGCCTGGAGCTCCAGTTTGGCGAAGCCGACGTTGGAGCGGTCGATGTAGGCGATCACATACAGCAGGCCGAGGAACGGCAGCAGCCGCCACGCGGTCTTGCGCAGGGCGGCGCTCAGGGCGGCGTCGCCGTCGGCTCCGTGGTCCAGGACTCCGCGGTCCATGCGTGCGCGCCCCTCCGGTGGTTCGGATGGTTCGTATCGTTCGGTATTTCGGACGACATCTGCTATGTCGAACGCCGAAACGGTAAGGGCACGTTACGAGGAGGTCAACGGGTCGGGACGGACTTCTGCGGGAGGCGCCGCCGCGCGTGACGGACGTGCCACCCTGTGGCTCCGACGAGGCCAGCGGCTCCGCTGGGCCTGCGGCTCCGTGAGGACAGCGCGACGAAAGGCGGACGGGACAGATGACCGTGACCAACTGGGCGGGAAACATCACGTTCTCGGCGGACGAGGTGCACCGCCCCGGCTCCACCGACGCCCTGCGCACGCTGATCGCGCGCAGCCGCCAGGTCCGGATCCTGGGCAGCGGGCACTCGTTCAACCGCATAGCCGACATCGATCCGGACGTGGAGGGGGCCGCGCTGGTCTCGCTCGCCGCGCTGCCGCCCTCCGTCGACATCGACACGGCGGCACGCACGGTCCGCGTGGCAGGCGGCGTACGCTACGCCGAGCTGGCGCACCGCCTCCACGCGCAAGGCCTCGCGCTGCCCAACATGGCGTCGCTGCCCCATATTTCGGTGGCGGGGTCGGTCGCCACCGGCACGCACGGTTCGGGCGACACGAACCCGCCGCTGTCCTCGCAGGTCCGCGCCGTCGACCTGGTCACGGCGGACGGCGACTCCCTCGCTCTCCGCCGCGGCGACGCCGGCTTCGACGGCGCCGTGGTCGCGCTCGGCGCCCTCGGCGCGGTCACCTCGCTCACGCTCGACGTGACGTCCGCCTTCGAGATGACCCAGCACGTCTTCACCGGACTGCCCCTGGCGGGACTGGACTTCGCGGCGGTGAGCGCGGCGGCGTACAGCGTGAGTCTCTTCACGGACTGGCGGGGGCCGCGCTTCACGCAGGTGTGGCTCAAGCAGCTGCGGGGCGCGCCGGTCGGCTTCCCCTGGGCCGCGCCCGCCACCGAGCCCGCGCATCCCGTGCCGGGCATGCCCGCCGGCCGCTGCACGCCCCAGTTCGGCGCGCCGGGGCCGTGGCACGAGCGGCTGCCGCACTTCCGCGCGCAGTTCACGCCGAGCAACGGCGACGAGCTCCAGTCGGAGTACCTGCTGCCGCGCGAGCACGCCGTGGCCGCCCTGGACGCGCTGGACGCGATCCGGACCACCATCGCGCCCGTCCTCCAGGTCTGCGAGGTCCGTACGGTGGCGGCGGACACCCAGTGGCTGAGTCCGGCGCACGGGCGGGACACGGTGGCCTTCCACTTCACCTGGAGCCCGGACACGGCGGCCGTGCTGCCCGTCGTCACCGCTGTCGAAGACGCCCTGGCGCCGTTCGCGCCCCGCCCGCACTGGGGCAAGGTCTTCGCCGTGTCGCCGAGCGAACTCCAGGCCCGCTACCCGCAGTTGAAGGACTTCGCGGAGCTGGCCGCCCGGCTGGACCCGGCGGGGACGTTCCGCAACGCGTTCGTGCGGGACGTACTGGGCGGGTGACGAGGCCCGCACCCGCCGCGTCGCGTCACTTGCGCGGCACCGCCGCGAGGCCCACCAGTGGCACCGCCGCGAGCACCAGCCACGGCAGCGCCCCGCCCCGCTCAAGGAGCGCGCCCACCGGCGCGCCGCCCGCCAGCACGACCACCCCCGACAGCGAGGACAGCGCGCCGGTGAAGAAGCCGAGCCTGCGGTCCTCCACCAGGTCGGGCAGCCAGGCGCGGGCGGCCGGGACCACCAGCAGCTGCCCCGCGGTGAGCAGCACGACGAACGTCAGCGCGGGAACGATGCCGCCCACCGGCAGCAGCACCCCCGCCCCGGCGAAGGCCGCGGCGATCAGCGCGAGGCCGCAGCGCAGCGCCGCCCGATGGGACAGCCGGACCGACACGGCGCGCGACAGCGGCAGTTGGGCCGCCACGACCAGGGCGGACGACAGGGCGAAGAGCCAGCCGAGGGCGGCCTGTGAGCCGAGGGCCCGGTCCAGCTCGGCGGGCAGGGCGAGGTAGAGCTGGTTGTACGCGAGGAGGTAGGTGCTGTAGGCGAGACAGAGGGCGAGGAAGGCGCGGTTGCGGACCAGTTGGCGTACGCCGCCCCGGAGCGAAGGGCTGGACGGGGCGGTGACGGTCGCGCCGGCCCGGGTGTCCGGCATCAGGCGCCAGTGTGCGGCGAGGATCACGGCGAACACCGCCGCGCCCGCGAGGCACGCGGCGCGGAAACCGCCCGCGAGGAGCGCCGCGCCGATGACGGGGCCGAGCAGGGCGCCGGCCTGGCCGCCCGCGGAGAACAGGCCGAGCACGCGGGTGCGTTCGACGCCGGTCGCCTCTTCGTGGCGTACCGCCTGGCGGGCGATCTCGGTCTCGACGGCGGGCGAGAACAGCGCCGCCGCGAACCCGACGAGCAGCACCGCGCCGATCACCGACCAGGTGGCTTCGGCGAAGGCCAGCCAGCCGAAGCCGGCGACGCGCAGGACGCAGCCGGCGAGGACGACGGGACGCGGCCCGTAGCGGTCGGTGAGCGCGCCGCCGACGACGAAGAGCCCCTGCTGGCTGAAGGTGCGCAGGCCGAGGACGAGGCCGACGAGCCAGCCCGCGAGGCCGAGGGCGCCGCTGAGGTGGTCGGCTAGGTAGGGCAGGACCGCGAAGAAGCCGATGTTGAAGGCGCATTGGGTGACGACGAGGAGCTTGGGGAGGGCGGGCAGCGTCCGCAGGAGGCGGACACGGGCGCGTGCGCGGGGACGGCGTGGGCGTTCGGAGGTGGCAGCAGCAGACATGCGGGGCGGACTCAGACTGTCGGGCGGGTGCGGTGGACGGCGACGGCGAGCAGGTCTCGGGTGTACGGGTTCTGGGGCGCGGTGAAGAGTGCGTGTGCCGTGGCGGTCTCGACGACGCGGCCGCCCGGGGCCATGACGGCGACGCGGTGCGCGATGTGCCGTACGAGGGGCAGGTCGTGGCAGATGAAGAGGTAGCCGAGGCCGAGCCGGTCCTGGAGGCCGGTGAGGAGGTTGACGATGCCGGAGCGCACGGAGGGGTCGAGTGCGGAGACCGGTTCGTCGAGGACGAGGAGCCGGGGCCCGAGGGCGAGCGCGCGGGCGATCCCGGCGCGCTGGCACTGCCCGCCGGACAGCTCGTGCGGCAGCCGGTCCGCGAGGGCGGGGTCCAGCCCTACGAGTTCCATCAGCTCGGCGGCGCGCCCGGCGACGGGTCTGCGGTGCACGCGCAGCGGCTCGGTGATGGTGTCACCGATGGTCTTGCGCGGGGCGAGGCAACTGTAAGGATCCTGGAAGACCGGCTGGAACTGGGCCCGTACGCCACGCATCTGACGCCCCGACAGACCGACCGTCTCCCGCCCGTCGAAACGCACACTGCTGCCGGGCTCGGGCCGCAGCAGCCCGAGGACGGCGAGGGCGGTGGACGATTTCCCGGCCCCCGACTCGCCGATGAGCGCGAGCGTCTCCCCCGCGTCGACGCGGAAGGAGACACGATCGACGACGGTGCGGTCGCCGTGCCGGACGACGAGATCGGTGACGTCGAGCAGCGGTTTCATGAGAGGGGCTCTCCAGGGGGTTGTGGGGGGCCGAGGAAGAGGGTGGTGGCGGGCACGGGCAGTTCCGGCCCCCGGTGACAGGCGACGAGCCGCCCGCCCCCGGCGTCCTCCAGCGGCGGTTCCACTTCCCGGCACAGCCCGACCGCCATCGGACAACGAGACGCGAAGGCGCACCCTGCGGGAACCTCGAACGGGGAGGGCGGCGCCCCCGCGATGGCGGGCAGCCACCGGTCGCGCCGCGGGCCTGCGGCGGGATCCCCGGGCAGCGGCTCGGAGGCCGGGCCTCCGCCCGCATCGGCGGCACCGGCCGCCGCACCGCCCGTTCCCGGGGCGCCGGGTCCCCCGGGGGCAGGGCCTCCAGCCGGGACCGAGGCGGAAACACCCGGCTTCGGGCCGTCGAAGCCTCCCTCCACCCCGGTGGCGCCCACGCTCAACCCCGGCGGCAGCGACGCCACCAAGCCCGCCGTGTAGGGCGAGCCCGGCGTGGCGAAGACCTGGTGTGCGGGGCCCGTCTCGGTGACTCGGCCTGCGTACAGCACCACCGCGTGGTCCGCGTGTGCCGTCGCGAGGGGCAGGTCGTGGGTGATCAGGAGCAGCGCCGCGCCCGTGGCCTCGCGGGAGCGGGTCAGGGCGTCGAGGACCTGTTCCCGTACCCGCGGGTCGAGCGCGGTGGTCGGCTCGTCGGCGACGATCAGGCGGGGGCCATTGATCAGGGCCATGGCGATCACGGCGCGCTGCCGCATGCCGCCGGAGAACTCGTGCGGCAGGGCGCGGGCGCGTCGCGCGGCGTCCGCGATGCCGACGGCGTCCAACGCGGCGACCGCCCTGGCCCGCGCCTCGGCGCGGTTTACGCGGGCCACGGAGCGTACGGCGGCGGCCAGTTGGTCGCCGACCGGGTGCACGGGGCTGAGGACGGCGAGCGCGTCCTGCGGGACGTACGCGACGCGACGCCCCCACAGCCTCCGGTACACGGCCGGTGCCGCCCCGGCGATCTCCTCGCCGTCGAGACGGACGCTGCCGAGGATCCGGGCACCGTGCGGCGCCAGGCCCAGGACGGCCCTGGCGGTCAGGGACTTGCCCGCGCCCGACTCGCCGACCAGGGCGGTCACCTGCCCCGCGGGTACGTCGAAGGAGACGCCCCGCACGGCGGGCACCGCGCCGACGGTCACCCTCAGGTCGCGCACGGACAGCACCGGCGGCATGGTCTCGTGGGCCGTCGTCATCAACGTGCCACCTCCACGGCGCTGACGGGCCCGGGGGCGGCAGTGCCCCGCACCGCCCTGCGCGCCCGGGGCCGCAGCCCCGCCAGCGTCACCGCGAGGCCCGCGAGGAGTGCGAGCGCCGCCGCCGGGGCGAGGGCGGCGAGCGGCGCCCTCTCCACGTACAGCCGCGACTCGTCGAGCAGCAGACCCCACTCGGGGGCGGGCGGCCGCGCGCCGAGGCCGAGGAAGCCGAGCGCGGCGAGCGCGAGGGCGACGCCGGGCAGGCGCAGCACCGCGTGGCGGGCGACGGGCCCCGCCACCGCCGGCAGCACGTGCCGCGTCAGGATCCACGCTTGGCCCGCCCCGACCGCGCGCAGGGCGGTCAAGTGGGCGCTCGCGCGCACCTCTTGGACCAGCGCGGCGGCGTGCGCGGCGAGCGGCGGCCAGGAGATGAGCGCGACCGCGAGGGACGCGCCGAAGGTGCTCGGCCCGGTGAGGGCGGCGACGAGCACGCCGGCGATGACGGGCGGCAGCGCGTTGGCGATGTCGGCGAGACCCGCCCCGGCGTTCGGCAGGAACCCGATCGCGAGGGCGAGGAGGAAGGAGACGGCGCACACGCCGAGCGCCACGCCGACGGTGCTCGCGGCGCCGTGCCCGAGCCGGGCGAGTACGTCACGGCCGAGCCCGTCCGTGCCCAGGGGGTGCGCGGCGGACGGCCCGGCGAGGCGCAGGGCGGTGTCGACCGTGTAGGGGTCGCGCAGCAGTCCCGCCCCGATGACCAGCGCGAGCACGGCGCCGAGCGTGGCGGGCACCCATGCCCGTACGCGGCCGGGCGGCGGCGCGGGCAGCGTCAGCGCGCCGCCCTTGAGCGCGGCGCCGAACAGCCGCCGCCTGACCAGGGCCGCGCAGCCGCCCGCCGTCAGGGCGAGCAGCAGCAGCGCGAGGACGGAGCCCTGGAGCAGCGGCAGGTCCTGGGACTTGGCGGCGCCCAGCGCGGTGCGGCCGAGGCCGGGCACGGCGAAGACGGTCTCGACGGCGACCGCGCCGCCGGTGAGACCGACCACGACCAGGCCGGCCTGCGGCACGAGGGAGGGCAGGGCGCGCCGCAGCGCCGCGGCGACGACCCGGGTCCTGCTCACCCCGGAGGCCCGCCACACATCGGTCCAGCGTTCGCGGAAGACGGCGGGCAGCGCGTCGTCCACGAGCCTGCCGAGCAGCCCGCCCGCGGGGATGCCCATCGCGAGGGCGGGCAGCACGAGGTGTTCGGGGCCGCGCCAGCCGGAGACGGGCAGCAGGCCCCACCACACGCCGAAGGCGATCAACAGCACGGTGGCGAGCAGGAATTCGGGGACGGCGGCGAGCATCGCCCCGCCCGCGCCGCCCCCTCCGCGCAGCGTTCCGCGGGCGCCCCGCACCAGGGTGGCCGTGCACAGCGCGCAGGCGACGAGCGCCGCCACCGCGAGCGAGGCGGCCATGAGCGTGAGCGAGACGCCGAGCCCGGACAGCACCGAGGGCAGCACATCGGCCCCGGAGACCCAGGACGTGCCGAGGTCCCCGTGCGCGAGGTCGCCCGCCCAGCCGCCGAGCAGCGCGAGCGGACCGGCGTCCAGGCCGAGGTCACGCCGGACGGCGGCCAACGCCTCGGCGGTGGGCTCCTGTTCGGCCGACCTGGCCCGCAGCACGCTCAGCGCCGGGTCCTTGCCGGAGAGCCAGGGCAGCAGGCCCACGGTGGCGACGACGGCGAGGAGCGCGCCGAGCCGGGCGAGACCGGCCCTGAGGGCGGGCCCGTGAACGACGGCGCCCGACCGCTCGGCCCGCTTCCGCATCGCTCGGGTCCGCGTGACTCGCGGCCACTTGGCTTGCTTCCGCATCGCTGGCGTCCGCATGGCTACTTGACGTACGTGTCGGCGGTGATCAGCTCGCGTTCGCGCGGGTCCTTGGCCGACCCCACGACGTCCGTCGCGTCGCCCTGGATGACCCGCTCGTGGAGCATCGGGATCGCGGCGTCGGTGTTGAGGACGGCCGTCTCGGCGTCGAGCACCGCGGCTCGGCGGGCGTCCCCCGCCGCGGTCTCCTCGGCCTTGCGGACGGCCTTGTCCACGCCGGGGTCGGCGAGTCGGGAGATGTTGAAGGAGCCGTCGCCCGCGAAGTCGCTGCGCAGATACGCGGCCGGGTCCCCGGAGTCGATGACGGTGGCGCGGGAGAGGATGAACGCGTCGAACTTGCCCGCGAGCGCGTCGGCCTCGATGTTGGCGTACTCGCGCACCTCCAGCTTGACCTTGAACCCCGCGTCCTTCAGCTGCTGCTGGAGGGTGGCGGCCACCTCGGGCAGTTCGGCGCGGTCGGTGAAGGTGCCGATGGTGACCGTGTCGCGGGACGGCTCGGCGGCCTTCGCGGCGTCGGTGCGCCCCGCACGCCGGTCCGCCCAGGGCAGGGCCGGGCCGAGCAGGCCTTCCGCCACGTCGGCGCGCCCTTCGTAGACACCCTTCACGAGGGCTTCGGCGTCGATGGCCTCGCGTACGGCCGCCCGCTGCCCGGCGTCCTTGAAGACGCCCTTCTCGGTGTTCAGGTACAGGGTGTTGGTGCGCGGCATCGGCACTTCGGTGATCTGGTCCGCGGCGAGGAGCGAGGCCTGGGAGACGGGGATCGCCTCCACGATGTCGGCGTCGCCGCCGCGCAGGGCGGCGGCGCGCGCGGCGCCGTCCGGGATGAAGGTGACGTCGATCCCGGCGGCCTTCACGGGGCCGCCCCAGTACTTCTCGTTGCGGTCGAGGGTGGCGGACGAGGTGCCGTCGGCCTCCTTCAGGACGAAGGCGCCGGTGCCTGCGCCCACCGGGTCGACCGTCTTGCCGCGGTACGCCTTGGCCGCCAGGACGGAGAGCTGCGGTGAGGAGAGGCGCTGCGGTACGAGCGGGTCGGGCTCGCCGGTGGTGACGGTGACGGTCCTGCCCTTGGCCTCTGCCTTGAAGTCGACGCCGTCGAGGATGCGCGGCTTGGGCGCCGCGCCGGCCGCCCTGGTCAGGGACCGCTCGACGGCCTCGGCGGTGAGCGGCGTCCCGTCGTGGAACCGTACGCCGTCGCGGATGGTGAACGCCCAGGTCCGCTCGCCGGTGCGCTTCCACCGGGTGGCCAGCGCGGGCCGCGCGTCGCCCTCCCGGTCCAGGGTGACGAGGGTTTCGGCGGTGGACCAGCGCGACAGTTTGAAGGCGTCGTCGCTGAGCGGGGAGAGGCCGGAGCGGGGCGGGTTCATCATCGCCACGCGTATCCGCCCGCCGTCCGACGCCCCTCCAGAGTCGGAGGGGCTCGCGGCGAAGCAGCCGCTGAGCGTGAGTACGCAGGCCAGGGCGAGGGCGGCGGGGGGTATGGAGCTACGGAGGCGCACGGCACTTCTTCCGGGGACGGGGCGGGCGGGACGGCCTGCGGGACGGACGGCGGGCCGGGACCACGGGAGCGACCACAGACGCGCCCGGGGGCGCGAGCGCGGGCTCGCCGGTAGGCCCGACGGCATGCGGAACGCCCTGGCGGCACGGCACGGCCCACCCGGCTTTGCGTTCGCTTGACCCTAGCAGCATGACAATCATTTTCACTAACGCCCTCCGAGGCCCCGGTCCCGCCGCCCCGCACCTCGCCCCGGCGCTGCTGGGCCTCCAAGGCCTACGCGGCCGACGATCCGGGCCACACCGGCTCGACGTACAACAAAATGCTGTATGCGACGACCCGCGACTTCCGTCCCTTCAGCGCGCCCAAGGTGTGGAACGACCCCGGCTATTCGGTCATCGACTCCACGGTCATCCGGCACGACGGCGCGTTCTACCGCTGAGCACAGGTGGCGGGCCCGTGTGGTGCCGGGCCCGCCACCCGCTTCCCGGCAGGGGCGTCAGTAGGCCACGGGCCAGCCGCTGCCCCAGTTCAGGAGGTTCACGCCCAGCTTGGGTTTGCCGCCGTCCTGGCCGTCGTAGTAGTGGTAGACGAGCAGGTCGCCGTCCACGTCCTTCATGACGGACTGGCCGCCGGGGCCGATGTAGCGGCCGTGTGACTCCAGGACGGGCGTGCCGCCGTTGTCCGTCATCGCGACGCCGTTCTTGTCCCGGTAGGGCCCGGTCACGCTCGTGGCGCGCCCCACCTTGATCTTGTACGTGGAGCTGGTGCCCGCGCAGCACGTGTCGTACGACGCGAACAGGTAGTAGTAGCCGTTGCGTTTGACGATGTAGGGCGCTTCGACGGCCTTGGTGCCCGTCGGCCGGGACGCGAGGGAGCGCCGCGCGGTGTCGCCCGCGTACTGCTTGCCGGTCGCCGGGTCGACGCGGATCATCTTGATGCCCGTCCACCAACTGCCGAAGGACAGCCACCACTTGCCGTCGTCGTCCACGAAGAGGTTCGGGTCGATGGCGTTGTAGTCGCTCGCCGAGCCTGACGTGTAGACCACTCCCTGGTCGCGCCAGCTGCCCGGCTCGCCCGTGGCCGACGTCGCCAGTCCGATCGCGGACGTGTTGGAGCCGAAGCTGGAGACGGAGTAGTACATCAGGTACTTGCCGCCGTGGTACGAGATGTCGGGCGCCCAGGCCTCCGGCACGGTGGAGTACCGCGACCACCAGGCGGGCCGGCTGCCGAAGGCGTCCGCGCCGCCCCTGAAGGCGGTGCGGTCGGCGGAGGACCGGTGGCTGATGCCGCCGCCGGTCGCGTAGAGCAGGTACTTGCCCGCCGGGGTGCGGACCATCGTCGGGTCGTGGAGGACGGTGTCCCCCGTGACGGTCCCCGGGTTGGGGTAGGCCGCCGCGGTGCCCGGCACGAGGGCGAGCAGCGCGGCGGCGGGGAGGGCGAGAAGCATGCGGCGTCTCGCGGGGCGGATGGTGCGGGCGGTGCGCAGGAGGGTGCGGCTCACACGGGTCTCCTAGGGCCGATATTCTCGACTGTCCGAGATTTCGGACATCGGTCGTGTCATCGGACGGGACCGTAGAGTCGCGGCCCTCCCGCGTCAATGGTTCGCGCGTCAACCGTTGCGGTTCGGCGGCGGATGCCCGCCGCCCCGTGGTCACGGCCCGCGGTCACCCCCCCCCGGCTCAGCCCAGCCTGATCACGTTCCAGGACAGCGGCTCCAGGGTGGCGGTCAGGACGCCGTCCACGAGCCGCGCGCCCGGCACGTCGTGCGGGGTGACCCGCTCGGGGTCCTCCAGCGTGTTGCGGGCTTCGGGGTCCGCGTCGGCCACGGCGCTGTGCTCGACAACGGAGGCCAACTCCAGGCCGCTCAGGGCGACTTCGATCGGCAGCGGCTCGGTCTGGCCGCGGTTGACGGCGAAGACGGTGACGGTGCCGTCCTCGGCGCGTACCGCCGTGGCGTGCAGCAGGGGCACCTCGCCGTACTTCGCCGTGTCGTACGTGGGTGAGTCCACGCGCACGTCGAGGACCCGGCCGCGGCCGTGCCGGGAGGCCTGCGCGAAGGGGAAGAACGTCGTCTGGCGCCAGGCGGGCCCGCCCGGCTCGGTGAGGATCGGCGCGATGACGTTGACGAGCTGGGCGAGGCAGGCGACGGTCACCCGGTCGGCGTGGCGCAGCAGGGCGATCAGCAGGGAGCCGAAGACGACGGCGTCGGTGACGGTGTAGTTGTCCTCCAGGAGGCGCGGGGCCTCCTGCCAGTCCTCTTCCGGCTGGAGGGCGGTGCGCCGCTGGTACCAGACGTTCCACTCGTCGAAGGAGAGGTTGATCCGCTTCTTCGACTTGAGCCGGGCGCCGACGTGGTCGCAGGTCGCGACGACGTTCTCGATGAAGGACTCCATGTCGACGGCCGAGGCGAGGAACGAGTCCCGGTCGCCGTCGATCTCCTCGTAGTAGGCGTGCAGCGACACGTGGTCGACGAGGTCGTACGTCTCGGCGAGGACGGTCGCCTCCCAGGCCGCGAAGGTCTCCATGGACTGCCCGGAGGAGCCGCAGGCGACGAGTTCCAGGGACGGGTCGATCTGCCGCATGGCGCGGGCGGTCTCGGCGGCGAGGCGGCCGTACTCCTCAGCGGTCTTGTGCCCGGTCTGCCAGGGCCCGTCCATCTCGTTGCCGAGGCACCAGAGCCGGATGCCGTAGGGGTCCTTGTCGCCGTGGGCGGCGCGCAGGTCCGAAAGGGCCGTGCCCGAGGGGTGGTTGGCGTACTCCTGGAGTTCGAGGGCCTCGGCCACCCCCCTGGTGCCGAGGTTGACGGCCATCATCGGCTCCGCCTGCGGACCCACGCTGCGGACGAAGTGGATGAACTCGGAGAGGCCGAAGCGGTTGGACTCCGTGGAGCGCCAGGCGAGGTCGAGCCGGCGCGGCCGTTCGTCGACCGGGCCGACGGAGTCCTCCCATTTGTAGCCGGAGACGAAGTTGCCGCCGGGGTAGCGGATGGCGGTGACGCCCAGTTCGCGGATGAGGCCGAGGACGTCGCCGCGCAGGCCCGCCTCGTCCGCGGTGGGGTGGCCGGGCTCGTGGATGCCGGTGTAGACGCAGCGGCCGAGGTGCTCGACGAAGGAGCCGAAGAGCCGCGGGTCGACGTCGCCGACGGCGAAGTCCGGGTGGACGGTGAAGCGGGCGGGGCGAGCGGGACGCGTCATGGGTTCCTCAACAGGTCGGCTGCCGGACGGGGTTCGGCGCGGCGGGGCGTGGGGCGGTGGTGCGCGCGGAGGGCCGCACAGGCCGGGAAGGGGCCTGTGCGGCCGGTCGGTGGTGCGTCGATCGGTCAGTCGGTCTTGATCCGCAGGAACGTCACGGAGTGGGCGGGGAAGGTGTACGAGAAGGAGTCGTCGACCCCGTCGAAGACCGAGTCGACCGGCTTCACCGGCGACTTGTCCTTCGTGTTCTCGGCGGCCGGGTCCGCGGCCAGCGTGGTCACGCGGGCCTTCGGCGCGACCTTCGCGCCCCGGCCGAGGTCGACCTCCGTGCGGGCCTGCGTCGCCTGGGCGTTGACCACCTTCACGATGAGGTCGCCGGTCGCCTTGTCGCGCGTGACGACCTGGCGGAAGGGCTCGGCGGGCTTGTCGTCGGTGAAGGAGCCCCACTTCTTGCCGTCGAGGTAGAGCGTCACCTGGCGGCCGCGCACCTCGACGCGGAGGTCGTAGCTGCGGCCCGTCTCGATCTTGGTGGTGTCCTGGATCACCGTCTGCTTGGCGCCGTCGACGGTCTTCTCGACGGCGGACTGGGTGTTGTTCCAGCCGCCGAGGTTCCACCAGTAGTGGTTGCCGGTGTCCTTGACGCCGAAGGCGACCATGAAGCCCTCCTTGCCGGACTTCTTGGTGGCCTTCACCTTCAGGTCGTAGTTCTGCCAGCCCTTGTCGCCGGCGGTGACCAGGGTGTTCTCAGCCGTCTCGTCGGACTGGACGTACGCGCCGTCCTCGACGGTCCACGTGCCCTTGCCGGCCGCCTTGGTCCAGCGGCCGTCACCGGCGGAGAAGTCGTCGGAGAACAGGGGCTTGCCGTCCGCGCCGGTGACGGAGACGTCGTCGTAGGCGGCGCTGGTGGCCCAGGTGGAGAGGCCGACGGCGCCGGTGATCGGTCCCGAGGTGGCGGGCGTACCGGAGGCCTTGGAGGGCACGACCTCGTCGCCGACGTTGCGCATGAAGAGCTTCTGCGTCTCGTAGTTCGCCGAGCCCCACGACTGGTCGTTGTCGAACCAGATCATGTTCGGCTTCCACTGGACGTAGTCCTCGTTGGCGAGCAGCGGCGCGTACGAGGCGAGCTTCACGACGTCCGCGTTGCGCTCAAGGCCGGTCATGAACGCGGCCTCGGACAGGGCGTTGCCGAAGGTGTTGCCCTGCGAGGCGTACTCACCGAGGAATACCTTGGGGCCGCCCCGGTCGTAGGAGTCGTAGCGGTCGTTGTTCTCCAGGAACCACTGCGGGCTGTTGTAGTAGTGCTCGTCGACCATCGCCACGTCCGCGTCGCGGTTGAGCTGCCACGCCTTGTCGAAGGTCGCACCGCTGTCGTCGGGCCCGGAGTTGGAGATGACGGTGATCTCCGGGTACTTGGCCTCGATGGCGGCCCGGAACTCCTTGAAGCGGGCGAAGAACTCCTCGGGGAGGTTCTCCTCGTTGCCCACCGCCAGATGTGTGAGGCCGAAGGGCTTGGGGTGGCCCATGCGGGCGCGCTTCTTGCCCCACTCGCTGCTCACCGGGCCGTTGGCGAACTCGATGAGGTCCAGGGTGTCCTGGATGTGGCGCTTGAGCAGGGCCGGGTCGTCGGTGGCCTTGTTCTGGCCGCAGCCGGTCACCAGGGCGGGCACCACGGGCAGCGGCATGGCGCCGGTGTCCTCGGCGAACTGGAAGTACTCGTAGTAGCCGAGCCCGTAACTCTGGTTGTAGCCCCAGAAGTTGGAGTTGGTGGCGCGCTGCTCGACCGGGCCTATGGTGTCCTTCCACTGGTAGGAGCGCTGGCGCTGCCAGCCGGACTTCTCGTCGTACGCCTCATGGCTGCCGGTGTTGACGAGGCAGCCGCCGGGGAAGCGCAGGAAGCCGGGCTCCAGGGCGGCGATCTTCTCGGCGAGGTCCTTGCGCAGGCCGTTCTCGCGGCCCTTGTAGGTGTCGCGGGGGAAGAGGGAGATCATGTCGAGGGCGGCGTCCGCCCCCGAGGCGACCGTCAGCCGGCCCGCGGTGGAGGTCCGGGTGGCGGTGAAGGACGCCTTGTACTTGGCCCAGCCGCCGCGCGCGGTGACCCGGCGGGCCGCGGCGAGCTCGCCCGAGGCGTCGTGCAGGGTGAGGGTGAGCGGCGCTCCGCCGGCGCGCTCCGTGCGGGCCCAGACCGAGAAGTCGTACCGCTTGCCCTTCTCGACCGCGACGCCGGTGTTGTATCCGGAGTTGGTGACGGACGAACCGGCCGCCATGGAGAGGTAGTTGCGGTTGCGCTCGTGGAGGCGGCCGCCGTCGTTCACGACCTTCGCGGCGCCCTTGGTGTCCCACGAGGTCAGCGGCGTGTAGTTCCGGTTGTCCGCGGGCTCGTACTCGAAGGACCTGTTCTGGACGAGTTCGGCGTACAGCCCGCCGTCCGCGGCACGGTTGATGTCCTCGTAGAAGACGCCGTACATCGTGTCGTCGATCTTCGCGCCGGTGCCGGCGGTGTCGACGTCGATCGTGTAGTCGGTCGGCTCGGCCGCGGCGCTCGGACCGACGGCGAGCGTGCCGGCCAGCAGGGCGGTGACGGTGAGCGCGAGGCTCCCTCGTCTACGTGCCATGTCATCCCCAGATGTTCGAGATATCGGACGTTGGTCAGCACTTCGAACGGAAACTTAGGAAGCGGAGGGATCTCCCGTCAACGCCTGGGACCAACCCTGCGCAAAGCGTTGACGCGCGAGGAGTTCGACTCTACGGTCCGTTCGAACTGACGAGCAGCATTCGATATCTCGAACATGGGGCAGGTCGAACGTGCCCGCCCCGGAACCATCCCGTCTCAGAGAGAGGGACGTACCGCCGTGCCTCCATCCCTTCCGACCCGCCGCGGCGTCCTCGGCGGTCTCGGAGCGCTCGCCGTCGCGGGCAGCTTCGGCCTCGCGGCAGCGGGGCGCAGCGCGTCCGCCATCGCCTCGGACGCCGACGTCCGCGTCCGCTACTGGAACCTCTTCAGCGGCGGCGACGGCGTCAACATGATCGCCATGCTGGACGCGTTCCGGCGGGCCAATCCCCGTGTCGACGTGAAGGATTCGACGCTCCAGTGGGGCAATCCGTACTACACCAAGCTGGCCATGGCGGCCGCCGGGCAGCGCGCCCCCGACCTCGCCGTGATGCACCTGGGCCGCATCCCGGGCTTCGCACCCGGCCGCCTCCTCGACCCCTGGGACGTGGGCCTCCTCGCCCGGTACGGCGTGCGCGAGGCGGACTTCGACCCGCTGCTGTGGAAACGCGCCGTCGTCGACGGCAAGCTCTACGGCCTGCCGCTCGACATCCACGCCCAGCTCTGCTTCTACCGCCGTGACGTCTGCGCCAAGGCCGGACTCCTCGGCGACGACGGTGACCTGGCCGCCGTCTCCTCGCCCGAGGAGTGGTTCAAGGCCCTGAAGGCCGCCAGGAAGGCGACCAAGGGCGGGCTCCAGACCCTGGGCATGAAGGCCAACGAACCCAACTTCAGCTGGTGGTTCTTCCTGTCCTTCTACACCCAGCTCGGCGGCACCTGTCTGAGCGCCGACGGCCGCGACCTCACCTTCGACACCGACAAGGCCGTCGAGGTCCTCGAGTTCCTCCGGCAGCACGTCACGGACGGCTTCACCACGCCCGTCGGCATCGCCGACGGCGAGATGTTCATCAACGGCTCGCCCTTCACCTGGGAGGGCAACTGGTCCGTGCCGGTCTTCGGCGGCGCGAAGCTCGACTACGGCGCGACCCCGCTGCCGGCCGTCTTCGGCAGGGCGGCAACCCACGCCGAGTCGCACTGCTTCGTCCTGCCCCACCAGGAGGGGCGCGGCGGCCCCACCGACGAGGGCGCCCACCAACTGGCGGCGTACGTCGTCCGGCACGCCCTCGACTGGTCGCGCGGCGGCCATATCCCCGCGTACAAGCCGACGTTGAGGGTCGAGAAGTACCGGGCTCTCAAGCCGCAGTCCGAGTACGTCTCCGCCATGGACCACATGGCGGTCGAGCCCGACGTCTGGTTCGCGGGCTCCACCGGCATCCTCGCCCAGCGCGTCGGACCGGCTGTGGCCGCCTCCAACTCCGGCTCCGCGAGCCCCGATGCCACCGCCCGGCGCATGCGCGGCATCTTCGAGAAGCTCCTGACGATGAAGGACCCGATGGCCGGCCGGGCCGCGGCCGCGGCGGGAGGTGGCACTGCGTGAGCACCGTCGGCACCGCCCTGCGACCGCCCGCCGCCCGCCAGGCGGCCACCGCCCACACCGACTCGGCGCGGACCCGCCTCACCCGCCGCTTCCAGCACGGCGGCTGGTTCGTCGCCCCGTTCCTCGTGCTGTTCGCGCTGTTCGTGCTGCTGCCGATCGGGCGCGGCCTGTGGCTGAGCTTCACCGACGCCAACATCTCCGGCACCGGCGAGCGCTTCGTGGGCCTCGACAACTACCGGGAGGCCCTCGACACCCCGCTGATGTGGGAATCACTCGGCCACAGCGCGTACTTCACGCTGCTCGTGGTCCCGTGCATCGTCGTGCTCGCCTTCCTCCTCGCGATGCTCGCCCACCACATCGAGCGTGCCAAGTGGCTGTGGCGGCTGTGCTTCTTCGCGCCGTTCCTGCTGCCGTCCACCGTCGCCGCGAACCTCTGGCAGTGGCTGTTCAACCCCGGCACCGGGATGATCAACCACGTCTTCGGCCTGGACACGCCGTGGCTGACCGACAAGTCCACCGCCATGCTCGCCGTGGTCATCACCACCCTGTGGTGGACGGTCGGCTTCAGCTTCCTGCTGTTCCTCGCCGCACTCCAGAACATCCCGCCACACCTGTACGAGGCGGCCGCCCTGGACGGCGCGGGCGCCTGGCAGCGCATGGTGCACATCACCCTGCCGATGCTGCGCACCGTCACCGGCCTCGTCATCACCCTCCAGATCCTGGCCTCGCTCCAGGTGTTCGACCAGGTCGTGGTGATGCAGGACTTCGGTCCCGGGCCCGAGGAATCGACCCGGACCTTCGTGCAGTACACCCTCGAAGAGGGCTTCACCAGCTACCGCGTGGGCTTCGCCTCCGCGATCTCCATCATCTTCTTCGTGCTCATCGCGGCCGTCGCCCTCGGCCGCATGTGGCTGCTGCGCAAGCGCGAGGAGGGTGTGCGATGAGCGGAGGACACGCGATGAGGAAGTGGACCGCGGGCCAGATCGTGCTCACGGCCGTCGGGGCGATCGTCTCCGCGGTGTGGCTCTCGCCCCTGCTGTGGGCGCTCCTGACCTCCCTGAAGTCGGAGACCGAGGCCGTCGCCGTGCCCACCCACTGGGTGCCCGAGGACTTCACGTTCCAGGCGTGGCGGGCCATCTTCGAGACCGGCAACATCACCGACTGGTTCGTCAACTCCGTCGTCGTCTCGGTCTGCGTCACGTCCGTCGTGGTGCTGGTGAGCGCGCTCGCCGGGTACGGCTTCGCGCGCACCGAGTTCCGCGGCAAGAACGCGCTGCTCGGTCTGGTCATGGCGGGCCTCATGGTGTCGCCCGCGGTGCTCGGCGTACCGCTGTTCAGCACCGTCCAGTCGATGGGGATGGTCGACACGTACTGGGGCATGATCCTGCCGCAGTGCGCGCCCGCCGCGATGGTCTACATCCTCTACAAGTTCTTCCAGGGCATCCCCAAGGAACTGGAGGAGGCGGCGTTCATCGACGGCGCCGGGCGCTGGCGGGTCTTCTTCACCATCGTCCTGCCGCTGTCGCGGCCCTCCCTCGCGGCGGTCGGCATCTTCACCTTCATCGCGTCGTGGAACAACTTCCTGTGGCCCTACATGGTGACCAACAACCCCGACCTGATGACCATGCCGAACGGCATCGCGACGGTGATGAACTCCTACGGCATCCAGTGGGCGCAGCTGATGGCGGGCGGCCTGATGGCGGGGCTCCCGCTGATCATCGTCTTCGTCTTCTTCCAGCGGCAGATCGTCGCCGGGGTGGCGCACACGGGCCTGGCGGGGCAGTGAGACGAGGAGGCCCTCGCCGACGTCCGCCGGCGGGGGCCTCCTTTCACACGTGTGCCGGACTACTTGTAGGTGATGTCCGATGCCGTGAACTTGCAGTAGGTGCCGTCGGGGCCACTGCCCGTCTCGACCGGCTCGTCACCCGTGCTGTTGCCCGTGTAGCGGATGCAGGTCTTGATCTTCTTGGCACTGTCGCCGTGGATGCGGATGTTGCGCAGCGCGGCGGTGTCCTTGTAGTTGGTGTTGATGCCGACGATCGACTTGCCGGGGGCGGTGATGTCGGCGTCGTTGATGATGATGTTGCGCTGGTACTGCTTGGAGCAGTTGCCGCAGGTGCGGACCAGCTTCCCGAAGTCGGAGACCTGGAACTTGTTCACGACGAGCTTGCCCGCGCCGTTGAACTGGAAGACCTTGTCGTCGGCCTTGCGCGCGCCGCCGCCCTGGACGGCGTACGTCGAACCGGCCGAGGTCCCCTTGAACGTGGCCGCGTCCTCGCCGACGTCCTCCCACCACACGTTCTGCAGCGTGCAGCTGCCCATGCAGTGGATGCCGTCGGCGGCGGGCGCGCCGATGATGACGTTCTTCAGCGTCGCCCCGTCCTTCAGCTTGAAGATCGGGTCCTGGCCCTCGCCCTGGCCGTCGCCGCCGAGGGCGCCGCTGCCGTAGTAGCGCTTGAGCCCGCCGTCACGGCTGCCGGAGACCTCGATGGTCTTGGACACGGCCTGCTCGCCCTTGGCCTCCGGCCAGGCGGTGGCCGCCCCGGCGGACGACATGAGGGAGGTGGTGACGAGGGCGGCGCCGGTCAGGCCGAGCGCCGCGACGCCGCCGATGACGGCGCGGCGGCGGGTGAGGCTGCGGCGGTGGCGTACGCGCCCGTGAGCGGTTGAAGTCATGTCCGGATTCCTTCGGTGGACAGAAGTGTGCGTCTTGTGGTCGCCACCGTCCGGCGGAAGGTTGCCCCTGTGATCCAGAAAATCATCCGGGAAGTGATCCGGAAATCCGGAAAATGGCCGCCCTTAGAAGAAGTCGCCCCGCCACTCGGTGCGTTCGTCGGGGGTGGCCGCCCTGATCGTGTACCGGTCGCCGCCCGCGTCCCGTTTCCCCTCGTCGTGGTCGAACTGCCCGGCGAAGACGTGCTCGCCGGCCGGCACGGTTCGCCCCGCCTTGAGCGTCCACCGGTAGACGAGGAAGCCGTCGCGCTCCCCCACGCTCACGTCGAAGTCCTCGGCGGGCAGCGAGCGCCAGTTGCCGGTGTCGGCGACCTCGGCGCCGCGGGCGACGCGCAGTTCGACGGTGAGGGAGGTCAGCGGCTTCTTCGCCTTGAGGGTGACCTCGCTCTGGGACCAGTACTTGCTGGAGCCGGGGTCGATCGAGCCGTCCGCCCACAGCAGTTCGGCCGCGGGCACGGACTGCTGGCCGCGCGGCGGCTGCGCGGACTGCGACGGCTTGTGGGATTCCGGGGCCCGGGAGGTGGGGGGCTTGACCGGGGTGCCGCTCGGGCGCCTCGGCGGTGGCGGCGCCGCGGTGCGGTTCTCCTCCGTGGCGGTGGGGGGCGTGTCCGGCGTCGGGGTCGAACTGGTGGCGACGGACTGCGGATCGGGGTCCTCACCGCGCAGCGCCGAGGCGACGCCGTATCCGGCCACGGCGCAGACACCGGCGACGGCGGCCGTCGCGGTCACCACGCGCAGCCATGACGCGCCTGCGCGAAGGGGCGGCTTCGGGCGGTGCTCGCCCGGTCGCTCGCGGCGGGCCATGCCCTGCTCGACGCGGGCGAGCATCCGCTCCCGGTCCGGCCGGTGTGCCTGGGCGGCGCCGCGCAGCCTCCTGCGTACTTCCTTGTCGTCGTCCCTCATGTGCTACCCCCCGTGTCCGCCGTGACCGCGCGCACGCGTTCCCAAGTGGTGTGCGGACCGAGGCGTCGTTGCAGCTCGGCCATTCCCTTCGATGTCTGGCTCTTCACCGTACCCACCGAGACCCCGAGGGCCTGCGCGGTGTCCTTCTCCGAGAGGTCGAAGGCGTGCCGCAGGACCACGCAGGCCCGCTTGCGGAAGGGCAGCGCGCGCAGCGCGTCCCGTACGTCGACCACGGCCGGTATGTCGGGGTCCGCCACGTCCTCGCCGCGACCGGACCAGAAGAGCGTGACGCGGCGGCGTTCGCGCACGGCGCTGCGGATGCGGCTGCGCGCCATGTTCGCGACGACCCCGCGGGCGTAAGCGGCCGGGTGGTCGGCGGCGCGCACCCGGTCCCAGCGGTGCCAGAGCGCGAGCAGCGCGTCGGCCGCCAGATCGTCCGCGCCGTCGCTCTCGCCGGTCAGCAGGTGGGCCAGGCGGGCGAGTTCGGCGTAGTGCCGCTCGAAGAAGGCGTGGAACTCGGCGGCCGCGTCGTCGGCGGCCGAAGGCATGGGTGTGCGCTCCTTTTCTGCTTCTGCGCTCTCCCGGTCGGAGACGGGCACTCTAGCCGGTCGTTCGGTTCGTGAGGACATCGGGCAGGGTCACCTCCCCCACGCCGTGGGCGCTCGCGCGCCCGTCCACCGTGCGCACGTGGAAGGGCCGGCGGGAGCCGAGGGCGAGGACCTTCAGGCCGTCGCCGTCCCGCGTCGCGCGGAAGACCGCCGCGGGACGCCCTTCGAGGTCGGGGACGGTGACTTCCGTGTCGTACGCCGTTTCGGACCCCGGGTCCGGGGCGGTCAGGAGGGTCAGGCCGTCGAGCCAGTCGCCGTCCGGCCGCCGCTCGTCGGCGCCGAGCGGCAGCAGCGCGCCGGGCCGGACGTACAGGGGGAGGCTGTCAAAGCCGTGCGTTTCGCGGCGCCAGCCCGGGCCCCGGACGCTCTCGCCGGTGAGGAGGTGGGTCCAGGTGCCCTCGGGGAGGTAGAACTCCACCTCTCCCCCGGCCGTGAAGACGGGGGCGACGAGCAGGTCGGGGCCGAGCATGTACTGCCGGTCCAGGGTGCGGCAGGCCGGGTCGTCGGGGAACTCCAGGATCATCGGCCGCATCACGGGCACACCCGTGCGGTGGGCCTCGCCGGCCGCCCCGTACAGGTAGGGCATGAGGCGGTGCTTGAGCTTGGTGAACTTCCGGGCCACGTCCACGGCTTCGTCGCCGAACGCCCACGGCACCCGGTAGGAGACGTTGCCGTGCAGGCGGCTGTGGGAGGACAGCAGTCCGAAGGCGAGCCAGCGCTTGAAGACCGCCGGGTCGGGGGTGCCCTCGAAGCCGCCGATGTCGTGGCTCCAGAAGCCGAAGCCGCTCAGGGAGAGCGAGAGGCCGCCGCGCAGCGACTCGGCCATGGCGCCGAGCGAGGCGAAGCAGTCGCCGCCCCAGTGCACGGGGAACTGCTGGCCGCCCGCCGTCGCGGAGCGCGCGAACAGCACCGCCTCGCCCGCGCCGCGCTCCTTCTCCAGGACTTCGAAGACGGTGCGGTTGTAGAGCTGCGTGTAGTAGTTGTGCATGCGCTCGGGGTCGGCGCCGTCGTGCCAGACGACGTCGGTGGGCACGCGCTCGCCGAAGTCGGTCTTGAAGCAGTCGACGCCCTGGTCGAGCAGGGTGCGCAGCTTGTCGGCGTACCACTCGCGGGCGGCCGGGTCCGTGAAGTCCACGAGCGCCATGCCGGGCTGCCACAGGTCCCACTGCCAGATGTCGCCGCTCGGGCGCCGGACCAGGTACCCCGCCGCGCGGGCCTCTTCGAAGAGCGCCGACTTCTGCGCGATGTAGGGGTTGATCCAGACGCTGACCTTCAGCCCGCGCTCGCGCAGCCGGCGCAGCATGCCCTCCGGGTCGGGGAAGACCTCGGGGTCCCACCGGAAGTCCGTCCACTGGTGTTCGCGCATCCAGAAGCAGTCGAAGTGGAAGACGGACAGCGGGATGTCGCGCTCGGCCATGCCGTCCACGAACGAGGTGACGGTCTCCTCGTCGTAGGGCGTGCAGAAGGAGGTGGTGAGCCACAGGCCGAACGACCAGGCGGGCGGCAGCGCGGGCCGTCCGGTGAGGGCGGTGTAGCGGCGCAGCACGTCCTTGGGCGTGGGCCCGGCGATGACGTAGTACTCCAGGCTCTGGTCCTCGACGCTGAACTGGACCTGGCCGACGGCCTCGGAGCCGATCTCGTAGGACACCTTGCCGGGATGGTTGACGAAGACGCCGTAGCCGCGCGAGGAGAGGTGGAAGGGGATGTTCTTGTACGCCTGCTCGCTGCTGGTGCCGCCGTCGGCCTGCCAGATGTCGACGCTCTGGCCGTTCTTGACGTACGGGGTGAACCGCTCGCCGAGGCCGTAGATGAACTCCCCGACGTCGAGCGAGAGTTGACCGATCATGTGGTGGCTCCCGTCGGACGTGGTCGCGAAGGCGGTGCCCCTGCGCTCCACGCCGGTCAGCCGTCGCCCGTCGGCGTCGAGGAACTGCGGGCCCCAGGGTCCGGCGGTGTCAAGGCGCAGGGTGAGCGGTCCGCTGACGAGTTCGGTGACGGTGCCTTCGCGTACGACGTGTCCCGCGCTGCCGGTGGCGTGCACCGTGAACTCGGGGCCTCGCGCGGCCCTTCCGGCGTGGTGGGTGGTCCGTACGCCGATCACGCCCTCGGCGGGCGCGAAGCATTCGACGGTGATGAGCGGCGAGTTGAGGGTGTCCCCGCGCTCCCGGACCCGCTGCACGGCGGCGTAGGCGGTGAACCTCCCCTCGCCCTCGCGCACGTCGCGCACCTCGGTGGCGTACGAGGCGCGCACCCCGTCACGCATCAGCCAGAAGCCGTCGGTGAACTTCATGGGGCATCCTCCCGCGGGGCGGTGACGGTGAAGGCGATCCGGGCGAGCCGGACGGGGCCACGCAGCCGTACACGCAGATCGCGCACGCCGAAGACGGCGAAGCCGGAGGTGCTCGACGTGTAGCGGTACGGGCCGCCGGTCGGCGCGACGGTGACGGTGGTGGCGGTGCTTCCCGCGATGAGGTCGACGGCGCCCTCACCCGCTGCCTCGACCGTCACGGCGGTGATGCCGTCGCCGAAGTCGCAGGCCTGGTACAGCAATTCGCCCGTGCCGTCGTCCACGGCGCGCACCGCGTCGCCCGAGGTCTTCGTCCGGTCGACGAGCTCGGTGCCGCGCTGCGTGTCGTAGCCGTTCGCCGCCAGGCCGGCCCCCAGTACCGGCCTGGCGGCGAGCGGCTCGCCGGTGAGCTCGACCGGCGTGCACAGCCGGATGTCCTGGCTGGACGCCCCGGCGAGCAGTTCGTACGTGCCGGGCGGCAGGGCCCAGCGGTCCTGGCGTACGTCCCAGAACCCGAGGTCGGGCAGGGGCAGCCGGAATTCGAGGCGGCGCCAGGCGCCGGGAGCCAGCCTGACGCGGCGGTGCGCGGCGAGCCGCCGGTGCGGCAGGGCGACGGGGCCGCGGGGCGCGCGGGTGTAGAGCTGCGCCACCTCGTCCGCGGGGACGGCCCCGGTGTTGGTGAGGGTGAACGCCACGCGCAGGGTGTCGCCGTCGCGCTCGGCGGTCAGGTCCTCGTACCGGAAGGAGGAGTAGCCGAGGCCGTGCCCGAAGGGGTAGAGGGGCGTGCCGTCGAAGTACTGGTAGGTCTGCCGGGAGCCGATGATGTCGTAGTCGAGGAGGTCCGGCA
Source organism: Streptomyces sp. NPDC015345 (assembly GCF_043078805.1). Lineage (NCBI taxonomy): Bacteria > Bacillati > Actinomycetota > Actinomycetes > Kitasatosporales > Streptomycetaceae > Streptomyces > Streptomyces sp. NPDC015345. The sequence goes on along the minus strand of NZ_JBIBTX010000002.1, from coordinate 967,344 downwards.
GGTCGGTGTCGGCGGCGTACCAGGTCTGGGGCAGCCGGCCGGCCGGGGAGACGTCGCCGGCGATGACGCGGGCGAGCGCGGTGCCCGCGGCCTGCCCGCCGTGCGCGGTCCACAGCAGGGCGGGCAGCTCGGCGTCGGCGGCGGTGACCGCGTACGGGTAGGCGCTGACCAGGACGAGAGCGGTGCGAGGGTTGGCGGCGCGGGCCGCGCGCCACAGCCGTTCCTGGTGGGGCGGCAGGGCGAGGGTCGTGCGGTCCTCGGTCTCGCGGCCGTTGATGTGCGGGTCGTTCCCGGCGACGACGATCACGGTGTCCGCGTCCGCGGCGACGCGGGCCACGGCGTCCTCGCCGCGCTCCAGGACCTCGACCGTGAAGAGGTCGGCGCGCTCGGCCGGAAGGACTTCGCCCGCCTCGGCAACCTTCGCGCCGTCGGCGGCGACGAAGACGTACCCACCCGTCCCCGTATGCCTGAGGAGGTGCCCGCCCCCGTGCCCGTCCTCGCCCCCTTGCCCGTCCGCCTGCTCGACCAGCGCGAACGTCTCCTGCACGATCCAGCCGCCCGGCTGGTCGGCCGACGCGCGCACGAAGCCGTCCTCGGCGACGGACAGGTACCGTCCGTCGGGTGCCCGCAGCGTCCACGCCCCCTCGCCCCAGTCGACGAGGGCGAACTCGGTGGCCTCGGCGGCGTCCGCGCAGGCTTGCGCCGGTGTCAGGTCGGTGCGGCCGACGAGGAGCGCCGGGTCGAGGGCGCCCCCTGCCACCCTCGCCTGGGCGGCCGCGGCGGACGCCGGGACCCGCAGCCAGCCGCCCGCGCACTTCAGGCGTACCCGGTCCACGCCCTCGGCGAAGGTCACCCGCTCGGCACCGAAGCGCTCGCGCAGCCCGTCGAGGACGGTGCTCTGGCGGATCAGGGTGCCGCTGTACCAGTCGGTCTTGCACTCGTCCGCGAGGAGGCCGACGACCGCGACATGGGCGCCGTCGGACGGGGGCGCGAGGGGCAGCAGGCCGTCGTTCTTGAGCAGGACGACGGCCTGCTCTGCGGCCTCGCGGGCCAGCTCCCGGTGTTCGGCCGTGTCGAAGTCGCCCAGGTCGGCGGCGCCGTACGGGCCGCCGTCCGGGTCGAACTCGCCGAGCCGCAGGCGGACGGTGAGGTGCCGGCGTACGGCCGCGTCGATGTCGGACTCGGTCAGCAGGCCCGCCGCCAGGGCGCGCCGCAGGCGGCCGACGATGGTCCGCGGGTCCGTGCCGTGGTCGGTGAAGCTGTCCACGCCCGCGACGAGGGCGGCGGCGACGGCCTCCTCGTGGGTGTCGAAGTAGTGCTGGCTGTCGACGAGGTTGCTGGGCGCGCCCGCGTCGGAGCAGACGAGCAGTTCCTCGTCGGTCCAGCGCCTCAACTGCTCGCGCAGGTGGTGCGATACGTGGTTGGGGCGGCCGTTGACGAGGTTGTAGGCGGGCATCACGCCGGCGACCGCGCCCGCCTCGACGGCGCCGCGGAAGGCGCGCAGGTCGTATTCGTGCAGGACGCGCGGGCCGACGGAGGCGTTGGAGGTGTCCCGGTCCGTCTCGTTGTTGTGGGCCAGCCAGTGCTTGAGGACGGGCGCGGTGCGCCAGTGCGTCGGGTGGTCGCCGCGCAGGCCGCGGGTGTAGGCGGCGGCGAGGGCGGAGGTCAGGTGCGGGTCCTCCGCGTAGCCCTCCTCGTTCCTGCCCCACAGCGGGTGGCGCAGGAGGTTCACGGTGGGCGCCCAGACGTTGAGGCCGACGCGTTCGTCGCGGGAGCGCATGGCGCGCGCCTCGACGGCGACGGCCTCGCCGACCCTGCGCAGCAGGTCGTCGTGCCAGGTCGCGCCGAGACCCACGGCCTGCGGGAAGACCGTCGCGGGCCCCATCCAGGCGACGCCGTGCAGGGCTTCCTGGCCGGTGCGGAACGCCCCGATGCCGAGCCGGTCGACGGCGGGCGCGAACTGGTGCAGGAGGGCGACGCGTTCGTCGGCCGTCAGCCGGGACAGCAGATCGTCCACGCGCTTGTCCGGATCGAGCCCCGGATCACGGAACGGCGGCGGGCTCTCGGTCACGTGGTTCCCCTCGGCGGACGGTGGAGCGGCGATGAATGCGGCGACGTGCCGACAAGGCATCTCTCGAAGCGCTTCGATGCTCGGTGTTACCGGGTGGTCATGTCAAGACGGACGACTCACCGCTCCCTTCGATGCCGCTCAACCCAGCCGCCGAATCAACTCCCGCGCAACCGCCGCGAATTCGGAACCGACCCTTGTTACGACTCGGGCGTTCACTTAATCTCGCAGCAACATCGAAGCGCTTCGAAAGCCGACCGGCGGTATCCGCCGTGTGTCCGGGCGCGCGCCACGAAGGGTTGACGCAATGACGCCGAACTCCCCCTGCACCGGCTCCGATCCGCACTCCACCGGCTCCGGGCCGAACCGGAGAACCTTCCTCGCCTCCTCCGGGCTCGCGGTGCTCGCCGTGGCCGGCGGTGCTCCGCTGCTCACTGCCTGCGGAGGCGGCGGGTCGAAGAACGAGGGCACCACGACGGGGAAGAAGCTCAAGGACCTGCTCCCTGCGTACGTCGCCTCGGACCTCGTCAGCCCGGACATCCCGGCCAAGAACGGCTCGGCCGCGGGTTTCACCAAGGCCCTGCCCGCGGCCGAGCTCAAGACGTCGGTGCCCGAACGGCTCGGAAAGGGCGGCGAGTTCACCGTCATGTCGCCGATCTGGGGGAACGTGCCCAAGCAGGGCAACCCCTACTGGACCGCGATGGACAAGGCCGTGGGCGTCCGCGTCAAGTGGCAGAACCAGCAGGGCGACACATACGGCCAGAAGCTCGGCGCGGTCCTCGCCTCCAGCGGCGTGCCGGACGCGGTGGTCGTACCCGGCTGGGAGCTGACCGGCAAGATCCCGAGCGCCATCGCCAACAAGTTCGCCGACCTCGGCCCCTACCTGAGCGGCGACAAGGTCAAGGAGTACCCGAACCTCGCCGCGATCCCGACCGGCGCCTGGCAGCGCTCGGTCTTCGGTGGCAAGCTGCGCGGCCTGCCGATGCCCTCCGCCACCACCCCGAACATCGCGCCCTTCTACCGCACGGACCTCTTCGAGAAGGAGGGCCTCGAAGCGCCCACCAGCGCCCAGGAGTTCTACGACCTGTGCAAGCAGCTCAACGCCCCCAGGAGCAAGGTGTGGGCGTGCGGCGACATGAGCTGGGCCGCCTGGAACATCTTCGGGGTGCTGCCGGAGAAGCCGTACTACTGGAAGCTCGTCGACGGCAAGCTGGTCAACCGCTACGAGACCGACGAGTACCTCGAAGCCCTGGAGTGGTCGCGCAAGCTCTACTCGGCCGGCTTCGTCCACCCCGACGCGAAGGCGGAGACCGGCAGCATCGGCGACCTGTGCGCGGCGGGCAAGGTCTGGATGTACTGCCATGACCTCTCCGACTGGTACGGCAAGGCCGCCGTGCAGCGCGTGGACGACAAGAGGTTCCGCATGGAGGCCTTCGACTACTTCGCGCCCGACGGCGGAGCCCCCACGCTGTACGCGCGCCCGCCCGCCGACATCTGGACGTTCATCAGCGAGAAGGCCGACGAGAAGACCGTCCGTGACATCCTCGCCCTCGCCAACTTCACGGCCGCGCCCTACGGTTCGAAGGAGCAGCGGCTTCGGATGTACGGCGTCGAGGGCGTCCACCACACCCTGAAGGACGGCGTCCTCACCAAGAACGGCAAGGGCAACAACGAGGTCTTCTCGACGTACGAGTACCTGGCGTCGCCCGCGCCCTTCATCGCGTACGCCGATCTGCCGGACGTCACCCGGGGCATGGTCGGATGGCAGCAGCGCCAGGGCGCGCACACGAAGAAGCCGCTCTTCCACGGCATGATGATCATCGAGCCGACGCGGTACACCGAGCTGAACGCCGAGTTCGAGGACCTGGAGAAGGACATCGTGCGGGGCCGCAAGAAGGTCTCCGACATGCAACAGGCCGCTTCGGACTGGAAGTCGGGCGGCGGCGACAAGCTGCGCGACTGGTACAAGAAGCTGCTCGATCAGACAGGGGACACAGGGGCGACCGGCGACGCGGCGTCCTGACATGGCGCAGAGCACGACTCGTCCCCGCGCCGCCGCCGAGCGGCCGCCCGCACCCGCCGGTGCGGCGCCCCCCGTCAAGGACTCCGCGCCCCGCGTCCCGCTCCGCCACCGGCTGCGCCGGGACCGCGTGCTGCTCCTGATGGTGCTGCCCGCGCTGCTGCTCCTGCTCGTCTTCAACTACGTACCGCTGATCGGCAACGTCGTCGCTTTCCAGGACTACGACCCCTACATCGCGGACAACGCCTTCCAGGCGATGTCGCAGAGCCCCTGGATCGGCTTCGAGCACTTCCGGCACATGGCCGAGGACCGGCTGTTCTGGCAGGCGGTCCGCAACACCCTCGCCATCTTCGTGATCCAGCTGACGCTGTTCTTCCCGATCCCGGTGCTGCTCGCGCTCTTCATCAACAGCTTCGTGCGCCCCCGGGTGCGGGCCGTGGCCCAGGCGATCCTCTACCTCCCGCACTTCTTCTCCTGGGTGCTCGTCATCACGGTCTTCCAGCAGATGTTCGGCGGCGCCGGCCTCATCGCGCAGGTGCTGCGCGACCACGGCCACGAGGGCTTCGACCTGATGACCGACCCGGGCCTGTTCAAGTTCCTGATCACCTTCGAGATGATCTGGAAGGACGCGGGCTGGGGCGTCATCGTCTTCCTCGCCGCCCTCGCCGCGGTCAGCCCCGATCTGTACGAGGCCGCCGCGATGGACGGCGCGAGCCGCTGGCGGCGCATCTGGCACATCCAACTGCCCGCCCTGCGCCCGGTCGTGGCCCTGCTGCTCGTCCTCCAGGTCGGCAACGCGCTCACGGTCGGCTTCGAACAGATCCTGCTCCAGCGCACCGCCGTGGGCCCCACGGCCTCCGAGGTCCTGGACACGTACGTATGGAACACCGGTCTCGACAACGGCAACTTCGGCTACGGCGCCGCCATCGGCATCGTCAAGGGCGTCTTCGGCCTCCTGATGGTGCTCGGCGCCAACAAGGCCGCCCACCTCATGGGCGAACAGGGGGTGTACAAGCGGTGAGCGTGCTCAACTTCGGCATCGAGCCGGGCAGCAGGTCCGGGCTGCGCCCGGTGTGGGAGGAGCCGCCGACCAGGGCCGGGCTCGCCACCAAGGGCGTGACGCTGACCCTGGTCTGTCTGGCCGTCCTCTTCCCGGTGTGGGTCGTGGTCGTCACCAGCCTCTCCTCGGTGAAGACGATCACCGAGACGGGCGGCCTTGTGGTGATCCCCCGCGGCGTCACCTTCATCCACTACCAGGAGCTGCTCGGCGGCGGCCAGGTCTCGCGGGCCACGCTCGTCAGCGTGGGCGTCACGGTCGTCGGCACGCTCTTCAGCATGGTGGTGTCCGTCCTGTGCGCGTACGGCCTCTCCCGCCCGGGGTCGGTGCTGCACCGCCCGATCCTGCTGGTCATCGTCGCCACGATGTTCTTCGGGGCGGGGCTGATCCCGACGTATCTGGTGGTGCAGGGCCTCGGGCTCACGGACACCTATCTGTCGCTGATCCTGCCGAGCGCGCTGAACGTCTTCAACATCCTCGTGCTGCGGGCGTTCTTCATGGGCACGGCCCAGGAGCTGATCGAGAGCGCCCGCATCGACGGCGCGGGGGACCTGCGCATCCTGTGGCGGATCGTCATGCCGCTGTCCCGCGCGGTGCTCGCGGTGATCACACTCTTCTACGCTGTGGGGTACTGGAGCGCGTGGTTCAACGCCTCGATCTACCTCAGCGACCCGGACATGATGCCGCTCCAGAACGTCATGCAGCAGCTGGTGATCAAGCAGCAGCGGCCGACCGGCCTCAGCCAGGCGATCAACACCGGTCATCTGTCGCCGCTCGCCATCCAGATGGCCGTGATGGTGCTCGCGCTGCTGCCGGTCGCCGTCCTCTCGCCGTTCGTGCAGCGGCATTTCAAGCAGGGCATGCTCACCGGCGCGGTGAAGGGCTGACCCACCGATACAGCGAAGGGCTGACCCCTCGATGCCTTCCCTCCATGACTCCACCCGCGGCCGGATCCTGTTCGGCGGCGACTACAACCCCGAGCAGTGGCCCGAGGAGGTCTGGGCACAGGACGCGCGGCTGATGCGGGAGGCCGGGGTCAACTCCGTCACCCTCGGCGTCTTCTCCTGGGCGAAGCTCGAACCCCGTCCCGGCGCCCGGGAGTTCGGCTGGCTGGACCGGCTGATGGATCTGATGCACGGGCACGGCATCGGCGTCGTCCTCGCCACGCCGACCTCCGCTCCTCCGCCGTGGCTCGGCCGGCTCCACCCCGAGACGCTGCCGCGCGACGAGGACGGGCAGGTGGAGTGGTGGGGTTCGCGCCAGCACTTCGCGCACTCCAGCGCCGCCTACCGCCGCTTCGCCGCCGCCATCACGGAGGACCTGGCCGCGCGGTACGCCCGCCACCCGGCGCTCACGATGTGGCACATCAACAACGAGTACTGCACCTACGACTGGGGCGAGACGGCGGCCGTCGCGTTCCGCCGCTGGCTCCGGGCGAGGTACGGCACGCTCGACGCGCTCAACACGGCCTGGGGCAGCGCCTTCTGGGGCCAGAGCTACGACGCCTGGGAGGAGATCCTGCCGCCCCGCCGCGCCCACTACATGAAGAACCCCACGCAGGTCCTCGACTTCAAGCGCTTCACATCGGACGCCCTCCTCGAGTGCTACCTCGCCGAGCGCGACATCGTCCGCGCCCACACCCCGCACCTGCCGGTCACCACCAACTTCATGCCGCTGTGGCAGGGCCAGGACGGCTGGAAGTGGGCGGGCGAGGAGGACGTCGTCTCGGTCGACCTCTACCCCGACCCGAGGGATCCGCTCGGCGGGCGGCACGGGGCGCTCGTCCAGGACCTCACCCGCTCCCAGGCGGGCGGCGGCCCCTGGATGCTGATGGAGCAGGCGGCGGGCCCGGTCAACTGGCGCGGCGTGAACCACCCCAAGCCGGCCGGCCTCAACCGCCTCTGGTCCTGGCAGGCCGTGGCGCGCGGCGCCGACGTGGTCTGCTACTTCCAGTGGCGGCAGTCACGCCAGGGCGCCGAGAAGTTCCACTCCGGGATGCTCGGCCACGCGGGCGAGGAGGGCCGCGTCTTCCGGGAGGTCAAGCGCCTCGGCGCGGAACTCGCCCGCGTCGGCCCACGGGTGAGCGGTACCCGCGTGACCGCCGAGGTGGCGGTCCTGCACGACTGGGACTCCTGGTGGGCGGGGCAGCAGGACGGCCGCCCCTCCGCCCGCCTCGACCACGCCCAGATGGTGGGCGCCTGGCACGCGGCCCTGTGGGAGGCGCACCTCACGACCGGCTTCGCCCACCCCGAGCACGACCTGTCGGCGTACGGCATGGTCGTCGTCCCGCACCTCTATCTCCTCACCGACCCCGCGATCGACAACCTCATCGCGTACGTACGCCGGGGCGGCACCCTGGTCTGCGGCTTCTTCACGGGGGTGGCCGACGGCGACGACCGGGTGCGGCCCGGCGGCATGGACGCCCGGCTGCGGGAGCTCCTCGGCATCCGGACCGTGCACGAGTGGTGGCCGCTGGAGGACGAGGAGAGCGTCGACTGCGGCGAGTTCACCGGCACCCTCTGGTCGGAGGAGCTGACCGCCGGGGACGACGCGGGCGTGGAGGCCCGCTACCGGGGCGGTGAACTCGACGGGCTCCCCGCGGTGCTCCGCCGGGGCCGCGCCTGGTACGTCTCCACGCTCCCCGAGCCGGCCGCCCTGCGCGGTCTGCTGGCCCGGGCCGCCGCACAGGCAGGCGTACGGCCGCCCCTCGACGGGCTCCCCCGGGGAGTGGAGGCAGTGTGCCGCGGCGATCTGCTGTTCCTCCTGCACCACGGCCGCGGCGAGGTGAGCGTCGCGGTGCCGGGGCGGTACCGCGAGCTGCTGAGCGGTGAGACGGCCGAGGGGACGGTCACGCTGGGGCGGTACGGGGTGGCCGTCCTGGAGGAGGCGCCGGGGCGGCCCCACCGGGTCGAGGGCCGGTGAGGTCGCCCGCGCACTGTCAGAGCCCGGCGGTCTGCACCAGGCGGTTGGGAGAGCCGGGAGACACCGAGAGGATGCCCTTCACCGACTTGTCGACCACCCAGGAGTACACCTGGGCGGAGGTCGCCGAGGGGTAGCGCGCCTTGAGGAGGGTGGCGACACCGGCGACGTGCGGACTGGCCATGGACGTGCCGTCCAGCGCCACGCTGCCGCCGCCGAGCCTGGCCGAGATGATGTCGGTGCCGGGGGCGTACATGTCCAGGCAGCGGCCGTGGTTGGAGAAGCGCGCCTGCTGGTCCTGGGGGTCGGTCGCCCCGACGGTGAGGACCCGGTCGGCGCTCGCGGGAGAGACGTTGCACGCGTCGACCGCGTCGTTGCCCGCCGCGACCACCGGCAGGACACCGCGGTCCGAGAGCGCGGTCGCGGCCTGGTTGACGGCGTCGCTGCGCGGGCCGCCGAGGGAGCCGTTGAGGACCGCGGGCTGCCGGGCGTGCTGCGCCACCCAGTCGAAGCCGGCGATCATGCCGGCGTACGATCCCCTGCCGTCGCAGCCGAGGACGCGCACGCTGACCAGCCGCGCCTGCCGGGCGACTCCGTAGTTCGCCCCGCCGACGGTGCCCGCGACATGCGTGCCGTGGCCGTTGCAGTCCTGGCCGTTCCTGCCGTCGCCCATCGCGTCGAAGCCGGGCACGGCACGGCCGCCGAACTCCGCGTGCCGGTAGTCGATGCCGGTGTCGAAGATGTACGCCGTGGCGCCGGCGCCGGTGCTGTTGACGTTGAACTGCCGGTCGAGCGGGAGGTAGGGCTGGTCGATGCGGTCCAGTCCCCAGCTGGCTGCCGGGACACGGTCCGCGCGCAGGGGGGTTGCGGTGATCGTCGCGTCCTGCTCGACGGCCGCCACATCGGGAAGGCCGCGCACGGCCGCGAGCTGCTTCGCGTCGAGCTTGGCCGCGAAGCCGCGCAGCACCCGCTGGTACTCGTGGAGCGCGGTGACGCCGACCTGCTGGGTGATCTGGGTGGCCGTCGAGGGGGTGTCGGGCTTCAGGGTGACGATGTACTGGTCCGGGATGGGCGCCGACGTGGTCCGCAGGGGTGCGGGGGCGGAGCGCGCCGGCTCCTTCGGGCTCGGTTCGGCGGCCGAGGCCGGGACGGCGGTGAGGGGGAGCAGCAGGAGCAGCGCTGCGTAGGCGCAGCGGGCGGACAGCCTCATTCAGTACTCCGATCGGGAGTGTCTGCCTCAGAGGGACCTCAGTAGAGAAGCAGCCCGCAGCCATAACGGAATATCACCCTCAGGAGTGATGCGACTCCGAACGGTAGCTAATCGCGAATGCGCCCCCTGCGCTCCCGGCCGTCCTGGACGACTTCCTCCAGGCCCTGGGTCCGCCGCGGCCTGTCGGGCAAGGACAAGTACCTCTCCGGTGTCGAGGCGGGCACCGAGGTCTTCAAGGCAAGGGCCGCGTGGCGGGTGCGGGTCAGGTGGGGGCGCTTCCCGAGCTGGCCCGCACCGTCAGTTCCGGGGCGATCAGCGTGACGTCGTCCTCGCCCTGCCCCGCCAGCTTGGCGACGATGCGCTCCACGGCTGTGCGCCCCATCTCCTCGGCGGGGATGGAGACCGAGGTGAGCCGCACCGATGCCTGCAAGGCCACCTGGTCCGGGCAGACCGCGATCACCGACACGTCCTCGGGGACCGCCCTGCCCTGCTGGCGCAGCAGTCCGAGCAGCGGCTCCACGGCCGACTCGTTCTGCACCACGAAGCCCGTGGTGCCCGGCCGCTCGTCGAAGACCCGGGCGAGGGTGGCCGATGTCGGCCCGTACCCCGCCTCGCAGGGCCGGTGCAGCAGCCGCACGCCCAGTTCGCGGGCCTTGCCGCGCAGCCCGTCGAGGGTGCGTTCGGCGAAGCCGGTGTGCCGTTCGTAGACGGCGGGTGCCTCGCCGATGACAGCGATGTCGCGGTGGCCGAGCCCGGCCAGGTGCTCCACGCAGAGCGCGCCCGTCGCGACGAAGTCGAGGTCCACGCAGGTGAGTCCGGAGGTGTCGGCGGGCAGCCCGATGAGGACGGCGGGCCGCGGGCTGTCGCGCAGCAGCGGGAGCCGCTCGTCGTCCAGTTCGACGTCCATGAGGATCATGGCGTCGGCGAGTCCGCTGGCGGTGACGCGGCGCACGGTCTGGGGGCCCTCGTCGCCGGTCAGGAGCAGTACGTCGTAGCCGTGGGCGCGGGCCGTGGTGGCGACGGCGATGGCGATCTCCATCATCACCGGTACGTACATGTCGGTGCGCAGCGGCATCATCAGCGCGATGACGTTGGATCTGCTGCTGGCCAGGGCGCGGGCGCCCGCGTTCGGGTGGTAGCCGAGATGCTGGATGCTGCGTTCGACGCGCTCCCGGGTGCCGGTCGAGATCGACCGCTTGCCGCTGAGGACGTAGCTCACCGTGCTGGCCGAGACTCCGGCGTGCCTGGCGACCTCGGCGAGGGTGACCATGCGGCTCTCCTGAAGGGGACGACGGGACGATGCGACCGACCCTAAAGGGGCGCCCCTGGCCTGTCCATACGCTGAGTCGAAGCGCTTCGACTCCGTTGAGCAGGGGCGGGGCGCCCCATGGGGCGGTCAGACCGCCGGGTGCGCGTTCTTCAGGAGCTCCTGGAACTGGGCGGAGAACCAGTGTCCCGAGACCGGCGCGTTCGGCAGGGCACCGGACTTGCTGTAATTGTTGCGCGCGTTGCCCTCATAAGTGGGGTCGCACATGCGGTCGAAGCCCTTGCCCTCGTCGTTCGGGATCTCCTTGCTGGAGCCGTCGGACTCGCCCGGCGGCTTCATCCAGACGTAGGCGTCGATGCCGGCCGCCGGTGCGGCCTTGGGGCGTTCACCGAGGCCCGCGCCCGACTGGTTGCACCAGTTGCCGACGTGGATACGGCGGTCGTAGCGGCCGCCGTTGACGTAGGAGTCGACGTCCGTGGTCGGGCCCGGCCGGGTGGGCCGTGCCGTGCCGCCCCAGCCGTTACGGGAGGTGTCGATGAGCATGCCGATGTCGGACCGGAAGCCGGTGGACACCAGTTGGTTGCGGAATGCCTGGGCGAAGGAGAGCTCGTCGGTGTAGCGGTTCCAGTCGACCCACTTCGACTCGCGGACCGAACGGCCGCCGACCGTGTCGCCGATCCGGAAGTTCTCCTCCTTCAGGGCGCTGTAGTTGGCGGTATTGGTGATGAAGCCGTGGACGTTGTCGACGGTGCTTCCCTCTGCGGTGGCGGCCTGGTGGAAGACCTGCGCGGAGGCGGCGAAGTTGTCGTCCCAGCCGATCCAGCCGTGGTGGCCCGCGTCCACGTAGTTGTAGACGTTGGGCACGGCGCCAAGCTGCTTGAGGGCGTAGCCGACGCCCTTCACGTAGTTGCCGTTGGCCTTCATCACGTCGCAGGCGGGGGTCGCGGTGGGCCGGCCGCCGGTGTTGGTGACGAGGTTGGGCAGCGAGTCGATCTCGACGGTCGTGACGATGCGCAGGTTCGCGTACTTGGGCTCGCCCAGGATCCTCGCGATCGGGTCGATGTAGTCCCGCTTGTAGCGGTCGATCTCGGTCGGGCCGAGTTCGCCGTTGGATGCGAGGGCCGCGCAGTCCCGGCCGGGCAGGTTGTAGATGACCAACTGCACGAGGTCCGCGCGCTGTTGGAGCGCCGCGTCGAGGTGCTGGCGCAGCCCCATCTTGCCGTTGCCGCCCGCGATCGCGGCGATCCGGTCGAGCCAGACGCCGGTGGGCTGGTTGGAGACCGCGGTGCCGCCCGGCTCGGCGGCGGCCTTCTTCGACCACTCGGGGTTCACGTACGCCTTGGCGCCCGCGTACGGGTTGTCGACGCGGGCGGCGGCCGCGGTGGCCCCGGCGGGCTCGTCGGCGAGGGCGACGGCGGTGCCGCCGCTGACCGCGAGCACGGTGGACAGGGCGAGCATGAAGGTGCGGGATCTTTGGTGGGTGCGTATGCGTGTGCGGCTCATGTCTTCTCCGGTGCCTCTCAGGTGTCGAGGGCGCGCAGATGGTCGCGCAGCCCGATGCCGAACGGGGTGGGTGTGCCGTCGTAGGAGCGGATCAGGGCCGGGCCCGATGAGCAGTCCCAGGCGTTCCAGGTCCAGCCGAGGTAGGAGAGCCGGCGGTCGTCGAACCACTTCATGACGCGGTCGACGAAGCCGTGGGAGCAGGTGTTCTCGCCGATCTCGCCCGCGACGAGCGGGACGCGGTCGGCGACGGGGGCGAGGGTGCGGTTCCAGCAGCTCTCGTCGGCGCAGGCGTTGAAGTTGTAGACGTGCCAGGCCGCGGCGAGATTGCCCGCCGGGTCGTGGGGCGCGTGCTCCAGCCAGCCGCTGAGGTCGTTGGAGTACGCGATGCCGGCGGCCAGGACGAGGTTGCGGGCCCCCGTACCCCGTACGGCGTCCAGCAGGTCCTGCATCCCGGCGACCTCGTAATCGATGCCGGGGCAGGTGCCGCCGTCGCGCCAACAGGCCCATGCCTGGGCGGTGGTGGGGGTCGCGCGGTCCGGATAGGGCTCGTTGAAGAGGTCGAAGACGACCTCGGGGTCGCTCTTGTACGTGTTCGCCACCGAGGTCCAGAACGCGGGGGTGTGCGCGGCGCCCGGCATGGGCTTCTGGCAGCTCGCGTGGACGTCGTGGCAGCCGGCGGAGTCGCCGGTGTAGCGGCCGTGGGTCCAGTGCAGTTCGAGGACCGGGGTCATGCCGTGCGCCTGGACGCGCTGGACCAGGCCGTCGATGGCGGTGCGGTAGGCGGTGCCGCGGTAGCGGGGGTCGATGTTGGCGGTGCCGAGCCAGCACTCCTCGTTGAGGGGGATGCGCACGGTGTTGGCGTTCCAGTCCGCGATGGCCTTGACGGAGGCGTCGTCGACGGGGCCGTCGAAGACGCCCCAGCCCTGGACGCAGGCGAACTCTCCCCCGGAGCGGTTGACCCCGAGGAGGCGGTGGGCGGCGCCGTCCGGGCCGACGAGGCGGTTGCCCTCGACGTGCAGGACGGGTGGCGGTGCGGCCGCGGCGGGGCGCGCGGCCACGGGGGACGTGAGGCCTCCCGCGAGGAGGAGGGCGCCCGCCAGGACGGCGAGCGACCGCAGGAGGCGGCGTGGATGGCGCGTTCCGAGCTGGTGGCGCGTTCCGAGCGGGTGGCGCGGGCGGTGCGTGCTGAGCGGTCGGGACAGGAGCGGGGGGTGCCGCGTCATGGCGACTCCTTGTCGGTCCGTCGGTCCTTCGGTCCTTCGGCCTGTCGGTCTGTCCGTCGTCCGGTCTTTGCCGGTAAGGGCGGAGCTCTGACGTGGAGTCACCGCCGGACAGCGAAAGGGTTGCCGCGTTTCCCGGAATTTTTCCGGCCGTCGCGTCGAATGGATTCGACAACTCGATTCACGCCGGCAGTCTTGACAACCCCTGGTCGCACAAGGACTTTGGGAGCGCTCCCACCCTCACCGGAAGAAGGACACCCCCATGCGTTCTTTCCCCGAACCCGGCGAATCACGACCAGAACTCAGCCGCCGCAGAGTTCTGGCCATCGGCGCCGCGGCGGCCGCGATCCCCGTCGCCGCCGGCCTCGGACCCGCAGGTCAGGCCGCCCACGCGCGGGAGGTGTCGGCGGCGGCCACTCCCTATGAACAGCGTTTCCTCGACCTGTACGGAAAGATCACCAACCCTGCCAACGGCTATTTCTCGCCAGAGGGCATTCCGTACCACTCCGTCGAGACACTCATTGTCGAAGCACCCGATCACGGCCATGAGACGACTTCGGAGGCGTACAGCTATCTGATATGGCTCCAGGCCATGTACGGCAAGGTCACCGGTGACTGGACCCGGTTCAACTCGGCGTGGGAAACCATGGAGAAATTCATGATCCCCACCCGCGCGGACCAGCCGACGAACAGTTTCTACAATGCGGCGAAACCGGCTACGTACGCGCCCGAGCGCGATACACCCGCGCAGTACCCGGCCCCTCTCGACCCCTCGGTCGCCGCCGGGGCCGACCCCCTCGCGGCCGAGCTGAGGAGCGCGTACGGCACCGACGACATCTACGGCATGCACTGGCTCCAGGACGTCGACAACACCTACGGCCTGGGGGGCGCGGGCACCGCTCCGACGTACATCAACACCTTCCAGCGCGGCCCCCAGGAGTCGGTCTGGGAGACGGTCCCGCACCCCTGCCGCGACGACTTCACGCACGGCGGCAGGAACGGCTACCTCGACCTGTTCACCGGCGACGCCTCGTACGCCCGGCAGTGGAAGTTCACCAACGCCCCCGACGCCGACGCGCGTGCCGTGCAGGCCGCGTACTGGGCGCACAAGTGGGCCACCGCGCAGGGCAAGCAGGGGCAGGTCGCGGCGACCGTCGCGAAGGCCGCCAAGATGGGCGACTACCTGCGCTACGCGTTGTTCGACAAGTACTTCAAGAAGGTCGGCGACTGCACGTCACCGTCCGGCTGCGCGCCCGGCGGCGGCAAGAACAGCGCGCACTACCTGCTGTCCTGGTACTACGCGTGGGGTGGCGCCCTGGACACCTCGGCGGGCTGGGCGTGGCGCATCGGGTGCAGCCACAGCCACGGCGGCTACCAGAACCCCCTCGCCGCGCACGCCCTCTCCTCGTACGCGCCCCTCTCGCCCAAGTCGGCGACCGGCAGGGCCGACTGGGCGCAGAGCCTCAAGCGGCAGCTGGAGTTCTACCGCTGGCTCCAGTCCGCGGAGGGCGCGATCGCGGGCGGCGCGACCAACAGCTGGCAGGGCCGCTACGCCACGCCGCCGGCCGGCACGCCCACGTTCTACGGCATGTACTACGACGAGAAGCCCGTCTACCACGACCCGCCGTCCAACCAGTGGTTCGGCTTCCAGGCCTGGTCGATGGAGCGGGTCGCCGCGTACTACCACCAGACGGGCGCCGCGGACGCCAAGGCCGTCCTCGACAAGTGGGTGACGTGGGCACTCGCGCACACGAGCGTCAACTCCGACGGGTCCTACCTCTTCCCCTCGACGCTCAGCTGGTCCGGGCAGCCCGACACCTGGAACCCCTCGCGGCCGGGCGCCAACTCAGGGCTGCACGTCTCGGTCGTGGACCGCACCAACGACGTGGGAGTGGCGGGTGCCTACGCCCGCACCCTGGTCTACTACGCCGCCCGCTCCGGCCACGCCAGGGCCAAGGCGACCGCGAAGGCGCTGCTCGACGGCATGTGGTCCCACCACCAGGACGCCCGGGGCGTCGCCGTGCCGGAGAAGCGGGCCGACTACAACCGCTTCGACGACGCGGTGTACGTGCCGAACGGCTGGAGCGGGCGGATGCCGAACGGCGACGCGGTCAACTCCACGTCGGACTTCACCTCCATCCGCTCCTTCTACAAGAAGGACCCGGACTGGCCGAAGGTCCAGGCGTATCTGTCCGGTGGCAACGCCCCCACCTTCACCTACCACCGCTTCTGGGCGCAGGTGGACGTCGCCCTCGCCCTCGGCGCGTACGCGGAGCTCCTCGAGAGCTGAGCCGCCCGCCCCCGCCCCCCACCTGCTGTGCGAAGGGACCCCCCATGCCTCCCGTGCCCCGCGCGCACAGAGCGCGCATACTCCCCGCTCTGCTCGGCCTGCTCGGCGGCATGCTCGTCGGCGGTCCGGTGGCGGCCGCCGACGACCACGCCTTCACGGCCGCGAAGGCGGCCACGGCCGCCCCGTACGACTGGAAGAACGTCCGCATCGACGGGGGCGGTTTCGTCCCCGGCATCGTCTTCAACCGCTCCGAGCGCCACCTCGCCTACGCCCGCACCGACATCGGCGGCGCCTACCGCTGGCAGGAGTCGTCCAAGTCCTGGAAGCCGCTGCTCGACTCCATCGGCTGGGACGACTGGGGGCACACCGGCGTGGTGAGCCTCGCGTCCGACTCCGTCGACCCGGACCGGGTGTACGCGGCCGTCGGCACGTACACGAACGACTGGGACCCGGGCAACGGCGCCGTGCTGCGCTCCGCCGACCGGGGCGAGACCTGGCAAAAGGCCGACCTGCCGTTCAAGCTGGGCGGCAACATGCCGGGGCGCGGCATGGGCGAGCGCCTGGCCGTCGACCCGCACGACAACGACGTGCTCTACCTGGGGGCACCGAGCGGCAAGGGCCTGTGGCGCTCCACGGACGCGGGCGCCACCTGGAAGCAGGTGACGAACTTCCCGAACCCCGGCAACTTCCAGCAGGACCCGAGTGACACGAGCGGCTACGACTCCGACAACCAGGGGATCGTCTGGGTCACGTTCGACGAGTCGACGGGCTCGGGCGGCTCGAAGCCGCTGAAGACGCAGACCCTGTATGTGGGCGTCGCCGACAAGGAGAACTCCGTCTACAAGTCCACCGACGGCGGCGGCAGTTGGTCGCGTGTCGGTGGCCAGCCGACCGGGCTGCTCGCCCACAAGGGAGTCCTGGACGCGGAGAACGGCTATCTCTACCTCGCGTACAGCGACCGGGCGGGCCCCTACGACGGCGGCAAGGGCCAGGTGTGGCGGTACGCGACGAGGACCGGCGAGTGGAAGAACATCAGCCCCGTCGCGGATGCCGACACCCACTACGGCTTCAGCGGGCTGAGCGTTGACCGGAGCGACCCGGGCACCGTCATGGTCACCGGCTACAGCTCCTGGTGGCCCGACACGCAGATCTTCCGGACCACGGACAGCGGCGCCAACTGGACGTCGGCGTGGGGCTATTCGTCGTACCCGACGCGCGAGAACCGCTACACCATGGACATCTCGTCCGTCCCCTGGCTCTCCTGGGGCGCGAAGCCCGCGCCGCCCGAGCAGTCCCCGAAGCTCGGGTGGATGACGGAGTCCCTGGAGATCGATCCGTTCGACTCCGACCGCATGATGTACGGCACGGGCGCCACGGTCTACGGCACTCAGGACCTCACCGACTGGGACGACCCCGGCGGAAAGTTCACCGTCACGCCCATGGTGAAGGGCCTGGAGGAGACGGCCGTCAACGACCTCGCGGCTCCCCCGTCCGGGGCTCCGCTGCTGAGCGCGCTCGGCGACATCGGCGGCTTCCGGCACACGGACGTCACCAAGGTGCCGCCGCTGATGTACACCTCGCCGAACTTCGCCTCGACCACGAGCCTGGACTACGCGGCGTCCAGGCCGGCCACGGTGGTAAGGGCCGGCAACGCCGACGCCGCGCCCCGCGTCGCCTTCTCCACGGACAACGGCGCCACGTGGTCCGGCGGCCAGGAGCCGACGGGCGTCACGGGCGGCGGGACGGTGGCCGCCGCGGCCGACGGGAGCCGCTTCGTGTGGAGTCCGGAGGGCGCGGGGGTGCACACCGCCACCGGTCCTGGCTCGTCTTGGACGGCCGCCAAGGGCATCCCGCAGGGCGCGGTGGTCGAGGCCGACCGGGTGGACCCGAAGCGGTTCTACGGCTTCAAGTCCGGGCGGTTCTACGTGAGTTCGGACGGCGGCGCGACGTTCACCGCGACGGCGGCAGCCGGTCTGCCGGCCGAAGGGCCCGTCAAGTTCCAGGCCGTCCCCGGCAGGAAGGGCGACGTGTGGCTCGCGGGCGGCAAGTCCGGCGGGACGTATGGCCTGTGGCACTCCACGGACGGCGGCGCGAGCTTCACCAAGGCCGGCGGCGTCCAGGAGGCCGACACCATCGGCTTTGGCAAGGCGGCGCCCGGCGCCTCGTACCAGACGCTCTACACCAGCGCGAGGATCGGCGGCGTGCGCGGCATCTTCCGCTCCACGGACGCGGGCGCGAGCTGGGTGCGCGTGAACGACGCGCGGCACCAGTGGGGGTGGACGGGCGCCGCCATCACCGGCGATCCGAAGATCTTCGGCCGGGTGTACGTGGCGACGAACGGCCGCGGCATCATCTACGGCGACACGGCGGCCAGGCGGTCGCGGTAGCCGCGAGGGCCGCCGGACGTGTCCCGCCCCTCGGGGGTTAACCCCCTTCCGGAGCGGGTGGTGGCAGGATCGCCGCAGGTGAGCGGGTACGGACATGCTGGGGGCCCGGCGGACGCCGCCGGGTCCCCAGCGTTCGTAGGAGTTGGCTCGTGCGTGAGCAGGCATGGCAGAAGGTCCGTTCGTCCGGGCGGCAGGGCGGTCGGCGTCGCGGGAGCGTGGCGGCGGCGGTGGCGGTGGCGGTAGGTGTCATGACGGCGGGAGCGCTCCAGGCGCCCTCGGCGTCCGCGGTGTCGGCGGCTCCCCGGCCAGACACCGTCCAGCAGGGCCTGGACGCGCTGGTGCGCGCCGACGGCATGCCCGCGGCGCTGGCGAGCGTCACGGACCGCACGGGCCGCGGACGTACCTACACCGCCGGCGTCGGGGATCTCGCGACAGGCGCGCAGGTGCCCCGGGACGGCCAGGTGCGGATCGGCAGCAACACCAAGACGTTCACCGCGGTGGTCATCCTGCAACTGGTCGCCGAGAAGAGGATCTCTCTCGACGCGCACATCGACACCTATCTGCCGGGCCTGGTGCGCGGGGAGGGGATCGACGGCCGCCGCATCACCGTGCGCCACCTCCTCCAGCAGACCAGCGGGCTGCCCAACTACACCGAGTACGACATCCAGCCGCGGTACTACGAACCCCGCGAACTCCTCGGCATCGCGCTGCGGCACAAGGCCCGTTTCGAGCCCGGGAAGAAGTGGGAGTACAGCAACACGAACTACGTGCTGGCCGGCCTGATCATCGAGAAGGTCACCCGCCGCACGGTCGCCCAGGAGATCGACCGACGCGTCATCGACCGCCTCGGGCTGCGGCACACGTACTTCCCCGCACCCCGCGACGCGACCATCCGCGAACCGCACCCCAAGGGGTACTACCAGGACGCGCCGGGCACCGAACTGGACGACATCACGGAGATCGACCCCTCCTGGGCCTGGTCGGCCGGGCAGCTGATCTCCACCAACTCCGACCTCAACCGGTTCTTCACCGCGCTCATCGGCGGCCGCCTCCTCCCGGCGGCCCAGCTCGACCAGATGCGCACCACCGTCCCCGCCCCGTACTTCGGCGACGGCGCCCGCTACGGACTGGGCATCGTCAGCAGGCCCCTGTCGTGCGGCGGGCGCTCCTGGGGCCACGGCGGCAGCTTCCCCGGGTACGAGACCCGGGGCGGCGTCACCGACGACGGCCGCGCGGCGAACGTCGCGGTGACCATGCAGCCGACCGCGGAGGCGGCCGGGAAGCGGATGGAGAGCGTCGTGGACACTGCTCTGTGCCGCCGCTGAACCGTTCAGGGAGTTCAGGGATTTCAGGGAGTGGCGACCGTGGGCCGTGGCGCGGTCGTCATCCCGCTCCCGATGTGGAAGCTCGGGTGCGGTGGCTGGTTGTAGGCGGTGTTCTGCCAGGCCAGGGCGGTGCGGTACTGGGTGTCCTGGAGCAGCGTGGTGATCCTCGTGTTCGTCTGGTGCGGGGTCGAGTAGATCCGCAGCGCGCGGTTGTCGGAGGTGCGCCAGACGACTTCCTCGCGCCAGTCGCCGAGGATGTCGCCGGAGAGCGCCGGCGTCGCCTTGGTGCCGTTGTTGGCGGAGACGGACGCCCCGGTCAGCAGGCGGCTCTCGCCGCCGGTGCCGTACTTGTCGATGCGGGTGCCGTCGAGCAGTTCGCGGGTCGTGTCGCCGTCCCACCAGCTCACGAAGTTGACGCTGGAGGGTTCGCGGCCGACCGACGCCCCGGTGGGTGAGCGCAGGGTGGTGTCGGCCGCGGACCACGATTCGGCGCCCGGGGAGCCCGCGTGGATGTCGGCGCTGACCCCGCGGCCGTTGTCGGCGCCCGAAGCGGTCCGCCACAGGATCTGTCCGGTGCGGGCGTCGGCCATCCATGAGCCGGGCTTGGAGCTGTCCTCGGAGACCTTGAAGTACTCCAGGCCCGCGCGGGACGGGTCGAGGTCGCCGACGTGGCCCGCGTCGCCGTGCCCGAGCTTCGTCGTCCACAGGCCGTTGCCGTTGTCGTCCACGGTCATGGCGCCGTAGACGATCTCGTCCTTGCCGTCCTTGTCGACGTCCGCGACGGACAGGCTGTGGTTGCCCTGCCCGTCGTAGCCCTTGCCCACGTTGGTCGAGGAGTTCGTGTCGAAGGTCCAGCGGCGCGTGAACCCGCCGTCGCGCCAGTCCCAGGCGGCGATGACGCTGCGCGTGTAGTAGCCGCGCGCCATGATCAGGGAAGGACGCGAGCCGTCGAGGTAGGCGGTCGCCGCCAGGAAGCGGTCCACGCGGTTGCCGTAACTGTCGCCCCAGGACGCCACGTTGCCACGCGCGGGGACGTAGTCGACGGTCTGCATGGCCGCGCCGGTCCTGCCGTTGAACATGGTCAGGTACTCGGGGCCGGAGAGCACGTACCCGCTCGCGTTGCGGTGGTCCGCCGCCGCGTTCCCGATCGCCTTGCCGGTGCCGTCGACGGTGCCGTCCGCCGTCTTCATGGCGACCTCGGCCTTGCCGTCGCCGTCGTAGTCGTACACCTGGAACTGGGTGTAGTGCGCGCCCGAGCGGATGTTGCGCCCCAGGTCGATGCGCCACAGGCGGGTGCCGTCCAGTGTGACGCCGTCGATGACGGTGTTGCCGGTGACGCCCGGCTGCGAGTTGTCCTTGGCGTTCGTGGGCTGCCACTTCAGGACGAAGTCGAGGGCGCCGTCGCCGTTCAGGTCGCCGACGGACGCGTCGTTCGCCTCGTACGTGTGGTCCGGGCCGCCCGCGGGCGGGGTGATCGGCACGTCCTTGTAGCCGGCGCGGAACTGGACGGCGTGCGCCGAGTCGCCCTGCTCGACGCCGCCCACGACGGCGCGGACCGTGTAGTCGGCCGAGTTCGGCGCCCCCGGGTGGAAGTAGTTCGTGGAGCCGGTGACAGGGGACGCGTTGACCTTCGTACCGCCCCGGTAGACGTTGAAGGCGACATTCGTGGGGTCCGAGGCGAGCCAGCGCCAGCTCACCAGGTTGCCGCTGCCGTTATGGACGCTGACGACGCCGCGGTCCAGGCGCTCGGCCTGGCGGGCGGCGGGCGCGGCGGAGGCCTCGGACGAGGTGCCGGGCAGCGCGACGAGCCCGGCGGCGGCCACCGCCCCCGCCGCCAGGGTGACGCCGAGCAGACGCGTCCATGTCTTGCGTCTGCGGTGGTGAAGCTGGTTGCGCACGGGGGCCTCCCGGAAGGGGCGGGTGGGGGACGGGTTCTCCCCCGTGAGTCGCCGCCGGAAGTCCATGAGTTGCCGCCGCTGCCCCGAGGCCTTGCCCGGCCCCCGCCCTGACCCGTCCCGTCCCGTCAGCGATACGGTCGCCAGTCGCCCAGGTACTTCTCGCGCGTGGCCGACGCGGCCTCCGCGGCGGTGAGCTGGGGGCGCCGGGCCGGATCGGTGACTGTGGCGCCCGGGCCGGTGTTGCGGTACTCGCCGAAGCGCTGGTTCTGCCAAGGGTGGCCCGACGCCATGGTGCCGTAGGGCTCATCGGCGTCGATGCCCGCGCCGAGCCAGGTGTCGCGCACCGTCAGCATCGGCCGCGCACTCTGGTCGGACGACGGGACCCAGGGGCGGGCCAGCTTGTAGTACGCGTCCGGGGCGCCGCTCGTGACCCGGGACCGCGCCACGAGGTAACCGCGCGGGTTGGCGACGGCGGTGCTCGGCGCGAACACGAAGCCGAACGGCGCGCCCGCGAGGTCGGTCCTGTGCAGCGTATGGAACCGGCAGCGCTCGAAGACCGCCGTGGCCCGCCCGAAGACGAAGTCGACGTCCCCCTCGGCGTAGCAGTCGCGGAAGTACTGCCGGGCGAAGACGGTGAGCGCCCTGGTGTCGGCGTACAGCGCGTCCTGGTGGCCGAGGAAGCGGCAGCGCAGGAACGCCGAGCGGTCCCCCGTCACCTTGATGGCGACCGCCTGTGTCCCGGAGACGATCTCGGGGTGCTCGGCGCGCAGCCAGTCGTTGGCGAACGTCACGTCGCGCGCGGTGAACCCGTCGGCCTCCACGGTGACGGACGCCGAGCCGGACGTGCCGTACGTGCCGCCGCCCGGCTTGGGCGTACCGGCCGCGTTGTCGTACACGATGACCACGTCACGCGGATCACCGCTCGCCCCGACCACCGCCAGCCCCGCGTGCCCGGCGGTGACCCTCACGACCTCCCGGTACGTCCCCGGCGCCACGACCAGCGTCCAACCGCCCCCGCCCGCCGCGTCCACGGCGGCCTGTACGCGGGTGAAGTCACCGGTGCCGGGGCGCGGATGCACGTACAGGGTGCGGGCGCCGAGCCGCGCGGCGGGCGAGCCGTACCGTCCGAAGGGGCGCCGCCGGGTGGCGGCGGCCGGGGCGGCCTGGGCCAGGGCGAGCGCGGCTCCGGCGCCCGCGGCGATGAGGGAGCGGCGGGTGAGGGGGCTGCGCGGGTGGGGCGAGGGCATGGAGGTGCTCCTTCGCTGTGCGGCTCGGACACGGTGGTCGAAACGGGGGCGGTCGGCGGAGGGCGGTCAGCGGAGTTTTCCGGCTCCCGCCCCATGGCCCACCACGTACGGCACCGCGCGCGGGTGGTCGACGTGTGTGCGCAGGTGTGGCGTCCAGCCGGCGCCGGACTGAAGGGGTTCGTCGGGGAACCGCGCGTTGTGCGCGCCGATCAGGTCCACGCGCCCGCCGTTCACGTGGTTGTGGTCCGCCGTGACGGGGGCCTCCTTCCACTTCTTGAGGATCTGCCCGGCTCCGACCCCTCGCGGGAGGGTGAACGCGTTGTGCTGGGCGACAAGTTGGGACTCCGCCCCGATGCCGAAGGAGTACTGGTAGCCGTCGCGCGGGACGACGAAGTGGTTGTTGTAGGCGTCGACCTTGCCGAAGCGCACGCGCGGGGCGCGCTCGACGACGTCACGGAAGAGGTTGTGGTGGAGCGTGACGCGGAGCTTGCCGCGATCGGTGGCGCCCGCGCTGTCGCTGTTGCCGATCATGAGCGTCTTGTCGTGGTCGGCGAAGACGTTCCAGGAGACGGTGACGAGGTCGGCGCCCCGCACGATGTCCAGTTCGCCGTCGTGCCGCTGGTAGAGCTCGCCGTAGTAGGAGGGCAGCGAGCTGTCGGGGTGGGCGCCGTCGGTGAAGGTGTTGTGGTCCAGCCAGACGTGCGTGGAGCCGTACACCACCGCGCTGTCGTACTCCGAGTTCCAGGCGCCCCGCGCCCCGTCCGTCGGGTCCCACTGCGGGAAGCAGTCGAGGGGGCTCTCCAGGGTGAGGCCGCGGACGACCACATTGTCCGCGCCCTTGATCTGGAGGCTGCCGCCGGTGATCCCGGCGTTCGCGCCGACCCCGACAACCGTCGTGTCGGAGGGGATGTACGCCGTGACGGCCGCCGCCTGCCGGGCCGCCGAGGCCGCGCGCAGGTCCTCCTGCTCGCCGCTGACCGGCCGGTCCCTGCCCCATACGGCGGGGTCGTACGCGGCGAGGTACTCCGCGAAGTCGTACCCCTCGGCCTCGAACGCCGCGCAGCCCCCCACCCCCGTGGCGTCCAGCGTGCCCTTGACCTTGATGATCCGCGGCCCTTCGCCGCCCGCGGAGAGCGCCGCCCTGAACTCCCGCCAGGTCGTGACGGTGTGGGTGCGCGCGGGCCCGGCGCCCGCGCCCCCGGTGGTGCCGCCGTCGGCGGACGCCCAGCCGTCGTGCGCGGGCAGCACGTCATGAGCAGGCCCCGGGCGGGCCGTCGCCGTGGCGGGCACGGCGAGCGTCAGGGCGAGGGCCGCGCAGCCCACGAGCAGGGTGGTGCGGGCACGTTTCGTCATGCTCTCTCCTCGGCCGGCCAGGTGATCCAGGACTCCGGGACCTCGTCGTCGAGGCGGCGTACGTCGCCCGGCGCGAGCACCCTGCGGTGCAGCAGCTCCGCCGCGACCAGGCGGGCCACGGCGATCGCGCCGGGCGGGTTGAAGTGGGTGTTGTCCTGCTCGGAGGCGGTCCAGTTGAAGTACCGCTTGGTCTCCTCGGCGCCGAGCTTGCCCCACAGGGCGAGGGACAGCGCCTGGATGTCCAGGAGCGCCACGCCCTCCTCGGCGGCCAGGTCCCGCATGGCGGCCGGATAGTCGCCGTGCGTGGGCAGGGCGCCACCGCCCTCGTCGAAGCGCCGGCGTTCCACCGAGGTCAGCAGCACGGGGCGGGCCCCGCGTGCCCGCGCCCCGGCGACGTACTCGCGCAGGTGTTCCTGGTACGTCGTCCACGGCTCGGTGTACCGGGCGGGGTCCTCGCGCTTCTGGTCGTTGTGGCCGAACTGGACCAGGAGGAGGTCGCCGGGGCCGATGGCGCCGAGGATCGCGGTGAGGCGGCCCTCGTCGACGAAGCTCTTCGAACTGCGGCCGTTCACCGCGTGGTTGGCGACGGTCAGCGCGGGACGCAGGAAGAAGGGCAGGGCCATGCCCCAGCCGGTCTCGGGCGCGGCGGGCGCGTACTTCTGGGCGGCGGTGGAGTCGCCTGCGAGGTACAGCGTGCGGCGGCCGGGGCCCGCGGCGGTCACTGGTGCTCCTTCTTCCACTCGGCCTGCGCCTCGTTGAGCTGCTCCGCGAGCGAGTCCAGGAAGTCCTTCGCGGACATCTTGCCGAGGAGCACCTTCTGGAAGCCGGGCTCGTTCTCGGCCTTGCTGATGGTGTTCCAGTCGGGCAGGTGGTACGGCAGCTGCACGATCTTGAGGGAGCCGTCGTTCAGGGCCTCGGCCGCGAGCTTGGTGGGCTCGGACTTCTTCACCCACGGGTCCTTGGCCGCCTCGGTGTTGGCGGGGATGGCGCCGGCCGACTCGTTCCACTTGCTGTTGGACTCGTGCGAGGCGGCGAACTCGATGAACTTCCAGGCGGCCTTCTTCTTCTTGCTCGACTTGAACAGGCCGAGCCCGTCGACGGGGTTGGATACCTGGACGCGTACGCCTGCGTCGGTCGTCGGGTTGGGCAGGCCGCGGAACTTGTCCTCGCCGAGCGCCTTCACGTGGTCCTGGTAGGAGCCGAGGTTGTGGCTGAGCATGCCGATCTGGCCGCTGTCCCACTGGGCGACCATCTTGGTGAAGTCGTTGTTGAGGTCGGCGGAGGGCGTGGCCTTCTTGTAGAGGGCCACATACTTCTTCAACGCCGCGACGTTCTTGGGGTCGTTGACGGTTGTCTCGTCGCCGTCCCAGAAGTCGCCGATGCCGGACTGTCCGTACATGGCGTCGAGGGCCTGGGCGATGGAGCCCTCGCCGCCGCGGATGGTGTAGCCGAAGCGGTTGTTGTCCCTGTCGGTGAGCTTCTCGGCGGCCTCGTAGAACTTCGTCCAGGTGGTGGGCGCCTCCAGGCCCGCGGCCTCGAAGAGGTCCGTGCGGTAGTACAGGACGCCGTTGCTCGCGGACGTCGGGACGGTGTAGAGGTCGACGCCGCCGCCGGCCGCGCGGACGCTGTCCACCATCGCGGAGTTGAGCTTGCCGCTCAGCGCGCTCTTCTCGACGCGGTCGTCGAGCGGTTCCAGGGCGTCCTGGGCGGCGATCCCGGCGAGCATGGCGGCGCCGACGCCGCCGACGTCGGGGAGGCCGCCGCCCTGGATCGCGGTGTCGTACTTGGACTGGACGTTCTCGGCGGGCACCCCGACGTACTTGACGTCGATGTCGGGGTTCTCCTTCTCGAAGTCCTTGATGATCTCCTGCCAGACGTCGTGCCGGACCGCCGTGTTGTTGTCCCAGAAGACGATCTCCCCTTTGCCGCTGCCCTCGCCGCCCTTGTCCCCTGCCGCGCCGCTGCCGTCGTCACCGCAGGCGGTGGCGGTCAGCGCGAGCGCGGTGGTCAGGGCGAGGACGGCGGTCGTGCGGCGCCTGAGGCGCGGGCTCATGTTCATCATCGGCTCTCTTCTCGGGTGGTGTTTCAGTGGTTGATCCGGAAGTGCGTGAACAGGGCGGTGCCCGTGGGGCCCGTGCCCTCGGGCGCCGCCGCGAACAGGCCGAGCAGCGCGCCGACCCAGCGCCAGGGTGTGGCGGCGAAGACGGGGCCGCCGGTGGGCCGGAAGCCGTCGCCCGTATCGGCATGGAAGTGGCAGCGGGCGCCCCGCGTGATCTCCACGCGCAGCCGGGCCGTGCCGTGCGGTGCGGGGCGCGGTGGCGCGGCGTCCCGCTCGGCCTCCGTGCCCGCTTCGGCGAACCGGTGCACCAGGCGGACCGCTCCGCCCTCGTCCCGCTCCAGGCCGACCCATGAGTACGCGTCGCCGAGCACCGCCAATCCGGCGCGGGCGCCCGGTACTTCGGCGTCGAGGCGCAGTCCCACCTCGACGGCGCACGGCCGCAGGGGCAGCCGCTGGGTGAGCGTGTGCGGCAGGGCGCGCACGTCGTCGGCGCGCGCGGTGCGCACGCAGGCCAGGCGCAGGCCGTCCCCGGAGTGCGAAGTGGCCCAGCCGGTGCGGGGGTTGGCGGTCCACTGCCACTGGGGGCCGTGCCGTCCACCGGGGAAGTCGTCGCTCGTGGCGGGGGCGGAGGGCGGCTGCGGCGGCAGGTGCGGCTTGCGGTATACGTCAACGGGGGTGCCGGATGTACCGGGGTTGTCGTCGTCTCCGAGCACCGGCCAGCCGTCGGCGCCCCACCGCATCGGCTGGAGGTGGACGACACGGCCGTACGCGCCGCGCTGCTGGAAGTGCAGGAACCAGTCCTCACCGGTGGCGGTGCGCACCCAGCCGCCCTGGTGCGGGCCGTTGACGCCGGTGTCGCCCTGCTGGAGGACGATCCGCTCCTCGTACGGCCCGTGGAAGGAGCGGGACCGGAAGGCGCCCTGCCAGCCGGTCGCGACGCCGCCGGCCGGGGCGAGGATCCAGAACCAGCCGTCGTGCCGGTAGAGCTTCGGCCCTTCGATGGTGAACCAGCCGGGGATCCGGTCCCCGTCGATCAACACGCGCCCCTCGTCGAGGAGTTCACACCCGTCGGGGCTCATGCGGTGCCCTGTGATCAGGTTCTTCACACCGGACCGTGACTTGGCCCAGGCGTGCACGAGGTAGGCCGCGCCGCTCTCTTCGTCCCACAACGGGCAGGGATCGATGAGGCCCTTGCCTGGCTTGAGGAGGTGCGGGCGGGTCCAAGGCCCCCGTATGCGCCGGGCGTTGATCTGGTACACGCCGTGGTCGGGGTCGCCCCAGAAGATCCAGTACCGCCCGTCGTGGTGGCGCAGGGACGGCGCCCACACACCGCAGTCGTGCCGGGGGGCGGCGAAGGCCTCGGCCGGTTCGAGGCGGTCCAGGGCGTGCCCGATGAGCGTCCAGTTGACCAGGTCCCGGGAGTGCAGCAGCGGCAGGCCTGGCGACCGGCCGAAGCTGGACGCGGTGAGATAGAAGTCGTCCCCGACCCGCAGCACGTCGGGGTCCGACCAGTCGGCGGCGAGGACGGGATTGCGGTAGGTGCCGTCGCCGAGGTCGCCGGTGACCTCTGGGTGCGTGGCCGCCGGCGCGGCGGAGACGTTCGCGGCGGCCGAAGCGGTGACGGTGGCCGCTGACATGGCGGGCGCACCTCCCGGACCACCGCGCACCCCGCTCCCCGGCCGCCCGGCCGACGCACCACCGGACGCGCTCGCCCCATCCGACGACGCCACCCCGGCCCCCGGACGCCGGTCCCCCGCACGCCCCGTCGACGCACCGCCCGCCCCGGCGGCCCGACCGCCCCCCGACACACTCGCCCCGTCCGACGACGTCACCGCCGCCGCCCTCACGCCGTCACCGCCTTGCGGACGAGCGCCGACGCCTCGCCCCGGCCCAGGGTGCCGTCGGCGACGACCGTGACGACGCGGCGTACGAGCGTGTCGCGGGGGGCGAGCGGCAGGCGGTCCCCGGTCGCGAGGGAGGAGCCGACGCCCGGGTACTCGGCGGCGCGTACGAACCACGGGTCGCGGCGGGTCCGTGCCGTCGCGCCGGCGAACACCAGCGTCCAGCCGTCCCCGGCAAGGGCCAGCCAGTCGGCGCGGGCGGCGTGCGCGGGTTCCTCCCCCTCGGCCTCCGGCGTGAAGACCCGCGGCGGCGCGGCCGCCTTGGGGGCGCGCCAGAAGAAGCCGCCGTACGCGGCGCCGGGGCGGCCGTTGGTGGCCGGGCTGCCGATGGACAGTTCGCCGCCGGTCGCGTTGGTGAGCGAGAAGGTGAAGTCCAACGCCCAGGCCGCCGCGGTCAGTTCGACAGCGGCGACCGTGCGCCGCTCGCGCAGCAGGACCTCGCCGTCCGCCGTCCAGTCGATGTCCTCGACGAAGCCGTCCGGGTCACGCAGCTTGAACCCCCGGTGGTGCTGGGCCCCGTGGTTGTCGAGCTCCGTCGGCCCCTGGTCGCGTACGAAGGTCCGCCCGCCCCAGAAGTTGCGTCCCGCCACGTCGGGCACGGCGACCCCGGCCCCGAGGTGGTGCGGATGGTCGTCGGGCGCCAGCTCGGTGACGGGCGTCCCGGCGAGCGTGGTGACGGGGTGCAGGTAGGGGCGGGGCGCCATGCCGCGCGCCAGGTCGGGCCGGATGACGTAGCGCGCCACCGGGCGCCCCGCGCAGCGCAGGAGGAGGGAGCCGGGTGGGTGCTGCGGGGAAGCGGTCATGACGTGTTCACCTCGTTGTGAAGGTCACCGTGCGGGTCGAGGGCGTCGCGGCCGGGCGGCCTGGCCCAGGAGACGCCGAGTTCGGAGTAGAGGCAGAGCGTGTCGGCGGCGACCGCGACCAGCCCGTCGATGCCCTCGACGACGCGCCGGTCCGCGCTCTCACCGGGAGCGCGGAGCCACGCGTCGGCGGGCAGCGCGACGGGGTCCGGCGCCGTCCTGACCGCCTCGACGACCCGCATGAAGGCACCGGTGGCGGCGGGCGGCACCAGCAGCGCCGCGCGGCCCATGAGGTGCTCGACCAGGTTCTCCAGGAGGTCGGTCCTGTCGTACAGGGCCGGTGAGCCCGTGCTCTGTGTGCCGCCGCGCCGCACCTGCACGCGGTCCTGCTTGTACCAGAAGGTGATCCGCCCCTCGCTGCCGTGCACCACGACGTACGGCTCCTCGGAGGTGTGGCCGCAGAGCGTCGCCGCGACGGTGACCCGGCCGCCGTCCGCCGTGGAGACCCGTACGCACGAGGTGTCGTCGGACTCGATGGCGTGGGCGCGGAAGAGTTCCGTCTCCACGTCCGTGACGTCCTCGGCGGCCGTGCTGCCCGCCAGTGCGAGGGCGGTGGCGACGGCGTGCGCGAGGGGGTTCGTCAGGACGCCGTCGACCACGTCCACACCGTCCATCCTGCGACGACCGGCCCACGGCGCCCGCCGGAAGTACGCCTCGTCGCGCACCCATACGCCGGCCCCGCCCACCCCGGTGACCTCGCCGATCGCCCCGTCGGCGACGAGCCGGCGGACGGCGGGGATCGCGTGCGAGCCGAGCGACTGGAAGCCGATCTGGACGGCGGTACCGGCCGCGGCGGCGCCGTCCGCCATCCGCCGGAACTCCGCGTAGGACGGGGCGGGCGGCTTCTCCAGGAGCACGTGGACGCCGCGTCGCGCGGCGGCGAGCGCCAGCTCGGTGTGGGTCGGGATGGGCGTGCAGACGACGGCGACGGCGGCGCCGGTCGTGTCGAGGAGCGCCGCGAAGTCGTCGGACTGCTCGACCGCGCCGAAGCCGACGAGTTCCTCGCCGACCAGCGGCTTCAGCTCGCAGACGCCCACCAGCCGTACCAGACCGTGGCGTTGGAGGCGGCGGATGTTCTCCAGGTGCCAGCGGCCGTGGCCGCGGGCCCCCGCGAGGACGACGGGCAGCGGGAGCCGGAGTCCCCGCGTCGTGGCGCTCATCCCTTCACCGCCCCGGCGCTGAACCCGGTGACCAGCCACTTCTGGATGAAGGCGAAGACGATCACGACGGGCACGGCGGCGACGACACCGCCCGCGGCGAGCGCCCCGAGGTCGACGCTGTCGGCGCCCATCAGCGTGGCCAGGCCCACCGGGATGGTCTGCTTGCCCTGGTCGCTGAGGAACATCAGGGCGAACAGGAAGTGGTTCCAGCTGTGCACGAAGGCGAAGGAACCGACCGCGATCAGGCCGGGCCGCAGCATCGGCAGGACGACGGCGCAGAACGCGCGGAAGCGTCCGCAGCCGTCGACCCAGGCGGCCTCTTCCAGGACGTAGGGCACGTTCTTGATGAACCCGCTGATGAGGATCATCGACAGGGGGAGCTGGAAGACGGTCTCGGCGACGATGACGCTGGCCAGGGAGTTGATCATCCGCAGCTCGGCGAAGATCTCGAAGAGCGGTACGAGCATCAGGGCGCCCGGGATGAACTGCGAGCAGAGCAGCGCCAGCATGAAGGCGCGCTTGATCTTGAAGTCGAAGCGGGCCAGGGCGTAGCCGCCCGCGAGGGCGACGAGCGTGGTCATCACCATGGAGACGACGCCCACGAGCAGGCTGTTCTGGAAGAAGGTCGCGAAGCTGCGCTCGGTCCACACCTTGTCGAAGTGCTCGAAGGTGACCGGCCACGGCACGAGCGAGGTGGAGCCGGTGGGGCGCAGGGCGAAGAGCAGGATCCAGTAGAAGGGGATGAGGGTGAACAGGAGGTACAGCCCGAGCGGGGTGTAGATCTGCCAGCGGGGTGTCCGTCCGATGACGGTGCCCCTGGGCTCCTTCCTCGTCCCGGCCGGGCGGGTGGCGGTGATGGCGGTCATTTGTCCTGGCCCCCGAACTTGCTGAGCCGCAGATACAGCAGCGAGCAGAAGAGAAGGATCACGAAGGCGATGGCGGTCAGCGCGGAGGCGTAGCCGAAGTCGTGCGAGTCCACGGCGATGGACGCGATGCGCAGCGGCAGCGTCGTCGTCTCGCCGGCCGGGCCGCCGCCGGTGAGGGTGTAGAGCAGGTCGACGTTGTTGAACTCCCAGACCGCGCGCAGCAGCGTGGAGAGGATGATCGCGTCCTTCAGGTGCGGCAGCGTGATGTGGAAGAACTGCCGCCAGCGGCTCGCGCCGTCGACCTCGGCGGCCTCGTAGAGGTCCTTCGAGACGGACTGGAGGTCGGCGAGGATGAGGATCGCGAAGAAGGGGACGCCGCGCCAGAGTTCGGCGACGACGACGGCGGGGAAGACCGTGCCGGTGTCGGAGAGCCATGACGTGCCGTACGAGCCGATCCCGACATCGGCGAGGTAACGCGAGATGCCCGTCTGGGAGTTGAAGATCAGCAGCCAGATCGTCGAGGTGAGGACGCCGGAGACGGCCCACGGCGAGAAGACCAGGGCGCGGGCCATGGCGCGGCCCACGAAGGTCTGGTTGACGAGCAGCGCGAGCGCGAGGCCGAGCAGCACTTGCAGCACGACCTCGACGGCCACCCACTGGAGGCTGAAGCCGAGCGTGTGCCAGAACTCGGGGTCGTCGGTGAAGGCGGTGACGAAGTTGTCGAGGCCCGCGAAGCCGTTGCGCCACGGCTTGGTGGGGTTGTAGTGCCGCAAGCTGTAGTAGAAGACGCTGATGACCGGGTAGGCGATGAAGCCGAGCATCAGCAGGGCGGCGGGGGCGATCAGCAGGTAGGGAAGGCGGCGCGGGGTCGCCCCGACCCGCCGTCGCCCCCGTCGCGGCCCCTTGTCGGGGGGCGGCGGCTGGGCGGTGCTCGGCGGTGGCTTCGCCACGGCTGCGGCCTGGGCCATGACACTTCTCCGATCGTGGATGTGCGGGTGAAGCGCTTCGCGCACGATGTTCGAGATCTCGGACAAATAGTGGGGCGGGGCGGGAGTTCAGCCCGCGTACGGATCCGGCACCGTGCCCGGCCTCGCGAGGAAGGCGAAGTCGCAGCCTGTGTCGGCCTGCGTGATCTGCTCGCTGTAGAGCGCGCCGTACCCCCGCTCATAGCGGGCGGGTGGCGGCGTCCACTGCTCGCGGCGGCGGGCCAGCTCCTCGTCCGGCACCTCCAGGCGCAGGGTGCGCGCCGCGACGTCGAGGGTGATCAGGTCCCCGGTACGCACCAGCGCGAGGGGTCCGCCGACGTACGACTCGGGCGCGACGTGCAGCACGCAGGTGCCGTACGAGGTGCCGCTCATCCGCGCGTCGGAGATCCGCACCATGTCGCGCACGCCCTGCTTCAGCAGGTGGTCGGGGATCGGCAGCATCCCGTACTCGGGCATGCCGGGCCCGCCCTTGGGGCCCGAGCCGCGCAGGACCAGGACGTGGTCGGGCGTGATGCCGAGGGCCGGGTCGTGGATGGTGCGCTGCATCGTGCGGTAGTCGTCGAACACGACGGCGGGGCCGGTGTGCCGCAGCAGGTGCGGCTCGGCGGCGATGTGCTTGATGACGGCGCCGTCCGGGCAGAGGTTGCCGCGCAGGACGGCGACGCCGCCCTCCGCGGCGACCGGGTTGTCGCGGGTGCGGATCACGTCCGCGTCGTGCACGCGCGCCCCCGCGAGCTGTTCGCGCAGGGTGTCGTGGCAGACCGTGGGCCGGTCCAGATGCAGCAGGTCGGTGATCCGCGACAGGAAGCCAGGGAGCCCGCCCGCGAAGTGGAAGTCCTCCATCAGGTACCGCTCGCCGCCCGGCCGCACATCGGCCAGCACCGGCACGGTGCGGGCGATCCGGTCGAAGTCGTCCAGCGTCAGCTCGACCCCGGCGCGTCCTGCCATCGCGATGAGGTGGATGACGGCGTTGGTGGAGCCGCCGAGTCCCAGCACCGTGGTGACGGCGTCCGCGAAGGCGTCAGCGGTGAGGATCCGCGAAAGACGCCGGTCCTGGCGTACGAGTTCGACGATCCGCAGGCCCGACGCCGCCGCCATCCTGTCGTGCCCGGAGTCGACCGCGGGAATGGACGAGGCGCCGGGCACGGTCACGCCGAGCGCCTCCGCCGCCGCGGTGAGCGTCGAGGCGGTGCCCATGGTCATGCAGTGGCCCGGCGAGCGCGCCAGGCCGCTCTCCAGTTCGGTCAGTTCGCAGTCGCCGATGAGCCCGGCGCGGTGATCGTCCCAGTACTTCCACATGTCGGTGCCGGAGCCGAGGGTCTCGCCCCGCCAGTGCCCCGGCAGCATGGGCCCGGCCGGCACGAAGACGGCGGGCAGGTCGACGCTGGCCGCGCCCATGAGCAGCGCGGGCGTCGTCTTGTCGCAGCCGCCGAGCAGCACGGCGCCGTCCACCGGGTAGGAACGCAGCAGTTCCTCGGTCTCCATGGCCAGGAGGTTGCGGTAGAGCATCGGGGTCGGCTTCTGGAAGGTCTCGCTGAGCGTGGAGACCGGGAACTCCAGGGGGAAGCCGCCCGCCTGCCACACGCCGCGTTTGACGGCCTGGGCGCGCTCGCGCAGGTGGGAGTGGCAGGGGTTGATGTCGGACCAGGTGTTGAGTACCGCGATGACGGGCTTGCCCAGGTGCTCCTCGGGGAGGTAGCCGAGCTGGCGGGTGCGGGCGCGGTGGCTGAAGGAGCGCAGGCCGGAGGAGACGCTCTCGCCGTACCACTGGCCGCTGCGCAGCTCTTGCCGCGTACGTCCTTCGGGCGCGCCGCTCACAGCGACCACCCCGCGACGATCGTGGCCACCTCTGCCCGCTCGGCCGCCGGCAGCGGGCTGCTCGGGGCGCGCACGTCACGGCGGCACAGCTCCAGGACGGCGAGGGCCTCCTTCACGACCGTCACGTTGTGCGCGGAGCCGTCGGCGGCGCGCAGTTCCTCGAAGCGGCGGATCTGCTCCCACACCTTCATGGCCTCGCCGTGGTCACCGGATCGAAGCGCTTCGATCATGCGCAGCGAGAGGCCGGGGGCGACGTTCACGAGGCCCGAGGTGAAACCGGTGGCGCCCGCCGAGAAGTACGAGGGCGCGTACGGCTCGGCGAGCCCCGCGACCCACACGAAGCGGTCGAGCCCCGCGTCGCGCGCGAACCCGGCGAACCGCGCCGCGTCCGGTACGGCGTACTTGACGCCGATGACGTTGGGGCAGGCGTCGGCGAGTTCGGCGAGGCGGGCGCCCGGCAGGCCCGCGTCCCGCAGATAGGGGACGACTCCCAGGTCCGGCACGGCCTCGGCGATCGCCTGGTGGTAGGCGACCCAGCCCGCGTCGGAGACATAGGGATGCACGGGCTGATGCACCATCACCATGCCCGCGCCGCACTCCCCGGCGTGCCGCGCGGCGGCGACAGCGGTCGGCACGTCATGGCCCACCCCGGCGAGGACCACGGCCTGCCCGGCGGCTTCGGCGAGGGTCAACTCCACGACATCGCGCCGCTCTTGGGGCGACAGGGCGTAGAACTCACCGGTGTTGCCGTTCGGCGTCAGGGTGCGCACCCCGCCGTCGAGCAGGCGGCACAGGATCGCGCGGTGCGCCGCGCGGTCGATGGTGCCGTCCGCGGCGAAGGGCGTCACCGGAATCGCCACGACGTCGGCGAGTGCGGTGCGCTGCGTCTCGAACGTCACTGAAGTTCCCCTTCCCCGGGAAAGGCTCTGCGCACGAACGACTCGATGTGCTCGCGCAGGGCGCGCGCCGCCCCGTCCTGGTCCCCGGCGAGGGCGAGCCGCAGGATCCGCTCGTGCTCGGTGGCCTCACGGGCCCACGACGGGTCGGCGGCCCAGGCCACGGCGGAGACGAGCGCGGCCTGGTCCCGCACCCCGTCAAGGAGCCGCCCGAGGAGCGGGTTGCCGCAGTCGACGTACAGCGCGCGGTGGAACTCCCGGTTGGCCAGCGAGCGTTCGGCCGCGTCCTCGGCGGCGTCGGCCCGCAGCAGGGCCTCGCGCGCGGCGTCGAGCGGGGCGCCGCGCAGCACGGTGCGGCGCAGCGCCTCGGGCTCCAGGAGCAGTCGTACGTCGTAGACCTCGCGCGCCATGGCCGCGTCCACTGTGCGCACGGTGGCGCCCTTGTACTGGCTCATCTCGACGAGCCCGGTACCGGCGAGGGTTTTCAGGGCCTCGCGCACGGGCGTCTTGGACACTCCGTACGCGCGGGCCAGTTCCGTCTCGATCAGGGGCTGGCCCGGGCTCAACTCGCCGCTGAGGATGCGGTGTTTGATCGATTCGAGCACGTACTGCGTGCGCGACGGAATCGGGACCGGGGGCGGCGCCGAGGCCGGGGTCGGAGTCGGGACGGACGTCATGGGCACCCTCAGATCTCGCATATCGCGTCTCATATATGACGTACGAAGTACGACGCGTAGAAGCTAAGAGGGTGCCCCGGCTCCGTCAATGCTTCTGACAGAACCTTCTGGAACTCAGCGATGAGCGAACCACCGGGCGGCGGGCAGGAGTCGGCGGTCGTAGCCGAACAGCGCCTGGTTCTCCCACGCGTTCCCCGACGACGGGTCGGCGGGGTCCCAGCCACTGCCCTCGACCGCCGTCCAGGCCGGTTCCCAGTACACGACGCCGAGCCCACGGCCGCCGGGGACGGCCTCCACGACGTTCATGACGTCCCGCAGGTTCGCGGCCTGCCCGGCGGGGGTGGCGGGGTAACCCGCGGCGAGCTGATCGGCGCGGGCGACGTTGTTCTCCAGGTCGTCGCCATTGGCCAGCGTGTGGGCGTAGGCCGTCTCGACGACCAGGACGGGCCTGCGGTAACGGGCCGCCACGTCGTCGAGGTTGGCCTGGAGCCCGCTGAGCGGGCCGTGCCAGTAGCCGTAGTACGACAGGGCGATGACGTCGAAGGGCACGCCGCGGGAGACCGCCTGGTCGAACCACCAGCGGGTGCCCGCGCTGTCGCCGCCCTCCGCGAGGTGCAGGGCGACCCGGGTGCCCGAGGACACCGCCTTGGCTGCCTGGGCCCCGGACTTCAGCAGTCCGGCGAGGCGGTCCCAGTCGTCGGTCGAACCCTCGGGCCAGAGCATGCCCCCGTTGAGCTCATTGCCGATCTGCGCCATGTCGGCGGTGGTGCCCTGCGCCTTCAGGGCGTTCAGGACGTCGTACGTGTGGTCGTACACATCCTTCGTCAACTGGCTGTAGCCGTGCGTGGCCCAGGCCGCGGGCTTGTTCTGCTTGCCGGGGTCCGCCCAGCTGTCGGAGTAGTGGAAGTCCACGAGCAGCTTCATTCCGCGCGCCTTGGCCCGCTTGGCCGTGGCGAGGACCTTCGCCTTGTCGTTGTAGCCGTCGGCGGGGTTCACCCACACCTTCAACCGGGCGTAGTTCATGCCCGCCGAGCCCAGGATCGCCAGCGCGTCGCCGCTCGCGCCGTCGGCGTAGCGGTACGTCGCCCCGTGCGCCTCGTTCTTGGCGAGCGTGGAGACGTCACCGCCCTTGACGGCCAGGCCCGTCGACCCCGGGGTGAACGTGACGTCGTCGAAGTTGGCCCACTGGCCCGCGTGCGCGTCGGAGACGAGCCGGACGGTGCACGCGCCGCCGGTGACCCGCACCGACGTGACGAGGCGGAGCCACGCGCCGTTCGGGGTGGGCGGCAGGTCGGTGCGCTGCTCGGCGCTCCCGCTCTTGAGCGCGATGTAGGCGGCGTTCTGGCCGCCGCTGGAGCGGACCCAGGCCGTCAGCGTGTACGTGCCGTCCGTGAGGCCGGTGAGATACTGGTACGTCTCGACCTGATACGCCGATGACGCCCAGTGGGAGAGCCG
Organism: Streptomyces sp. NPDC015345; assembly: GCF_043078805.1. Classification (NCBI taxonomy): domain Bacteria; kingdom Bacillati; phylum Actinomycetota; class Actinomycetes; order Kitasatosporales; family Streptomycetaceae; genus Streptomyces; species Streptomyces sp. NPDC015345. Next base: position 930,902 of record NZ_JBIBTX010000002.1, on the reverse strand, counting down.
CAGGCCCCCGCTGCGGCCGCCCGCCTCGGTGAACGCGGCGCCGGTGGTGCCGTGGCCGGACCAGCCCGTGAGGCCGCTCTCGAAGCCACCGCCCACGAGGGTGCTCGCGGCTCGGGCGCCCGGGGCGGGCAGCGCGAGGACGGCGCCGCCCGCGAGGGCTGCCGCCAGGACGGCTCTGCGGGTCGTGCCGGTGGCGCGTGTTCCGTTGTCGCCGTGCATCGTCGACGTCCCTTCGACTTCGCGGTACTTGGGAATGGGTTGGCGTTGAATTGACGGGGGAAGGCGGTGCACCATCAGTCCTCATCCAGCCGCACGACCCGCACGGCCCCCGCGGGCACGCCGAGCCGCCCCGCGACACGTTCCCCCGTGAGCAGTTCGCCGCCGGACCCGGCCAGCGGCACCTTCGCCTCGTCACCGGTGTGGTTGATCGCGAAGAGGTACGTCCCGCTCTCACCGGCGCGGGTCACCACCTCGACGTCACGCGGGAGTTCGGGCCGCGGCTCGACCCCGGCGTCCGCGCAGGCGGCGGCGAGGATCGCGTCCAGGCCGTGCGCCGTGAGCCGCGTGGAGACGTACCACGCGGTGCCGCCGCCCAGCCGGTGCCGGGTGACGGCGGGCTGTCCGGCGGCGAGCCCGTCGGCGTACGTCCACACCGTCTCGGCCCCGCGCGGCACCACGATCTCGCTCCACACGTCGCCCGAGAGCTCCGCGCCGTCGGGCCCGGTGATCCGCGTCCGCTGCCCCTGGAGCAGCGGCGAGAACTCCTCGACGGTCAGGCCGAGGACGTCCCGCAGGGCGCCCGGGTAGGGGCCGGGGTGCACGGCGTCGTGCTGGTCGACGATGCCGGAGAAGTAGGAGACGACGAGCGTGCCGCCGCCCTCGACGTAGGCCCGCAGGTTCCGCGCGGTGGCCTCGGTGGCGAGGTACAGGGCGGGCACGACGACCAGGGGGTAGGACGACAGGTCGGCTTCGGGGTGGGCGAAGTCGACGGTGAGGTGCCGGTCGTAGAGCGCTTCGTAGAAGCTGTCGGCGCGCTCGCGGGCGTCGTGGTCCTCGCTGGGCCGCCACTCCAGGGTCTGCGCCCACCAGGAGTGCCAGTCCCAGAGCATGGCGACGTCGGCGACGGTGCGGGTGCCGCGCAGCTCGCCCAGGGCGTCGATGTCGGAACCGAGCCGGACCACTTCCCGCCACAGCCGCGAGTCCGTGCCCGCGTGCGGCAGCATCGCCGAGTGGAACTTCTCCGCGCCGCGCCGGGACTGCCGCCACTGGAAGAACATGGCTCCCTCGGAGCCGCGCGCCACATGGCCCAGCGAGTTGCGGGCCATCTCCCCGGGCGCCTTCGCGGGGTTGCGGGGCTGCCAGTTGACGCCGCCGGCGGCGTGCTCCATCAGCAGCCAGGGCGCGCCGCCCGCCACGGAGCGGGTCAGGTCGGCGGCCATGGCGAGGTTGACGTGGGTGCGGCGTCCGTCGGTGATGAGGTAGTGGTCGTTGGAGACCAGGTCGACCTCGCGGCCCCAGGCCCAGTAGTCGATGGAGTCGCACTGGCTGAGGGCCGTCATGAAGTTGGTGGTGACGGGGATGCCGGGCGCGAGGCGGTGCAGGATGTCGCGTTCGCGGACGAAGTTCTCCCGCATCGTCGCGTCGGCGAAGCGCCGGTAGTCGAGGGCCTGGGCGGGGTTGCCGACGGTCGGCGTCACACGCGGCGGGTTGATCTGCGCGAAGTCCGCGTACCGCTGCCCCCAAAAAGCCGTCCCCCAGGCCTCGTTGACGGCTTCGACCGTCTCGTACGTGGTCTCAAGCCAGCGCCGGAAGTGGGCGGCGCAGGTGTCGCAGTAGCAGGCGGAGACGGGGACGCCGTATTCGTTGTGCACGTGCCACAGGGCGAGGGCGGGGTGGTCGGCGTAGCGGGCGGCGAGGCGGGTGGTGATGTCCGCGGCGGCCGCGCGGTAGGCGGGGTGGCTGTGGCAGATGGCGCCGCGTGAGCCGAACTCATACCGCGCGCCTTCGGCGGTGACGGGCAGTGCGTCGGGGTGCTCGCGGTAGAACCAGGCGGGCGGTGCGACCGTGGGGGTGCCGAGGTCGGCGCGGACGCCGTGTTCGTGCAGCAGGTCGAGGAGGCGGTCGAGCCATCCGAAGTCGTGGGCGCCGGGGGCCGGTTCGAGCAGCGCCCAGGAGAAGATCCCGACGCTGACCATGGTGACGCCCGCGTCGCGCATCAGCGTGACGTCCTCGCGCCAGACGGATTCCGGCCACTGCTCGGGGTTGTAGTCCCCGCCGAACGCGAGGCGGGTGAGGCCCTTGGGGGCTTGGTCCGGCATGGATCTCTCCCGAGAATTCGATCATTTGGGAACGTGCACACACGCCGCAGGCGGCGTCGACCCCACATAACCGCACAGCAACAACCATTGACAAGTGTCCTGGATGTTTCTCTACTGTGAACGCTCACAGAAGGCCGCACGGCCCGCCCAAGACGCATGGCAGGCGCTCGCGACAGGCGGGGGCCGGCTCAAGGGAGAAGGATCCATGCCGCAGAACACGCCACGCCGCTTCGCCGCGGCCGCCGTCGCCGTCACGCTCGGCGCCACCACGCTCACCGCCTGCGGATCGGACGACGACGCCGGGACCGGGTCGAGCGGCCCGGTCTCACTGACGTACTGGGCGTGGGCGCCCGGCATGGACAAGGTCGTCGACCTCTGGAACGACGGCCCTGGCAAGAAGGACCGGATCAAGGTCACGGTCAAGAAGCAGGCGTCCGGCGACACCCTGGTCACCAAGATCCTCACGGCGCACAAGGCGCACAAGGCGCCCGACCTGGTGCAGGCCGAGTACCAGGCCCTCCCCACCCTCGTCAGCAATGACGCGCTCGCCGACATATCGGGGCAGGTCGAGGGCGTGCGGGCGAAGTTCGCGCGGGGCATCTGGCAGCAGACCACCCTCGGCACGGACGCCGTGTACGCGGTGCCGCAGGACGCCGGGCCGATGATGTTCTACTACCGCGCCGACCTCTTCAAGAGGTACGGCCTCAAGGTCCCAAGGACGTGGGAGGAGTTCGCACAGACCGCCCGCGCGCTGAAGAAGAAGGCCCCGGACAAGGACCTCACCACCTTCTCCGCCAACGATTCGGGCCTCTTCGCGGGCCTCGCCCAGCAGGCCGGCGCCAAGTGGTGGACCACCGAGGGCGAGCGGTGGAAGGTCGGCATCGACGACCCGGCGACGCGCAAGGTCGCCGACTTCTGGGGCGGCCTCGTGAAGGAGGGCGCCATCGACAACCAGCCGATGTACACGCCCTCCTGGAACAAGGCGCTCAACACCGGCAAGCAGATCGCCTGGGTCAGCGCCGTCTGGGCGCCCGGCACCCTCACCACCGCCGCGCCCGACACCAAGGGCAAGTGGGCGATGGCCCCGCTCCCCCAGTGGGAGCCCGGCAAGGCCGTGACCGGCAGTTGGGGCGGCTCCTCCACCGCCGTCACCACGGACTCCGAGCACAAGGAGGCCGCCGCGAAGTTCGCCGCCTGGCTGAACACCGACCCGAAGGCGCTCGCCGCGCTCGTGAAGGAGGGCGGCATCTACCCCGCCGCCGCCGAGGCGCAGACCGGCGGCGCGCTCGCCGAGGCCCCGGCCTATTTCACGAACCAGCCCGACTTCTACACCCGGGCCGCCGCCATCGCGAAGACCACGGCCCCCGGCGCCTGGGGCCCGAACGTGAACGTCGCCTACACCACCTTCAAGGACGCCTTCGGCTCCGCCGCAAAGAACAAGTCGGACTTCGGCGCCGCCCTGAAGACCATGCACGACGAGACGGTCGCGGACCTGAAGAAGCAGGGCTTCGAGGTCGCGCGGTGACATCCCCGACGCAACAGAGGCCGGCACGAGGGGCGCCGACGCGACGGAAGTCGTACGACGTGACGCCCCGCCGCGGCTCCTACGGCCTCAAGGCCGCCCCCTACGGCTTCCTGCTCCCCGCCGCCCTGCTCTTCGCCCTCTTCTTCGCCCTGCCCATCGGCTACGCGCTCTGGCTCAGCCTCCACAAGGTCGAGGTGTCCGGCCTCGGCCTCGGCAAGGACGCGCGGCGCGAGGTGTGGGCGGGCGTGGAGAACTACACCGCCGCGCTCACCGACTCCGAGCTGCTGCACGGCGCGCTGCGCGTGCTCGGCTACGGCGCGATCGTCATCCCCGTGATGCTCGGCCTCGCGCTGCTCTTCGCGCTGATGCTGGACAGCGAGCGGGTGCGGCTCACGTCCTTCACCCGGCTCGCGATCTTCCTGCCGTACGCCGTGCCGGGCGTCGTCGCCGCACTGCTCTGGGGGTTCCTGTATCTGCCGGACGTCAGCCCCTTCTACTTCGTCCTCGACAGGCTGGGGCTGCCGCAGCCGGACCTGCTCGACGGCGGGCCGCTCTACCTCGCGCTCTCCAACATCGCGGTCTGGGGTGGCACCGGCTTCAACATGATCGTCATCTACACCTCGCTGCGGGCCATCCCGGCCGAGGTGTTCGAGGCGGCGAAGCTGGACGGCTGCTCGCCGCTCCAGATCGCGCTCCGCATCAAGATCCCGATGGTGGCCCCGTCGCTGGTGCTCACCTTCTTCTTCTCGATCATCGCGACGCTCCAGGTGTTCAGCGAGCCGACGACGCTCAAACCGCTCACCAACTCCGTGCCCACGACGTGGAGTCCGCTGATGAAGGTGTACCAGGACGCCTTCGGCAAGGGTGACATCCACTCCGCGGCGGCCACCGCGGTGCTCATCGCCGTCGTCACGCTCGTCGTGTCCTTCGGTTTCCTGCGCGCCGCCAACTCCCGTACGAAGCACACCCGACAGCAGGGGGAAGCGCGATGAGTTCTCTTGTGCTGGACGACAAGGACCGCGGGCGCCGCGAGAGCCGTAAGCCCGCGCCGGCCGCGGGCACCACCCCGGGGACCGCCCAGGGCCCGCCCCCGCCCCGCCGCGTCGCCCTCGTCCCGACCGCCGCGCTGCTGCTCGGCGCCCTGTACTGTCTGCTGCCCGTCGCCTGGGTGGTGATCGCCTCGACCAAGTCGGGCAGCGAGCTGTTCTCCACCTTCACGTTCCTGCCCGGCACCGGCTTCACCGAGAACCTCGCCGACCTCAGCGCCTACCGCGACGGCGTGTACTGGCAGTGGATGGCCAACTCCGCCCTCTACGCGGGCGTCGGCGCCCTGCTCTCCACCGCCGTCTCCGCCCTCGGCGGCTACGCCCTCGCGACCTACCGCTTCCGCGGCCGCGAGAGCATCTTCAACATCCTGCTCGCCGGTGTCCTCATGCCGCCCGTCATCCTGGCCGTCCCCCAGTACCTGCTGCTGGCCAAGGCGGACCTCACCGACTCCTACGCGTCCGTCCTGCTGCCGCTGGTCCTCTCCCCGTACGGGGTCTACCTCGCCCGGATCTACGCCACCGCCGCCGTGCCCGGCGACGTGGTCGAGGCCGGGCGCATGGACGGGGCGGGCGAGTGGCGGATCTTCACGCGGATCGCGCTGCCGATGATGGTGCCGGGCCTGGTGACGGTGTTCCTGTTCCAGTTCGTCGCCGTCTGGAACAACTTCCTGCTGCCCTACATCATGCTCAGCGACGACGAGAAGTTCCCCATCACGCTCGGCCTGTTCACGCTCCTCGAACAGGGCTCCAACACCCCGGCGCTCTACACCCTCGTCGTCACCGGCGCCCTGCTCGCCGTGATCCCGCTGATCGCCCTGTTCCTGGTGGTCCAGCGCTTCTGGAGCCTCGACCTGCTGTCGGGCGCCGTAAAGTCATGACCATGAGCAAGCCGGAGCAGCGCCGCAAGGCGCCGACCATCCATGACGTGGCGCGCGAGGCGGGCGTCTCGCGCGGCACCGTCTCGCGGGTGCTCAACGGCGGCCACTACGTGAGCCCTTCCGCGCAGGAGGCGGTGAACTCCGCGATCCGCAGGACGGGTTACGTCGTCAACCGCCATGCCCGCTCCCTCATCACGGGCCGCTCGGACTCGGTCGGTTTCCTGCTCACCGAGCCGCAGGAGCGCTTCTTCGAGGACCCGAACTTCAACGTCCTGCTGCGCGGCTGCACGCAGGCCCTCGCCGCCCACGACATCCCGCTGCTCCTGATGATCGCGGGCACGGAGGACGAGCGGCGGCGCATCACGCGCTACATCACCGCCGGGCACGTGGACGGTGTCCTGCTCGTCTCCAGCCACTCGGGCGACCCGCTCGCGGCCCGGCTGCGCGAGGCGGGCGTGCCCCTGGTGGCATGCGGGAAGCCGCTCGGGCAGGCGTCGAAAGTGGCGTACGTCGCCGCCGACGACCGGGACGGCGCGCGCGACATGGTCCGTCATCTGCTCTCGCTCGGGCGCCGCACGGTCGGCATGGTCACCGGCCCGCTGGACACCCCGGGCGGCACCGAACGCCTCGCCGGCTACCGGGAGGTGCTCGCCGAGGCAGGCGTGGCGGCCGACGACCGGCTCGTGGTGTCCGGTGACTACAGCCGGGCCAGCGGTGAGGCGGGCGCCGCCGAACTCCTCGGCCGCGTACCGGACATGGACGCCTTGTTCGTCGCCTCGGACCTGATGGCGCAGGGCGCGGTAGCGGCGCTCCAGCGGGCCGGGCGGCGGGTCCCCGAGGACATCGCGGTCGGCGGCTTCGACGACTCCTCGGCCGCGCTCGGCGCGCACCCCGAGCTGACGACGATCCGCCAGCCCTGGGACCGCATCAGCTCGGAGATGGTACGGGTGCTCCTCGCCCAGATCGGCGGCGAGGACCCGGCGGCGGTGATCCTGCCGACGGAGCTGGTGCGGCGCGGTTCGGCCTGAGCCATGGACGGGGCCGGCGCTCAGGGGCTCGTGAGGACGACGAGCCGCTGGGTCGCCCGGGTCATCGCGACATAGCGGTCGACCGCTCCCTCGATCCCCTCCCCGAACGCCTGCGGGTCGACGAGGACGACCAGGTCGAATTCGAGCCCCTTGGACAGCTCCGGGGTCAGGGACCGCACGCGGGGCGTGTCCCGGAAGGCGGGGTCACCGATGACACAGGCGACCCCGTCGCCGTGCGCGGCGAGCCAGGTGTCGAGGGTCTCCTCCAGGTCGGCGGTGGATCCGTGGACGACCGGAACACCGGTGCTGCGGACGGAGGTCGGCACGTTCGCGTCCGGCAGCGCGGCCCGGATCGCCGGTGCGGCCTCGGCCATGATCTCCTCCGGGGTCCGGTAGTTGATGCTCAGCGAGGCCGTCTCGATCTGGTCGAGCCCCGCCCGCTCCAGCCGTTCCCGCCAAGACTCCGTGAAGCCGTGCCGGGCCTGGGCGCGGTCGCCGACGATGGTGAAGCTCCTGGACGGGCAGCGCTGGAGCAGCATCTGCCATTCGGCGTCGGTGAGTTCCTGCGCCTCGTCGACGATGATGTGCGCGAAGGGACCGGCGAGCAGGTCCGGTTCGGCGGTGGGCAGCGCGCTCTCGTCGATGAGGCTGTCCTGGAGGTCCCGTCCGTGGAGCATGCCGAGCGCGCCCTCGCTCTCGTCGATCTCGACGTTCTGGAGCAGGCTGTCCATGGCGTCGGCCCGGCGGGCCCGCTCGGCGGCGACGGCGGCTTCCCGCCGCTGCCCCCGCGCCGACGCCTCGGGGTCGCCGAGCCGCTGCCGTGCGGCGTCCAGGAGCGGCAGGTCGGAGACGGTCCAGGCCTGGGCGTCCGCGCGCTGGAGCCTGCGGACGTCGTCGACGCCGAGCCAGGGGGCGCACTTGCGCAGGTAGGCCGGTACGGACCACAGGTCGCCGACGAGATCGCTCGCCTCCAGCATCGGCCACGCGCGGTTGAGGGTGCGGGTCAGTTCGCGGTCCTGGAGGAGTGATCTGCGCAGCAGGTGGGGCGGGGCGTCGCTGTCGTCCTTGTCCATGAGGATGGTGAGCAGCTCCTCCCGGATCTGGTCGCGTGCCTCGTTGTGCGGGGTGCCCGGTTCGACGGCGTCGAACGCCGCCGCCCAGTCGTCGGCGCTGAGCCAGATGTCGGACCAGTGGCTGGAGACCGTCATTCCCTCGGTGGGCGGCTCCTCGTAGAGGGCGACGGCCGGTTCGATGGCCCGCACCATGTCCGCGGACGCCTTCAGCCGGGCGACGTGCGGGTCGCTCTCGACCTCGGCCGTGGCGCCTTCGGTGACCAGGTCACGCAGGACGCAGGTCTGTACGCCCTCCTCGCCGAGGCTGGGCAGGACGTCGGAGACGTAGGCGAGGTAGGGACGGCTCGGGCCGACGAACAGCACGCCGCCGCGGCGGTGTCCGAGGCGGGGGTCGGCGTAGAGGAGGTGGGCGGCGCGGTGCAGGGCGACGACGGTCTTGCCGGTGCCCGGGCCGCCGTCGACGACGAGGGCGCCCCGCGAACCCGCCCGGATGATGGCGTCCTGGTCGGCCTGGATGGTGGAGAGCACGTCCCGCATCCGGGCCGAGCGGTGGCCGCCGAGACCGGCGACGAACGCTGACTGGTCGTCGAGCGCGGCGTGTCCTTCGAGCCCCTCGGCGGTGAACACCTCGTCCCAGTAGTCGCTGATCCTGCCGCCGGTCCAGCGGTACCGGCGGCGGCTCGCGAGCCCCATGGGGTGGGCGTGGGTGGCCGCGAAGAACGGCTCGGCGGCGGGCGAACGCCAGTCGACCAGCAGGCGACGGCCTTCGCTGTCGGTGAGGCCGAGCCGTCCGATGTACACGGGCTCGGCGCTGTCCGTGCCGACGACGCGGCCGAGGCACAGGTCGAGACCGAAGCGGCGCAGGGTGCGCAGGCGGCCGGTGAGCCGGTGGATCTCCAGGTCCCGGTCCATGGCCTCGCGGCCGATGCCGCCGGGCGCTCTGCGCGTGGCTTCGAGGCGGTCGGACAGCTCTCTGATCGTCTCCTCCAGGCTCGTCGCGATGACGGCGAAGTGCCGCTCGTCGCCGGCGATCAGCGCGGGGTCGGCCTTCGGGGCGAGGCGGCCGGGGAGGTCGAACGCGCTGGTAATCCCAGAGGTCGCACAGGTAGCAGAGGTCACTGAGTTCGCAGAGGGCACGGCATCGGTCGGCAAGCGCACTATGTGGTTCTCCCGTTTTCGCAGGTCCTTGGCTTGAGACCCGGGATCTTGCCGTACCACGGGGGCCTTGCCGCAAGCCCCCCTGTGCGCTATAAGTTGAGAGTGGCAAGGAGTGGGTACGCCTCCTGCCGGCTCACTTCATCACCCTCAGCCCAGCTCCCTCAGCGCATCTCCCTCAGCGCATCGCGCACCAGCGCCGCGAACTCCGTGGCTCCCGTCACCGACGTATGCGTGTTGTCGCGTGCCTCGTCGTAGAGGTAGAGCGCCTTGGATGCCTCGGGGCCCATCTCTTCGACCCGCCGCTTGCTCAGCGCGGTGAGGTCGATGAGCGGTACGTCAAGCTCCGCCGCGAGGGAGCGCATTTGTCCGGGGAGGTCGACGCCAAGACCGTTCACGTGGAGGGCGACGCCGTTGTCGAGGGTGCCGTCCGCGTTGAACCACCGGCGGACGACCGGTGTGACGAGGACAGGGCGCCCGCCCTTCTCCCGTACGCGTTCCGTCATGGTGGTGAGGCGTGCGCGGTAGGCGTCGGCGGGGGTCTGCTTGTCGTTGTGGGCGAGCTGGATGAGGACGCGGTCGCCCCGGCGGACCTCGGCGAGCAGCGCCGGGAAGAGGGCCGGGTTGGCCAGGAAGGACTCCGTGCCCTCACCGGAGTCGGCGTAGTTGGCCACCGAGGTGCCGCGGCCGAAGAACCGCGGCAGTTGCTGCCCCCATCCCGAGTACGGCTCCGCGGGCTGATCGCAGACCGTGGAGTCCCCGGCGAGCAGGACCTGAGGCGTGCGGGGCGCCGGAGTGACGCGCAGGCCCGCGAGCCGGGGCGCCGGGCCCTCGAAGCGCAGGTCGAGGCCGGGGCTGCCGGCGGGCCCCGTCGGCTCCCCCTCGGGATGGCGGACGTCGACGGTGAAGGCGCGCCGCACGGTCTGCCCGGCTCCGGTCGGCGTCGGTGCGAGCATCGTGCGGCGCGTCTCGGCGGTGACGGTGGTGCGGCCCGCCGTGGCGCCGCCGAGCAGGACGGACACGTCGTACGTGCCCGGGGCGAGGTCGAGGTGGCAGACGACGGGGGCCGAGCCCGTGCAGTGCTCGTTCCTCGTCGCCAGGGCCTCGCCGTGGCCGTGGCCCCGGTCGGCGTGGGCGGGCGCCGCGGCGACCAGGCCGCCCAGGGTCGCGGCCAGCGTAACGAGAACGGAACCGTACCGCTTCATGAGCGAACTCCCTTGGAGCTTGGTTTAGTTGGGCAGCTTGTCGCCGATGAGGGCGAGATTCTGGATGGCGGCGAGGCCGAACAGGGCGGTCTCGTTGGTGCTGATCCGCGGGTGCTCGTACCCCGGTTCCAGGGCGTCGGGTCCCTCGATCCTCGTCCGCTGCCACTTCATGGCACGGGTGTAGCCGTCGCTGTCGTGGAACTTCTGCCAGGCGCGAGTGGCGAGCCGGTCGTCGTCCAACTGGGCGGCGGCGTAAGCGTCCTGGCGGGAGTGGCCCTGGAAGAGCAGCAGGTTGCCGAAGTCCTTGCCGTAGCGCTGCCGTTGCTCGGCCTTGGTGGCGTTGAAGTAGCGGCAGTAGTCCAGCCAGGCCGCCTTGAAGTCGGGCAGGTCGATGAGGTCGATCAGCTCGGCGCACATCTCGACGAGGCCGAACATCGCGGAGAGGTGCGAGACGTTCACCGCGGGCTCGCCGGCGACCGCGAACCGGCCCGTGTCGAGGTCGTAGAGCCCGCTGCCCTGTACGAAGCCGTTCGGCTGGGCGGCGATGGTCCGCATGGTGGAGCGCAGCCGGGCCTCGGCCTTCCCGGCCTTCGGACCCTTGCGTTCCCATTCGGTGAGCCAGGCGCCCGCGAGGCCGCTCCAGTCGGTGCCGAAGCCGATGGACAGGGCGTGCCGGTCGGGTTCGTAGGGTTCGGTGCGGATCTTTCGGAGCGGGTCGAGGGCCAGGAAGGTCTCATCGGAGTCGACGAGGGCGTGCATGAGGTCGCCGACCCGTTCGTCGGCGGTGAGGAAGTAGTAGGGGCGGCGGTAGACGGCGGTGGAGATGCGCTGCTGTTTGGCGCTGTCGGCGAAGTGCTGGACGCCGTGCCGGGTGCCGAGCCCGGCCCACTGGCCGAGGTGGTAGGCGTCGACCTCGCCGGTGTGGCGGGTCATGGCCTCGGCGAAGCGGAAGATGTCGGCGCGGCCCGAGCGCAGATAGGCGTACCAGAGCCAGAGGTCGGGCGAGAGCTCGGAGTTGTCCCAGGCGTAGCCGCCGACGTCGTACCGCCACTGGTGCCGGTCCTCGTCGTAGGTGTGCATGATGTCGCCGTAGTCCCAGAAGCCGTACCAGCGGCGCTGTTCGACCTGGTCCTTGTAGTACGTGAAGAGGAAGTCGAGGTGGTCCTCGATCTCGGCCTTCGCGGGCGTGGAGCGGTCGACGGGTGCGAAGAGCCCGCCGAAGACGCCGGCGGCGCTCACATGGCCGGGTTCGGCGACCAGTTGGGGCGGGAGGCGGACGGCGGCGGCCTGGTCGACGAGCGTGGCGGCCGAGGGGGTGGCGGCGTTGGCCCAGAACATCAGCTCGCTGGTGCGGGCGATGCCGTAAGGGGTGCCGAAGCCCGGTTCGAAATCCTCATAGGTGATGTTGAGGCCTTCGAGCTGCTCCGGGTAGGTGTCCTGGCCCAGCCCGTCGTGGTAGAAGCGCAGGTCCATGGCGGGCGCCTCCGGCGACCACAGCCACAGGGTCACCTCCGCCTCGTCGCCCGCCGCGCCGCGGATGTCGAGCTGGGCGGGATGCTTCTCCCAGAAGTCGCGCAGGCCGAACGAGAACCCGCCGCTCACCCCGCCCACGTACCCGAAGCCGTTCGCGCGCCCGCCGCCGCCCGCGGGGATCCAGCCGCGGCCGGACTCGGTGCGCTTGCGCAGCGTGAACCCGTCGGCGGACAGCTGGGCGAGCGTGTAGTCGCCCCAACTCGGGATGTACTGGAGGCGGCTGGTGACGCGCTGGTCCCAGGTGGCCGGGTCGGGCAGCTTCTCGCCCTTGACCTGCGCGGCACGCACGGCGGCGCCGGGGTCGCGGCGCAGCCCGGTGATCCCCTTGACGGCCTCGGTGAGGAATCCCTCGCCCTCGCCCGCGATGCGGATGTGCCGGTCGTACGGGGCGTCGCGCATCGGCACGGTGAAGCGCACGCCGAGCCCGCGGATGAAGTCCTTCTCCTGGTCCCCGTCGTAGGTGATCGTGTGCACCATGCGGAACGACTCGGCGCCCGCGTAGAAGTACAGCCGGACGCTGAACGGCAGCCAGCTCCGGCTGCCTTTGCGGTGCTTGCCGTCGATACGGACGACGGCACGCACAGGCCCGTCCTGCTCCACCTCGACGGCGTCGATCTCTCCGTCGAACCGCTCCCACTTGGCGTGGCCGGTGTCGCCGTCGTCGATGTCACCTTGCCGGAGCAGGACGAGCCGTCCATCCGTGGCGATCTTCGTACCGCCGCCCCGCGTCACCGACTGGACGAGCCGCTCGCCATCCGTGCCGATCACCGCCGTGACGACACCGGTGTCCACGGTGACCTTGCGGCCGCTCCGGGTGACCTTGACCTTCTCCTTGTACGGTGCCGGGGTCCCGGCCTTCAGCGTGAACCGCTCGGCGTCGCCGGCCCCCGGCCCGACGGCGTGCGCCGTCCACTTCAACGACCCGTCGGGCCAGTACGCGGTGGGCCAGCTCTGCACGGCGACGTCCTTGCCTTCGCCGTCGGCGAGGGCGAACGTGGCATCGGCACCGTGCAGCCCCTTGGGCCAGGGCACGCCGAAGGTGGACCCCGGGGCGGCCCCGACCCCGCCGTCCTCCAACCACCGAATACGTACGGGCCCATCGGCCACCGGGGCTACGGACACCGCGGCCCGGGCCCGGCCACCCCCGAGCGCCCAACTGGACTGAGCGGCGACACCGGCCGCGGCGGCGGCCTTGAGCAGAGCTCTACGGGCTACGGGAGGCATGCGGCCCCTCACTTTCCTCACGTCTCATCGACAAGGCATGACAGCGCCCCGAAAGGAGCGCGAAGACCCATCCAGGACACAGACCCGCGCGACCGACCCCGCAAGGGGCGCGAGGAACCGCGCGACCAACCCCCACCAACCCGCACCTCACCCCAACCACCACCACCCACCCCCCACCTAGGGGCGCGAGGAACTGCGCGACCAACCCCACCAACCCGCAGCCGAAGAACGGCCCCCTCAACCCCGCCCCTCCACCACAACCCCCGCAGCCACAAGCACCCCCACAGCCGGCGCAGCCAACGGCACCGCGAACCACCCCGACACCCCCACCACAGCCACCCCACACACCAGCACCAAAGACCCCGCAGGATCCCGCACCGTCCCACGCCCCGCCGCAGCGAGCAGCCCCCGCCACGACGCACCAGGCCGCCATCCCACAGCCGCCCGCACCCCCGCCACGACCACCGCGAACATCACCAGCACCCCCACCACCCCCACGACCGCACCCCCCGGCAGCCCCCCGGCCCGTACGACCACGAGATCCGCCCACAGCAGAGCAACCGCACCCCACCCCGCGACCCCCACGAGCCACCCCCGCCGCGCGGCGGCCCGCCAGTCCGCCACGAACTCCCGCCACCCCCCGGCCTCGTGCGCCAGATGCCGCCGAAGATGCGCGGCCCCCGCCGCGACCGCCGCCGGCACCGTCACCAACGGCACCGCGGCCACCACGACCCACACACCGGTCAGCAGACACTCCGCGAAGACCCCGAACCGCCGCCCGCCCACACCCCCACCCGCACCGCCACCCGCCCCCGTCACTTCAACCCCGACGTGGCCATGCCGTCGATCAGATACCTCTGGAAGGCGAGGAAGAACGCGACCACGGGCAGCAACGCCACCAGCGACATCGCGATCATGCCGCCGTAGTTGGCGAGCCCCTCCTGGTCGACGAACATCTTCAGACCGAGCGACACCGTGTACTTCGACGGGTCGTTGAGGTAGATCAGCGGCCCCATGAAGTCGTTCCACGCGTTGATGAACGTGAAGATCGCGCTGGTGATCAGCGCGGGCCGGCACAGCGGCAGCACGACCGACCAGTAGATCCGCAGATGCCCGCAGCCGTCCAGCCGCGCCGCCTCGTCCAGTTCACGCGGCAGGTTCCGCATGAACTGCACCATCAGGAAGACGAAGAAGGCATCGACCGCCAGGTACTTGCCGAGCAGCAACGGGGTGTAGGTGTTGATCAGGCCGAGCTTCTGGAACAGCACGTACTGCGGGATGAGCAGCACGTGGTACGGCAGCAGCAGCGTGCCGATCATCAGCGCGAAGAGGAGGTTGCGGCCCGCGAAACGGATCCGGGCGAAGGCGTAAGCCGCCAGCGAGCAGGAGACCAGCACCCCCACCACCGAACCGACCGCCAGAAACAGGGAGTTGGCGAAGAAGGTGGTGATGGAGATGTCGGCGATGCCCTCGGCGAGGCCGCTGTAGTTCGAGGTGACCGGGTCCGTCGGGAACAGCTCCAGGCTGCCGACGATCTCGTCGTTGTGCTTGAAGGAGCCGCCGATCAGCCACACCACCGGGTAGAGGACCACCGCGAGCACGGCGAGGGCACCGAGGTGCCAGGCCCACGAACCGGCGCCCCCACGCCCGCGCCCAGCAACCGCCACCGGCCCGGTGGACCCCGTACGCACCGTACGCGCCGTACTCATCGGGACGCCTCCTCATAGTGCACCCAGCGTTTCTGGGACCAGAACAGCACCGCCGTCACCAGGCCGACGGCGAGCAGCAGCATCCAGGCCATGGCGGAGGCGAAGCCCATCCGGCTGTTCTCGAAGCCCTGGACGTACAGGTAGCAGGTGTAGACGAGCGAGCCGTCCGCCGGACCACAGGCGTTGCCGCCCGCCCCGCCGCCGACGATGTACGCGGAGGCGAAGATCTGGAAGGAGTGGATGGTCTCCAGGAGGACGTTGAAGAACAGGACGGGGGAGATCAGCGGCAGCGTGATGTGCCAGAACCGCCGCCAGGTGCCCGCGCCGTCCATCGCCGCCGCCTCGTACAACTCGCGCGGCACCTGCTTGAGGCCGGCCAGGAAGATGACCATGGGCGCGCCGAACTGCCAGACGGTGAGCGCCACCAGGCTGTAGATGATCCAGTCCGGGTCGCCGGTCCAGCCGCCCACGTCCATGCCGAACAGGGTGCTCTGGGCGCGGTCGACGATCGCGTCCTCCGAGAAGATCGCCTTCCAGACGACGGCGACGGACACGCTCGCGCCGATCAGCGAAGGGGCGTAGAAGGCGGCCCGGTAGAAGGCCTGGCCGCGCCGCTTCTGGTTGAGCAGGAGCGCGACGCCGAGCGCCGCGGCCAGCTTCAGCGGGGTGCCGACGACCACGTACCAGAGCGTCACCTCGACCGACGTGCGCCAGCGGGGGTCGCCGAACATCTCGGTGAAGTTGTCGAGGCCGATCCACTTCGGCGCGTCGAAGAGGTTGTAGTCGGTGAAGGCGAAGTAGAGGGAGGCGACCATCGGGCCCGCGGTGAGCAGCAGGAACCCGGCGATCCAGGGGGACATGAAGAGGTACCCGGCGAGGTTCTCGCCGCGCCGCCCGCGCCGGGCCCCGCCGGGGCGACGGGAGTCCGCGGGGCGTCGCGCCGGCGCAGTGGTCGCCGTCGCGGCCTTCGAGGGAGTCATCGTGCCGCTCATCGGGTGCCGAGTGCCGTCTTGCACTCGTTGAAGTACTGCTCGACGGCTTCGTCCACCGACCGCTTGCCGAGGGCGAGTTCCTCGGCGACGCGCAGGAACGCCGCCTCGCAGACGTCCGCGCCCGCCGGATGCGGGGTGATCGTCTCCAGGACGCCGGCGTCGACGAGGCTCTCCTCGTACGCGGCGATGTCCTTGTTGACCGAGGCGATGACCTTGTCGCTCTCCTGGGACGGCCGGTAGGCCTCGTACTGCGCCGTGGTGGCCGGCACCCCGCGGTCGTATCCCATGATCTCGGCGACTCCGGGGTCGTGCACCATGAAGTCGATGAACTGGGCGACCTGGCGTGGGTGCCGGGTGCGCCGGGAGCCACTCAGCATCAGGGAGCCGAGGTACTGTCCGGTCTTCTTGCCGTCGGTGGTCGGGATCGGCGCGAGGCCGTAGCTGCTCTTGCCCTCGGCGGTGTAGCGGACGGTGAAGTTGTCCCAGGTGAACTCGGCGGCGGCGAGTTCGGCGGCCACCGCGGACTTGGGCTTGACCTGGGCGACCTTCTTCGGGTCGGCGTAGATGCCGGACCTGACGCCCTGTCGGCCCTTGGTCCACCACTCCTTCAGGTCGGCCTCGGTGAAGCCGAGGCCGTCCTTGGTGAAGAAGGCCTTGCCGTGCTGGCGCAGATACAGGTCGTAGAGGTACATGACGCCGTACAGGCCACTGTCGCCCGGCCGGCCCTTGTCGCGGATCTTCTCCATCGCGGTGTGGAAGTCGTCCCAGGTCCAGCCCATCTCGGGGGTGACGCCGGCCTTCGCGAAGAGCGGCTTGTCGATCACCAGGGCCATGGAGTTGCTGCCGACGGGGATGCCGAGGAGCTTGCCGTCGACCTCGCCGAACTTCTCCAGGCCCGCGCGGAAGCCGTCGAGCCGCAGGTGCCCGGCCTTCACCTGCTCGCGCAGGTCGAGCAGTACGTTGCGCTCGTCGTACTTGCGCAGGAAGCCGATGGCGTTCTGGAAGACGTCCGGCGGATTGCCGCCCGCAGCCTGGGTGTTGAACTTCTTCCAGAAGTCCAGGTACGGCTGGAAGTCCGTCTTGATCTTGATCTTCGGGTGCTTCTTCTCGAAGAGCGCGATGGTCTTGTTGATCCGCTCGGCCCGGTCGTCGGACCCCCACCACGCGTAGCGGAGCGTGACAGTGCCGTCCCCGGAACCGCTTCCGGCACCGCAGCCCGCCGCCGTCACGCCGAGGGCGGCGAGCGAGCCACCCGTGAGCTTGAGCAGGCTCCGCCGGTCGAGTTCCTTTTGCATAGGCACAGTTGTGCTCCTTCACCCGCGACTTGAATCGTTATAGGCAAGCGCTTGCCGGGCCAACGTAGGGAGAGTCGCAGGACACGTCAACGGTTCGGGCAGGAATTGGTCGAAGCGCTTCTCTCGTGTACGAGTGGCCGAACATCCGCCCCGGGTGCGCCAAGGCCTGTCGGATGCCATGAATCGATTCATCCGGACGCCCTTCGAAAACGCTCGACAACGCACCCCCGCAACCTTTCCCGTCCCGGCGGCGACTCCTGACCGACCGTCCCACGCGACGACCGATCCTCCTCGATCCGCCCGACCTGACCCCAGGAGTGGTTCATGGCCCGCCCAGCGACTCCCCCACCGATCGACGTCACCGGCCGCCGCCGCTTCCTCGCGGGCGGCGCCGCCGCGCTCGGCCTCGCCGGGCTCGGCCTGGTCCGCGCCCCCGCCGCACGGGCCGCGGGGCCCACGGCGGCGGCCGCCACCACCCTCTACATCGCGAGCGACTCCACGGCACAGACGTACAGCGCCTCCTACCACCCCGAAGCGGGCTGGGGCCAGCTGCTCCCCCGCTGCTTCACCCCCGCCGTCACGGTCGCCAACCACGCCATCGGGGGCCGCAGTTCACGCTCCTTCATCGAGCAGGGCCGCCTCGCAGCCATCCACCGCGCGATCAGGCCGGGCGACCATCTCTTCGTCCAGTTCGGCCACAACGACGCCACCGCGAGCAGGCCCGAGCGCTACACCCCGCCCGCGGACTACAAGGAGTACCTGCGCAACGACTACATCCGGGCCACCCGGGCCCGCGGGGCGACACCGGTCGTCGTCACCCCCGTCTCGCGCCGCGACTACAACCCGTCCACCGGCCGGTTCAACGTCTCCTTCCCCGCGTACGTGGCGGCCGCCAAGGCCGTGGCCGCGGAGGAGGGCGTCCCGCTGATCGATCTGTCCGCACTCTCCCGCGCCTACCTCGACCAGATCGGCGTCGAGGCCTCGAAGAAGGTCTTCCTGTGGCTCGCCGCCGGGCAGTACCCGAACTTCCCGAACGGGGTGCAGGACAACACGCACTTCCAGGAGTACGGGGCCGCCCGCATGGCCCGCCTGGTCGCCCAGGCGGTCGCCGGGCTCGGCCTTGCGATCTCCGGCGAAGTGGTGCCCGCCGCCCGGGTGGGCCGTCCACGTCGTGGGGTGACGTCGCCTGCCTGACGAGGTGACGAGGTGGCTAGGTGGCGGCCAGGGGGCGGGGCACGGGCCCAGGGGGGCCGCGGTCAGCAGCCCGTCCGGCCCACCACCAGCCACTTCGAGGGCAGCTCTATACGCGTGCCGTCCGGGTGGAACTCCGTGGTGGCGAGGGGCAGTTCGCCGCTCGTGACGATGCCGAGGCCGGCCGCGGCCACGTATCGCGGCACGGCGTCGTCGATCACCTCTGCGGGGGCGATGCCGTGCGCGAAGACGGGGGCGAGCTTCGGCGGCGGGCCCTCGGGGAGCTGCGCGAGGGCCCGCAGGATGGGCTTGGCGGCCTCGGACAGCTCGACGATGAAGGCCCTGCCGCGCCCGCCGGTCAGCGTCGCGATGCTGTCGACCAGCGCCTGGCGGTCGTCGGGCTCGCACTGGTGGAGGACACCGCGCATGTAGACGTTCACATCGCCCAGTTCCGCGTGCAGTTGCTCCGCCGCGCCCTTGTCGGCGGCGTCGAGCTGCCGGAACTCCGCCTGATCGGCGGGGTCCGCGTGGCGGGCGTGGGCGAGGGCGGCGACGGACAGATCGACGCCGAGGACGTGCGGGAAGCGGTCGGCGAGGTAGCGGGTCTGGGTGCCGTTGCCGCAGCCCAGGTCGACCACGGGCAGGTCGGACGCGGCCAAGTGCGGTTCGAACAGGGCGAGATGGGGCCTGGCGGTCAGCGCGGGCTCGGCGTCCCAGATGACGGCGCCCACTTCGCCCGGGGCCTCTCGCCAGAATCCCTCCCAGGCCTCCCTGTACCGACTCGTGACGCTCATGCTCCAGCTCCCCACGGTCCGACGAGAGCCGCCGAAGCCCGGCGGCGAGATCGGTCTACCGCGCTCTTGCCCGGCCGACAAGGCACCTGGTGAACCACCGCTCGGAAGAGCCGGTTCGAACCGGACCGTCTTGCCTGAGTCCCTACGGCTCGTGCCCCACTCCTTGGCGAGGGTGCTCACGACCCCGAGGCCGCGGCCGTACTCGTCGCCGGGGCCCGCGCCGAGCAGCGTGGGCAGCGGGTGGTCGTCGAGGTTGCGCAGGAGCTGCTCGGGCGGCAGGTCGCTTTCCGACGCTCCAGTGCGAGACGAGTCCCGCGCCGTCGACTACGACCACGGCCAAGGGGATGTGTCCGGCCACGGCACCACCCCGCGCCACCGGCCCGTCCGGAGTGCCTCGTTCCATGGCCCATGCTCCCTCCGCGGCGGCGCGAGATCTGAGCCGCCGGCAACCACCGTACGGCTGGCGCGCGTTGCCGTGCGGGGCGATGCGGTAATCGCCCGCGGCCCGAGAGCCCGGCGCACGCCCCCCTGAGCGCCCCTCCCCCGTACGTCAGTCCTCGTGGCCCAGTTGAAGGTCCCGCTCCGTGCGTCCGCCGCCCGCGACCTGGAGGACCGTGGCGACCGGCGGGTAGCCCGCCGCGATGACGGTGTACTCGCCGGACGACAGGTCGACGAAGCGGAAGGTGCCGTCGGCCCCGGTGGTGAGGGTGTCGACGACGTTGCCCGCGGCGTCGAGCAGCGTCACGCGCGCGTCCTCGACGATCCGGCCGCCGCCCGCCCGCACCGTGCCGCGCAGCACCGCGCCGCCCGCGAGCTCCACGTCCTGGCGGGTCTCGCGCGAGGCCTGCACGGTCACCGGCAGCGCGGCGGGGCGGAAGGCGGGGGCGCTCGCCGCCAGGGTGTACTCGCCGGCCACCAGCTCGGTCATGACGTAGCCGCCCTCGCGGCCGCTGCGGGTGGTGGCGACGACCTCGCCGCGGACGTCGGTGAGGGTGACGGCGGCGTCCCGAACGGGCGTTCCGTCGGCGGTCGTCACGGTGCCCGCGAGGCGGCCCGCGCCGCCGAGGACCACGTCGAGTTCGACGGGCCGCTCGCCGACGGTGACCGTGACGGCCTGCGGCTGGTGCCCGCCGGCGGCCGCGATCAGCACGAACGACCCGGATCCCGGCGTCGAGAGGGCGTACCGCCCGTCCTCGCCGCTCGCGCCGCGCCCGATCTGCTGCCCGGCCACGTCGATGAGGGTGAGGGCCGCGCGGGGCACCACGGTGCCGTCGGGGTGCTGCACGGTGCCACAGACGGGGACCCCCGCCGCGTACGTCGTCGTACGGGCGTGGGGGACGGTCACCGTCGCGGCGGCGGGTGCGTTGGGGGAAGTGGCGCTGGACAACAGGGGGGTCTCCTTGAGGAAGAAGGCGAGCAGCATGCCGAGGACGAGCACCGGCACCAGGTAGAGGAAGATCCGCGGCATCGCGTCGGCGTAGGCCTGGATGTAGCCCTCGCGCAGCGGCGTGGGCAGCGCGTGGACCAGCTGCGGGGTGAGCGACTCGGGATCGGGCAGGTCCTTGTCCGACCCGGCGGGGAGCCGGTCCGCGAGGGCCGCGGCGAGGCGGTCGGCGAAGAGCGTGCCGAAGACGGCGGCGCCCACGCTGCCGCCGATCTGCCGGAAGTAGTTGTGCGCGCTGGTGGCCGTGCCGAGGTCGCCGGGGCGGACCGTGTTCTGCACGGCGAGGATCAGGACCGGCATGACCAGCCCGATGCCCGCGCCGAGGATCGCCATCCAGACGCTGTACGCGAGGCGGGACGTGTCGGTTTCGAGGCGGGAGAGGAACCACATGCCGACGACGGACAGGGCGCCGCCGAGCACCGGGTAGATCTTGTAGCGCCCGGTGTGGCTGATGAGCTGCCCGGAGATGATCGAGGCGCCGACGACACCGGCCATCATCGGCAGCATCAGGAGGCCGGACTCGGTGGCGCTCGCGCCGTCGACCATCTGGAGGAAGGTCGGCAGGTAACTGGCGGCTCCGAAGAGGGCGATCCCGACGACCATGCCCACCAGGGAGGTGAGGTTGAAGACCGAGTCGCGGAAGAGGCGCAGCGGGATGATCGGTTCTGCGGCGAACCTCTCGGCGACGAGGAAGAGCAGGCTCGTCACCACGGCGCCCGCCCCGAGCCCGAGGATCAGCCGGTCGTCCCAGGCGTACTGGGTCCCGCCCCAGCTGGTGAGCAGCACCAGGCAGGTGGAGGCGGCGGCGAGGAGCAGCGCGCCGAGCACGTCGAGCCGGGCCCTGGCGGTGGGCTTCGGCAGCTTGAGGGCGAGGGTGACCACCAGCAAGGTGACCAGGCCGAAGGGCACGTTGAAGTAGAAGCACCAGCGCCAGGAGGCGTGGTCGGTGAAGAAGCCGCCGAGGAGGGGACCCGCGACCGAGGCGAGGCCGAATCCGGCGCCGATGAGGCCCATATAGCGGCCGCGCTGCCGGGGCGGCACGATGTCCGCGATGATCGCCTGTACGCCGATCATGAGGCCGCCCGCGCCGACGCCCTGGAGGGCGCGGTAGGCGATGAGCTGGTCCATGGTGCGCGACCAGCCGGCGAGGGCGGAGCCGACGATGAAGACGACGATCGCGAACTGGAAGACGCCCTTGCGCCCGTAGAGGTCACCGAGCTTGCCGTAGATGGGCAGCCCGATGGTGGAGGTGAGCAGATAGGCGGTGATCGCCCAGGACATCCGGTCCAGGCCGTGCAGCTCTCCGACGATCTTGGGGAGCGCGGTGGCGACGATCATCTGCTCCAGGGCGGCGAGCAGCAGGGCGAGCATCAGCCCGACGAAGACCATGCGGACGCGGCGGGGGCTGAGTTCCCGCGGCGGTGGCTCTCCCGCCCCTCGGCCGTCCGGCGGTGCGGCCCCCTCGCTGTCCCGCCCGGAGGCCTTCGCCAGCGTCGTCCCACCCACGTACTGCTCCCCTCGTCGCGCCTGCGCCGCCAGCTTTCTCGCATTTCGCGACAACTGGGAGCAAGCGCGACGAGTCGCTCTCTACCGGGGTCTCAAGGGCGAATGCGCCGGTCGAGGCCCTACGGCGCACAACGGGAGCGGGCAGAAGACCACTCGAAACGGTGAGCGTGAGAACAACCCCCGAGGGGTTGTCCCGGGAGGCCGCGCGGGCGTTACTTCTCCAGCTCGGTGGCGAGGTTGCCGAGGACGGCGTCGTAGATCCGCCCGAGGCCCTTGGGGGCGAAGGTCTTCTCGAAGAAGCCGCCGATGCCGCCCGCGCCGTTCCACACGCTGGTGACGACCACGCGGGACCTGCCCTCGCCGGCCGGGGTGACGGTCCAGGTGGTCACCATGGAGGAGTTGCGGTCCTTCTCGACCAGCTCGCCGTCGGTGGGCTCGGTGACCTCCAGGAGGCAGTCGCGGATCCGCTTGCTGGTGGCCTGGAGCTTCCAGTGGACCAGCGTGCCCTCGCCGTCGCCGCCTTCGCGTACCTCGTACTCGCTGAAGTGCTCCGAAAGGATCTTTTCGCGCGTGCCGTTGTAGTCGGCCAGTGCGTCGAAGACGTCGTCCGGCTGTGCCGCGATGATCCGCTCCGTGGTCGCCTCGACCTGCGCCATTGCACTTCCTCCAGCACTTGGTTTATCGGGGAGTTCAGGGAGAGCCAACCACCCGGCGCACCGGCCCCCCAAATCGGGGCCGCCGCCGGGGCCCGCTCAGGCGGGCAGCAGCCGCAGCGAGACCCAGAGCGCGACGGTCGCGAGGACGAGGGCCGCGGGCGTGGTGAGCAGGCCGAGGCGGGTGAACTCCCGTAGGCGGACGTGGTGTTCGTGCTGGTGGGCGATGCGGCGCCAGAGCAGGGTGGCGAGGGAGCCGGCGTAGGTGAGGTTGGGGCCGACGTTCACGCCGATGAGGACGGCGAGGACGGCTCCGGGGCCGGCCGGCGCGGCCAGCGGGACCAGGGCGAGGACGGCGGGCAGGTTGTTGATGAGGTTGGCCAGGAGCGCGGCGACGGCGGCGGTGCCGAGCAGCGCGGGCAGGGCGGTGCCGTCCGGCAGGACGTGCCCGAGGGCGTCGCCGAGGCCGTTGTCGACGACGGCCCGGACGACGACGCCGAGGGCGAGGACGAAGGCGAGGAACGGCAGCGAGGCCGAGCGCACGAGCGCGAGCGCGGTGGTGCGCCGCCGCAGGAGGGCGCGCACGGCGAGTACGGACGCCCCGGCGGCCGCGGCCCAGGCCGGGTCGACGCCGACGGTGGAGGCGACCGCGAACCCGGCGAGCGTGAACGCCACGGTGACCAGGGCGAAGAGCGGCATACGGGGCGGTTCCGCGGTGTCTCCGCCGTCGGTCGGCGCGTCGAGGTCAGCGGCGAAGAACCGCCGGAAGACGGCGTACTCGACCGCGATGGCGACCAGCCACGGCAGCGTCATCAGCAGGGCGAAGCGCGTGAAGCTCAGCCCGGTGGCGGCGAACGCCAGGAGGTTCGTGAGGTTCGAGACGGGCAGCAGGAGCGAGGCGGTGTTCGACAGGTGGGCGCTCGCGTAGACGTGCGGCCGGGGCCGCACGCCCATGCGGGCGGCGGTCGCGAAGACCACGGGGGTGAGCAGGACCACGGTGGCGTCCAGGCTGAGGGCCGCGGTGATGACCGAGGCGAGACCGAAGACCGCGGCGAGCAGCCGGCGCGGGCGCCCCGCGGCCCGGCGCGCCATCCAGGTGCCGCAGGCGTGGAAGAGCCCTTCGTCGGCGCAGAGCTTGGCGAGCACCAGGACGGCCGCGAGGAAGCCGATCACGGGGCCGAGCCGCGCGGCCTCATCCCGCACGTCGTGGAGCGGAATCGCCCCGGCCGCGATCACCACGCCCGCGGCCGGTACGGCGAAGACGGCTTCCGGGCGGCCGAAGGGGCGGACGACCGCGCAGATCAGCACCACGGCCAGGGCGGCGACGGACAGGAACTCGACAAGCATGCTTCCGATCATGCAACGTGCGTGCGGCCCGCCCGTCGCCGGACCCGGCAATTCCGCCGGCTGCGGGACTCCTCCGGCGCGGTGGCCCGGAACCGGGCCGTGGTGCCGTCGTCGCTCCAGCGGTGCGGCCCGGCCTTCTCCAGGACGCGGACGGAGGCACGGGCGGCCTCCGGGGCGTAGCCGCGTCCGCGCCGCGAGGCGACGACGCCGTAGCCGAACTCCACGGAGCCCTCGCTCGGCGGCGCCAGAGCAGGCTGATGGAGCCGACCACCAGGCCGCTCTCCTGTTCGACGCACTGGGCCCCGCGCTCCGGGTCGCACATCAAGGGAACATGTGTTCTATTCTGTGGTCAGTGCTACCGAGGAGGCGTCATGCGCTGGGAGAACCTCTCCGACGGACCGCGTCAGGGCACCGCTGATGCCGCGCTGTTCGGCGCGGACGCGGTGACGACGCGGACCTTCGACACCCCTGAGTTCGCGGGGATCACCTTTCACGAGATCCGGGCCAGGTCGATCGTGAACCGCGTGCCGGGCGCGTCCCGCATGCCGTTCGAATGGACGGTCAACCCCTACCGGGGCTGCACGCACGCGTGCGTCTACTGTTTCGCGCGCAAGACCCACAGCTATCTGGACCTGGACACCGGCATCGGGTTCGACAGCCAGATCGTCGTCAAGATCAACGCCGCCGAGCTGCTGCGACGCCAGCTCGCCTCGCCGCGCTGGCACGGCGACCACATCGCGATGGGCACCAACGTCGACTGCTACCAGCGCGCGGAGGGCCGCTACCGCCTGATGCCGGGCATCATCGAGGCGCTGCGCGACCGCGGCAACCCCTTCTCGATCCTCACCAAGGGCACGCTGATCCTGCGCGACCTCGATCTGCTGCGGCAGGCCGCGGCCGTGACGGACGTCGGCATCTCCGTCTCCGTCGGCTTCACCGACCACGAACTGTGGCGCACCGTCGAGCCGGGTACGCCCGCCCCCGAGCGGCGCCTGGACGTCGTACGCACCCTGACCGGGCACGGCATCGGCTGCGGGGTCCTGATGGCGCCGGTGATCCCGTTCCTGGGCGACCACCCGGACCAGCTGCGCGCCACGGTGCGGGCCATCGCCGCGTCCGGCGCGACCTCGGTGACGCCCCTGGTCCTGCATCTGCGGCCGGGCGCACGCGAGTGGTTCATGGCATGGGTGGGGCAGCACCACCCGCATCTGGTGCGGCGGTACGAGCGGCTGTACGCGGAAGGGGCCTACGCCCCGAAGTGGTACCAGCGCCGCATCACCCGGCACGTGCACGAGCTGGCCGAGGAGTTCGGCATCGGCCCCACGCGCGCGGGTGCCGCGCGCCGCGTCCCGGTCCCCGAGGAGCCGGAGCCGGCCGCGGGCCCCACTCAGCTCACGCTCCTGTAGGAGGACCCCTTTTCACGGGCACCCTCTCCCGGCATCCTTTCGCGGGTGGCCGCCTGCTCCTTTCAGGTCATTCATCGACAGAACGGACGCTTCCGGGCGGGCTTTCCGGGACGATGCGGCCGAGGTCGTGGCGTGCACGGCCACGGATCCTCCGCCCTGGGAAGCCTGATGAAGAAACGCGCCGTCGCCCTCTGCTCCCTCGCCGCGCTGACCGGAGCGGCCGTGCCCGCCGCCGGACTGCCGACCGCGGCGAGCGCCTCGCCCCCGCGCACCGCACAGGCCGCCCCGGCGGCCCTGGCGGCCCCGCTGGCGTGGAAGAAGTGCGCCACGAAGGCCCATCCGGCGCTCCAGTGCGCGTCGGTGAAGGTCCCGCTCGACCACCAGCGGCCGGCAGGCGAGCAGATCACCCTCGCCCTGTCGCGCGTCCCGCACACCGCGGCCACGTCCCAGGGGCCCCTCCTGGTCAACCCCGGCGGCCCGGGCGGCAGCGGCCTGGCCATGGCCGGGTCCGTCGCGAAGTCCCTTCCCAAGGAGGTGGCCGCGCGGTACGACGTCATCGGCTTCGACCCGCGCGGTGTCGGCAGGAGCGAGCCCGCGCTCAACTGCCGCCCCGGACACTTCACCCCCGTGCGCCCCGCCAGCGTTCCGGTCACGCCCGCCCTGGAGCGGGCCAACCTCGACCGGGCGCGGGCCTTCGCGCGGGCGTGCGCCTCGAAGTACGCGGCCGTCCTGCCGTTCATCGACACGGTGAGCGCGGCCAAGGACATGGACGCCATCCGTGCCGCCCTCGGCGCGCCACGCCTGAGCTATCTCGGCTACTCGTACGGCACGTATCTGGGCGCCGTCTACGCCAAGCTCTACCCGCACCGCGTGCGCCGCATGGCGCTCGACTCCCTGGTCGACCCGACGAGCATCTGGTACGCCGCCAACCTCCGGCAGGATCACGCCTTCGACGCCCGCCACAAGGCCTTCATGGCCTGGATCGCCCGGCACGACTCCGCGTACGGCCTGGGCGGGGACCCCGCGCGGGTCGAGGCCCGGTGGCACACGATGCGGCGGACACTGGCGGAGCGCCCGGCGGGCGGCAAGGTGGGCGCCGCCGAGCTGGAGGACACCTTCCTCCCCGGCGGCTACACCAACCGCTTCTGGCCGCCCCTGGCCGCGGCCTTCGCGGCGTACGCGAACGGCAAGGACACCGCCCCGCTCCTGAAGGCGTACGAGACCTTCGGCGCGAGCGGCGCGGCGGGCGAGAACGGCTACAGCGTCTACACGGCCGTGCAGTGCAGGGACGCGCAGTGGCCGCGCGACTGGCGGACCTGGCGCGAGGACCACACGCGGATCCACGCGAAGGCACCGTTCGCCACCTGGAACAACGCCTGGTACAACGCCCCGTGCGCCTTCTGGCCGACACACCACCTGAGCCCGCCGGACGTCTCCAACTCCGCGCTGGCACCGGTCCTGCTCTTCCAGGCGACCGACGACCCGGCCACTCCGTACGAGGGCGCCGTCGCCCTGCACCGCAAGCTGGGCGACTCGCGCCTGGTGGTCGAGCGGGGCGGCGGCAACCACGGCGTCACCCTGCGCGGAAACGCCTGCCTGGACCGGCACTTGGCGGCGTACCTGTCGACCGGCGAGGTGCCCGGCAGCGGTGGCGAGGTGGACGCGGTGTGCGAGGCGCTGCCCGACCCGAAGCCCTCGCGGAACCGTGAAGGCACCCCCGGGCGCGGGGCGTTGTCGGTGCCGTGGTCCACCATGGGGGCATGAGCCGACTGACCCACATCAGCGCCCCCGAGGGCGTGGCCCCCGCCACCGCGTACACGCACGTCGTCATGGGGACGGGCCGTCTCGTGGCGATATCAGGGCAGTTGGCCCTGGACGAGGACGGCGATCTGGTCGGCGAGGGCGACGCGGCGGCGCAGGCCCGGCAGGTGTTCGAGAATCTGCGGCGCTGCCTGGCGGCGGCGGGCGCCACCTTCGACGACGTGGTGAAGCTGACGTACTTCGTGACGGACATGGCGCACATGCCGGCCGTGCGCGCCGCGCGGGACGCCTTCCTGGACCCCGAGCGGCTCCCCGCGGCGTCGGCGGTGCAGGTCGCCGCTCTGGTCGGCTCCGAGTTCCTGATGGAGATCGAGGCGTTCGCGGTGGTGGCCGAGTAGATGCCGCAGGTGCGCGTACGGGAGATGACCGACGCCGACTGCGCGAGCGTGGCCGAGATCCGCGTCCTCGGCTGGCGCAACGCGTACGCCGGACTGATGCCCCAGGCGTTCCTGGACGGCCTCGATGTCGCGGAGAACGAGCAGGAGCTGCGCGAGCGGCTCGCGGAGGGCCGGGCCGGCACGGTGGACCTGATCGCCGAGCGCGGGGGCCGGACCGTCGGCTGGGCCTGCTTCGGCCCCGCACGCGACAACGACGTGCCACCGGACGAGGCCGAGCTGTACGCGCTGTACGCGCACCCGGAGCATTACTCCACGGGCATCGGCCGCGCACTGCTCCTGGAATGCATGGTCCGCTGCAAGACCGCGGGCCACCCCCGGCTGCGCCTATGGGTCGTCGAGGGCAACACCAGGGCACGCCGCTTCTACGAACGCTTCAACTTCACCCCGGACGGCGCCATCACCCCCCAGCCGCCGGAAGACACACCCACCCCGGAACTCCGCTACACCCACGCCCTCACGTGACCCCGTCACTCGCCCCCCTGCAGGGCCACGCAAAACCGCACGCCCCGGCACACGCCCCGTAAGGGGCGCGGGGAACTGCGCGATCAGCCCCCACCCACCCGCAGCCGAAAGACCACTTCCACCCGCCCCACCCCGCTCACTCCGGCAACCGCGCCAACGCCGCCGCAGCCGCCGCCGCAAGCCTCGGATGCCCGCACGCCTCGGTCAACACCGGCCGCGCCCGCGCGTCACCCAACGCCCCCAGCCCCTCCACACAGGCGAGCGCGATCTTGCCGTAGGGGTCGTGCGGCGCGAGCCGACGCCGCAGCGTGGTGATCAGGGCGGGCGCCGACTCCGGTGCCCGCAACTCCGTCAGCAACCGCACCGGATGGAGCGCATAGGCGACGCGGAGTTCGTTCGTCGCCAGGGCCGCCGCCGCGCGAGCCGTACGCGGATCACCGAGCCGGGCCAAGGCGTACGCCGCGGCGGCGCACCGCGGCGCGTCCCGGTGGTTGAGGAGGAGGACGAGCGACTCGAAGGCTCTGCGATCACCCGCGACGCCGAGCCGGAACGCCGCCAATTCCCGCGCCCACAGCGGCCGTCCGGGAGAGACCAGCACCTCGGCCAGCTGGTCCGGATCGCCGGTCGCGACCAGTTCCTCGTACTCCCGAGAGGCCCCCGCCTCACCCCGTAAACGCTCCGTCACCGTCCGCGACTCCTCATCCATGAACGCGAGCCTAAGCCTTACCCAGCGGTCGCGACGTAGATCACAGGGATCCGGAATCAGCGAGGGCTGGCGCGCTCGTTACCCGGCGGTTAATCTCATGTGAGCGGGGCACACTCCCCGTGAGCACATCCTCACGACGGCCTGGTGACGCAGCCGCCGTGGGTGTCAGTCGGTTCGGTACCTCAGGTATCCAGTACGGCTCGGCCTCGGGACAGGGCCGGTCGGCCTCACCGGGCGTGGACTCTGCGCCGCCCGGACACGACACCTCAATTCCCGCACGCCGCGCGACAGTTCCCCGTACCCGCGTGCGTGCGCCCCTCAGTCGTCACTCTCTTCCTGGAGTCCACGCATGGACGCTCCCTTGAACGACACCTCCCCGCACACGGTCGCCGTCATCGGTCTGGGCACGATGGGCACCGGAATCGCCGAGGTCCTGGCCCGTGCGGGCCGCGAGGTCATCGGCATCGACATCAGTCAGGCGGCGGCCACGCAGGCCGTCGCCTCCCTGGAGGCCTCCACGGCACGCGCCGTGCGCCGTGAGCGGCTCACCGACGAGGAGCGGCGCGACGTCCTCGCCCGCTTCCGCACCTTCACCGACCTGCGGGCCGCCGCCGACGCCGACCTGGTCATCGAGGTCGCCCCGGAGTCGTACGAGATCAAGCAGCAGGTCATCCGCGAGCTCGACGGTGTCGTGCGCCCCGACACGATCATCGCGACCGGCACCAACGCGCTGTCGGTGACCCGCCTCGCCGCCGAATCGGCGCGCCCGGAACGGGTTCTCGGCCTGCACTTCTTCAACCCGGCGCCCGCCATGAAGCTGGTCGAGGTCGTCTCGTCCGTGCTGACCTCGCCCGCCGCCGTCGCCACGGTCACCGAGCTGGCGCAGGCCCTCGGCAAGGAGCCCGTCGCGGTCGGCGACCGCCCCGGTTTCGTCGCCGACGGACTGCTCTTCGGCTACCTCAACCAGGCCGCCGCGATGTACGAGGCGAAATACGCCTCCCGCGAGGACATCGACGCCGCGATGAAGCTGGGCTGCGGCCTGCCGATGGGCCCCCTCGCGCTGCTCGACCTGATCGGCGTGGACACCGCTCGCACGGTCCTGGACGCCATGTACGCCGAGTCGCACGACCGGCTGCACGCGCCCGCCCCGATCCTCAAGCAGCTCAGCGAGGCGGGCCTGACCGGCCGCAAGTCGGGCCGCGGCTTCTACACGTACGCCGAGCCGGGCAGCGCCGAGGTCGTGCCCGACGCGCTGACCCCGCTGGAGGGCGAGCGGCGCGCGCAGGGACGTACCGTCCGCTCCGTGGGCGTCGCGGGCTCGGGGACGATGGCGTCCGGCATCGCGGAGGTCTTCGCCAAGGCCGGTTACGACGTGGTCCTCGCCGCGCGCACCGACGAGAAGGCCGAGACGGCCAAGGCCCGCATCGGGAAGTCGCTCGCGCGCTCCGTCGACAAGGGCCGGCTGACGGCCGAGGCCGCCGCCCAGACACTGGAGCGGATCACCCCGGCCGGGTCGTACGAGGCGTTCGCCGACGTCGATCTGGCCCTGGAGGCCGTCGCCGAGGACCTGGAGATCAAGCAGCAGCTGTTCGCGGCGCTCGACAAGGTCTGCAAGCCGGGCGCGATCCTGGCGACCACCACCTCGTCGCTGCCGGTGGTGGCCTGCGCCCGTGCCACCACGCGTCCGCGCGAGGTGATCGGCATGCACTTCTTCAACCCGGCCCCGGCGATGAAGCTCGTCGAGGTGGTCCGCACCGTGCTGACCGCCGACGACGTGCACGCCACGGTCCGCGAGGTCTGCGCGACCATCCGCAAGCACCCGGTGGACTGCGGCGACCGCGCCGGGTTCATCGTGAACGCTCTGCTGTTCCCCTACCTCAACAACGCGATCAAGATGGTCCAGGAGCACTACGCGACGCTCGACGACATCGACGCCGCGATGAAGCTCGGCGGCGGCTACCCCATGGGCCCCTTCGAGCTCCTGGACGTCGTCGGCCTGGACGTCTCGCTGGCCATCGAGAAGGTCCTGCACCGCGAGTTCCGCGACCCGGGCCTGGCCCCGGCGCCGCTGCTCGAACACCTGGTGGCCGCGGGCTGCCTCGGCCGCAAGACGGGTCGTGGCTTCCGCGAATATGCCCGGCGCTGAGCCGGCCGAGGAGCGCCCGGGGGCGCGGGCCGACTGGGGCGGGCTGCTCGGGCCCCCGGGCAGCCCCGTCCCTCGGAGGCACCGCGCCGCGCATATGCAGTACGTTCATGGCATGTCCAAGGCCGCCAAGTCCTCCCGTACGCCCGCCACGCCCGACGCCCCGGAGAGCGCCGCGGGCAGTCGTGCCGCCGCCCAACGGCTCAAGATGCGCCGGGAGCTGGCGGCGGCGGCCATGGAGCTGTTCGCGTCCAAGGGGTACGAGGCGACGACGGTCGACGAGATCGCCGCGCAGGCCGGGGTCGCCCGCCGGACCTTCTTCCGGCACTTCCGCTCCAAGGAAGAGGCGATCTTCCCGGACCACGACGACACCCTGGTCCGCGCGGAGGCGGTGCTCAACGCCGCTCCCCCGCATGAGCACCCGCTGGACACGGTGTGCCGCGGCATCAAGGAAGTCATGAAGATGTACGCGGCCTCGCCGGCGGTCTCCGTGGAGCGCTACCGCCTCACCCGCGAGGTGCCGACGCTCCGGGAGCGCGAGATCGCCTCGGTGGCCCGTTACGAACGGCTCTTCACGCGGTATCTCCTCGGCCACTTCGACGAGCACGCGCACCACGACGGCAACGACGACCCGCTGCTCGCCGAGGTCGCCGCCTCCGCGGTGGTCACCGCCCACAACCACGTACTGCGGCGCTGGCTGCGGGCCGGCGGCCAGGGCGACGTGGAGACCCAGCTCGACCACGCCTTCGCGATCGTGCGGCGCACGTTCGGCACGGGGATCGGGGCGGGCCGCGACACGCTGCCCGCGGCGTCCCCGGCGACGGTGTCCTCCCAGGGGGAGGTCCTGGTCACGGTGGCGCGGACGGACGCCCCCTTGGACGAGGTCATGCGGACCATCGAGAAGGCCCTCCGAGAGCGAGCGTCTTAGCCCCTTTCACCCTTTTCGTCCTCGGCTTTTGAGGGGGTGCTACCAGTCGGTAGCACCCCCTCCTTCATGCCGTGGCACCCCTCTGACCTGCACTGATCGATCATCGGTCAAAAAATACTGGCACCCAGTGTCTTGCCGACTGGCACGCGGTGCCATACGTTGATGTTGTCCGGGCGGCCGGCGTGCAGAGATCATCCGCACGCCGGCTGTCCCCTCAAGCCACGGCTTGCGCGTCCGGACGCCTGCGTCACAGGCACCTCTCACGCCCCACCAAGGCGTTGCCGAGCTCCACCCCTTGGCCGAACCGACGGCACACCTCCAAAGCCCCGCCAGCACCCCACGAAACGTCGAGCAGCGTTCTCCCCAGACCGCTTCTTAGCCGGAGGCAACACCGTGAAGGAAATCCTGGACGCGATTCAGTCGCAGGACGCACAGTCCGCCGACTTCGCCGCTCTCCCCCTCCCGGACTCGTACCGCGCGATCACCGTGCACAAGGACGAGACGGAGATGTTCGCGGGCCTGGAGACGCGCGACAAGGACCCGCGCAAGTCGCTCCACCTCGACGACGTGCCGCTCCCCGAACTCGGCCCCGGCGAGGCCCTGGTGGCCGTCATGGCCTCCTCGGTGAACTACAACTCGGTGTGGACCTCGATCTTCGAGCCGGTCTCCACCTTCAGCTTCCTGGAGCGCTATGGCCGGCTCAGCGAGCTGAGCAAGCGCCATGACCTGCCGTACCACATCATCGGTTCCGACCTCGCGGGCGTCGTGCTGCGCACCGGGCCCGGTGTGAACTCCTGGAACCCGGGCGACGAGGTCGTCGCGCACTGCCTGAGCGTCGAGCTGGAGTCCTCGGACGGCCACAACGACACGATGCTCGACCCCGAGCAGCGCATCTGGGGTTTCGAGACCAACTTCGGCGGCCTGGCGGAGATCGCGCTCGTCAAGTCCAACCAGCTGATGCCGAAGCCCGACCACCTGAGCTGGGAGGAGGCCGCCTCGCCGGGCCTGGTGAACTCCACCGCCTACCGCCAGCTCGTCTCCCGCAACGGCGCCGGCATGAAGCAGGGCGACAACGTCCTGATCTGGGGCGCCAGCGGCGGACTCGGGTCGTACGCCACGCAGTTCGCGCTCGCGGGCGGCGCCAACCCCATCTGCGTGGTCTCCAGCCCCCAGAAGGCGGACATCTGCCGTGCCATGGGCGCCGAGGCGATCATCGACCGCAACGCCGAGGGCTACAAGTTCTGGAAGGACGAGCGCACCCAGGACCCCAAGGAGTGGAAGCGCTTCGGCAAGCGCATCCGTGAGCTGACCGGCGGCGAGGACATCGACATCGTCTTCGAGCACCCCGGCCGCGAGACCTTCGGCGCGAGCGTGTACGTCACCCGCAAGGGCGGCACCATCACCACCTGCGCCTCGACCTCGGGCTACATGCACGAGTACGACAACCGCTACCTGTGGATGTCCCTGAAGCGGATCATCGGCTCCCACTTCGCCAACTACCGCGAGGCGTGGGAGGCCAACCGCCTCATCGCCAAGGGCAAGATCCACCCGACGCTCTCGAAGGTGTACTCCCTGGAGGACACCGGCCAGGCCGCCTACGACGTCCACCGCAACCTCCACCAGGGCAAGGTCGGCGTCCTCGCCCTCGCCCCCCAGGAGGGCCTCGGCGTCCGCGACCCGGAGAAGCGGGCCCGGCACATCGACGCCATCAACCGCTTCCGGAACGTCTGAACTCCCTAAGGAGCAGCGGGACATGACAGAGCGCCAGAAGGACCGGCCGTGGCTCATGCGGACGTACGCCGGTCATTCCACGGCGGAGGCGTCCAACGAGCTGTACCGGCGCAACCTCGCCAAGGGCCAGACGGGCCTCTCGGTCGCGTTCGACCTGCCCACCCAGACCGGCTACGACCCCGACCACATCCTCGCCCGCGGTGAGGTCGGCCGGGTCGGCGTCCCGGTCTCGCATCTCGGCGACATGCGGCGGCTGTTCCAGGACATCCCCCTGGAGCAGATGAACACCTCGATGACGATCAACGCCACCGCCATGTGGCTTCTGGCGCTCTATCAGGTGGTCGCGGAGGAGCAGGGCGCGGACATCACCAAGCTCCAGGGGACGACGCAGAACGACATCGTCAAGGAGTACCTCTCGCGCGGGACGCACGTCTTCCCGCCGGTGCCGTCGCTGCGCCTGACCACCGACATGATCACGTACACGGTGGCCCACATCCCCAAGTGGAACCCCATCAACATTTGCAGCTACCACCTCCAGGAGGCGGGGGCCACGCCGGTCCAGGAGATCGCGTACGCGATGTCCACCGCCATCGCGGTCCTCGATGCCGTGCGCGACTCGGGGCAGGTTCCCGAGGAGAAGTTCGGGGACGTCGTGGCCCGCATCTCCTTCTTCGTGAACGCGGGTGTCCGCTTCATCGAGGAGATGTGCAAGATGCGGGCGTTCGGGCGGATCTGGGATCAGGTCACGCGCGAGCGGTACGGCATCGAGGACCCCAAGCAGCGCCGCTTCCGCTACGGCGTGCAGGTCAACTCGCTGGGTCTGACGGAGGCGCAGCCCGAGAACAACGTCCAGCGGATCGTCCTTGAAATGCTGGCCGTCACGCTCTCCAAGGACGCACGCGCGCGTGCCGTGCAGCTCCCGGCCTGGAACGAGGCGCTCGGCCTGCCGCGCCCGTGGGACCAGCAGTGGTCCCTGCGCATCCAGCAGGTCCTCGCACACGAGAGCGACCTGCTGGAGTACGAGGACATCTTCGACGGCTCACACGTCATCGAGGCCAAGGTCGCGTCCCTGGTCGAGGAGTCCCTCGCGGAGATGGACCGCATCGAACAGATGGGCGGCGCGATGGCCGCCGTCGAGTCCGGCTATCTCAAGTCGCAGCTCGTCTCCTCGCACGCCGAGCGCCGGGCGCGGATCGAGTCCGGCGAGGAGAAGATCGTCGGGGTGAACTCCTACGAGTCCACCGAGCCGAACCCGCTCACCGCCGACCTGGACGCGGCGATCATGACGGTCGACCCGGCGGTCGAGGCGCGCGTGGTGAACGCCCTCAAGGACTGGCGCGACAACCGCTACCAGCCGCCGTTCAACCACCCCCGCCCGTGCAAGGCCCTGGAGCGGCTCAAGGAAGTCGCCGCGGGGACGGGCAACCTCATGGAAGCCACCCTGGAGTGCGCACGCGCCGGCGTGACGACCGGCGAGTGGGCGGGCGCCCTGCGGGAGGTCTTCGGCGAGTACCGGGCGCCCACGGGCGTCTCCAGTGCTCCGGTGGCCGTCACCGCGGAGGAGGGCACGCCGCTCGCCCTGGTCCGCGACAAGGTCGCGAAGACGGCCGCCGACCTCGGCACCGGCAAGCTCCGCTTCCTGGTGGGCAAGCCCGGCCTCGACGGGCACTCCAACGGCGCCGAGCAGATCGCGGTGCGCGCGCGGGACGCCGGTTTCGAGGTCGTCTACCAGGGGATCAGGCTCACGCCGGAGCAGATCGTCGACGCGGCGCTCGCCGAGGACGTGCACGCGGTGGGCCTGTCGATCCTCTCCGGCTCGCACGCCGAGCTGGTGCCGGACGTCCTGGTGCGCCTGCGCGAGGCGGGCGCCCACGACATTCCCGTGATCGCGGGAGGCATCATCCCCAACAGTGACGCCGAGGACCTGCTGGCGGCGGGCGTGGCCGCCGTCTTCACCCCCAAGGACTTCGGCATCACGGAGATCATCGGCCGTATCGTCGACGAGATCCGGAAAGCGAACAAGCTCGACCCTCTGGAGGTCCCCGCATGACCGCGCCCATCAACCGTCTGCGCCCGCGCCGCTCCTGTCTCGCGGTGCCGGGAAGCAACCCCCGCTTCCTGGAGAAGGCCCAGGGCCTCCCCGCCGACCAGGTCTTCCTGGACCTGGAGGACGCCTGCGCGCCGCTCGCCAAGCCGGAGGCCCGGCACACCATCGTCAAGTTCCTCAACGAGGGCGACTGGACGGGCAAGACGCGGGTGGTGCGCGTCAACGACTGGACGACCGAGTGGACGTACCGCGACGTCGTGACCGTCGTGGAGGGCGCCGGCCAGAACCTCGACTGCATCATGCTGCCGAAGGTGCAGACGGCCGATCAGGTGGTGGCGCTCGACCTTCTCCTCACCCAGATCGAGAAGACCATGGGCTTCGAGGTCGGCAAGATCGGCATCGAGGCGCAGATCGAGAACGCGCGCGGCCTCAACAACGTCAACGCCATCGCCGAGGCGTCCCCGCGCGTCGAGACGATCATCTTCGGCCCGGCCGACTTCATGGCCTCCATCAACATGAAGTCCCTGGTCGTCGGCGAGCAGCCGCCCGGCTACCCGGCCGACGCCTACCACTTCATCCTGATGAAGATCCTGATGGCGGCCCGCGCCAACAACCTCCAGGCGATCGACGGTCCCTACCTCCAGATCAAGAACGTCGACGGCTACCGCGAGGTCGCGAACCGCGCCGCGGCACTCGGCTTCGACGGCAAGTGGGTGCTGCACCCCGGTCAGGTGGAGGCCGCCAACGAGGTCTTCTCGCCCTCCCAGGAGGACTTCGACCACGCCGAACTGATCCTGGACGCGTACGAGTACTACACGTCCGAGGCCGGCGGCAAGAAGGGCTCGGCGATGCTCGGCGACGAGATGATCGACGAGGCCAGCCGGAAGATGGCGCTGGTCATCTCGGGCAAGGGGCGTGCCGCCGGCATGACCCGCACCTCCAAGTTCGAGGCCCCGGAGGCGTAAGACACATGCAGTTCGGCCGCACCTACGAAGAGTTCGAAGTCGGCGCCGTGTACAAGCACTGGCCCGGGAAGACGGTCACCGAGTACGACGACCACCTCTTCTGTCTGCTCACCATGAACCACCACCCCCTCCACATGGACAGCAACTATGCGGAGAAGACGACCGACTTCGGGAAGAACGTCGTCGTGGGCAACTACATCTACTCGCTGCTCCTCGGCATGTCCGTACCCGACGTCTCCGGCAAGGCGATCGCCAACCTGGAGGTCGAGTCGCTCAAGCACGTGGCGCCGACGTTCCACGGCGACACGATCTACGGCGAGACGACCGTCCTGGACAAGACGCCTTCCAGGTCCAAGTCGGACCGCGGGATCGTCTACGTGGAGACCAAGGGCTACAAGCAGGACGGCACCCTGGTCTGCGTGTTCCGCCGCAAGGTGATGGTGCCCACCGAGACGTACATCAAGGAGCGCGGCGGCGAGCAGCCCGGCCGCCCGGAGCTGAAGTCCCAGGAGAAGTGACGTCATGACCCGACTTGCCCAGACCGCCGGTCTCACCGACATCCAGCAGGAGATCCTCTCCACCGTCCGGGACTTCGTGGACAAGGAGATCATCCCTGTCGCCACCGAGCTCGAACACCGCGACGAGTACCCGCAGGCAATCGTCGACGGTCTCAAGGAGTTGGGCCTGTTCGGCCTGATGATCCCGGAGGAGTACGGCGGCCTGGGCGAGTCGCTGCTCACGTACGCGCTGTGTGTCGAGGAGATAGCGCGTGGCTGGATGTCGGTCTCCGGCATCATCAACACCCACTTCATCGTCGCCTACATGCTCAAGCAGCACGGCACGCAGGAGCAGAAGGAGACCTTCCTTCCGCGCATGGCGGCCGGCGAGGTGCGCGGCGCGTTCTCGATGTCGGAACCGGGGCTCGGCTCGGATGTGTCGGCGATCACATCGAAGGGTGTCAAGGACGGCGACGACTATGTCCTGAACGGCCAGAAGATGTGGCTCACGAACGGCGGTACGTCCACTCTGGTGGCCGTTCTGTGCCGGAGTGACGAAGGACACCCTGAGGGCACCGCCCCCCACAAGTCGATGACCACGTTCCTCGTGGAGAAGGAGCCGGGCTTCGGCGAGGTCCGTCCCGGCCTGACCATCCCGGGCAAGATCGACAAGATGGGCTACAAGGGTGTCGATACCACCGAGCTCATCATGGACGACCTGCGAATTCCGGCCAATCGTGTACTCGGCGGAGCCACCGGCCGAGGGTTTTACCAAATGATGGACGGTGTCGAAGTGGGCCGAGTGAACGTCGCGGCGCGTGGCTGCGGTGTCGCTCAGCGTGCGTTCGAGCTCGGCGTCTCATATGCCCAGCAACGCCACACTTTCGGCAAGCCGATCGCCCAGCATCAGGCGATCCAGTTCAAGTTGGCCGAGATGGCTACCAAGGTCGAGGCCGCCCATGCGATGATGGTCAACGCAGCACGCAAAAAGGACTCCGGGGAGCGAAACGACCTCGAAGCGGGGATGGCGAAGTACCTCGCCTCCGAATACTGCAAGGAAGTCGTCGAGGACGCGTTCAGGATTCACGGCGGTTACGGCTTCTCGAAGGAGTACGAGATCGAGCGCCTCTACAGGGAGGCTCCGATGCTGCTGATCGGTGAAGGTACCGCCGAGATCCAGAAAATGATCATTGGTCGTCGACTGCTCGAAGAGTATCGATTCCAGGGCTAGATGCCCGGTTTGGGGCGTTTTCTTCGCGAAGAAGATCACACCCTGTCAACACTCTTCGGCCGCCGACTCGGCTTCCTGGCTTGCCCAGTTGTGCCTCGCAACCGATAGCATCCGGAGAAAGCCGCCGTCCCCCGTATCACCGCGCGGCATCATCCGCTACGAAGGTCATCCATGCCCCACAGCCAAACCTCTGCACCACGCGACGGCATTCTCACGGGACGCCTTGCTCGCGGAGCATCGCCGTGGCTCCTGCCGACCGTCGCCACCGCGGCACTCAGCCTCGCCCGCGCGCGCCGTTCCAAGGGCGCGGCGGCCGTCGCCGTCCCCGCCACCGCGCTGGCGGCGGGGATGCTGTGGTTCTTCCGCGACCCCGAGCGTGAGATCGCTCAGGGCCGGGTCATCTCCCCCGCCGACGGCGTGGTGCAGAGCATCATGCCGTGGAAGGACGGGCGGACCCGCGTCGCCATCTTCATGAGCCCGCTGAATGTCCACGTCAACCGCGCGCCCCTCGCGGGCACGGTGACGTCCGTGGAGCACATCCCCGGTGGGTTCGTCCCGGCGTTCAACAAGGAGAGCGAGAACAACGAACGCGTTGTCTGGCACTTCGACACCGAGCTCGGCGACATCGAGATGATCCAGATCGCGGGCGCGGTCGCGCGGCGCATCGTGCCGTACGTGCCGCAGGGCACGAAGGTGGAGCAGGGCGAGCGGATCGGCCTGATCCGCTTCGGCTCGCGTGTCGACATCTACCTCCCGGAGGGTGTCGAGGTGGACGTCGAGGTCGGTCAGAAGACCGTGGCTGGGGTGACTCGCATTGACCGTGGTTGATCCTGAGACCCAGACTGGCTGGGTGCCCGAGGCGATCGAGGACGAGACCGATGAGGAGATGCCGCTCTCACTGCGCCTCTCGATAGCGGACACCCTCACGCTCGGTAACGCCACGTGCGGGTTCATGGCGGTGTACTTCACCACCACGGGCATCCTCACGCCGTACCTCCAGGGCAGCACCGAGAGCGGCATGGCGCGGCACTCCGCCGCGACCGCCGTGATCCTGATGCTCTGCGCGGCCGTCTTCGACCTCTTCGACGGGCTCGTGGCGCGCAAGCTGCGGTCCTCGCCGATGGGCGCCGAGCTGGACAACCTCTCGGACCTGATCAGCTTCGGCCTGGCGCCGGCGTACTTCGTCCTCGTCTACGGCATGGTCGCGGACGACGCGCACCAGCGCGTGGCGGCGGTGGGCGCGATCGTGGTGCTCCTGGCGGTGGTGCTGCGGCTCGCGCGGTTCAGTTGTGTGACCGTGAAGGACGGCACCTTCCAGGGCATGCCATCACCCTTCGGTGCCCTCACGGTCGTCTCGATCGTGCTTCTGGAGCTGCCCTTCGTGGCGACGCTCCTCGCGATCCTCGGCACGGCCTGGCTCATGGTCAGCCGCGTCGAGTACCCGAAGCCGCGCGGTCCCCTCGCGGTGGCCATGCTCGCGTGGATCGTGGCGGCCATGGGGCTCCTCGCGGCCTGGGCGTTCGACGCGCCCGGCGGCCAGCTGCTCCTCCAGACCGGCTGCGCGCTCCAGGCGGTCCTCGGCGCGGTGATCCCCCTGTTCGCCACCGCCCGACGGGTGAACAACTTCCGGGGCAACCGGCGCGAGGCCCGGGCCGCGCAGTTGCCGTAGCCCTCTGTACCCGGCTCAAGGGGCCCGAACCATTCGGTTCGGGCCCCTTTTGCGTGCCGTCAGCTTCTTTCGCGTGCCGTCAGCTCCCGGCCGTGTAGCCTCGCGCCACCTGAGCCGCTCCCGGCTCGCGGACGATCTTCATCCCGCCCGTCGCCTTCTTGTCCGGCTGGAGGATCACGCTCTCCTTGGAGGAGGGCGCCTTCGGGTCGGTGAAGTCCTGCCGGACCCCGAAGCCGGAGTCGAAGGCGTCCAGGGTCAGCAGGGCCTTGCCGACGCCGTCCCGCGTGAGGTCCTTGTCCTCGCACGCCTTCTTCAGGGCCTCGCCGAAGACCGAGGCCGACGTCCAGCCCGCCACGACGCCGTTGTCGAGCGCGTCCTTGGGGTGGGCCTTCTTGTAGTCGGCGACGAGCTTCTTCGCCGCCGCCGTGTCCGCGCCGATCGGCAGCGTCGGCGAGGCGACGTAGTAGTTCTTCTCCAGGGCGGGGCCCGCCTGCGTGGCGAGGAGCTGCGGGGCGAACGCCGAGTTGTTGCCGATGACCGGGACGTCGAAGCGGCCGGCCGCGGCGACGCCCACCAGGGAGGCCGCCTGGCGGGGGCCCGCGCTGATCACGACGCCCTTGACCCCGGCCTTCTTCAGGGCGGAGACCTGCGCGGTCATGTCGTTGTCCGTCGGCTTGATCTTCTGCTCGACGACCGTGAGGCCCGCCTTCGCGGCCATGTGCTCGGAGCCTTTCAGGGCGCTCTCGCCGTAGTCGCCCTCGAAGTAGACGTGACCGAGCTTGTCGCCCTTCTTGAGGCCCTTCTCCTTCATCAGGAAGTCGATCGCGTTGATCGTCTCCAGGTCGTACGTCGAACCGATCACCCGTACGTACGGGCTGCCCAGCAGGTTCGCCGACCAGGCCTGGGGCAGGATCAGGCCCTTGTCGCCGTCGACGCGCTGCTTGACGGCGGCCACGAAGGGCGAGCCGATGAACTGGGCGAAGCCGAGGACCTTCGGCTCCAGCTCGGTGTAGGCGGCGACGGCCTTCTGCGGGTCGTAGCCGTGGTCGCGGACGGTGAGCTTCAGCTGATGGCCGCAGATGCCGCCGTCGGCGTTGGTCTGGTCGACGTAGAGCTGCTGGGCCTGGGTGACGCTCTTGCCGAGGGTGGCGTAGACGCCGGTCATGTCGGTGAGGACGCCGAGGTTGATGGTCTTGCCGGAGACGCCCTCGCCGGTCTTCACGCCTCCCGCGTTCCTTTCGCCGTCCGTGTCGCCGTCGGTCGCCTTGGAGCTGCACGCGGTGAGCGCGAGCAGTGCGGTGAGGGCGGTGGCGGCCGCCGTGGCCCTGGTCAGTGTGCGTGTGTTCATGCTGTCTCCCCTGGGGTGCCTGGAGTGGGTTTGCTGCGCCGGGCGGTGATCCTCACCAGGCCGCCGGGCAGGAAGAGCACCACCGCGACGACGGCGGCGCCGTACAGGTACCGGGACGCCTCGCCCGGTGAGATCCCGCCCGTGCCCGGCGCCGACACGAGCGGCAGCGCGTCGCTGTAGCGGGTCAGCAGCTGAGGCAGGAGGGAGACGAGGGCCGCGCCCGCGACCGCCCCGGAGACCGAGCCGAGGCCGCCGATGACGATCATGGCGAGGTACTCCAGGGAGAGCGTCATGCCGAAGTAGTCCGGCACCGTGCGCTGGAAGACGAGGGCGAGCAGCACGCCCGCGAGGCCCGCGTACATCGACGACAGGACGAAGACCCCGGCGCGGTAGCGGGCCACCGGCACACCGATGACACCGGCGGCGACGCGGTGGTCGCGGATCGCGTTCATGGCCCGCCCCGGACGGCCACGCAGCACGCCCCGGGCGAAGAGCCCGCAGGCCAGGAGCAGCACGAGGCCGGCGTACCAGAGCTTCTCCGCGGAGCCGAAGGGCACGGCGGCGACAACGGTTTCGCGCTCGTCGAAGGTGAGGCCGAAGAGGCTCAGGGGCGGTACGTCGCGTCCGTTGGAGCCGCCGGTCAGATCGTGGGCGTTGAACAGCACGTGCTGCCCGATGAAGATCAGGGCGAGGGTGGCGATGCCGAGGTAGGCGCCGCGCAGCCGTCCGGCGATGGGGCTGAAGAGGCCGCCCGCGAGCCCGGCGAGGGCCACCGCGAGCGCGGCGGCGAGCCACGTGGGCAGCCCTAGCCCGGTCAGGCCGTCGCCACCGTCCCCGGCGAGGACGCAGTAGCCGTACGCCCCGACGGCGAGGAAGAAGGCGTGGCCCATGGAGAGCTGGCCGGTGGCGCCGGTGAGGAGGTTGATGCCGATCGCGCCGATCGCGGCGGCCATCGCGAAGAGGCCCGCCTGGAGCCAGAAGCGGTCCAGGTAGAAGGGCAGGGCGAGCAGCACCACGGCGGCGGCCGCCCAGATGGACGTACGGCGCCAGTCGGGTGTACGTCGGGTGTCAGACACGGGCGAGCTCCTTCGTGCCGAAGAGCCCGGCGGGCCGGATCAGCAGGATCACGGTCATGACGAGGTAGGGCGCGAGGTCGCCGAGGCCGCGCCCGAGGAACGTCAGTTCGCTCTGGTAGCCGGTGGCGAGGGATTCGGTGACGCCGACGACGAGGCCGCCGACCAGGGCGCCGGTGGTGGAGTCGAGGCCGCCGAGGATCGCGGCGGGGAACGCCTTCAGGGCGGCCAGCGAGGTGGCGCGCTCCAGGCCGGGCGTCGGGAAGACGGTCAGGAACAGCGCGGCGACGGCGGCGAGCGCCCCGGCCACCGCCCACGCGCCGAGCGAGACCCGCCCGAGCCGTACGCCCATCAGTGCGGCGGTCTCCGGGCTCTCGGCGGCGGCGCGCATGGCCACGCCCCAGGAGGTGTAGCGGAAGGCCAGCAGGAAGGCGGTGATGAGCAGGGCGGCGGCGACGAACGCGGCGATGCGGGTGTGGGCGAGGGAGATCGGGCCGAGGGTCAGCACGTCGTCGCCCCAGGGGTCGCCGAGCGGCAGCACGTCGGTGCCGAGGCGCCGGGTCAGCTCCGTGGTGAGCAGGATGTCGACGCCGATCGTGACGATGGCGAGCACG
The DNA here is from genome assembly GCF_043078805.1 of Streptomyces sp. NPDC015345. Taxonomy (NCBI): domain Bacteria; kingdom Bacillati; phylum Actinomycetota; class Actinomycetes; order Kitasatosporales; family Streptomycetaceae; genus Streptomyces; species Streptomyces sp. NPDC015345. The sequence continues at coordinate 887,947 of NZ_JBIBTX010000002.1, read as the reverse complement.
CTGTGGTCGGCGCCCCGGTAGCGGCGCATGACGAGGAACTCCACGGCCGCCCCGACGACGGCCGCGCCCGCGATGCCCACGAGCAGCGCCGGCCAGAAGCCGAGGTCGTCGTGGAGGGATGCGGTGATGTAGCCGCCCGCGAGGAGCAGCGAGGCGTGGGCGAAGTTGACCACCTCGGTGGCGCGGAAGATGACGACGAAGCCGAGCGCGATGAGCGCGTAGACGGATCCCATGGAGAGTCCGTTGAGGAGGAGTTCGGTGAAGGTGGTCATGAGCGGGTGTCCCCCTCTCCCAGGTAGGCGCGGATGACCGCCGGGTCGTTCTGTACGTCGGTGGGGGCGCCGTCGGCGATGCGGCGCCCGAAGTCCAGTACGGTCACCGCGTCCGCGAGCCGCATCACCACCCCCATGTCGTGTTCGACCAGGACGATCGAGATGCCGAGGCTGTCGCGGACGCCCGCGATGACGGCGGCCGTGCGGCGCCGCTCGTCGCCGGTCATCCCGGCGACGGGTTCGTCGAGGAGCAGCAGGCGTGGCTCCATGCACAGGGCGCGGGCCAGCTCGGCGAGCTTCTGCTGTCCATAGGGCAAGGAACCCGCGGGCTGGCCGAGTTGGCGTTCGAGGCCGACGAACGCGGCGATCTCGCGGACGCGTTCGCGGTGCAGGCGCTCCTCGCGGGCCGCCGAGGGGAGGCGGAGCCCGGCGGCCAGGAAGCCGGTGCGGGTCAGGCGGTGGCGGCCGAGCAACAGGCTGTCGGCGACCGTGGCGCGGGGCGGCAGCGCGAGGTTCTGGAAGATGCGGGCGACCCCGAGGCCCGCGATCTCGTGCGGACGCATGGCGGTGAGCTCGTGCTCCCCGAAGCGGACGCTGCCGCCGGAAGCGCGGTAGACGCCGGACAGGACGTTGAAGCAGGTGGACTTGCCCGCGCCGTTGGGTCCGATGACGGCGTGCACGGTGCCGGGGCGGACGGTGAAGCTGACGGCGTCCAAGGCGGTGAGCCCCGCGAAACGGACGGTCAACTCGCGTACTTCCAGAGGCGGTACGGGGTCCGGGGTCACCGTCCGGCCTCCCAGCGCGGCAGGGTGGGCAGGGCGCCGAGGCCCTGGCCGGCGTCGGCCGCCGCGCCCTCGTCGACCACGCCGAGGTAGCGGCGGCGTACCTCGTCGGAGGCGGCGAGTTCGTCGGCGGGGCCGGACAGGGCGACCTCGCCGACGTCGAGGACGTACGCGCGGGAGGCGAGCCGCAGCGCGAGCGCGGCGTTCTGCTCGACGAGCAGCACGGAGGTGCCCTGGGCGTTGATCTCCCGGACGGTGTCGGCGATGCGGGCGGCCATCAGCGGCGCGAGGCCGAGGGAGGGTTCGTCGAGGAGCAGCAGGCGCGGGGCGGCCATGAGCGCCCTGCCCACGGCGAGCATCTGCTGTTCGCCGCCGGAGAGCAGCCCGGCGCGCTGGCCGCCGCGTTCGGCGAGGACCGGGAACAGCTCGTGGACGCGGCGCAGGGCGTCCGCCTTGGTGGCGCGCGACCCGGTCGAGCCGAGCGCCCCGGCGCGCAGATTGTCGGTGACGGTCATGCGGGCGAACACCCGTCGGCCTTCCGGAACCTGCGAGATCCCGGCGGCGACCACGCGGTCCGGCGCGAGGCCGTCCAGGCGGGTGCCGTCGAAGTGGATGTCGCCCGAGGTGAGCGCCCCGCCCTGGAAGGAGAGAGTGCGCGAGACGGCGCGCAGCAACGTCGACTTGCCCGCGCCGTTGCCGCCGAGCACGGCGACGACGGTGCCGTGCGGCACGTCGAGCGAGACCCGGCGCAGGGCGCGCACGGGGCCGTAGCCGACCGACACCTCCCGTACGACGAGCCCGGAGTCGCCGGAATATCGCACTCCGGAACCTCGTATGTCGGAACCACCCACGTACCAGCCCTCCAGATCCCGCACGGCTCGTCCGCCGTCGCGTGGCGCTCACCCCAGCACCGCGGGAGCGGCCCGTCCACGGGCAGCGGGTGAATCGCTGCGGGGGACCAGCGGTGGCGGCCTGCCGTTGTGCACGGGCACAAGACCGCGTGTCAGGGGCCTGCGGGAGGGGGGCGGGCCATGGCATCCTCCGCACGAAGGACGTCCTGGAGCGCGCCGATGGAGGGATCCATGACCGGGCCCATGAACGGCCGCAGGCCCCGCACCGGCCACGACTGGAGACTCCTCAAGGAGGCGTGCACGGCCCTGCTGCCCCGGGTGCCCGAGCTGGTCGACGAGCACCTGCGCCAGCTCTCCGAGCACTCCCCCGTGTTCGGGCGTGTGCTGCCGTACGACGTGCACTGGCGCGAGGCCGAGGAGGCCATGCGGATCGGCATCGAGGCGATCTCGGCGCCGCGGGCCTCGCCGCGCCGCGACCTGGAGTACGCGGAGGAGTCGGGCCGGCGGCGCGCCCAGCAGGGCCTGCCGTTGGACCTCTTGGTGCACTCGTACCGCAACGCGGGCTATCTGGTGTGGGATTCGCTGCTGGAGGGGGTGGCGGGCAAGGACCCGGAGAAGCTGGCGGTCCTGATGCGTTCGGCGACGATGGTGTGGTCGGCGGTGGACGCGCAGGCGGCGGTGGCGTCCGACGCGTACCGGGCCACGGAACTGGAGTTGCGCCGGCGCACCGACGAGCAGTTGCAGGCGCTGCTCGACGCGCTCCTGGAGGGGCGGCAGGCGCCGGGCCTGGCGGCGCGCGCGGCGGCCGGGCTCGACCTGCCCGAGCACGGCCCGTACACGGTGGTGGTGCTGCGCGTGGAGCGGCGTGACGGGCGCGAGGCGTTCCACCGGCAGATCCAGCGGCCGGGGTTCCGCTTCGTCTGGCGGATGCGGACGGACTGCGAGGTGGGCGTGGTCGCGCTCGGCCCGGACGAGGGACTCGACGGCCTCGCCCGGCTGCTCGACGGGCGGTGCCCGGGCCCCGGCGGCATCAGCCCCGTGGTGGGCGGCCTCGCGGACCTCGGCCATGCACGGCGCCTCGCGGAACTGGCGCTGCGCACGTGTCCGCCGGACGCGACCGACATCGTACGCCTGGACCAGCGGATGCCGACCGCCCTGCTGGTGAGCCAGCCGGAGCTGGCGGGACGGCTGGTCACGGACGTGCTGGGCGAGGTCCTCGCACTGGAACCGGCGGACCGCGCGGTGCTGCTGGACACCCTCGACGCGTGGCTGTCCTGCGAGGGTTCGGCGGGCCGGGCGGCGGCCCGGCTCTACTGCCACCGCAACACGGTCTTCAACCGCCTGCGCCGCCTGGAACAACTGACGTCCCGCTCCCTGGCGAGACCGAGGGACCTGGTGGAGGTGGCCTTGGCGGTGGAGGCACACAGACTGTCACCGGGATAGGGGCCGCCCCGTAAGGGGCGCGGGGAACTGCGCGAGCAACCAAAACACACCCGCACCCGACAAAGACACCCCGCACACAGACGCCCCACAAGGGGCGCGAGGAACTGCGCGAGCAACCAACCCCACACCCGCACCCCGCAACGGCCCCCGCAACGGCAGACGCCCCCGGAACCCGCCCAGGCCCTACGCCAAGTAGTCCCGCCCCAGCCGCCCCGCAAGCTCCTCCAGAATCGGCCCCGCCTCAGCGATGCACCGAGCCACATCCGGCTCGATGTCCGTCAAGGCATACGCCCGCCGAATCCCCGCCCTGCCGAGAACCTCCGGCGGCAGCGCGAGACGCCCGCAGACCGCGACGACCTCGACACCGGCGGCGCGCGCGGCGGAGGCCACCCCGGCGGGCGCCTTGCCATGCAGCGTCTGCTCGTCGAGCGACCCCTCCCCGGTGATCACAAGGGTGGCCCGCTCCAACGCGGACGCGAAGCCGAGCACATCCAGCATGACCTCGATGCCGGGCCGGAAGCCCGCCCCGAGCCCCACGAGCGCGCCGTACCCGATGCCACCCGCGGCGCCCGCCCCAGGCGACTGCGCGGACTCGGCGGCCTCGGGCCCGATGGCCTTCTCCAGGACCGCGGCGAAGTGCGCGAGCGCCGCGTCCAGGGCGGCGACGTCCTCCGGGCTCGCCCCCTTCTGCGGCCCGTACACGGCCGGCGCCCCCTTCGGCCCGGTCAGCGGATTGTCGACATCGCTGGCGAGCACGATGTCGACGTCCTTCAGCCGCGGGTCGAGCCCCGACAGGTCCGCGGTGGCCAGCTCCTTCAGCGGACCGCCGCCCGGCGCGACGGGCTCACCGTCCGCGTCGAGGAAGCGGGCACCGAGCGCGGCCAGCATGCCCGCGCCGCCGTCGGTCGTGGCGCTGCCGCCGACGCCGAAGACGATGGTGCGGGCCCCCGCGTCGAGCGCGGCGCGGATCAGCTCGCCGGAGCCGTACGTCGTGGAGGTGAGCGGCGCGAAGACGCCCTCGGGGAGCAGCTGGAGGCCGGAGGCCTCGGCCATCTCCACCACGGCGGTGCCGTCCTTGAGGGCGTACGCCGCCGTCACCCGGTCACCGAGCGGTCCCGTCACGGTGACCTCCCGCCGCTCGAAGCCGCCCGCCACGGCCGCGGCGACCGTGCCGTCACCGCCGTCGGCGACCGGCAGCGCCTCGACCGACACCTCGGGGGCGACGGCGCGCAGCCCGGCCGTCACCCGCTCAGCGACCTGCACGGCCGTGAGCGAACCCTTGAACTTGTCCGCGGCGATGAGCACGTGCCGCGCCTGCTCGCGCCGCACCCGCTGCTCGCGTCCCGCCGTCCCTGAAGCGTCCGCCACCTTGCATTCCCCTTGCTTCCGGCCTTGCTCACCGCAAGGCAGTCGCGCCGCTGCGACCATAACCGCAGGAGGGGCTCCCTGCCCATGGCCGCCTGCGGAGCGGGACGGCACATCACGGCGGAAAACCACCCTTTGTCATCGCATTCCCGGTCACTGAGGCGTGGAAATGATCGATCAGCCCCGACCGTGCGACGGGTCCGGCGCTACCCTTCCCCGATGACCACTCAGGACTACGCCACGTACATAGCAGGCCTCCCGCGCGTCCTGGTCGGAGCCGCCGCGCTCTTCCGGGACGTGGAGGGCCGGGTCCTCCTCGTCGAGCCCAACTACCGAGAGGGCTGGGCGCTGCCCGGCGGGACCGTCGAGTCGGACACCGGGGAGACGCCGCGCCAGGGGGCGCGCAGGGAGACGCTGGAGGAGATCGGGCTCGACGTGCCGCTCGGGCGGTTGCTCGCGGTGGACTGGGTGCCGCCCGGCCCCCGGCGCCCACGTCCGCCGCTGGTGGCGTACCTGTACGACGGCGGGGTGCTGGACACGGAGCAGCTGAAGTCGATCAGGCTCCAGGAGGAGGAGTTGCTCTCCTGGCGGCTCGTGGCCCCCGAGAACGTCGCGGAGCTGCTGCCCGGCGGGACGGGCCGCCGGGTCGCGGCGGCGCTCGACGCGCTGGAGCGCGGTGACGGCCCCGCCGAGCTGGAGGACGGGCACCGGGTCGGCTGACACCTGGTGCCCGGGCCCCGTCAGAAGAGGGCGTCCTCACCACCGCTCACGCCCACGCCCATGCCGCCGCCCTCGAAGACCAGCAGCCGCTGCTTGCGGTCGAGTCCGCCGCCGTATCCCGTGAGGTTGCCGTTGGCGCCGACAACGCGGTGGCAGGGGACGATGACGCTGATCGGGTTCTTGCCATTGGCGAGGCCGACCGCGCGGGAGGCGCCGGGCTTGCCGAGGGTCTCGGCGAGTTCACCGTACGTACGGACCTCGCCGTAGGGGATGCGCAGGAGCTCGTCCCAGACCATGCGCTGGAACGGCGTGCCGTCCAGCCGCAGCGGCAGGTCGAACTCTTTCAACTCCCCCGCGAAATAGGCTTCGAGCTGGCTGATCGCCTCGCCGAAGGGCGCCGGGTCGCGTTCACCGAACGTCTCCTGCGCCGGCCGGTGGCGCTGGTCGGACATGTAGAGACCGCTGAGTACGCCGTCGGTGGCGACGAGGGTGAGCGGCCCGTAGGGGCTGTCGAGGACGGTGTGCAGGCGTTCCATGCTGATGTCCCTTTACGTTCACGCGGGGATGCGGTTGATCGGGTGGTCGTCGGTGGCCCACAAGTACTGCACCGCGTACGCCCGCCACGGCCGCCAGGCGGCGGCGCGCGCGGTGAGCGCTGCGGGGGTGTGCGGCAGGCCCAGCTCCCGTGCGGTGCGCCGGATGCCGAGGTCGGAGGGGAGGAAGGCGTCGGGGTCGCCGAGCGCGCGCATCGCGATGACCTCGACCGTCCAGGGCCCGAAGCCGGGGAGTTCGGTGAGCCGGGCGCGGGCCTCCTCCCAGCCGCTCTCCACGCCGAGCCGGAGGCTGCCGTCGGCGAGGTGGCGTACGAGCGTGGTCAGCGTGGCGCGGCGGCTGCGGGGCAGGGCGAGCGCCTCCGGGTCGAGCGCGGCCAGGGACTGAGGGCTCGGGAAGAGGTGGGTGAGGCCGCCCTCGGGGTCCTTGACGGGTGTGCCGTGCGCGGTGACGAGGCGCGCGGCGTGGGTGCGGGCGGCGGCCGTGGAGACCTGCTGGCCGAGGACGGCCCGCACGGCGAACTCGGCCTCGTCGACGGTGCGTGGCACCCGCCGCCCCGGTGCCTTGTCGACGAGCGGCGCGAGCACGGGGTCGTCGCGCAACTGGCCGTCGACGGCGGCCGGATCGGCGTCCAGATCGAGCATGCGGCGGCAGCGGCTGGTGGCGATGGTCAGATCGCGCAGGTCGGTGAGGCTCAGCCGGCAGCCGATGTGGTCGGGGTACGGGGTGAGGGCGACGACGCCGTGCCCGTAGGGGAGGCTCAGGGTCCTGCGGTAGGCGCCGCCGCGCCACTCCTCGACGCCCGGGACGGCGGTCGCGATGAGATGCCCGAAGAGGTTGTCGGGGTTGAGCGGGGCACGGAACGGCAGCCGCAGGGAGAGCGCGCCGGAGGTCGCCGGTGCCGCGCCCGCGGCCTGCTTCGGCGCGCGGGCGCGCAGCTCTCCGGGGGCGAGGGCGAAGACTTCGCGCACCGTGTCGTTGAAGGTGCGGATCGAGGAGAACCCGGCGGCGAAGGCGATCTCCGCCATGGGCAGGGCGGTCGTCTCGATGAGCAGCCGCGCGGTCTGGGCCCGCTGGGCGCGGGCGAGCGCCAGCGGTCCCGCGCCCAGCTCGGCGAGGAGCTGCCGCTCCACCTGGCGGGCGCTGTAGCCGAGGCGGCCCGCGAGGCCCGGGACGCCTTCGCGGTCGACGATGCCGTCACCGATGAGGCGCATGGCGCGGGCGACGAGATCGGCCCGCTGGTTCCACTCGGGCGAGCCGGGCGTGCTGTCCGGGCGGCACCGCTTGCAGGCCCGGAAGCCGGCCTGCTGGCAGGCGGCGGCGCTCGGGTAGAAGGTCATGTTCTCCGCCTTGGGCGGCACGACCGGGCAGCTGGGGCGGCAGTAGATGCGGGTGGTGACAACGGCCGTGAAGAACCAGCCGTCGAAGCGGGCGTCCTTCGACTGAACGGCGCGTACACAGCGCTCGGTGTCGGTGTGCATGCGCTCAAGCATCGCGGATCCCTCGGGGCATGACTGGCGAGAATCCGACATCAACCTCGCACTGCCAGGGTCGCCCCGCTAGGCCTGTCTGACAATTCCCGCCTGCCTCGCGACGCCATGCACGCACTCTCGCCGCACCGGGCGCAGAGCCAAGTACATCCAGTACGAGGCCCTACGCCCGGCACGCCGAGAGCACGCACCTGACGCCGCGAGGCCGCCCTCCGGGCGACGACGGGAATTGTCAGACAGGCCCTAGCCGTCATGGGCGGCCAGTGCCTCGGCGAACGCGTCGTACGCGGCCTGGTCGAAGAGCACGAACCGCACCTCGTCGAAGAGCGCCGGGTCAGCGGCCTCCCGGACCGCGCCCACGGCGATGCGGGCCGCGTCGTCGAGGGGCCAGCGGTAGACCCCGGTGGAGATCGCGGGGAAGGCGACGGTGCGCGCGCCGACCTCGGCCGCGACCCGCAGCGCCTCGCGGTGGCAGGAGACGAGCAGCGCGGAGCGGTCCTCGGTGGCGGACCACACGGGTCCCACGGTGTGGATCACGTGCGTGGCGTGGAGCCGGCCGGCGGTGGTGGCGACGGCCTGGCCCGTGGGCAGGCCCTTGCCCCAGTGAGAGGCGCGCAGGCGCCGGCAGTCGGCGAGGATCTCGGGCCCGCCGCGCCGGTGGATCGCGCCGTCGACCCCGCCGCCGCCCAGCAGGGAGGAATTGGCGGCATTGACGACGGCGTCGGCATGCTGCGCCGTGATGTCGCCCAGGACCAGGGTGATGGGTACGGTCACGCGCTCGCTCCTCATACTGCTGCTCCTCATGCGGCGGCCCGCAGCCGCTTCCACACGGCCTTGGCCGCGTTGTGCCCGGACATGCCGTGGACGCCGGGCCCCGGGGGCGTCGCGGACGAGCAGATGAAGACCGCCGGGTGCTTCGTCGCGTACGGGAACAGGGAGAGCTTCGGCCGCAGCAGCAGCTGGATACCGCTGGCGGCGCCGCAGGCGATGTCGCCGCCCACGTAGTTGGCGTTGCGCTCGGCGAGTTCGGGCGGGCCGGAGGTGGCGCGGGCGAGGACGCGGTCGCGGAAGCCGGGGGCGAACCGCTCCAGCTGCCGCTCGATCGCGTCGGTCAGGTCGCCCTCCCAGCCGTTCGGCACGTGGCCGTACGCCCAGAAGACGTGTTTGCCCGCCGGGGCCCGGGTGGGGTCGGCGACGCTGGGCTGCACGGTGATCAGGAACGGCGGATCCGGGGCCCGCCCCTCGCGCGAGGCGGCGTGCAGCGCGGCGCCGATCTCGGCTCGGTCCGCGGCGACCTGCACCGTCCCGGCGGACCGCGCCTCCTCGGCGGTCCAGGGGACGGGGCCGTCGAGGGCGTAGTCGACCTTGAAGACACCGGCGCCGTACCGATACCCCGTATAGGCGCTGCCGAGTCCGGCGATCCGGGCGAGCGCGGTCGGGGAGGTGTCGAAGACGTAGGCGCGGGCGGGCGGCAGGTCGTCGAGCCGCTTCACCTCGTAGTCCGTGTGGACGGCGCCGCCGAGGTCCCGCAGGTACGCGGTGAGGGCGTCGGAGATGGACTGGGAGCCGCCCCGCGCGACCGGCCAGCCGCGGGCGTGCGCGGCCAGCGCGAAGACCATGCCGACGCCGCTGGTGACGATGCCGTCGAGCGGCGCGATGACATGGGCGACGAGCCCCGCGAACAGGGTGCGGGCCCGGTCGTCGTGGAAGCGCCGCATCAGCCACGTCGACGGGGGCAGGCCCGCGAGGCCGAAGCGGGCGAGGGTGACGGGGTCGCGCGGCAGCGCACTCATCGGCAGGGACATGAAGTCCCGCAGCAGGACGTCCCACTTCGGGAGGAAGGGCTCCACCAGGCGTCGGTACGTCCCCGCGTCGCGCGGTCCGAAGGAGGCGGCGGTCTCGGCGACCGAGCGGGCCAGCACGGCGGCGCTGCCGTCCGGGAAGGGGTGCGCCATGGGCAGCCGGGCGTGCAGCCACTCCAGGCCGTACCGCTCCAGGGGCATGGCGCGGAACGCCGGGGAGTTGACACCCAGCGGATGGGCGGCCGAGCAGGGGTCGTGGCGGAAGCCGGGGAGCGTCAGCTCCTCGGTGCGCGCGCCGCCCCCCACGGTGCTCCTGGCCTCGAAGACGGCCACGGAGAAGCCGCGGCGGGCCAGCTCGACGGCGGCGGTCAGGCCGTTCGGCCCCGCTCCCACGACGACGGCATCAAGCATCGACGGCACCTTCGGACTCCTTCGTCAGCCGATGGCCACTGCCGCACAGGATAGGCCGCGGCACTGACACCGCCGTCGCCACGGGGGCCCTTCGCGGGCCGTCGGCTCAGACCTCGCTCGTGAGGAGGTCCACCACACGCCGGGCCGTGGCCGCGTCGCGCGCCGCGGTGAACGGCAGGGCGTTCCCCCCGGCGGTACGGAACCGCTCGCCCGTGAGCGTCAGGGCGGCGCCGCCCGCCTCCGCGACGAGCAGCAGGCCCGCCGCGTGGTCCCAGGCCAGCTCCCACGAGAACGCGACCGCGTCCAACTCGCCCCTGGCGACGGCGAGATACTCCAGGCCCGCCGATCCGCACGGCCTCGGCCGTACGCCGTCCACGCGCAGGCCGAGCAGCGCCCGCTTCTGCTCCTCGGTGGTGAAGTCCGGGTGGGAGGTGGCCACTTCGAGGTCCCGCCCCGGCTCGGGCGAACCGGCGGCCAGCCGTCGGCCGTCCAGCCAGGCGCCCTTGCCCCGCACGGCCACGGCGAACTGGTCGAGCGCGGGTGCGTACGTCCAGGAGGCCTGCACCTCGCCACCGACCGCGAGGGCGACGAGCATGCAGAACCCGGGGTCGCCGTGCACGAACTGCCGCGTCCCGTCGACGGGGTCGACGATCCACACGGGCGCGTCCCCGCGTATCGCCTCGTACGTCGTGGGGTCGGCGTGCACCGCTTCCTCGCCCACGACGACGGAGCCCGGCAGGAGGGCGGGCAGGTCGACGGTCAGCCGCTCCTCGGCGCGGCGGTCGGCGACGGTCACCACGTCGTGCGGGCCGCTCTTCTCCACCACGTCGCCCTCGGTGAGCTGCCGGAAGCGGGGGATCACCTCGGCGGCCGCGGCCTTCCGGAGGGCTTCCTCCACGTCACCTGCGCCGTGCGTCAGAAAATTCTCGATCATCCCCCCATGAGAGCACGCCCCACGGACATCCCGTGCGCGCCGAAATGGCCTCCCGGTGAACGGGGGCGGCCCACGGCGGTGGCAGGGGGGCACCACCGGGACCCGCGGGACTCACCGCCCCACCGCGTACCCCTGCATCCCCCGCGGATTGGCCGCCCCCGACACCACCCCGCTGGCCGGGTCCCGTGCCACCGCGCACAGCCGCCCCTCCGACCACGCGCCCCCCACCAGCACGTCATGCCCCCGCCGCCGCAGCTCGGCCACCACCTCGGGGTCCATCCGCGACTCCACGGTCACGCTCCCGGCCCGCATCCCCCGTGGATGGAAGGACCCCGGGAAACCGTCCGTGTGCCAGTTGGGCGCGTCGATCGCGCCCTGGAGGTCGAGGCCGCCCCGGACGGCGGCCCGCAGGGCCACCCCCAGGAAGAAGTGCACCTGCCACTGATCCTGCTGGTCACCGCCCGGCGTGCCGAAGGCCATGACGGGAACCCCGTCCTTCAGCGCCATCGACGGCGTCAGCGTGGTCCGCGGCCGCCGCCCCGGCGTGAGCGAGTTCGGCAGCCCCTCCTCAAGCCACGCCATCTGCAGCCTCGTACCCAGCGGAAAGCCGAGTTCCGGCACGACGGGGTTGGACTGGAGCCACCCCCCGCTGGGCGTCGCGGAGAGCATGTTCCCCCAGCGGTCGACGACGTCCAGGTGGCAGGTGTCGCCATGCGTCCCCCCGTCCCCTGCCACGGTCGGCTCCCCGCCCCCGGCCGCCACCACACCCGCGGCCGCCGCGCCCCCCGAAGCCACCGCGAGCGCGTGCGCGGAGAGCCGCGGCTCGCGCCCACCGGGGGAGCCGGGCCGCAGTTCGTACGAGGCCTCGTCCCCGATCAGCTTGCGCCGCGCCGCGTTGTACTCCTCCGAGAGCAGCTCACGTATCGGCACGCTCCCGGCGGCCCCGGCGTCCCCGTACCAGGCCTCCCGGTCCGCCATGGCCAACTTGCAGCCCTCCACCAGGAGATGGACGTACTCGGCGGACCCGTACTCCGGCAGCTCCGCGACATCCTGGGGCAGCAGCGCGAGCTGCTGGAGGAAGGCGGGGCCCTGGCTCCAGCCCCCGGCCTTGCACAGGGTCCAGCCGTTCCAGTCGTACGTGACCGGGTCCTCGTAGAACGCGGACCAGCCCCGCAGGTCCGCCGCCGAGAGCGTCCCCGCGTGCCGCTCGCCGCTCGTGTCCATGGTGGGCCGCCCGGCCTGCCGCACGAGCGCCTCGGCGATGAAGCCGGTACGCCACACCTCACGCGCGGCCTCGATCTGCGCCACGCGCAGCCGCTCCCCCGTCCCGGCTTCCGTCGCCGCCCCGGCTTCCGCCTCGGCCAGCAGCCGCCGCCACGTCGCCGCGAGCGCCGGGTTGCGCAACAGCTCGCCGGTACGCGGTGGTTCGCCCCCCGTGGGCCCGCCGCGGAGATAGATCTCGGCGGAGGACGGCCACTCCTCCTCGAAGAGCCGTCGCACCGTCTCCACGGTCTCGCCGACGCGCTCGACGGGGGCGTGCCCGTCCTCCGCGTACCCGATGGCGTACGTGAGGACGTCCGCGAGGGACTTCGTGCCGTGGTCCCGCAGCAGCAGCATCCACGCGTCGAAGGCACCGGGCACGGCGGCGGCGAGCGGCCCCGTGCCGGGCACCAGGTCCAGCCCCAGGGAACGGTAATGGGCCACGGTGGCGCCCGCGGGCGCGGGTCCCTGGCCGCAGAGCACGCGCACGTCGCCGCCGGCGGGCGCGAGGATGATCGGGACCTCGCCGGCGGGCCCGTTGAGGTGGGGCTCGACCACGTGCAGGACGAACCCGGCGGCGACCGCCGCGTCGAAGGCGTTGCCGCCGTCCTCCAGTACCGCCATCGCGGACTGCGAGGCGAGCCAGTGGGTGGACGACACCATGCCGAAGGTGCCTTGCAGCGTGGGACGCGTCGTGAACATACGGCCTCTCACCTCGTCGTCGGGCTCCGGGCAGGTTATCGGGGTACCGGCGACCGGTGGTGTGCGCGGGCACACGAGGGGCGCGGGGACGGGCACGTGCGGTGGTGGGTGGTGAGCGATGTGCGTTCGCCGATGTTGTGCTGCGCGTTCATTCATGCGGTGTGTTTAGACGGTTCGGCCGGTTATCCCATCTCCGTCCGGTCATCACCCCTTTCGACGCAGATGACAGGGACAGGAGGAGGTGAAAGCCATGGAGAACCATGAGGAGCTCTACGAGGCGCCGATGCTGACCGAGGCCGGTGACTTCGACGAGGTCACCCTCGGATGGCCGTTCGGCCAGGCCCATGACGGTGGTCTGCCGCCGTACTGGCGCTACCCCCACGGCGGCTGAGCCCGGCGCCGTGAGCCCGGTGAGCGTGTGCCCGCGTCCACGCACGCCCGCCGGGTGCCGGCGGCCCCGCCCGATTCCCGGAGGGATTCCCGTGAGGAGAAGAAGCGCGGTGGAGGACTGGTGGGTGATGCTCCCGGACACGGAGGCCGCGGCCGCGGTGGCCGGGCGGTTGTACCGGCAGGGGCTGCGCCGCGTGCCGCACGCCTCGGGACGGCCCTGGCTGGTGGGCCGCTGGGATGCCCGCCAGGAGGTGTCGGCGCGGGCGGGCGAGGCGCGGGTCGTCGTGCTGGGCCGCAGTTCCGCGCGGGCGCCGGAGCTGCGGCGGCGGACCGAGCGGGTGCGCGGGCCCTTGGATGCGGAAGGGGCGGTGGCGGGCCTGGCCGGCAGCTTTCACGTGCTGGCGTCGGTGGGCGGACGGGTGTGGGCGCGCGGCACGGCTTCGACCGCCTGCCGCCTCTTCACCACCCGCGTCGACGGCGTACCGGTGGCGGCCGGCCGCGCCGATGTGCTGGCCGGCCTCTCGGGGGCGGGGCCCGACCTGGAGACGCTGGCCCTGCGGCTGATGTCACCGCCGGTGACGTCCACGGTCCTGGCCGACCGGACCGTCTGGCGGGACGTGCGCGCGGTGCCCGCGCAGGAGGCGCTGGTGTGGGAGCGCGACGGGCGCCGGGGGGCCACGGCCCGCTGGTGGCGTCCGCCCGAACCGCACCTGTCACTGAGGGAGGCCGCCGCCGCGGTCCGGCAGGCGTTGGTGGAGGCCGTCGGCACCTGTACGGCCGGCGGCGGCACGGTCAGCGCGGACCTCTCCGGGGGGCTGGATTCGACGAGTCTGTGTTTCCTGGCCGCGCGGGAGGCCGAGCACCTGGTCACCGTGCACTGGGAGGGGCGTGACCCGCGCAACGACGACGCTCTGTGGGCCGAGCGGGGCCGCGAGGCGCTGCCCTCGGCCACCCATCTGCACCTGACCGGGGAGGAATCGCCCGAGTGGTTCACCGGCGTGGGCGGGCTGCGGCTCGCCAGTGAGGAACCCTGCGCCTGGGTGCGGGACTTCGCCAAGCAGGCGGACCTGCTGCGGCGGGTCGCCGCGCACGGTTCCCGGCTGCATCTGGGCGGCGGGGGCGGTGACGAGCTGTTCACCCCGTTTCCCTCCTGCCTCCAGGACCTGGCCGGCACCCAGCCGTGGCGGGTGTGGGGCCGGTTGCGCCACCAACGCCATCAGTGGCGCGCCGGCCGCCTCTCGGTGGCGCGGGGCGTCCTGCGGCGCACCTCCTACCGACGGTGGCTGCTGGACGCCGCGGAACACGTGGATCTCGCACCGCCGTCCGGGTTCGACGGCATGCTCGGGTGGCAGCCCGAGCCGCGTGCGCCGTGCTGGGCCACCGCCGAGGCGGTGGCCCTGATGAGAGAGGCGTTGCGGAGCGCGGCGGCCGACGATCCCGAACCGCTCGCATCGCAGCGGTCCGTGCACTGCACGCTGCAGCAGGTCCGTGAGGGCGGCAACACGGTCCGCGTGATGAACCAGACGCTGGCCGGTCCCCGCGTCGCGCTGCCGTACACCGACGACGCGGTCGTCACCGCCGCCCTGTCGGTCCGGCCGCTGGAGGCCGTACGGCCCGGCGCGTTCAAACCCCTGCTGGGCGCCGCCCTGACCGGCATCGTGCCCGCGCACATCCTGCGGCGCCCGTCCAAGGGGATGTACGACGCCGACTTCTACCAGGCGTTGCGCCGCCACCGCGGGCAGTTGCTCGGCCTGGCCGAGGACTCCCTGCTGGCCCGCGCCGGGCTGATCGACGCCGAGCGCCTGCGTGGCGCCGTGCGCTTCCACGCCGACGCGGACGCGCTGGACCCGCTGCCGTACACGATGGGCTGCGAGGTGTGGCTGCGTTCCCTGGAGGGCGACCGCCCGGCCTCGGCGCCGTACCCGCCGGTCCTGCCGGCACCGTGAGGGAAGGAGTACGCCGATGTCCGTATCGCTGCACGCCCACGTGACCGCGGTCGACACCGACGGCGGCGCGATGGTGCTGCTGGACGAGCGCACCGGGAAGTACCGGCAGCTGAACCCCACGGGCGCGTTGGTCCTGCGCCTGCTGTTGCGGGGCGGCACCCCCGAGGACGCCGCGGCGGCCCTGGCGGAACGCCATCCGCAGGCCGGCGGCAGAGTCGGCGAGGACGTCGCACGTCTCGTCGAGGCCCTACGCCGAGCAGGACTCCTGCGCGGCTGACCGACCGGCCACCACCTTGCCCACCCCCGGCACGGCTGACCACCCGGCCCACCACCTTGCCCACCTCCGGCACAGCTGACCGACCGGCCACCACCTTGCCCACCCCCGGCACGGCTGCCCACCCGCCACACACCCGCACGGAGCCACCCTCATGACCTCCACCCACCCCACCGGACCGCACCCGGCCACCATCCCCCTCCCCCACCGCCTCCTCGCCCTGCCGGCCGCGGCCCTCGCGGGCCCGCTCGCCCGAGCCCGGCCGCGCCGCGTCCGGGCGGTCCTGCACCTCCTGCGCCGGGGGGCCGCCCCCGCCACCCGGCAGCAGGTCGCCGCGGCCCGGCAGGCGGTGGTCGCCGTCAGTCCGCGCTGCGCCGCCGGCCGCGGCTGCCTGCGGCGCTCCCTGGCGACCACCCTGTTGTGCCGGGCGTGGGGGGTCTGGCCCACCTGGTGCACCGGCGTGCGCGACGACCCCTTCCGCGCCCACGCCTGGGTCGCCGTCGGATCCGAGCCCGTGGGCGAACCGGCGCACGAACGCGGCTACACGCCCGTCATGACCGTCCCGCCCCTGCCACCCAGCGGGAACCGCTCATGAACGGGCCCGCGAGCACCGCCGCGCACACCGCCCCCGCCGGACAGCGCCAGGCACCCCCGACGCACACGTACGCGGTGTACGCCCGAGGGCTCGCCAAGGCATACCCCGGCGGTCAGGACGCCGTACGCGGGGTGGACCTGAGCGTCCGGAGCGGTGAGATGTTCGCCTTCCTCGGCCCCAACGGCGCGGGCAAGTCCACCACCGTGTCCATGCTGTGCACGCTGAACCCGCCGAGCGCGGGCGAGGCGTGGGTCGCCGGGGCGAACGTACGCACCCAGCCGCGACTGGTACGCCGCCGCGTCGGCGTCCTCTTCCAGCACAGTGCCCTGGAGCCGGACCTGACCTGCGTACAGAGCCTGAAGCTGCACGCGTGCCTGCACGGACTGTCGCGCTCCCGTGCCCGGGCCCGCATCGACCGCGTCCTCGGCGCCGCCGGACTCGCCGAGCACCGTCACGAGCGGGTACGCACGCTCTCCGGCGGCACGCGCCGCCGCCTGGACATCGCGCGCGCCCTGCTGCACGAGCCTCGCGTGCTCTTCCTGGACGAACCGACCGCCGGGCTCGACCCGCCGGCCCGCGCACGCCTGTGGCAGCAGCTGCACGGTCTGCGCGAGGACGGACACATCACCGTCTTCGTCACCACGCACTACTTGGAGGAGGCCGAATACTGCGACCGGCTCGCCATCATCGACCGCGGCCGCATCGTCGCCCAGGGCGCTCCCGCCGACCTCAGGTCGGCCCTCGGACAGGAAACGGTACGGCTGCGTACCGGCGACAACCGGCGGGCCGCCGCCCTCCTGCGGACCGGCCACGGCTGCACCGTCCTCGACGGCGGTGACGAGATCACCGTGCCGGTGGCCGACAGCGCGCGGTGGCTGCCCCGGCTGTGCGCCGCGCTCGCGGCGCACGGCGTCCCCGCCCACACGGCCACCGCCACCGTGCCGAGCCTGGACGACGTCTTCTTCCACCACACCGGCCGCCCCTACACCCGGCGGAGCGGCACACCATGACGACGACGCCGACCAGCCCGGCGCAGGAGGCCGGGGAAAGGGGCCTGCGGCGGGAGTTGCGTGCCGTGCGTGGACTCGTCCTGCGTGACTGGCTACGCCTGGTCGCCAACCCCACCAACACCGTGCTGCTCCTCCTGCAGCCTCTGCTGTTCCTCCTCGCCTTCGGCGGTGGCCTGTCCGCGCTCGTTCCCGGCACGGCCGTCGGCGGCCAGTACCGCGCCTTCCTCTATCCCGGCATCCTGCTGATGGCCATCCAGGCGCCGGCCGTCAGCGTGGGCATCCGCCAGATCACCGACCGGCACAGCGGCACCCTCCGCGACGTACTCGTCACCCCTGCCCGGCGGTCCACTCTGCTGTGCGGGGTCTGCCTCGGCGGCTGCGCCACCGCCACGGCACAGGGCGCCGTCCTGCTCGCCCTGGCGCCGTTCGGCGGGCTCCCCTACCGGCCGCTGATGCTCGCCGGGCTCCTCGCGGGCCTGGCCCTGGCCGCCTTCGCCCTCACCGCGCTCGCCCTCCTCCAGGCGGTGCACACCCGGCGGCCCGAGACCTTCAGTACGTTCCTGGGGCTGACCAGTGCCCCTCTCCTCTTCGGATCGGGCGCGCTCGTCCCGCTGTCCGCGCTCCCGTCCTGGGTGACCGTCACGGCCGCCTTCAACCCGCTCGCGTACGCCACCGACATCCTGCGCCGCACCGCGGATCCGACCGCCGCAGGCGGCATCCGCTGGGGCGGCTGGCAGCCGCCGCCGACCCTGGAGGCGGCCCTCCTCCTGCTGACCGCGGTCACCGCCCTGCTCTGGGCCGCCCACCGGTTCGGCCGCGCGCGGGCCGGCGTGTGACAGGGCGGTGATCCCAGAGGCGCGAGCGGTGCCGCGTCAGGGGCGGCCGGAGAAGCGCACCGGCCGGACATCGCCCTACTGGTTGCCGAAGACCGCCTTCTGGACGTCGTCGGGGCCGTCGAAGCGGTCCGTCGGGGCACCCGACAGCTTGTCGACGAGAGAGCCGTCCGCGCTGTTGCCCCTGGCCAGCTCGACGAGATCGTCGCGGCTCGCGGGGTACTGGGCGCCTTTGAGTGCCTTCTGCAGGTCGATCGGGCTGATGTCAGCCATGGCGGTCTCCTTGCCGTCGTGAGCGTGTGCTTCGCCCGCGGGCCCGTGGTGCCCGGCCCGCCGACAGACGCATCGTGCGCACAACGCGCGAGGGCCCGCATGTCGGCGACGCGGCGGCGCACCTCCGGAGCCCTCCGGAGCCGAGGCCTCCGGGCCGGCACGGACGACCGGCCGTCACCCGAACGGCGAGGAGAGACCTGACCGTTCAGAACCGTTCACCACGATGCCCGATTTACCCCTTACTTCCGGGGGTATCCGATACGACATGATCACTATTGGGGTCGAGGAAGAGTACTTGCTGCTCGATCCGGACACCTGCCTGCCGGTACCGCTCGGGGACCAGGTGCGGGCGGCGGCCGGACTGGGGCCCATCACCGAGGACGGCGAGGTCCAGTCGGAGCTGTTGCAGGCGCAGGTGGAGGTCGCCACGCCGATCTGCACCGACCTGGATGAGGTCGGCGGCCATCTGCTGCGGCTGCGGCACGCGCTCGGCGCGGCGGCGGAGCGCAACGGCTGCCGGATCGCCGCCTGCGCGACGGCGCCCTACCGGACGGCGGCTCCCGTGCCCGTGACCCGCAAGGCGCGCTATCTGGCGATGCGCTCCCAGGCCCCGCAGCTCGTCGCCGAGCAGCTCGTCAACGGCATGCACGTGCACGCGGCCGTACCGGACCAGGAGACCGGCGTCGCCATCCTGAACCGCATCCGCATCTGGCTGCCGGCGCTGGTGGCCATGTCCGCGAACTCCCCCCTGTGGGACGGCCACGACACCGGCTTCGCGAGCTGGCGCACCGTGATCTTCGGCCGCTGGCCGGTCAGCGGCCCGCCGCCCCGCTTCGCCTCGCTCGCCGACCACGAGAGCCGGATCCGCTCCCTGCTGGGCAGCGGCATCATCAGGGACACCGGCCAGCTGTACTGGCAGGCCCGTCTCTCCGACCGGTACTCCACGGTCGAGGTGCGCTGCGCGGACGTGCAGCTGCGCGCCGACTCGGCGGTCATGTTCGCCGGGATCGTCCGGGCGCTGGTCGCCACCGCCATACGCGACGAGAAGGCGGGCGCGCCGCTCCCGGAGTGCACGCCGGAGCTGCTGCAGGCGGCGAACTGGCACGCCGCCCGGCACGGCCTGAGCGGCACCCTCATCGATCCGGCCGGGCAGCCGCGACGGGCCGGTGACGTGCTGTGCATGCTGCTCGACCACCTCACGCCGGCCCTGGACGAGGCGGGGGACACCCGCGAGGTGACGTCGCTGATGCACCGGCTGCTCCAGGAGGGAACCTCGGCGGACCGTCAGCGCCGCGCACTGACCGAAGGCGGCCTGCCCGCACTCGTGGACCTGATCACCGGTGAGACGGTCGCGCCCTGATGCCGTCCCAGGGGTTTGAGGCAGCGCGTCGCGCGGGACCAGCGGGACCGGAGTGATCTCGTACGTCGTCCGAGCTGGAGCAGCGATCGCCATGCACATCCCCAGAACCCGGCCCCACACCTCATGAACCAGACACCCGACACCGGCGTCGTGATCGCCACCCGCAACCGCGCGGAGAGCCTCGTCCGCACCCTGCGGCACCTGCTCGACCTGCCCGAACGCCCGGAGGTCCTGGTCGTCGACAACGCCTCGACCGACGACACACGCGCCCGGCTCGCCCGCGACTTCCCCCAGGTCAGAGTGGTGGCCCTGCCGCACAACCGAGGCGCCCTTGCCCGCACCGACGGCGCGCGTGCCCTGCGCACCCCGTACGTGGCCTTCAGCGATGACGACTCCTGGTGGGCGCCCGGCGCACTGGAACACGCGGCCAAGCTGATGGACGCCCACCCCCGCCTCGGCCTGATCTCCGCCCGCACCCTGGTCGGCCCCGCCGAGAACCCCGACCCGCTCAACGACGTCCTCGCCACCTCCCCGCTCGGTCCGGCGAACGACCTGCCGGGCACCCAGATCCTCGGCTTCCTCGCCTGCGCCTCCGTCGTCCGCCGCAGCGCCTACCTGGAGGCGGGCGGCTTCCACCCCCTGCTCTTCTTCGGCGGCGAGGAGACCCTCCTCGCCTACGACCTCGCCGCACACGGCTGGGGCGTCACCCACTGCCCGGACGTCGTCGCCCACCACCACCCGGACCCGGCCCCGCGCGACGGCCGCCCGGCCAGGATGCTCCGCAACGAACTCCTCACCCTCTGGCTGCGCCGCCCCCTGCCCCACGCCCTGGCCCACACCCGCCGGCTGGCCGCGGACGCCCGCCGCGACCCGGCCGCCCGCCAGGCCCTGCGCCAGACCCTCGCGCGGCTGCCGGCCGCCCTGCGCGCCCGCCGCCCCCTCCCCCCGCACCTCGAACGAGCCGCCCGCACGCTGGACGGAGCACAGCCGTGACCGACCCCCGCACCACCGTCGTCGTCATCACCCACAACCGCCGCCCCGAGCTGCTGCGCACCCTCGACCGGCTGGCCGAGCTGCCCGAAGAGCCCGAGGTGATCGTCGTCGACAACGCCTCCACCGACGGCACGGCGGACGCCGTCGACCGCCACCACCCCTCGGTGCGGCTGCTGCGCCCCGGCCGCAATCTCGGCGCCGTCGGCCGCAACCTCGCGGTCCGCGAAGTACGTACGCCCTACGTGGCCTTCTGCGACGACGACTCCTGGTGGGCGCCCGGCTCACTGGCCGGCGCCGCCGACCTCCTCGACCGCCACCCCGCGCTCGCCACCGTCACGGCCCGCATCCTGGTCGAGCCGGGAGGCACCGAGGACCCGATCACCGAAGAGCTGCGCGACTCCCCCGTGCCGGGCCCCGACTGGCTGCCCGGCCCCGCCCTCGGCTCCTTCCTGGCCGCGGCGACCGTGCTGCGCGCCGACGCCTTCCGGGCCGCGGGCGGCTTCAACCCCCGGCTGTGGCTCGGCGGCGAGGAGGAGTTGCTCGCCGCGGACCTGGCGGCGGCCGGCTGGTGGCTGGTGTACGCCGATCATCTGACGATCCATCACCACCCCTCCCGCGTACGGGACTCGGCGCTCCGCCGGGGCCACGGCATACGCAACACCCTGTGGTTCACCTGGCTGCGGCGCCCGGTACGGCCCGCCCTGCGCCGGACCGTGCACCTGGTCCGCACGGTCCCGCGTGACCTCGTGTCCGTGCGCGCCTTCGCCGAGGCCGCGACCGCCCTGCCGTGGGTGGTACGCGAGCGCCGTGTACTGCCCCGGGCGGCGGAGGCGCGGCTGCGGGCCCTGGAGGAGGCGCAGCGGCATTCGTCCGCCCGCCGTTACGTGGGCTGAGGCGTTCCCGGCAGCCGCCGAGGGTCAGTCCAGCCCCCGAGCCCGCCTGAACCGACCGAGCCCTTCGGCCAGTTCGAGCAGCGGGCCGGGATAGTCGTGGCGGGCCCTCTCCTCGGCCGGCAGCTTCCACGGCTCGTGGACCGCGGCGCCGCGCACCTCGCGCAGCTCCGGCAACCAGCGGCGTACATAGGCGCCGTCGGGGTCGTAGCGCTTGCCCTGGAGCACCGGGTTGAGCACGCGGTTGGGGCGGCTGTCCGTACCGGTCCCGGCCATCCACTGCCAGTTGAGCTGGTTGTTGGCGAGGTCCCCGTCGACCAGCAGTCGCTGGAAGTGGCGGGCGCCGACCCGCCAGTCGACGTACAGCGTCTTCGTCAGGAAGCTCGCGGTCAGCAGCCTTCCGCGGTTGTGCATCCAGCCCTCGTGCAGGAGTTGGCGCATGGCCGCGTCGACGATCGGATAGCCCGTACGCCCTTCCTGCCATGCCCGGATGTCCCGCGCCGCCGATCTCGCCGAGCGCCAGTGGTCGCCGCGCGTGCGGTAGTCGGCCGTCGCCGCCCGTGGTCTGGCCGCGAGCACCTGGTGGTGGAAGTCGCGCCAGCACAGCTGCCGTACGAAGTCCTCGGCGCCGGGGGTCGACCGGGCGCGGGCGCGGTGGACGAGTTCCACCGGGGACAGGGTGCCGAAGTGCAGATGGGGCGAGAGCTTCGAGGTGGCGTCGTCCGCGAGGGCGTCGTGGCGTTCTCCGTACCGGTCGATGCCGTCACGCAGCCACGCGTTCCACCGCGCCCGGCCCTCGCTCTCACCGCCGCGCGGGAGCCCCGGCGAGAGGCCGGTGAGGTCCTCGCGCGCGGGGAGGGGGTGCGAGGTGACGTGGTCGGGGGCGCGCACGGTGCGCGGGGCGCCGAGGACGGCCCGCGGGCCCTGCCCGGACCAGCGGCGGAAGTACGGGGTGAAGACGGCGAAGTGGTCGGAGCCCGCGGGGGTCACCGCGCCGGGCGGGAGCACGGTGATCACGGCGTCGTGGACGTGCAGGCGGCGGCCGTCCGCCGCCAGTGCCTCGCGCAGCCGCCGCTCGCGGTCGTGCGCGTACCGGCTGACGCCGGCCGCCATGTGGAGGTCGACTGCGCCCGTCTCCGCCATGACGGCGCGCACCTGTTCGACGAGGTCGCCGCCGCGCACCACCAGGCGCCCGCCGCGGTCGCGCAGCCGTCGGTCGAGGCCGGTCAGGCAGTCGGCGAGGAACGCTCTGCGGTTGGGCCCGGCGAAACCGATGTCCTCGATGGCCCGGTCGAGGACGAAGAGCGGCACCACGGTTTCCGCCCCGGCGAGTGCGGCGCGCAGCGGCGGATGGTCGTGCACCCGCAGGTCGGAGGTGAACAGGACGACCGAGCTGTTCATCGGGGCGGTCACCGCGCCGCTCCTGTGGTTCCCGGGCCCGGTCCCGGCGTGAAGCCGGTGCCGGGGCCGGGGCTGTGTCGGGGCACGGACGGCTCCTCCCCGGCCGCCTCTCTGGACGCGGCCCGGGCGATGTTGCGGGCCATGCCGCCGAAGACGACGGCGTGGAACGGCGAGACGCTCCACCAGTACGCGTGGCCGAGCAGCCCGTGCGGGTGGAAGAGCGCGCGCTGGCGGTAGCGGGTGCGGCCCTCGGGGTCACGCTCGGCCCGCATCTCCAGCCAGGCGAGGCCGGGCAGCCGCATCTCCGCCCGCAGCCGCAGCAACCGCCCCGGTTCGATCTCCTCGACCCGCCAGAAGTCGAGTGAGTCCCCGACCCGCAGCCGTGCCGCGTCCCGGCGGCCCCGGCGCAGCCCCACGCCGCCGAGCGCCCGGTCGAGCCAGCCCCGCACGGCCCAGGCCAGCGGGAAGGAGTACCAGCCGTTCTCCCCGCCGACGCCCTCGATGATCCGCCACAGGGCCTCGGGCGAGGCGTCGACGACGATCTGGCGGTGGTCGGTGTAGAGGCTGCCGCCCGCCCAGTCGGGGTCGGTCGGCAGGGGGTCGCTCGGCGCGCCGGGCAGCGCCGCCGACGACCAGCGGGTGGCGACCTGCGCCTCCTTGACCCGCTGGAGGGCGAGCGCGAGCGCCTCGTCGAAGGGGATCGGGGTGCCGGGCGGATCGGGCACGTACCGCGCGATGTCGTGCTCGTCGCAGACCACTTCGTGCCGCAGGGACTCCGCGAGGGGCCGGGCGAGGCCGCGGGGCACCGGGGTGACGAGGCCGATCCAGAGGCTGGAGAGGCCGGGACTCAGCATGGGCACGCGCACGATGAGGCGGCGCGGCAGGGCGGCGACCACCGCGTACCGCCGCATCATCTGCTCGTACGTGACGACGTCGGGGCCGCCGATGTCGAAGGCGCGGTTGACGTCGGGCGGCATGCCCGCGCTGCCGACGAGGTAGCGCAGCACGTCGCGTACGGCGATGGGCTGGATGCGGGTGCCGACCCAGCTCGGCGTGACCATGACCGGCAGCCGTTCGGTGAGGTGGCGGAGCATCTCGAAGGAGGCGGAACCGGAGCCGATGACGACGGCCGCGCGCAGCACGGTGGCGGGTACCGCCGCGCGCAGGAAGATCTCCCCGACCTCCGCCCTGGAGCGCAGGTGCGGTGAGAGTTCGCGGGGCGGCACGCCCGACGGAGTGAGGCCGCCGAGGTACACGACGCGTCGTACCCCGGCGGCGCGGGCCTGTTCCGCGAAGGTCTCGGCCGCCTTCCTGTCGGTGTCC
Source organism: Streptomyces sp. NPDC015345 (assembly GCF_043078805.1). Classification (NCBI taxonomy): domain Bacteria; kingdom Bacillati; phylum Actinomycetota; class Actinomycetes; order Kitasatosporales; family Streptomycetaceae; genus Streptomyces; species Streptomyces sp. NPDC015345. The sequence continues at coordinate 864,075 of NZ_JBIBTX010000002.1, read as the reverse complement.
TCGAAGCCGTTGCCGGTGCCGAGTGCGTGCACCAGGTAGTAGGCGACGTCGACGCCGCGCAGCGCTCCGGCCATCGAGGCGGCGTCGGTGACGTCACCTCGTACCACCTCGGTGCGGGGCGCCCAGGGGTGGTCGCGGAGCTTTTGCGGGGTGCGGGCCAGGCAGCGTACGCGGTATCCGGCGGCGAGGAGTTCGGGGACGAGCCGGCCGCCGATGTAGCCCGTCGCTCCCGTCACCAGGACGCGCGGCCCCCGCTCGCCGCCGCCCGGTGCCGCGTGCCCGCTCATCGCTTCCTCCATGCGCTCGCCCTCACGTCTTCCCCCATCTTCCGCCCGACCGGACATTCCGGCACTCGGCTAGCGTTGGGGACGATTCGGAACAACGAGCCGGGGGGCGACGCGTCCCTCGGGCTGGAGGCAGCACGGTGCACGGTGAGTACAAGGTCCCCGGCGGCAAGCTCGTCGTGGTGGATCTGGACGTCGAGGACGGCGAGCTGCGGCACACCCGCGTGGCCGGCGACTTCTTCCTCGAACCGGACGAGGCCCTCGACGCGATCAACGGCGCCCTGGACGGCGCCCCCGCCGATACCGACGCCGCGGGCCTAGCGGCCCGTATCGAGGCGGCGCTGCCCGAGGGCACGGTCATGTACGGCCTGACGGCGGAGGGCGTGGGGATCGCCGTACGCCGCGCCCTCGCGCACGCCACGGACTGGACCGACTACGACTGGCAGCTCGTCCACGAGGGGCCGCAGCCGCCCGCGCTGCACATGGCCTTGGACGAGGTGCTGACGCAGGAGGTCGCGGCGGGCCGCCGGCCGCCCACGCTGCGGGTTTGGGAGTGGGGCGCCCCTTCAGTGATCATCGGCAGCTTCCAGTCCCTGGCCAACGAGGTGGACCAGGAGGGCGCGGCCCGGCACGGGATCGATGTCGTGCGCCGCGTCTCCGGTGGCGGCGCGATGTTCGTGGAGCCGGGCAACACCATCACGTACTCCCTCTCGGTGCCCGACGCGCTCGTGCAGGGGCTCTCCTTCCAGGACAGCTACGCCTACCTCGACGACTGGGTCCTCGGCGCGCTCGCCGACATGGGCATCAAGGCGTGGTACCAGCCGCTCAACGACATCGCGACGGAGGCGGGGAAGATCGCGGGCGCCGCGCAGAAGCGCCTGGTGGGGCCCGGCGGCGGCGCGGGCGCGGTGCTGCACCACGTGACGATGTCCTACGACATCGACGCCGACAAGATGCTCGAAGTGCTCCGCATCGGCAAGGAGAAGCTCTCCGACAAGGGCACCAAGAGCGCCAAGAAGCGGGTGGATCCGCTGCGCCGCCAGACCGGCCTGCCGCGCGAGACCGTCATCGACCGCATGATCGACTCCTTCCGCGCCCGCTACGGCCTCGCCCGGGGCAAGGTCACCGACGAGGAACTGGCCCGCGCCCAGGAGCTCGTACGCACCAAGTTCGGCACCGCCGAGTGGACGGCCCGCGTGCCCTGAGCCGTACGGAGCCTCAGCGCCCGTCGTCCTCGGGGCTCCGCTGCCAGGCGGTCGTGCCGAGCATGCCGGTCTCGCCGATGTCGAGGCCGCCGTCCGGCTCGATGGTCTCGCGCGGCGCCCCCTTGGCGGTGCCGATCTCGACGTACACGCCGCTGCCCCGCTTGGTGGAGGCGTCCACGGCCGAGTACCGCCAGACCAGTGAGGTGTAGGCGGACTGCCCCGGCTTCAGCCTGATGCGGCTCGGCTCCGGGTTCTCCATGCTGGTGATCGGTTCCGTGCCCTTGAGCACCGTCACGTCGAAGAGCTGCCGGTCCAGGCCGCGGACGCGGATGTCGGGGTAGCCGTTGAGCTCGCGGACGCCCTTGCCGCAGTTGATCGCCCTGACCGACATCGCGCGCAGCCCCATCGCGGCGGTCACCATGCCCGGGGACATGGTCACGCCCGACTTCGGGCAGGGCGGTGCGGTCGGGGTCGAGGGGCCGACGGTCGGCTCGGGGCCGAGCGAGAGGTCGGAGGGCGTGGCCGTACCGCTCGGCGCGGGCCGCGTCGCCCCGGGCGTCGGTTCGCGCTCGGGGTTCACCTCACGGTCGATCTCCGCGCCGAGCCCGCATCCGGACACGAGGAGGGCGATCGCCGAGAGGGCGACGGCGTACCTGAGGGGCTGTCTCGGTATGGCGGTCACGCAGGGATCATGCCACGGCCTCACAACGTCCCTTCCTGGACGCTCACTTCAGACCGCGAGCGGGGCGGCGGCCTCCCGCAGTAACATACATACATGCATGTAGGTATCGAGCGAGTCAGCCAGGCGGAGCGGCGCGCCCGCACCCGCGGTGCGCTCCTGGAATCGGCCGCGCGGGGCCTGTCCCGCTACGGCTACGGAAACCTCGTACTCGAACAGGTGGCGCGCGAGGCGGGATACACGCGCGGCGCGCTCTACCACCAGTTCAAGGACAAGCAGGATCTGACCCTCGCCGTGATCCAGTGGATCGGCGAGACCTGGACGCGGGAGATCGAGCCGCTCATCGAGCGGGAACGGCAGCCCGTCGCGGCCCTGCTCGCCCTGGCGCGCGGCCACGCCGTGTACTGCCGGCGCAACGGCGCGCGGGTGGCGACCGCGCTCCGGCTGGAGTTCAGCGGTCAGGACCATCCCGTGGGGCACGAGATCGAACGGTCCTACGAACTCCTCGTCACGCGCTGCGAGAACCTCATCGGCGTCGCGCGGGAGGCGGGCGCGATCCCGCAGGGACCGCCGACGCGCACCCTCGCCCTTGCCTTCGTCGGCGCGCTCGACGGCACGGTGATCGCTCTGGCCGGCCAGGAACCCCACGACGCGCCGCTCGCCGTCCGCGCCGTCGCGGGCGTCCTCGGAATCGACCCCCGTTCGTACCCCTTGACCGACCAGACGGAGGAAGACGCATGAAGCTCCCCAACGCCGCCCACACGTCACGACCCTGGCGCGTTCACGAGATCACCTCCGACTTCCGCCTCTACGACGTGTGGGCGCTGCCGACGCCCGGCGGGCCCGACGACTTCCCGCTGCTGGTGCGGGACACCGTCGGGGGTGACACATCGGACAGCCCCTCCCGGGTGTCCCGCGCCCTCTTCGCGATCCGCTGGAAGCTCGGGAAGCTGCTCGGCTGGGACGACCCGGCCGCCGGTGTCGGCTCGCGCGTGCCGACGCTGCGCGACCGGCTCCCGGCGGACCTGCGCGAGGGCCCGGCCGGGCCGGAGTTCACGAAGCTGCCGTTCAGGTCGGTCTTCCTGACGGACGACGAATGGGCGTCGGAAATGGGCAACCGCACCGTGCACGGGGTCATGCACCTGAGCTGGGTCGCGGACGGCGCCGGCGGTTACCGGGGCCAGATGGCCGTCCTGGTGAGGCCGAACGGGCTCTTCGGGAAGGCCTATATGGCAGCCATCGCCCCGTTCCGGCACCTGTTCGTGTACCCGGCGCTGATGCGGGAGATCGGCGAGACGTGGCGGGCGCACGGCCGGTAGCCCGCCCGTCCACGGGGTCCTGTCCGCCGACACGGAGGCGGCGGCCTTCCACGGCCTGAGCTCCCTCGGGTCCGGTGTCAGGAGAACTCCGGGATGACCGACGCGCCGTACGCGTCGATGACGTCCTCCCGGGCGTCGTGCATCGCGTACACGGCGAACTGGTCGACGCCCAACTCCCGTAGCTCCCGCAGTCGTTGGAGGTGGGCCTCGACGGGGCCGAGGAGGCAGAAGCGGTCGACGATCTCGTCCGGCACGAACGCCGCGTCAGGGTTCCCGGACCGCCCGTGGTGGCTGTAGTCGTAGCCCTGCCGGGCCTTGATGTACGAGGTGAGGGCCCGCGGCACCGCCGACGAGTCCTCGCCGTACCGTGCGACGAGATCGGCGACGTGGTTGCCGACCATGCCGCCGAACCAGCGGCACTGCTCGCGGGCGTGCGCGAGGTCGTCGCCGACGTACGCGGGCGCGGCGACGCAGATCTTCACGTCGGACGCCCTGCGCCCCGCGGCGGTCGCCGCGTCCCGCACGGCCTTCACCATGTACTCGGTCAGGTAGGGGTCGGCGAGTTGCAGGATGAACCCGTCCGCCTTCCGCCCGGCGAGCGCGAGCGCCTTCGGGCCGTACGCCGCCATCCACACCGGCAGCTTCCCGTCCCGCACCCACGGCAGCCGCAGCCGCTGCCCGTCGACGTCGGCCTCGCGCCCCTCGGCGAGGTCCCGGATGACGTCGATGGCCTCGCCGAGCCGGGCCAGGGTGTTCGGCTTGCGGCCCGCGACGCGCATCGCCGAGTCGCCGCGGCCGATGCCGCAGACCGTGCGGTTGCCGTACATGTCGTTGAGCGTGGCGAAGGTGGAGGCGGTGACCTCCCAGGTCCTGGTGCCCGGGTTGGTGACCATGGGGCCCACCGTCAGCCGCGTGGTGTGTTCGAGGATGCGGCTGTAGACGACGAACGGCTCCTGCCACAGGACGGCGGAGTCGAAGGTCCAGCCATAGCGGAAGCCGCTCCGCTCCGCCCGCCGCATGAGTCCGACGACCGCCGAGGCGGGCGGATCGGTCTGGAGCACAAGTCCGAAATCCACAGCGGGACCTCCTGGTCCACCACGTGCCGGATGAGGCCTCGGAGGTGATCCGAGAAGGGACAATCCTGGACTTGCCACCGGCCCTTGGCAAGAGCACCTCGCCGCGTCAGCCGCCGCAGGCGACGCCGCCTCCCGCGGCCAGCGCGGCGAGGTGGTCGTCGACGAGCCGGACCTGGCGGGACACGGGGAACGCCGGGGCGTCGAGCAGCGCCTGGACCACCAGACCGAGCACGAAGGCCTGGGCACCGGCGGCGAGGCGTTCCGGGTCGCCGGGGGCGACTTCGCCGAGCCGCTGGGCCCGCGCGATCAGGTCGCGCAGCCTGTCACGGCCGCGCGCGTACCTGCGGGCGTGGTCGGCGCGGAGTTCGGGGTCGGCGAGCGCGGTGTCCCAGGAGGAGACCCAGATGCGGTTGCTGTCGGTGGCCTCGTCGGTGAGCGGCAGGATGTCCAGGAGCGCGGCCCGTACGGCGGCCAGGCCCTGCCCGGCGGCGCGCCTTGGGCGGGCGTCGGTGCGCTGCTCCAGGAGGTCGAGGGCGTGCGCGACCAGGTCGCGTTTGGTGCGGAAGTAGTGCGTCAGGAGGCCGGTGCTCGCCCCGAGTTCGGCGGCGACGGCGCGCATGGTCAGCCCGCCGAAGCCGTGCGCGGCCAGCACCCGCCAGACGGCCTCGGAGACGTCCCGGCGGCGCGCTTCGTGATCTCCCTTGGTACGTGGCATGCTGCCACGGTACATAACCCGTAACGCTTGTTGTGTGAATGGAGTCCTCATGTTCTCCCTCCCGCTGCGGGACGGCGCCGACCTGCGCCCCCTGGAGACGTGGCACGCCGAGGAGTTCGCCGCCCATCTCGACCGGGCGCGGGAGCACATCCGGCCATGGGTGGGTTCCGGGTTCGTCACCGACGACGTCGACGGCGCCCGGGCCACCCTGCGCCGGTACGCGGAGCGGCAGGCCGCGGACGGCGCGCGCCTCTACGGCATCTGGCTCGACGGCACGCTGGTCGGCGGCGTCATGTTCGTGGCCTTCGACGCCGCGGCGGGCACGTGCGAGGTCGGCTGCTGGCTGGAACCGGCCGCCGAGGGCCGCGGTCTGATCACCACGGCGTGCCGCACCCTGCTGGACTGGGCGTTCACCACCCGGGGCGTGCACCGCGCCGAGTGGCGCTGCCGGGCCGACAACGCCCGCAGCTCCGCGGTCGCCGAGCGGCTCGGCATGACCCTCGAAGGAGTACAGCGCGAGGCCTGGCCCTACGGCGGCACCCGCTACGACAAGCAGAACTGGGCGGTCCTCGCCGGGGAGTGGCGCGCCGGGGCGTGAAGGGTGCGGGACTTGCCGCCCTCTCGCCGTCCGGCGAACCCCGGTACCGAAGGACGCGCGTGGTCCATTCGGGCAGGCACGAGCAGCAGGCCGGTGTCGCGGGCGGTCCCGGGCCGGGGCGGCGCCTACGCTCGCCAGCGTTCGTTCGCCGGTACTCGGGGCAGACCCGCACTCATCACCTCATGGAGCGCCATGGCTTCCGATCGCGCGCGGCCCTCCGGGGCCGCGGTGAGCGCCCGGTCCGCGGTGAGCGCCGGGTCCCTGCTGCGGCACGGAAAGCTGTGGGTCGCACCGGGTGTGCTCAGCGGACTCGTCGCCCTGATCCTCTCCCTGCTGTACATGGGCGGCGTCCTCACCCCGGAGAGCAGTCTCCACCGGCTGCCGATCGCGCTCGTGGACCAGGACGCCGGCAAGCCTCTGCCCGGAGCGCGGCAGAACCTGGGCGCGCAGGTCAGCGCCCAGGTCATCTCATCCACTCCGGCCGAAGACGTACGGTGGCGCCGCCTCGGCATCGAGGCCGCCAAGGACCAACTCGCCTCCGGCAAGATCTACGGCGCCCTGGTGATCCCCGCCGACTTCACCGCCACGGTGGGGTCGCTGACCGGCCCCCGCGCCACTCGGCCGACCCTGACCGTGCTCAGCAACCCGGGGTTGGGCAGCCTCGGCTCGTCGATGGCCACCCGGATCAGCCAGCAGGCGGCCCAGAAGGCGTCGACGGGCATCGGCAAGCAGCTCATGGCCTCGCCGGAGATCGCCGACGCGGACTCCGCCACCCGTCTGCTGGCCGCCGACCCCGTCGCCGTGCGCACGGAGCCCGGCCACCCCATCGGGCGGCACAGCGGAATGGGGCTCAGCGCCTTCTACTACACGCTGCTGCTCGTACTGGCGGGCTTCCTGGGCGGCAACATCATCCACAACGCCGTCGACACCGCCCTCGGTTACGCCGACGCGGAGATCGGCCCCTGGCATTCGCGCCGGCCCACCGTCCCGATCAGCCGTACACAGACCTTGCTGCTCAAAATGGCCATGACCGCGGTGCTGGCGGTGCCGGTCACCGCGCTGACGATGCTCGCCTGCATCACCATTCTGGGCATGGACGCGTCCCACCTGCCCACGCTGGCGCTGTTCTCGTACTGCTCCTGCCTGAGCGTGGGACTCGGCGTACAGGCGATCAACGCGGCGTTCGGGAGCATCGGCCAGATCGTGTCGATGTTCGTCTTCATCGCGCTGGCCCTGCCGTCCTCCGGCGCCACCATCCCGCTGGAGGCCGTGCCGGGGTTCTACCGCTTCCTGGGCGTCTTCGAGCCGATGCGTCAACTCGTCTCGGGGGTCAGGGCGATCCTGTACTTCGACGCCCGGGCGGACGCCGGGCTCACCCGCGGCTGGATCATGATCGCGGTCGGCGCGGCGGCGGCGCTCGCCTTCGGCTTTCTCATGACCCGGTACTACGACCGCAAGGGCCTGCACCGCATGGTGCCCCAGCCGAGCTGAGGGCGCGGCCGCGGTGCGGCCGCCTCGACGGCCCGGAATGATCATCGATTTCCGGCCCGCCGTTCGCCTGATTCTTCGCACAAACACTTATACAGTTCAGAAGTCCCCCACTTGGGGAATTCCGTCACCCGAATGCCACGTATCCGCAACGAATGGGCGCGCGTTATCTCGAATATGACGAAGGAACTTCCCGATCACAGCTCCCGCGCGCCCCACTACCAGCCCCCTCTGGCCGTGCGCAGGAAGGTCAAGGTCGGCCCCCACCCGGCCGGCGTCACCTCGGCGGCGCCGGTCGTCGGCGACACACTAAACCGAAGCGCGGTCCCTGTCCCACCTTCGACAGAATCTCTCCTGATGGACTTCTTGGACCATATGAATGCGCTGGAGTCAGGCCTTGCCCAACGATGGCGCGATTCCGTCACCAGGCCCGATGTGGCAATGTCGGAATGATCTGATTAAACATGCAGAATGATCCTCTCTACTACCATCCGGAATACTCAGGCGGCCATGCGCCGCCCGGGTACCTCCATGAACACCAAGGGCAGTACGGCCTCCCCGAGGGCCCTTACTCGCCCCTGACGGAACCGCCTGATCCGAGCTGGGACCCGGCCGAGGAACTGGCGTACCTGCTCCAGGACGCGATCACGGACCAGACCGTCCCTGCCTTTCCCGCAGGCGAAGAGGTCGCGGCTGCCGACGCCCCCGCCGGCTCCCCGCTCCGAGCCCTTCACGACATCACGACCGAGTTGCCGCCGCTGAGGAAGAGCCCGCAGAGCCACCGCAAGACCCGTGAACAGCAGCGCCTGCACCTGGTCCGGACCGCGAGCTACGCCATCACCGCACTCGTGGCTCTCACGGCGTCGGCGGTGAGTCTCTTCAGCACGGCGGTCGCCTATGACCCGCTGAGGATCATCGCGATCGGCCACACGGAGAACAGCTCGGTCACCTGGTGGCCCGCCCTCGTCTTCGGACCCTGGCTGGTGGCGTCCCTGTCCGTCCTACGAGCCGCTCTGCATCAACGCCGCGCCGTCCACTCCTGGTGCGTAGCCGTCCTCTTCTCCCTGATCACGATGCTCCTGTGCATCGCCCAGGCCCCCAGAGACGTCATCGACATCACCGTCGCCGTCCTGCCCAGCCTCGCCTCCCTGGCCTGTTTCCAGCAACTGGTCCGGCAGGTCACCCTCACCCGGCCCCCCAAGCGCGTCGCCCCCCGCCATCGCCTCCCCCAGACCCGCGTGCCGCTCCCCGCCGATGAAGCAGCCGCCAAGACGACGGCCGGCGCCTCCCAGAAGGCAGGAGTCCCCCGGCCGCGCCCCGCGGGACGCGGGGAGCAGTGAACGGGAGCGGTGGGGGGGGGGGGGGGGGGGGGGGGCCGCCCCCCCCCCCCCCCCCCCACCGCCCGTAGACCTGGTTGCCGAGGACGCACGTGGCGGTAACCGCCTGTTCGCCGCCGAGGATCATCAACGCGCCGACCTCTGGTCGTGCGGCGTCCTGTCCGGCTCCTCGTCCGGGGTGGTGGTGCCGAGCATCGCGACTCCTGGCACGGGCAGGACGGCGACAACGGTCAGGAGCAGGGCGCAGGCGGCGAAGGCGGCCATCACCGCCGCGGAGAGCACACCCAGCAGGAAGCCCGCCGCCGCCACGCAGAGCGGCATGAGGGCCTGGGTGAGCAGCGCGTCCAGGGCGTAGACCCGGCCGAGCATGTGGTCCGGGGTCCGTTCCTGCAGCGCCGCGCCCCAAAGGACCGCGAAGACCGACGCTCCCGCACCGGCCAGCGCGCTGAAGGCGACCACCCACGCGGTCGGCGCGTCCACCGCCACGGCGACGATCTGTGGCAGCTCACACAGCAGCGCGAGCATGGCGACGGTGCCGGGCCGCCGGGAGCGTATGCGGGAGGCGGTGAGGGTCGCCGCGAGCGCGCCGCACGCGGTGGCGCTCGTGACGAGGCTGAGCGCGGCCGGCCCGCGGCCACCCATCACGAGCGGTACGACCACTGCCATCGGGGCGATGACCAGGGCTGCCTGGGCCGTGCCCTGGACCATGACGCCGAGCATCCACTTCTGGCCGCGGACATAGCTGATGCCGTCCAACGCCTCGCGCACCAACCCGGCCCTGTCCGCGGCGTCCTTGCCGGAGCTCACCTTCGGTTCATCCAGTCTCACAAGGGTCGCGAGGCTGAACACGAAGGTGAGGATGTTGATCAGCAGGCCCCAGCGCGGGGAGGAGGCAGCGGTGACGGACCCCCCGATGACCGGGCCGACGATCCCGGTGAAGCGGCTGGTGGCCGAGCGCAGTGCCGATGCCTCACGGCGCTTGTCGCGTCCGGCGAGTTGGGCGATGAGCGCCGTGTACGCGGGGCGGTGGATGCCGGCCCCGCAACCGAAGACGGCTCCCAGGACCGCCAGGATCTCGATCGGGGCGTCCGGGCCCGCGAGCAGCAGGACGGCGACCCCGAAGATCCGCAGGAGGTCGGCAGCGCAGATCACCAGGGATCTGCGGACCCGGTCGGCGACGGCTCCGCCGAAGACCAGGGTGATGATGCTGCCCAAGGCGGTCGCCGCCAGCAGGGTGCCCAGCGCCTGCGCGGCGTCTGCTCGGGGCAACAGGTACAGCGAGACGGTGATGGCGTAGACCCCGTCACCGACCATGCTGACGAACTGACCCGCCCACACGCGCCCGAGCTTCGGGGTCCGCAGAACAGAGAACACTGTCACCTCTTACTGAGCCTCTTCGTGAGCTGTACGGGATGCGCCGTACAGGTTGGGGGTGCGCGGTCCGTCCTCATGGCCGGCCGCCTACTCCTGCGCGGCCGCAGAGACCATGTCAAGGGCCTGGGCCAGCTCGTCGGGCAGGTGTACCGAGCAGGCGGTGAGCGAGGCGCGCAACTGGGTGGCGTTCCGGGCGCCTACGAGGGCGGAGACGACCCCCGGGCGGTCACGCAGCCAGGCCAGGGCGACCGCACCGGCCGGTACGTCCATGGCCCGGGCGACGAGCCGGACGGCTTCCACCACGCGCTGGTCGTCCGGTGGTTCCAGGTAGCGTTCGGAGAACCCCTCGTAGTACGGGATGTCCGCGCGCGAGCCGACGGTGCCACCCTCGCCGTACTTGCCCGTCAGGGCGCCCCCGGCCAGCGGTGACCAGGCCAACAACCCCATTCCGGCGGCGACGGCGGCGGGGAGCGTGTCCTGCTCGACGCCGCGCCGCAGCAGCGAGTACTCGGCCTGGACGGAGGCCAGGGGGCTACCGGCGTGCTCACGCTGCCATGTCCACGCGCGCGTGACCTGCTCGCCGGGGTAGTTGCACAGGCCGACGTGGCGTGCGCGGCCGGTCGCGACCGCGGTGTCCAACGCGGACAGGGTCTCGGCGAGGTCGACGGCGTCCGACCAGGCGTGGACCTGCCACAAATCCACATGGTCGGTGCCGAGGCGACGCAGTGACCCGTCCAGTGCGTGCAGCATCGCGCGCCGGGACACGTCCAGCTCCTTGGTCCGCGGGTCGACGCCGGCTTTCGTGGCGATGACCAGCCGGTCCCGCAATCCCTTCCGCACGAGGGAGCCGACGAACTCCTCGGAGGCACCGGCGTTGTAGGAGGCGGCGGTGTCCAGGAGGGAGCCGCCCGCGTCCAGGTAGGTGTGCAGGCAGGCCTTGGCCTCTTCCAGGGACACCTCCCTGCCCCAGTTCCATGTGCCGAGCCCGATCTCCGGCAGCAGCGGTCCCGAGGTACCAAGGGAACGCGTGATCACGCCGCCGCTCCTTCCAGCCCCAGTCGGTGCACCATGCCCTCGGACAGCGAGTCGGGCACGCGGTACGCGCGCAGCTCGGCTCGGAAGCGCTCGGAGAACTCCTGGTTGCGCTCGGTGGCCTGCTTGGCGAGGCTCGACGCCGGTTCGCTCCGGGCTGCGATGCCGAGGTGGTCGAGAACTCCCCTGACCGTGCCCGTCAAGTCCTCGACGAGGGACTCGTAGGCGACACTCACCGACCGCAGACCGCGGTCCGCGACGAACCGGGACCAGTGTTCCTCGTCCTCCGCGAAGCGGATCACGCGGCGCAGGATCTCGTAGAAGTCGTACACCACCGTCTCGGACCGGTCCGTCCCCTCGTACTCGAAGGAGACCGAAGGTTCCTCGCCCTTGCGCTGGAAGAAGACGTGGGTGGTGTCGGCGATGAGGCTCGACACGGCTTGGCCCACCAGGTCCTTCCGGTAGATCCGCACCGCCGCGGGTCGCGTGGTGTCCCCGAAGATCTGCAACGGGTCGGCGCCGAAGCGCTGTTGGACCCATTGGTACTGGTGCCAGTGCACCTTGACCGAGAGGATTCCGTCGACGCGGGCACCGACGCCCACGGCATCGAGATACTCGGCGGGGCTGTGCAGGTCGGGGGCCTGCACCGTGGAGCAGGCGCCGCGCATGCCCCACTCGCCCGCGTGGTGATGGATCAGCGCCCTGGAGAACCATTCCTGCGGATCGCCGGCCCCCGCACCGGCGAGCGCGTCGCACAGGTACGTACTTCCTGATCTCGGCGTCGCGAGGACGACGTAGTCGCGGCTGGAGGATCGGGGTGAAGAGTGCATCAGTGAGCTCCCAGCGCGTTGGTGATCCGGTCGGCCAGGGGTGAACCCGGCCTGCTGCCGGTGCCGGTCACGGTCGGCGCCGGGCGGGCTGTGTCCAGGATGAGATCGGCCAGCGGCAGGTGGGCGTGGGCGGCGCGGACCAGGGTGTGGAGCAGTTGCCTGCCGCCGTTGTCCAGCCACTCGTCCGTGAAGGAGTCGTCCTCGCCGCGGGCCCTGACCCGGTCGATCAGGCAGTCTGTGGACCGTTGCGGGTCGTCGGCGAAGGGCAGGACGAGCACGGTGAACTCCGCGGCGGCGAGCGCTTGGTGGACGCGCCGGGTGTCGGCGTCGGTGTACTGCTGGAGTACGCCGCCACCGGTGTCGAGCACTGATCCGGCGTGGCACACGGTGCCCTGGGCGAGGGCCCGGGCCTCGAACCTCGCTTCGTAGCGGTGCAGCCCGCCCGCGCCGCCTTCCTGGAAGAGCCGGTCCGCTCGCGCCGTGGTGTATCCGTACGGCCGGTACGTCTGGGCGCGGACGGTGTCGAAGTGCACCACGTCCCGGCCCAGGGCGCGGGCGATGGACGTGGCCGCGGTGGTCTTCCCCGCACCGGGCGGACCGGCAAGGACGACGGCCACGGTTCAGGTCCGCAGGGACTGGTACAGGCGGGCGGCGAGGTCCGGGCGCACCTGTTCGCTCAGTGCTCCGTAGAGGAAGGCGACCGGGCTGTCCATCCTGTCTCCCACGTACCACTGGCGCAGCCGGCTCACGGCGAGTTCCCAGATGTGGATCTCGCCTCGCAGGACGGAGACGAGGTCGACGCTGTTGACGTCGATGCCGCTGGGGATCGTGAAGAGGGCGTCCCGCATCCCCCCGGGCCAGGGCTCGAACCGAGCGCTGTTCAGGTTGAGGGCGTGGACGACGTCTCCCTGGGGTGTTCCGCGCAGATGGACCGCGAACCTCAGGGGACCGGCCTGTCGGCCGAGGTAGACGTTGGTGTTGACCAGCTCCCGGCCCAGCGGGGAGAGCATGATCAACGGAGCCAGCCCGGCGAGTTCCTCATGGATGAGCCGCATATCCGCCTCGTCGGCGGTGCGCTCGAAGATCGGGGGCATCGGGGTGGCCGGGTCGAAGTCACCGCGCGCCTGCCTGTCCGACGGCTCGACGGGGGTGGTCGGTTCGGTCCTGGTGATCCACGGCACGCCTGTCTTGCCGGTCCGGTCCTTGTCGTACACGGCCGATTCACCGGGGGCCAGCCCGATCAGCTTCGTGTCGATGGAGAGAGCGTTGGCGATCTCCTCCAGCTCTCCGAAGTCGTTCCACAGGAACTCCCCGTGCTTGCGCGGTGCTTGCACATAACCGCCGCCGCTCAGAGCGATCAGGCGTACCGACGGGAATCGCGCCGCGGTGTCGTTCAGGAGGGAGGACAGCAGCTCGAGTCCGGCGACCTCCGGCGCCTGCGCCTCGGGTACGGGCAGCAGGTTGTCGAAGGCACCCAGTTCACCGGCGGGCGGCACCTGCGCGTTGTGCGTGGCGATGAACACCTCGGGGGTGCAGTCGGCCGGCACGTCCTGGCTCACGGCGGTGTCGGACTGGATGAAGACGCCTCCGCCCGCGGCGCCGACGGGCTTTACGTAGAGGCTGGTGACCCGGCTCTCCCAGACAGGCACATCCGGGTCGCCCTGCAGCAGCGACAGTTCGGCGCCGCCGATCTTCAGGGGTTCGGCATGGTCGAGAAGGTGCACCTCCCGTCCCAGTGCCTCGAGTTCATCGGTGCAGACCTTGGGCATCAACCGGTGCGTGACGACGGGTATGTCGGCGGGAAGGCGCCGCAGCGAGGGCAGATGGAAATGGTCGAGATGTTCGTTGGTGACGACCACGGCGTCCACCCGGGGCATCAGGTCCAAGTCGATCCGGCGGGCGGGGTGGATCTCGAAGCGCAGCTGGGACGAGTGCCCGAAGGATGTCTCGACCACCGGGTCGACCAGGATCCGTGTGGCTCCCACCTCCACGAGCCATGACTGCTGCCCGAGAAACGTGATGACGTCCGGCATCTCTATTCGATCCCCTTCTTGACTGTTTCCAGTTGCAGGTCGTACACCTGGCAGCTGATGTCGGGACGTGCCTGTTCGCCGAGGGCGTCGAACAGCAGGGCGACCGGCGAGCCGAAAGCGTCGTTGGCGTACCAGGAATGCATGGCGATTCCGACGATGTCCCAGATCTGCAAGCTGCCACGCAGTACGCCGGCCAGGTCGGAGGCGTGCACGACCATGCCGTAGGGATACGTGCGAAGGGCGTCGGCCAGCGGGATGTCCTCGACGGGAACGAAGGCGCCGTGAGCGAGGTCGAATGCCAGTGACGTGTCCTGGGAATGGGGCCGGAGAAGCTTGAGGACCAGAGGCCGGACGCCGTGGGTTCCCGAGCGGGCGGACTGAATCAGATCCTGGCCGAGCGAAGACAGCAGAATGACCCGAGCGAGATAGGTCAGCTCCTTCTCGATGTCACGGAGGGCCGCCTGTTCCTGCTCCGCGCTGCCCGACGGAATGATCTGGCGCAGCGGGATGGCGTCACCGGACCGGAGAAATGCCGCCCGCCGGTTCTGCAGTTCCGTGAAGCGCCGGCGGTCGGTCTTCAGCCAGGGCAGCTCCCCGGTGCGGCGGATTCCCTCGGGGCCGACCGAGAGGACATCTCCTGGTTCGGGTCCCGATACATCCACCCAGCGCATGAGCCGGGAGGCAAGTTCCGCCAATGTCTTCTGTTCAGAGAAAGGAAAAGGACCCATCTGTTCATAGTCCTTCAGAAACCCCCCTCCGCAGACGAGAAAATGACTGCCCTGGAAGACGGTTGTCTGACGGATGGTTTCGGCGATGATGCCTTGCAGGATTTCAAGCCCGGCGAACGCGCCTCGCCTGCCCCGGTGTTCGGCTATCTCCGTCGAGCTGAGGTTGTCCAGTGAGCCGAACACCCCGGGGGGCGTGATCTGCGCGTTGTTGCTCACTGCCACGGCCGCCGGTCTGGGCAGCAAGCCGTCCTCGACCTGCGCCACGAACTCGTCGGAAATCAGTGCGTCGATCCCGAGGTAGATTCCACCGATCTCCGGGTCCTCGGCGTCCCTGACATACACCTGGCTGACCCTGCTCTCCCAAAGGACGGTGTCCGCCCCCGGCGGGAAGAGGGTGATCAGGGCTGATCCGTACTGATGGGTCTCGCCGAACGCCAACCGGTGGACGGTGAAGCCCAGATCCTCGATGGCTTCGACCGCCCGGTCGATCATCAGGGGCCCCACGACGATCGGGACGGACCGTTCCAGCTTGTTGAGGGACGGCAGATGGTAGTGATCGGAGTGCTCATGACTGATGACGACCGCCGACGGCGTGGGCATCAAATCGTGCGCGATCTCCCGGGGCGGGTAAATCTCCACCGGACTGGACGTATATTCTTCACCATATCTCGGAAGCAAAATGGCATCAATCAGTACGGGGGCGCCCTGGTCACCCACCGCGAATCCGTTGTGCCCAAGAAAACCAAGCTGCATTGCCGTCCTCCTGCACGCTGCCCGCACCTGTTGGTTTCGCCGAGGATCCGGCCGGAAGCCTGGCGGCTTCCGGCCGGAGAAATCACCCGATCACCAGGATCAGCGGGTGTAGTGGTGGAACACCTTCGCGCCCTTGGCTGCCTTCGACTTCTTGCCTGACGCGTTCTCCAGGTTGCCGATCAGCGCCTTCAGCGTGTCGATGTCGGTCTTCTGGAGCGTCTTTCCTTCGGTGCTTGCCATCTCTCTCCCTCATCCAGTCCACGTCACCGACGCGGAAATTGGGCGAACAGTTGGTATTGCCCGACGATCATTTGAGATCCACGAAGCAGAAGTCAAGAGCCTCAAGAAACATTGGCAAACACGCAGCACTTCTTCAATTCCGCTTCAGGGCATGCTCAAGAAACCCGGGGTGCGGGCGTGCACGCATCGGGGTGAGTGTCAGGAAGAAATGATTACGAGGAGACGTTCAGGTTCGGCGCGTGGTCGCCGCATCGTCTCGACCGTGCGGGGCGGAACGTGCTGGATCCGCTGCCGCTGCGCAGCGAACAATCGCCGTACGGAGCTGACACATGGGTGCCACCGGCCTCTCTCGGGGAAATCCGCCCCGGTAGGTGAGGTTCGACGGCGTGAGTCTCCTGACTCGGGATCCAGGCTCCTCCGCGCCTTCCCACCCCTTACGGAGTCGTGGCAGTGCGGAGTCGCTCCCCCTTCACAGTGGCGGTACCGTGCCGGAATCACACCGGCTTCCTCGTTCCACCGTCGACAAGCAAGTTCGAGTATCACAGACCAGGCCATGATCGCGCCAGGGCTGGAGGCGCGCCGATCCCGCAGACCGCGTCATGTGCGTGGCCGTCAAAGTAGTGCTGCCCAGGGCTATTTGGGCAGCGCGGGCCGATCTCCGGCTACGGCGGTGGCGCCCGGCCGCCCAGGACAGCGGGCGCGTGGCGGTCCGAGGACGCAGGCGGTGCTCGGCGAGCCGGGCGATCGGCCATGCGGTCAAGAAAGCTCTCTTTCAGTTCAGGTACTGGCAGGTGGAGCGCGGCGTGTACAGGCCGTGTCCTGCCCGGCCGGTGTAGGTGCGGGCGTCGATGACGACCTGCCCGCGTGAGAGGACCGTCTCCACCTGGCCCGTGACCCTCTTTCCCTCGTACGCCGAGTAGTCGACGTTCATGTGGTGGGTCTCGGCGGACATGACCTGCTCGGCGTGCGGGTCGTAGATCACGATGTCGGCGTCCGCGCCGGGGGCGATGGTGCCCTTCTTCGGATAGAGGCCGAACATCCGGGCCGGGGCGGCGCAGGCGATCTCGATCCAGCGCCGGCGGCTGATGTGCCCGTCGACGACCGCCTGGTGCAGGAGGTCCATCCGGTTCTCCACGCCCGGCAGGCCGTTGGGGATCTTCGAGAAGTCGCCGCGGCCGAGCTCCTTCTGGCCCGTGAAGCAGAACGGGCAGTGGTCGGTGGAGACGACCTGGAGGTCGTTGGTGCGCAGCCCGCGCCAGAGCGCCGCCTGGTGTTCACGCGGCCTCAGCGGCGTACTGCACACGTATTTGGCGCCCTCGAAGTCCGGCTCGGCGAGGTTGTCGGTGGAGAGGAAGAGGTACTGCGGGCAGGTCTCGCCGAAGACGTTCAGGCCCTTGTCGCGGGCGGCGGCAAGCTCGGCGACGGCCTCCTCGGCCGACACGTGCACGACATACAGCGGGGCGTCGGCGACCCGGGCGAGCTGGATCGCGCGGTGCGTGGCCTCCGCCTCCAGCAACGCCCTGCGCACCTCGCCGTGGTAGCGCGGATCGGTCTCGCCGCGGGCCAGGGCCTGCTCGACGAGTACGTCGATGGCGATGCCGTTCTCGGCGTGCATCATGATCAGCCCGCCGTTGGCCGACGCTCGCTGCATGGCACGCAGGATCTGCCCGTCGTCGCTGTAGAAGACGCCGGGGTAGGCCATGAAGAGCTTGAAGGAGGTCACGCCCTCCTCCACCAGCAGATCCAGCTCCTTGAGCGTCCGCTCGTTCACATCGGAGACGATCATGTGGAAGGCGTAGTCGATCGCGCACTTCCCGTCCGCCTTCGCGTAGTACGCGTCGAGCCCCTCGCGCAAGGGGTGCCCCACGGTCTGCACCGCGAAGTCGACGATGGTGGTGGTGCCGCCCCAGGCGGCGGCCCGGGTCCCGGTCTCGAAGGAGTCGGCCGAGAAGGTGCCGCCGAACGGGAACTCCATGTGCGTATGGGCGTCGACCCCGCCCGGGATCACGTACTTTCCGGTGGCGTCGATGACGTGCTCGGCGGTCCACGCGCCCGCCGCGGCGGTGCCGCTCGCGGCGAGCGCGGCGATCCTGCCGTCCTCGATCAGCACGTCGGCGTGGATCTCCTCGGCGGCGGTGACGACGAGGCCGCCGCGGATCAGGGTGCGGATACTCATGTGGTGCGCTCCCTCTTCTGCACAGGGGGTGTGGCAGGCCCTAGGCGCTTCGCAGGGCCTGTTCGAGGATGGCCGCGCCCTCCTCCGCCTCCGCGACGGTCAGCGAGAGGGGCGGGGCGACGCGCAGGACGCTGGTGCTGTGGCCGCCTCCCTTGCCGATGAGCAGTCCGCCCTCACGGGCTGCTTCGAGCACCGCGGCGGCCGCACGCTGGTTCGGCTCGTCGGTGCCGGGCTCGACCAGCTCGATGCCGATCATCAGGCCGCGCCCGCGCAC
This sequence comes from Streptomyces sp. NPDC015345, assembly GCF_043078805.1. Classification (NCBI taxonomy): domain Bacteria; kingdom Bacillati; phylum Actinomycetota; class Actinomycetes; order Kitasatosporales; family Streptomycetaceae; genus Streptomyces; species Streptomyces sp. NPDC015345. The sequence goes on along the minus strand of NZ_JBIBTX010000002.1, from coordinate 845,934 downwards.
CTCGCGTACGACGGGCAGCTGGGCGCAGATCGCCCGCAGCCGCTCGATGAGCAGGCCCCCGACGCGCCGGGCGTTGCCCTGGAGGTCGTGCTCCAAGAGGTACGTGAGGTTGGCGAGGCCGGCCGCCATGGTGACCGGTGAGCCGCCGAACGTCGAGATGGAGTTGGCGTCAAGGCAGTTCATGACCTCGGCACGGGCGACGACACCGCCGATCGACATGCCGTTGCCGATGCCCTTGGCGAAGGTCAGCATGTCCGGCGGGCCGCTGCGGGCGTGGGCCTGCCAGCCCCAGAAGTGCTCGCCGGTGCGGCCCCAGCCGGTCTGCACCTCGTCGGAGATCCACAGGATGCCGTGCTCGGCGAGGACCTCGCGGAAGGCGGCGTACAGCCCGTCGGGCGGCGACGTGAAGCCGCCGACCCCCTGGATCGGCTCGGCGATCAGCGCCGCCACTCCCCCACGGGCCTGCCCCAGCATGTCCCGCAGGTCGGCCACGCAGGCCGCCGTGAACTCGGCGTCGCTCAACTCGGCGTACGGGCCGCGGCTGCGGACGCCGCCGTGCACGTACAGCGTCTGGAGCGGGGAGAGGCTCGTCGGCGACCACGACTGGTTGCCGGTGATGCCGACGGCCGAGAAGGAGCGGCCGTGGTAGCTGTTGCGCATCGCCAGGATCTGGTTGGAGCGGCGGTGCGCGGTGGCGAGCAGCAGCGCCGCGTCGTTGGCCTCCGTGCCGGAGGTCGTGAAGAAGACACGGGCGTCGGGGATGCCGGACAAGGCCGCGACGCGCTCGGCGAGTTCGACCATCGGGCGGTCGAGATAGAGCGTCGAGGAGTGGATGATCCGGCCCGCCTGCTCGCTCACCGCCTTGGTGACCTCGGGCAGGGCGTGCGCCGTCATGGTGGTGAGGATGCCGCCGAAGAAGTCGAGGTACTTCCTGCCGTCGGCGCCCCAGACATACCGGCCCTCGCCGTGCGTCAGCTCGATGGGCCGCTGGTAGTAGAGCGCGAGCCACTCGGGCATGACCGCCCTGTGGCGGTCGTACAGGTCGGTCACGGCTGCACCAGCCCTTCGTAGGCGTCGGGGCGTCGGTCGCGGTAGAACGCCCACTGTTGTCGTACTTCCTCGATGAGCCCGAAGTCGAGGTCGCGGATGAGGAGTTCCTCTGTCTTGTCGCTCGCGGGCTCGCCGACGAACTGGCCTCGCGGGTCGACGAAGTACGACGTTCCGTAGAAGTCGTTGTCGCCGTACTCCTCCTGGCCCACGCGGTTGATCGCGGCGATGAAGTACTCGTTGGCGACGGCCGCCGCGGGTTGTTCCAGCTGCCAGAGGTGGGAGGAGAGGCCGCGGTGGGTGGCGGAGGGGTTGTAGACGATCTGGGCGCCGTTCAGGCCGAGTTGACGCCATCCCTCGGGGAAGTGGCGGTCGTAGCAGATGTATGCGCCGACCTTGCCGACGGCGGTGTCGAAGACCGGCCAGCCCAGGTTTCCCGGCTTGAAGTAGTACTTCTCCCAGAAGCCCTTGACCTGGGGGATGTGGTGCTTGCGGTACTTGCCGAGGTAGCTTCCGTCGGCGTCGATCACGGCCGCGGTGTTGTAGTAGAAACCGGACTGCTCGGTTTCGAAGACCGGGACGACGATCACCATGCCGGTCTCGCGGGCGAGCGCCCGCATGCGCGTGACGGTGGGTCCGTCCGGCACGGGCTCGGCCCAGCGGTAGTGCTCGGGCTCCTGGACCTGGCAGAAGTAGGGAGCGTTGAAGACCTCTTGGAATCCGATGATCCTCGCGCCCTGCCGGGCCGCCTCGCGGGCGTGCTCCTCGTGCTTGGCGATCATGGATTCGGTGTCGCCCGTCCAGGTCGCCTGGACTAGTGCGGCGCGTACGACGTTGACCATGAGCTGCTCCTTCGGTGCCCTGGGGAGGACTGCCCTCGAGAGGGCGTCAGAGAGCCTGTACGCACGTAGAGAGAGTCTCTACGCACGTAGATTTGGTGCGTGGACAGGCAAACGTAAGCCTGCGCCGACGGGCTGAGCAAGACCATCGTCGTCAGCCGGCGGAGTCGATCATGTTTCGCACCCGAGCGGGCGAGGGGCGGGTGTGATTCACGCGTTGAAGCCCGCCACGCGCAGGGCGTGCACCAGGTCCCAGCGGTGTTCCTCCGAGACCCCTCGGGCCGTCTCCAGGAGCAGTGGGATGAGGCGGCGAGGGTCGGTGTGCGCGCAGCGTGCCGCGTCCTCCGGGGTGCGGACGCGGAGATACGAGTCGAGGAGCGCGCGGGCCTCCCGCTCCCGGCCCGCGTCGATCAGCGCGAGGATCGCCTCGGCGATCTCCGGTGCCGGGCGCGTGACGCCCTGCCGCAGCAGCTTCCGGCAGTCGTCCGCGCGACCCGCGCCCGCGAGTGCGTCCGCGAGGGCCACGAGGCGGTCGGGGGGCAACGAGGCGGCCTCCCAGAGGAGGGTGGCCCAGTCCGCGGCCAGGCCCGCGCGGTGCAGTTCCGCGGCGAGCGGCGGCAGGTCGTGGGGCGGCCGGGCCGCCGCCTCCACCAGTACGGCGTGGGCCTCGCCGGTGCGGCCCTCGCGGCGGAGGTGGAGCAGGGTCTGGACGGTCTGTGTGGTGTGGTCGGGCGTGGCGTGGTCGGGCGTGGCGTGGGGGGTGGGTGCTTCGGGGGTGGGTGCCTCGGGGGTCGGCGGTTCGTAGCGTGCGCCGCGAGGGGTGGGGGGCGTTGCGGGCGTGGGGGTGGGGGGTGCGGTGGGCTCCGTGTGCGTGTCCGTGTTCTGTAGGCCTGCGTAGCGGGCTCCCCGGGGGCGGCGGGGCTGTTCGGGATCGGGGTCGGCGTCGGGGCGGGGGTCTGTCGGAGTCGCGCCGGGGTTCGCCCAGGTGGGGCGGTCCGCCGACTCCAGGCGGGCCAGTCGCTCCTGGAGTTCCGCGCACCGGGCGGTCGCCCGCTCGTGGTCGTCGCGCACCCACGCGAGGTCGAGGCTGATGCGGTCGACGTCGTCGGGGGCGGTCGCCTCGGACAGCAGGCGGCTCAGGTCCGCCTCCCTCTCCAGGGCGAGCCGCTGCTCCGTGAGCATCATGTCGAGGCGGTCGCCGAGCAGCTCGCGGGCGCCGGGGCGGGAGTCGTACGCGGTGAGTGACGCGCGGTGCAGGGTGCGGGCCCTGTGGGTCTCGCGTTCGGCCTCGGGGATGCCTCGGTCGGCCGCGAGGTCGTGGAGCAGGGCCTGCACCACGTCCCAGGGCGGGACCTCTACGCCGTTCAGGCAGGCGCGCATGCCGTCCGGGTCGCGTTGCCAGAACACGCCGCACCAGCCGGTCGCCTGGTCCAGGCGTCCCAGCAGGTCCCTCAAATACCGCGCGAACTCCCCTACTTGGTCCGGGAGTTGTCCCACTGTCATCTGACCAGCACCGCCCCGTGGAGACTGGAGTCTTCCGGTCCGGAAGATAACACCAGACGTGTTACTGGACGACTACACGGAGTTTTCCGGTGGTTGTCCGGTTGCCTGGGGTGCGTTTTGGGGTGCGGGGCCGCGGGGGTATGTCCGTGCTCGCCATCTTGGCGCGGGCCTGCGGTTGCTCATCGGCTGGGCGTGACCGCCACTGTGCTCCGCGCGCACATACCCCCACGTCCCCTCGGGCGCGCTCGCGGCTGCGGGTCTGCCCTCCTACCTCGACTCCTTGATGCCGGATATCGGGTGAGTGGGTGGGAGACTTCCGCCGCGGAGCGGCGGGCAAGGGGACATCGCCGGGCAACGCCGCAGCCGTCACGCCGGGGCGAGCTCGCAGCGGAGGACGATTTCGTCCAGGGAGAGGTTCAGGACGGAGGCCAGCGCCGCCACCGTGAAGAGCGCCGGCGTCGGCGCCCGTCCCGTCTCGATCTTCCGGAGGGTCTCCGCGGAGAGCCCCGCCTCCGCGGCCACCGACACCATGCTCCGCGCCCCTCGCGCTTCGCGCAGCAGCTGCCCCAGCCGCTCGCCGCGCTCACGCTCTTCGGGGGTCAAGGGGGTACGAACCATGCGGCCATCGTACGACGCCCATTTAAATACCGGTATAGTAATGGGCATGGTGGAACTCAAGACTGATGAATCGATCGACGCGATGCGTGAGGCGGGTCGCGTCGTGGCGCAGGCGCTCACGGCTGCGCGCGAGGCCGCGGCCGTCGGCGTATCGCTGCTCGATCTGGACGCGATCGCGCACGATGTGCTCCGCGAGGCCGGCGCCTCCTCGCCCTTCCTCGGCTACCGGCCGCACTTCGCCCCGGTGCCCTTCCCCGCGGTCCTGTGCACCTCGGTGAACGACGCGATCGTGCACGGCGTCCCGACCGCCTACCGCCTGCGCGACGGCGACCTGGTCTCCATCGACTTCGGCGCCCAGCTCGGCGGCTGGGCCGGGGACTCGGCGGTCAGCTTCATCGTCGGCACCCCGCGCCCCGAGGACCTGCGCCTCATCGAGACGGCCGAGCACGCCCTGGCGGCGGGCATCGAGGCGGCGGTCGTCGGCAACCGCATCGGCGACATCGCCCATGCCATCGGCACCGTCTGCCGCAAGGCGGGCTACGGCATCCCCGAGGGGTTCGGCGGGCACGGCATCGGGCGCCGCATGCACGAGGACCCCGGCGTGCCGAACGAGGGCCGGCCCGGCCGGGGCATGCCTCTGCGGCCCGGCATGGTCCTGGCCATCGAGCCGATGGTGATCGCGGGTGGCGACGACCACTACCACCCCGCGCCCGACGGCTGGACGCTGCGGACGAACGACGGGAGTCGCGCGGCCCACGCCGAGCACACCGTGGCGATCACGCAGGACGGTCCCAGGATCCTCACGGCACTGTGACACCTCGGGGACACTCACTTACGTAGATCATTCGTACGATGCGTCGGTGAGACGAGAGATCATCGATTACGGACAGTTCGCGGAGCGGCTGCGGGTGCATCAGCAGGGGCGGGCGCGCTGGGAGTTGCTGGATGCCGTCCAGCGCGAGTGGGGGTATGAGGACCCCGGTGGCGAGCCCGGGCACTCACGGTGGGGCGGCGAGAACCAGAAGCACGGCATCGACTGGGAGCTGCCGGTCCCCGAGGCCCTGAACGAGTGGTGGGACTCGCCGCTCAACTCCTTCGCCTTCAAGCCCCGGCTGTACTGGGTGCACACCCAGTGGCCGCCCAAGATCTCCGAGCTCGAAGTCTCCCCCGACAGCGGGCTGTTGGCGGGCGGGAGCACCGATCATCGCGTATGTGTCTTCATGTCCGAGTATCACTACAGCCATGAGTGGGGCTATCTCGCGGCCGAGGCCGAACAGCCCGACCCGCGCGTCGTCGTCAGCGTCGGCGGCGCGTGGGTCGAGCAGAGCCGCTCGTTGTCCGAGTTCCTGATGCAGTTGGCCTTCGAGCGGATGCCCGCGCACTACGGCTGGACGCTGCGGGTCCGCCGGGCGGTCGTCGACGCCGACCCGCGGATCGTCGACCGGCTCCGGTCCTCCTACCGTGAACTGGGGCTCCTGCCGTGGCAGGAGATGGGCACCGACGCTCTCTCGTACGGCGCCCCGGACGCGGTCATACGGCACGGGCGCGGGCCCGGCGCCGACTTCGGGATCGTCATCAACGCCCGTACGCGCGACGCGCTCATCGCGGTCGCCGAGACCCTGGGCGTCGACTGGTCCGGGGACAAGGCGATCCGTCCGCCGAGCGAGGTGCCCCCGCCCCTGGAGGACCTCGGGCCTGTCTCGTTGGAGGAGGGCGCCGCCGACCCGCGAGGGCGCTGGACGGTCGTCTCGCGCGGCCCCGCCTCACCACCCTCCCTGCCCGGCGCAGCCGCCGCGCTCGTCCCCGGGTCCGCAGCCGTCCGGGCGGTGGCCGCCGACCAGGACGCGACGACCCTCGCGGCCGGTGACGCGGACGGCCAGGTGCACGTGCTGGAGACCGACGACGAGCACCCCGAGACCATCAGCCTGTCGCTGCATCGCGCCCCGGTGACCGCCCTCACCTGCCTGAAGCTGGACAGCGGCAGGCGCCTCGTACTGAGCGGCGACGAGCACGGCGTGATCCGCTACTGGAGCACCCGCCGCAAGCCCCTGCGCGCCCCCTTCGCCCGCCGTCGCACGCCCGTACGAGCCCTGGCCACCGCCCAGCTGGAGACCGGGCCCGCGCTCGCCGCCGCGTGGGCCGACGGCCTGGTCAGGGTCTGGGACCTCACGTCCGACGCGGTGGCCGCGCTGCGTCTTGGCACCGGCATCACCTTCCTCGGCCTCGACGCGGACGGCACCCTGCGCGTCACCGACGCCGACGGCACCTCCGTGCTCCGGCTGGGCCTGGCGAAGCTGTGGCCCCACCGCGATCTCCAGCTGCGCCTCGACGGTGTCGACTGGGGCTCGCTGTGGACCTCCCGCGGCCCGGGCCGCATGATCCCGGACCTGATCGGCAAGGTCGCCTCGGACGACAAGAAGACCGCCATGGACGCGGTGCACGACCTGTACCGGCTGCTGGTCTCCAAGGAGGCCTCCTCGACGGCGGCGGTCCCTGCGATCCCGTTCCTGGTCGAGCTGATGCAGGACCCGGACAATCTCTCGCGGAGCACCCTGCTGCTGCTCATCGCGGACCTCGCCGACGTCCGCCAGGCCCGCGGCGGCCGCGGTGACGCGCAGCTCGCCGCGGTCCGCGAGGCGCTGCCCGCCCTGCGGTATCTGCACGACGACCCGGAGTCCTCCATCCGCTGGGCCGCCAACGAACTGGAGCAGAACTGCGCGGCCTCGCCCGCCTGAGGGGTCTCACGTATACGAGACGTACGCGAGACCCCCCGGACGCGGCGGCTCACTCGGCGGGACGTACCACCATCGCCGAGCCGCCGCCCCTGCGCTCCTTCTCCGCCGCCGCGAGCCACTTGCCGCCCGGCAGCCGCTGGACGCCCGTCGCCGCGCCGATCTCGGGGTTCCGTTTGAAGGAGTGCCCGATCGACTCCAGGGAGGCGCGCAGCCGGCTGTCCCAGAGGCCCGGTTCCAGCTCGGTCTGCGCGGCGTTGCGCTGGCTCGCGCGCGGCGCGGCGATCGCGTCCACCAGTGGCAGGCCCCGGTCGACGAAGCCGGTGAGGGTCTGGAGGACGGTCGTGATGATGGTCGCGCCGCCCGGCGAACCGAGCGCCACCACCGGCTTGCCGTGCTTCAGCACGATGGTCGGCGCGATCGAGGAGCGCGGGCGCTTGCCCGGCCCCGGCAGGTTCGGGTCGTGCACCGCCGGGTCGGCGGGCGCGAAGGAGAAGTCCGTCAGTTCGTTGTTGAGGAGGAAGCCCCGGCCGGGGACCGTGATGCCGCTGCCGCCCGTGGACTCGATGGTCAGGGTGTAGGCGACGACGTTGCCCCACTTGTCGGCGGCCGTGAGGTGCGTGGTGTTCTCTCCCTCGTACGTCGTGGGGGCCGCCTTGTCCCCCGAGGCGCACGGCTTGGGATGGCGGGGGTCGCCGGGCGCGAGCGGGCTCTTGAGGACCGCGTCGTCCTTGATCAGGCACTCCCGCGTGTCCGCGAACCGCTGCTTGAGGAGTTCCTTCGCCGGTACGTCCTCGAAGGCGGGGTCGCCGACCCAGCGGCCCCGGTCGGCGAACGCGATGCGGCTGGCCTCGATGTACCGGTGCAGGTACTTCTTCTTCGACGCCTTGGAGAGGTCGGTGCGCTCCAGGATGTTCAGCGCCTCACCGACCGTGGTGCCGCCGGAGGACGAGGGGGCCATGGAGTAGACGTCGAGGCCGCGGTAGGTCGTCTTCGTGGGCTTCTGGCGCTTGACGTCGTAGGACGCGAGGTCCTTGAGGGAGAGGTCGCCGGGGCGGGCCACGCGGCCGGACGCCGGGTCGACGGGCGGCTTGTTGACGGTGCGCACGAAATCCTTGGCGAGCTTCCCGTGGTACAGCGCCCCTACGCCCTTGCGGCCCAGCTCGTCGTACGTGCGGGCCAGGTCGGGGTTCTTGAACGTGGAGCCGACCACGGGGAGCTTCCCGCCGGGCAGGAACAGCTTCGCCGAGGCGGGGAAGTCCCTGAACCGCTTCTCGTTCGCCTCGGTCTGGGAGCGGAAGGTCTCATCGACCGTGAAGCCGTCGCGGGCGAGGCGTTCGGCGGGCTTCAGGAGGGTGCCGAGCTTCTTGCTGCCCCAGGCGTCGAGCGCCGACTGCCAGGTCGCGGGCGTCCCGGGGGTGCCGACGCCGAGGCCGCTTGTGACCGCGTCCGCGAAGGGGATCGGCTTGCCGTTCTCCAGGAAGAGCCCGGCGTCCGCGGTGCGCGGGGCCGTCTCGCGGCCGTCGATGGTGCTCACCTTGCGGGTCTTGGCGTCGTAGTGGACGAAGTATCCGCCGCCGCCGACACCGGCCGAGTAGGGCTCGGTGACGCCGAGCGCGGCCGCGGTGGCGACGGCCGCGTCCACGGCGTTGCCGCCCTTGCGCAGCACCTCGATGCCCGCGGCCGAGGCGTCCGGGTCGACACTGGCGACCGCGCCGCCGTACCCGACGGCGACCGGCACCTTCGCCGGGCCCGGCGGGGTGTGTTCCGCTGAGCGCGTAGGCGAAGGGGGTGCGGCGGCACCGACCGACACCAATACCCCTCCGACCGCCAATAGCGTCAGATTACGTGCGACAGCGCGACGCATTCGTACCTCCAGTCAACAGCCGTCCGCGCAGCGTAACTTCGCGGCCCCCGCCGCGTCAGGACCCCCTCGAACGTGTCTCCGAGGTGGCGCTAGCATGCGCCCCCATGACTGAAGACGTGCGCAACCTCGTCCTCGGCCTGATCGCGGTCGGCCTCGGCGCCCTCCTTGGCTGGCTCGTCCGCAGCCAGTTGTGGAAGCGCAGGCTCCGTCGCAAGCAGGCGTTCTTCGGGCTGCCCGCCAACTCCGAGTCGCTGCTCGTGGTCAACCGCGACGCGGGCGGCGGCGAGCTGATGGTGGTGCGCCACGACGTGTTCGCGCTCCTGGAGCTCGCCGCGGTGATCAAGGAGTGCGGGGCGCACGCGCAGATCGTCGCGCACGACGCGGCCCGGCAGAGCTTCGGCGAGCGCACGGAGTTCTGCGTGGGAAGTCCGGTGGCGAACCGCCGCATGGCGGCGCACCTGCACTCGCTGCTCCCGGGCGTACGGGTGAACGCCGAGCCGGAGCCGACACCCGACCGCGGCGCGTTCCAGATCGGCGCCGAGCGCTACCGCCTGGAGGCGGGCCTCACGGAGTACGTGCTCCTCGCGCGGCTCACCGCCGACCAGGGCCAGGAGGCGAGACCCGTCTTCCTCCTCTGCGGGCAGCGCGCGGTCACCAGCCAGGCGGCCGGCCGCTACCTCGCGCGCCACCACGAGAAGCTCGCGCGCAAGTACGGCAACAACTCCTTCGTACTGCTGCTGAAGGTCGTCAATTCGCAGGCGTACGGGCCGGACGTCGTCGAACTCGTCGCGGACGTGACGCGCGCGGCCCAGACCCCCATCCCCACGCCGTCGGCCCGCACCTCTCATCGCGCGAAGTGACCGCGCCCTCACCGTGGGCCCACCTCGCCGGGGGCCTTCTGTGACCTAGCGGTCATTTTCCGGACATCAGGCAACCTGTCGGCCTCGTGTCCCCTCTCTCCGGGCAGCCCACATTCGCACGGAGGTACGTTTCCTTGTCCCCGCAGAGCTCTTCGAGCCGCCGACGCCCCCTTCGCACCCGCCACGCGGCGACCGCGGGAGTCGCGGTCCTTGCCGCCGCCCTGAGCGCCTGCTCGGGCGGCGGTGACTCGTCCGACGGCAAGGCCGCCGCCGAGAAGCCGAAGATCTCGGTGAACCTCACGGGGCAGCAGGCCAAGGCGGGCGGGCCGGTCACCGTGAAGCTGGCCGACGGCAAGCTGAAGCAGGTGACGGTCGCCGACGCCAAGGGCGCGAAGCTGCCCGGCAAGGTCTCGGCGAACGGCACCACCTGGAAGTCGCAGCGCGTGGCGGCGCCCGGTACCGCGTACCAGGTCGAGGCGGTCAGCGATCAGGGCGGCAGCGCGAAGGCGTCCTTCAAGACGGCCGCGCCCAAGCAGGTCAACAAGGTGACGCTCGCCCCGGGCAAGGGCACCACCGTCGGCATCGCCCAGCCCTTGTCGATCACCTTCGACCACCCGGTGCGGAACAAGGCCAAGGTCGAGAAGCAGCTGAAGGTGACGACCTCCGACGGCACCACCGGTTCCTGGGGCTGGATCAAGAACTACGACGGCAAGGACCGCGTCGACTGGCGCCCCAAGGAGTACTGGAAGTCCGGCACGAAGGTGAAGCTGGACGCGCGGCTCAACGGCATCGACTCCGGTGGCGGCGACTGGTTCGTCCGCGACTACGCCACCGGCTTCACGGTCGGCAAGAGCCAGGTCGTGAAGGTGAACCTGGACAGCAAGACGACGACGCTGGTGCGGGACGGCAAGACGGTCAAGTCGCTCCCGATGTCCGCGGGCACGCCCGGCGGCGAGAAGGCCTCCTGGGGCGGTACGTCCGTCCTGATGTCGAAGGAGGGCACGATCAACATGCGCTCCGAGACGGTCGGCCTCACCGGCAGCAACAGCTACGACAAGATGGTCGACTACTCGATGCGGCTGACCTGGTCGGGCATGTACGCGCACGCGGCGCCGTGGAACGCCTCGTACTTCGGCAACACCAACCACAGCTCCGGCTGCGTCGGCATGAGCACCGGCGACGCGGGCTGGCTCTACCGCGAGGCGCAGATAGGCGACCCCTTCGAGGTCACCGGCAGCGGCTCGAAGGGCACGCCGGACCCGGGCAACGGCTACGGCGAGTGGAACCTCTCCTGGTCGGACTGGCAGGCCAAGAGCGCGCTGAGCTGACGGTACGTCCGTCAACAATCGTTACCGGGGCGTAACTTACCGATGGGTTACCCCCGGTAAAGCCCTGCGGTTACCGTCGGGTCACTTTGCACCGTCCGAGTGAGGAGTGACCCGTGGGACTGCCGCACCGTGCTCACCATGCCTGGCGTACGACCACCGTGGGGGGTGTCTCGGCGGCCCTCGTCGCCGGCGCCGCCTTCGGTCTCGCCCCGGCGGCACAGGCGGCGCCCGCCGCCAAGCCGTCCGGCGCGAGCGCCACCGGCGTACGCTTCGTCGACATCCCCGGCGAGGGCGGCACGGTCCTCAAGGCCAACGTCTTCGCACCGAAGGACGCGGAGCCCGGCGCGAGATACCCCTCGATCGTGCTGCCCACCAGCTGGGCCATGCCCCAGATCGAGTACGTGGCACAGGCGCAGAAGCTCGCGAACGACGGCTATGTCGTGGTGAGTTACAACTCCCGCGGCTTCTGGCAGTCCGGCGGCGAGATCGAGACCGCGGGCCCCAAGGACATCGCCGACGCCTCCAAGGTCATCGACTGGACGCTGGCGAACACCCCGGCCGACCCGACGAAGGTCGGCATGGCGGGCGTCTCGTACGGCGCGGGCATCAGTCTGCTCGCCGCCGGGCACGACAAGCGGATCAAGGCCGTGGCCGCGCTGAGCGGCTGGGCCGACCTGATCGACTCCATCTACAGCGGGCGCACCCAGCACGTCCAGGCCGCCGCCCTGCTCGGCGGCGCGGGGGTGCTCACCGGTCGCCCGAGCGCCGAACTGCAGCAGACGCTCAAGGACTTCCTCGCCTCCAATCTGGACAAGGAGGACGAGATGATCGCCTGGGGCGCCAAGCGGTCCCCCGTGACCCATCTCGACCGGATCAACGAGAACGGCGCGGCCATCATGCTCGGCAACGCCTGGGGCGACACGCTCTTCCCGCCCAACCAGTACGCCGAGTTCTACGAGCGGCTGACCGGCCCCAAGCGCCTGGAGTTCCGCCCGGGCGACCACGCGACGGCGGAGGCGACGGGCCTGCTCGGTCTGCCCAACGACACCTGGACCTCCACCCGGCGCTGGTTCGACCACCACCTCAAGGGCGAGGCCAACGGCATCGACAAGGAGCAGCCCGTCCAGCTCAAGTCCCGGTCGACGGGCGGCTACGAGGGCTACCCGGACTGGAAGTCGGTCGGCCCCACCCGCAAGAAGATCGCCATGGCGGGGACCACCACGATCCGCACGAACGTCGACTCGGGCGCCAACGGCGGCATCGCGATCCTCTCCAACGCCCTGGACCAGTTCCTGAAGATCCCGCCGACGGCCTCCGTGCCGCTGCTGCCGCGCCGCTACACGGGCGTCTGGCAGTCGGAGCGGTACGCGTCGGACCAGCGGGTGCGCGGGACGGCGAAGCTGCACACCACGCTCACCAGCACCAAGGAGAGCGGCACCCTCGTCGCGTACCTCTACGACGTGGGCCCGCTCGGCCTCGGCAAGCTGGTCAGCAATGCGCCGTACACCTTCCACGGCAAGACGCCCGGCAAGCCGTTCGGCGTGGACCTGGAGCTGTTCTCCACGGCCTACGACGTACCGGCAGGCCACCGACTCGCCCTGGTCGTCGACACGGTCGACCCGCTGTACATCGAGCACAACCCGTCCGGCGCGCAGCTGACCTTCTCCTCACCGGCGGCGGACCCGAGTTACGTGTCCGTCCCCCTGCGCGAGCAGTGATCTCCGGCTGCTGCCGGGTGGGCCTGCTTCCGCCGCTACCGGCCCGGCAGCAGCGTCCCTGGTTCGGCCGGCGCGACTTCCGCGGCCTCCGTCTTGGGATTGCGCCGCTGACGCTTGGACACCCACTGGGCGAACCACGACAGCAGCATGCACATCCCGATGTAGATCGGTGAGATCACCATGACCACGGGGATGAAGGGCAAATCGTAGTCGAGGTTCGACGCGATCAGTTTCCCGGCATGGAGGAACTCCTCGTAGGTGATCAGAAAACCCAGCGAAGTGTCCTTCAGGGCCACCACCAGCTGGCTGATGATGGCGGGCAGCATGGCGCGCAGGGCCTGGGGCACGAGGACGTGGCTCATGACCTGGGTCTTGCGCATGCCGAGCGCGTAGGCGGCCTCCTTCTGACCGCGTTCCATGGAGTTGACGCCGGAGCGGAAGACCTCGGCGAGCACCGAGCCGTTGTAGAGCGTGAGCCCGGTGACGAGCGCGGGCAGCGGCTGCACCTTCAGCGCCACGAAGACGAAGAAGATCATCACCAGGACGGGCATCGCGCGGAAGAACTCCACGAGGAGCGTGGCCACCCAGCGCACCGGCCGATGGTCCGAGAGCCGCCCCATGGCCAGCAGTCCGCCGAGCGCGAGCGCGAGCACCGCGGAGATCGCGAAGGCCTTGAGCGTGTTGCCGAGGCCCCGCAGGAGCAGTTCCTGGATGCCCTTGTACTCGAAGGGCGTCCACTTGGTGGAGGTGAACTGGTCGGTGTCGAAGAGCAGGTACAGGATCCAGGCGACGAGCGCGAGCACGGCCAGGGTGGAGAACACTCCGTAGATCCTGTGCCGTCGCACGGTGTTCGGCCCCGGGATGTCGTACAGCGCGGTGGAGTCGTGGGCGAGGGCTTTCATCGGGCGACTCCCCAGCGCTTTTCGAGGATGTTGAAGATCGCGCTGATGGCGAGGGTGATGATCAGGTAGCCGATGGCGATCCAGACGAAGGTCCAGATGATGCTGTAGCCCAGCTCGTTGAGGGTCTTGTACGTGCCGAGCAGCTCGGTGACGCTGAACGCGCCGGCGATCGCGGAGTTCTTGGCGAGCGCGATGAGGTTGGAGCCGACCGGCGCGATGACGGAGCGGAAGGCCTGCGGCAGGACCACCTTCGACAGGGTCTGCCCGAAGGACATGCCGAGGCTGCGCGCCGCCTCGCCCTGTCCCTTGGGCACGGTGTTGATGCCGGATCTGAGCGCCTCGCAGATGAAGGCGGAGGTGTAGCAGCCGAGCGCGAGGACCGCGAACACCTTGAAGGGCAGCACGAGCCCGAAGCGCGGCAGGCCCAGCAGCACGGCGAAGAAGAGCAGGGTGAGCGGGGTGTTGCGCAGGACCGTCACCCACACCGTGCCGAAGGCCCGGAAGGAGCCGACGGGCGCGACCCGGAACGAGGCCATGAGGAAGCCGAGCACGAGCGCCAGGAGCGAGGCGTAGACGGTGAGTTCGACGGTGCCGAGGAAGCCGTCGCCGAACGTGGAGAAGTTGTCTGTCAGTACGTCCACGACGCCTCCTCAGTTCGCCGGGTAGCGGTCGATGGCGGGTGGCTCCGGCGCCGGGACCCCGGAGAGCCCGAGGGTGGCGTCGTAGGCCTTCTTCCAGTCGCCGTTCTGCTGGCGGGCGGCGAGGGCGTCGTCGACGGCGAACCGCAGCGCGTTGTCCCGCCTCGGCACCCCGATCCCGTACGGCTCCTCGGAGAACGGCTTGCCGACGACCTTGAGTTCGTCGGGCACCTTGGCCGCGTAGCCGATCAGGATCGCGTCGTCGGTGGTGACGGCGTCGACCTGATAGGTCAGCAGGTTGTCGACGCACACGGAGTACGTGTCGTACGCGACGAGGGTGGCCTTCGGGTAGTCCTGCTGGATGCGCTGGAAGGGGGTGGACCCGGCGGCCGAGCAGACGCGTTTGCCGTCCAGGTCCCCCGGGCCCTTGATGTCCTCCTCGTCGTGCCGCACGAGCAGGCCCTGGCCCGCCATGTAGTACGGGCCGCCGAAGCCGACGAGCTTCTTGCGGTTGTCGTTGATGGTGTAGGTGCCGACGTAGTAGTCGATCTGCCCGTTCTGGAGGGCGGTCTCGCGGTTGGCCGACGCGATGGTCTTGAACTCGATCTTCTTCGGGTCGAGGCCGAGCGATGCCGAGACCATCTTGGCGATCTCGATGTCGAAGCCCGAGTAGGTGCCGGTCGCCGGGTCCTTCTCGCCGAGGTAGGGCTGGTCCTCCTTGGCCCCCACGATGAAGCGGCCGCGGCCCTTGGCCTTGCGCCAGGTCCCCGACTCCGGCAGCTGGAAGCCGGTCGCCACCCGGTACTTGGGGAGTTTCTCGGCCGCGGGGCCCTTGGTCGGCGGGCTGCCGTCCTTGCCGCAGGCGGTGGCGACGAGCGCGGACAGGACGAGGGCGGCGAGGAGCCGGGCGGTGGGCATGGTGGGTTTCTTCACGAGCACGTCGCCCCCGTCAGTGCTTGAGGATCTTGGAGAGGAAGTCCCGGGCGCGCTCGCTCTCCGGGTGGGTGAAGAAGTCCTCGGGGGACCGGTCCTCGACGACGCGGCCGTCGGACATGAAGACGACGCGGTTGGCGGCGGAGCGGGCGAAGCCCATCTCGTGGGTGACGACGACCATCGTCATGCCGTCCCGGGCGAGCTGCTGCATGACCTCCAGGACCTCGTTGATCATCTCGGGGTCGAGGGCCGAGGTCGGCTCGTCGAAGAGCAGCGCCTTGGGGTCCATGGCCAGGGCGCGGGCGATGGCCACGCGCTGCTGCTGGCCGCCGGAGAGCTGCGCGGGGTACTTCTCGGCCTGCGTGGCCAGTCCCACGCGCTCCAGGAGTTCACGGGAGCGGTGGTCGGCCTCGTCCTTCTTGCGGCCGCGTACCTTCACCTGCGCCAGCGAGACGTTCTGGAGAACGGTCTTGTGCGCGAAGAGGTTGAAGGACTGGAAGACCATGCCCACTTCGGCGCGGAGCCTCGCGAGCGCCTTCCCTTCGTCCGGCAGCGGCTGCCCGTCGAGTCTGATCTCGCCGGACTGGATGGTCTCCAGCCTGTTGATCGTCCGGCACAGTGTTGACTTCCCCGACCCCGAGGGGCCGATGACCACGACCACCTCCCCCTTGCCGACGGTGAGGTTGATGTCCTGGAGGACATGCAGCTCCCCGTAGTACTTGTTCACATCGCGCAGTTCGATCAAAGGATCGACGGCCATGGCAAGACCTGCCCACTCTCAGCTGTGTACGTCCGCGCAAACTATCCACGTGAAAACGGGACTTACCGGACGACACGCTCGCGGGGGCATTAACCGTATTTGAGGCAATTCCAGATACGTTTCGACGGTCCCGCCGGTTACGTTTCGGCGGCCTCGGCGTAGATCTGCGACAGCTCGGGGGCGCCGTGCACCGCCCAGTCGAGCCCCGCCTGGACGACCGGGATGTCACGGCCGGAGCGGAGCCGCACGACGGGGCTGCCGCCGGGCCACACGTGCCAGGTCGCGCCCGGCACGGTCCGCACCACGATCGTGCCCAGGTACAGCCCCGCGTCGTTGCCGAGCCACGGCAGCAGCTCGGGGTCGTCGCGCCAGCGCGGCAGGAGCTGGTCGAGGGCGGTCAACGACGCCGGGGAGTCGTCCAGTTCGAGTCCCGCCGCGGCCGCCTGGGACCGCAGCAGCTCGCACTCGGACAGCAGCTCGGCCACGCCCCGCGGGTCCTCCCGGAAGGCCGCCGCCAGCCCCTCGCCGGCCGCGTCCGCCGCGGAGTGCCGTCTGCGCCACTTGTCGAGGAACGGAATGTTCATGGTCGGCCTCTCCATCGATGGCACCCGCCGGAGAGCGCGCCGGAACGCGCATGTCCGTATGCCCCGAATGTACCTTGCATCCACGGGACGGGACCGGTCGCTGCGGCCATCAGGACGACCCCTGGACCGGGGCCAGGTGACTCCGTCCGGAGCCCCTGACCGACCAGGTGAGTTCGCGCCGTGTTCACGCGCGACTCATTGACGCGCCTCTGACGCCTCCTTAGCTTCATGGCGCATCTGTCATCACGCGGGAGGGGACTGTCGTGCGCCGACGTATCCGGGGGGCGGCCGTGGCGCTCTGCCTCTGCGCGGGCCTCGCCCCCGCGGTCTCCGCCGAGGCGGCCACGCCCGGGCCCCGGCCGCCGCTCCCCCTGGAGCGGCTCTTCGACAACCGGGCGGTCAGCGACGACGCCCGGCCCGGCGCCGCGGACTTCGACGGTGCGGGCGGCTCCCTCTCGGCGCGGGACCTGCGGGCCGCGGGCTGGACTCCCGGACGCTCCCTCGGGGTTGACGGGGCGTGGCTGACCTGGCCGCGCACGGAGCCCGGCGAGCGGGACAACGTGCGGGTGAACGGCCAGTCAGTGCGGGTGCGCGGCCGCGGGGACGCCCTCGCGTTCCTGGTGGCGGGCACGGGCGGCGAGGCGAGCGGCACGGGGACGGTGCGCTACCGGGACGGCTCACGCGGCGGCTACCGGCTCACCGCACCGGACTGGCGTTCGGGTCCGCTCGCCACGAAGGCGGTCGCCCTGCCGCACATCAACACCCCCGGCGGGCAGCGCGCGGAGAAGGCACGCCTGTACGTGGTGACCGTGCCGCTGGTCCGGGGGCGCGAGGTGGCGTCGGTGGAGCTGCCGCGCGACCCCGGCGCCCCGGACCTGCACGTCTTCGCCCTGTCGGTGCGGGCGCAGACCAAGGGCTGGACCGGCAGCTGGGCGGCGTCGACCGCCGGGTACACGGCGGTCGGGCCCTGGAGCGACCGCACCCTGCGCCTCGTCGTGCACACCAGCACGGGTGGACCCCGGGTGCGCATCCGGCTCGACAACACCTTCGCGGCGGCTCCGGTGCGGATCGGCGGCGCCACCGTGGCGGTGCAGGCGGCCGGGGCAAAGGCAGCGGGCGAACCGCGGCGGCTCTCCTTCCGGGGCGAGGCCGGCACCGAGATCCCTGCCGGGGCCCAGGCCTTCAGCGACCCCCTCGACTTCGACGTGCCCGCCGACGCCAATCTGCTGGTGAGCTTCCACCTGCCGGGGCCCGTGGCGGCGGTGCCCGTGCACAGCCAGGCCATCCAGCGGTCGTACGTCAGCGGCCCCGGCGACCACGCGGCGGACGCCTCCCCGGCGGCGTACACCTCGACGATCACGACGTGGCCGCTGCTCACCGGGGTCGACGTGGGCGGCGGGCCCGGGTCCGTGGTGCTGCTCGGCGACTCGATCACCGACGGGGTGAAGTCGACGCCGGACACCGACCGCCGCTGGCCCAACGTCCTGGCCAGGCGCCTGCTGAACCAGTCCGACGTGCCGCGCTACGGCGTCCTCAACCACGGCATCTCGGCCAACCGCGTGGTCACCGACCGCTATCCCGGCGACGGTGTCTCCACCGACACCGGCGGCGTGAGCGCCCTGCACCGCCTGGACCGCGACGTCCTCGCCCAGACTTCGGCCCGCACGGTGGTGGTCTTCGAGGGGATCAACGACGTGCGCTGGGAAACCTCCGCGGACCAGGTGATCGCGGGCCTGCGGGAGATCTCGGAGCGGGCGCGGGCCCGTGGCCTGCGCGTGGTGGCGGCGACCATCGCGCCCTGCGAGGGCGAGTCGCTCTGCACGGCGGCGGCGAACGCCCGCCGGGAGACCGTCAACGCCTACCTCCGGGAGGGCGGCGACTTCGACGCCGTGCTCGACTTCGACGCGGTCCTGCGCGATCCCGCGCGCCCGGCGCGGATGCTGCCCGCCTACGACAGCGGGGACCATCTGCATCCGGGCGACGCGGGCCTCGCGGCGCTCGCGGACTCCGTGGACCTGCGGAAGCTGGTGCCCTGAACCGGGCCGGGGGCCTCAGAGCTCCAGGTCCACCACGACCGGGGCGTGATCGGATGCGCCCTTGCCCTTGCGCTCCTCGCGGTCCACGTAGGAATCGGTGACGGCCTTCGCGAAGGGTTCGTTGCCGTACACCAGGTCGATGCGCATGCCCTTGTTCTTGGGGAAGCAGAGCTGGCGGTAGTCCCAGTAGGTGTACGGGTGGTCGTACTTCAGGGGGCGCGGCACGATGTCCGACAGGCCGGTGCCACGCAGGTCGGCGAGGGCGGCGCGCTCGGCGGGGGTGACGTGCGTCGCGCCGACGAAGAGGGAGGGGTCCCAGACGTCGTCGTCGGTCGGCGCGACGTTGTAGTCGCCGAGGACGGCGAAGGGGCGCGAGCCCTTCGCGTCCCCGGCGACGGCGGCCTTCAGCGCCTCGAACCACTGGAGCTTGTAGGCGTAGTGGGCGTGGTCGACCTCGCGGCCGTTCGGCACGTACACCGACCAGAGGCGGACCGGGCCGCAGGTCGCGGAGATCGCGCGGGGCTCCTCCACGCCGTCGTAGCCGGGATCGCCCGGCAGGCCCCTGACGACGTCTTCGAGGCCGACCCTGGAGATCAACGCGACGCCGTTCCACCTGCCGGTCGCGTGGACCGCCGACTCGTAGCCCAGCTCGCGGAGCTCGGCGGCCGGGAAGCCCTCGGCCGTCGTCTTGGTCTCCTGGACGCACAGCACGTCCGTGCCGGTGCTCTCCAGCCAGGCCAAGAGCCTCGGGAGCCGAGCGGTGATCGAGTTCACGTTCCAGGTCGCAATGCGCATGCCCCACAACCTACCGGCCGCCACCGACAGTCAGAGTTCGGCCGTCTCCCCAGGGGTCAGCCGTAGGTGTTCGGCGCCGCCGAGGGCCCCGATCTGACGGTCGTAGATCGGCCGGGCGAGGTCGGTCAGCAGGGCGTCGTGGATGTCGTAGGCGCGCCGCGGCCTGACCTCTCGTACGTACTCGATGACCTCGGAGATCTTGTTCCAGGGCGCCATGACCGGGAGCATCAGCGTCTCCACGGGCTGGTCGGGAACGGTCAGCGCGTCACCGGGGTGGAAGACGGAGCCGTCGACGAGGTACCCCACGTTGGTGATGCGCGGGATGTCCGGGTGGATCACGGCGTGCAGCTCGCCGTGCACCTGGACGTCGAACCCGGCGGCGGTGAACGTGTCGCCGTGCCCGACGGTGTGCACGCGGCCCGGGAAGGCGGCCGAGAGCTGGTCCGCGACCGCCTTCAGGGTCCAGATCTCGGTGCCGGGGCGGGCCTCCATGGCCGCGCGCAGGTGTCCCTCGTCGAAGTGGTCGGGGTGCTCGTGGGTGACGAGGATGGCGTCGGCGCCGGCGGCGGCGTCGTCCTCGCTGAAGCCGCCCGGGTCGACGACGAGCGTGCGTCCGTCCTTTTCGAGACGCACGCACGCGTGGGACTTCTTCGTGAACGTCATGCGCTTCGCGCGCGTGGGAGCGTTGTCCGCGGGGGTCGTCATGCCAGTCATCCCCCCATCCTGCTACTCCGGCGGTGTGGTTTCCTCACGGATCACGGCCTGCGCGACCTTGAACGCGGAGTTCGCCGCGGGGACGCCGCAGTAGACGGCGGCCTGGAGCAGCACCTCCTTGATCTCGGCCGGGGTGAGGCCGTTGCGCAGCGCGGCGCGGGTGTGGAACGCCAGCTCGTCCAGGTGGCCGCCCGCGACGAGGGCCGTGAGGGTGACGCAGCTGCGGGAGCGGCGGTCCAGGCCGGGCCGGTTCCAGACCTCGCCCCAGGCGTAGCGGGTGATGAGCTCCTGGAAGTCGCCGGAGAAGTCGTCGGCCGCGGCCAGCGCACGGTCCACGTGAGCGTCGCCGAGGACCTCGCGGCGGACCTTCATGCCCGCCTCGTAGGGATCGTTCCGGACCGTCCCGACGACCGCCTCGGGCTGTACGGCGGCGGCGATCTCGGCCACGGCGGCCACCGGGGCCGTCGGAGTCATGGACTTCGGGGACAGGGCGGGCTTGACGGGCGGCGGTGTGATCGCCGCCTGGTGGGCCTCCTGCCAGGCCGTGGAGAAGTGGCGTACGAGCAGGTCGGTGACGGCGGCGGGCTGCTCGACGGGCGCGAGGTGCGAGGCGCCCGGCACGACGGCGAGCCGGGAGTCGGGTATGCCCGCGACGAGGGTGCGGGCCTCGCCCTGCCCGGTGACCTGGTCCTCGGAGCCGACGAGGACCAGCGTGGGGACGCCGATCCGGCCCAGTTCGGCGCGGACGTCGAAGGCGGCGAGGGCCTCGCAGGCCGCGATGTAGCACCCGGGGTCGGTGGTGCGCACCATCTGCACGGCCCAGTCGGTGATCGCGGGCTGCGCGGCGGCGAAGCCGGGCGTGAACCAGCGCTCGGGGGCGGAGCGGGCGATGGGGTCGAGGCCGTTGCTGCGGACGATCACGCCGCGCTGGCGGAACTCGTCGGCGGTGCCGAATCGCGGCGACGCGGCGATCAGGGCGAGCGAGGCGACCCGCTCCGGGTGCCGCAGCGCCAGCTCGGCGCCGATGGCACCGCCGAAGGCGCATCCCGCGTACCCGAAGCGCTGCACGCCCAGCTCGTCCAGCGTGGCCAGCAGCCGCTCGGCGAGCTCTCCGACGGAGCCGCACGGGTGGGCGGGGGCCCCGCCGTGCCCCGGCATGTCGAAGCGGAACACCCGCCAGTGGCGGGTCAGGTCGGGTATCTGCCGGTCCCACATGTGCCAGGTGGTACCGAGGGAGGCACCCAGGATCAGGACCGGGGCCTCTTCTGGCCCGTCAAAGCGGTATTGCAGGGTGTTCTTCGGCGTCTCACTCACCCGCCAGACCCTCTCATCAGTCACGACAGCCCCTATGAGCGGGGTACTGGCTGTAGCTGTTTGACCAGGTGGAAGACCTCTCGGGCCGCGTAGCGTTTGAGGCAACGGATGATTCCGCGCCGGGTCTTCCCCTCCTTGATCCGGCGCTCGTAGTAGTCCTTGGTACGTGGGTCGACCCGCAGTCGGGTGATGAGGTGTCGCCGTACGTTTCGCTTGCCTGGGGTTCTCCTCCCGCCTCGTTGAAGGCGTTCAGCGTCTTGACCACGGCCGCGCGCTGGTGTGCCGGAACGCGCTGGACGATGGCCGCGATCTCGTGACGGCGGTGCTCGGTGACGTCCCGGACGACGCGCTGGCCCTCCGGGGTCAGGCTCAGCACGATCTCCCGGCGACTGTCCTGGTTGACTTTGCGGTCCAGCAGCCCGGAGGCCCGGACGATCTGCTCCTTGTAGTAGGGCTCCGTAAGTCATTAGGTGGCTCGGGTGGGTCGGATGTGGCTGAGTAGGTGCCAGTAGTGGCTGGCGAGGATTGGCTGCCCGGTTCCTGGACGAGACCTGGACTTGGCCGATGAGGTTCAGCGGGCGGTGGGCAGCTCCGGAACGCCCGCCGTATCGCTGTCCCTAGGCTTTCCCGCATGGCGACGTGGGTCTGGCCGTATGGTGGGGTCACATGCGGTGGGGCGTGCGGGGAGGTGGGGGTGCCTGTGCGAGGTCATCGGCGCGTGGTCCTGGTCGTGACCGTGCTGGTCCTGGCGGTCTTCGCTGGTGCGCTATCGCTGCTGAGCTGGGACGGGGCGAACCAGGTGGCTGGGGTGGTCTCGGCGGTGGTCGGAGTGGCCGCCCTCGGGGTCGGCGTCTGCGCGCTGCTAGGCCCGTCCGGGAGCGCGTCCGTACAGGTTTCCAGGACCGGACGTGCTACGGCCGCCGGCGGCGGGGACGCCAATACGGGTGCCGTCGCCTCTTCGTCCGCCGGTGTGATCGCTGTTGAGGAGACTGGTGACGCGCGGGCGGACGGCGGCAGTGCGAACACCGGTTATCAGCGGCGGGACTAGGCGCATCCGTGTTCTTCCGCAGACGCGCCGCGGTACGCAAGTCGGGTGGTTCCTCCGCTGAGGGAGCTGGAGCCTTCGCCAACAGCGGCGTAATGATTGACAGCTCTGTGCAGGTGGTCGCAGGGCGCGCCGCTGTCTCCGGCTATCTCCTACAGGTGCAACAGGCCCCCACCGCTGCCAAGCCGACGGCTCGTGCTCGTGGTGGACGGGCTGGACGAGGACCGCGGCGTGACCGCCGGTCCCGACGGCCACAGCATCGCGGCGCTATTGCCCCGCGTTCCCCCGCACGGCATGCGGATCGTCGTCGCAGGCCGTCCCCATCCGCCAGTACCGGGAGACGTGCACGCGGACCATCCCCTTCGGAGCGCACGGATCGACCACCGGTTGGAGCCATCCCCGCACGCCCGCGCGGCGCGCGAGGAGGCGGAGCGGGATCTGCTGAGACTGCGAGACGGCGGCGGGCTGGGCTGGGACCTGGCCGCCCTCACCGTCGTGGCCGGAGGCGGGCTGAGTGCGTCCGACTTCGCGGAGCTGACCGGGAGCCCGGCGAGGCTGGTTGAACGCGAGCTGTCTGCGGTGAACGGCCGTAGCTTCCACCGGCGCTCCGGGCACTGGACGTCTGCCGGTCCGTCCGTCTTTCTCTTTGCGCACGAGGAGATCCAGCGTGCCGCAGCCGAATTGGTCACGGACCAGGAGCTGGCGGCCCACCGCAGTCGTCTGCACCGGTGGGCAGACTCCTACCAGCACGTCGGGTGGCCGGAGAAGACACCTGAGTACCTGCTGCGCGGCTACACCCAATTGCTGCGCGAACGGAGGGACATCCCCAGGCTGGTGGCGCTCGCCTGCGATATCCGGCGCCAAGAGCGGCTGTGGCGGGCGTCCGGAGCGGACCTGGAGGCGCTCAGCGCGGTGTCGGCCGCGTTCGACCTTCTGCTCGCGGACGGTGAGCGACGCGCCGATCAGGACGTGTCTGTGGCCCTGCGGCTCGCCGCCGCGCGGAGCGGGCTGCACGAGCGCACAGCCCCTCTTTCCTCTGGCCTTATCGCCCTGTGGGCTCGGTGCGGGTACCCGGCACGCGCCGTTCACCTGGCCGAGTCGCAGCGCGGCGCTTGGGAGCGGGTGGCCGCCTTGAGCGCCATCGCCGGCGCCTTGGCCGCCGCGCGCCCGGATCAGGCGGCTGCTCTGCTCGGCAGAGCGGACAGCACTGAAGAACGGGACCACTTCCTGGCGGCGATCGCCAAGGGCCAGGCGGACTCCGGCCGGCCCGCCGAGGCCCTGCCGCTGGCCCGCCACATCAGCGCCCCGGAGCGTAGGGCGCAAGCTTTCGTCGCCGCCGTCGGGGCCCTGGCCGGAGTGACGGGGAACGCGGCGACGGCTCAGGAGGAGGCAGGGGCACAGGGCGCCGATGCGGTTTCCTGGGCATTGGAAGCCATCGACGCGGTCATGGCGGTGCCCAACACCGTCTCCCAGAGCACTCTGGGCGCCTCGCTGGCCGCCGCGCTCTCCCGGCTCGGCGAGCATCCCCGGGCCCTGGCGCTGGCGGAGCGTGCCGTATCGCGTTCAGCCGACTCCGATGACCCGGTCCGGCGCGTGCAGTACCTCGCCCTGTTCGCCCGGGGGATGTCCACGGCGCCCGGTCTCGCCGCGCAGGCCGGCGAGTTCGCCGTGACGTCGGCCCGGCTGGCAGCGGACATCGACGACCCCTACGGTGCGGACTGGGTCTACCCTCACGTCGCTGCCGGCCTGGAGGCGACCGGACACCACCAGCAGGCGATCGACTTGGTCAGCCGCTTCCTGGACGATCCGGAGGACGGGCTGGTCGAGATCGGCATCGCGGCCGCGGAAACCGGTGACCTCGACCGAGCCCTGGAGTTGGCTGAGCGGATCACGGAACCCATCTACCGGGCGCGCGTCCTTAACGCTGCCGGCAAGATGACGGCAAACTCTTATGACCCGGCGCGGACGCTGTACCTGGCCCAGCGAGCCCGTGAAGCCACCGACGAGGTGCCCTACCTCCATTGGCGGGTGGCGCTGTCCACTGACACCGCCGACTTCCTGCTGCGGGCAGGCCAGGAAGAACACGCCCACGCCGTGGTCAAGCGGGCGACGAACATGGTGCGAAGAGGCCGGGGGCCCGGGGTGGGTGCCCTCGTCAGCCTGGCCGTCGCAGCTGACCGGTCCGGACACCGAGGGGATGCAGCTCGCCTCATCCACCGTGCCGAGCAGACTGCCGACACGTCCGACGGTTACGCACGCATCATCGACCTCGCGGAGGTAGCCGAAGGCTTGCACCACACAGGTCGCCCAGCGGAGGCGGACGAGCTCCTACGCCGTGTACTCCGCGAGAGCCGGACCTCGACAGATCATGCCGAGGGCCTGCGACGAGCAGCCGAGGTGTTCGGCCGTATCGGGAAACCGGACAAAGCGGCAGAGGTGGCTCAGGAGATCCTGGGCTTGGCGGGCACCGCCGACAGCCCCTACCAACGGCGCTGGGACACGTACGCCGCCGCAGGTGCGCTCCTCGCGGCGGGTGATGTCGACGCGGTGCTCGCTCTAGAGGCTGACCTGCCGCCGGACGCGGTTGACGAGATGCTCGCCAGTGTTGTGAAGAGACTCGTGGCCGCCGGTGATCTGGCCACAGCAGAGGGAATCACCGACTGGCAAGGAGACGAGCACGCCATCGGCCACCTCGCATCGGGGGCCGCCGCCACGGGGGATGTCGCCCATGCCTTCGCGCTGCTGGAGGAGATCAGCCACCCTGTCCGGCGTGAGGCGGCCACACCGGCCGTCGTCAAGGCGCTCTGCCGGAGGGGCGCTTGGGAGGCGGCCCGCGCCTTGGCCGAGGCCCTCACCGCGCCCGAGCACCGCGGCAAGGCGATCGCAGCGATCGCCCAGGCACTCGGCCGCTGCCCGCAGGGGCGCCTCGTACTGGTCGAGGCGCTGAGCTGGGGCCCGTGGGAGCAGATGCATGAGGAGATCGCCGATGTGGTGCCGGAACACCTGCCCCTCCTGGCGGACCTCGTGCTGGCGGAAGGCTTTAGCCGTGTCGGGCCTGAAGCTGTTCCCTATGACGCACCATGTGGAGTGCGTGGCGATCCTAGAACCGGTGGCTAAGGGTGCATGACCTGCGGTTTTGTGCGTGCGCATTATGTGCGGTGTGGGCGTTACGGGCGATATCTTGACGCTGAAATGACGCTCGTGACGCTCATTTGACGCTCGTTCTGATGGGGTGTCAGGCGCGCTGATGTGCTGCTCAGCATGTCCGTCAGCGATGAGGCCGGGCAGCACAGCAAGGAGACGGGAGTGCGCGCCCTTGTCGTACCACTCTCGGGCCGCCGCGATCCGGCCATCCAAGGGGCCCTGCCCGGTCGGGGCCGGTGTGTCGGCCAGGGCCTCGTCGAGCCCCATCATCAGGGCGACCGGCTGCTATTGGGCATCTTGAAGTCCTCAGCCGACCGCATCATCAACCGTCTCGGTCCGCTGCTCGCGGTGGGGTCGCGCCGACGGTTCCCTAAGGACACCGTGCTTGTCTGGGACGGCACCTCGGTACCCACCGCGTGATCACACAGCGGCTGAGCAATCGAAGAACATTGTCCGGCGCGGGCTCAGATGGTGCGTCGTAGCGCGGTCTCCACCGCATCGATGAGCGGGTCGCCCTCGCACCGGGGGTGCCGTGCAAGGCCGAGCTCGACGTCCGGAAGGGCGGGCAGGACAACCTTGTTGTGGCAGGCCATGGCCGGTTCCAGGTTCGTGGGCAGGACGGCCGCGACGCCGAGCCCGGCCCGCAGCGCGGCGAGCACACCGGCCAGGCTGTTGCTCTCGAACGTCACCCGCCAGGGACGTTCGGCACGTTCCAGTGCGGTGAGTACCGACGTACGCCAGGAGCACGCGTTCGAGAACAACACCACCGGCAGTGGGTCGGCGGCCACGTCCACGCCCTGGCCGACGGCCCAGACCAGTGGGCGGCGTACCGTCCAACGGGGCGGTCCGGGAAGGGCTGGTACTTCGTTGAGTACGAGTTGGACGCGGCCCGCGTCGTAGGCCTCCCTCATTGCCGTGTCGGGCATGCTGAGTACCTCGAGGGTGGCGCTCGGGTGCAGTTGGGCGAGATCGGCGAGGGCCTGCGGAAGCTGGGACGCGGTGAGGTCTTCGAGCAGGCCGACGCCGCAGCGGCCAGTGAGTACGCGTCCTGCCTCGCTCATCGCCTGCGCGCAGAGCGCGAGGATGCGATCGGCGTAGGGCAGGAATTCCTCGCCTGCCCGGGTCAGCGAGACGCCGGTCGGTGACCGGTACAGAAGTGGGCGACCCACGGCCCGTTCGAGTTTGCGGACCTGTTGGCTGAGGGCGGGCTGTGTCTGTCCCAGCGCGGTCGCGGCGCGGCTGATGCTGCCTGCCCGCACCACAGTGACGAAGGACCGCAGGAGTGTCATGTCGAGATCCTTGGGCATAACGATTCATTATGTCGGCTCTAGCAAATGAACGGCTACCTATGGCGGTTGAGGCGAACTAGCGTCACGCGGGTGACCGGATACCGAGAAGTACTCGCTGTGCCAGGGATGGCAGCGCTCCTGGTCGTTACCTTCCTCGCTCGCACCGCGATCACGTCCGTCGTGACGGCGTTGACGATGTACGTCGTGGTGGGCTTGGAGCTGAGCTACGCGGCAGCCGGTGGCGCTGCGGCGGCTCTGACCATCGGACTGGCACTGGGCGGGCCACTGTTGGGACGCATGCTTGATCGACGGGGTCTGCGTGCAGTGCTGCTGGTCACTGTCGCGGTACAGGCCGTGTTCTGGCTCAGCGTGACAGTCCTGACGTATGAGGCCCTTCTGGGTGCCGCATTCGCGGCAGGCCTGCTCATGGTGCCGGCCCAGCCGGTTACCAGGCAGGCGATCGCCGCGATGACGACGGTGCAACAGCGTCGGTCCGCGTTCGCGCTGGAGTCGGTGCAGGGCGAACTGTCCTACATGGTGGGCCCAGCAGTCGTGATCCTGGGCGTCGCGTTGATGTCTCCCGGAGTGATGATCGGCGTGGTCGGCGGCGCGATCGTGACCGGCGGGGCCGTAATGGCTCTCCTCGACCCACCACTGCGTGCCGTCGGCGATGTGGACAGCGCCTCAAGCGGGCGGCGTCCGCGTCGGGAGTGGCTCGGTGTGCGCATGATGGCCGTGCTGCTCATGGCATTCGGTACCACGGCGCTGCTCAGCGGCGTTGATCTTGCCGTCATCGCCACGCTCGAAGAAGCCGGTCAAGTCTCCCGCGCGGCGGTGGTCGTGGCGGTGCTTGGCATGACCTCGGTTCTTGGCGGGCTGGTCTACGGCAGATTGTCCATGGCACCGCCCGTATGGCTGCTGCTCGGCCTGCTCGGGCTCACGACTATCCCTGTCGGGCTTGCCCGTGACTGGCTGTGGCTGTGCGTGGCCGTGGTCGGCACCGGCTTTCTCGCCGCGCCGACCCTTTCCGCGGTGACCGAAGCAGTGAGCCGACTGGCTCCGGTCGCAGTGCGGGGTGAGGCGACAGGACTGCAGTCATCGGCGCAGAGCGCGGGATTCGCCCTCGGGTCACCGATCATCGGGGGAGCCCTGGACGCCTTTTCGCCGGCGGGTGGCTTCGCGGTGGCCGGGCTGGCGGGCTGCGCTGCCGCGCTGACCGGTTGGCTGCTGACACGACGGTCTTTGAGGGGCGGACATAGCGGGCGACCACATATCGAAGCGGTGGCCCGGGGCACCTCAGTCAGGCGACACGGCCGGTGCCGAGCACCGAGAGGGGCAGCTCACCGCGGTGGGCTGCGCGATCCGTAACGGTGGTTCATCCCGGTGTGGCGTATGCCGATATCAGCATGCGAGTGCGTTAGCCACCACGGAATCGGACTCGTGCCCGGCGGTCACCCTTGCGCGCCACTGCCGCGCGTCCGCCGGAACTCCGGTCAGGGAATCACAGGTGCGGGGCACGGCTACGCATGCCATCCACGCCTGTTGGCCTTCTCACTAATGGGCGGCACCAACTGTCGTGGTGGGTAACTCAGCAACACCATGGACCAGTTACTCGGCGTTTCGCTGGGGCACTGCGAGCGAAACGATGGCGAAACGGGGAGATGATGCAGTCATGTCAGATGAGTCGAAACTCCCCCTCAGTGAGCTCCAACCGAACCAAATAGTTCAGGCAGCCATCACCAGCCATGAGCCCTGGGGCATCACAGCCAACCTCATCGCATATGAGTCAGTCGGCGCATCGCTTGACGTCATCCGTCGAGGCAGCGAGCCAGGCGTGAAGGCACTGGCAATGAACCTCCCGCCGGTGGGAACCACCATCGATCTGGCCATCGGTGCATTGCGTTCATGGCACTACGAGCCGTGGGTTTGGGTCGACCTCACATGCCCCTGAACTGGCCTCCTCGTGATCCGAAGGGTCATTACCGAACCGAGTCGGCCTTCTCCCCGGTCGAGTTCCGCACCAAAGTCACCCGCAGGGAGGGCAATCCGGCGGCCGCATTCGCTAAGGGCTGTCCCGTAAAGGGTCTACGGGCGGGTGCGGGCGTAGGCAGTGGATGTTTGGTCCGCTTGGCTATCCGGCGAGGGTGAGGTTGTGGAGGCGGGCGATGCCGCACATCGCCTGGCGCACACCGTCGCCCTTCAAGCGGCAGTCGCGGAGGATTTTCCAGGTCTTCATGCGGGCAAATGCATGCTCAACGCGGGCCCGGACCTGACGGTGGGAGGCGTTGTGCTCTTCCTTCCAACCGGGCAGTTCGCTCTGCCCGAGCTCGCGGCGGTGGGGGATGACCAGGCCAGTGCCCCGGTAGCCCCCGTCGGCGATCACGGTGGTGCGGCCGACGGCGTCCTTGGCCCCGGACAGTGCCCAGGCCCTACGGTCGTTGCGGTTGCCGGGCAGCGGCCGGCCGACCACGACGACGCGCCGGGCGACGGCGTCGATGACGACCTGGTGGTTGGTGGAGTAACGGTAGTTCCTCGACCGCTCGGCCACCGCGTGGTCGCGAGTGGGAACCATGGTTCCGTCCACGATGAGCACAGTGTTCTTCTGGAACCGCCTGCGGGGCTTGAGCGCGAGCAGGGGACCAAGGTGGCTGACGATGCGGTCAGCCGCAGACTTCGAGACACCGAACAGCGGGGCGAGCTGCCGTAGCGTCAAGTTGGTGCGCCAGTACGCCGTGACCAGCAGCACCCGGTCCTCCAGTGGCAGGCTCCACGGCCGACCTCTGCGAACCGCGTCAGCTCCCTCGTGCCGCAGTTGCGCTATCAGCGTGCGGAAACAACGAGGGCTCAACCCGGTGAACGGAGCTACCCAGGACGGCTGCGACGCCGTAATCACAGCAGACATCGCGGGATCATTGTTTGGCTCCCAGGTGTCCCGCCACGGCAGTTCTCGACGTCCCAGCGATTCCTTGCGCGGCGCTCCCCCTGGCCTCTGGGTGACCTGGGTCAGTCGAAGAGAACAACGACGCCATTCACCCAGATCGCGAGGACCGCGAGGGCCCCCACCAGGCAGCCGATGCCCGCCAGCACGTCGCGGACCGTCCACGGAGCGGGCGGTACCTCCTCGTCCTTGTCCTCCAGGCCGTCCCGGTAGGAGTCGGGATCGTCCCAGTCGACGGGGTGTCCCACCTGTCCGGCGCAGGCCGTCCGCACCGCGACCAGCTGCTTCTCCGCGAAGGGGGTGGCAGCCATCGCCTCAGGGCCGCGCCAGGCGAGAGCCTTCATCCGCCAGGCGGAACACCCGTACCGCACCTCGAAGGCGGCGGTCTCGTCGGCGTCGCGGTCCTCTTCGAGGTACATCCAGCGCCCGGCCTCGGCAGCATCGCCGTACAGCCGGTACACCTCGGCCAGACGCCGACGGAGCGTCAGGTCGCACGGGAAGGACGAGACGAGACCGCGCAAACGCTGGCGCGCGACGGGAACCCGGCCTGCGGCCAGGTCTGCATCGACTCGGGCAAGGGTCTCTCTCAGAGGCATGAACGCATGATCGGGTATCCGTGGCCGGGAGCGGCAGATTTCGCACAGGGTGATGAGCCAGGTGTGGTGCTGGTCCCCATGGAAGCGCGGTCGTCCGGGCTGGCCGCACGCTCGCAGGTCTGTACGGCGGCGAACTCGGCTGCGTCGGTGAGGGCTGCGGCTCGGTCGGCAAACTCCCCGTTGAATTCGCCGCCGTCGAAGCGATCGGCGACGGTGATGCGCAGGCTGCCGAACCTCGGGCTGAAGTCCTCGATCCGGTAGGCAGGGTCGAGGGTGGACAGCTCGTCGTGGAGGTGGTTGAGCAGGTCGGCCCAGCCGGGTCCAACGGTGGAGGCCCAGGCGGGAATCTGCCGTTCGCTGTTTGGGGCGGGATCCATCGTCATGGCCGTCATGGTCGCGCAAGGCACTGACAGTCGACCCTTGGATTCCGCGAGCCTCGTCGGGCGGAAACCGGTACTCGACGCGCTGTACGTTCCTGCTGTGGTGGCGCGAGGCCCAACCGCCTTGATGACCGCGCCTGTCAGGGGCAAGGACTGACGTGATCCCTGCCTGACAGGCGACCCGTCGCAGCTGTCCGGAAGTCAGGCGCGGCGGGCGGCCCACACCGTGCGCTCGGTGCGTACGGTGAGGTCCTCGCGGAGCAGCAGGCTGTTCGGGCTGCTGGTGTCCAGGAGCTCGTCGAGTGCGGCGAGGTCCTCGGGGCTGAGAGCGGGGGCGGCGACGCTGCGGATGCGCCGCAAGATGCCGTAGGCGTAGCGGCCGACCGCTTCGCTGCGTGCCCCTGTGACGCTGACGGTGAGGGTGCGATCGTCCTCGACGGTGAAACCGGCAGTGGTCAGCATCGGGCCCCAGTCGGCGCCGCGGTGCGGAACGCGCTCGGCGTGGAAGCTGTTGGTCGCAGCATGGGCGCGCTCTTCGAGGCCAGGCCGGTTCTCCGGGGCGTGGGCGGGCAGGAAGCGAGGGACGCCCGCGAGCTCGACGACGGCGAACAGGCCGCCAGGGGCGAGAAGTTCGCGGACGTTGCGCAGTGCGCTGTCGGGGTTGGCCATGTGGTGCATCGAGGCCGAGGCCCACACCAGGTCCGGCTGGCCGAGGTCGGGCCAGTCGTCGTGGTCGAGGTCGGCCTGCACGGTCCGTACGCGCTCCTGGATGCCGCGGGCGCATGCCTTCTCGCGCAGGAGCTTCAGGTGCTCGGCGGAGGTGTCGACGGCGGTGATGTGCGCATCGGGGAAGCGTTCGAGGAGGGCGAAGGTGCCCGCGCCGGTGCCGCAGCCCAGGTCCACGATGTGGCGGGGCTCGTCCTTCACCGGCAGCCAGGCGGTGATTGACGCGATGTGTTCGGCGAGCACCTCGGCATCCAGGTCGAGGATCTCCGCCTGACCGCCATCGCCGTGGCCAGGGTGGTGGCCGCCGTTGCCGTGGTGGGAAGTGTGCTGATGAGTGTGGGTCATGGTTCCACCGTAAGCCGATCATGCGCCTGCCGCATGCCTCGTTGCGTATAACGCAAAGAGATGGTTTCGTGCATTGCCCGGCACGCAAGATCGCGCGCTCTGCGGGGCCTCCCGCCCGGCCACGACCCGCTATGCGCAGGGGCCCTGGGCGCCCGTGCTGTCGGCTTCGGAGTCGTCGGTGCCGGCGTCTTTCTGGTGGCCGCGGCGGGCGTCGCGGTCGAAGATGCCCAGGATCTCGCAGGGGCCGCCCTCGGCGCCGATGGCGTGCGGCATCATGGTGGGGAACTCGGCGGCCTGGTTGGTCTCGATGCGAAAGCGCCGGTGGCCGAGCATGAGGATCGCTGTGCCGGACAGCACGACGAGCCATTCACGGCCGGGGTGGGCGCGCATGCGGGCCGGGTTGTCGGGCGGTGGGTCGGTCATCCGCTGACGCATCACGCTCATACCCGGGTCGCCCTTGATGGGCCAGCGCATCAGCCCGTGGGCGCCGTCGATCATCGGACTGATGACGACGTCGTCGGCGGCGTTCTCCACGAGCTGGTCCAAGGTGGTGTCCAGGGCGCGGGCGAGGGTGACGAGCTGATCCAGGGCGAGGCGGCGCTGACCGTTCTCGATGCGGCTCAGTGAGGACTGGCTGAGGTTGGCCCGGGTGGCCAGTTCCTCCAGAGACCATCCCTGTGCGACGCGCAGTGCGCGGATCCGTTTGCGTACGAGGCTGTCGAGCTGCCCATCTTCTTGCGTCATAGGCAACATGGTATGCCCTTCATGCAATGTGGGCTTAACGTCGAACACAGCTGGTCCGGCACCGAGGGGCCAGGTACGACGAAAGGGCGCGACATGTCTGCGCAGACTTCCCGATACGAGAGCGACGCACTGCCCACCGAAACCGTGGATGTGGTGGTGATCGGCGGCGGTGCCGCGGGCCTGAACGGCGCGCTGATGCTGGCCCGCTCGCGCCGTTCGGTCGTCGTGATCGACAGCGGTACCCCGCGCAACGCCCCCGCGGCAGCCATGCACGGCTTCATCGTCCTCGACGGTACCCCGCCGCCCGAGATCCTCAGGCGCGGTCGTGACCAGGTACGCCAGTACGGCGGCCGGATCGTCTTCGGGGAAGTGGCCACGGCCGAACCTTCCGCCCCCTCGGGGGACGGTGATCTGCGGTTCACCCTCACTCTGGCCGACGGCCGCACGCTGACGGCGCGCCGGGTGCTGGTGGCCACCGGCCTGCGCGACGTGCTGCCCGAGGTACCCGGCCTGCGCGAGCACTGGGGCCAGAGCGTGGCGCACTGCCCCTACTGCCACGGCTGGGAGGTGCGCGACGAGCCCATCGGCATCGTCGCCACCGGCCCTCTGTCCGTTCACCACGCCTGGCTGTTCCGCCAGCTGACGGACGACCTCATCTACTTCACCCGCGGCACCGAACTGGACGCGGACATCCGCGCCCGCTTCGCCGCACGCAACATCCGCATCATCGAGACCGACGTCAAGGAAGTCGTCAACGACGACGACGGTGCGCTCGCAGGCGTCCGCCTGACCGACGACACCTTCGTGGAGCGGCGGATTCTGGCCGTGGCCACGCAGATGCAGGCCCGTACCGAAGGCCTGGAGGGCCTGAAGCTGCCCATGGAGGACCTGCCTGACAACATGGGCCGCCGCTTCGCCTCCGCCATGGCCGGCACCACCGAGATCCCGGGTGTGTGGGTGGCGGGCAACGCCACCGACCTCGCCGCCCAGGTCGGCGCCTCCGCGGCGGCCGGAGCCCTGGCCGGCTCCCACATCAACGCGATGCTGGCCACGGCGGACACCGACGCCGCCCTCGCCGCCGCGCAGAGGGCCACCGGCTGACCCGTACGTCCGCTGCCGAACAACCGCGCGACCGCCATGCGGCGGTCCGCGCGGTGAGCAAGTCCCCCATCTGATCGATGTGGCGCCCGGCCCTGCCCCGGCGCTGATTGAGCATGCCTTCTTGGAAGGAAACCATGAGTACCCATCAGCCTCCCCACTCGCCGGATATGGCGGCCGACGCAGGGGGTGTGCCGGATGCGCGTCAGCTGCGCGCGATCCTGATCACCGTCTCGATTGCGCTGATGGCCGTGATCGCCTCGGTGTCGGGGCTGAGCGTGGCCCAGACCCACCTGGCCGTCGAGTTCGGCGCCTCGCAGACCGCCGTCCTGTGGATGATCAACAGCTACACCCTCGCCCTGGCCGCGCTGCTGCTGCCGCTCGGCGCCATCGGTGATCGCCTGGGCCGCAAGCCCATGCTGATCGCGGGGTTGGTCCTCTTCGGCGCCGCCAGCGTCCTCGCGGGACTCGCCCCGACGGCCGAGGTAATGATCGCGGCCCGGGTGGCCGCCGGCGTCAGCGCCGCGATGATCATGCCGATCACCCTGGCCGTGATCACCTCCACCTTCCCCGAGGAGGAACGCGGCAAGGCGATCGGTGTGTGGACCGGTGTCGCCGGAGGCGGCGGCATCGTCGGTATGTTCTTGTCCGCCTTGCTGGTCGACGTCGCCGACTGGCGCTGGCTGTTCGTCCTGCCCGTAGTCCTGGGGGCCGTGGCGCTGGCGATGACACTGAAGTCGGTGCCCAACTCCCGCGAACGCTCCGCCCATTCCTTCGACACCATCGGCGCGCTCCTCTCCATCATCGCCGTGACTGGTCTCATCTTCGTCCTGCAGGAAGGCCCCGAGCGCGGCTGGGCCGCCCCCATCACGTTGGTCAGCCTGGCCGTCGGCGTCGCCGCCGCCGTTGCCTTCGTGGCCTGGGAGCTGCGCCGCCGCGATGCCTCGCTGTTGGACGTACGGCTGTTCCGTGAACGCGGACTGGCCAGCGGCTCGATCACCCTGCTGGTCGTCTTCGGTGTCCAGGCCGGTATCGCCGTGGTCCTCTTCCCGTTCTTCCAGGCTGTGCTCGGCATGTCGGGGCTGCTGTCGACCGTGGCGCTGATGCCGATGGCCGTCATGATGATGATGGGCTCGGGCCTGGCCCCGAAGGTGGCCGCCAGGATCGGCGCCCGCCCCACCATGACGGTGGGCGTCGCCCTGTCCGCGCTCGGCCTGGCGCTGATGGCGATGTTCGTGTCCGTGGACGGCGGCTACCTGTCCATCCTGACCGGCATGATCGTCATGGGCATCGGCATGGGGCTGTCGATGACGCCCTCCACCGAGGCCATCACCGGCTCCCTGCCCCGAACCAAGCAGGGCGTCGCCTCCGCGCTCAATGACGTCACCCGCGAGTTCGGCACCGCCCTCGGCATCGCGACGCTCGGCGCGCTCCTGGCCAGCGGCTACCGCAGCGCCATCGACGGCAAGCTCGACGGCATCCCCGACGGGGCCGCGGACACCGCACGCGAGGGCATCGCCAACGCCATCGAGGTCGCGCCCACCACAGGACGCCACGCCCAGGATCTGATCCACGCCGCGCGGCAATCCTTCGTCGATGGCTGGCAGCAGTCCATGTGGGTCGGCGCCGCCGTCATGGCCGTCCTGCTCGTCTACGTCGCCCTGCGCGGCCCGAAGAACACCGCCCCTCGCCAACCCGACGCCGAGGCAGCCCCCGAGGCCGGGGTCACGGACAACGCCGCCGCTCGCTGACCTCGCACAAACCCCGTGCGGGCGGAGCACGACGCCGCCCGCACGGCAGCCCGCAGTCGGGTACACCTCGATCACGGGGTGTACCCGACTGCCGCACCCCGGCCGGCCGCACCCTCACCAGCCCGAAGACCAAATACGGGACACCCCTTAAGCAGACAACGTCGTTCGTCGTCCCCACTGTCGTGGGGACCAGTTGGGGACCATACGGTGTGCGTGATGGTGCAGTCCGCGACCGCCCTCGCCATCGCTGACTACAAGAAGGACTTGGGGCTCGCCGAATAACAGGCGTGGGGCGGCCTGAAGGAGCCACCCCACGAAGTCGCCTACTGTGCCTGCCGCTTCACGTACGCGACTGCGCTCATGCCAGCAGAGAAGACGAACGGCATTACAGCCCCGCCGGAAGCAACAGCGGTGAGCGGGGGCTGTCCGAGAGCGGCAAAGCCGACCCCGGTGGTAAGCCCAACAATCATGGAGATCAAGGCGACAACGACCACGTGGTACACGCGGTGGTCACAGGTAGAAGTGGTTGCGGACAAGGAAGGCCCTCCCAGGCATCGTCAGAGCGCCGCCACGGAACCAGGACAGGAGTCAACCCGTCGCCGACTCTGAGTCACGACGTCGCCGCCCAACGGGCGTCGCCATAGGAGAGCGCCGGCCAGGCGCTCCTATAGGGACTCTGCCGCCACGCCGTAACGATCGGCCATCTGCACCGATGCACCTTGCCTTTCAAGGGTCTCGTCAACCACGTGCATAGTAGCCAACAACACGGACACCGCACGAGTTGGCAGGATCCGTCTAGAGCTGGAAGGCTTACCAGTATCGAGCCGCACCGGCATCCGCGAGGAACCTGAAGCAGAACTTCAACGTTCCAGCAAGGCGAAGACGACGCGCCGGCGGGTTGGCCAGGTAGTCGTTCGCGCGCCCCCAGTCCCTACGGTCTCCGGGGAGCGATTCGTACCAGGCAAGACCTCGGGCATTGCACTCGCGACACAGCAGACCGCGGACGCACGCTCCGCATATCGGCCAGGCGGCGTGCGATGGCTTACAGCATGCGTGATCGTGGTCGATGTTCCAATGCGGAGAGCCTCCATCGCGGTCGGGCCCTTGCCCACACAACGCGCATACTCCGCCCTGAAGGTCCAGGATGGACCTCAGATCGCCTGCCGTCAGATTGTATCGGCGGCCTTGCCGGGCTAGCCGACTACAGCTCTGGCAGTGCCCCGCGCGTCGGCCTTCTCTCCAGTATGTGAAGGTGACGCCGCATCCCTCGCAGTCGCGCAAGGTGTCGCGTGTCTCTCCAAGCCGAAAGCATCAGTCGTCCCTCTCTGAGGGCACGACGGCATCGTCGACAACCCACCCACCTTCGACTGGGAAGGCTCACCGGGGCGTGCCGCGCGGCGGGTCGGCTGCCGGAATCCGCATCGCGCCCGGGAACCGCCTGCCCAGGACCTGGTCGATCAAATCGCCGCATCAGCCGCCCGCCGACAGCAACTGGGGCGCCCGAACTGCTGCGTACGAGCCGGAGAACGGCGTGATCAGCCGCTGCTTCCCCTGGGCCTGCCGCAGCGAGGGTCGGCCCGGGCAGGACGACTTCGTCGGAGCAGGCCGACGAGGACCGTCGTATCAGGTGCCCGACTACGCCGAAACCCGGCCCGCCTAAGCCACCAGAAGCACCTCAGCTGTCACCGGCGTGTCACCAACCCCGTAGCCGACTCCCGGACCACGGGGAACCCGCCTACACAAACGGCATCGTTTCGGACCACGTGGACGCCAAAAGACGGCTCCGCCCACCTGTGCCAGGTGGTACCGAGGGAGGCACCCAGGACCGGGGCCTCTTCTGGCCCGTCAAAGCGGTATTGCAGGGTGTTCTTCGGCGTCTCACTCACCCGCCAGGCCCTCTCATCCGTCAGGAGATGTCACATCGCCGGGGTGAACCTCCCGGTCACGCGCCAGGCGGGAGGCCGGAGCGGGGCGGCGGCGGTGTGACGTGTCAGAGGCTCGGGGCCCGGCTGAGATGTCCGTTTCAGGTGGCTGCAAGCCGCGGGTGTCATCGTCTTCACGTCGGCCACCGCAGTCGGCGAGGAGAGGTACCCATAGCGGCCCAATGGGGATCGGAGCCCGCTCCGGTCAGGGGTTCACGCCCCGCGCAGGTTCGAATCCCGCTCTCTCCGCCCAACAGCCCGACGCCCGCCGTACGCCGGGTCGGCTCCCCGCGTACGGAGTGCCCGCAGGGCCCTGACTCGGACAAGGACCTGAAGCATGAGCCACTGGGCAGCCACCGCGGTCATCGTCGCGAACGACCAGGCCGGCACGTCCGCCGCGCTCCCGGTCGACGAGGTCGCGAACGCGTGTCGTCGGCTGGTCGCCGACGTGAGTGTGGTACGCACCGCGTACCCGGGGCACGCCCGCGTGCTCGCCGCGAAGGCCGCGCAGGACGGGGCGGACGCCGTGCTCGCGGTCGGCGGCGACGGCACCGCCGGCGAGGTCGCCCAGGGCTTGATGACGGTCTGGGAGGCCGAGCCATGGCACGTCGGCCCGGCTCTGCACTGCGTTCCGGCCGGCACGGGCAACTCCTTCTACAAGGAGATCTGGCAGGACCGCCCCTGGCAGGAGTCACTCGTCCTCGCCCTCGGTCCCGAGCGGCCGCCGGTTCGCCGGCTGGACCTGGCCCGCATCGAGGAGACGTGGGAGACCGTGCTGCTGGGTGCCTGCTCGGGCCTGGTCGCCGAAGCGCTCGAGACCGCCGCAGGACTCACCCGGCTCACCGGCCGCGCTCGCTACCGGGAGGCGGTGGCGGCGACGCTGCGCACCTTCGCTCCCCACCCGGCCCGGATCGTCGTGGACGGCGAGGTGATCCACGACGGGGACGTGGTCCTGGCCAACGTCGGCGGAGGCCGCTACCGGGGCGGCGGGTTCCTGCTGCTGCCCCGCTCCGTGCTGGATGACGGGCTGCTGGACGTCTGCGTGGTCACCGGGGCCCTCGATCCGCGGGACCTACACGGGCTGACCCGGGACGGACGCCACCTCGAACGGGACGAGGTTCTCTACCGGCGCGGCAGGCGTGTCGAGATCGAGCGCACCGACGGCGCTCAGCTCGCCTTCGAGAGCGACGGTGAGGTCCGGCGGGGGCGCACGCGCTACGTGCTGGATGTCCTTCCGGCCGTGCTGCCGGTCCTGTCCCCGCCCCAGCCTTCCTGACCGAGAGGCCACCCTCCACCATCTAAGGGGACTGCTCATGAGCGCACCCTCCGACGCCCCGAACACCGACACCAGCACCGCCTGGTCCTTTCCCATGCGGGGGCGCAACACGTTCACCTGGACCTACGACACGGACCGAGAACGCCTGCTGAGTCTTTATCAGAAGGGCAAGGACAAGCAGTGGGACAGCACCAAGCGGATCGACTGGTCCCTGGAGGTGGACCCCTTTGACGTCCTCGGGACCCCGGAGAACACGCTCGCGCTCTACGGCTCCCGGCAGTACTCCCGCCTGGACAAGCGAGCGAAGCAGGAACTGCGCCGGCACATGGCCGCCTGGGAGTTCAGCCAGTTCCTGCACGGCGAGCAGGGCGCGATGATCTGCTCCGCCCGGATCGTGGAATCGGTGCCGGACATCGACGCCAAGTTCTACGCGGCGACCCAGGTCATGGACGAGGCTCGGCACGCGGAGCTGTTCACGCGTTTCGTGCACGACAAGATCGGCATGAGCTACCCGATCAGCCCGCATCTCAAGTCGCTGCTGGGCGAGGCCCTCAACGACTCGCGCTGGGACATGCCGTACCTCGGGATGCAGGTCCTCATCGAGGGTCTGGCACTCGCCGCCTTCGGCATCCTGCGCGACAAGACGGACAAGCCGCTGCCCAAGCAGATCCTGTCGTACATCATGCAGGACGAGGCCCGGCACGTGGCTTTCGGGCGGCTCGCGCTGCGGGACTACTACAAGGAGCTGACCAGCAAGGAGCTGGCGGACCGCGAGGACTTCATCGTCGAGGGCTGCTACCTGATGCGCGACCGGCTGCGCATGCAGGAGGTGTGGGAGACGCTCGGCTTCGACATGAAGGAATGCATGGAGTACATGAACCGGGGCCCGCGCATGCGGGCCTTCCGGTCTCGGCTCTTCACCCGGATCGTGCCCTGCGTCAAGGACATCGGGCTGTGGGGTCCCAAGGTGCAGCAGGCCTATGCCGACATGGGCGTCCTCGAGATGGCGGACCGCGACCTTCTGAAGCTGATGGAGGCCGACGAGGCACAGGCCGAGGCGCTGGACGCCGAGCGCTGCGACCGGGAGGTGTGTTCGCCGGCAGTGACAGCCAGTCGTCGCTGCCGTTCCGGCTCCTGCACCTCGGCGACACCATGAATGTCGTCGGCCCGCGGTCGCTGCGGGAGCGGCTGACCGCCGCCGGCTTCGAGGGAGCGGTCGTGGACCGCGATCGCCGCGGCCACAACATCCGCTTCCGTGCCCGGAAGGGCTGAGACCGGTCGGGAGCGCGGGGCCTCGGGGCAGCACGGTCCTGGCCGGGGCACCTGCACGGTGATGTCGCATTCCCGCCAGCGACGCGCGGTGGCGTGGTGCCACCGTGGATCGACTGGACACTGACGTACGGGAGGACATGAACATGGAAACGGCCGACCTGACGGAGAGCAACGACCCTCATGTGGTGTCTCCGGCACAGGGCGCGGAGCTGTTGCGTGGGGCTCCCTGGTCCCGGCTGGTGATCGTCGGGGACAGCGTCGCCCAGGGCATCAGCGAGCCGCGCCCGGGATATCGCTCCGAGCCCTGGTCGACGCTGGTGATCGACGCCCTCCGGGAGGTCCGGCCGGATCTGGTGCACCTCAACCTGGGGCAGCGGGACCTGGTGACCGCGCAAGTGCGCGAGAGCCAGCTGAAGGCCGCGCTGGACTTCAAGCCCGACCTCGTGATCGCGTTGTGCGGGGGCAACGACGGCCTGCGCAAGGTCTTTGACCCGGACGACGCCGAACGCGAGCTGGAAGCGCTCTTCACACCGCTGCGCGAGGCGGCGGGCACGCTGGTCACCTCCGGCTTCTTCGACGTCATCGGCAACCCGCACTTCGACCCGCGCTACCGCGGGGTGGCCCGTGAGCGCCTCGCCGTGTTGTCCCAGCGCATGCGGGCGGTCTCGGAGCGGTTGGACGGGGTCTACGTCGACATGCAGACCCACCCGACGGGCCGTGAGGAGTCGGTGTGGAGCACCGACGGCATCCACCTCAACGCCCGGGGACAGGCCGTCCTCGGCACCGAGATCATCCGGGCCCTGGCGGTCCGGCTGGGCAACACCTGAGCGCACGCCTCACCCACCCGCCTGTGTCGATCCGCGACGAGGCTCGGGTGCGGGCGGCGGCTTGACGAGCTGCCGTTCCTGGCCGGGGGCCAGGCAGGTCGTCATGTCTGCGCCTGGCCCCGTCCGAGCATGCGTCCTGCCGGTCGCCCTGCCCACCCCTGCCGTCATTCACGTTGCCGATGGATGGCATCCGCCCCGTGGGTGACGTCCGCCGTTCAGGCGCGGCGGGGCTCGCTCTTCTGCCCGGCCGC
Source organism: Streptomyces sp. NPDC015345 (assembly GCF_043078805.1). Classification (NCBI taxonomy): domain Bacteria; kingdom Bacillati; phylum Actinomycetota; class Actinomycetes; order Kitasatosporales; family Streptomycetaceae; genus Streptomyces; species Streptomyces sp. NPDC015345. The sequence goes on along the minus strand of NZ_JBIBTX010000002.1, from coordinate 805,142 downwards.
GTCGGCCATCCGCCTGCCGACCCGGGCGGCGGTCTCCCGCAGCCAGATGTGGGCCGCGTCGTGGGTGTGCACCGGGTGCCACCACAACGCCTCCCTCAGAGGTACCGCCTCGTAGGGCGGCTCCACCACGCGTACGGCGGCGAGCGGGGCGAGGAGCCGGGCGAGGCGGGCCTGGATCAGGGCGATGCGCCGGGTTCCGCCGACCAGCAGCGGCATGATCTGGAAGCTGTCGACGGAGACCTCGACGCGGGGCTCGATGCCCAGCATGCCGAGCTGGCGGACGGCCGGGGCGTCGTAGGTGCGCTGGTAGGTGACCCAGGGCAGCCGGGCCAGGTCCTCCCGGGTCAGCCGGTCCTCGACGCTCGGGTGGTCGTCGGCGACGAGGAAGACCCACCGGTCCTGGTAGAGGTCGGTGGCGGGGAAGTCGCTGATGACTCCGTGCGGCATGAGCAGGCCGTCGGTGGTGCTCAGCAGCGTGTCCGTGGCGTCCACCACGGTGGTCGGTGTCTGGGCGAAACGCAGTCGGATGCCGGGGGCCTCCTGGTGCACGACCCGGGCGAATTCGGCGCCGAAGACGGCGACCGCGTAGTCGGACGCCACGAGCTTGAACTCACGGCTCTCCTTGGCCGGGTCGAAGTCCGCCTGACTGGCGAACAGGCGTTCAAGCACGTCGTAGGCGGTGGACGCGCGGTCGAGGAGGACCTGTCCGAGGGCGGTCAGTTCGTAGTGGCCGCCGACCCGGGCCAGCAGGTCGTCGTCGAAGTGCCTGCGCAGGCGGGAGAGTGCCGCGCTCATCGCCGGCTGGCTGAGGCCGACGCGCTGCCCGGCGCGCGTGACGTTGCGCTCTTCCAGCAGGGCGCGCAGGGCGACGACGAGGTTGAGGTCCAGGCGACTGAGATTCACTGCGGCTTCCCTGGCTGTCCGGCGGTGACCTGCTGAAATTCGCTGTGTGGATGGCTGCCATCCACAGAATCTATTTCCCTGATCACTGGTGGCGGGTCCAGATTAGTGGCCTCGCAACCAGGAGGACACTTCCGTGAAACCCGAAGCCGCGTCCGCCCTCTTCGCCGGACCCTTCGCCCTGGCCACCCTCTCCGCTCCCGAGGGCCCCGCCTTCCCCGCTCTCGTCACTCCCGACGCTCAGGTGATCGACCTGCGGTCCGCCTTGGGCGACCCCGACCTGACGGTACGTGGGGTCCTGGACGACTGGGACGCGGTGCTGCCGCGGCTGACCGCGCTGGACGGCGCCGCCGGCCCCGTACGCGGGGCGCTGGCGGAGTTCCGGGTGCACGCTCCGGTGGAGCCGCGCCAGGTGTTCCAGTCGGGGGCCAACTACCGGCAGCACGTCATCGATCTGCACGTCGCGCACCGGGCCCCGGGCGATGACCGGCCGGAGGCGGAGCGGCGTGCGGAGGCCGCGGAGATCATGGACCGGCGGGCGGCCGAGGACCTGCCGTACGTGTTCATCGGCCTGCCGAGCGCGATCACCGGCCCGTACGACGACGTGGTGCTGCCGGCCTGGGCGGAGAAGCCCGACTGGGAGCTGGAACTGGCCGCGGTGATCGGCCGCCCGGCCCACCGGGTGTCCGTCGAAGAGGCCCTGGACCACGTCGCCGGCTACACGATCGCCAACGACCTGACCGACCGCGCCACCGTCTTCCGCCGGGACATGCCGCAGATCGGCACCGACTGGCTGCGCAGCAAGAACGCGCCCGGCTTCACCCCGCTCGGCCCCTGGATCGTGCCCGCCACGTCGATCGCGGACCCGGGCGACCTGCGCCTCACGCTGAAGCTCAACGGCGAGACCATGCAGGACGAGTCGACCAAGGACATGGTCTTCGACGTGGCGCGGATGGTGTCCTACGCCTCTCGGACCGCCCGGCTGCTCCCCGGCGACCTGGTGCTCACCGGCTCCCCCGCCGGCAACGGCATGCACTGGGGCCGGCTGCTGCGCGACGGCGACGTCATGGACGCCTCCATCACCGGGCTCGGCGCCCAGCGCACCCGGTGTGTGGCCAAGGCCGCCCGGTGACGCCGGACCGCACGGACCCCGCGGGCTCGGTCGCACGGGCCGCGAAGTCGTACTCCAACTGGGGCCGCTGGGGAGAGGACGACGTGCTCGGCACGCTCAACTTCCTCGACGAGGCCAAGCGCCGTGCGGGCGCCGCCCTGATACGACGGGGTGTCAGCTTCTCCCTCTCCCAGCGCTTCGACATCGACGGCCCGCAGAAGGGCTGGCGCAAGCGCACCAATCCGGTGCACACCATGCTGGACACCGGCACCGACGCCGCGCTCGGCAACCAGGGTCTGCCGCACGGCATCGGCGGCGCCGACGACGTCATCGCCATGCCGTTGCAGTGCTCCACCCAGTGGGACGGGCTCGGCCACATCTTCGACCACGGCAAGGCGTGGAACGGCCGTGCCGCCGAGAAGGTCGTCACCTCCGACGGCGACCAGGTCACCGGCATCGAGCACATGGCCTCGCACGTCGCCGGACGCGGCGTGCTCCTGGACGTCGGCCGGTGCGCCGGCGAGGGCGGTGAGCTGCCGGACGGCTTCGCGATCACCGAGGAGCATCTGACCGCGACCGCCGAGGCCCAGGGCGTGACGGTCGGCCGCGGTGACCTCGTGCTGGTGCGTACGGGCCAGCTCGCCCGGGTGCGCCGCGACGGCTGGGGCGACTACGCCGGCGGGCCCGCCCCCGGCCTGTCGTTCACCACGGCGGGCTGGCTGCACGGCAGTGAGATCGCCGCGATCGCCACCGACACCTGGGGCTTCGAGGTGCGGCCCAACGAGTTCGAGCACGCCTTCCAGCCGTTGCACCAAGTCGCCATCCCTCACCTCGGCCTCCTGATCGGTGAGATGTGGGACCTCGAAGCCCTCGCCGAGGACTGCGCGGCCGACGGCCGGTACGACTTCTGGCTCACCGCGGCGCCGCTGCCCATCACCGGGGCGGTCGGCTCCCCCGTCAACCCGATCGCCGTCAAGTAGACAGCGGAACAAAGGAGTTCCCCCATGACCCCATCCCGTACGGTCCTCGTCGTCGGCGGCGGCGCGGCCGGCAACGCCGTGACGATCCTGCTGCGCCGCGCCGGGCACGCGGTGGACCTGATCGAGGCCAAGGACGACTGGAACGCCACCGCCGGATCCGGCATCACCCTCCAGGGCAACGCCCTGCGCGTGCTGCGCGAACTCGGTGTCCTGGAGCAGGTGGAGGCGTCCGGTTCCGGCTTCGGCTCGGTCGGCATCGTCGCTCCCGACGGCACGGTCCTGCACGCACAGGACGACCTGCGCACCGGCGGCGACGACCTGCCCGCCACCGTCGGCATGCAGCGGCCCCGGCTCCAGCGCATCCTCAGCGAGGCGGTGCGCGCGAGCGGCGCGTCGGTCCGGCTCGGCACCACCGCGGAGATCCTGGGCCAGGACGCCGACGGCGTCTGCGTCCGGCTCTCCGACGGCTCCGAGGGCCGCTACGACCTGGTGATCGGCGCCGACGGCCTCGGTTCGGCGACCCGCGCCGCCATCGGCATCACCGCCAAGCCGGAGCCCACCGGCATGGCCATCTGGCGCGTCGCGGCCCCCCGCCCGGCCGGTGTCACCCGCGCCGAAGTCGCCTATGGCGGCCCGGCCTACATCGCCGGCTACTGCCCCACCAGCGCCACCACCCTGTACGCCTTCGTCGTCGAGGCCAACCGCGACCGCGCCTCCATACCCCGCGAGTCGTACGCGGACGAGATGCGCCGACTGGCCTCGGCCTACGGCGGCCGCTGGCCCGAGATCACCGAGCACATCACCGACCCGGCGAAGGTCAACTACACCTGGTTCGACCGGATGCTGGTGGAGGGCTCCTGGCACCGCGGCCGGGTCGTCCTCGTCGGCGACGCCGCCCACTGCTGCCCGCCCACCCTCGCGCAGGGCGCCGCGCTGTCCCTCGAAGACGCCTGGGTCCTCGCGCAGCTGCTGACCGGGTCCGGCGCATGGGACGACGCCCTGTTCCAGGCGTACTACGAGCGGCGGATCGCCCGGGTCCGTCCGGTCGTGGAGGCTTCCGTACAGATCGGGCAGTGGCAGCTCGACGGGGTCAGGGACGCCGACGTGCCCCGCCTGATGACCCGCACGATGACGATGCTCAGGGAGCTGCCGTGACCCCGCCCACCGTGGACGTGCACGCCCACGTCCTGCTGCCCGAGGTCGACGCCCTGGTGGCCGGTCTGCCCGGTCACGCCAAGGCCCGGGAGCTGGACGCCCGGCGCAACGGCCCCGCCGCCCTCGCCGTCAGCGGCCCCATGGTCCGCGAGCGTCTGCCCGGGCTGACGGAGGCCGGTGTGCGGCTGGCCGCGATGGACGCGCAGGGCGTGGACGTGCAACTGGTCAGCCCGTCGCCCTCGCACTACCACTACTGGGCGGACGAGGAGACGGCCGAGAAGCTGTACCGGCTGGCCGACGAAGCGACGGTGGCGCACTGTTCGGCCGCCCCCGACCGGCTGCGCGGGCTCGGCCTGGTCCCGCTCCAGCACCCCGAGCAGACGGTCCGCGCCCTGGACCACGCCTTGGAGCGGGGCCTGGCCGGAGTGGAGCTCTCCAGCCATGCCCCCGGCCGGGAGCTGTCCGACCCGGCCTACGAGCCCTTCTGGTCCCGGGCCGCGGAGACCGGCGCGATCCTCTTCCTGCACCCCTTCGGCTGCACGCTCGACGAGCGGCTCGACCAGTGGTACCTCTCCAACACCGTCGGCCAGCCCACCGAGAACGCCGTCGCCCTCTCCCACCTGATCTTCTCCGGTGTCCTGGACCGGCACCCGGGCCTGCGGGTGATCGCCGCGCACGGCGGCGGCTACCTGCCCACCCACATCGGCCGCGCCGACCACGCCTGGTCGGCGCGCCCCGACGCGGGAGCCGGGTGCGCGCACCCGCCCAGCAGCTACCTCAAGCGGCTGTACTTCGACTCCCTGGTGCACGACCCGCACGTACTGCGGGAGCTGATCCGGGTGGCCGGCGCGGACCGGGTGCTGCTCGGCTCCGACTTCCCGTTCGACATGGGCACCGAGGACCCGGTCGGCGCCCTGCGCGCCGCGCGCCTGTCCGACGCCGACTTCCACGCCGTCCGGGGCGGCAACGCCGCCGCCCTCCTCCGGAAGGACTGATCACCATGCGCCTGCTCACCCACCTGCGGCACGTCGACCTCGCCGTGCCCGACTACGACAAGCAGCTCGACTTCTACGCCGGCGTCTGGGGCCTGACCGAGGTCGCCGAGGACTCCGGCATCTCCTTCCTGGCCGCCGAGGGCTCCCCGGAGCAGTACGTCGTGCGGCTGCGCAAGGCCGAGGAGAAGCGCCTCGACCTCGTCTCCTACGGCGCCGCGTCCGCCGCGGACGTCGACACCCTCGCCGAGCGACTCCTCGCCGGCGGCGTGCAGTTGATCTCCCGGCCCGGCAAGGTCGACACCCCGGGCGGCGGCTACGGCTTCCGCTTCTTCGACGTCGACGGCCGCACCATCGAGGTCTCCGCCGACGTCGAGGTCCGCCGCCATCGCAAGATCGAGGAGAAGGAGTCCATCCCGGTCAAGCTCTCCCACGTCGTCCTCAACAGCCCCGACCTGAACCGCACCCGCGAGTGGTACGAGCGCCACCTCGGCTTCGCCCTGTCCGACACGCTCAGCTCGCCGCACATGGGCGAGGTCATGCACTTCATGCGGATCAGCAGCCAGCACCACTCGATGGCCATCGCCCAGGGCCCGCACACCGCGCTGCACCACGTCTCGTTCGAGATGCGCGGCATCGACGAGTACATGCGCGGCTCGGGCCGGGTGACCCGTGCGGGCTTCAAGAAGATCTGGGGCCCCGGCCGGCACATGGCGGGCGACAACACCTTCACGTACTTCCTCGACCCGCACGGCAACACCGTCGAGTACACCACCGAGCTGGAGAACCTGGACGAGGACACCTGGCACCCCCACGTCTACGACTTCTCCCGGCCCGAAGTCACCGACCAGTGGGGCACCGCCAACCCCATGAACGAACTCGTCGCCAAGGAGTCCTTCAACGACCCCGACCGCGGCGTCTTCGTCGCCCCGCCGGTCTGATCCGCGTCCCCGGAGCCGCACCATGCGTTTCGCCGCTTACGAAGAACACCACCGCCGCCGGGTGGCAGTCGTGGAGGAGGACGGCACCCTCTTCCCGTTGCCCGGCGTCACCTCGCTCACCGCGCTGGTCCAGGAGACCGGCGGGCTCCCCGGGCTGCTCGCCGCGGGCGCGGCGGCCCTCGACGTGACCCCCGGCCCGCACGTCTCCCGGGTACGGCTGCTGGCCCCGCTCCAGCCCGCCTCGGTACGGGACTTCGTGACCTTCGAGGAGCACGTCGAAGGGGTGCGCCGCGCCGTGGAGGGCACCGGCGGTGTCCCCGAGCAGTGGTACGCGGCCCCGACCTTCTACTTCACCAACCCGCACGCGATCTACGGCCACCGCGAGGACGTGCCCGTGCCGCCGGGGTCGGCCGTGCTGGACTTCGAGCTGGAGGTGGGCGCGGTGATCGGGCGAGAGGGCCGGGACCTCACGCCCGAGCAGGCCCGCGACCACATCGTCGGCTACACGGTCTTCAACGACTGGTCGGCGCGGGACCTTCAGGGCGCGGAGATGAAGGTCGGCCTCGGCCCCTGCAAGGGCAAGGACACCGCCACCACCCTCGGCCCGTACCTGGTCACCGCCGACGAGCTGGAGCCGTACCGGGACGCCGAGGGGTTCCTACGCCTTGCCCTGACCGCCGAGGTCAACGGCGAGAAGGCCGGCGAGGACCTGCTGTCCAACATGAGCTGGACCTTCGAGGAGATGGCCGCCTACGCCTCGCGCGGCACCCGCGTCGTCCCGGGTGACGTCCTCGGCTCGGGCACCTGCGGCAACGGAGGCTGTCTCGCCGAGCTGTGGGGCCGGCGCGGCGAGCAGACCCCTGCGCCACTGAAGCCCGGCGACACCGTCACCCTCACGGCGGAGGGCATCGGCACGCTCACGAACACCGTCGTCCCCGGGGCGGAGCCCGTGCCCCTGCCGACCGGCCGACGGCGTGGCCGTGAGCGGCCGTGAGCGGCCTGCGGGGCAGACCACCGACAGTTCCGTGTCGTCGCCCTGTGCCCCCTGACGACGGCCCGCGCGAGCGGACCACGCACCAGACCGAAGGGCCGTGACGTCGCCGCGTGGACGGTCACTTTTCCTGCGCCGTACGGCAGTTGATGCGGTAGAGCGGCGGGAGTACGCGAACGCCGGTGCCCGGGGAGGCGTGCCGGTTCGGCCCCGGCGGCCGCTCCGGTGCGGTGACCTCGCCCATACGCCCTCCTTGTTCGATCGCGTGGACCACCAACACGCCACCTACGGCGCGGAGTTGGGACTGCCCGAGGCGGTGCTCGCCGAGGTGGCGGTCGCCCCCGGACGATGACGCGACGCGTACCGCCACTAACGGAGTTCGACCGGATGCTCGACACCGCGCTCGCCGGAATCAAGGAACGGGCCGCCGAACGGGCCGCCTGAAAACGCGGCCGATGAATCGTCAACTCCCAGATCCGCCGAGCCGCCCACCCCTTTTCCGGCAATGGCCGCTCTTTCCATATCCGCGTCCACATCCACCTCCACACGACCTCCGCCTACCGGCATCATCGAGCGTTGCAATATGCCCGATTTGACGCGGCGAGCGGCATTTAATCCACACCTCTCCGTGAAATGGGTCACGCCGACTCCCGCACGCGCCGAAGATCTCGGAGCGCATTCCCGTTCTGCGGACAGAGAGTTGAGTTTTGGATCAAAGAGGGCCAAGGGAATTTGATCTCCACGAACCGACCTCTCGCATTGCCGCCGCGAATTCGCGCCTTGTTACCTCCGGCCTTTCTCGCTTAATGTCACCGTCGAACCGGATGGAACGCCGAATCCTGCCGCTGTCCGGAAGCCGTTACACCCACCCACTTACTCACTCACGCACGGCAGGAGCGGGGGAACCAGGTAAGCCGCCGATCCGGTTTCCGGAACGGCTCGGGGTGAAGTCGCATGCCCAGTGCGACCGGACATCTCCCGTCCGAACCCGACAGCTCACCTCGTAGGCGACGGAGAGGAAATTCGTCATGCCTGCAAAGGGAAAGCACCGCCGTCCCAAGTCCCGCTCGCTCACCCGGGGCATCGCCGCCGCGGGAACGGGCGGAGCCGTGCTCGTCCTGCCGGTGCTCGGCGCGACCGCCGCCCACGCGGCTCAGGCCCCTGCGGCCGTCAAGCCCGCCGCCGCCCCGAACACCCACGTAGTCGTCGCGGGTGACTCCCTTTCCAAGATCGCCCGGGAGCATTCCTTGAGCGGCGGCTGGAAAAAGCTCTACGAGGACAATCGCAACGTCCTCGGTGACGACCCGAAGCTGATCCACCCCGGTCTCAAGCTCACCCTCGGCAAGAAGAACGCCGCCGAGCCCGCGAAGAAGGCGACCGCTTCCCCGGCTTCCGTCAAGACCGCCGCCGCCCCGGCGAAGAAGTCCTACAGCGACAACCTCGACGGCTGGATCCGGGAGTCGCTCGACATCATGGCGCAGCACGGCATTCCCGGCACGTACGAGGGAATCCACCGCAACGTCATGCGCGAGTCCTCCGGCAACCCGTGGGCCATCAACAACTGGGACTCCAACGCCGTCGCCGGAACCCCGTCGAAGGGCCTCCTCCAGGTGATCGCCCCCACCTTCGAGGCGTACCACGTGCCCGGCACCTCGACGGACAGCTACGACCCGGTCGCCAACATCACCGCCGCCTGCAACTACGCGGCCGACCGGTACGGCTCGATCGACAACGTGAACGGCCCGTACTAGACCGCGCCTCTCTGACATGCCGTGAGCCCCGGACACGTGGTGTGCCGGGGCTCACGGCATGCCCGTTCCGCGCGGCGGGGCGGACGGGAGAGGAATGGGCCGCGGATTGCCGGGCACGCGGACGTTGGTAGCCGAAAGATCGGAACCGAAGATCGGAACCGTAGACAGTCGGAACCGTAGACAGAAGTAAACGAAGGAGTTGTCGTGTCGTTCCTCTGGGCCATCATCGCGGGACTCATCATCGGCCTGCTGGCCAAGCTCGTTCTGCCGGGGCGTCAGCCCATTCCCCTGTGGCTGACGGTTCTCCTCGGCATCGTGGGCGCCGTGGTCGGCAACGCTCTCGCCAGCGCCTTCGGCGTTCGCGACACCGGCGGCATCGACTGGATCCGGCACGTCTTCCAGATCGGCGTCGCAGCCGTCCTCATCTCCTTCGTCACCCCTCTGTGGGCCCGACGACACGCTTGATCCCGTCCTGCATCCCGTCCCCTTCCGCGAAGGCCCCCGGCGCACCGCGCCGGGGGCCTTCGTCTCGGCTCGTGCCGACGTCCCGTGTCTCCTACGTCCAGTGGCGCAGGGCAAGGCGGGGAGTCTGCCGGACCAGCCAGGCGCCGGCCAGGCCGATGGCGGCGCCGGCGACGACGTCGCTGGGGTAGTGGGCGCCGCTCTGCACGCGCTCGACCGACACCATCGCCGCCGGTACCGCGCAGACGAGGCCGGCGGCCGGCCAGGCGGGAAGGACGGCGGCGGTGAATCCCACCGCCGCCGCGGTGTGCCCGGAGGGGAAGGAGGAGGAGTCGGGCCGGTCGTCGGCCTCGTCGTGCGGGAACCACTCCTTGGGCGGCCGGGGCCGGTCGGCCAGCTGCTTGCACACGCCGTTCGACGCCAGCTGCGCCACCGTCATGGCGGCGAGACCGGCCACGGCCGCGGTACGGCCGCGCCACCCGCCCAGGCACGCCATCGCGACGGCGGCCCCGCACCACAGCTTCGTGCTCTCCGCCGCCTCCTCCACCCCGGAGAGCACCTTGCCCACACCTGGCGCGACGCGCCGGGCCACCTGCTGCGTCACCACTCGATCGACCTCACTCACAACCGTCAGCAACTTCATGCGCACCAGGTATCCCGTAACGCCGGAAGATACGCAGCTCTTGATCACTTGAGGCCGACCGGTCCGGTCACGTGAGGCCGACTGGCCGAGCCGGTCGGGCCCGCGGCGATCAGGACTCAGACGATCAGGACCCGGCGCCCACGGGTGTGACCGGCCTGGCTGTCGACGTGTGCCGCCGCGGCATCGGCGAGCGGGTACGACTTCTCGACCGGGATGTGGAGCTTGCCCCGCGAGATGAGGCCGGCGGCCTCGACGAGCGCTTCCGGCACGCTCCCGGCCACGCCGGAGAACCGGACACCGAACTCCGGCGCGCCGAGATCGGCGATCGAGAGCACCTTCCGCGGGTCCCCGGTCAGCTCGACGAGTTCGCGGATGACGCCCGATCCGGCCAGGTCCAGAGCCGCGTCGACAGGGCCGAGCCGCCGCACCCGCTCCACCCAGCCCTCGCCGTACGTCGTGGCGCGGGCACCCAGGCCGCGCAGATAGTCCTGGTTCGCGGCCCCCGCCGTGCCGATCACGGCGATGCCCCGGTCGCGGGCGATCTGGAGGACCGCCGACCCGACTCCCCCGGACGCGCCGCTGACCAGCAGCGTCTGCCCGGACCGCACACCGACCTCGCGGATGACGCGCAGCGCGGTCTCCACCACGGAGGGGTAACCGGCCGCCTCCTCGAATGTCAGCCCCTCGGGCATACGGGCCCAGGCCGACAGCACGGCGAACTCGGCATAGGTGTCCGAGCCTTCCCCGAAGACGTGGTCGCCGGCCTCGACTCCTTCGACGCCCTCGCCGACCTCGTCCACCACCCCGGCGGCGTCCAGGCCGACTCCCGCGGGCAACTCGGTCGGGTGGGCCCCCAGGATCTGGCCTTCACGGATCCTCCAGTCGACGGGGTTCACGCCCGCCGCCCGCACGGCGATGCGTATCTGACCGGGGCCCGCATGGGGCTCCTCGGCGTCCACGAGCCGCAGGACGTCCGGACCGCCGAACTCGGCGAAGCTGATTCTCTTCATACGAAGGAACGTAACACTAACGGTTAGTGTTTTGGAACGGTTATGTCTTCGCATTTGTTAGCATCAGCGGATGACCGTGCCGCCCGGACGTCGTGAGCGCAAGAAGGCCGCGACCCGTCAGAAGATCGCTGAGACCGCCCTGCGGCTCTTCCTGGAGCGCGGATACGAGGCGGTGGGCATCCGCGATGTCGCCGCCGAGGCCGACGTGGCCGTCACCACGGTCTTCTCCCACTTCGCCTCGAAAGAGGCCCTGGTGTTCGAGCAGGACGAGGACTTCGAGCACCGTCTGGCGCGGGCGGTCACCGGCCGGGCGCCGCGGGAGCCGCTCATCCCCGTGCTGCGCCACGAGATGCGGGACATGGTGCGGCATTGCACGGCGGACAGCGTCGCGCCGATCTGGCGCATGATCGACACCTCGCCCGCCCTGCGGCAGTACGAGGAGTCGATGCGGCTGCGCCACGCGGAGTCGCTGGCGGCGGCCATCGCCGCCGACCTCGGCCTGCCGCCGGACACCACGGCGTGCCGGACGATCGCGAGGTTCGTGATCGACGCCCATTCGCTGGCCCGTGAGGCGGCCGATCCGCAGGCCGCGGTGGACGAGGTCTTCCGGATGATCGAGGCGGCCTGGGAGGCCGCGGGCCTCGCTGCATGAGCGGCGACGCGGTGCCGGCCGAAGCCGCCGACCGGACCTCCGACCAGCCTGCCGACCGGGCGCCCGGCCAGACCTGCCGCCTGGACGCCCGACCAGACCTGCCGTCCTGACCCGCCGCTGTTACCCTGACAGTTATGGCACGAGGTATCTGGTCGCAGAAGGTCCGCTCCGCCCGCTGACGGCGGCGCCTTCACTCTGCTGAATCCGCGCTCGCCGTCCCGGTTCCCGCCGGGCGGCCTTTTTGCGTTGCCCGGCTCCACTGCGAGCTGCGGAGCATCCCTTGAACCCCACCTCGGCCCCCGAGGCCATGTCCCTGCCCGTCGAAGCGGGCAGCGGCGCGCATCTCCGTACCGACGGCGTCACCGTCACCCGCGGATCCAGGCGCGTCCTGAACGACGTATCCGTCACCGTCTCCGCCCGGTCCCGGATCGCCGTCGTCGGCGAGAACGGCCGCGGCAAGACGACGCTGCTGCACGTCCTCGCCGGCCTGCTCACGCCCGACGAGGGCACCGTGCACCGCACCGGCACGATCGGCCTGGCCCGGCAGGAGCTCTCCGCGCGGGACGGCGAGACCGTCGGCACCCTGACGTCCGAGGCGCTGGCCGCGTCGCTCGCGGCGCTCGGCGCGCTGGACGAGGCGACCCGCGCCCTGGCCGATGGCGCCCCCGCCGCCGACGACCGCTACGCCGCCGCGCTCGACGCCGCCACCCGGCTCGACGCGTGGGACGCCGAACGCCGCGTCGACGTCGCCCTCGAAGCCCTCGGCGCCTGCGCCGATCGCGACCGCCCCCTGACGACGCTGTCGGTCGGGCAGCGCTACCGGGTCCGCCTCGCGTGCCTGCTCGGCGCGCGGCACGACGTCCTTCTGCTGGACGAGCCGACCAACCACCTCGACGCCGGCGGGCTCGCCTTCCTGACCCGCAGGCTGCGCGAGCACGACGGGGGCCTCGCCGTCGTCAGCCACGACCGGGCGCTGCTGCGCGACGTCGCGGACCGCTTCCTCGACCTCGACCCGACCCGCGACGGGAGAGCACGACTGTACGCCGGCGGGTACGACGCCTGGCAGGACGCCCGGCGGCGGGAGCGCGAGCGCTGGGAGCAGGACCACGAGGAGCAGCAGGCCGAGCACCGGCGTCTACAGGACGCGGTGTCGAAGGCCCGCGACCGGCTCTCCACCGGCTGGCGGCCCGACAAGGGCACCGGCAAGCACCAGCGCCAGTCCCGTGCGCCGGGTGTCGTGCAGGCCCTGCACCGGCAGCAGCACGCGCTGGACGCCCACCGCGTCGACGTGCCCACGCCGCCGCCGGCCCTGCGGTGGCCGGACCTCGAAATCCGGCCGGGCGCACCGCAGTTGCGGGCGCACGGCGTAGCGGTCGAAGGGCGGCTCGCCGGTCCCGTCGACCTCACCATCGACGGCGGCGACCGGCTGCTCGTCACGGGACCGAACGGGGCCGGGAAGTCCACGCTGCTCGCGGTTCTCGCGGGCGCCCTCGAACCGACGGACGGATACGTCCGGCCGGCGCAGGGGGCACGGATCGTCCGGATCTCCCAGGAGACCGCCGAGCAGGAACCGGGACTCACCGCCCGCGAGGCACACGCCCGTCACGTGGGGCGCCTGGTGGCCCGCGGGGTGCTCCGCGACGCCGACGCCGTGCCGCTCGGATCGCTCGGGCTGCTGGACTCCGACGCGATGCGCACCCCGGTCGGACGGATGTCGCAGGGGCAGCGGCGGCGTCTGGACCTGGCGCTGGCACTGGCCGGGCGGCCCGGCCTGATCCTGCTCGACGAGCCGACCAACCATCTGTCGTCCACGCTGGTCGACGAGTTGACGGAGGCGATCCGCGCCACGAGCGCCGCCGTCGTCGTCGCGACGCACGACCGGCAACTGCTGCGGGACCTCGCCGACTGGCCGCGGCTGCGCCTGGAGGCGGGCGGGGCGGGGTTGCACCCGGTCTGAGGGGGAGAGGAGGGTGGAGGTTCCCGGACAGCGGGCCGCGGGGCCCGCGGAACGGGCCGCTGTGAACCCCCGCCCTCCGATCCCGCCGGTGGCTCCGGCGTGGTCGACTGCCCAACGCACGTCGAGGGAACGGCGGTTCGCTCCCCGTCTCACCGGCCATCCCCCGGCGGAACCACCCGGTCTCGTCCCTCCGCTCTCATGGGAAGCGCAGGTCACGGCGTGTTCCGCTCCAGGGGCCAACGCGTTATCCTCGTCCCGGAGTTGGGATGAAGCTCCGTGACCGCACCGGCATCCCTTCCCGCCTGCCGTTCCCCCGGCCCGGCGCCGTCCGGATGTCCAGCGGCCAGCTGGAGCCGTACCGCCGACGACACGGCTCCAGCCCGCCCTCCGGTGGAGGAAGACCTCCCGCCTCCTCCCCTTGGAGGGCACCGCGTGAGGAGCTGACGAGGGGGAGCCTCACTCCTTACGCGCCCGGCGGCCGTCGTCACCCCGAAGAGGCGGCGGCCGCCCCGACGGGCCGTCACGGCGGCCCCACTCCAGGCTATTGCGCCCACGTCCGCCCGTCTGCCCGCACGCCAACAATCATGGCCGTGGCGCCTCACCCGGATGCGGCACCGGACGGGCTCGTGAGGACCCACGCGGGTACACGTAGCGCACCCGAACCGCACGTGTTCTCAGCCCGTCAGGAGATCCAGCCGCGATGACCAGCAGCCGACCGGTCCCGCCCGGCCCCAGCGGTGTCCGCCCACGACCGGAGCGGTCGCTGGCGGTGTCCGCGCTGATCGGGGTGGCGGTGATGGCCGCCCTGGACGAGATCGTCTTCCACCAGATCCTCCACTGGCACCACTTCTACGACCGCTCCACCCCGGGCATCGGCCTGCTGTCCGACGGACTGCTGCACACCGGCGAGCTGCTCGCCCTGGTCGCCGGGTTCTTCCTCTTCGCCGATCTCCGCAGGCGCCGCGCCCTGTCCGTCGCGCACGCCTGGGCCGGGTTCTTCCTCGGCCTGGGCGTCTTCCAGCTGTTCGACGGGATCGTCGACCACAAGCTGCTGCGCCTGCACCAGGTCCGCTACGGCGTCGACGTCACCCCCTACGACTGGGCGTGGAACGTCACCGGCCTCGTCCTGCTCCTCGTCGGCGCCGCCCTGACCGTGCGCGCCCGCCGCCGCGACCGGGACCGGTCGGCGGCGTGATCCCGGCCCACGCCCACCCCGGTCACGGCGGTGCCGGGCTCTTGGGAGCCGGAGCCTTCGGGGCCGTCGTCGCCGTGGCCGCGCTGACGCTCGTACTCGCCTATCTGGCGGCCGCCGCCCGGCTGCGCCGACGCGGCGACGCCTGGCCCCGGCACCGGGACGCCTCCTTCGCCGCGGGCGGCGCCGCCCTCGCCCACGCCTTCGTCGGCACGCTGCCCGGCGGGCCGTTCACCGCCCACATGGTGCAGCATCTCGTCGTCGCCATGGCCGCCCCGCTGCTGATGGTCCTGGCCCGCCCCCTCACGCTCGTCCTGCGCGCCCTGCCGCCCGGCCGGGCCCGCCGCGCCCTGCTGACCGTCGCGCATTCCCGGCCCGCCACCTGGCTGCTGTTCCCGCCCCTGGCCGCCCTCCTGGACATCGGCGGGCTGTGGCTGCTCCACCGCACACCGCTGCTGGCCGCCGCCCACCACCGGCCGCTGCTCGGCGCCGCCGTGCACGTCCATGTCCTGGCGGCCGGGCTGCTGTTCGCCTTCGCCGTCTGCCGGCTCGATCCGGTCCGCCACCGGTGGGGCCTCGCCTGGCGCGGCACCACCCTGCTCGCGGCCGGCTGGGCCCACGCCGTCCTCGCCAAGACCCTCTACGCCGCTCCCCCGCCGGGCACCGGCTTCACCGCCGACGACGTCCACACCGCCGCCCGGCTGATGTACTACGGCGGCGACCTCGTCGAGACCGCCCTCGCCACCGTGCTCGCCGCCCAGTGGTACGCCGCCACCGGCCGCGCGCTGCGCCGCCGCGGGCCGCGGGTACCGGAGGCCGCCGGACAGCACGCTGCCGGGACCCCGGCGGGGCCCCGGCAGACGAACCGGAGACTGGCTCACGCCCGTGGCGGGCCTGCGGTCAGTCGTCGAGCATGATGCGGTACCGCGCGATGTCGTGCCGCATGGTGATCTCGGCCTGGCCCTCGGCCTCGCGGTACTTGCCCGTGCCGCCGGTGACCTTCGAGTAGCCGCCGTGCGGCAGCGGGCCGAAGTGGTCGATGGTGTCGCTCAGGCTGATGCCGCCCTTGTCGGTCCGCAGCACCCGGTGGCACAGGGACACGTAGCCCTTGCGCGTCACGTCGACCACGCTGCAGTGCGCCGAGGCGTCGCCGATCTTCTTGCCGGGGTGGCCCTTGCGGTTGGTGTACAGGTGCGAGTGGATGGTCCAGTCGGCGCCGACACGCGCGTGCTCCGGCCTGCTGTCCGACTGCTTGACCGCCAGCCAGTCGAGCACCTTCACGTCGTCCTTGGCCTCGGGCTTGGGGGCCGCCCCGGCGGTGCCGGCCAGGGCGGTGCCCGCCAGCATCGCGGAAGCGGCGGTGAGCACACCGGCACGGAACAGCCGGGTACGGGAACGGGTGCGCGGCAAGGGGAACCTCCAGGAGTGGGGGGAGTGGAACGAGCCCACCTCAACTCCGGCGGGGCGCCGCGGGTAGTGACATGGCCGCAAGGATCACCCGCCTGGTCGCGCGGTGTCACCCGTCGGCAGGCGTGACCGGGTTCGGCCGGCGTTCCCGGCGCGCTCAGCGCCCTTCGCCGACTCCGACCCGGGCCAGCACCCGGTCGGCCAGCTCCCGCGGGGTCAGTTCGCCGTCCAGGAACACCGTGCCGCCGGGCAGGGTGGCGGCCCCCGCCAGGCACGGTTCGATCCTGCCCTTGGCCCAGCGCCGGACGGCCGCCTCGCGCTCGGGGTCGTCGGGGAAGAAGACCCGTCCGTCGATCCGCTTCTCCAGGACCTCACGGGGGACCTGGAGGAAGAAGTGGCGGACGTCGATGCCCGCGTCCTCCAGTGCGCCGAAGATCTCACCGACGTAGCCGGGGTCGACCAGGGTCATGGGGACGAGGACCGGACGGCGGTACTCCTCGACCAGCCCCACCGCCAGCTCGGCGACCTGCCGCCGCCACAACCGCAGATCCTGGAAGTCACCGGTCGGCACCTCCACGATCTTCCGCAGCACGAAGCCGGTCATCTCCGGGTCGTAGACCAGTGCTTGAGGCCAGCGCGGCCTCAACTCCTCGACCAGCGTGCTCTTTCCGCTGCCGAACGCACCGTTCACCCAGACGATCAACGCGCTGCTCCCCCTGTGCCGCGGCATGGTGCCGACTCCTCGGGCGATACGGACGCGGGCCGCGCGCCCGGCGGTTGCAGGGTGAGACCGAGCCGCTCGCGCAGTGCGGAGCGCCCGGTGTCGGTGAGCGTGATGACGCGGGTCGTGCCCTTGCGGGTGAGCCAGCCGTGGTCGAGGGCGTGCCGGAAGAGGGCGGCACCCACCGCTCCCGCGAGGTGCGGGCGGCGTTCCGTCCAGTCGAGGCAGGTGCGGACGTGGGCGCGGCGGGAGCCGTGCGCGGGGTGGTCGTCGACGCCGAGCTCGCGCAGCCAGGCCCGGCCGGCCTCCGTGAGCGAGGGCCCGAAGTCCCAGTCAAGCAGGGCGCGTCGGGTCATGGCCTCGGTGATGGCGACGGCGACCGTGCCCGCGAGGTGGTCGTAGCAGGTCCGCGCGTGCGCCAGGGCGCGGCGCCGGTGGGCGTCGGCCAGTGAGCGGACGGGGGTGGCGCGCAGCGGGGCGTGGGAGGCCAGGCTCTCGATCATCTCAGCGGTGTCGGGCCCGGCGAGGCGCAGATACCGGTGCCGTCCCCGCCGCTCCTGCGTCAGCAGTCCTCCCGCGACCAGTTGGTGGAGGTGGCCGGTGGCCGTGGAGGGGGCGACCCCGGCGAGCCGGGCCAGTTCGGTGGCGGTCCAGGCGCGTCCGTCGAGCATGGCCAGGCACATCGCGGCCCGGGTGCGGTCGGCGAGCAGACCGGCCAGGGAAGCGAGATCGGGGCCGATGACGCTGTCCGCTGCCGGACCGGAGGACGGGAACTGGCTCATGGGAACCAGTCTGACCGGTCGATGCTTCGGCGCCGACCGAAGTCCGGGCGCCCTAGCGTCTGGCCCATGACCGCAACCACGACCGCAACCACGATCACGGCCGCGAAGGACGCCGGGCCCACCGCGGGCTCCGCACCCACCGCGGGAATGGCCGGCACCGACCACGTGACCATCACCCCCAGCATCTTGTACTTCGGCACGCCCGTCGCCCTGCTGACCACCCTGAACCCGGACGGCACGGCGAACCTCGCCCCGATCTCCTCGGCCTGGGCGCTCGGCCACACGGTCGTCCTCGGCCTGGGGGCCGAGAGCCGTACCGCCGCCAATCTCGCCGAGCGCCGGGAGGTGGTCGTCAATCTGCCCCCGTCCGACCTGTGGGCGGCGGTGGAACGCCTCGCCCCGCTCACGGGCGCGGACCCCGTGCCGCCCGCCAAGCGGGAGTTCTACCGTCACGAGGCGGACAAGTTCGCCGCCGCCGGGCTCAGCCCGCAGGGTTCGGAGGCCGTCGGACCGCCCCGTGTCGCCGAGTGCCCGCTCCAGTTGGAGGCCACCGTGCGGACCATCACGCCGGCCGGGCCCGACGGCGGCTTCCGGATCGTCGAGTGCGACGTCGTACGGGTCCACGCCGTCGCCTCGGTGGTGGTCCCCGGCACCCAGCACGTCGACCCGGCCGCCTGGAGCCCGCTGATCTACAGCTTCCGGCACTACTTCGGCCTCGCACGCCCGGAACTCGGCCACGGCTTCCGCTCACAGACCGCGGGTACGGGGTCCTGAACGCGGGGCCGCACGTGCCGCGGCGCTCTCGTCCGGGCAGGCTGGCCGAGCGGGACGCATCCCGCACACCGCCCGCACGTGAGGAACCGCATGACTGACCGGACGCCGACCCCCGCCCCGCCCCACCTCGATGCCGCGGCCATCTCCCGGCTCGTCCCGATGTCCGCCGCGATCGACGCGTTGGAGGCGGTCCTCCTGTCGGGCCTCGACCCCGAGGCGGAACCGGCGCGCGGTGTCGTGGACGTACCCGGGGGCCAGCTGCTCCTGATGCCGTCGGCGACGGCGTCGTACACGGGCGTGAAGATCGCCACCGTGACGCCGGGCAACGCGGAGCGCGGCCTCCCCCGCATCCAGGGGCTGTACGTCCTGCTGGACGGCACGACGCACACTCCCCTGGCGCTCCTCGACGGCATCGCGCTGACCTCGCTGCGCACCCCCGCGGTGTCCGGCGTGGCGATCCGGCACCTGGCGGTCCCGGAGGCACGGCGCCTGCTGGTCTTCGGAACGGGGCCGCAGGCGTGGGGACATGTGGAGGCGGTGCGCGCGGTGCGGCCCGGACTGCGCCACGTCGACGTGGTCGCCCGCAACGCCCGGCGGGTGGCCGCCTTCGTCGACCGCTGCCGCGCCGAGGGCCTCTCGGCGGCCGCGGCGGCCCCCGACGACGTGGCCCGAGCGGACGTGGTCTGCTGCTGCACCACGGCACGCACCCCGCTCTTCGACGGCACCCTGCTCCCCGACCACGCGACGGTCGCCGCGGTCGGCTCGCACGAACCGGACGCCCGCGAGGTCGACGCCGCGCTCGTGGGCCGCGCCACGGTGGTGGCGGAGTCCCGCGAGGTGGCGGCACGCGAATGCGGCGACCTCCTGCTCGCAGCCGCCGAGGGCACCTTCACCATGCCCCGCCTCCACACCCTGACCGCCCTCGTCCGAGGCGAGACGAAGCCCGCGGAGGACCGTCCGCGGTTGTTCAAGTCGGCGGGGATGGCGTGGGAGGACCTGGGGGTGGCGGCGGCCGTGTATGAGGGGTGGGCGGCCGCCGGGTGAGGAAGGCCGTGCCGCGCGGTCGTCAGGGCGTCGTCGTCGACACCACGTACACCATCGGGTGCTGGGCGTTCGCGCGGTCCACCACCACGTCCAGCGTCGGTACCGGGTCCTTCTGTTCGTGGGTCAGTCCCGACCAGGGGCCGGGGCCCGTGAACTCCCAGCCGACCACCTTCTGGTCGCGCTTGCTGATGGTGATGTTCTTCGGCTCCAGCTTGTCGCTGCTCGTGCCGATCTGCTTGAGGAACTTGTCCAGGCCCTTGTTGCTCGTCAGGAACTGGACGTAGAGGCGGCTGGTGCGCCAGTTGTTCGTCTCGTAGTAGGCGACTTCCGCCGAGTACGGCGGGATCGGCACGTCGTACAGGCGGCGCTGCACCCTGGAGGGCCAGCCTTCGGTGAGGCCGGTCGCGGAGTACTTGTCCTCCTTGTCGCGGCCGCTGTTGCGGCTCTGGTTCGCGGAGATCACCAGGTATCCGGCGGGGATGCCGATGAGGAGCACGATGATCGTCGCCGTCAGCCAGCGGCGGCGGATCATGTGGCGGCGGTCCTCGGTCCTGCCGCCGCCGCGGCCCGGCTCGGGCGCGCCGGGGAGGTCCGGGGGCGTGGGCTGGCGGGGGACGGTCATCTACGGGGTTCCCTGGGAAGTGCGGTCGTCGGTGCGGCGGGCCTCGGCGTAGCGCTCGTAGCGCTCGTGGCGCTCGACGCGGCGGCGGTTGGCGCGGCGGAAGCGGCGGGCCACCAGGCGGGCCAGGTCGGCGGCGCCCACCATGCCCGCCTCGGGCCCCAGCTGGGCGCGGGCGATGCGGGCCTCGGGGCGGTAGCCGCGGCCGGTGAGGTGGCGGCGGAAGGCGTCGCGGGCCGGGCCGATCAGGAGGTCGTCGGCCGCGCTGACGCCGCCACCGATGACGAAGCAGGACGGGTCGAGGGCCGCCGCGAGGTTCGCGATGCCGACGCCCAGCCACTGGCCGATGTCCTGGAGCAGCTCGACGCACATCGCGTCGCCCTCGCGGGCCAGCTCGGTGATGAGGGGGCCCGTGATGTCGGGGACATTGCCCTTGACGCGGTCGATGATGCCGTACGCCACCGGGGAGTCGGCGGCGGCGAGCTCGCGGGCCTCGCGGACCAGCGCGTTGCCGGAGCTGTACTGCTCCCAGCAGCCGCGGTTGCCGCAGGGGCAGCGGTGGCCGCCGGGGACGACCTGCATGTGCCCGAACTCACCGGCGACGCCGAACTTGCCGCGCTTGACCTGGCCGTCCTCCAGGATGGCGCCGCCGATGCCGGTGCCGAGCGTGATCATGACGAGGTGGTCCTCGCCGCGGCCCGCGCCGAAGCGCCACTCCGCCCAGGCGGCGGTGTTGGCGTCGTTGTCCACCATGACGGGGACCGCGAGGCGGCCGGAGATGCGGTCACGGAGCGGTTCGTTGCGCCAGGACAGGTGCGGGGCGAACAGGACGCGGTTGCGGTCCGCGTCGACCCAGCCGGCCGCGCCGATGCCGACCGCGTGCACATCGTGCCGGTCGGAGAGGTCCAGGACCAGCTCGACGATGGTGTCCTCGACGACGCGGGGGCTCTTGGACTTGTCCGGGGTCTCCGTGCGGAGCGTCTCCAGGATGTTGCCGTCGGGGTCGACGACGCCCGCCATCACCTTGGTGCCGCCGATGTCGATGCCGACGGTGTTGACGCGGGGGGCCGTCAGGAGGGATCGGCGTTCGCGCGTGCCCACGGTCCGCAGGACGGTGGCTCGTGCGGAGCCGCGGTGCGCGAGGTCGCGGTAGGTGCTCATTGCGGCGATTCTGCCTCACGCTCGTGGGGGCGCGCACAACGGGCTACGGGGTGTGCGCCCCGTAAGGGGCGCGCCCGGAGGGGCGCGGGGAACTGCGCGGCCGGCCACGGAAAGGCCGCAGTCGCGTCTGCGCGGACCTCGGCAGACGCGACTGCGGCTTCTCTCGGGCTGAGCGCGCAGTTCCCCGCGCCCCTTACGGGGCCTCGCGGCCCTCCAGCTCGTGACGGAGGTCATCCAGTTCGCTGCCGCCCGCCATCTCGCGGGTCAGATCATCGAGGCTGATCTCTTCGCGGGCGTACGAGCCCGACATCACACCCCGCTTCAGGAGCACGAAGCGGTTGCCGACCAGATAGGCGTGGTGGGGGTTGTGCGTGATCAGGACCACTCCGAGGCCCTGGTCCCGCGCCGCGGCCACGTACTTCAGGACGACGCCGGACTGCTTGACGCCGAGCGCGGCGGTCGGCTCGTCGAGGACGAGCACCTTCGCGCCGAAGTAGACGGCCCGCGCGATCGCCACGCACTGGCGCTCGCCGCCCGAGAGGGTGCCGATGGGCTGGTCCACGTCGCGCAGGTCGATGCCCATGCGCAGCAGCTCCGCGCGGGTCGTCTCCCGCATGAAGTCGACGTCCAGGCGCTTGAAGGGGCCGACGCCCTTCGTCGGCTCGGAGCCGAGGAAGAAGTTCCGCCAGACCGGCATCAGCGGGACCACGGCGAGGTCCTGGTAGACGGTGGCGATGCCACGGTTCAGGGCCTCGCGCGGGTTGGCGAGCCGGGTCTCCTCGCCCTCGACCGTGAAGCTGCCGGAGTCATGCCGGTGCAGACCCGCGATGATCTTGATGAGGGTGGACTTGCCGGCGCCGTTGTCACCGAGCACGCAGGAGATTTCCCCCGCGTGCACTTCCAGGGAGACACCCTCGAGGGCGCGGATGTTGCCGTAGTACTTACTGACGTCGGCGAGCTCCACGAGCGGCGTGCGCCCGTCCTCGGGGGCCGCGTCCGTCTTCGTGATGTCCGTGGTCACTTCGTCGCCTCCGCCCGCTTGCGGACCCAGTGGTTGAGCAGGGTGGCCAGGAGCAGCATCACGCCGAGGAAGAACTTGAACCAGTCGGAGTCCCACTCGGCGAACACGATGCCCTTGCTGACCATGCCGAAGATCAGCGCGCCGACGGCCGCGCCGACCGCGGAGCCGTAGCCACCGGTGATGAGGCAGCCGCCGATGACGGCCGCGACGATGTAGATCAGTTCGTTGCCGACGCCCTCGCCGGACTGCACGGTGTCGTAACTGAACAGCAGGTGCTGGCCGGAGATCCAGGCGCCGAAGGCGACGCCCATGTAGAGGCCGATCTTGGTGGCGGCGACCGGGACGCCGACCGCGCGGGCCGCGTCCTCGCCGCCGCCGACCGCGAAGATCCAGTTGCCGACGCGGGTGCGCAGCAGGATCCAGGTGGCGACCACGATCAGGGCGAGCCACCAGACGATGGTGATCTTGAAGTCGACGCCGCCGATGGTGATCGTGGAGGCGAAGACGTCCTTGGCGGAGGTGAAGCCCTCCATGTCGGCGATCGACTTCGTGGAGACCGTGCCGCTGATCAGCTTGGTGAAGCCGAGGTTCATGCCGGTCAGCATCAGGAACGTACCGAGCGTGATGATGAAGCTCGGCGGGTCGGTGCGGGTCAGCATGACGCCGTTGAAGACGCCGACCGCGAGGGTGACGACGAGCGAGACGAGCACGCCGACCCAGACATTCGCCGTCATCTGGTAGCTGAACATCGAGGAGATCAGCGCGGACGTCGTCACGAGGACGCCCGCCGAGAGGTCGAACTCGCCGCCGATCATCAGCAGCGCCACCGGCACCGCCATGATGCCGAGGGTCGAGGCGGCGTACAGCACCGTGGCGAGGCTGGTGGCCTGGAGGAAGCTGTCCGCGACGATCGAGAAGAAGACGAAGACGGCGACGGCGCCGACGACGGAGCCGAGCTCGGGGCGGCCGAGCAGCCTCTTCAGCGGCGAGGTCTTCAGGAGGCGCTCGTCGCTCTTGGTGTCCGGAGCCGGGGACGGGGCCGGAGCCGGGGCCGGGGCCGGGGCGGTCATCGGGTCCCTCGCTTCGCGTATTCCTCGAGCTCGGCGGCCTGGTCCTTGGTGATGATCTGGGGCCCGGTCAGGACGGGCCGGCCGCCGCCGAGCACATCGGCGTTGTACTTGTACAGCCAGAGCAGGTCGACGGCCTGGTAGCCCTGGAGGTAGGGCTGCTGGTCGACGGCGAAGCCGAGGTCGCCGGACTTCAGACCGGCGGCGACCTTCTCGTTGAGGTCGAAGGTGTCGACCTCGGCCTTGCTGCCCGCGCTGTCCGCGGCCTTCACGGCGGTGTCCGCGAAGGGGGCGCCGAGGGTGACCACGGCGTCGATCGACTTGTCGGTCTGGAGGCGGGCCTCGATGGAGGACTGGACGTCCGGCATGTTGGTGCCGGTCACGTACAGGTTCTGCATCGTGCCGTCGAAGGTCTTCTTGGCGCCCTCGCAGCGCTGCTCATGGCCGACGTTGCCCTGCTCGTGCAGGATGCACAGCGCCTTCTTCTTGCCGCGCTTGTTGAGCTCCTCGCCGACGGCCTCGCCCGCGATCGTCTCGTCCTGGCCGATGTGGGTGAGCGCGCCGAACTTCTTGGACTCCGCCGATCCGGAGTTCACCGTGATCACCGGGATGCCGGCCTTCTCCGCGCGGGCCATGGCGCCCTTCATCGCGTCGGGCTTGGCCAGCGTGACGATGATCCCGTCGACCTTCTTGTCGATGTACGAGTCGACGAGCTGGGCCTGCTGCTGGGCCTCGTCGTCGTGGGCGTACAGGAACTTGATGTTGTCCTTGACCGCGGCCTGCTTGGCGCCGCTGCGCACGATGTCCCAGAAGGTGTCGCCGTCACCGGAGTGCGTGACCATGCCGAAGGTCCAGCGCGGCGTGTCCACCGCGGCCCTGCCGCCCGCCGCTGCCGCCTTGCGGGCGTCCTCCGCGCGCTTGCCGCCGGTGCTGCTGCATCCGGTCAGCCCCGCGGTCACACCGAGCACCGCCACCAACACGGCGCCCACCGCTCGTACCCCTGTCTTCACCCTAGTCACGACGCCGTGCCCTTCTAGCTCTACTGCTCCGTGCGGCCGGTCCGGATCCCCGGCCCCAGCCGCCCAAGTATCGACCACGCGGATCGCCCGAGCGCGGTTGGGGGAGTTCTAGCGGCGGGCGTGTGGCAGCGTCAATGGCTTTGTCAGAACATTCTGACGACCGCACGGGGCATGCCTACGGCCGTACGAGGAGCTGGAACTCGAAGGAGTAGCGCGACGCCCGGTAGACGTGCGCGCCGAACTCCACCGCGCGTCCCGTGTCGTCGAACGTCGTGCGGCGCATGGTGAGCAGCGGGGCGCCCGGCGGTTCGGCGAGGCGCCCGGCCTCCTCCTCGGTGGCGGCGCGGGCGCCGACGGACTGCCGCGCGCTGTGCAGGGTCAGGCCGGTGGCGCGCATCAGGCGGTAGAGCCCGGTGGCCTCAAGGCGCTCGGTGTCGAGGTCGAGGAGGCCGGTCGGCAGGTGGTTGACGAGGTACGCCATGGGCTCGCCGTGGGCCAGGCGCAGCCGCTCGACGCGGTGCACCTCGTCGCCCTCGGCCACCGCGAGGGCCGCGGCCACCTCGGCGGACGCGGGCTCCACGGTGTTGCGCAGGACGCGGGTCTCGGGGCGCTGCCCCGCCGCCTCCAGGTCGTCGTAGAGGCTGCTGAGCTCCAGGGGACGCTTGACCTGGCTGTGCACGACCTGCGTGCCGACGCCCCGGCGCCGCACGAGCAGCCCTTTGTCGACGAGGGACTGGATGGCCTGACGGACGGTGGGCCGGGAGAGGCCGAGCCGTCCCGCCAGGTCGATCTCGTTGCCGAGGAGGCTGCCCGGGGTCAGGGCGCCGCGCTCGATCGCCGCTTCCAGTTGCTGGGCGAGCTGGAAGTAGAGCGGGACCGGGCTGCTGCGGTCGACGCCGAGCCGGAGGGCCACGGTGGGGTCGTCGGCCCGACCGCCCTGAGCTGATCTGGCGACTGGTTTGGACACAGGCCGAGCGTAGTCCCGGGAGATGATGACGGGAAGTTCTGAAGTTCTGTTGTCCGGACAGTTCGATTGTCCTGACAAAGGATTGACAGGGCGGGGCGGCTGTGAGGAGGGTGGTCCCATGCGCATCGGACTGATCGGAACGGGCCGTATCGGCACATTTCACTCGGCGGCCCTGAGCCGTCACCCCGACGTCACATCGCTCGTCGTCGCCGACGCGGACCCGGTGCGGGCGGCCGGACTCGCCGCGCGGACCGGGGCAGTGCCCGCGCCCTCGGTGGACGACGTCTTCACCATCGGGGTGGACGCCGTGGTGATCACGGCGGCGACCGCGGCCCACGCCGAGCTGATCGGCCGGGCGGCGCGGGCCGGACTCCCGGTGTTCTGCGAGAAGCCCATCGCGCTCGACCTGCCGGGCACGCTGGCCGCGCTCGCCGAGGTCGAGGCCGCGGGCACGGTGCTCCAGCTCGGCTTCCAGCGGCGCTTCGACGCGGGGTACGCGAAGGCGCGCGAGGCGGTGCGGGCGGGCCGGCTCGGGCGGCTGCACACCGTGCGCGCGATCACCTCGGACCCGGCGCCGCCCCCGGCCGCGTACCTCCCGCTGTCCGGCGGCCTCTACCGCGACTGCCTGGTCCATGACTTCGACGTGCTGCGCTGGGTGACGGGGCGCGAGGTGACGCAGGTGTACGCGACCGGCTCCGACGCGGGCCCCGCGATGTTCCGCGAGGCGGGCGACGTGGACACCGCGGCGGCGGTCCTCACCCTCGACGACGGCACGCTCGCCACGGCGACGGCGACCCGGCTCAACGGCGCGGGCTACGACGTACGCATGGAACTCGCCGGTGAGCTCGACCAGTTGGCGGTCGGCCTGGACGACCGCACGCCCCTGACCTCCGCCGAACCGGCGGGCCCGCCCGCGCCGGACAAGCCGTGGCCCGGCTTCCTGGAGCGCTTCGCCCTCGCGTACGAGGCGGAGCTCGCCGCCTTCGTCGAGGTCGTACGAGGGGAGCGGGCGAACCCCTGCGACGGCCGCGAGGCGCTGCACGCGCTGCGGATCGCGGAGGCGTGCGAACGGTCGCGGCGGGAGCGGCGGCCGGTGGCGATGACGGAGATCGCCACGGGGTGAGGCACCGCCTTGCCGTCAGGCCGTGGAGAGCACGGTCCCCTGGGCGATGGCGCACAGGGTCCGCGCGTCCTCGCCGCCCTCTTCGCTCTCGCTGAACAGCTCGCACCGGACCACCGCCTGACGTCGGCCCGTGTGTACGACGACGGCGTGGGCGACGAGCTTGGCCCCGGTCGCCGGGCGGACGTACTGGATGGAGAACCCGGAGGTCAGCACGGCCGGGCCGAGGGTGGTGCCCGCGGCGAACGTGATGCTGTTGTCGGCGGCGTAGGCGAGGACGCCGCCGTGCAGGAAGCCGTTCTGCTGCCGCAACTCCTCGCGGGCGCCGATCTCCAGGGTGGCCGCGCCCTCGCCGAACCGCGTGATGCGCGCCCGCACGAGCCGGCTGAACGGCTGGGCGTCCAGGACTTTCCGGGCCATGGCGAGGTCGATGGGCTCGGGCGGTGTCTCAGTCATGCAGGACTATTACCACCGTCACCGGCCGCCCGGCGAGGGAGCCCCTCAGCCCCCAGCCGCCCCCCGCCCTCAGCCCTCCCCGTCCAGCAGCCCCGCATCGTGCGCCAACAGGGCGATCTGCACCCGGTTGTTGAGGTCCAGCTTCGTGAGGATGCGGGAGACATGGGCCTTGACCGTCGCGACGCTCAGGAACAGCTGGGCCGCGATGTCCGCGTTCGAGCCGCCCCGGCCCACCGCCACGGCGACCTCGCGCTCGCGCTCGCCGAGCAGCTCCAGCCGCGCCAACGCCCGCCGCTTGCGGTCCAGTTGGGGATCGTCGCTCCTCACCTGCGAGATCAGCTGCCGGGTGACCGTCGGGGAGAGGACCGGCTCGCCCGCGGCGACCGCGCGGACCGCCGCGACGATCTGCGCGGGCGCCGTGTCCTTCAGGACGAAACCGGCCGCGCCCGCCCGCAGGGCCCGCAGCACCTGTTCGTCGGCGTGGAAGGTGGTCAGGACGATGACCTCGGGGGCGCCGGGGCGCTTGCGCAGCGCCTCCGTGGCGGCGAGGCCGTCCATCGTCGGCATGCGGATGTCCATCAGGACGACATCGGGCCGGACTTCACCGACCAGCGGGGCGACCTCGGTGCCGTCGCCCGCCTCGCCGACGATCTCGATGTCGTCCGCGCCGCCGAGCATGAAGGAGAGCCCGGCGCGCACCAGCGGGTCGTCGTCGACGAGGAGCAGCCTGATCGGTTTCATGACGCCCACGGTAGCCATGCCTCCAGGTGGAATCCGCCGCCGGGCAAGGCGCGGTGACCGAGCCTGCCGCCCGCGAGCGAGGCGCGTTCGGCGAGGCCGATGAGGCCCTGCCCGGAGCCGGGGACCTTCGGTACGTCACCGGGCGGCGCGGGATTGCGCACGGTCATCGTCAGGCCTTCGCCGGGCGCGCCCGTGACGGTGACGGTGACCTCGGCGCCGGGGGCGTGCTTGCGGGCGTTGGTCAGGGCTTCCTGCGCGATGCGGTACGCGGTGCGGCCGGGGGCGGCGGGCACGGCGTCGGGGTCCGTGACGCGGCTGTCGAGGACGACCTTCATGCCCGCCTCGCGGCACTCGGCGACCAGCGCGTCGAGGGCGGCGAGCGTGGGCTGCGGGCGGCCCGGGGCGTCGGTGTCGCCGCCGCGCAGGACGCCGATCACCTGGCGCAGGTCCTGGAGGGCCTCGTGGGCGCTCTCCCGGATGACGCCCGCCGCGCGGACGACCTCCGGGCGGGGCGCGTCGGGGCGGAACTCCAGGGCGCCCGCGTGGACGCTGAGCAGGGTGAGGCGGTGCGCGAGGACGTCGTGCATCTCGCGGGCGATGGCCTCGCGCGCGAGCCGCTGGGCCTGTTCGGCGCGGAGGGAGGCCTCGTTCTCGGCGCGCAGAGCCCGGTCGTGCAGGCTGAGCAGGAGCTCGCGGCGGGAGCGTACGAACATGCCCCAGCCGATGACCGTCAGGGACATCAGCACCCCGAAGGCGAGCGACACCCCGTACGGCATCTCGGCGTCCGGGCGCATCCAGTACGCGAAGGGGATCATCGCGATCGAGGCGGCGCCGACCCAGGCGACGTAGCGGAAGGGCCGGTGCACGGCGAGGGTGAACAGGGCGACGGCCGCCGCGCCGCCTCCCGTGTCGGAGACCAGGGCGACCGGCACCATGGCGACGGCGAGACCGAGCGGCCAACGTCTGCGCAGCCAGACCGCGGCGCAGGCCAGCGCCCCGACGACCTGGTCGAGGTCGGCGAGGTCCTCGGAGACGTGCGGGTTGGCGCTGATGGCGTCGGCGCCGGCCATCCCGAGGAGGACGGCCGCGGCGAAGCAGGAGAAGTCGGCGAACCAGTCGCGTACGGTCCGCCGCCCCCGGCGCCCCGCGCCGCCGGGGTCGAACTCGCGGGCGATGGTGGAGGGCAGCGCCCAGGGCCTCCCGGGGTGCCGCGTGGGCTCAGTACCGCTCATGACCGACAAATCTACGCACCGGCGGCGGCCGGGACGGCCGTGCACGGCCCCGGCGCGTGATCGTCGACCAAAGGCGCGGCGGTCCCCGACTTTCGGACCCGGCCACCGGGCGGATCCTCGCCCCGCGGCCGATGTGCGGGGGCGAGACGCGGGGCGAGGATCTCGTCCATGAAGCGGCTTCTGGAATTTCTCGGTTTTCTCCTGCTGGTCCAAGGCGCCGGCGGCGTGGTCCACGACCTCACCGACGAGCGGTACGGCTGGGGCCTGCTGAGGCGCTTCGGCTTTCTGGAGAGTTACGAGCTGTTCGCGAGCATCACCATGATCGTGCTGGCGGTCGCGCTGTTCGCCGCCGCGGAGAGCGGGAAGGCGGGCTGACCGTGCGCCGTGTGGCCCGGCCGGGCCTCAGCAGCCGTAGTCCACCAGGTCGAACGAGGCGTAGTGGTCGGCGGTGTAGTAGTCCTCCTGGCTCTTCTCGCCGGTGACGATGCGGCGGGCGCCGCGGTCGTCGGAGCCCGGCGTGACGACCGTGTACTCGTGGTAGTAGCCGGAGCTCTGCCGCGGCAGCTCACCCTCGCGGTTCTGGAAGACGGTGCCGTCCTGCGGGTACGGGTAGGGGCCGCCCGCCTCGATCAGGTCGAGGGTGTCGTGCGCCTGGGAGGGCAGCGCGGAGTAGCAGATGTCGCCGACCGCGGTGACGGAGTACGACGACGCGGAGGCGACGGGGGTGGCGGGGGCCGCGCTCGCGGACGCGGCGACGGGGCCGCCGAAGAGCAGGGCGGCGGCGAGTGCGGTGACACCGAGCATTCGTGGGGGGATTCGCATGGGACCAGTGTGACGCGCGTAGAGGTTGGCGTGTCAACGTCAAGTGCACGAAATTCTCCGCGAGTTAACTTTTCCGGCCCGGCCGTTCACGCGGACCGCTCGTTCGCCGGGGACGGTCCTTCATCGCAGGGCCGTACGCCCCCAGCTCGTCCCGACGAGAACCAGCGCCCCGCCCAACACCCCCACCGCACCGAGCCGTTCACCGCCGAGCGCGATGCCGGCCGCCGCGGCCCACAGCGGTTCCGTGCCGAGCAGCAGGCTGACCCGGGAGGGCGAAGTCCTGCGTACCGCCCACATCTGCACGTAGAAGGCGAAGAGCGTGCAGAAGACGGAGAGGAAGAGCAGCCCCGCCCACTCCCGCGCGCCGAAGCCCACGGCGACGGACCACGGCGACCGCCCCGTACCCATGGCGGCGAGCACGGCGAACACCGCGACGGCGGAGCCGAGTTGGACCGTGGTGAGCGAGAGCGAGTCGGCGTCGCGCACGGCCTTGACGCGGGACATGGCCAGGACGTGGACCGTACGGGCGAGGGCCGCGAGGAGGATCAGCAGGTCACCGGCCGAGGGCCGGGTGAAGCCGCCGCCCTGGGTCAGCAGGACCACGCCGAGCACGGAGAGCCCGGCCGCCGCGAGGAACGCGCGCGGCGGCCGGGTACGCCGCACGGCGGCCTCCGCGAGCGGCGTGAAGATCATGGTGAGGCTGATGATGAGGCCCGCGTTGGTCGCCGAGGTGTGGACGACCCCGTACGTCTCCAAGAGGAAGATGCCACCGAGGATCAGCCCGAGGATCCCGCCCCCGCGCCACTGGGCGCCGGTCAGCGCGCGCAGCGACCGCCACCCCGTCACCACGAGCGGGGGCAGCACCACGGCGAACCGCAGGACGAGGACGGCGACGACGGTGTGCGTCGTCGTGATGCCCTTGGCGGTGAGGTAGCTGGCGCCCCACACCACGGCGACGAGCAGTACGGGCAGATCGGTGCGCCAGGCGCTGCGCGGGGTGAGCGTGACGGGGGCG
Organism: Streptomyces sp. NPDC015345; assembly: GCF_043078805.1. Lineage (NCBI taxonomy): Bacteria > Bacillati > Actinomycetota > Actinomycetes > Kitasatosporales > Streptomycetaceae > Streptomyces > Streptomyces sp. NPDC015345. Next base: position 774,437 of record NZ_JBIBTX010000002.1, on the reverse strand, counting down.
GCGAGCGTCGACACGGGGCGCGGTCTCCAATGGGTGCGGCGATGTGGAGACTTCGGCGGCTCTCACGCGGAGCCCACACCGTATCGGGCGAAGATCGCGAGGTGAAGACGTGCGGCCGGCCGGAGCAGCTCTCAGTAGCTGCCGTACTCCGGTCGTCCGGCGCGCTCGTACGTGCTGATGACGACGCCCGTGGAGGTCGTACGCGACTGGGCGAGCCGGAAGGCGGTGGGCAGGACGCCCTCCGCGAAGAGCCGCTTGCCGGTGCCGAGGACGACGGGGAACGTCAGCAGGTGCAGGGTGTCGATCAGGTCGTGCCCCATCAGGGACTGCGCGAGCCGACCGCTGCCGTGCATCTGGAGCTCGCGCCCCGGCTGCTCCTTGAGCGCGGTGACGTCCTTGACCAGGTCGTCGCGGCCGATGATCCGGGCGCCCTGCCAGTCGGCGTCGGTCAGGGTGGTGCTCGCGACGTACTTCGGCAGGTCGTTGAGTTTGGTGGCCACGAGGTTGTCGGGGTCGTGCACCGCGGGCCAGTACCCGGCGAAGATCTCGTACGTCCCGCGCCCGAGCAGGAACGCGTCGGCCTGTTCGAAGACCTGGTCGATGAAGGCGCCGAAGTCCTCGTCGCCGTAGGGCACGGACCAGCCGCCGTGTTCGAAGCCGCCGCCGCGGTCCTCGTCCGGGCCGCCCGGGGCCTGGAAGACCCCGTCCAGGGTGAGGAACTGGGTGAATGTGATCTTCATGGCGAACGCCTCTTCTCGGGGTAACGCGGTCCTGTCACCTACTCAGACCGTGCCACCGACCGGAAGTCATCGCCGCTCGGGACACCGCCGACTGCGCGTCCGATTCCCGCCAGCCCTCGCCCGCGTCGACGCCTTTCATTGAACCCGCAAGCAGTTATCCGGCATACGAACGAGGTACAGACATGTCTTCTCTCACCGGCAGGACGGCCCTGGTCACCGGCGGCAGCCGCGGCATGGGCGCGGCGATCGCGCTGCGCCTGGCGCAGGAGGGCGCGGACGTGGCGATCACCTACGTCCACAGTGAGGCGGCGGCCCAGGAGGTCGTCGCGAAGATCGAGGCCACGGGGCGGCGTGGTTTCGCCGTGCGGGCGGACGCGGCGGACGCCGGGGCCGCCGCGGGCGCCGTGGAACGCGCCGCCGACGACCTCGGCCACCTGGACATCCTCGTCAACAACGCGGGCATCGGAGTCCTCGGCCCCCTCGCCGACCTGTCGCTCGCCGATGTCGACCGGGTCCTGGCGGTCAACGTACGCGGCGTCCTCCTGGCCTCCCAGGCCGCTGCCGGACGGCTCCGCGACGGCGGCCGGATCATCACCATCGGCAGCTGCATGGCCCAGCGGGTCCCGGGCCCCGGCGGCACCCTCTACGCGACGAGCAAGGCCGCGCTCATCGGCCTCAACAAGGCTCTGGCGCGGGAGTTGGGCGGGCGCCGGATCACGGCGAACCTGGTCCAGCCGGGCCCGATCGACACCGACATGAACCCGGCGGACGGCCCCTACGCGGAGGGGCAGAGCGCCATGACCGCGGTCGGCCGGTTCGGTTCGCCCGACGAGGTGGCGTCCCTCGTGGCCTACCTGGCCGGGGACGACGCCGCGTACATCACGGGCACCGAGCTGTCGGTGGACGGCGGTCACGCCGCCTGACCCCCGGGGTCACGCACTCACGGGACCGCCACCCACGTCGCCGTCAGGTCGGCGCAGCGGACCGTGATCATGGCGTCCGTCAGTTCGGTACGGTGCACGACGCCGTCCTCGTGCGGGAGGGTCTCGTCGAGCAGCACCGTGATGGCCTCCATCCAGTCGATGGACGCTTCGTAGTCGACGGAGAAGTGCGTGACGCCGGTGTACTCGATCCGCAGTCCGGCGGAGTGCTTCCACCGGTTGGGGCGATAGGTGACCGACGCGGTGCCTGCCCTGCCCATGGTCGTCGTGGGCAGGGCGATGTCGGCGAGCTCCAGGTCCTTGACGCACCGCTCGCTCGTGTAGTCGTAGTGCCCGGCCTCGGACGCGAAGGCGCGGGCCCCCTCGGGAAGCGCGTCCCGGAATTCGGGAAGGGCGGCCACATAGGCACGCGCGTCGGTCCGGAACCCGTGGAGCTCCGGGTCCCAGTCGACCTTCACGTACTTCATCCGCACGATCCTTTCAGGCGGGGCCGCTTCCATTTGTCGCCGGAGATGTCCTCGGTTCCGCGAGGGCCGATGCGACCGGTTCTGCGCATGAACTTTACTGCCTCGCCCTTGAGGCGGTTTTCCACGCTGCGCGGGACCTGTACATCGGAATCGAGGCGGTGTTTGTCGAACCAGCCGTTGCTTCCGTAGAGGCCGACCTCCCGGCCGTTCTTGTCGTAGACATGCATTTCGAAGTCTGTGGCATGCCCGATGTCGAAGGTGTCCATCCGGCCCCGGTAGCCCTCGCTGAGATTGATCGGGTCCTTGGGGCCCCGGCGGGCGAGGCCGAGAGGGTCCTGCCAGGTCAGCGGGTTCGGCACATAGGCGTGGTGGTTGGGTGCCGGCTCCAGGCCGAGGGGGTCGGCGGAGGCGTACCGGGCCGTCTCGGGGTCGTAGTGGCGTGCGTAGTTGTAGTGCAGTCCGGATTCCGGGTCGTGATACTGGCCGGGAAAGCGCAGGGGGCAGTCGGCAGTGGCGGCGTACGCGTCGGCTTCCGGGTGCGGAACGGCCACGCCCCATACGGTGGTGTGCGTCTGCCACGCGATGTCACCGCCGGTGGAGACGAGTTCGGTGGGAGTTCCCACCAGGTCGGTGACGATGGCGTGGAAACGCACGTCGTAGTCGGCCTGAGCGCGCTCGGTCTGGGCCAGGGGGCGGTGGGACTCCGGCTCGTAGTCCCACGTCGTCACCACGCCGTCCGTGACCTGTTCCACGAGCAGACTGCCGTCCCAGGTGAAGGTGGTCTGCCGCGCGAGCGTGCCGTCGGCGGCCTGCAGCTGCTTGGCGATACGGCGGCCCAGGGGGTCGTACCGGTAGTGCCAGGTCTCGCCGTCCGGTGTGGTCACCCGGGTGAGCCGGTCCTCGGCGTCCCAGGAGTACGTCCACACCCGCCGCTGCCCGTTCAGCAGGCGGCGGCTGCGACGGACGAGACGCCCCTGGGCGTCGTACTCGTGGTGGCCGTTCCCCGTCCGGTGCACGAGGGTGCCGGTCGCCGTCCACCCGTCGGGATGGCCGGACGAGCCGGTCACGTGGGCCTGGCTGAGGTTGCCCGCGCTGTCATAGGCGTAGCGCTCGGTCCGGCCGGCACCGTCGGCACCTGTGACCCGCCCGGCGGCGTCGAGGCTGAAGCGCCGGCTGTGCGCGGCCGGCCCGCGGATCTCCGTGAGGTGCCCGTCGGGCCGGTAGGCGTACGAGCGGTGGCACAGGACACGGCCGCCGGCATCGGTACGTGCGCTGATCGTCTGGTCGGCCAGCCGGCCGACGGCGTCCCAGCCCTGAGCGAGGGCGACGCCGTCACCGAAGCTCCTGCGTATCTCGTGACCGGCGGCATCGTGCCGGAACTCCATGCGCGTACCGGCCATCACCAGTGACAGCGGCCGGTCGGCCGCGTCGTACTGCCAACTGGACACCGTTCCGGACGGGGTACTGCGGGTCGTCCGGCGGCCTGCGGCGTCGTAGACGAACGAGGTCACCCGTCCGTTGATGCTCTCCCGCACGACCTGGCCCTGCGCGTCATAGGCGAGTTCGACCTCCGCGTCCCTGTTGGCGGCGCGGACGAGACGGCCGTAGGCGTCGTAGGTGTACGAGGTGGTGTCGTCGGCGGAGCGCGCCAGCGAGACCTGGCCGAAGACATCCCGCTCGTAGCGGACGGTCTCGCCCGCCCCGTTGGTACGGGAGGTGAGCCGACCCGCGGCATCGTGGGTGTAGGTGAGTTCCCGCCCGTTGAAATCGGTCTCGGCGACCAGCCGTCCCGCGGCGTCGAACGTGTGACTCCAGTGCAGCTGCTGCGGGTTGACCACGGCGGTCAGCTGGAGCTCGGTGTCGTACGTGAAGGTGTGGACCGTGCCGTCCGGGTCCCGTCGGCTCGTCGGCAGGGCGAAGTGCGTGTACGTGTGACACGTGGTGTGCCCGGCGGGGTCGACGTGCCGCAGGACGTTGCCCTCGCCGTCGTACTCCCAGCTCTCGACCGCGCCGTTCGCCGATTCGCGCCGCGCGAGCAGGCCCTCGACCGTCCAGGTGAGGCGGGTGACCGCGCCCGACGGATCGGTGACGGCGACGATGCGTCCGAAGGCGTCCCGGCTGACCCGGGTCCGCTTTCCGAGCGGGTCGATGATCTCCAGTGTCAGTCCGGCCGCGTCGCACACGGCGTGCTGGACCCTGCCGAGCGGGTCGGTCACGGAGACGGGGCGTCCCGCTCCGTCGTAGCCGAAGTGGGTCTCGGCGCCCGCCGGGTCGACCGTCTTCAGCCGGTTGCCGCGGTCGTCGTAGGCGTGGGACCAGACCAGGCCGTCCTGGTCGGTGATGACCACCGGCTGGTTCAGTTCGTTGAAGGCGGCCGTGGTGACGTTGCCGTCGGGCTGCTCGACCCTGACCATGTTGCCCGCGTCGTCGTAGCTGTACCGGGTGGTGTGGCCGAGCGGGTCGGTCCGCGACAGGAGTTGGTCCCGGCTGTTCCACGTGGTGCGCGTGGTGTTTCCCAACGGGTCGGTCACCGAGACGAGCTGCAGCCGCTCGTTGTACTCGTAGCGGGTGGTGTGGCCGAGCGAGTCGGTGTAGCGGGTGGTACGGAGGTCGGGGTCGTAGCCGATGGTGCAGTCGAGGAAGCCTTCGGCGCCCTCGCCGCGGACGCAGCGGTCCTCCTCGTCGTAGGTGAAGCGGTACCAGTGGTCGTTGCGGTCGGTCCAGGAGGTGACGCGGCCGCGCTCGTCGTAGGTGAGCCGGTACGGCAGTCCGGAGGAGTCGCGGACCTCGCTCAGGTTGCCGTCGGCGTCGTAGCGGTAGGTCAGCAGGCTCGTGCCGGCGGGGCCGGCCTCGGGGTCGCGCAGCCTCAGCCCGGTCACCCGGCCGCCCTCGGTGTCGATGTCGATGTGGTAGCCGCCCGAGTGGCGTACGGCGACCGGGGTGCCGTCGGCGGCGCGGTCGATGTCGATGCGGTGGCCGTTGCGGTCGGTGACCGCCGCGAGCGGGAGGGTGAACGCCTCGTCGGCGGCCGCGGCGCGACCGGTCGGCGCGAAGTGGCGGGTGTGGCCGGTGTCGGGGTCGGTGATGCGGATGGGCGCCCCGGGCGCACCGTCCCAGTCCAGGGGCCGGCGCGGGCCCGCCACCGGCAGGACGGAGGCACCGGGTGCGGGCACCGGGTAGATGAGGATCATGCCGTCCTCGGTGGCGAACAGGGCGCCCTCGTGGTCGAGTTCGAGGCGTTCGTCGAGCGTGGAGGCCCAGGACGGGCCGAAGCAGCGGCCGTACTCGTAGGTCGAGAGATGGGTGCGGCGCAGGACCAGCGGCAGCAGGCCCGGCAGTTCCACGTCCGTCTTCTCCATGATCATTTCGCCGGAGACCATGTCGACGGGGTCGCCGTTCTTGCAGCGGCCCTTGGCGGGCTTGCTGGTGGCCAGGTCGTCCCCGCCGCGCCGCAGGCCGTTCTTCAGGCCCTTGCTCATGCCCTTGAGGCCCTTCATCCCCTTGGCCAGTTTGGCGGCGGTGGTCAGCCCCTTGGCGCCGGGAACGCAGTCGAGGGCGGCGAACGCCACGTCCATCAGGCCTGCTTGGCCTTTTCGGTATTTGTTGAGGGTGTCGGCCAGGACGATGGCTCCGGCGACGATGACGATGGCGGCCAGGATCGGGCCGCCGACGATCATCGCGATGATGCCGACGACGGCGACGACGACCTTGCAGACCTCGACGATGGTGTCCCAGTTGTCGGAGACCCAGTCGCCGACCTCCTCCCACCACTTGCGGTTCGGGATACCCGCGTCCGAGGCCTCGTCGATCTTCCGCTTCGCCGTCCCGGCGGCCTCTTCCCGCATCTTGCGGGCGTCCTCGGCCATCTTCTTCGCCGCGTCCAGCGCACTCTTGGCCGCGTCCACATCGCCCTGCGCGGACTTCTGCGCCTTCTCGGCGGAGGCCGCGTTACGCGTGGCGGCCCGCACCTTGGACTCGTCCGGCTTGGGCACGTCCTTGCCCTTGGATCCGCCGTCGTCCTTGTACTTGTCGGCCTCCTTGCCCGCCTTCTCCACCCACGAATCGGCTGAGGTGAGGCGGGACTTGGCGGAGGCGAGATCGGCCTGGGCCTCACGACCCTTCACCAACGCCTTGTCCGCCAGGGCCTGGGCGCGCTCCAGCTCCGGCCAGTACGCGGACAGGGCGTCGCCCGCCATCCCGTAGGACTTCTTGAGCTTCTTCAGCTTGGCCGGCGCGTCCTCGAACTGCTCCGTGAACGCGTCCGCCGTCTTCCCCGCCCACCGCAGGATCGCGTCCTCGCCCGCCATCCCCTTGATGTCCCGCAGCACCTTGCCGACGTCATCGGAGAAGTCATGCAGATCCTTGGCGAGCTTGCGCACCCGGTGCGGATCACCCGGCGTCGGATCCTTGTCCAGATCCAGGACATGCCAATCCTTCGGCCGATGGCCCGCCATGCCGCAACCCCCGTATACGTACTTCACCAGCAGCTTTGCGCACGTAGGAATGTACAAGGGCGGAAGTACCGACGGAAAGTCCAGGAGATGGGTGCGGGGCGCACCGGGGCTGTCCACCCGGTGCGCCCCACGTTCAGCGGGGGCGGATCAGCCGCCCAGCTCCTGGTGGCGGGCCGCCAGCTTGGCGGCGCCGTCCTCGGTCAGCGAACCGAACAGGCGCAGCCGGGAGATGCCGCCGTCCGGGAAGATGTCGACGCGTACGTGCGTGCCGACGACCGGCGTGTCCAGGACGAAGCGGTGGTTGGTGTCGGGCTGGAGCCGGGTGCGGGGCAGCGCCTCGACCCACTCGCCGCTCTCGCCGTCGCGCACCGAGAGCGAGGCCCAGCCGGCGGAGTTGCCCTTGAGGTAGGCGGTGTCGATCTCGACGGCGCGGATCTCGGACTGCTGGACGAGCCGGTAGCGGATCCAGTCGTTGCCGGTGTCGCGGCGCCGACGCGTCTCCCAGCCGTCGTCCATCTTGCGGGAGCGGCCCGGCTGGATGGTGTTGGTGGCCGGGGAGTAGAAGCGGTCGGAGGCGTCCTCGACCTGGCCGCCGTTCTCCAGGGCGACGACGTCGAAGGTGCCGAGCGCGGCGAGCCACTTCGGGTCGGCGGCGACCTCTCCGTACACGCGGAGGCGGGCGATGCCGCCGTCCGGATGCTGGTTGACGCGCAGGTGCGTGAAGCGCTGCTCGACGTCGACGGCGAAGCCGTTGGCCGCGTGTCCGCCGACGGGCGTGCGCGGGACGAGGGTCGTCCACTTCACGTCGTCGCCGCAAAGCTCCTCGGGCGTCGGGGAGCCCTCGACGCTGGTGCCCTCCACGGACACGGCCTGCGGGTAGTTGCCGCGGAAGTGGGCGGTGTCGATGACGATGCCGCGGATGACGCCGGGGGCGCCGAGCCGCACGAGGGCCCAGTCGTGGTCGGCCTCGGTGGGCCACGGGTGCTCCGCGGAGACACCACGCCGGCGGCGGGTCTCCCAGCCGTCCATGACCTTGCCCTTGTGCCCGAAGTGCTCGGGGTCGAACACGGCGGGGTGCGGGAGCAGCAGGTTCTCGCGCATCGCGAAGAACTCGTCGTTGGCGGCGATCACCCCGGCGCCGAGCTGCCGGTCGGCGAGGTTGGCGTACTGGGTGAAGGGGAAGTCGGCCGTGCGGTAGTCGGCGTAGGGCTCGCCGCCGCCGTAGGGGCTCGCGTCGCCGGTGAAGTGCGGAATCGCCGTCACTGTGTCAGTTGTTCCTTTCCAGAAGTCGGCCCGCGGGTTCGGTGAACTCGCCGCCGTGCAGGATGCGTTCGCCGCGCAGCCAGGTGGACTTCACGACGCCGCTGAGGGTCTTGCCCGCGTACGCCGTGACCCGGTTCCTGTGGTGCAGCTCCGCGGGGTCCACGGTGAAGGTCTCGTCGGGCGCGAGGACCGCGAAGTCGGCGTCGCGGCCGGCCTCGATGGCGCCCTTCTGGTCGAGTCCGACCAGTTGTGCGGTGCGCGTGGACATCCAGCGCACCACGTCCTCAAGGGTGTGCCCGCGCTTGCGCGCCTCGGTCCATACGGCGGGCAGGCTCAGCTGGAGTCCGGAGATGCCGCCCCAGGCGGTGGCGAAGTCGTCGGTCTTCAGCTCCACGGTGGACGGGGAGTGGTCCGTGACGATGCAGTCGATGGTGCCGTCGGCCAGCGCGCCCCACAGCAGGTCCTGGTTGCCGGCCTCCCGGATGGGCGGGCAGCACTTGAACTCGCTGGCGCCGTCCGGGACTTCCTCGGCGGTCAGGGTCAGGTAGTGCGGACAGGTCTCCACCGTCAGCCGTACGCCTTCGCGCTTGGCGGCGGCGATCAGCGGAATGGCGTTCGAGGAGGACAGGTGCAGGACATGCACGCGGGCGCCGATGCGCTTGGCGACGGCGATGAGCCCCTCGATCGCGGTGTCCTCCGAGACGCGGGGCCGGGTCTGGAGGTAGTCCGCGTACTTGGGGCCGCTCGTGTGCGGGGCGGCGTCCAGCTCGTGGGGGTCCTCGGCGTGCACGATCAGGAGACCCCCATGAGGACCGAAGCCGGCGATCTCGGCCATCGAGGTGGCGAGCTGGTCCTGGTTCAGCTCGGGGAACTCCTCGACGCCGGAGGGCGAGAGGAAGCACTTGAACCCGAAGACACCGACGTCGTGCAAGGGCTTCAGATCGGCGACGTTGTCGGGCAGGGCGCCACCCCAGAACCCCACATCGATGTGCGCCTTGCTGCGGGCGACGTCCTGCTTGGTGCGCAGGTTGTCCACCGTCGTCGTCGGGGGCAGGGAGTTGAGCGGCATGTCGACGAGGGTGGTGATGCCACCGGCGGCGGCGGCGCGGGTGGCGGTCCAGAAGCCCTCCCACTCCGCGCGGCCCGGGTCGTTCACGTGGACGTGGGTGTCGACGAGGCCAGGCAGCAGGACGTCGTCGCCGAGGTCCTCCAGGCGTGCGCCGTCCGGCACCTCGGCGTCGTACGCGCCGACGGCCGCGATCTTCCCGCCGGAGACGGCGACCGAGGCGGCGCGCGTCCCCTCCGGGGTGACGACGCGGGTGGAGCGCAGCACCAGCTCCACACCCGCGGCAACGCTCGTGTCCACGTCCACGTCCTTCTCGGACACCCGTGTCCCCTCTCTTCTGTTCCGCTACACAGACCTTTTGCTTCCGCTTAACGGAATTCAACGTTCTGTTGAAGGAGTTTTCACGCTCGCCCGCACGGCGTCAAGGGTTGACTTCGACGCCCGGCGGCCCCCAAGTCCCCTACTGGACGTTTCCACAGAGTGGAATTACAATTCCGCTGACCAGAACGTAGCTACCCACAAGCGTGGCGCGGTGAGCCACCGGACAAGCCCGCGAAGACACGGACAAAGCCCCCCTGACCGGCTACGACGCCCCCACGCGCGAGACCCCTTGGCAAGAACCGCCCGGTAGGCTGCTTCCTTGCCCGCCAGCACCGAAAGGAACGCGCCGTGCCGACGTCAAGCGCCAACGACGCCCTTGCTGAAGTCGCCGCCTCGAAGCCTCCCGCCGCGAGCGGTGGCGTTCAGTCACTGGAGCGCGCCTTCGATCTGCTCGAACGGATGGCGGACGCGGGCGGCGAGGTCGGCCTGAGCGAGCTCTCCGCCAGCAGCGGCCTTCCCCTCCCCACGATCCATCGCCTGATGCGCACGCTCGTCGCCTGCGGGTACGTACGCCAGCAGGCCAACCGTCGCTACTCGCTCGGCCCGCGCCTGATCCGCCTCGGCGAATCGGCCTCGCGGCTGCTCGGCACGTGGGCCCGGCCCTACCTCGCCCGCCTGGTCGAGGAGACCGGCGAGACGGCCAACATGGCGCTGCTCGACGGTGACGAGATCGTGTACGTGGCGCAGGTGCCGTCCAAGCACTCCATGCGGATGTTCACCGAGGTCGGCCGACGGGTCCTGCCGCACTCCACGGGCGTCGGCAAGGCGCTGCTCGCGCACACGCCGCCGGAGGAGGTGCGGGCGCTGCTCGCCCGTACCGGGATGCCGGCCGCCACGGAGAAGACGATCACGACGCCGGAAGGGTTCCTCGACGCGCTCGAGGAGGTCCGCCGTGCGGGGTACGCCGTCGACGACAACGAGCAGGAGATCGGCGTACGGTGCCTTGCCGTGCCGGTGCCCGATTCGCCCACGGCGGCGGCGATCTCGATCTCCGGTCCGGCGGGGCGGGTGACGGAGGCGGCGACGGAGAAGATCGTGCCGGTGCTGCAGCAGGTGGCGGTGGAGCTCTCCTCGGCCCTGGCCAGCGCGGGCTCCGGCGTCTCGCCCTGACCGCCCCGTACCCGGCGGTATCCCCTACCCCGCCGCTCCGCGCCGGATGTCTCCCACCCACCCGCCCGATACTCGGCATCGAGATGTCGAAGTAGGGACAGGGAGGGATGGGGCACCGCCCGCAGTCGAACGTGGGCCCGAGGGAAACAAGGGCCGACGACGTCCCCGCAGCCGCGAGCGCGCCGAGGGGACGTAGGGCGGGGGCCGTGTGGCGCATGAGCCGCCGAAGGTCACAGGCGCCCGCGCACCCGAGGGAGGACACGAGCCGACGACAGCCCGCAGGCGCCAGTCGGCCCCGGGGGGACACGAGCCGACGACAGCCCGCAGGCGCCAGTCGGCCCCGGGGGGACACGAGCCGACGACGACCCGCAGGCGCCAGTCGGCCCCGGGGGGACACGAGCCGACGACGACCCGCAGGCGCCAGTCGGCCCGAGGGAGGACACGAGCCGACGACGGTCCGCAGGCGCCAGTCGGCCCGAGGGGACGTGGAGGTATGTGCGCGCGGAGCACAGTGGTGGTCACGAGGGCGCCGAAGCAGCAAATCGCCCGCGCCAAGATGGCGAGCACGGACATACCCCCACGGCCCCGCCCCCAAGACGCGCCCCAGGCGACCCGACGACGGCCTTAAACCGCCCCCGCCCCCGCCCCCGCCCCCAGCCGCCCATCCACCATCCCCACCACCCGATCCGCCACCGCCAGCCCCGCCCGGTCATGCGTGACCAGCACCGTCGCCGTCCCCCGCTCCCGCGTCAACCTCGCCAGCAACTCCAGCACCGCAGCCCCCCGTTCATGATCCAACGCACTGGTCGGCTCATCGACCAGCAGCACCGCCGGCCCATTCATCAGCGCCCGCGCGATCCCCACCCGCTGCCGCTGCCCGCCGGACAGCTGATGCGGGCGCCGACCCGCCTCCCCCGCGAGCCCCACCGCGGCCAGCAGCTCCCGCGCCCGCTCCCGGACCCGGCCCGCCGCACCTCGCCGACGCCGCCCGTCCACGTGCGCCATCAACTCCAGCTGCTCCGACGCCGTCAGCGAGGCCAGCAGATTCGGCTGCTGGAAGACGATGCCGAGGCGCCGCCGCCGCAGCTCCGCCTTCTCGGCCCGGCTCAGCGCCGCCGTCTCCACCCCGTCCACCACCACCCGCCCCCGATCCGGCGTGACCAGCGTCGCCGCGACGGCGAGCAGGCTGGACTTGCCGGATCCGGACGGCCCCACCACCGCGGTCAAGGTCCCGCCCGGCACATCGAGCCCCACCCCGTCCAGCGCGGTCAACCGCCCCGCGCCGTCGGGATAGGTGAGCGTGACGTCCTCCAGCAGCAAGGACGACGACAGCAACCGACCACTGCTCATCGAGCACTCCCCAGCGCGACCAACGGATCGACGGCGGTGATCCGCCGCACGGACATACCGGCCCCGACCGCACCCAGCGCGATCATCACCGCGGCGGGCCACAGCACGGTCGACGGCTCCAGGACGAACGGGACGTCACCACCGCTGACGGCCCCGCCCACCACCACCGCGATCCCGGTCCCCACCGCCGTACCGGCGACGAGCATCGCGACGGCCTGCCCGAGCGCGTCCCGCAGCAGATAGGCCGTGGAGGCGCCGAGCGCCTTCAGGACGGCGATGTCGGCGCCCCGCTGGATCGTCCACACGGTGAAGAACGCCCCTATGACCAGCGCGGAGATCACGAACAAGAAGCCCCGCATCAACTGAAGGGAGCCGTTCTCGGCCTGGTAGGAGCCGATGGCGGTGAGCGCGCCGTCGAGCGACTTCGTCTCGGTCCCGGCGGCCTCGTCCCCGGCGGCCAGGTCGGCTCCGCCCCCGGTCCGCAGCGCGATCACCGTAGCCTGCTCGTCCCCGGAGGTGCCGCGGTGCCCGAGCCGCTGCCAGTCGTCGAGGGAGATCCACACGACGGGCGTATGGCTGAAAGAGGCGTCGGAAGCGACCCGCACGACCCGCACCTGCACACCCCCACTCCCGCTCCCGCTCCCACTCACACCGCCGCCCCCACTCCCGCCCCCGAGCCGGACACGGTCACCGACACCGGCTCCCAGCTCATCGGCGGCCTTCTCGGAGAGCACCGCCCGCCCCGGAGCGACACCATCCGGCGCGATCCCGGAGTCCGGCTCGACGCCGAAGGCGGAGACCGCGCCCGCCCGCTCACCCGCGGTGGCGTTGAGGGTGCTGATACCGATGGGCCGCGCGGAGGTCACGCCGGGCCGCCCCGCCCACTCCTCCCAGGCGCGCCGGGGCACCAGCGAGTTGGTGAAGGAGACGGACCGGCCCTCGGGCGGCGCGGCGAACGCCAGGTGGTCGGCGGGCAGCCCGGTGATGGCCGACGTGTTCTCCCTTGCCAGCCCCTCGGTCAGCCCGGAGAGCAGACCGACGAGCAGGGTGATGAGCACGACAACGGCCCCCATCAGGGCGAACCGCCCCTTGGCGAACCGCAGGTCTCTCCATGCGACGAACATGCCCCCACCCTGCGTCCCCGGCCCCGGGCCGGGCATCGCGCCACAGCACGGTTCACCCGAATCGAAGTGCCGAGCGCCCTTTCAACCTTTAGGTTGACGGCCCCGGCACCCGGCACCCGTACGGTGGAAAACCCACAACCCACACCCCACACCCCACGCCTCACCGCCCCGGCCGAAACCACATGCCCCGAACACGCACGAACATGCTCCCCACCGCCACCGCCACCGCCACCGCCCCCACCCCCGTCCCTGTCACCCGCACCCTCCGCCTCTGCCTGCACGCCCTCCTCGCGGGCCTGCTGGCGCTGCCCGCGGTCAAGGCACTGACGGGCGCCGGCACGGCACACGCGCCGCACACGACGCACCCCGCGGGAGTCGTCGCCGCGGCGCTGCTCATGGCGGCCGTGTACACGGTGGGCACGCTCAGCCCGGCCGTGGCCGCATCGCGCCGCGCGGCGGCCTGGTGGCTGGCGGCGCTTGCCGCGGCCTGGCTGGTGCTGCTGGCGCTCTCCCCGGACGGGCTGTGGGCCGCGTTCCCGCTCTACTTCCTGCAACTGCACCTGCTGCCGGTCCGCTGGGCGCTGCCCGCGGTGCTCAGCACGGCGGCGGCAGCCATCGGCAGCTTCCTGGTGCACAGCTCCCGGGTGACACCGGGCAGCTTCATCGGGCCGCTGCTCGGCGCGGCGGTGGCCGTGGTCACGGTCCTCGGGTACGAGGCGCTGTACCGGGAGAGCGAACGCCGCCGCGAGCTGATCGACGAGTTGATGGCCACCCGCGCCGAACTGGCCGCCGCCGAGCGGACGGCGGGCACGCTGGCGGAGCGCGAACGGCTCGCCCGGGAGATCCACGACACGCTCGCGCAGGGCCTGTCGTCGATCCAGTTGCTGCTGCGGGCCGCGCAGCGCGCGTTGCCGGACGGCTCCGCCGCGGCCCCCCACATCGAGCGTGCGCGGGCCGCCGCGCAGGACAACCTGGCCGAGGCACGCCGGTTCGTGCGCGCGCTCTCGCCGCCCGGCCTGGAGCGCGGTTCGCTCGCCGGAGCCCTGGAGCGGCTGAGCGCGTCGAGCACGGGCCCGCGCGTCCGGTTCTCCCTCAGTGGTACGCCGACGGAGCTGCCCACGCCGTACGAGGTGGCGCTGCTCCGCGTCGCGCAGTCCGCCCTGGCGAACACGGTGCGGCACGCGGAGGCCGCCCGCGCCGAGATCACGCTGACGTTCATGGACGCCTCGGTCACGCTGGACGTGGTGGACGACGGCCGCGGCTTCGACCCGGCGGCCGGCGGCACGGCCGGGCGCGCCGGCAGCCCCGGCTTCGGGCTCCCCGCGATGCGGGCGCGCGCCGAGTCGCTGGGCGGCACGTTCACGGTCGAGTCCACCCCTGGTCAGGGCACGGCGGTGGCGATCTCGCTGCCTCTGCCGCTGCCCGCACGGTCCGAGGAGGCCGCCGCGTGACGCGCGAGCCGGGAGCGACGGTGCGGCTGCTGCTCGCCGACGACCACCCCGTCGTACGGGCGGGTCTGCGCGCGGTCCTCGACGCGGAACCGGACTTCGAGATCGTCGCGGAGGCGGCGACGGCGGAAGGGGCGGTGGAACGGGCCGCGGCGGTGGGGGCGCACCGCGTCGACGTGGTCCTGATGGACCTCCAGTTCGGCGCGGGCATGCACGGCGCCGAGGCGACGGCCGCGATCACCGCGCGGGAAGGGGCGCCGCAGGTCCTGGTCCTCACCACGTACGACACGGACGCGGACATCCTCGCGGCGGTGGAGGCGGGCGCGGCGGGCTACCTCCTGAAGGACGCGCCGCCCGAGGAACTGGCCGCGGCGGTCCGCACGGCGGCGTCGGGCCGGTCGGCCCTCGCGCCCGCGATCGCGCACCGTCTGATGGACCGGATGCGGGCGCCCGCGCAGGCGCTGAGCCGCCGTGAGCTGGAGGTGCTGCGCCTGGTGAAGGACGGCCTGTCGAACCAGCGGATCAGCAAGGAGCTGTTCCTGAGCCAGGCCACGGTGAAGTCCCACCTGGTGCACATCTACGCCAAGCTCGGCGTGGACTCCCGTACGGCGGCGGTCGCCGCGGCCACCGCGCGCGGCCTGATCCGCAACGGCCCCTGACCTGACCCACCCGCACAGCGCCCCCCACGCCGCCGAAGCCCTTGTCGCTCACTCCCCCGCCAGCGCGAAATCCTCCGCCGTCATCTTGCGCAACGCCCTGCGCACGCGCCTCGGCACGGCCGGGGCGGGGACCGTGAGGATCGGGCAGGTGGTGCGGGAGCGCACGCGGCGGTGGGTGCGGCTCGGGCGGTTTCTGCCGGGGCGGGTGCCGAGGACCAGGAGGTCGTCGGGGCGCGCGGCGAGTTCGCTCAGGGCGCGGTCCGGGTGGGCCCTGAGCACCCGGCGCTCGGTCCTGACGCCGGGCGGCGCGCCGCCGAAGACCTCGTCGAAGGCGCGGTCGAGGCGGGAGCGCGCCACGGCCCACCAGTGGCGGGCCCACTCCGGGTCGGGGTGGCGCAGATACAGCGCCTCACCCTCCGGCGGCTCCCAGGCGATCACCGCGACGAGCACGCGCCGACCGCGCCGGGCCTCCTCGGCGGCGACGCGCAGCGCCGCGAGGCTCGCGGGCGAGCCGCTCACCCCGACCACCACACGTCCCGTTCCGCTTCCGCTCTCTGCCCACCCCATCGATACCCTCCCAGGCCAAACAAGCTGACTGAAGCCGACGGGAACGGATTCTGTACGCTGATTGGCCTGGAGAGCAGGGCCAATCAGCGGGAGTTGGCATGGCAGAGGCACGAGTGGTCCACAGCATGGACAGCGCGTCCAGGAGGCTGGGCAGCCGTCGGCTCGCCGATCTGCTGACCGGCACCACCGGCGAGCGCCCCGGCTACCGCGCGCTCGCCCATGGCGTACGCACCCTCCTGCTCGACGGCCGGGTGCCGCTGCACACCCGGCTGCCCGCCGAGCGCGAGCTGGCCACCGCCCTCTCGGTGAGCCGGGCCACGGTCACGGCGGCGTACGACGTCCTGCGCGAGGGCGGCTACGCGCGCAGCCGTCGCGGCGCGGGCACCTGGACCGAGCTGCCGGAGGGGCAGCGGCCGTCCAATGTGGCGGCGTTCCCGGCGGGTGACGACATGCTCGACCTCGCGGCGGCGGCGCCCGGCGCCCCGGAGGCGGAGCTGAGTGCGGCGCTCGGCGCGGCGGGCGCGATGCTGGTCCGGCACGCGCCGACGCCGGGTTACCACCCGTACGGCATCCCGGAGTTGCGGGCGGCGGTCGCCGAGCGGTTCACGCGGCGCGGCCTGCCCACGCTCCCCGACCAGATCCTGATCACCACGGGCGCGCAGCACGCGCTGTCCTTGACGCTGACGCTGCTCGGCAGGCAGGGCGACCGGGTGCTGGTGGAGAACCCCTCGTACCCGAACGCCCTGGACGCGATCCGCGGCGCGGGCCTGCGCGCGGTGCCCGTGCCGGTCACGGACGACGGCTGGGACAGTGGGCTCGTCGAGTCCTCGCTGCGGCAGGCGGCGCCCCGCATCGCGTATCTCGTACCGGACTTCCAGAATCCGACGGGCCGGCTGATGCCGCGCGAGCAGCGGGTGCGCATCCTGGAGACGGCGCGGTCCACGGGCACCTGGCTGGTGATCGACGAGACCATCTCCGACATCGCGCTGGACGTCCCGCCGCCCGCGCCGTTCGCGTCGCTGGCACCGTCCGGCGCGGGTGAACAGGTCGTCACCATCGGGTCGTTGAGCAAGTCGCACTGGGGCGGGCTGCGGATCGGCTGGGTGCGGGCGGGCTCGAAGCTGATCACCGAGCTGGCGATGGCGCGGGTGCCGGTCGACATGGCGACGCCCGTCATCGAGCAGCTGATGGCGCTCCATCTGCTGCGGGGCGTGGACGGCGTGCTGCGCGAGCGGCTGCCGAGGCTGCGGGCGCAGCGGGACGCCCTCGCGGCGTCGTTGGCCCGCCATCTGCCGGAGTGGCACTGGCGGCTGCCGCCGGGCGGCCTGTCGCTCTGGGTGGACCTGGGGCGGCCCGTGGCGTCCTCGCTGGCCCGCGCGGCGCTCGCGCACGGCGTACGGATCGAGGGCGGTTCGCGCTTCGGGGCGGATCCGGGAACGCATGAGCACCGGCTCCGCATCCCGTACACCTTGCCGCCCGACCTGCTGGAGCAGGCGGTGACCCGCCTCGCGGCGGCATCGGCGGGCGACCTGCGAACCGCGGGCGACGACGTGAGCCGCCGGCACTGGGTGGCGTAGCGCCAGGGGCCGCGTCGTCAGCGCCCGCCTGCCTCCCCGAACATCTCGACCGCGCTCCGCACACCGGCCAGGCCGGAGGTCAGAGCGCTGACCGAGCCGATCGCGCCCGCGACCAGCAGCAGGGAACGTCGTAGCCGGGGGAGCTCCGGGGTGCCGCCTTCGGCCATCGCGGCGAGTGCCGCCAGTTCGTCCTCGGCAATGCCCCGGTCCGTGAATTCGACCGGGTGCGCGGCGAGTTCACGGCGCAGTCGGGCCACGGCTGTGCGCAGTCGCGCCACCCGTGGGTCCTCGTCGCTGCCCGTCACTCGTCTCTGTTCCGTGCTCGGCAACACAGCTCTCCCCCTCGCACGTCTTCGTGCGCTGTTCTCGTGCGTCTTCCAGTGGCCCCTGGTGGCGCTGGTCAGACGCCGGGGGCCGCGGGTCAGTAAACCGCCCTTGACATGGGAAGCGCCACTTTCCGGCCGTCGTCGCGGCCGGAACGGGCTGCCCCGATCGGGTGTATCCAGGAGGCATGACGACAGAACCGATGAACGGGCGCCCCGAGGGCACGGAGGCGGGCGAGGTCGCCGGACTGCTGCTGGCGGCCGGTGGCGGGCGGCGCCTCGGCGGACGCCCGAAGGCGCTCCTGGAGCACCGGGGCCGCCCCCTGGTGGAGCACGCGGTGGAGGTGCTCCGCGCGGCAGGCTGCGCGCGGGTGCACGTGGTCCTGGGCGCCGCCGCCGACGCCGTACGCGCGCGTGCCTCGCTGCCCGGCTGCGTACTGGTCGACAACTCGGAGTGGGAGCAGGGCATGGGTTCGTCCCTCCGGGCGGGTCTCGCCTCACTCCGGGACACGGGGACGGACGCGGCGCTGGTCTCGCTCGTCGACCAGCCGGGGATCGGCGCGGTGGCGACGGCGCGGGTGCGGGACGCCTACCGGTCGCCGTCGACGCTCGCGGCGGCCGCGTACGACGGGCTGCGCGGCCATCCGGTGCTGTTCGGCCGCGACCACTGGGCGGGCATCGAGGCGACTGCGGCCGGGGACAGAGGGGCACGCGACTATCTGCGGGCGCACGCCGACGCGCTCACGCTGATCGAGTGCCGGGAGGTGGCCGATGCGTACGACATCGACACGGCCGAGGACCTGATCCACTTGGAGTGACCGGGGTGGCACTCAGCGACACGTTCTGTCGACGAAAAGAATCTCGACATCAACAAACGATTGAACTTCCACCATGAGGAAACTAGTATCCACTGACCAGAAGGCCCGTAACCCCGGACGGGGCCCGCAGCCGTACCTCGGCTCCTGTGGCACTCAGTGCCATCGCGTCTGCCCGGCAGCTCGCCCGGCCCCGTCCGCGCCGCTCTCTGAAGGAAGTGACAGCTCATGTCCGCACTAGCGCCGTCGCCGCTGGCCATCGTCGACGCAGAGCCCCTGCCCCGACAGGAAGAGGTGCTCACCGACGCGGCCCTCGCCTTTGTGGCCGAGCTGCACCGGCTGTTCACGCCCCGGCGTGACGAGCTCCTCGCCCGGCGCGCCGAGCGCCGTGCCGAGATCGCCACCACCTCCACCCTCGACTTCCTGCCGGAGACCGCCGCGATCCGCGCGGACGACTCCTGGAAGGTCGCCGAGGCCCCGGCCGCGCTGAACGACCGCCGGGTGGAGATCACGGGCCCGACGGACCGCAAGATGACCATCAACGCCCTGAACTCGGGCGCCAAGGTCTGGCTCGCCGACTTCGAGGACGCCTCCGCGCCCACCTGGGAGAACGTGGTCCTCGGGCAGCTCAACCTCACCGACGCCTACGAGCGCCGCATCGACTTCACCGACGAGCGCACCGGCAAGTCGTACGCCCTCAAGGACGCCGGCGAGCTGGCCACGGTCGTCATGCGCCCGCGCGGCTGGCACCTGGACGAGCGCCACCTCCAGGTCGAGGGCCGCCCGGTTCCCGGCGCGCTCGTCGACTTCGGCCTGTACTTCTTCCACAACGCCAAGCGCCTCATCGAGCTCGGCAAGGGCCCGTACTTCTACCTCCCGAAGACGGAGTCGTACCTCGAGGCGCGCCTGTGGAACGACATCTTCGTCTTCGCCCAGGACTACGTCGGCATCCCGCAGGGCACGGTCCGCGCGACCGTCCTGATCGAGACGATCACCGCCGCGTACCAGATGGAGGAGATCCTCTACGAGCTGCGCGACCACGCCTCGGGCCTGAACGCGGGCCGCTGGGACTACCTCTTCTCCATCGTCAAGAACTTCCGTGACGGCGGCGAGAAGTTCGTCCTGCCGGACCGCAACCTCGTGACGATGACCGCCCCCTTCATGCGCGCGTACACCGAACTCCTCGTGCGCACCTGCCACAAGCGCGGCGCGCACGCGATCGGCGGCATGGCGGCGTTCATCCCGTCCCGCAAGGACGCGGAGGTCAACAAGGTCGCGTTCGAGAAGGTCAAGAACGACAAGGACCGCGAGGCCGCCGACGGCTTCGACGGCTCCTGGGTGGCGCACCCGGACCTGGTCCCGATCGCCATGAAGTCCTTCGACGCGGTGCTCGGCGACAAGCCGAACCAGAAGGACCGCCTGCGCGAGGACGTGCACGTCTCGGCGGCCGACCTGATCGCCATCGACTCGCTCGACGCGAAGCCCACGTACGACGGTCTGGTCAACGCCGTCCAGGTCGGCATCCGTTACATCGAGGCGTGGCTGCGCGGCCTCGGCGCCGTCGCCATCTTCAACCTCATGGAGGACGCCGCCACCGCCGAGATCTCGCGCTCGCAGATCTGGCAGTGGATCAACGCCGGTGTCGTCTTCGAGAACGGCGAGACCGCGACCGCGGACCTCGCCCGCAAGGTGGCGGCCCAGGAACTGGACGCCATCCGCGCCGAGATCGGCGACGAGGCGTTCGCCGCGGGCAAGTGGCAGCAGGCCCACGACCTCCTGCTCCAGGTCTCCCTGGACGAGGACTACGCGGACTTCCTGACACTGCCGGCGTACGAGCAGCTGCGCTGAACCCACCCGGTCGTACGACCATGACGAGGCCCCCGGCACCGCACAGCGCCGGGGGCCTCGTCACGCGTCAGCCCACGTGACGCGTCCAGTCCCGCTCCGCCGCGGGCTTGCCGTGCAGGTCCGGGACCCGCTTCAGCCAGGCCGGGCGGCCCGCCTCGGTGGCGGCGGCGCGGCGGGCGTCGGCCGCGGCCAGTTCGCCGCGGGTGGGGAAGCCGGTGGGCAGCCAGGCCGCGGAGGAGCGGGCGCGGGCCAGGAGGTGACCGACGTAGGCCTCGCGCACCTCGTCGGGCGAGGTGAAGCCGGGCTCGTCGGCGAGCCAGGCCTCCGGGACGAGGCCGACGATGTCGCGCAGCACGGACTCGGTGACGAGAGGGGCCAGTTCGGCGTCGGCGGCAGCCATGTCGGGGCCATAGCCGCCGAGGGCGTGGTGGCGGAAATCGTACGCCTTGTCGGGCGCCGACGCGCCCCAGCGGTGGTGGAAGACGAGGGCGGCGCCGTGGTCGATGAGCCACAGTTTCGGAGGGCGGATGCCGAAGGTGGGCCAGATCATGAGGTTCGAACTGTGCACCGTGCGGTCGACGTTGGCCGTGAGGGCGTCGAGCCAGACGACCTTGCCGGCCTCCAGCGGGTCCACGTCGATGGCGTCCGGGGTGAAGTCCTCCGCGCCCGGCAGCAGGTCCATGCCGAGGTTGAGGCCGGCGCTGGCGCGCAGCAGGTCCTGGACCTCCTGGTGCGGCTCGTCGGACGCGACCGCCGGGTCGAAGTGGACGAGGACCAGCTCGGGGAAGCGCAGGCCGAGGTGGCGCGCGAGCTCACCGACGACGATCTCGGCGACCAGCGCCTTGCGCCCCTGGGCGGACCCGGTGAACTTCACGACGTACGTACCGAGATCGTCGGCCTCGACGACGCCGGGGACGGAGCCGCCGGTGTGCAGGGGCTCGATGTAGCGGGTCGCGGTGACGACTCTCAACATTTCCTCAGGCCACCCATTTCTTAGGCCTTGCGATCAACGGTCTGCTGCGGAGAGGTGGAGGAGCCGGCGGCCTCCGGTGTGAAGTGAACATAGTAACCGGGAGGTGATCGCGGGCGAGGAGTGCCGCGCCCCGGGGGGGCGCCCCCGTCCGCTTCTCGCGTTCGGGGGCGCCGTCGTTGTGCGTGGCTACGCGGTCACGTGCGCACCGGGCGCCTGCCGTCGTCCGGCCTGTCCGCGTCATCCGAGAGCGACGGCAGCTTCTCGATGATGTCGAGCAGGGGCTCGTACTCACCGTAGGGGGAGAAGCCGTCGTCGCACCGCTGGTTCCGGGGCGCGGTGAGGAGGTCCTGCGCCTCGGTTCCCGCCAGCTCGACGATGCTCCGCGTCTTCGCGACCGGGACGTCGGTGCACACCTTGCCGACGACGGAGTCGACGATGGCCACCGCGGGGTTCTCCTTGGTGCCGAGAGCCGGCTCCGAGTCCGACGGGTCGGACGGGGTGGGCGGGGCGGACGGGTCAGGCGGGACGGGCTCGCCGGCAGTGGTGGGGCGGTGCGCGTCAGGAGTGGCGTCGGCGCTTTCCGGGGTGGGGCGCAGCCACTCCTTGGGCGGACGCTCGGAGTCGGTGGGCTCGGCCTTCAGCCCCAGCAGCTCGCCGTGCTCGCGGGCCAGCTCGTGGATGGGGTTGTCGGTGTCCTCGGCCGCCTCGTCGAAGCACTCGGCGACGACGTGCTGGGGGGCCTTGACCGGAGTGTGGCCGAGGCGGACCAGGGCCAGGCCGCGGACGCCCCGGTTCACGGCGGTGGTCTCGGGCAGGCCGATGCACTTCGCCGTCTCCTGCGAGATCAGCATCAGTGCGGGGCCTTCGGAGTGCGGGGACGCCGCGGTGGGTGCGGCCGCGGCGGAAGTGGCGGCGGTCGCGGTGGCGGTGACGGGAGTGGCCGCCAGCAGGCCGGCGGTGGCCAGGCCGACAGCGGTCAGTACAGCGGATGCTCGCATGGCATCTCCTCTGGGTTCGCTGGTTTCTCACGGACCGATTTGTCCGTGATGTAAGCATTGCTCGCGGTCAAGCCGAGCGCATCCTCAGCACGTCCGTTCGGGGCGGGACTTGAGCATCTGCTCACTCAACTCACCCTCGAGACAGCGCCTCTGAGGCGCGACATCGAGGCGCTCGATGCGCGCGGAAGGCAAGCAGGCCGGTTCGTACGGCAATTGGCTGGGACCGTCATGCTCCGATGACTGTCGACCCGACGGCTACGCCGCGGAAGGTACGGCAATGACACCGCGGGACGGCGGCACAGCGGGGGGAGTCGCGGCCGGACGGGGATACCTGCCGTCGCCAACAGGGCCCTCGGTGGATGGCCTTGGATGCGGGTCGGCCGAAGGCAGCATGACCCCGCACGCCGGGCGGCTCTTCGAGCACATGATGCGTATCGAGCCGGTACTCCAGGCCGAGCCCCGCGCCGTCGCGACCCGGCCCTGCTTTCGCACCTGCCGTACTGCGCCCCCATCAGCAGTGGACGGCCACCGTCATGCGCACCATCCGGCAGCCGCTTCGTTCTGTGTAGGCGGGCGGCCGAACGCCGCGCCCAGAGCCGTCAGTTGGCAGAACGCGTGCGGCTGGTTACCGTCACCCCGACGTGTCCACCAGCAGGCCCCCAGCAGCCGCAAGGCCGTGGAGGACTGCCCATGCAGTCACTTCCACGACCTCGACGGCGGTTACACCACCAGCAACGACGGGCACGCGCCGGACATCCAGCGCCCGCCTTCCTGAGCAGGGCCGCCCTTCGCCGGGCGGCCCGCTCCGCGTCGCCGGTCATCGGTCATCGGTGCAGTGGCACCTGCCAGGTCTCCACGGGCTGCTTGCCCGGGATGAGGCTTTGCTGCGCCTCGGCCTTCTGGCTGGGCTTGAGGGCCCGACTCGAATCCGAGGATCCACCGGCGTTGTTGCCAGTACCTGTCTGGCCCTGCTGGGCGTTGTTGCCGGTGTTGCTCCCGGTCTGACCCTGCTGGGTGTTGCCCCCAGTGCCCGTGCCGCCCTCCTTCTGGTCATTGCTGTGTTCGCCCTGTTCGCCGTTCGGGTTGCCCTTCTGCTGGGCGAGCTTCGGGCAGTTCTGTGAGTTGAACGCCTGGGCGATGAGCCTGCTGGAGTTCGCCGTGGAAGGCGTGTGCATGGAGAAGTTCTCCAGCTTGTTCCCGTTCTTCTTGTTCGTCATGTCACCGGTGACGTTGGCCATGGCGAAGGCCGCGCCGAAGTGAAGCGTCCGGCCGGGGCGGACCTCGAACTTGTGCGTCGTGGTC
Source organism: Streptomyces sp. NPDC015345 (assembly GCF_043078805.1). Classification (NCBI taxonomy): domain Bacteria; kingdom Bacillati; phylum Actinomycetota; class Actinomycetes; order Kitasatosporales; family Streptomycetaceae; genus Streptomyces; species Streptomyces sp. NPDC015345. Next base: position 751,031 of record NZ_JBIBTX010000002.1, on the reverse strand, counting down.
TCTTTCGCGGTCTTGGTCCAGGACTTGGAGAACGTAGCCCGGAAGGCCGCGGTGAAACTGGCGCGCGCCCCGACCAGCACGGTGTTCGTGGCACCGACATGCGCGGTCTTCTGGCCGGTGGCGGTCCCGCTCACCTGCGAGCTGGCCTTGTTCGTGCTGGACGACTGGGCCTTGGAGCTGTGCGGTGACCAGGTCTGATGCGTGTTCTCGGTCGCGTTCTGCTTGGTGGTCGACCCGGTCACCTGGACGGTGTCGTCCATGGTGACCGACGCCGTGTTGTTGATGGTTCCCTCGAACATGGCGCTGCCGGAGATCTCCCCACCGATGTTGTCGGTGGAGGACGACGTCAGCTCCGCCTCCTTGGTGACGACGATCGAGTCGTCGGTGCAGTTCTCGACCACGTTGCCCACTGAGACCACACCGGTGTTGAACTCCTTCTTCTCCTTCAGCTCGAAGACGCACGGAGAGGGCTTGCCCTGCGGCGTCTGGCATTCCTGGAGGACCTTTCGGTAGTCCTTGATCGGCTTGCCCTTGGCGTCGTAGGCGCGGGCCTCGGGCAGGGCGGGCAGCTCCACGGAGTCGCTGCTGACGGGATCGGCGTGGGCCGGCGCGGCGGCCGGCATGGTGAGGCTCAGCGAGGTGAGCACTGCGAGGACGAGGCCACGGCGGGCGGAGCGGGCCGTGGGTGGGTTCGGCTTGGACACAGGAGTCTCCTGAGGTAGTACGGGGAGGGGACGGACCACACGGGTGACCGGCACGAATCCCTCACCGGAGATTCCCGTCACAGTGATCCCTTGTTCAACCGCACCTTAAACACGGTCTGTTGCCCTCTGCACCCGTAGGCGTTGATTATCCGATTTTTTGGTGCATTGGTGTGACCCTGCGCAGGGCCGGGCCGGTAACGGCCCGGCCCTGCGGGTCACTTCAGCCGCATCTGTCCCAGCAGTCCCCCCAGTTGTCCCAGCGTTCGTTCTCCAGCCGGGGAACCTCCTTGTCCGCGAAGGCGCACCAGCCCCCGTCGACGTCGTAGTACCAGTACGCCTCGCCTTCCTTCGGCGCATCGAAGAGCACCGGGTTGCAGGGGTCCATGGCGCTCACGGCGCGAGGAGCGGGGGTCGGCCGGGCAGGCGAGGCCGCGGCGGCCTCACCGGTGAGAGCCGCCGAGGCAAGTGCCACGGAGGCGAGAACTGCGACAAGAGCTCGCATGTGCGTTGCTCCTTTCGGGAGTTGTGCGGGACAGGCCGAACGGGCGGCGCACGACCGGCGTCGTCAGGCCGCCCCGCATAGGGAGAAACGTTTTCGCGCCGAGCCTTGCCCGGGTCTTGCCACGACGCCAACTTCTCGGGCCGTACGGGTCAATTGGCGCCCCGTGCAAATGACGCGCATTCGGTGGCACTCGCCCAGCTGTGCCAAAGCCCGTACCGCGTCTGTCGGTTCACCTGAGGGCAGGTGCAGGCGCGCCTGCCGGGCGCCCCTCCGCCCATCCCAACTCGCGCTGCCACTCCGGCCGGGTTACAACTTTGATGTGGCCGATTCCCCGGCGCTCTGACCTGCACCACTGGGTAGCACAGAGGTCCGATCGGGGTGTTTCTACCGCACTTGAGCATCCCTTGCCCTGCGTGACGGAAGGGATGTGACGTCTAGTTAGGTCTATCGACCGGTCGATGGGGCCGTGGACTGCGCTCCCCCCTCCGCTGCGCATACGCGTATTCGGCTTCGACCGGTTGTCCCGAAAACCGAAGAGGAGAAAACTCGTGGACAGCCGCAAAATCGCTGCGATTGTCGCTCCCGTCATGCTGACAGCCGGACTTCTCGGCGCGTCAGCGGTCGCCGCCCCCAACTCCGGTGCAAAGGCCTCCCATTCGTACGACATGGGTATGGCAGCGCCGTCACCCGACTACTCCCGCGCGCCGTCTCCGGACGCGGCGTCGGCGTCTCCGGCAGAGACTCCGTCAGTGACTCAGCCCTCGGTCAAGCAGGAAGATCCGTGCCCCTCCGCGTCACCTGGGCAATCGCAGTCGCCCGCCTGCAAGATGAAGAGCGGGGTCGACGCGCGCCTCAAGGATTGCCCGCCGGACCCACCCGCATCACCCGCCCAGCAGGCCCAATCCGATGCGGCGAATGAATCGGCCGGTCAGCCTCCAGGCACCGGTTCGTCCGGAGACAAGAAGGCCGCAGGCGAACCGCACATTTCGACGTGCATGGACCAAGTGGCGGGGATCCAGGGCGCCCACACCCACCAGCAGGACTTCCAGAAGGGCCTTGAGTCGAAGATCACGGGTTTCCAGGAAGCCCAGAAGGATCGTGACACTTCGTTCAGCGAAGCGGCGCACGGACTCTGCTCCATTCCCCTGTCGCTGATGGCGACCGTTCCGCCTGACGTCACTCGTTTCGACACGAAGGAGCGATTCTGCTGACGGTTACGCGCGGACAAAACAAGTGGTTCCAGAACGTAGTTGGCGCTTTGGCGTCAGGGATTGAAGGAGAGAAAAGTGAGACAGAGAATGAGCCGTCGTGTGCTGCTGGCGGTCGGTGTGGTGATGGCCTGCCTGCCGGTATCGGCCGTCCACGCGGCAGGGGCGGAGCCTACGCCGCCGCAGCTGGAAGAGAGGGAAGTCGACGTGCCGGTGGTCAACGGGTCCTTCAGGAAGCCGCAAGCCGTGCGGACCAGCGCCAACGACTGGGAACAGCTCTACGGGACCTCAGAGCAGACACCGTGGTACTGGGGCCCCACCCTCAAGGCGAACACAGCCGGCGCGGTGGTCGCGGCAGGAAAGTATCGGGCGAACCACGGCGATGATCAGGCCGTTCGTGTCGATGCGCTACCCACTGCCGACGGCAAGGGCCTCGACAACGACAAGCAGCTGAAGACTCGGCTGTGGGATGTGCGTAAGGGGTCCCTGGTGACCTTCAGTTACGACTACGCTCCCACAGTCGACAGGAATTGTCCGGGAACCGGGCAGGGCGCGGATCGACAGCGCAAAGAACTCCCCCTGGAAGTGCGCATCAACCGGAAGAGGAACGAAGAGTGGAAGGTGACGGTGCCCGCGCCGACTTTTGAGACCATCGAACCCACGACTGGGACAAAGGTCGAAGTAGGTACGGCGAATTGGCAGCGAGCCACCATCTCCTTCGAAGCCGAGACCGACCACCCCGAAATGGCCTTCATCCTGCCCGACGTGCAGTACGGCCAGAACAGCAAGAACCCGGTGGCTACGGCGTGCCATCCCATGATCGCCGCTGTGTCGGCACGTCAGCGACCCATCGAGGTCGACAAGAGCCGGCGCAAGACCGATCTGCCGCCCGCCCAGTCCTTCACGGGGAACGAGCCCTCCGTGACCTCCTCCAAGCCCGACCCGACCCTGGCCCTGGAGAAGTGCGTAGAAAAGGACTGCAAGTTCACCCTCAATCAGCGGTACTCCTACGGCTACTACGACCGGCCGAGGCCGATCGGTGAGGTCTACGAGAACTGCACGTTCAGCGAGAGCCAGGCCTCGGCGGCTCTGCGGGACAGGAGGAAGGTCGTGTATCGCGAGCGTTCCTTCGACAGCGCCACTCAGTCGAAGAACACGCAGTTCCTCGACTCCAGTTCGCACGACGGACTGACCTCGACGGACCTGAGCCATGACGTCTCACACGCCGACCCCTCCAAGGAAGCAAAGGAATCAGGCGTCGCACAAGACGCCAGCCAGGACAAAGCCGGAAGGGCGGCAGTGCATTTCGCCGCTGCCTACGAAAGGGTCCGCGACCAGCCCTGGCAGTGGTCGCGGACGGCCGAACGCGACATCGACGTCGTCACCCCGAAGAATCACGCGAGTTGGGTGGAGGTGTCCGCCGCCCGCGAGCGGGCCGACGGCCACTACACCGTCACGGACGGCGACCCCAACTCCACGACCGAGCCGACCGTCTACCGGCAGTTCATCACCTACGACGGCCCCTCCCGCATCACCTCCGACCGCGTCTTCCAGCGCCACGGCACCCTCTCCCCCACCGAGATCGAGCGCTGCAAGACCCACCGGCCGCTTCCCTACACCCCGGCCGAGGAGCCGGTGGTGCCCTACGACCCGAAGGACACCGACGTGACGGACGAGTCCCTCACCCCGGGAACGGCTGTCGGCAACCGGAACGTGCCGCCCGCCAAGAAGTGATCCCGGCCGCCACCCGCAGGAAACACCCGTCACCCGGCGCCCGCCCCACGAACACGTGGCCGGGCGCCGGGAGGCTCGGCCTTGCCCCCGTCCCGCTCCCCCAGCTCCTGTCTTGCACCAGAGCCGTGCAGACCTGTCCTGCCTCCGTCCAAGAACAGCCGCCGCGTGGGGAGTCGGTCGATCACCTGGCAGAGGTAGGCGTGCGTACGGGTCTTCTGATCGGTCCCGGCGAGGAACAGATCGAACGCATCGCGGTAGGCGTCCTCGTCCGACCGCAGGTCTTTCCCCGCGCCACTGTTCCGCTGCCCCATCCTGGGTCCTTCCGCAAGGGTCTGCATCGCGTCGCACCGGCGGTCACGACGCGCGCAGCGCCTTGGCGAGGACGGAGTCCCCGGAGACCTCGATCCGGCCCTCCCGCACGCCCTGCCCGACGGTCAGTTCGCCGCGGCTCACCGCCACGCACGTCCCGGCGTCCAGCGTGACGCGGGCGTCGGGCTCGTCCGGCGCCGGCCCGTCGCCGTAGCTCTCGGCGCCGCCCGCGAGCCGTACATGGAAGCGTCCCTCGTCGAGCCGCACCTCCACCACGCCTTCGAGCCCGGTCTCCGCGAGGCGCCGCAGCAGCGGCAGCGCGAACCAGTGGGCGCGCACCGCGTCCGTGGGCCTGCGCTCCGCCAGGCCGTGCGCGCCCCATCCGGCGAGGGCCTCCAGGACCGGCCGCAACTCCCGGCCCCGCTCGGTGAGTTCGTAGACGTACGCCGCCGCGGGCGGGGGAAGGCGGCGCCGCGTGGCCAAGCCCTGCTGCTCCATGTCCTTCAGGCGCGAGGCGAGGACGTCGGTGCTGACGCCCGGCAGGTCGGCGTGCAGGTCGGTGTAGCGGCGCGGGCCGACCAGCAGTTCCCGGACGACCAAGAGGGTCCAGCGGTCGCCCACGGCGTCCAGGGCCCGGGCCGCCGCGCAGTACTGGTCGTAGCTTCGGCGAGGTGACATGGGACGCAGTCTAGACAGGTTGTTGGACTTTCCAAGGTGTGACTTGGTAAAACCAAGTAACTCACGTCACGGGAGGCGCACCGCATGGAGTTCCGGCAGTCGAGCAAGCTCAGCGAGGTCTGTTACGAGATCCGGGGCCCCGTCATCGAGCACGCCAACGCCCTGGAGGAGGCGGGCCACAGCGTCCTGCGCCTCAACACCGGCAACCCCGCGCTCTTCGGCTTCGAGGCGCCCGAGGAGATCGTCCAGGACATGATCCGGATGCTCCCGCGCGCGCACGGCTACACGGACTCGCGCGGCGTCCTGTCCGCCCGCCGCGCGGTCGCGCAGCGCTACCAGGCGCTCGGCCTCGACGAGGTCTCCGTGGACGACGTCTTCCTCGGCAACGGCGTGTCCGAGCTGGTCACCATGGCCGTGCAGGCACTCCTCGAAGACGGCGACGAAGTCCTCATCCCGGCTCCCGACTTCCCCCTGTGGACGGCCGTGACGACCCTCTCCGGGGGCAAGGCCGTCCACTACGTGTGCGACGAGTCCGCGGACTGGTATCCCGACCTCGACGACATGGCCGCGAAGATCACCGACCGGACGAAGGCCGTCGTGATCATCAACCCCAACAACCCGACGGGCGCGGTCTATCCGAAGGAGGTCCTGGAGGGCATCCTCGATCTCGCCCGGCGGCACGGCCTGATGGTCTTCGCCGACGAGATCTACGACCAGATCCTCTACGACGACGCCGTCCACCACAGCGTCGCCGCCCTCGCCCCGGACCTCGTCGTCCTCACCTTCTGCGGCCTGTCGAAGACGTACCGGGTGGCGGGTTTCCGCTCGGGCTGGCTGGTCGTCACCGGACCGCAGCAGCACGCGAAGAACTACCTGGAGGGCCTGACGATGCTGGCCTCCATGCGGCTGTGCCCCAACGCGCCCGCGCAGTACGCCATCCAGGCGGCGCTCGGTGGCCGCCAGTCGATCCGCGAACTCACCGCCCCCGGTGGGCGGTTGCACGAGCAGCGGGACCGGGCCTGGGAGAAGCTGAACGAGATCCCCGGCGTCTCCTGCGTCAAGCCGAAGGGTGCGCTGTACGCCTTCCCGCGCCTGGACCCGAAGGTCCATCCGATCCACGACGACGAGAAGTTCGTCCTGGACCTTCTCCTCCAAGAGAAGATCCAGGTGGTCCAGGGCACCGGCTTCAACTGGCCGCGCCCCGACCACTTCCGAATCCTCACCCTCCCCCACGCCGATGACCTCGACGCGGCGATCAGCCGAATCGGCCGCTTCCTGAGCGGCTACCGCCAGTGACACCGAGCACCTAGGAGCGCCGTGCCGCCGTCCTGCACCACCTGTGCCGTGCCCGTCCTCACCCAGTTCGCCTCGCCCGAACTGGTCGGTCCCATCGTGTACGCGGGCCACGACCGGGCCGCGGACCCCGCGTGGGGGGAGTCGGGCGCGGCGACCCTGGACGACTACGCCCGCTGGTGCGGGCACCTTTGCGGGGTGACGTGCTTCCGGATGTTCCTCGGGCCGTCCGCGCCGTCCCTGTTCGAACTGCGGGACGGTGCGCTGAAGTACGGCGCCTATACGGAGGCCGGTGGGGTCATCCGGGGGATGATCTACGCTCCCTTCGCCGCGTACGCCCGTGAGGCGCACGGTGTTGATGCCGTGGTCCACCGGCACCTGTCGGTCGAGGAGATCGGCGCTCTCCTCGACGAGGGGCGGCAGGTCGTCGCCTCCGTGCACTTCGAGATCCGCCGGCCGTGGCTTGCTGCGCCGGGCCGGGGTGGGCACCTGGTGCTGGTCACCGGCCGGGCGGCGGACGGGCGGCTGCACTTCCACAATCCGTCCGGGGTCGATGCGGGGACGCGTGCGGCGGTCATGTCCGTCGATGAGTTCGAGCCGTTCTTTGCTGGGCGGGGGGTTTCGCTGCGGTGAGGGGGTGCGGGGCCGTCTGAGTGTGCGGGGCCGTGGTGGCTGGTCGCGCCGTTCCCCGCGGCTGCCTGGCGGGGGCCTGGCCCGGACCGTCTGAGTGTGCGCGTCCGTCGTGGTTGCTCGCGCAGTTCCCCGCGCCCCCAAAACGGGGCCCGAGGCCCCGCCGTGCCGTTTGGATCCTCGCGTCCGTCGTGGTTGCTCGCGCAGTTCCCCGCGCCCCCAAAACGGGGCCCGAGGCCCCGCCGTGTCGTCTGGATCCTCGCGTCCGTCGTGGTTACTCGCGCAGTTCCCCGCGCCCCTGACGGGGCACCAGTCCCGCCGCAGGTCCCCGCGCCCCTGCCGGGGCCGTGGATCCGCTGCGTTTTGTCGGATGTCGTGCAAGATCAATAGGATCCGGCGATGATCACAAGACAACGGCCGGCGGCCTGGGTCATCGCTCTGCTTGCCGCCCTGACCGCCGGAGTCGTCACGGCAGGCCCCGTCGCCGCCGATGACGACGACGAACCGGCGCGCCCCGCCCCCAAGGTCGAGCTGGTGCTCGACGTCAGTGGGTCCATGCGGGCCCGCGACATCGACGGCAAGTCCCGCATGGCCGCCGCCAAGCAGGCGTTCAACGAAGTGCTGGACGCGACCCCGGACGAGGTCGCCCTCGGCATCCGTACCCTCGGCGCCAACTACCGCGGCGACGACCGCAAGGCGGGCTGCAAGGACACCGAGCTGCTCTACCCCGTGGAGCGGCTCGACAAGGCGGGCCGTACCGACGCGAAGACCGCCGTGGCGACTCTCGCGCCGACTGGCTGGACCCCGATCGGCCCGACGCTGCTCAAGGCCGCCGACGACCTGACGGACGACACCGCCGAGCGCAGCCGCCGCATCGTGCTGATATCCGACGGCGAGGACACCTGCCAGCCGCTCGACCCCTGCGTCGTGGCGCGGGAGATCTCCGCCAAGGGGATCCACCTCACCATCGACACGCTCGGCCTGGTCCCGGACGCCAAGACCCGCGACCAGCTGAGCTGCATCGCGGAGGCCACCGGCGGCACGTACACCTCGATCCGGCACACCGATGAACTCTCCGGCCGTGTCAAGCAGTTGATCGACCGCGCCGCCGATCCGGTGGTCACGCCGGTGGAGGCGAAGGGTGCCGCCGAGTGCGCCGACGCGCCCCTGCTGAAGTCGGGGCTCTACACCGACCGCGAGGAGTTCGGCGAGCACCGCTGGTACCGCGTCGATGTGCCCGCGGGCAAGGAGCTGCGCGCCTCCGTCAGCGTGTCGGCCGACCGCGCCGTCAACCAGGACTACGGCGTGCTGCTGCGCGCCGAGACACCGGGCGGACGCGAGATCGTGCGCGGCCAGGAGTCCGGTGACGGCCGTACCGACGTCATCTCCACCGGCCTGCGCTATCCGAGGCCGGAAGCCGACGAGAGCGGCGAGGATGACAAGTACGCGGCGACTGAAAGCGTCTGTCTGCGGGTCAGCAACTCCTTCTCCGCGCCCGCCTCGGTGAAGAAGACGCCGGGCCTGCCCGTCGAGCTGGCCGTCGATCTGGTCGACTCCCCGGACGAGGCCTCGGACGTCGCCTCCTTCGGCCTCGGCCACGGCTGGTGGCTGCTCGGTCTGCTCGTGCTCGTCGGCTTCGTCGCCGGTCTGGTCTGGGGCTGGCTGTCCCGCTGGCGCTTCGCGGTCTGGAGGACCAACTGATGAGCCGTCCGATGCGTTCGACACGTGTATGGGCACGTGCGGCCCTGCTGGCCACGGCCGCCCTGCTGGCCTTCCCCGGAGCCGCCGCCGCCGACGGTGACGGTGACGGTGGCGGTGACGACAAGGGCGAGGCCCCCACCGAGGCGGGCACGTCCTTCCGTACCGCCACCCCGATCCGCCCCGACCAGGAGGCCACTGCGGAGGCGTCCACGGGTGACTACCTGTACTGGGCGTTCCCCGTCGACACCGGTCAGCGTGCCACCGTGCACGCCACGGTGAAGCTCCCGGACGCGGCCGCCCGGCACGCGGCCTCCACCTGGCAGGTCGATGTGTACGACGGCCTGCGGCGCCGCCAGGCCTGCCGGCTCGGCACGCCGAAGAGGACGGTGGCGCCGGACGCCGGGTCCGTCTCCCTGTCCTGCACGCTGCGCACGGTGCGGGCCTGGTCGGAGCAGTGGGCGAACGACCCGCTGCCGGGTACCTACTACCTGCGGCTCACGGTCACCGGCCTGAAGGCCGACGACCTCGGCCTGCCGGTGCGGGCCGAGACGAAGGTGACCACGACCGACGCGGGCGGCGCGCAGGCCGTCGACGGGGCGCTCGCGGAGCCGCTGGTGCCGGGCGCGGGCTCGGACCGGCAGCGGCCCGCCGCCGCCACGGAACCGGAGGACGGCTGGGCCTCCGGCTGGTGGTCCTCGCGCTGGCTCTGGACGGCGGCCGGCGGCATCCTCGCGGCCCTCGCGGGCGTCGGCGGATACGCCCTGACCCGCGGCTCGGGCCGTCCCGCGCGGGTACCGCAGGGCCTGTAGCCGTCCCGGCGGGCCCGCCACGCGGCCGAGCCGCGTGGCGTGGCAGTCTCGGTGGTGGCCGGACCGCACGGTGCGGCCACCACCGGAAGAACAGGAATGGCGCGACCATGGGCGATCTGCTCCTCGTCCGGCACGGCGAGACGGAGTGGTCCCTCTCGGGGCAGCACACCGGCTGGACGGACATCCCCCTCACGGACAACGGCAGGCGGCAGGCCCGTTCGCTCGCCCCGCTCGTAGGCGGGTTCCGGATCGGCGCGGCGTTCACGAGCCCGCTGCGGCGCTCGCGGGAGACGGCGGAGCTCGTCGGTTTCCCGGACGCGTACGTCGACCCGGATCTGCGCGAGTGGGACTACGGCGCGTACGAGGGCGTCACGACCGTCGAGATCCACCGCACGCGGCCCGACTGGTACCTCTTCACCGACGGCGTCGCGCCCGGCCCGCCGGAGCACCCCGGTGAGAGCCCGGAGCAGGTCGGCGAGCGCGCCGACCGCATGCTGGCCAAGGTGGACGCGGCGCTCGCCAACAACGAGGGCAGCGTGGTCCTCTTCGCCCACAGCCACTTCCTGCGCGTCCTGACCGCGCGCAGGCTGGGCCTGCCCGCGTCGGGCGGCTCGATGTTCCTCCTGGCGACGGGCACGGTGAGCAGGCTGAGCACGGAGCACGGGCGGCCGGTGGTGGCGAGCTGGAACCTGCGGCCGTAGTACGGGGATCGGGCGGCGGCGGCCTCCGCGGCCTCCTCCGTGGCCGCCGCCCCGCCCGCCTTCGAAAGCCGCGGACTTGATCACCCCGTCCCATTCGACAGCCGCGCTCTTGATCATCAAGACTGCGCGCATGCGATACGGCGTGAATCTCCTCAACTTCGGCTCCGGCACCACCCCCGACTCCCTCGTGCGGCAGGCGTCCGACGCCCGTGAAGTCGGCTTCGAGTTCGCGATGATCTCCGACCACATCGCGGTGACCCCGGACGTCCACGAGGTCTATCCGGCGCCGTTCTACGACCAGTTCGTGCTCGCCGCGCACCTCGCGGGGCGCGTGCCGGGGCTGCGGCTCGGCACCACCATCACCGTGATCCCCTACCGGCACCCCTTGCAGACCGCGCGGCTCGCCGCCAACATCGACCGGCTCAACGCCGCCGGGTTCATCCTCGGCGCCGGGGTGGGCTGGTCCGCCGCCGAGTACGAGGTGCTCGGCGTCCCCTTCCGGGAGCGCGGCGCGATCACCGACGAGTACCTCACCGCGATCCGCGCCGCCTGGCGCGAGGACCCGACGTCCTTCCGGGGCACGTATGTCTCGTACGAGGATGTCCGCACCGCCCCGGCCCCCGCGACCAGCCCGCGGCTGCCGGTCTGGGTCGGCGGCAACTCCCCGGCGGCGCAGCGCCGCGCGGCCCGGCTCGGCGAGGCCTGGCATCCGTTCATGCCGACGCGGGACGCGCTGTGCGCCGCGCTCCCCCGCATCGCGGCCGAGGCCGAGGCCGCGGGCCGCCCGGTGCCGGACCTCGCGCCGCGGCTCCAGATCCGGCTCGGGGAGCGGCCCGACACGTCCGACCGGCCGCTCGGGCACGGCAGCGTGGACCAGATCCGCGGCGACCTGGAGACCCTCGCCGAGCTGGGCGCCACGGACGTGCTGCTCGACACCTACCCCGGTTCTCCCGGCGAGCGGGCGGGCGCCGACGAGGACCGGCGGGTGCTTGCGCTCGTGATGTCAGTGGCACAGGGCACCATCGGTATCAGTTGACGGTACCGACGCGGAAAGGGGTGCGTGCGCGGTGAAGCCACCCACGGCCACGCAGCGACGGATCATCGAGGCGGCGGACCCGGCGACCGGGCGGCTGTCCGGGACCGAGGCCCAGCTGACGGGCCTGGTGCGGGCGCGCCTGGCCTTCCGCCATCCCCGGCCCCCGCACGCGTACTTCCTGACGCCCGCGGGCCATCGCCTGCGGGACGAGGCCGCGCGGACACCGGAGCCCGCCGCGGGCCCGGCCGCCGGGTCCGCGGCTGCTTCCGGCGTCTTCGCGGCGCGCACCGGCACGGAGACGTCCGTGACCGGGAGCGAGGGCCCCGCCCGCGCGCGGGAGGTCCGCAGCGCCTGGGAGGGCCTGGTCGAGCTGCGCCGCATGACGAACCCCGACGGCGCCCGCGACCGGCCCTGCGCGTGGGAGCGTACGCATCTGGTGCGGGCGGCGGCCCTGGCCCTGGAGGCGGCGGGTCGCCTCCCCGCCCGTCCGGGCCACGAAGGCGATATAGGCCACGCGGGCCACGCGGGCCGCGAGGGCTACGAGGTGTCGGCGACCCCGCAGCCCGAGGCCGTCGCCGTCCGCGAGCCGTCCCCGGACGGGCTGCGGGCCTGCGCGGCCGCGCTGGAGCGGGCGGGCTGGCAGGTGAGCGAACACGCCGGACCACGCGGCGCCCGCTATCTCCTGGCCTCCCCGAGGCGCGCGTGAACGGGGCGCGTGTGAACGGGGCGCGCGTGAACGGGGCGTCGGGCACCGTCAGAACACGGGCCCCGGCGGGCCATGGCGGGCTACGGCGTCAGCACGATCCTGCCGAAGACCTCACCCGCGTCCATCTTCCGGTGCGCCAGTGCGGCTTGCTCCAGCGGCGGCACTTCATGCACGACCACTTCGCTGCCCGGGGCCCGACTTCGTCATGGGCGACCTGATTCTCGTCCTCATGGCCAACAGGGGCGTCCACGCCACATCGACCGCCGGTCAGGTCAACGCCTCCCGGCGCTTCGCGGCGCCGGTGATCCAGGCGCTCGAAGCCTGCCCTCGGCACGGGTCACTGCCGCGTACATGACATCGTTACCCGACCGACCCACGACGTTCACACCCGCGTACGCACATCCGTGCGACTCTCCCGGTGACCGAGCAGTCAACTCGCGTAGACCCCGCGCTCCTTGGGCGGACGCGCGGCACGCGAGCCCCCGGGAAAGGACACACCCCACATGCCCGTCCCGCGCGTACGCCGCTGGAAACCCCTGGCCCTGACCGCCGCCGCCGTGCTCGTCGGCATCACCGTGCCCGCCACGGCCACGGCCACCACCTCCCCCGCACCGGCTCCGGCGACCGCGGCCGTCGGCGCCTACGACGACACGTACTACAAGGACGCGCTCGGCAAGACCGGCCCCGCGCTGAAGTCCGCGTTGCACACGATCGTCAGCAAGCAGACCAAGCTCTCCTACAGCCAGGTCTGGGACGCCCTGAAGACCACCGACCAGGACCCGGCCAACAGCTCGAACGTGATCCTGCTCTACACCGGCACCTCGCGGAGCAAGAGCAGCAGCGGCGGTGACCAGGGCGACTGGAACCGCGAGCACGTCTGGGCCAAGTCCCACGGCGACTTCGGTACGGCGACCGGGCCCGGCACCGACATCCACCACCTGCGTCCCGAGGACGTCACGGTCAACAGCATCCGTGGCAACAAGGACTTCGACAACGGCGGCGGCGCCGTCGCCGGGGCCCCGGGCAACCTCACCGACGGCGACTCGTTCGAGCCGCGCGACGCGGTCAAGGGCGACGTGGCCCGCATGATCCTCTACATGGCCGTGCGCTACGACGGCGAGGACGGCTTCCCCGACCTGGAGCCCAACGACAGGGTGGACAACGGCAGCGCGCCCGCCATCGGCCGCCTGGCGGTGCTGAAGCAGTGGAGTGACGAGGACCCGCCGGACGCGTTCGAGAAGAACCGCAACCAGGTCATATTCGACAAGTTCCAGCACAACAGGAACCCGTTCATCGACCACCCGGAGTGGGTGGAAGAGGTCTGGTGACCGCCGTCGCCCCGGCCCCGGGAAACGCCCCGGACTACGCCCCCAGGGCGTCCAGTTCGGCCAGGTCCTCGGGGCCGAGGCGGAGGGCGGCCGCCGCCACGTTCTCCTCCAGGTGCGCCGGAGAGGATGTGCCCGGAATGGGCAGCACCGCCGGGGAAGTGGCGAGCAGCCAGGCCAGGGTGATCTGCGCGGGGGTGGCGCCGTGCCGGGCGGCGACGGCCTCGACACTGCGGAGGTCGGGGGCCCCTGAGCCGCCGAAGGGGAAGTACGGCACGAAGGCGATGCCGTGCCGGGCGCAGAACTCCACCATGTCGGCGTCGGTGCGGGTCAGCGGACTGAACCGGTTCTGCACCGCGGCCACCGGGGCGATCGCCCGTGCCTCGGCGAGCTGCTGTGGCGAGGCGTCGCTGACGCCGAGGTGGCGGATCACGCCCTCCTCGCGCAGCGCCGCCAGGGTGGCGAAGCGGTCCTCGCCGGGTCCGTCGCTCCCCAGGAAGCGGAGGTAGACCAGGTCGAGGTGGTCGCGGCCCAGCTCGCGGAGGTTGCGGAGCACGGCCTCGCGCAGTTCGGCCGGGCCCGCCGGGGCCATCCAGCTGCCGTCAGGGAAGCGGCCGGGGCCGACCTTGGTGGCGATGACCAGGTCGTCGGGGTAGGGGTGCAGGGCGGTGCGGATGAGGTCGTTGGCCGCGATGTCCTCGAAGAAGTAGAAGGCCGCGGTGTCGAGGTGGTTCACGCCGAGTTCGGCCGCGCGCCGCAGGACGGCGACGCCTCGCGCGGGGTCGTGCGCGGGGCCGTCCCACTGGGACGCGGGGAGCCGCATCGCGCCGAAGCCCATGCGGTGGACGGGGAGTTCGCCTCCGATGAGGTAGTGGCCGGCTGCCGCGGCGCCGGTGCCGGGGCGTGGCGCGTCGTCATTCATCAGGTCATCCGTGGACGTCATGGGCCAGATCCTGCGACGCCCGTCCTCGGTACGCGAACGGGTGGCCAGTTGCTGCCACGTTGACCCCTTCCGTACGTCGTCGCAGACTGTCGGGATCATGCAGAGCAGCCCGCGTCCGCCGGAGGCGTCGAACACCGATCTGATCGTGTCCCTGCGCGGCGAGCGGGAGCTGGTGCGCAGAGCGGGGAGCCTGTTCAGCGGGGCGAGCGAGGAGTTCCTGTGCGCGGCGGCGGACCTGGTGACGTTCTCGCGGGGGGTGAACGCCGCGTTCGCCGGGGGCCGGCGGCCGCGGCCGGCCCCGGGCGGCCTGGTGATGCGCAAGCTGTACACCCCTCGGGCGCTCGCGGACGCCGAGTCGAAGGCGCGGCTCGTCAGGATCGCGGAGTCGGGGGCGCAGGTGCGGATCTCCGCGGCGCCGCTCGTGCACGAGGCGATCGTCATCGACCGGCGCGTGGCGATTCTCGCCGGGGCGCCGGTGCGGGGCACCCGTACGTACACGGTGATCCGCTCGCCCGACGCCGTCGAAGGGGTCAGGTCACTGGTGTACGCGGCCTGGGAGACCGCCGCCGATCTGGCCGAGTACCGGCGGACGCGGCCTCCCGCGCTCGACGAGGAGGCCCGCCGGGTCCTGCGGGCGCTGAGCGCGGGGCATACCGACGAGACGACGGCGCGGGAGCTCGGCATGTCGCTGCGGACGTACCGCAGACGCGTCGCGGATCTCATGGCGGCGCTCGGCGCGACGTCACGCTTCCAAGCGGGTTTGCGCGCCGGTGAGTTGGATTTCGGCGGCCGGGGTGGGGCAGGCAACTGACGCGGACGGGACACCGTCTAGATTGATGCTTGATCGTCGAACTACCTGACGTAGGTTCCCAGGAGGCTCTCGTGTCAGACAACGACCCCCAGCTCGGCTCCGCCGCCGACGTCCGTGCGCGCATCGACACCAGCAAGCCGCACTCCGCACGCTTCTGGAACTACTTCGTGGGCGGCAAGGACAACTACGAGAAGGACCGCGAACTCGGCGACCACATCAAGGAGATCTTCCCCGGCCTGGTCGACGTGGCCCGCACCAGCCGCCTCTTCCTCGGCCGCGCGGTGCGCCACCTGGCCACGGAGCGGGGCGTGCGGCAGTTCCTGGACATCGGCACGGGCCTGCCCACGGCGGACAACACGCATGAGGTCGCCCAGCGCGCGGCCCCGGACTCCCGCATCGTCTACGTCGACAACGACCCCCTGGTACTCGCTCACGCCCGGGCCCTGCTGACCAGCACCCCCGAGGGCGAGACGGCGTACATCGACGCGAACCTCTACGAGCCGGAGGTGATCCTGCGGGAGGCCGCGAAGACGCTCGACCTCACGCAGCCGGTGGCGCTGATCATCCTGAACACCCTCGGCCACGTCGCGGACCACAAGGAGGCGCGCGACCTGGTCTCCCGCCTCATGGCCGGTCTGCCGTCCGGCAGTTACCTGGTGATCAGCGACTCCACGGCCACCAGCGAGGGCATGATCGCGGCGTCGAACGAGTACAACAAGAGCGGCGCGATCCCGTACCACGTACGCGCCGTCGACGAGATCGCCGCCTTCTTCGAGTGCCTCGAACTGGTGGAGCCGGGCGTCGCGCAGGTCACGCGCTGGCGCCCCGAGACGGAGGACCAGACGGCGGTCGACGCGTACGGCGCGGTGGCCCGCAAGCCGTGACCGCGCCACCCGCGCGGCGCCCCTGCCCCCCCCGGGCGCACGTGACATGCGTCAAACAGTGCGCCCGGCGCGTAACTCATTCAGGCGACGCCTGACAGCATTCCCGAGCGGATGGAGCCGGAGACACGGCCGACTGGAAGCAGATCAGCGGTGGCCTGACGCGGATCGCGGCGGGTTCACGGACGAACGTGTGGGGCGTCAACTCCGCGGGCAACATCCACCGCTACACCGGCGACCTGCCCGGCTGACCCGCGCGGTTCCGCTACCGGCCCGCCGTCGGCAAGGGCAGGTGAGCCCAGACCGTCTTGCCGACCTGCCGCGCCAGCACGCCCCACTGGTCGGCCAGCGCCGCCACGATCACGAGCCCCCGGCCCGACTCCCCGTCGGCGTCCGGGGGTTCCAGCGTCTCCGGGGGCATGAGTTCCGTTCTCGTGTCGGTCACCTCGATACGGAGCGTGTCCGCGCCGAGCACCAGGCGGACCTCGAAGTCACGGCCCGGCACACGGCCGTGCGTAGCCGCGTTCGCCGCCAGTTCGGCCACGATCGCCTCCGCGGCGTCGGAGAGTTCACTGTCGTACGCGATACCCCAGTCGTCCAGGTGATACCTGGCCAGCCTGCGTGCGAGGCGTGCGCCGCGAGGCGTGGCGCTGAGGCGTTGCGTGAATTCCCGCGTCGCGGCGGCGGGTTGCGCTTGGGTGAGCATGGCGTCCACGGTGACCCATCCTGGCGCCATACACCAGCCCCCAAACTCGTACGCTGAGTAAGCGTACGAGTACGAAGGGTAGACATTCGGGGTAACGGTGCGTAACCATTGAGGCGTTGGCGGGGACGGATGCACGAGCGCCGGGGGTTACTCATGATGTCGTCAAGCAGCAAAGAGCCCGAGGCGTCGGACGGTCTGAAGACCTTCGGCGCCGTCCTGAAGAGCTTCCGCAAACGCGCGGGGCAGACCCAGGAGGAGCTGGCCCCCGAGGTCGGCTGCTCCTCGCACTTCCTGTCGTCCGTCGAACAGGGAAGGCGTTTCCCTCCACCCGGATTCGTCGACCGCTGCGAGGCCGCGCTCGACGCGTTCGGCACGCTGCGGCTCGCGGCGAACCAGCTGTCCCGCAAGCCGGGGCTTGCGACGTGGTTCCGGCAGTGGGCCGATATGGAGAAGGAGGCGATCGCTCTCTACACGTACGAATGTCGGTTGATCCCGGGGCTGTTGCAGACCCCGGCGTACGCCCGCACGCTTTTCGTCAATCAACTGCCGCCGTTCAGCGACGAGCAGATCGAGGAGAAGCTGGCGGCCCGCATGGAGCGACAACGCCTGCTGACGGAGCGGCCGAACACGGCGTACAGCTTCATCCTGGAGGAACACCTGTTCCTGCGCCACGTGGGTGGGCATGACGTCACCATGGAACTCATCGACCATGTACTGGCACTCGCCGAGCGCAGGAACATCGAGGTGCAGATCATGCCGGTAGCTCGGCAGACCCATGCCGGTCTCGATGGCCCCATGCAATTGCTGGAGACCCCTGAGAACAAGTGGTTTGCCTACGGCGAGGGGCAGGAAAGCGGCCAGTTGATTTCCGACCCG
This sequence comes from Streptomyces sp. NPDC015345, assembly GCF_043078805.1. NCBI lineage: Bacteria > Bacillati > Actinomycetota > Actinomycetes > Kitasatosporales > Streptomycetaceae > Streptomyces > Streptomyces sp. NPDC015345. Next base: position 733,478 of record NZ_JBIBTX010000002.1, on the reverse strand, counting down.
AAAGTGGTCAGCACGCTCCAGATGCGGTATGCCAAGATGCGCTCCCAGGCTCTCTCGTTCGAAGACTCGATGAGCCTGCTGAAGCGGATGCGAGGAGCATGATGGGCACCCCCGAACTGGCCTGGTTCAAAAGCAGCTACAGCAGCGGCGGCTCCGGTGACTGCGTCGAAGTCGCCCTCACTTGGCGCAAGTCCAGCTACAGCAGCGGCTCCGGCGACGACTGCGTAGAGATCGCCCCCTGCCCCACCACCATCCACGTGCGCGACTCCAAGAACCCAGAAGGGCCCCAGCTCGCCCTGGAGCCCCGCGCATGGGCCCGCTTCGTGCGTCACGCGTCCCGCGGCTGACGCTGGGCCTCGACCAGTTCCCTGGCCTCCTCGTCCGTCGCCACCGACGGCGGGGAGCCCTCCAGCGGCTTGCGGGCCGTCTCCTTCATCGCGGCGACGGCGACGATACCGGCCAGGCCCGCGAGCATCGTGTAGAACGCGGGCATCAGGTCATTGCCGGTCGCGCCGATCAGCGCGGCGACGACCAGCGGTGTCGTACCGCCGAAGAGCGAGACCGAGATGTTGAAGCCGATGGAGAGCGAGCCGTAGCGCACGTCCGTGGGGAAGAGGGCCGGCAGTGACGAGGACATGGCGCCCAGGTAGCAGACCAGGGTGAGGCCGAGGATCAGCAGGCCGGTGAAGACGGACACCGTGCCGCCCTGCTTGATCAGCAGGAACGCCGGGAGCGCGAGGACGAAGAAGCCGACCGAACCGGCCATCAGGACCGGCTTGCGGCCGACGCGGTCGGAGAGGCGGCCCACCGAGTTGATGAGCGCCATAAGGATCAGCATGACGACGACGATGGACATCAGGCCGCCGGTCTCGCCGAAGCCGAGCTGCGTCAGGTACGTCGGCATGTACGAGAGCAACATGTAGTCGGTGACGTTGAACGCGGCGACCAGCGCGATGCAGAGCAGCATTGCCCGCCACTGGCCGACGAAGGACTCCCTGAGGGACTTCTTCTGGCGTTCGGCGGCGGGTCCTTCACCCTCCTCCATCTTCTGGAAGGCGGGCGACTCGTCGAGCTTCAGCCGCAGGTAGAGGCCGATGAGGCCGAGCGGGGCCGCGGCCAGGAACGGGACGCGCCAGCCCCAGGACTGCATGGCGTCGTCGCTGAGCAGCGCGGTCAGGGTGGTGACGAGGACGGCGGCGACCGTGTAGCCGATCAGGGTGCCGAACTCCAGGAAGGAGCCCCAGAAGCCGCGGCGCTTGTCGGGGGCGTACTCCGCGATGAAGGTCGCCGCGCCGCCGTACTCGCCGCCCGTGGAGAAGCCCTGCACCATGCGGCAGAGGACCAGGAGGACCGGCGCCCAGACGCCGATCGAGGCGTAGCTCGGTATCAGGCCGATCGCGAGGGTCGCGGTCGACATCATGATCATGGTGAGCGCGAGGATCTTCTTGCGGCCGACACGGTCGCCGAGCGGGCCGAAGAACATGCCGCCGATGGGGCGCACCAGGAAGGCCGCGGCGAAGGTCGCGAGGGAGGAGAGGGTCTGCGCGGTGTCGTTGCCGGACGGGAAGAACTCCTTGCCGATGATCACGGCGAGGTAGGCGTAGACGCCGAAGTCGTACCACTCCATGGCGTTGCCCAGGGCGGTCGCCTTCACCGCCCGCTTGACCTGGGCCTCCTCGGTGACGGTGATGTCCGACTGGCGCAGGCGGGGGTGCTTGCGGCGGTGGATCGCGCGGAAGAGCGCGCGGTGGCGGGCGACGGCTTCCGGAGCGGGCGGTGCGGGTGTTTCTGGTGTTTCGGGCGCGCTCACGGTGCAGTCAGTCACTTTCTCGTTCAGGACCGGCCGGTATCGGTCAGAGCTGTTCTGTATCGGTCGGTATCGGTTGGTATCGATCAGTTGTCGTGATCGTTCGCCTGCCCTGTCGGCGTCGATCAACACCCCCGGCCGTGCGACTGTCCCGTCAGCGCGCGTGCAGCTGCCGCGTCGGCACGATCTGCTCGGCTGTCTGGCAGGGGCGCGGGGGTGAGAGTCGGGGGCGCGCGGGGGAAGAGTCACTGCGGTACGCCCTCGCCCGCCCGCGCCCCCCTTCGACCGACGGAGCCCCCCATGCCTCTCCCCCGCCGTACGTTCCTCACCGGCCTCGCCGGCACCGCGGGCGTCGCCGCCGTCGCCTGCTCCGGCGCCCCGGCGGACGGCGCCCCCACGGACGGCACCACGGATGGCGCCCTTACAGACCGCGCCACCGCGGACGGTGCGCCCGGCTCGCGCCGCTCCGCCGCGTCCGAGGCGGCGCGGCGGCTCCTGCCCCGCCACTGGGACCAGCTCACCTTCCGGACGGCCCGGCCCGAGCGGGGCGCCGGGGACTTCTTCCGGGTCGACGGGCGGCCCGGTCACATCACCGTCACCGGGACCACGCCGGCGGTCCAACTCACCGGGATTCGGCACTACTTGAAGCACACCGCGCACGCCAACATCACCTGGGCCGGCAGCCAGACCGACCTGCCCGACCGCCTCCCCGCCCCCGCCGAGCCCCTCACCGCCCGCGCCAACGCCCCGCACCGCTTCGTCCTCAACGACACCAACGACGGCTACACGGGCGCGTACCACGACTGGGACTACTGGGAGCACGAGCTCGACGTGCTGGCCCTGCACGGCTACAACGAAGTCCTCGTCTACATCGGCGCGGACGCCGTGTACCACCGGGTGTTCCAGGAATTCGGCTACGGGGACGAGGAGTTGAGAAGCTGGGTGCCGGGCCCCGCCCACCAGCCGTGGTGGCTCCTGCAGAACATGTCGTCGTTCCCGCACCCCGTCTCCCGACAGCTCATCGACGCCCGCGCCCGCCTCGGACGCCGCATCTGCGACCGGCTGCGCGAACTGGGCATGACACCGGTCCTGCCGGGCTACTTCGGGACCGTGCCGCCCGGCTTCGCGGCCAGGAACCCGGGCGCGCGGACCGTCCCGCAGGGCGACTGGGTGGGCTTCGCGCGCCCCGACTGGCTGGATCCGCGCACCGGCCACTTCGCCCGGGTGGCCGCCGCGTTCTACCGCGTCCAGGACGAGCTGTCCGGACCGTCCACGATGTACAAGATGGACCTGCTCCACGAGGGCGGAAAGCCGGGTGACGTGCCCGTGGCCGACGCGGCCAAGGGTGTCGAGAAGGCCCTGCGGACCGCGCACCCCGGCGCCGTCTGGGTGATCCTCGGCTGGCAGCGCAACCCGCCGAAGGCGCTCACCGACGCCGTCGACAAGAAGCGCATGCTCGTCGTCGACGGCATCTCCGACCGCTTCCCGAACATCACCGACCGGGAAGCCGACTGGGGCGCCACGCCGTACACCTTCGGCTCCATCTGGAACTTCGGCGGCCACACCGCGCTCGGGGCCAACACCCCCGACTGGGCAGCCCTGTACGAGAAGTGGCGCACCAAGGAGGGCAGTACGCTCAGCGGCATCTCCCTCATGCCGGAGGCGGCCGACAACAACCCCGCCGCCTTCGAGCTCTTCTCCGAACTGGCCTGGAGAACCGGCGACCTGGACCTCGAAGCCTGGTTCGCCGACTGGTCGACGTCACGGTACGGCGCCGCCGACCCGCACGCCGCCGCCGCGTGGGACACACTGCGCCGCACCGCCTACGGCACGACGCGCGCCGACCGGTGGGCCGAGGGAGCCGACGGCCTCTTCGGCGCGCGCCCCGACCTGGCGGCGAAGTCGGCGGCATCCTGGTCACCGCGGAAGATGCGCTACGAGCCCGCCGACTTCGAACCCGCGCTCGGCGAACTCCTCGCGGTCCGCCGCGGCCTGCGGCACTCCTCCGCGTACCGCCGCGACCTGCTCGACGTCGCCCGGCAAGCCCTCTCCAACCGCAGCCGTGTCCTGCTGCCGCGCGTCAAGGAGGCGTACGACGCGGGGGACGCGGCCCGCTTCGAGCGGCTCACCCGGGTCTGGCTGGAGCTGATGGACCTGCTCGACCGGCTCGTGGCGACGGACTCCCGCCACCTCCTCGGCCGCTGGGTCGCCGACGCGCGGGCGTGGGGGGCCGACGAGCGCGAACGGGACCGCCTCGCGTACGACCAGCTGTCGTTGCTGACGGTGTGGGGGCCACGGTCCGGCGCGGACGCCGGGCTGCGCGACTACGCCAACCGCGAGTGGGCCGGGCTCGTCGGCGGCCTCTACCGGCTGCGCTGGGAGCGGTACTTCAAGGAGCTGCGGGACGCGCTCGCGGCGGGCCGTACGCCCCGGAAGATCGACTGGTTCGCCGTCGAGGACCAGTGGATCCGTGATCCGGGACGTCTGGCGACGCGGCCGACCGGTGACACGTACGACATCGCGGAGCGGGTGCACGCCCGGCTGACCGCCACCCGCAGGGACTAGGCCACGAGGACCGGGCCAGGAGCCGGCCTGCGTCCGGGTCATCAGCAGGTGGCCTCGGCGGAACCGCTCCCCCTCCTGCGGCTCGCGCAGCATCCGGCCGACCTCGGTGAAGCCCGGTGGTGCGAGGAGAGTTCCGAGGAACGGTTCGGGGAGAGCTTCGAGGAGGGTTCCGAGGAAAGTTCGGTGGCGGGCCCCTCGGGACGGCCCGGTGAGAGGCCCGCCAGGGACGCGGCTCAGCGCCGCGGGCACTCCTTCCACGCCATGTGGTAGACGGTGCTGATGTCGCCGTCCGTGGAGTCCATCGTCATGAAGCTGGCCTTCGCGGGGTCCGAGGTGCCCGCGTCGACGCGCAGCTCGGTGTTGATGTTGAAGTTGCGCCGCTCGCCGCAGGGCGCCCAGACGAGCTGCGCCCAGTCCGTGGAGTCCGTGGCCTGCCAATTGTCGTTGTAGGCGCCCTTGAACTCATGGGTCTTCGCGGCCGTGCTCGGGGAGCCCTGGAAGTAGTACGAGGCCTTCTCGATGCCCTTGGCACCCGGCTGGAGCGAGGCGTAGCCGCGGTAGTCCACGCTCGCGATGGCGTAGGTGAAGCCCTGCGGGACGTGCACGACGAGATTGAGCTGGCAGTTCTTGCGGAACGCGGTGGGGTCCGCGCCGCCGCCGGCCTGGGCGAGGTAGTCGCTGTAGGTGACCGTGAAGGCGGTGTTGTCCCCGGAGACGGCCACGGCGGCGGTCCCGAGGGGGCAGCCCGAGCCGTTCACCGTGGCGACCTCGATCACGATCTTGTCCGGAGGCGGTTCCAGGATCCCCGCCGGGTCGTGCGCGGGGAGCGTCGAGCCGAACAGCGCCGCGACGGCGCCGGACAGCAGCAGTGCACCAGCCATGGTTCTCCGTTCCATTGCGAGGGAGGGGAGTGCCGGAGAAGAGGAGAAGTGCCGTGATGCGTGAGCGAGGGGGAGCGTACGGACCAGGAGGTTCCGCGGCCAGGTCGATGTCCGGCCATTCACCGGCACCGCACTCATCGCGTCTTGACGGGTATACGCCACACCAAAACTCTGGTAGGAAACCTTCCTAACAGTACGCGGAACGACGAACTCCCCCTCCTGGAGGCCCTCGTGCAGACCCCCCACTCCTCGCACACCCGCCCGCGACCCCTCACCTCCCGCCGCACCCTGCTCGCCTTCATCGGCGCCTCGGTCGTGGCCGGCCCGGTCATCGCCTCGCAGATGACCTCCGCCACCGCGGCTCCTCTGCGGGCCGGCGGGCTCGACGATCCGGCGAAGAAGGAGATCGCCATGAAGCTCGTGTGCAGCGCCGAGAACTCCAGCCTCAACTGGAAGAACTACTACCGCTACATCGAGGACATCGACGACGGCCGCGGCTACACCGCGGGCATCATCGGCTTCTGTTCCGGTACCGGCGACATGCTGGACCTCGTCGAGCTCTACACCCAGCGCAAGCCGGGCAACGTCCTCGCCAAGTACCTGCCCGCGCTGCGCGAGGTCGACGGCACGGACTCGCACGAGGGGCTCGACCCGACCTTCACGAGGGACTGGGAGAAGGCCGCCGAGGACCCGGCGTTCCAGAAGGCGCAGAACGACGAGCGCGACCGCGTCTACTTCAACCCGGCGGTCAAGCAGGGCAAGGCGGACGGCGTCGGCGTGCTCGGCCAGTTCTGCTACTACGACGCGATCGTCATGCACGGTGACGGCAGCGACTCCACCAGCTTCCGCAACATCCGCAAGCGCGCGCTGCGTTCGGCGAAGACGCCCGCGCAGGGCGGTGACGAGGTGACGTACCTGAACGCCTTCCTGGACGCGCGCGTCTGGGCGATGAAGCAGGAGGCGGCCCACGAGGACACGAGCCGCGTCGACACGGCGCAGCGCGTGTTCCTGAAGAAGCGGAACCTCAACTTGGACACGCCGCTGGAGTGGAAGGTGTACGGCGACCCGTACCGCATCGGCTGACGGGCCCCTTCGGTCCGGTGCCGTCGCGCGGGGCCCTTCGGTCCCGCGCGACCGCGTGCTCCCACGCGCCTCTTGCCTCCGGTGGGCGGGGATGGGTACGGTCCCGGCCAACTCCCCGTCTACGCGCGTCCACACGCGTGGACGCGCACCGAGATGAGAGATCCATGTTCCTTCGCATGACCGTGCTGACCGCCGCCACCGCCGCACTCGTCACGGCGGGCGCCGCCACCGCCCCCGCCGTGGCCCCCGCCGCCGACGGCGGCTGGCGACAGGTGGGCGCCGACATCACCTCCGGCGTCAGCGGCCTGGCGTTCACCTCCCGTACGCACGGCGCCACGCACGCGCTGGTCGTACGCGACAACAAGAAGCCCGGCCAGAACCGCGTCGCCGCGCTCACCTACCGGCCGGGCGGTTCCGCCGCCGTCGAGCCGCTGACCTGGGCGGGCGGCAGCGAGCCCATCGACCTGGAGGCCATCGAGGCGGTGCCGGGCGCCCCCGGCGAGTACGTGGCCCTCGCCAGCCGCGGCCTCGTGTACCACCTCAAGGCGACCGGCACCCGGGTCGAGGTCCTGGACACCTCCCCGCTCCCGGCGATCGCCGACGGCGACGACTACGAGAGCTTCGCGCTGACCTCGAAACACGGCAAAATGGCCGCCGTCTGGGCCGACCGGGGCGCGGGCAAGGACCGCCCCTCGACGCTGCGCGCCGCCCCCTTCACCTTCGACAAGCACGGCAACGCCGACTTCGGCCCGGTCACCACCGCCACCCGCTACCGCGCGCCCTACCCGGCCGGACCGGTCCGGCACGCCTCGGACATCTCGGTCACGGCATCGGGCCGCCTCCTGATCGGCTCGGCGTCGGACCCGGGCGACGACGGGCCGTTCGACTCGGCAGTCAGCGACGCGGGCACGGTCTCCGTCACCCGCGCCGGCAAGGTTCGCCTGAGCGTCAGCAAGTCCCCTGCCCTGCTGCGGAAGTTCGATGGGCGCAAGATCGAGGCCGTGGAGTGCGTACCGAACTCCCGCACCGCCCTCCTCGGCACGGACGACGAGAACACGGGCGGCGCGGTCGGCTCCGCGAAGCTGTGCGGAAGCCGCTAGCTCACTTACCTCCGGGTGAGCACGCACTAATTAGTGCGTACTTGTGAGGCGTGACGGGCTGTTCAAGGGTGAAGAGGTTCCCCTTCACCCACCCGTACAGGAGCATCCATGAGCAGCAAGCCGGCCGTCAGCGTCATCGGGCTCGGCGAGATGGGGCAGGCGCTGGCCGGGGCCCTGCTCGCCGCCGGGCATCCCACCACCGTCTGGAACCGCAGCACGGAGAAGGGCGACGCGCTCGTGGCGCGCGGGGCGGTGCGGGCCGGGTCGGTCCAGGAGGCCGTCCTGGCCGCGCCGTTGGTCATCGCCTGCCTGCTGGACCACGACACCACGCACACCGTCCTGGAGCCCGCCGCCGAAGCCCTGCGCGGGCGCACGCTGGTCAACCTCGCCAACGGCACGCCGGACCAGGCCCGCCGCGCCGAGTCCTGGGCGGAAGGGCTCGGCGCGGAGTATCTGGACGGCGGGATCATGGCCATCCCCTCGACCGTCGCCACCTCGCAGGCGTTCGTCCTCTACAGCGGCCGGGAGCGGCACTTCACGGCGCACCGGGAGACGTTGGAGGCGCTGGGCGGGGCCGTGTACCTGGGCACCGACGCGGGGATCGCCTCGCTGTACGACCTGGCGCTGCTCAGCGCGATGGACATGATGTTCCACGGCTTCTTCCACGCGGTCGCCCTGGCCACCTCGCACAAGGAGGGCAGCGCGGGCGGGGTCACCGAGCTGCTCGTGCCGTGGCTGAGCAGCATGCTCCAGATGCTGCCCTCGCTCGCGGCCGACGTGGACGCCGACCGGGAGTCGGGTGCCGCTCCCGGCTTCGCGCAGGGCCTCGATGTCGTGCTCGCCGGTGCCCACAACATGGCGCGGGCGGCGCGGGACGCGGGGGTGCGGGCCGACTACTTCGAGCGGTCGGGCGGCGACCTGGAGGAGCAGATCGCGCAGGGGCTCACGCTCTTCACGGCGCCCGAGGCGGTGCGGCGGCTCAGGGTGAACGGGTGACGGCCGTGGGGGCCGGGTCCGCGGAGGCCGTCACGGGAGCCGTCACGGGGTCCGGACCCGGCTTCGTACCCAGGTGGTTGAAGACCAGGTTCAGCGCCACGGCCAGCAGGCAGCCCGTGGAGATGCCGGAGCCGAGGACGATCTGGGCCCAGGCGGGGAACGCGTCGTAGAAGCCGTCCGAGAGGGCGGGGGCGAGACCCGCGCCGAGGGTGACGACGACGATCAGGGCGTTGTCGCCACGGTGCAGGTCCGCCTGGAGCAGCGTCTGGATGCCGCTGACCGCGATGGAGCCGAAGAGAAAGAGGCTGACGGCGGCCAGGACCGGCATCGGGACGACGGAGATGAGCGCCGCCGCGGCCGGGCTGAGGCCGATCAGGACGAGGATGGCGCCGCTGAGCGCGACGACGAAGCGGCTGCGCACCTTGGAGATCACGACCAGGCCGATGTTCTGCGCGAACGCGCTGGCGTGGAAGGCGTTGAAGAGAGGGCTGAGCGCCGAGCCGAGTGCGTCGGCACGCAGGCCGCGGGCGATGGTCTTCTCGTCGACGTCCCGTTCGACGATCCTGCCGAGGGCGATCATGTCGGCGGTGGACTCGGTGAGGATCACCAGCATGACGACGCACATCGAGATGATCGCGGGGAGGCTGAACTGCGGGGCGCCGAAGTGCAGCGGGGACGGGATGCCGACGGCGTCCGCGCCGTCGAGCCTCGAGAAGTCGGCGAGGCCCATCGGTATCGCGAGCAGCGTGCCGAAGACCATCGCGAAGAGCATGCTGACCTGCTTGAGGAAGCCGCGCGTGAAGCGCTGGAGCAGGAGCATGACGAGGACCGTGGCGCCCGCGAGGCCGATGCTCTTCGGCTCCGGGGTGCCGGTCGCCGAGTCGTCCACGATCCAGTCGTACGCGACCGGGATGAGGGAGACGCCGATGAGCGTGATGACCGAGCCGGTCACCACCGGCGGGAAGAAGCGCACGAGCCGCGAGAAGTACGAACTGACCAGGAATCCGAAGACACTTGAGACGATGATCGCCCCGAAGACGACCGGCATGCCCGCCTCGACGCCGCCCTGCGTGGCGATGATCGTCAGCATCACGCCGACGCCCGCGAACGAGACGCCGTTGACGAAGGGCAGCTTCGAGCCGATGAAGGTGCCGATGCCGAGCGTCTGAAGGAGGGTCGCGATGCCCGCCATCAGCAGGCTGCCGCCCATGAGTACGGCCGTGTCCCCTGGCGACATCTTCGCCGCGACGGCCACCACGAGCGGGACGGAGACCGCGCCGGCGTACATGGAGGCGACGTGCTGGAGGCTCGCGACGAGCATGCGGCCCGGCGGCAGAATCTCGTCGACGGGGTGGACCTCGGGGCCTGCCGCCCGCGCGTCGGGGGCCTTCACTTCAGAACTCATGGGTGGCGCTTCTTCCGTTGCGTGACGCCGGAAGTCGGCCCCGTGCCGTGGGAGTTCATGAGACACGGGCGGGGCCGACCGGACCCGACTGGAAAGTAACTTCCGCCATACGGTGGCGGCGCCACGACGGTACGTCAGTGCACCCCGGCCGCGGAAGACCCCGTCGGCGAGGAGTGCGTGCGCGTCTGCGCGATCTCCCCGCCCGGCTCCATCGGCGCCGTCACCTCGTCGTCCTCGCGGCCCTTGCCGATGTGGTTGAAGACGAGGTTCAGGAGTACGGCGGCCACACAGCCCGTCGAGATGCCCGAGTCGAGGATGATCTTCGCGGTCTCCGGGAACGCGTGGTAGAACTCCGGCGCCGCGATCGGGATCAGGCCGACGGCCAGCGAGACGGCCACGATCAGGACGTTGTTGTCGCGCTCCAGATTCGCCTTGACCAGCGTCTGGATGCCGCTCGCCGCGACCGAGCCGAAGAGGACGACGCCCGCGCCGCCGAGCACCGGGCGCGGCACGACCGCGATCAGCGAGGCCGCCATCGGGCACAGGCCCATCAGGACGAGGAAGCCGCCGCCCGCCGCGACCACGTACCGGCTGCGGATCTTCGTCATCGCGACCAGGCCGATGTTCTGCGCGAAGGCGCTGCACATGAAGCCGTTGAAGAGCGGGCTGACCGCCGAGCCGAGACAGTCGGCGCGCAGGCCCGCCGCGATGGTCTTCTCGTCCGCCGGACGGTCCACGATCTCGCCGAGGGCGAGCATGTCGGCCGTCGACTCCGTCATCGAGACGACCATGACGACGCAGAGCGAGACGATCGCCGCGGCCGCGAACTGCGGGGCGCCGAAGTGGAAGGGCGTCGGGAAGCCGACGATGTCCGCCTCGCCGACCGGGCTGAAGTCGGTGACGCCGAACGGGATCGCGACGAGCGTGCCGACGACCAGGCCGAGCAGAACCGCGATCTGCTTGACGAAGCCGGTGGTGAAGCGGCGCAGCAGCAGCACGATGACGAGCGTGATGCCCGCGAGGGCGAGGTTCTTGGTCGAGCCGTAGTCGTCGGCGCCCGGCACCGGTCCCTGCGCCCAGCCGAAGGCGACCGGCATCAGCGAGATGCCGATGAGGGTGATGACCGTACCGGTGACCACGGGTGGGAAGAAGCGCACCATCTTGGAGAAGAACGGCGCCGCGATGAAGCCGAGCACACCGGCGACGATGACCGCGCCGAAGATGATGGGGAGCGCGTCGTCCTTGTCCTTGGTGGAGTCGACGACGGCGAGCATGGGCGCGACACCGGCGAAGGTGACGCCGTTGACGAAGGGGAGGCGGGCGCCGATCTTCCAGATGCCGAGGGTCTGGAGGAAGGTCGCGAGCCCCGCGGTGAACAGACACGCGCCGGTCAGGAAGGTGAGTTCCTTCGCGGAGAGGCCGACGGCGGCGCCGACGATGAGCGGCGGGGCGACGACGCCCGCGTACATGGCGGCCACGTGCTGAAGACCTGTCGTCGCCATCTTCAGGGGCGGGAGCTTCTCGTCGACCGGATGCACGGCCGGGGGTATGGCGGCTTCGCCGTCGCCCTCGGACGCCTCTGGGGTGGTGCCTTGCTTGGTGAACCTGGGCTGAGTGGCCACGGTGGCTCCTCCGGTTGTTTTCCAGCCCCGGCTGGGCGCCGGCACTTTTCGCTTCTGGGAGGTGGGGGGTGGTGCGTGGTGCAAGGACTTGCTCGGTATTCGGTTGTGGTGGTGCGCCCAGGTAGTACTGACCGCCCCGGGAACGTGAAGCTTTGGGCCACGTTCCGGGGCGGCACTTGAGCAGCCCGCTCGGCTGCTCAAGTCCGGTCGAGGGCCGTCCCCCCCGACCGGAGTTCTTGGGTTCAGCTCTCGGCGGCGATCCGCGCGAGACGCTGCGCCTGCTCCCGCGTGGAGCGGGCGATGACGTCCTCGTCGGCGTGCAGCAGGCGGCCGTTCTCGACGACCGGCCTGCCGTTGACGAGGGAGAGGGTGACCGGGGCCGCCGCGCCGAAGACGATGGCGGTCACCGGGTCGGCGATCGAGGCGTGCCCGATGCCGTCGGTCTTCCACAGGACGAGGTCGGCGAGCTTGCCGGCCTCCAGGGAGCCGATCTGCGTGGCCCGGCCGAGGACCTGGGCTCCGCCGTACGTGCCGAGCCGCAGCGCCTGGCGGGCGTTGAGCGCGGCTTCCTTGTGGGCGCCGAGGCGGTTGATCAGCAGGGCGTTGCGCAGCTCGGTGTGGAGTTCGCCGGACTCGTTGGAGGCGGTGCCGTCGACGCCGAGGCCGACGGGGACGCCCGCCTTCAGCATGTCGGGGACGCGGGCGATGCCGGCCGCGAGGCGCGCGTTGGAGGAGGGGCAGTGCGCGACTCCCGTGCCGGTACGGGCGAACGCGGCGATGTCGGAGTCGTTCATGTGGACGCAGTGCGCCATCCACACGTCCTCACCGAGCCAGCCAGTCGACTCGAAGTAGTCGGTGGGGCCCATGCCGAACAGCTCGTGGCAGAACTTCTCCTCCTCGACCGTCTCGCTGCCGTGCGTGTGCAGCCGCACCCCGAGGCGGCGCGCCAACTCGGCGCCCTGCCTCATGAGTTCGGTCGACACCGAGAACGGCGAGCAGGGGGCCACCGCCACCTGCGTCATCGCGTCGAAGGAGGCGTCGTGGTGCTTCTTGACGGTCTCCTCGGTCGCGGCGAGCGCGCCCTCCAGGGTCTCCACGGCGAAGTCCGGCGGCAGGCCGCCGTCCTTCTCGCTGCGGTCCATGGAGCCGCGGGCCAGGGTGAAGCGCACGCCCATCTCGGAGGCGGCGCGGATGATCGACCCGGAGAGGTCGCCGGAGCCCCGCGGGAAGACGTAGTGGTGGTCCATGGCGGTGGTGACGCCGCCGCGGACCATCATGCCGAGGGAGCCCTGCGCGGCCGCGTACGTCATCTGCTCGTCGATGCGCGCCCACGTCGGGTACAGCGCGGTGAGCCAGTTGAAGAGGTTGTGGTCGGTGGCCAGGCCCCGGGTGATCCACTGGTAGAAGTGGTGGTGGGTGTTGACCAGGCCGGGCGTGACGAGGTGGCCGGTGCCGTCGACGCGGCGTACGACGTTCTCCAGGCCCTCCGGGGCCTTGCCCGCGCCGATGGACTCGATCCTGTTCCCCGCGACGACGACGTGACCCGAGGCGTACTCGGTGTCCTGGGCGTCCACGGTTGCGATCGCGGCGTTCTCGATGACGATGCGGTCTGCCGAAGGTGCCATGGTGCTTCCTTCATTTCGTGAGTGGCGATTGGGCACGGCAGGACCCTAGGGAGATTTGAGTGCCGCGGCGGTGCTCTGCGCGCTGCCACGGGTGCCGAGATGGTGGAAGAACAGGTTGAGCGTGACCGCGACGAGCGCGCCGGCGCTGATGCCGGAGCCGAGGACGGTCTGCGCCCACGCGGGGAACTGGGTGTAGAAGGTGGGCGCGGCGAGCGGGATGATGCCCGCCCCGAGCGACACCGCCACCAGGATGATGTTGGAGCTGTCGTCCAGGCCCGCCTCGGAGAGCGTACGGATGCCGCTGACCGCGATGGAGCCGAAGAGCACGATGCCCGCGCCGCCGAGGACCGGCATGGGGACGACGTTGACGACCGCGCCGAGGACCGGGAAGGCGCCGAGGACGATGAGCGTGGCGCCCGCGACGGCGACGACGTAGCGGCTGCGGACCCGGGTGAGCGAGACGACGCCGACGTTCTGCGCGAAGGCGGAGGTCGGGAAGCCGCCGAAGACGGGGCCGACGAGCGTGGCGATGCCGTCGGTGCGCAGGCCCCGGGTGATGGTCTTCCCGTCGGTCTTGCGCTCGCAGATCTCGCCGAGGGCGAGCATGCCGGCCGCCGACTCGGTCATCAGGACCAGCATGACGATGCAGAGCGAGAGGATCGCGGCGGGCTGGAAGACCGGGGCGCCGGCGGCGAACGGCGTGGGCAGCGCGGCCAGCGGCGCCGACTGCACGGAGGTGAAGTCCGCCATGCCGAACGGGATCGCGGCCAGCGTGCCGATGAACATGCCTGCCAGCAGGGCGACTTGCTTCAAGAAGCCGCGCCCGAAGCGCTGGAACATCAGGATGACGACGAGCGTGAAGGCGGCGAGCGCGAGGTACTTCATGTCGCCGAACGTCGGGTCGGTGTCGTCGCCCCCTTGCGCCCACTTGACGGGCACGGGCATCAGCGTGACGCCGATGAGGGTGATGACGACGCCGGTGACCAGCGGCGGGAAGAAGCGCAGCAGCTTGCCGAAGAAGGGGCCGACGGCGAGGCAGAAGACGCCCGCGACCATTACCGCGCCGTAGATCGCGGGGAGTTGGTCGCCCTTGGCGTTGGTCTCGGCGATGGCGAGGATCGGTGCGATACCGGCCGAGGAGGCGGCGTTCACGAACGGCAGGCGGTTGCCGACGAATCCCTTGACGCCGAGGGTCTGGAGGATGGTGGCGAGACCGGCGATCAGCAGACCGGCGGCGATCAGCCGGGTCTGGGCCACCGTGTCCAGGCCACAGGCCTGGCCGATGATGAGCGGAGGGGTGACCACACCCGCGTACATGGCGGCGATGTGCTGGAGTGCGGCGGGGACGAGCCGCGAGGGGTGGAGCTTCTCATCCACCGGGTGGCAGTCGGGAGTTGACTCCCCGTCACCTACAGGTGGGGTGGAACACGGGCCTTCTGCCGGCCCCTTTGCAGGCTGTGCCATTGCTGTTCCCTCCGGTGTGGCGCGCCCCCGCCCACTGCGGTGGGGCGGGGGCGCGCGTCCCGCGTCAGAGGTTGGTCATGTCGACCGGGATCTTCGGCTCGACGCCGTCCCGCAGGATGGTGGCCTCGATGAGGCCGTAGGGACGGTCGGCGGCGTAGTAGACGGCTCCGTCCTTCGCCTCGTTGTCGAGGCCGAAGGGCGAGAGGTCCTGACGGAAGTGGTGCTTGTTGGGCGCGGAGAAGCGGATCTCGTCGATCTCGCTGCGGTTGTTGATGACCCGCGAACCCATCTGGTACAGCGTCTGCTGGAGGGAGAGCGAGTAGGTCTCCACGAAGGCGTGCAGGATGTGCTTCTTCGCCTGCTCGTACGACCGCTCCCAGCTCGGCATGCGCTGCTCGTCGCTGGTCCAGTTGTGCCGCCACCACGTGGACAGGGAGGTGGCGAGGATGCGGTCGTAGTCTTCCTGGAGGGTCGTGTACTTGTCCTTGATGTAGCCCCAGAACTCGGAGTTCGTGGAGTTCATCACGGTCAGGTCCTTCAGCCCCGACAGCACCTCGAACTTCTCGCCGTCATAAGTGATCTGGGCGAGCCGCGTCTCCTGGCCCTTGCGGACGAAGGAGTGCTTGACCTCGTCGGCGCCGATGAACTTGGCGTTGCTGTCGGAGCCGCCGATGCGCTCCCAGGAGTACTCCTCGATGCGGATCCGCGCGCGGTGGATCGAGGGCTGGCTGTCGACGAAGTGCCGGGCGAGGTGGATGCCGTACTGCTCGGCGGACTCGATGCCGTACTCCTTGGCGAACGCGAAGCAGGTGTTCTTCGTCGTGTCCGTCGGCAGGCAGTTGGCGTTCGAGCCGTTGTAGTGGACGTCGTCCAGGTCGCCGGAGAGGGCGACGGAGACGTTCAGGTCCTTGATGTGGTGGGTGTCGCCGTCCCGCGTGATCTTTACGACCCGGTTCTCAGCCTTGCCGTACTGGTTCTGTCCCAGAATGGTGGGCATGTCTGCTAGCTCCCTCGGTAAACGGAGTAGCCGAACGGGTTGAGCAGCAGCGGTACGTGGTAGTGCTCGCCCGGCGTGACGGCGAACGTGATCGCCACCTCCGGGAAGAACGCTCCGTCCGCACCGCTGTCCCGATTCGCGGGGGCGTCCTGCTGCGCCTCGGCTTGCTGGTTCTTCGTGTTCTGCTTGGCCAGGAAGTACGCCTCGGTCTCGAAGTCGAGGCGTACGTGGGTGGTGCCCTCCGGCAGCGCCGGCAGGTCCTTGCAGCGCCCGTCCGCGTCGGTCGCGCTGCCGCCGAGCGCCTGCCACTGCTCCTGGGAGCCGCCGCGGGCCGACAGTGAGATGGCGACGCCCTCGGCGGGGCGGCCGACGCTGGTGTCCAGGATGTGCGTGGACACCGACGCGGTCGTTTCCGTGCTCATGCGGTCTCTTCTTCTTCCAGGAGGCGGGTCAGGCGGATGCGGTTGATCTTGCCCAGCTCGGCGCGGACGATCTCCCGCTCCTGTTCGGGCGAGTTGCCGATCCGTTCCTTGACCGCGTCCCGCATCTGCTCACCGGTGCGGCCGGTGGCGCAGATCAGGAAGACATGGCCGAACTTCTCCTGGTAGGCCAGGTTCAGTTCGAGCATCTCGGCCTTGAGCTCCTCGGAGGCGCCGGCCATGCCCCGCTGTTCGCGGGAGGAGGTCGGGTCCCCGGGCTTCGGGCGGCCGATCGGCGGGTGCCCCGCCATCGCCTCGGCCAGGTCGTCCGCGGTCAGCTCGGCCATGGCGGCGTCGCTCGCGGCGAAGAGGTCCTCGGCGGTGGCGTAGGGGCGCTGGGAGAGAAGCCTGCTCCCCCAGGCCGAAGAGGCACAGGCCTCGTGGAGCGCGGCGGTGGCCGCCGACTCCTCCAAGGCGTTGAACCGGGCGATGCCCGGTGTCGTACTCGAAGTCACGGGAAGCCTCCGTGGCCTTGTGCTGGACGGGCTGCGGAACAGCTAAGACCTTCAACAACGCAGCGTCAACAGTTTGTTGAAATAACTTGAACAAAGAAGCCGCCACCCGACGATACGGGTGACGGCTCGACCGCATTGAGTGACAGAAGGGTCCTGGGCGGGGCGCCCTTAGTCACCCTTCGCGGCATTCTCCCTGTTCAGGTAGTTGTAAACGGTGAAGCGGGAGACGCCGAGGGCGCCCGCCACCGTCTCGACGCCGTGCCGCACGGCGAAGGCGCCGCGCGCCTCCAGTATCCGCACGACCTCCTGCTTCGCCTTGCGGTCGAGCTCCGAGAGCGGCCGGCCCCGCTTGCGCTCCAGGGCGAGCAGGATGTGGTCCAGCGAGTCGGCGAGCTGCGGCAGCCGCACCGCCACCACGTCCTCGCCCTCCCAGGCCAGGACCACGTCATCGGTCCCCGCCTGGTCCGGCGGGATCATCTCGCCGCCCATGGCGTCCACCAGCGGCTTGACCGCGGTGACGAAGGGGTCGTCCCCGAAGCTGGTCACTTATCCGCCTCCCCCGGCAGGCCGCGGCCTCCCGGCCGGTCCGGCTCCCCGATCACGTTGACCTGGAGCGAGACCCGGGTGGCGCCCGCCCCCAGGGACTGGCGCAGCATCGCGTCGACGGCGGTCAGGACCGCGTCGACGTCGCCCTCGGCGGTGTTGCCGAACGGGCCGACGTCCACCGCGTCCAGCGGGGCCCCCTGGATGACGTCGCGGGCCACCAGCGCGTGCGCCGGGGCCTCGTCGAGGTCGAAGGGCTCGGTCGTGAACTCCACTCTCAATCGCACGCGGCCAACCTACTGCCGCGTCGGGATTTTTCGGCAGCCCCCTCTTGACAGCTTCCGCGGATCGGATGCAGTCTTCCATCAAGCAGAAATGAACTTCCGCAATACGGAAGGAGCGCGGAAGCCCCATGGGATACTCCGACCAGCGCTTCAATGTGAACCTGTCGATCCTCTTCACCGAGCTCCCGCTCCTGGAGCGCCCCGCGGCCGCCGCGAAGGCCGGCTTCGGCGCGGTCGAGCTGTGGTGGCCCTGGGTCGACGCCCCCACCCCCGAGCAGTCCGAGCTCGACGCCCTGAAGAAGGCGATCGAGGACGCGGGCGTGCGGCTGGTGGGCCTGAACTTCTACGCCGGTCAGCTGCCGGGCCCCGACCGCGGCGCCCTGTCGATCCCCGGCGAGGAGAGCGAGAAGTTCCGCGCCAACCTCGCGGTGGCGGCGGACTTCGCCGAGTCGCTCGGCTGCACGGCGCTCAACGCGCTGTACGGCAACCGCGTCGAGGGCGTGGACCCGGCCGTCCAGGACGAACTCGCCCTGGAGAACCTGGTGCTCGCGGCCCGCGAGGCCGACCGCGTCGGCGCGATCCTGCTGATCGAGGCGCTGAACGCCCCCGAGTCGCCGAAGTGCCCCATCGTGAGCGCGCCCAAGGCGATCGAGATCGTCGACAAGGTGAACGCCGCGACCGGCCTCGGCAACGCCAAGTTCCTCATGGACCTGTACCACCTGTCCATGAACGGCGAGGACCTGCCCTCGGTCATCGAGCGGTACGCCGCGAAGACCGGGCACGTGCAGATCGCGGACAACCCCGGCCGCGGCGCCCCCGGCACGGGTTCGCTGCCGCTGGAGGCGCTGCTCGACCAGCTGCGGGACTCCGGCTACGAGGGCTGGGTCGGCCTGGAGTACAAGGCGGGCGACCGCCCCAGCGAGGAGTCCTTCGGCTGGCTGCCCGCCGAGGCCCGCGCCGCGCGCTGAGCGCCAACTCATAGACGTACGAAAGCTTTAGAGCAGTCAGAGAGGCACCCTCATGAGCACCCTTCCCAAGGTCGCGTGGATCGGACTCGGCATCATGGGCTCCCCCATGTCCGAGAACCTGATCAAGGCGGGTTACTCCGTCACCGGCTACACCCTTGAGCAGGACAAGCTGGACCGGCTCTCGGCCGCCGGCGGCACCGCCGCGAAGTCCATCGCGGAGGCCGTCAGGGACGCCGACGTGGTCGTCACGATGGTGCCCGCGTCGCCGCAGGTCGAGGCCATCGCGTACGGCCCCGACGGCATCCTGGAGAACGCCAGGTCGGGCGCGCTGATCGTCGACATGTCGTCGATCACCCCGCAGACCTCCGTGGACCTCGCCAAGGCCGCCGAGGAGAAGGGCCTGCGCGTCCTGGACGCCCCGGTCTCCGGCGGCGAGGCGGGCGCCATCGAGGCCGTCCTGTCCATCATGGTCGGCGGCGAGCAGGCCGACTTCGACGAGGCCAAGCCGCTGCTCGAGGCACTCGGCAAGACCATCGTGCTGTGCGGTCCGCACGGCTCCGGTCAGACCGTGAAGGCCGCCAACCAGCTGATCGTCGCCGTCAACATCCAGGCGTGCGCCGAGGCCGTGGTCTTCCTGGAGAAGTCCGGCGTGGACCTGAACGCCGCCCTCGACGTCCTCAACGGCGGTCTGGCCGGCTCGACCGTGCTGACCCGCAAGAAGGACAACTTCCTGAACCGGGACTTCAAGCCCGGCTTCCGGATCGACCTGCACCACAAGGACATGGGCATCGTCACCGACGCCGCCCGCAACGTCGGCGCCGCCCTGCCCGTCGGCGCGGTCGTCGCCCAGCTGGTCGCCTCCCTGCGTGCGCAGGGCGACGGCGGCCTCGACCACTCCGCCCTGCTGCGCTCCGTCGAGCGCCTGTCGGGCACCGAGCTCTAGCCGACGGGCTCCTCCCCCAGACTTCCGGGCCGTGGCGGCGCTGACACCTGTCCTGTCGCGCCCAGGCGCCGCCGCGGCCCGGAACCAGCACGGCACCACCGGCCCACCGGCCCACCCAAAAACTTCAACAAACTGTTGACGTAGCTGCTCAGGGGTCCTTACGCTCCCGAACACCGTCTGCAGTCGAAGCAGTTACGTACGGAAGGTCAACCTCGCCACCATGTCGAAGCGTGTGCTCACGACCGAGTCCGGCGCCCCCGTCGCCGACAACCAGAACTCCGCCACCGCCGGCGTCGGTGGTCCGATCCTGCTCCAGGACCAGCACCTCCTGGAGAAGCTGGCCCGCTTCAACCGTGAGCGCATCCCGGAGCGTGTCGTGCACGCCCGCGGCTCCGGCGCGTACGGCTACTTCGAGGTGACCGACGACGTCACCGGCTTCACCCACGCGGACTTCCTCAGCGAGGTCGGCAGGCGCACGGAGCTGTTCCTGCGCTTCTCGACCGTGGCCGACAACCTCGGTGGCGCGGACGCGGTCCGTGACCCGCGCGGCTTCGCGGTGAAGTTCTACACCGAAGAGGGCAACTACGACCTCGTCGGCAACAACACCCCGGTGTTCTTCATCAAGGACCCGCTGAAGTTCCCCGACTTCATCCACTCCCAGAAGCGCGACCCCTTCACGGGCAAGCAGGAGCCGGACAACGTCTGGGACTTCTGGGCGCACGCCCCCGAGGCCACGCACCAGATCACCTGGCTGATGGGCGACCGCGGCATCCCCGCCTCGTACCGCCACATGAACGGCTACGGCTCGCACACCTACCAGTGGACGAACGCCAAGGGCGAGGCCTTCTTCGTCAAGTACCACTTCAAGACGAACCAGGGCATCCGCTCCCTCTCCAGCGAGCAGGCCGCCGAGATCGCGGGCAAGGACCCGAACTCGCACCAGACCGACCTGCTCCAGGCCATCGAGCGGGGCGTGAACCCGTCCTGGACACTGCACGTGCAGATCATGCCCGCGTCCGAGGCGGCGGACTACCGCTTCAACCCGTTCGACCTCACCAAGGTGTGGCCGCACAAGGACTACCCGCTCCAGCGCGTCGGCCGCCTGGTCCTCGACCGCAACCCGGACAACGTCTTCGCCGAGGTCGAGCAGGCCGCGTTCTCCCCGAACAACTTCGTGCCGGGCATCGGCCCCTCGCCCGACAAGATGCTCCAGGGCCGCCTGTTCGCCTACGCGGACGCGCACCGCTACCGCCTGGGCGTCAACCACACCCAGCTCGCGGTCAACGCCCCCAAGGCGGCGAAGGCCGACAACTACGGGCGTGACGGCCTGATGGCCTCCAACCCCTACGGCCGCGACCGCAAGAACTACGAGCCCAACTCGTACGACGGCCCCGTCGAGACCGGTCAGCCGCTCTCCGCGCCGCTCGCGATCGCCGGCTACACGGGCACGCACGCCGCCCCGACCCACACCAAGGACGACGACTTCTTCCAGGCCGGTGAGCTCTACCGCCTGATGTCCGAGGACGAGAAGTCGCGTCTGGTGGCGAACATCGCCGGTGGCCTCTCGCAGGTCTCCCGCGACGACGTCATCGAGAAGAACCTCGCCCACTTCCACGCCGCCGACGCCGACTACGGCAAGCGCGTCGAGGAGGCCGTCCGCGCCCTGCGCGAGGACTGAGCGAGCGGATAACTCCCGAGCTGCGTCGATGGGTTGACGGGAGGTCAGCCCGTCGGCGCTGAGCCCGACCCGCCGTCACGGACCCGGATGAGGGGTGGTACGTGACGCGGGCGGGCGGGCTCGGTCCGCGGCGGCTCTGCGAGCCAGTGCGGTGGTCGAGGTCCGTCGGCTTCCCTCTCGACCTGAGGGAGAGGAACCGACGGCCCGTCGCACCCGCCGCGGTCCCGACCCCTTTCACGGGGTTCACGGATTTCCCCACGGGGTTCACGGACTCCGCCCGGCAGCGCGCATGCATGTTCCGCCAGTCGCGCGCCGTCGGGCGGCAACAACTTCACACGCTTCACCCACACGGCCGGAGCGCCGGGTACGGACGGTCCCGTACCCGGCGCTCTTCCGTGGTGCGCCCTAGGGCCTGTCTGACAATTCCCGCCTGCCTCCGGCGACGACGCGAATTGTCAGACAGGCCCTAGTTCACCTTGCCGCCGGACTCCAGGGTGGCGACCACCCGCTCCAGGCGGGCCGCCCGCGTGGCGGCCGTCCTCGCCGTCATCAGGCGGTGCAGCACGGTGTACCGGTCCGTCTTGCCGAGCGCCTCAAATGCCTTGTGCGCCGCCGGACTTGCCGCGAGCGCGGCCGTCAGGTCGTCGGGCACCGTGGCGTTGCGCTGCGATTCGTAGGCCGCGTCCCAGCGTCCGTCCGCCCGCGCCGCCGCGACCTCCGCGAGGCCCGGTTCGCGCATGCGGCCCTCGGCGGTCAGTTCCGCGACGCGGTCGATGTTCACCTTCGACCACAGGCTGCGCGGGCGGCGGCGAGTGATCTTCTGGAGGTAGTGGACGTCGTCGTGCGACTTGCGGTGGCCGGTGATCCAGCCGTAGCAGAGCGCCACGTCATTGACCTCCGCGGCCGTCACCGAGGCCACGCCCGAGTTCTTCTTGGCGATCTTCACCCAGATTCCCGGGGAGTCGCCGTGGTGCTCGTCCAGCCAGTCCGCCAACCGCGGTTCGTCGGCGAAGAACACGACCTTCAGGCCGTCCAGTGAGTCCATCCGGCCACGCTACGCGAACACTTGTGGCACGGCGAAGGGGCGGCCCACCCCCCTCGGGTGGACCGCCCCAGCCGGTGCCGGCCGTGTGTCAGGCCTTCAGCGGGTCTCAGACCTTCAGCGGGCGGATCGCCGTCGGCGCGTGGCCCGGCTCCGTCGCGATCTCCTCGAACTCCTTGACCGCGCTGATGTCGGCCGTCGGGCTCATCGAGATGTTCGTGATGCGCTCCAGGATCGCCTCGACGACCACCGGCACGCGGTACTCGGCCGCGAGCTTCTTGGCCTGCTCGAAGGCCGGCAGCAGCTCATCGGGCTCGGTGACGCGGATCGCCTTGCAGCCGAGGCCCTCGGCGACCTTGACGTGGTCCACGCCGTAGACGCCGAGCTCCGGGGAGTTCTGGTTCTCGAACTCCAGGTTGACCTGGAAGTTGATGTCCAGGCCGATCTGCGCCTGGCGGATCAGGCCGAGGTAGGCGTTGTTGACCAGGACGTGGACGTACGGGATGCGGTGCTGCGCGCCGACCGCCAGCTCCTCGATCATGAACTGGAAGTCGTAGTCGCCGGAGAGGGCGACGACCGGGCTCTCCGGGTCGGCCTTGGCGGCGCCGAGCGCGGCCGGGATGGTCCAGCCGAGCGGGCCCGCCTGGCCGCAGTTGATCCAGTGGCGCGGCTTGTAGACGTGCAGCATCTGGGCGCCGGCGATCTGCGAGAGGCCGATCGTGGTGACGTAGCGCGTCTCGGGGCCGAAGGCCTTGTTCATCTCCTCGTAGACGCGCTGCGGCTTCATGGGCACGTTGGCGAAGTGCGTGCGGCGCTGGAGCGTCTCCTTGCGCTTGAGGTGGGAGGCGACCCACTCCGAGCGGTCGGGCAGCTCACCGGCGGCCTTCAGCTCCTTCGCGACCTCGACGAACAGCTCCAGCGCGGCCTTGGCGTCGGAGGCGATGCCGTAGTCGGGGGCGAAGATCTTGCCGATCTGGGTCGGCTCGATGTCGACGTGCACGAACTTGCGGCCCTGGGTGTACACGTCCAGCTTGTAGCCGGTGTGACGGTTGGCCCAGCGGTTGCCGATGCCGAGGACGAAGTCCGACTCCAGGAACGTCGCGTTGCCGTAGCGGTGGCCGGTCTGCTGGCCGACCATGCCGGCGTTCAGGTCGTGGTCGTCGGGGATGGTGCCCCAGCCCATCAGCGTCGGCACGACAGGGGTGTTCGTGATCTCGGCGAACTCGACGAGCAGGTCGGAGGCGTCGGCGTTGATGATGCCGCCGCCCGCGACGATCAGCGGGCGCTCGGACTCGACCAGGAAGCGGATCGCCTTCTCGATCTGGGCGCGGGTCGCGGCGGGCTTGTAGACCGGCAGCGGCTCGTACGTCTCCGGGTCGAACTCGATCTCGGTCTGCTGGACGTCGATGGGCAGGTCGATGAGGACCGGGCCCGGACGGCCCGAACGCATCAGGTGGAAGGCCTGCTGGAAGATGCCGGGGACCTGCGCGGCCTCCAGGACGGTCACGGCCATCTTGGTGACCGGCTTGGCGATCGTCGCGATGTCGACGGCCTGGAAGTCCTCCTTGTGCAGGAGGTGCGTCGG
Source organism: Streptomyces sp. NPDC015345 (assembly GCF_043078805.1). Taxonomy (NCBI): domain Bacteria; kingdom Bacillati; phylum Actinomycetota; class Actinomycetes; order Kitasatosporales; family Streptomycetaceae; genus Streptomyces; species Streptomyces sp. NPDC015345. The sequence continues at coordinate 709,956 of NZ_JBIBTX010000002.1, read as the reverse complement.
GGCCTGCCCGGTGATGCAGAGGATCGGGATCGAGTCGCCGGTGGCGGAGTACAGGCCGGTGATCATGTCGGTGCCCGCGGGTCCCGACGTGCCGATGCAGACGCCGATGTTGCCCGGCTTGGACCGGGTGTAGCCCTCGGCCATGTGCGAGGCGCCCTCGACGTGGCGGGCGAGGGTGTGGTCGATGCCACCGCCCTCCTTGAGCGCCTTGTAGAAGGGGTTGATCGCGGCGCCCGGCACACCGAACGCGTTGACGACGCCCTCGCGCTTGAGGATCTCAACTGCCGCGCGGGCAGCGGTCATACGAGCCATGGGGTTCTCCTGCTTCGACAGCTTCGACAGCTTTTCGGCTGCCGGATACGGCTGGCGGATCCGGCTCCCGTCGCGCCCCGCGGTGAGCTTCTGTTTCCGCATTATGGAAAGAATGTTCTGCTATATGGAAGCAATGTAAGGGTGTGGGCCGGAGACCGTCAAGGGACATCCGCGATCCGGCCCACCGGCCGGACGGCATGTCCAGAACGGGCGGGCGGCTTGCCCGAACTCGGCCTCGCCGGGGACCCGTCGGGTGGAGGATGGCGGGAGACGGCGCGAGGGGTGAGGGCCATGGCGGACGGCGGCATGCCGGTGCGGTGCCCCAGCTGCCGGCGCGAGCATCTGTACGTGCCCCCTTCCCTGCCGTGCGCGTGCGGCGCCATGCTCACCCCGCCGATGGCCCGGGGCGCGCCGCCGACGCCGGTCACCGACCGGAGCTGGGCGGACGACTGGGTCACCGTCCACTGCCGGCCCTGCGGCCGCCCGCTCCAGTGGCCGCAACCGGAGCTGGACTGCGCCTGCGGGGCCGTCCTGCGCCTGGCGGTCGTACCGGCGCCGCGAGTGCCCAGGGCGCCGCGTACACCGGCTCCCCCGGGGCGCGCCTTCCGGCCGCCGCCGCTCCGCGACGCCCGTGACGCCGTGACCGTGGCCGCGCTGTACCTGCGGTGGCTCGGCTTCCCCGATACCCGCAGCGCCGCGCGGCGCCCGCCCTCGGGGGCGCGGATCACCGCCCGCGGGATGCTGGCCCAGGTCGATCCCGGCCCGCGGCGCACCACGGCCCGCGACATCGAATGCCTGTGGCTCACCGCGATGACGGCGGCGGGCGAGACCCCTGTCGCCTGCGCCTTCTTCTGCCTGGCCGGATATACGGACGAGGCGCGCGCCCGGGCGGACGCGCTGGCGGTCCCGCTGTTCACGGTGGACCTCACGGGCACGCCGCGGCCGGTGAACGGCGCGGCGGACGAACTCGTCGCGACCGGCGCGTGAGGCGCGGGGCCCGGCCCCGCATTCGAATTAGTACACATATTCGAAACGGGAGTACGCTGATGTCATGGCACAGCACCAGCTCCAGCTCCAGGGGTCGCTCTTCGATCAGAGCGACGAACCGCGGCTGCGTCCCCTGGACCCGATCCGCAGGACGGTGCTCGGCGACGGGGCGTGGATCGACCTCCTGCCGGGCTGGCTCACCGGCGCCGACGCCCTCTTCGAACGCCTCGCCGCGGACGTCCCGTGGCAGGCCGAGCGCCGCCAGATGTACGAGAGGGTCGTCGACGTACCGCGCCTGCTCGCCTTCTACGGCGCCGGAGAGCCGCTGCCCCACCCCGTGCTCGACGAGGCGCGGCAAGCACTGTCGGCGCACTACGCCGCCGAACTCGGCGAGGAGTTCGCGACGGCCGGCCTGTGCCACTACCGCGACGGGCGTGACAGCGTGGCGTGGCACGGCAACCGCATCGGCCGGGGCGCCCGCGAGGACACGATGGTCGCCATCCTCTCCGTGGGTGCACCGCGGGATCTGCTGCTGCGTCCGCGCCGCGGCGGGGCGACGGTCCGCCACCCGCTCGGGCACGGCGACCTGATCGTGATGGGCGGCTCCTGCCAGCGGACGTGGGAACATGCCGTGCCCAAGTCGACGAGGGCCTCCGGCGGGCGCATCAGTGTCCAGTTTCGCCCGCGGGGCGTGCGCTGATTCGGCGCCTCCGGCGCCGGCTGCCTTCGCGTTCCTGTCAGGTGCGGGTGCGCGGGGGCTGGTCGCGCAGTTCCCCGCGCCCCCCTACGGGGGCCGGCCTTCCCCCGGGGTGCCCCTGTAAGGCGCCTGCTGCCTTCGCGTTCCTGTCGGGTGCGGGTGCGCGGGGGCTGGTCGCGCAGTTCCCCGCGCCCCTTACGGGGCCCGGCCTTCCCCGGGGTGTCCCTGTAAGGCGCCTGCTGCCTTCGCGTTCCTGTCGGGTGCGGCTGGGCGGGGGCTGGTCGCGCAGTTCCCCGCGCCCCTTACCGGGGCCGGCCTTCCCCCCGGGAGTGCTCCCCTGTACGGCTTCGGTCGCGCAGGTTCCCGCGGTCCTTACGGGGCGGCCTCAGGCGTCGGAGGCAGGGGGCCTCATGTGCAGCAGGTGGCGGGTGAGGGCCAGTGCGGCCAGTAGTGTCACGAGGCCGCAGACTCCCGGCCAGCCGAAGGTGTCGTAGGCGCGCGCGCCGAGCCAGGAGCCGATGCTTCCGCCGAGGTAGCCGCATGTCATGTACGCCGTGTTGAGCCGGGAGCGCGCCTCGTCGCTCAGCGCGAAGATCCGCACCTGGTTGGCGATCATCCCCGACTGCATGGCGACGTCGAGCAGCAGCGACCCCGCCGCCAGTGCCATGAGCCCCACCGCCCCGCCGGCGCCGCCGAACAGGAGGACGGCCGCCGCGGCGAGGACCGCGAGGGTGGCGGCGAGGTTGACCGCGTCGGGCCCGCGCCGGTCCACCTGGCGGCCCGCGAGCGGCGTACTGATCATCGTCCCGGCGTTGACGAGGGCCAGCAGTCCGACCGCCGAGGCCCCGAGCCCGTACACGGGGCCGGTCATCAGCAGCGCGACGCCGGTCCACAGTGCGGAGAACGCGCCGAAGAGCATCGCCTGGTAGAAGCCGGAGCGCCGCAGCTCCGGCTCGGTCCGCAGCAGCCGCAGCGACTCGCCGAGCAGCGTCGGGTAACTCTGCCGCGAGGGCGCGGTCGACTTCGGCAGCGCGCGGGCGAGGACGAGCGCGATGAGCAGGGCCAGGACCGCCGACAGCAGGTACGGGGCGCGCCAGCCCAGCCACTCGCCGAGGCTGCCGCCGAAGGCGCGGGAGAGCAGCATGCCGCCGATGGAGCCGCTGAGCAGGGTGCCGGTGACGGCGCCGCGCCGGTCGTCGGGGACCAGGCCCACCGCCATGGGCGCCACGATCGGGGCGATGACGGTGGTGACGCCGACGAGGACGCTCGCGGCGACCAGCGGCACCAGACCCGGCGCGAGCCCCGCGCCGAGCAGGCCGAGTCCGGCGAGCGAGAGCAGCGCGGCGATGAGCGGCCGGTAGGGGATGCGGTCGCCGAGCGGCACGAGGAGGAAGATGCCGCCCGCGTAGCCGAACTGGGTCGCCGTGACCACCAGCGTGGCGGTGTCCGCCGACACGTGCAGCCCCTCGGCGACCAGCGGGCTGACGGCCTGCGGGAAGTAGACGTTGCCGACGGCCACACCGCACACCACGGCGAGCAGCAGCACCATGCCGCGTCCGAGGCCGGTCGGTGCGCCGGGCGCCGGGGCCGACCGCGCCTCGGGCCGCGCGCCGCGGCCGGTGGTTCTCTCGATCACCGGCACACGATCCCCGGCGAAAGGCCGCGGCACAACCGTATTTCGCCGGGGCATACTCGCACCCATGCTGATCCGCCCCGCCACCGCCGCCGAACTCCCCGCCCTCCAGGACATCGAACGCGCGGCGGGAGAAGCCTTCCGCGCGCTCGGCATGGACGCCGTCGCGGACGACGAACCGCCGACGGTGGCGGAGTTGGAGCGGTTCCGCCGGGCGGGCCGGGCGTGGGTCGCGGCGGACGAGGCGGGCGCCCCGCTCGCGTACCTGCTCAGCGAACCTCTCGACGAGCCGACGGGGTCGCGGTGCGCGCACCTCGAGCACATCGAGCACATCGAGCAGGTCACCGTGCACCCGCGTGCGGCCCGGCGCGGCATCGGGCGCGCCCTGATCGACCGGCTCGCGGACCGGGCGCTCGCGGAAGGCAGGACCGCCCTCACCCTCACGACCTTCACGGACGTCCCGTGGAACGCCCCCTACTACGCCCGCATCGGCTTCCGCCCCCTCACGGAAGCCGAACTCACCCCCGGTCTCCGGCGCATCCGCGCGCATGAGGCCGGACTGGGCCTGGACCGCTGGCCCCGCCTCTGCATGCGCCGCGCCCTGACGGCGGACCCCACGGCGGACGTCACTCCCCGTACCGCTCCCTGAGCTCGATCTTGCGCACCTTGCCGGAGACCGTCATCGGGAAGGACTCCAGGATCCGCAGGGCCGCGGGCACCTTGTAGTGGGCCAACTGCCCCTTGCAGTAGGCCTGGAGCTCGGCCAACGTCAGCGTGTCGCCGGGGTCCCGCAGGATCACGCAGGCGAGCGGCACCTCTCCGTACCGCTCGTCGGGCACGCCCACCACCTGGACGTCGGCGATCTTGGGGTGGCCGTACAGGAACTCCTCGATCTCGCGAGGGTAGATGTTCTCGCCGCCCCTGATGATCATGTCCTTGATGCGGCCGACGATCTGGACGTACCCGTCCTCGCGCATGACGGCCAGGTCCCCGGTGTGCATCCAGCGGCCGGCGTCGATGACCTCGGCGGTCCGCTCGGGCTCGTTCCAGTAGCCGCGCATCACGCCGTAGCCGCGGGTGCACAGCTCGCCGGAGGCGCCGCGCGGCAGGGTGACGCCGGTCGCGGGGTCGACGACCTTCACCTCGATGTGCGGCAGGACGCGGCCGACGGTGCCGGTGCGGCGCTCCAGGTCGTCGTCGCGGCGGGTCTGCGTGGAGACGGGCGACGTCTCGGTCATGCCGTAGCAGATGGAGACCTCCCGCATGTGCATCTCGGCGACCACCCGCTTCATCACCTCCACCGGGCAGGGCGAGCCCGCCATGATGCCGGTGCGCAGCGAAGTGAGGTCGTACGCCGCGAAGTCGGGGAGGTTCAGCTCCGCGATGAACATGGTGGGCACGCCGTACAGCGAGGTGCAGCGCTCCTGCTCGACGGCGCGCAGCGTGGCGGCCGGGTCGAAGGACGGGGCGGGGATGACGATGCACGCGCCGTGCGAGGTGGCGCCGAGGTTGCCCATCACCATGCCGAAGCAGTGGTAGAAGGGGACGGGCAGGCAGACGCGGTCCCGCTCGGTGTAGCCGACCGTGCGGCCCACCCAGTAGCCGTTGTTGAGGATGTTGTGGTGGGAGAGCGTGGCTCCCTTGGGGAAGCCCGTGGTGCCCGAGGTGTACTGGATGTTCACGGGGTCGTCGCATGTCAACTCCGCCTCGCGCGCGGCCAGTTCCGCGGCCGTGACCGAGGCGGCGGCTTCGAGCAGCGCGTCCCAGGAGCCGTCCCCGATGTAGTGGACGGCGCGCAGCTCACGGCAGCGGGGCCGCACCTCGTCGACGAGCGCGCGGTAGTCGCTGCTCTTGTGGGCCCGTGAGGCGACCAGAAGCGAGACGCCCGCCTGGTTGAGCACGAACTCCAAATCGTGCGCGCGGTAGGCCGGGTTGATGTTCACCATGATGGCGCCGATCCGCGCGGTGGCGTACTGCACGAGCACCCACTCCGCGCAGTTCACCGCCCAGATCCCGACGCGGTCGCCCTTGGCCACCCCGGATCCGAGGAGGCCGCGCGCCAGCCGCTCGACGGCGGCGCCGAACTCCGCGTACGTCCACCGGGTGCCCGCGGCGACGTCCACGAGGGCGTCGCGGCCGGGCCAGGCGGCGACGGCCCGGTCGAGGTTGCGGCCGATGGTGTCGCCGAGGAGGGGGGTGTCATCGGTGCCGTGGGCGTAGGAGAGTTCAGCCGTGTCACGTGGGCTTCGCATGTCTGTCCTCACTCCATCACTTGAGATCACTTGCGGCATTTCGGAGCGTTCCCTCCCCCGAAGCCACAACAATGTGCGCATGGGTGATGACTGGAAGCAACGACTGAACCAGCTCCACGCCGGTTTGGTGCAACGAGACGATCCCGCCGAGCTGGTGACCGAGGCCGACGCCGTCGACGCGTCGTACCGCTATCCGCATCTCGCGGTCCGTGGGCCCGTCTTCGGTCTCGCGATGCAGGATCCCGCGGTCGGGCCCGAATGGCGGGTGCTAAAGCCGATCGTGGACGGCATGCCCCAGCAGGCCAGGGACGCGCTGAACTCGGTGCTGTGGTTCAAGGCCAAGGACGACACCGACGACCCCGCCGTGCGCCGGGATCTGCTGGCCGCGGTCGCCGTCCTCGAACGCGAGCCTGTCGACGAGCTGGAGGTCCTCGGGGTGCGCTACCGCGTGGTGCGCGGCGACGAGTTCGCCCGCACCGGCCCCGACGGCCTGGAGCCGCCCCGGCCGACGGACCCGGAACCGGCCGACCGTTCCTGGGCCGGGCGCCACCGCGCCCCGTCCACGGACCTCGGTTTCACGCTCGACCCCGGCGAGGAGGCTCCGGGGCTGATGACGAGCGCCCTCAAGCTGGGGCTGCGGGGTTTCGCCTATGCCGGCGCGCGGTTCCCCGCCGACGTCCGCGCGGACTCCGAGCGGGCCGTCACCACCCATCCCGACATCGCTCTGCTGCCCGTCGGCTTCGGCGTGGCCGAGCGCAGCGAGAAGGGGTGGCGGCCGCGGTCCGCCCTGATGCCCACCCCGCACGACGCCCGCCGGATGCTGTACGACGCGATGACGGAATCCTGGCCGATGTTCCACGAGTTCGACGACGAGGAGAAGGCGGCGTACGCGCGAGCCGCCGAAGAGTTCAAGGCCACCCCCCGCGCCAACGAGGCGCGCGTGGGTGACAGCGTGTACAGGATCTGCCGTACGGAACGGCTGGTGCGCTGTGGCCCCGACGGCCCGGAGCCGCCGCGCCCCTCGGACGTCGACTCCTACGGCCCCATGAAGATGCACCCCACGATGGACGAGGACGGCACGCTGCACTACGACGACTGAGTCGGCGCCCGGGTCAGCGCATCTGGCGCCGCACCAGTTCCCGCAGCCGCCCGTCCGGGTCCGCGAGGAGCTGTGCGGGCGGCCCCTGTTCGACGATGCGGCCCTCCGCCATGACGAGGACCCGGTCGGCGTCCATGACGGTGGACAGGCGGTGGGCGATCACGACGCGGGTCGCGTTCAGGGCGCGGGTGCTGTCGATGACGGTGCGCTGCGTCTCGTTGTCCAAAGCGCTCGTGGCCTCGTCGAAGAAGAGGACACGGGGGCGGCGGATCAGCGCCTGGGCGATCATCAGCCGCTGGCGCTGGCCGCCGGATACCGCGCCGCCGCCGGAGATCATCGTGTGCAGGCCCATCGGCATGCGCTTGATGTCCTCGGCGAGGCCCGCCATGGCGGCGGCCTCCCACGCCTCCTCCTGCGTGTACGACTCGGCGCCGCAGATGCACTCCAGGATGGAGCCGGTGAGCGGCTGGGCGTTCTGGAGGACGACGCCGCACTGACGGCGTACGGCCGCCTGGTCCAGGGCGGCGAGGTCCTGGCCGTCGTAGAGCACGCTGCCGGAGACGGGTTCGTCGAAGCCGATCAGGAGGCGCAGCAGCGTCGACTTGCCGCAGCCGCTCGGGCCGACGACGGCCACGAACTCGCCGGGCCGGATCGCGAGGGACACGTCGTCAAGGACCAGCGGGCCGTCGTCGGTGTAGCGGAAGGACAGGCCCCGTGCCTCGATCGCGCCCTGGAGTCCGCCCGGCTGGGTGCTGCCGGCCCGCACCTCCGGCGCCTCGTCGAGAACCGGTTTGATCTGCTCGAACATCGGGAGGACCGCGGCCGCCGAGATCAGCGCGCCGGTGAGCTGGGTGACGGAGGTCAGGAGCATCGTCACGGCGGTGCTGAAGGTGAGGAACTCCCCCGCCGTGAGGCTGCCGCGGGCCGGGCCCGCGAGGAGGACGAACATGACGAGCGTACAGAGCGGCAGATAGACGGAGTTGAGGACCGTGGTCGCGTTCTTGATGCGACCCGCGCGCCGTTGCAGCTCCCGGCTGCGCGCGAACTTTCCGGCCCAGGCCGCGTACGCGAAGCTCTCCGCACCGGCCACGCGGAGTTTGGGCAGGCCGCGCAGGGTCTGGAACGCCTGGTTGTTGAGCTCGTTGCCGAGCTCTATCAGGCGTCGCTGCCAGCGCAGTTCGGCGAGGCCGAGCGCGAGGAACACGGCGGCGATGACGGCCAGCATCGCCAGTGCGGCCAGGGCGAGGGGCACGCTGTAGAAGAGCAGCAGGCCGAGGTTCATCGCGCCGATCGTGCCGGCTTGCAGCGCGACGGGGCCGATGCCCGACAGGACGCGGCGGATGGCGCTGACACCCATGGCCGCGCTCGCCAGCTCACCGGTGGAACGGGACGCGAAGAAGCGCGTGGGAAGGCGCAACAGGCGGTCCCACACGGCCGGTTGGAGGGTGCTCTCCATGCGGCCCTCCATCCGCAGGACGGTGAGGTTCTGGAGCAGCATGAACGCCGCGGAGACGATGCTGGTGACCATGACGGCCAGGGAGACCTGGACGATGAGGCTCTTCTCGCCGTTCGGGACGAGGACACCGAGCACCTGGCCCGTCGCGATCGGCACGAGAGCGCCGATCACGACCGTCACCAGGCCGGCGAGGGCGAGGTTGCGCAGGTCGCCCCGGGTGCCCCGCAGACCGAAGCGGAACAGCCGCCATGGCGTCAACGGCCGGTCGGGCAGCGGCCGGTAGAACATGACGGCCTGCGGTTCGAACTCGTCGGCGTTCCCACCGTCGACCCGGGTGCGCCGCCCGGAGGTGGGGTGCACCGCTTCGTAGCCGCCGCGCCGCCACAGCAGGGCGACCGGCGCTCCGCTCGCCGCGCGGTGGCCCACCAGCGGGCCCGCGTTCTCGCGCCACCAGCGCCCGGCGAGCCGGACGGCGCGGGTGCGCACCCGCGAGGCCATCGCGATCCGCTCCACCGGGTCGATCCGGTCGCTCACCGCACCGCTGTCCGAGAGGCCGGCCAGCGTGATGCCCGTCGCCTCGGCGACCAGCCGGCACGCGGCGTACGTGGCGTCGTCACCGCCTTGGGACGCGGTGCGGCGCGCGTCGCCCCTGCCCGCGCGGCCGATGGAGGCGATCAGGGTGCGGTCGGCCTGCACGCGGACGCTCTCGCCCGCCTTGATGCCGGCCGCCGTGCGGTCCTCGTGGGCGCGCTCCAGGCGTTCGATCCAGCGGTCGAGCGTCGAGAGCAGCCGGTACTGCTGGTTGACCATGCGCTGCCACAGCGCGGCGTCGACGAGCAGGTCACCCGCGGCCTCGGCGCTGTAGGCGGCGCCGTACTGGACGCTGCCCGGCGCGACCGGCATCCAGAGGATGTCGTCGTCGGTGACCACCTCGTCGCCCATGGTGCGGCCGTCGAGCGGCGCTTCGAACAGGACCCGGTGGCCGCGCCCGATGCCGAGCGCGAAGGCGTGCTCCAGCAGGCTCAGCGCGGTGTCCTCGGAGTCGTACTGGGTGTCGTACCGGCTGGGGTACTGCTGCTCGTGGGACCAGGTGTCGCCGTGGTCGGGGCGGTACAGCTCGCGCAGCGGGACACGGCGCAGCTCGCAGCCCGCCAGGGGGCGGCCGACCAGGGTGTGCTGGGGGCCCTCGACGGGGCCGAGGAGCAGGGCGCCCGGCTCCAGGCGGCCGAGGTAGTGCCAGTGGCCCTGCTGCACGGCGTCGACGGCGAACAGGTCGAGTGCGCCCGCCACCACGAGCCACAGCACCTGCGGTCCCTCCAGGTGCACGCTGCGCAGGCCCGCGCAGTCGACGGGTGTGCCGAGCGCGCCGAAGGAGGCGGCGACCGGGTCCTGCGTACGCATGTGCTGCTCCGAGGTCACCTCAGTGCTCCCTGACCAGCTCGGCGTACGGACCGCCCGCGGCGACGAGGTGTTCGTGGCGGCCTCGCTCCACGACCTGGCCGTGGTCGAGGACGACGATCTCGTCGCTGTCGCGCACGGTGCTCAGGCGGTGGGCGATGACGACGCAGGCGCAGCCGCGGCGGCGCAGGTTGTCGATGATGATCTGTTCGGTCCCGGCGTCCAGGGCACTGGTCACCTCGTCGAGCACGAGGATGCTGGGGCGGCGGACCAGGGCCCGCGCGATCTCCAGGCGCTGGCGCTGCCCGCCGGAGAAGTTCCGCCCGTCCTGCTCGACGCGGCCGTGGATGCCGCCGGGCCTGCGGGCCACGACCTCGTACAGGCAGGCGTCCTTCAGAGCGGCGACGACGTCCTCGTCGGGGATGGAGGGGTCCCACAGTGTGACGTTGTCGCGGATGGTGCCCTCGAAGAGGAAGACGTCCTGGTCGACGAAGGACACGGAGGCGGTGAGCGCGCCGCGCGGGATGTCCTCCAGGCGCTGCCCGTCGATGCGGATCGTGCCCTCCCACGGGCTGTAGAGGCCCGAAAGGAGCCGGGAGACGGTCGACTTGCCGCTGCCCGAGCCGCCGACGAGCGCGACCTGCCGGCCCGGCCCCACCGACAGGGAGAAGCCCGTCAGGAGAGGCTTGTCGAGGGGGCTGTAGCCGAAGGTGACGTCTTCGAGGGTGACGTGGCCCTTGAGGCGGCGGGTGCTCGCGGTCGGTTCGGGGCGGGAGTAGAGGGGGTCGACGGGAAAGTTCTCGACGTCCTTGAGGCGGGCGACGTCGGCGGCGAAGTCCTGGATGCGGCCCGCGACGCCGTTGAGGCGGGTGATGGGCGCGGTGAAGCGCGTGACGAGGGCCTGGAAGGCGACGAGCAGCCCGATCGACAGGTGCCCCTCGACCGCGCGCAGGCCGCCGATCCACAGGATCAGCGCGCTGTTGAGGGTGGCCAGCGTCGGCGCGACGACACCGAGCCAGGCGCTCGGCACCCCGAGGCGCTGCTGCTCCTCCAGGGTCGTGGCGTGCTGTCCCGCCCAGCGCCGGAAGTAGCCGTTCTCGCCTCCGGTCGCCTTCATGGTCTCGATCAACTGGAGGCCCGTGTAGGAGGTGTTGGTGAGCTTGGCGCTGTCGGCGCGCAGCTTCTGGGTGCCGGTGGCGCGCAGCCGTACGACGACGCGCATCGCCACGACGTTCAGCAGGGCGATGCCGACGCCGACGAGGGTGAGCTGCGGATCGTACGTCCACAGCAGGCCCGCGTAGAGGAGTACGACGATGCCGTCGACGCCGGCGGCCGTCAGGTCGCGGGCCAGGGTCTCGGCGACCGCGTCGTTGGAGGCGAGGCGCTGCACGAGGTCGGCGGGGCTGCGCTGGGCGTAGAACGTGACGGGCAGGCGCAGCAGATGGCGGAAGAAGCGGGCGCTGCCGAGGGTGGAGGAGATGATGCGGCCGCGCAGCAGGTTCGCCTGTTGCAGCCAGGTCAGCACCACGGTGAGCGCCACCATCGCGCCCATCGAGGCGAATAGCGCGCCAAGGAGCGAGGTCTGATGGCCGATCAGGAACAGGTCGATGTACGTGCGGCTGAGCGCGGGCAGGGCCGCGCCGACCGCGACGAGCAGCAGGCTGGCAAGGAGCGCGGCGAGCATCGTGCCCGTGGTGCCGCGCAGCCGGGCCGGGAGGGCCTTGAGGACGCCGGGCCTGCGGCCGCCCGGCCGGAAGTCCTCCCCCGGTTCGAGGACCAGGACGACCCCGGTGAAGCTGGTGTCGAAGTCCTCCGAGGGCACGAAGCGGCGGCCCTTGTCGGGGTCGTTGATGTACACGCCCCGGCGGCCGAGGCGGCGCCCCATGCCGTCATAGACGACGTAGTGGTTGAACTCCCAGAAGAGGATGGCGGGCGCCTTGACGTCGGCGAGCGCGGCGGGCTCCATCTGCATGCCCTTGGCGGTGAGGCCGTAACTGCGGGCCGCCTTCAGGACGTTGCTGGCCCGTGAGCCGTCGCGGGAGACGCCGCACGCGATGCGCAGCTCCTCCAGGGGCACGTGCCGGCCGTGGTGGGCGAGGACCATGGCGAGGGCGGCGGCGCCGCACTCCACGGCCTCCATCTGGAGGACGGTGGGCGTACGGACGGTCCTCGGCCGTCCGCCCTTCGGCGCGGGGCGCGGCGGCGTGGCGCGGCGGCGGCCGCGCCGCGGGGGCTCGGGGCGGTGCCTGCGGCGGCCGCCGGGGGGCGGCAGCTGCTGCTGGTGTTCCGGGGAGGGGTGCGGTGCGGTCACGGAAGCAGCCAATCGATCGGGCGCTGCTCGGCGAGGTGGACGGCGCCGGTGGCCAGGGTCATCGACTCCGGTGCGAAGGGCGGTCCGCCGCCGGTCGACCAGGCGTAACCGGAGTCGGTGCCGGGCGACTTGTCGAGCCGTACGAGCACGGCCACGGGTGGGCCGTCCTTCGTGAACTGCCCGGCCAGTTCCTTGTCGCCGAGGAAGCCGGTGATCCGCTGCCGGGTCTGCGCGGCCCGCCCGATCGCCTTCACACGGCCGCGCAGCGTCCCGTACCGCTGGGTGGGCACGGACTGGACGGTGAGGTCGACAAGGGCGCCGACCGGCACGGTGGCCGCGCTGTCGGCGGGGACGTACAGCATCGCGAGGAGCGGGTCGTCGATGCCCGCCACGCGCTCCACGCTCGCGACGTCGGCGCCGGTGGTGACGACGGTGCCGATCCTCGCGAGGAGGGTGGTGACGCGGCCCGCGGCGATCGCGCGCACCGCCTTGTCGCCGTGATCCGTACGGACCTTCAGCACGGGGGCGCCCGCGTCGAGCCGTTCGCCCTCCTTGGCGTAGACACCGGTGACCTGCCCGGTGACGGGGCTCTGGAGGACGTAACCGCCCTGGCCGTGGGTGAGGATGCCGGGCGCCCGGAGTGTCGAGGCGACCGAGCCGGTCACCGCCCACACGCTCGCGGCGGCCATGACGACGAGGGTGACGGCGAGGACGAGCAGGCCCTGGGGGCGGGCGTAGCGCACCGGAAGGTCGAGTTCCTCGGGCGACTGCAGCTTGGACAGGGCCTGTTGGCGGAACTGCACGGAACGCTTTCCTTAAGGTGAGGCGTCCGTGAGCCCCGGGACCAGTGGTCCCGGGGCTCACGGATCACGCGTCTCGGTGAGCCGAAGGCTCAGAGACCGGCGGTCAGGCCGGAGGCCAGGCCCGTGACGACGCCGGTGTTCACGCCCGTGGCGCTCTCGACGGTGCCGACGACACCGGCCACGACGCCGGAGACGGGGGCGATGGAGTCGACGGTGCCCGTGACGTTGCCCGCGACACCGGCGACGAGGCCACCGGAGACGTTGTCGAGGTCGGCGTCGGAAATCTCGAGGGTCTCGACCTGCGGGGTGTTGTTCATGGTGTGAGCTGCCCTTCTCATGAAAGTCATGAATGTTGCAAAGGTGTTTCCAGCAATGCGGAACTTGAGGTGCGAATTCCGCGTCGGCCAGGATCAAAGCACGTTCGCAGCTCGCACATCCAATCGCCCGATCACCGGTCAGCCGCGGTTGTGGCAGCGCATCACCGCTGCGTGCAGGCGGTTTCACCGCGCGGGGGCAGCTCCTTCACAAGATTCACAGAACGAAATCGAGGGCACGACGGGACTCCCTTCAACAAATCGGACACGGGCACGGCGAGAAGTACGCCACGTACCCCCTGCACGGGAATTCATGTGGGATACCCCGTGAATGGCGTGACCGGGGTGCGCATTCGGTGTGCAGGTTCATTGAAGGCGTGTCGAATCGTGGCCGAAGGGGACACCGGAGGTGATGCGCGGTCAGTTCACGCCGCGCTCCCGCCCCGCCCAGTACGGCTCCCGCAGCTTGAACTTCTGGATCTTGCCGGTGGCCGTGCGCGGGATGGCGTCGCGGAACTCGACGCTCGTCGGGGCCTTGTAGCCGGCGATGCGCTCCTTGCAGTGGGCGATGATGTCCTGCTCCCGCACCGTCGCCCCCTCCACGAGGACCACCAGGGCCTTGATCGTCTCGCCCCACTTCTCGTGCGGCACCCCGATGACCGCGACCTCGGCGACCTCGGGGTGGCTGAAGATCGTGTCCTCCACCTCGATCGACGAGACGTTCTCGCCGCCCGTGATGATGACGTCCTTCTTCCGGTCGGAGATGGTCAGATGGCCGTCTGCCTCGTCGAACGTGCCGCCGTCACCGGTGTGGAACCACCCGTCCTCGAGCGCCGCGGCCGTCTCGTCCGGCTTCTCCCAGTAGCCTTCGAGCACGACGTTGGACCTGGCGAGGACCTCACCCGCGTCGGAGATCCGCAGCTTGACGCCGAGCGCGGGCACTCCGGCACGGGAGAGCTTGCGGGCCCGCTCCTCGGCCGGAAGCTCCAGGTCCGCGGGCATGGCCCGGTTGAAGGTGAGCATCGGGGACGTCTCGGTGAGCCCGTAGAGCTGCGTGAACTCCCAGCCCAGCTCGGCCTCCACCCGCTGGATCATCCTGCTCGGCGGCGGGGCGCCCGCGCAGACGATGCGCACCCGGTCACGGCCGGGCACGTCGCCGGACCAGGCCGCCGCCGCGTCGAGGACCGCGTTCCACACCGCGGGCGCCCCACACATGAGCGTGACGCCGTGCTCCTCCACCCGGCGCAGGATCTCCGCGCCGTCCACCTTGCGCAGCACCACCTGCTTCACGCCGAGCCCGGCCATCACGAACGGCATGCCCCAGCCGTTGCAGTGGAACATCGGCAGGGTGTGCATATAGACGTCCCCCTCCCACACGCGGGTGTGCAGGCCGAACGTCAGGCCGTTCACCCAGATGTTGCGGTGCGTCAGCTGCACTCCCTTGGGGCGCGCCGTCGTTCCCGACGTGTAGTTGATCGTGGCGGTGGCGTCCTCGTCGGGGCGCGCCCACGGGCGCGGTTCCACCCCGAAGCGCATCAGCTCGGTCTCGGTCAGCTCGCCGAGCACGAAGCGGTGCCGCGCCTTGACGCCCGACAGCGCGTCGTCCAGCTCGGGGTCGACGAGCAGGACCGAGGCGCCGCTCTGCCGCACGACGTACTCGACCTCCTCCGGCTTGAGCCGGAAGTTGACGGGCACACAGATCCGTCCGCTCATCGGCACGGCGAACAGCAGCTCAAGGAGGCGGGCCGAGTTGTGGCTGACCACCGCCACCCGCTCGCCCTCGCCGACGCCCAGCGCGTCAAGGCCCGCCTGCCAGGCGCGGATCCGCTCACCGAGGCGTCCGTACGTCGACTCCGGTACCACCGGGGCGGGTTGGAGCGGCTCGTCGACCACTCCGGGGCAGGCGGCGAAGCCCAGCTCCGCCCGGTCGAGGAAGTCCGTGACGGTCATCGGTGTCCGCATCGCGCTCTCTCCTGACATCTGGGACCACTGCTCGGGCCGGCCCGGCCGTACCGCCGTACTCATTGCCGGACGCTACGTAACATCGTGTAATTCGTGATGCGGGTCTCACTACCCCCGGACGGGGGTGTCGCAAGCCGAAGGGCCGAAGGGAGGGGCACGTGCCGGCTGACGGAGGCGAGACGTCGCAGGTGCGGGCCGCCCTGCTGCGGCTGCGCCGCGGCACGGGGCTCCCGGTCGCCTTCGGAGGCCTCCTCGAAGGGCAGCGCCAGGTGCGGATCGGCGAGCTGAGCGGCACGGAGACATACGCGCTGCACGGGCTCGCGGTGTCGTCGGGCAACGGCCTCGGCGGCAAGGCGCTCGCTCTCTCCCGGCCGTGCGCGGTCACCGACTACAGCGTGTCGCGCCACATCAGCCACGAGTACGACGCGGCGGTCGAGGCCGAGGGCCTGCGGTCGGTGCTCGCGGTGCCGGTCGTGGTGCGCCGCCGGGTGCGGGGCGTGCTGTACGGCGCGCTGCGCACTGCCCGGCCGCTCGGCGACCGGGCCCTGTCGGTGGCGGTGGCCGCGGCGCGGGACGTGGAGCAGGCGCTTGTCGTACGCGATGAGGTGCGCGCGCTGCTCGCGGCGGTCCGCGAGCCGGTCGCGGGCCCCGGGGCGTGGGAGCAGGTCCGCGAGGCGCACGGCGCGCTGCGTGCGCTCGCCCCGCGCATCGCGGACCCCGCGCTGCGGGCGGAAATCCTGTCGGTGTGCGGCACCTTGGCGTCGGCGGCGACGCTCCCTGAACGTGACCGCGAGCGCCCGGTCGCCCTCGCCCCACGGGAGGTGGACGTCCTCGCCTGCGTCGCCGCGGGCGTGACGAACGCGGTGGCGGCGGAGCGGCTCGGCCTGCGCCCAGAGACGGTGAAGGGCTACTTGCGATCGGCCATGCGGAAGCTGGGGGCGCATACGCGCCTGGAGGCGGTGGTGGCGGCGCGGCGGGCGGGGTTGCTGCCGTAGGGGGAATGGCGGCGCGGTTCCCCCACGGGGATACGTACGCACATGTACACGCGGGGGTCAACGGCCGATGACGGCCCCGAAACGGATGTCGTACGAGGGAGGGGCGTCGGCCGCCCCGGTGATCCGCGTCAGCATCAGCTCGGCCTCCCGCGTCAATTCCTCCCGCGCGGCGCGCCGCGGGTCCCCGAACGGCTCGATGGTCAGCACGGCCTCCCCGCTCCTGGCGTCCTCCACCAGCCGCCACACCCCGGCGAGGAAGCCGTCGAGCAGGAAGACGCAGTACGCGAAGTTCCCCTGCCAGGTGCGTCCCTTGTACTCGGCGGGCACGACACGGGTCCGGTCGGCGTGGGAGAGGAGGAGGTTGTCGTACTCGGGAAGGAAGCGGGGTGGCGCCGGCGTGTCCGGGTCGGGGCGCGGCGCGTCGGGGAGGTCGAAGAGCTCGACGCCGTTCTCGTCGCGGAACGTCCGCAGCCGGGGCCGCAGTCGCTCGAAGACCTCCCGCATGCGGGTGATCCGTGCCCAGGTCTGCATGTCCTTGACGGAGGCGGGCCCGAAGGCGGCGAGATAGCGCAGCACGACGTCTTCGGGCGCCGGGGGCCGCGCGGCGTCCGCTCGTGTGTCGGGGCCGAGCCACTTCTCGACGGTGGTGAGCGCGACCTGCCCGCTGCGCCGCCACAGCCCGCGCGGGGTGATCTGGACCAGCGGCAGCGTGCACCGGGCGGCGATCGCGAGGGACTGCGGGTCGGCGTCGGGCCACCGCACGAGCAGCGTCTCGCGGAGCTGCTTCATGGTGCGGGGCTCCGCCTCGACGGCCTCGCGCGCGATCTCGGCGAGTTCCCGCAGGTCGACGCCGGCCAGCCCGGCGCGGAACACGCCCAGCTCGCGTTCGAGCGCGTCCTGCGTGAACGGCCGCAGGACGCGGGCGTCGGCGGCGGTGTGCAGGTGGATGGTGGAGCGCATCGTGACCATGCGGACCAGTTCGCGCGACTCCAGGAGCGCGGACAGCTCACGCGGGTCGAAGTCCTCAAGGCGCGCGGCGAGGGCGTAGTAGGGCGGCTTGACGTTCTGCGCCTGGAGCCCGACGAGGTGGGTGACCGCGTCCGTGACGGACAGCTCGCGGGAGCGGCGCAGGAGGAGCTGCCGGTCGAGCGTGGCCCGGTTCAGCGCGCGTGTCCGGAGTACGGGGGCGGCGCCGCCGGTCAGGGCCGGGGTCCTGGTCGTCTTGGTCATGGACCGACGCTAGCGGGCCTTGCGGACATGTACGGTCCGCGATTCATGGGGCCCGTTCGCGTCGCCGCCACTCCTGAGTCTTTTGGGGCGTATATCCTGCTCCGTGGCCATCTAGACATACGTTCGACACGACCTGGAGGCGGCCAGCATGGCGGAGCGCCGAGCCCGTCCGGCATCGACCGCGAAGAAGCACACGTGGCGGCGCACGACACGGCCCCCGGCGGCCGCGCCCCTCGCGGACCCCGGCCCCGCGACGCCCGCCGGGGCCACCGCGGAGCAGCGGGAGGCGGACAGCGTCATCCAGGCCGCGCTGTACCGGGGCGGAGTCCGCGTGGCGACGCCGTCCTCCCTCGCGGACACCTTCCGGGAGCTGCGCGAGCAGCGGGACGGCATGGCCTGGATCGGCCTCGCCCGGCCGACGGAAGCCGAACTGCTCTCCCTCGCCGCCGAGTTCGATCTGCACGAGCTGGCCGTCGAGGACGCGATGGAGGCCCACCAGCGCCCGAAGCTGGAACGGTACGGCGAGACGCTCTTCGTCGTCCTGCGCGCGGCCCGCTACCTCGACGCCCCGGAGGAGGTCGACTTCGGCGAGCTGCACGTGTTCGTGGGCCCCGACTTCGTCATCACGGTGCGGCACGGCGCTGCCCCCGACCTCTCGGCGGTCCGCCGCCGCATGGAGGCGAGCCCCGAGCTGCTCGAACTCGGCCCCGAGGCGGTGCTCTACGCGATCCTCGACGCGGTGGTGGACGGCTACGCCCCGGTGGTCGCAGGCGTCCAGAACGACATCGACGAGATCGAGACCGAGGTCTTCAGCGGCGCCCCGGAGGTATCCCGCCGCATCTACGAACTCTCCCGCGAGATGGTCGAGTTCCAGCGTGCCACCCGCCCCCTGGTCGGCATGCTGCACGCCCTGATGGCGGGCTTCGCGAAGTACGGCACGGACGAGGAACTCCAGCGCTACCTGCGCGACGTCGCCGACCACGTCACCCACACCAGCGAACGCGTCGACGGCTTCCGCCAGGCCCTGACCGACATCCTCACGGTCAACTCGACCCTGGTGACGCAGCAGCAGAACGCGGAGATGCGGGCGCTGGCGGAGGCGGGCTTCGAACAGAACGAGGAGATCAAGAAGATCTCCAGCTGGGCCGCCATCCTCTTCGCCCCCACCCTCGTCGGCACGATCTACGGCATGAACTTCGACCACATGCCGGAACTGCACTGGGTGTACGGCTACCCTTTCGCGATCCTGCTGATGGCGGTGGTGTGTTCGAGCCTGTACGTGGTCTTCAAGAAGCGGGACTGGCTGTAGAAGTCCGCCCGAATGCGCTGACTTCGATTCGCGTCCGCGAACAAAGCGGAGCGGCCGTTCTGGGCCTGTGGGGAGAATCTGGGGAGAATGCACCGCGCGTGGGCGCGCAATTCGCGCAGGTCGCGCAGTGTCGGGCAGCCGGCCAGCGTGGTGACGTCGTACCCGTAGGCCGTGGCGAAATCCTTGTAGTGCTGCGGGGTGTAGCCAAAGCGTCGGCAGTGGACCTCGATGGTGACCAGGTCCCACTCCGGGTGGCCGTGTGCCACGGTGTCCCAGTCGCACAGCACCTCGTCGAGTTCGGCTTCGAGCCGGTCGACGCGTTCGGTGAGGAAGCGGAGCGTCGCTGGGGGCAGGGCGGTGATGGCTGCGATGGACTTGCGGATGGCGCGGACGTCCATTTACCAGGAGAGACTGTTCCGGCCCGGGGTACAGCGGCACGGCAGGGAAGCCGCGGTCCATCAGCCAGTGCACAAAGCGGGTGGTGCGTCGCACCATGGCGACCGCGTGCCCCGACGGGCGACCTTGACCACTGCGGCGGAATCGGGCAGCAGGATGACGGCGTTGGTGTGTCCGCGCAGGAGGCGAGCGTTCGCTCCGTCGAGGTCTGCTGCCTCGCAGGTGTGCTTCACGATGTGGCGCAGTTCGGGTTCGTCGAAGCCGCCGGGTGCCGATGCTGGAGCCGTCATGGGGTTCGGGCTCGCTGACGAAGCCTGGGCGCTGCCCGGACCCGTTCACCGCCGCGAGCGGGAAGAGTCCGGGCCCGAGGTCGCAGGAGGCGTATCCGCCGCCTCAGCCCGGAGCTTAGGGCTTCGGGTGGTGCGGGGCGCTCGGCCGTCTTGTCGGGGCCGAACCTGGCTTCGGCATCAGTATCCGAGCGGCGCTGGCTCCTGCTTGGCTGGCGCTGGTCCCGGCACAATCTGGCCAAGCTGCTGGTTGGCGTGAGCCTCAAGGGTCTGTTTGATGACCGGTAGGCCGCCGTCCATCGCGGCGGCGAGGCCGGTGACGAGCTCGTCCGGCAGTACGTCGTGTACCCAGACCAGTCGGCTGCGGTCAGGGCCATGTGCGAAGACCTGCATGGATGAGTTGTTGTGGATGGGCTGGACGGCGTCGCCGACCCATGCCCAGACGATTCGGCGAGCTTGGTCATCGATGGCGATGAGGCGTTCTCGCACCACGTCACCGGTGGTGAAGGTGACAAGCCGCTCGCCGGGCTCGGTGAGAAGACTGCCGGTCACGTAGCCGGGCGCGAAGCGCTGTGGGCCTTCGGCGAAGTCGCCGAGCAGGTCCCAGCAGCACTCCTCCGGAGCCTCGATAAAGACTTCTCTGATCACTGAGGCCATCGCTGTTTCTCCCTGTCTCGTCGGGCCCGCGGTTATGCGGCGACTACGCAGAACTGGTTGCCGTCGGTATCGGCCAACACCACCCAGCCGCCCTCGTCGAACCGCCGCACCACGGTGGCCCCGAGCTCGCTGATCCGGTCGACCTGGCCGGCAAGGTCGTCGGTCGACAGGTCCAGGTGCAGCCGGTTCTTGCCCAGGCGCGGCTCGGACACCTGCTGCAGGGACAGTCCCGCCGCGCTCTTGGCCGGGTCCTGCAGATAGACCGTGGTGTCGTCGGATGATGCGACCTCGTACCCGGTCACCGCCTGCCAGAAGGCGGAGGCCCCTGCCAGGTCGGTGGTGTCGATACAAACGTTGCCAATGCTGATGCTCACAATTACCCCTTCGATCTAACCGGTGTAAGCATGACGCTAGTGAGGTACCCGGCTACTGTCAATAGACGGTTAGAATGGTGCTCATGACGTCGAACCCGGTCACCGGCCCGCGTCCGGACAACGCCTCCGCGGACACGGCTCCCGGGCCGCTGCGCTGGATCGAAGAGTTCATCAACACCCGCCGCGCCGACGGCGATCTGATCGCAGCACCGCAGCAGCTCTCCCAGTGGCTCCACGACCGTGGGCTGACCCCCGCGCGGACAGACGTGACCGACGCCCAGCGCGCCCGCGCGGCATCCGTACGCGAGGGCCTGCGGGCACTGATCGCCGCCAACAATGCCGAAACTGTCGCCAGCCCCCGGCCCGACGGCCTCGACCCAGCCGCCCAAGCCTCCCTGGCCGCACTCACCGCGCAGATCCCACTGACACTCGACGTGAGCCGTCAGCCGCCGCGGCTCGCTCCCGCCACCAGTGACCCCATTGACGCCGCGATGGCCACACTCCTGATCGCCGTAGCGAACGCCGTGGCCGACGGAACATGGCCCCGCCTCAAGGCGTGCCGTGAGCCGAGCTGCCGCTGGGCCTACTACGACCACTCCCGCAACCGGCGCCGCACTTGGTGCTCCATGGAACTCTGCGGCAACCGTGCCAAAGCCCGCGCCGCCTACAACCGAAAGAGCAACCCCCACGCCGAACACTGACCGTCGTGGTCTTGAGCGTGTAGACGCAACGGGGCGCGCCCCTCACCTTGATGGAGCGCCCAACCAACCGGGTGCTGCTTGTGGAAGCGGTCAAGAGCGGCGTCGAGCCCGGTGCAGTTGGCGCACACGCGTCGCGCCGTGGACGGCCGGTCATCGAGCGTCTGGCCGCAGTAGCCGAGCAGGTGGCCACGGGGCGGCCGGTGCGCGGCGGCGCTCTTGCCCGCGCCCGCGGCAGGCGGAAATCCGGCTCGCCGCCGACGTGCGGCGGTGTGGTGAGGATGAGCCATGCGCGGGTGCAGCTCTGGCACAGGGAGTGCGCCGTGTTCTCGCCGATGGGCTGAAGGTCGGGCGAGTGGGTGGCGCACACGGTCAGCGGCTGGGCGGCGTCGAGCAGGACACCGTAGTGCGCGGTGCCGTCCGTACGGCCGATGGCGAGCCGGATCAGCGGCAGGGACAAGGAACCTCCGTTGAGGTAGGCGGCGGGGAGGAAGCGGACAGGCGCGTACGGCGCACAAGCCGTTGTGGCCGGTGGGGAGGGCTCAGCGGTCCTCGCCGGGGTGGCTGGCCGGGGCCGGGGCGGTGTCGGCCCATTCGTGGCAGTCGATACACCAGGCAGGTGCCTCGATGAGGTCGCGGTGGTGGGCGAGGAAGCCGGTGGAGCCGCAGCGCTCGCAGCGCTGAGGCTTGGCAGCCGGGGGCGTGCCACCGGGGCCGGTGAGGCGAGCGTCCGGGGTCCGTGGCGGCGGTGCGGGGGCGGTCGCGGATCCAGCCCTGGGCGCTCAGCGCCGTGACCACCGCCTCGGGCTCCTCGACGCCCATATCGGGCACCGCGCTGACGTCGAGCGCGACGAGGAAGTCGTGAAGCGCCTCGGGCGGTACGCCGGTGGTGAAGTACGCGTTCCACTGCACCAGGGCGCTGCCGGCGTCCGAACGCGCGGACCGGGTCGATGGCTCGGCGTTCGCCCTCAGCGCCGAACTCGCGTCGGGCGAGGTCAAGACTTGGGACCTGAGCACCGGCGCCCAGGATGGATGGGCAGCGAGGCCGGCCATGTGTGGCGCGAGGCAGGTCTAGGGGGATGTCCGCAGCTCAGCGCCAGGCGCCCCGACGCCAGCAGTTGCAACAGGCGTTGCGCGATCGCCGATACGGGTGATGCGCGCGGGCGGGAGCACTCGCGGTGGGGGCGTGCCTCTCCGGTGCGTCGACAACAGCTTGACCTTCGACTTGGGTGGAGGGTTCAGCGTCGATGGTGTGACGACCGAAACCGATGTTGCTGTCAGAAGTGTTGGCAGGCCATGATCCGGTACCGCGTTGCGGCTGGAGTTTCGGACTCGGGTGGCCAATCGTGCCGCTCCAAGGAAGCAGATGTGCCAGGTCGGTCAGCAGGCGGGGCCGTCGGGGGAACGGCGTACTCCGCAGCTCTCCGACGACCCGGAACCGAACCGGGTACATGTGATGTCCCTTCGGGGTACGTACGGGGTGTCGAGTCGAGGGAGCGGATATGGAAACTGAGATCGTCCAGGCAGTCGATCAGATGGGCCCATACGTGGCGGCCGCGCTCGCCGCATACGGCGTCAACGTCCTGTCCCGCGCCGAGGATGCGGCCGCCGATGCGACGGTGAACGCTGGACGGCAAGTCCTTCTCAAGGTCTGGAACCGTATCTCGCCGACGCGGCGCGCCATGCTGCAGCAGGCCGTCGAGGATGCGGTGACGACCGGGCCTGCCGCCGACGACGGAGCTGCGGCCCTGCGCATGCAGCTCAGGCACGCGATGAGCGAAGATCCGGAACTCTTCGAGGAGTTGAGAAATCTGCTCGCCGGCGCCCCACGAACGGTCACCGCGTCCGGGGAGCGGTCGGTGGCCGTCGGAGGCGACAACATCGGCGTCGTCAGCACGGCCGACGGAGCCCACATCACGGTCCACGGCCGCCACACGACGGACCCGACCTCGTCATGACCGCCTCGGGCGCGCACCATGCCTCCGGGGCCCGGTCAATTGCGGCCGACGCGCTTTCGGGGTTCGCCAACACCGGTGACCATGTCAGCGTCACCGTGCTGACACAGCAAGACCTCCACAGCGCGAAGGAGGTCGGCGCGCCTCCGCACTCCTGGAACCTTCCGTACCCGCCGGACCGGGCGTTCGTTGGCCGTGACGCCCAACTGGCGCAGTTGCACGGGCTGTTCAGGCCACATGAGGGTGTGGAGCAGACTCGCTCCCACGTGGTGCACGGCATGGGCGGTATCGGCAAGAGCACCCTCGCCGTCCATTACGCGCACCGCAACCGGGAGCACTACAGTCTGATCTGGTGGATCAACGCGGACTCCCCGGCGCAGATCGACTCCTCCCTGGCCGCCCTCACTGCGTATCTGCACCCCCAGTGGGCGGCCGGCGTCGGGGTGGAGGTGCGGGCGGCCTGGGCAAGTGTCTGGCTGCAGTGGCACCCCGGATGGTTGCTGATCTTCGACAACGTGGACGAACCACGCGACGCCGAACCGTACCTGGGCCGGCTGACCGGCGGCCACCATCTGATTACCAGCCGCCGCGCCCATGGCTGGTCCAGCACACGGGCCGTCGGCCTGGATGTGCTCGACGACACCTCGGCGGCTGACCTTCTCTACGAGCTTGCCTGCGGCGAGTCCTCCGACCGCTGCAGCCCGCAGTACGCCGACGCCTGTGCGCTGGCCACCGCGCTGGGCAACCTGCCGCTCGCCCTTCACCAGGCCGGCGCCTATCTGCGGCAGACCGGGACGACCCTGGTCTCTTTCTACAACGACCTGGGGCTGATGCTGGACGAGGCGGCTTCCGGCATCGACCCCGAGCGCACCATTGCACGGGTGTGGAACGTGACCTTGGCCGCCGTCGAGGAGCAGAGCGACGCGGCGATCACTCTGTTGTACGCCCTGGCCTGGCTCTCCCCCGACGACTGCCCACGCGGACTGCTCGCCCCCCTGTGCCCCGACGGACGCACACTGAACAAGGCCCT
This sequence comes from Streptomyces sp. NPDC015345, assembly GCF_043078805.1. Lineage (NCBI taxonomy): Bacteria > Bacillati > Actinomycetota > Actinomycetes > Kitasatosporales > Streptomycetaceae > Streptomyces > Streptomyces sp. NPDC015345. Next base: position 685,801 of record NZ_JBIBTX010000002.1, on the reverse strand, counting down.
GGGCGTCCTCGCGACCTACAACCTCGTCCACCTCACCGGCCCTGCGGTGCGCATCCACCGCCTCCTGCAACTCACCCTGCGCCGCACTCCGGATCCAGCCGGGCTGTCGCTGACGCCCCTGCCCGCCGCGCGCGGGCGCACCGAAGCAACCCGCGTCCTGCGCCACGCCCTGCATCCCGAGGGTGTGGCGAGCCCGGCACCGCAGGCGACGTGGGACCTCTGTCTGCCCCACCTCCTGGTACTGGTCTCCACGGTGCCGGACGGCTACGACGACGCTCCCGCCCTGCCGGTGTACCTCGACGCAGCCGAACGCCTCCACGAGCAGCGCCAGGATGACGAGGCGCTGCCGCTGTGGAAGGGGATCATGCGTGTGTACGAGGCCACGTTCCCGCCCGACACGCCCGAAGTGCTCCATGCACGGCACCGCATGGCGGGGGCCCTCATGGAAAGCGGGGAGTCTCACCGGGCCCTGAGGCTCCTGGAGGGGGTCGTCGCCGACCGCACGCGACTGCTGGGAGCCGACCACCCCGACACCTTGGAGAGTCTCAACGACTTGGGCTGCTGTCACATTCACGAGGGTGACGTGCAGTCAGGCGAGGGGGTGTTCGCTCGCGCGGTCCAGGGCCGCGAGCGTGTCCTGGGGCGAAGCCATCCCCAGACGCTCAAGAGCCGTGGCTACCTCGCGACCTGCCGCGCGGTGCAGCGACGGCCAGACGAGGCAGTGTCCCTCCTGGAGCAGGTGGCCGCAGAATCGGCGCACGTGCTGGGACCCGACCACCTCGACACGCTGGAATGCCGCTATTTGCTCGCCGGGATTCTCATGATGACCTCGCGCCTCGACGAGGCAGTGCGCCTCCAGGAGGCCCTCGCAGCGGACTGCGAGCGTGCACTGGGCGCCGACGACGCACACACGCTGAGCGTCCGCACGGACCTGAGCGGGTATTACAGTATGGCGGGTCGGAAGCAGGATGCGATCGCCCTCCAGGAGCGGGTCGTCCGTGACCACGAGCGGGTCTTCGGCACCGTCCACCCTGCCACCGTGACCGCGCGCATAGCCTTGGCCGGCGAATACCGGGGTGGTGGGCAGACGGAGGCCGCAGCCGCCCTCCTTGAGGTGGCGGTCGCCGACTGCGTGCGACACCTGGGCAACGACCACCCCCACACCCTCAGAGCCCGGACCCAGCTCGCCGGCTGTCTCGTGAAGGCCGGCCGGGTGGCGGAGGCGGTCATGTTGGGGGAAGGTCTGATCGCTGACCACGACCGCGTCTTCGGCGCCGACCACACCCAAAGTCTGGAAGCCCGCAGCATCCTTGCGGACATCTATATGGAGGCCGGCCGCTCAGAAGAGGCGATCAGCCTCCACGAACAGGTCGTCGCGCACCGCACACGCTTACTGGGCGTCAACGATTATTACACCCTAATGGCAAGGAGCGGTCTCGCTTTTGCCTACTTCAATGCGGAGCGGTTCGACGACGTTGTAGAAATCGGAAAATCGGTGATGGCCGCACTCGACGGCGGCGCCCACCTGTTCACCTCGTATTTCCACTACGTGCTCACCGCCTCGTACGCGGAGCTGGGGAAAGTGGACGAGGCCATTGCCCACGGTGTACAGACACTGGCGGACTTCGAGCACATTCAGGGTGCCGACCACCCCGACATGCTCCACCTCCGCCGATTCCTCAGCGCCTGCTACTGGGCTGCGGGGCAACAGGAGAAATCCATCGAGCTGCTGGAGCAGCTGCTCATCGACAGCGAGAGGGTCCTGGGCCCTGACCATCCCGACACCGTAGGGTTCCGGGAAGACCTGCGAGAGCAACGAGGCTGAGCGCAAGCTCGGCAGGTCTTTCCTTGACCTCATGCCGCCGGCCGGTCACCAACCCCGCGATGGACCTCACCGCCCGCCGCCCGCGCACCTGCGAGCTGCTGTCCACCGTGCAGTTCGCGTGTTGAAGGAGGGAGGTGCGATCAACCGGTTCACAGCCCTGCCTTCTTCAGTGGAAGGCGTCACGCGTGGAAGAGCTGTCACTCCCTGGAGTGGCACGCCGCCGATCCCGCAGGTTCACGGGGAAATTGGGTAGCTTTATCGCCCATTCCTCGGGACCCTGGAGTGAGGCATTGAAAAGGCTCGGATACATCGGCGTTGTTGCTTCACTCACTGGCGCCATGTTGGCTGGTCCTGTGTCCGTGACGCATGCGGACGACGCGGTGTGCGGCAGCCCGAAAGGTATCGGCAAAGCGCGTGGTGCGGCATGCATCGACAACGATCCTGATCGTAACAACGTCGTCACCATGGACGTGCACGGGTATGTAAACGGGAACTTCGCGAGTCCCGTCTCCGTCCGCTACGAGATTCAGTACCGCGGCTATCGGAACGGTAGGTGGACGCCGTGGGCCTCCACCGGCATTGGCACCATTAAGGCGTCTGCACGAAGCAGGCACGTGGATGGCCTTGTGTGGTCGGAAAGATACCCCGGTGACAACGTCGAGTGGGGCGTCGCCGCGCGAATGCGCGTCACCTATTCGGGGGCCGGATACCGGTGGAGCCCTTGGTCACAGGTGCTGACGTACAGCCCTGAGTGAGGAGACTGGCCAGCACGTCATGGTTGCCTCAGCGGCATCCGACGCTCGTAGCTCCTTCAGTTTCGCGATGGCTGTGTCACTCTCCGGGGATGCCGTTGGGTCGCTGCGGCAGCCTGTCAGAGCTGCCGCAGCGACAGTGGTGACGCGCGGATGTTGACCGGCGAGGCCCGCCTGGTCATGAGGGGACGCCGGTATGAACCGCGTCGCCAGCCGCAAATGGCGGCGTTCCGGCTGTCGCGTACTCCGTCGTCAGAAGCCACCTCCCTGTCAGGAGGCGAGCGCCTTCCAGAAGGCATAGTGGTGGTCGGCTGCGAAGTCGGTCTGCCCGATGCGGCCGGACGCGAGCCGCTGCACGTACGGGCGGCTGGTCGTGAACCGCTTCCACGTGGGCATGCCGTACTTGTTCATCTGCCCTGTGCTCGCGAAGCGGCTCCAGTAGGCGGTCACCGTGTCCGACAGCCCGGCTTGCGCGGCGTCGAGCGGCTCGAACAGGTCGTTGTCGAACAGATAGGCCAGGTCGATCATGTGGCCGGTACCGAGCGAGAAACTCGCCGGCCGCGGCACGCTCTTGAAGTAGGGGGCCTGGGTCTCGGCGAAGTCGTAGGCGTAGACGGGGGTGTAGCGGGCCAGGGCGCGCTGGGTGTCGAGCGCCGCGGTTGACCACTCCGAGTCGGTGAGCACGGCCGACAGCGCCGCCCCGGGTGCCGGGTAGTTCGCGGCTGGGTACTCGGCCAGGACTGCGGGAGCGTCCTTGCCGAACTGCTTGGTGACCTTTTTGGTGTACCCCTCGGCGGTCAGTGGCCTCCCTGTCGTGATCTCGTCGAGCCCGGCCAGTCCGCTCATCTCGTCGTGAGTGGAGCCGTGCAGCACCGGTACCCGGCCGAACCGCCCGGCGGCGATCGCCCGTGACGGGGCCTCGGGCAGCACCTTGCCGTCCACCACGGGCCGGTAGCCGTCGTGCCCGGAGATGGACGCCTTGATGAGTTCGCCGGTGGATCTGCGCCGCAGGCAGGAGTCGGTGGTACGTGGACCGTCGCAGCCCGCGGCTTTGGCGACGATGAGGCCGTTGGTCTCCGCCTGCGTGCGGGTGAACGAGCCGTCCGGTCCGACGCAGCCCGCGCTCTGCACGATCGCCTTGTTGAAGAGCCCGCGGGCTCCGGGTGAGACCAGTTGGGCGCAGACGCTGTAGCCGCCGCCCGACTGCCCCATGATCGTGACATTGCGGGGATCGCCGCCGAAGGCGCCGGCGTTGCGGTTGACCCATTTCAGCGCGGCCTGCTGGTCGAGAAGGCCGAGGTTGGCTGGTGCGCGCAAGCCGGGCGCGGAGAGGAAGCCGAACGCGCCGAGCCGGTAGTTGATCGTCACGACCATCGCGCCTTGCTGTGCGGCGGCCAGCTTGGCCGCGCGGTAGGTGGCGCCGTCGCCGTAGGTGAAGCTGCCGCCGTGAATCCAGACGATGACTGGCAGCCGCCCGGCCATCCCCCCAGCCGGAGTCGTGACGTTCAGGTAGAGGCAGTCCTCGCTGCCGCCGTCCTCGATCGAGATGGGCTGGTCGGTCGGCTGCGCGCAGGCGCTCTTCGGGGTGCGGGCATCCAGCGGCGACGACCAGTGGCGCACCTGCTGCGGCTCCTTCCACCTGCGTTCTCCGGTCGGCGGGGCTGCGTAAGGGATGCCCTGGAACGTGCGCACCGCCCCAGCGGCCGTGCCCTGGACCGGGCCCTCATCGGTTACCACCCGGGTGGGGAGGACTTGGGTGCTGGTGCGCGCGGAGGCGGTGCCGGCCGTGATCACCGTGGCGGCGAGCGCGGCGGAGACGGTGGCCGCGGCAAGGAAAGCGACGCGTAACTTCGTGGTGCTCATCTGGGCTCCCGTAATCGGCGTGATCTTCGGTGCCTGGAACCGTAGGCAAGATTTGGGCAGATGCGCAAGACGTTCGCCTAAGGCGATTGCCTAAGGCGTTCGTCTGGCGCAAACGTGCGGCTTGTTGCTAGGGTCCGCGCCATGGGAAACCGGGAGAAGCTGCTGGAGGCGGCCAAACAGTGCCTCTTCGCGAAGGGCTATGAGCGCACCACTGTCCGCGACCTTGCCTCTGCGGCGGGCGTCAGCATGGCGGCGATCGGCTATCACTTCGGCTCGAAGGAGGCGCTGCTCAACCTGGCGCTCTTCGAGGCGCTCGACTCGGGAGACCAGGCCTTTGGGCCGTCGGCGGACGACACTGACCTCGGCGCCCTATGGCGTCGCCTGATCGAGGCGTTCTCGGCCAACAAGACCTTCTGGATCGCCAATCTGGAGACCGTCCTGCGCGCGCAGCGCGATGCGGAACTGCGCGAGCAGGTGGCTGGGGGGCTGCGGCAAGGGCGCAGTGGCATGGCGCGAGAGGTCACCGGAACCGCCGAGACCGAGCTCTCCGAAGCGACGATCCGCACCGTCGGCTCAGTGCAGCTCGCCCTCGTCAGCGGCCTGATGATGCAGCATCTCACCGACCCCGAGTCCGCGCCCACCGCCGACGAGGTGCTGGCGGGTCTGCGGGCGTTGGCCACCTACCTGCCCGAGGAGGCGTAAGGCTCGGGCTTCACCGGGGGCGCAGGATCGCCATGGCGCCGTGAGCTCGCCCCTTGTCCACGGTGGACAGTTGCTCGAGCATCAGGCCACGTCGTCGTTCACCGTCTTGCGCAGGCGGCGCATGGGCGAGCCTGACAGCCTGACCGAGCGGGTCCAGTCCTTGGCGGCCCGCTCGTCCGTGCCGAAGCCGAAGGAGCCGATCCGCACCTCTCCGGGGTAGCCGTGCTCTTCATGGGGCGTGGTTTCATGCCAAGCCAGCAGCCGGTCCGCATCCGCTGCGCAGGCGTCCAGGACCGCTCTCGCGTGCGCGGTGGCCTCCAGGGCCTCGCTCAGCAGGCGGCCTGCGCTGTCCGCACCGTGGTCGTTGACGTTGCGGCTCTCGAACCGGCTGCGGCTGCCACGGCGTTGTTTCTAGGGCCTCGCCCAGCAGCCACTCCGGCGTGGCCGAGCCGACCGTGCCCGAACGCCACGCCTCCAGGCGGTGGCTGTTCTCCCGGATCCGCAGCAGTGCGGAGCGGTAGGCGCGGCGAGCGGCTGTGCGGATCGCGCGGAACTCCTCGGGGCGGTAAGCGCGCTGACCCTCTGTGGACCACACGAACCGCCCACCGTCATGCCGTCGACATCCTGCGGGGCACCTTCATACCCGCCGAGGAAGTGCGCGAACGGGCGGATCGCCCACCACGCGGCACTGCTGGTCTTGACGCTCCCCCAGCTGCCAGAAAGCGCGCACTTAGCGGCGAAGAGCCGCGCGAGGGAGCGCTGGAACGGCGCCGCGGCGGGCAGGACCGCGAAATCGTAAGTGGCAGACCGCCCCTGGCCATCCCGGTGAACCACGACCAGGCCGTCCGCGGTGATCACGGGCGGGCGGTAGTGGTCGGGCGGCGGGGCGGCCGCGGACCGGCCCCGGCGGGCTCACCGCGCCACCAGCCTGTCCTCCAGATCCTGGATACCTTCACTCTCCCGGGCCAAGCGCGCGAACAGACTGGTCAATTCGTCCTCAAGCACCGGACCGTGCGCCGAAGCGGCCTCGGCCAGCAGAGAGCGCAGTTGGAGGTCGGCCACCGGAGCGAGACAGATGCTCCGCGCCGTTCATACCGCCCCATGGCCTGGGCCCGACGTACCACGCGCGCCCGCGACGACTCGACGTAGCCCTCGACCTCACCCACGACCGCAGCGGAGGCATAGAACGCCCGGGCCCTCTTCGACTTGGTCACGGCCCGCGCAAGCCGCCCCGCGTAATAGCGACCGCCCTCCAGCCGCATACGCGGAACCTCTGCCGGTCGCCGACTGCTCCGCCGTGGCGGAGCATCTCGCCGAGCCGGGTGACAGATCCTCCAGCTTGAGCCTCGGGCCGCCTGCCTCTATGGCGAGTGCGTCGAGGTCGGCGGGCCGGTCGGGCAGGGGCCGGGCGGGACCGCAACCGCGCCACACGCGGCGGATCATGCGGGGTCCGTGTAGCCGCGGGTCCACAAGAGATCGCAGAGTCGTGCCGGACCGGTCATGGGTCACTCCACCACTGCAAAGGTCTTGAACAAGGGCACCGTTAACGTACAACCTGTTCAACACCAAGCAGCATTCGACATCGACCGGCATACGCCCTGCCGTGCGCGTTTCCGCGTGAGCGTCGACCGCCCCACTGGATCGGCCCGCTCGCGCCCGGCCGCGCCCTTCCCTTCCGAGCCGCAGGAGTTCCCATGGCCGAAGCATCCCTGCCCGCACCGCCCCGCGAGGCCCCGGAAGTACCACCGAGTCCGGTGTTCGACCGGCGGCGGGCCTGGCTGATCACCGCACTGATCGTGACGTTCATGCTCATCAACTACGCGGACAAGGCCGTCCTCGGACTCGCGGCCGTGCCAATAATGGACGAACTGGGCATCAGCAATAGCACGTACGGATTGATCTCCAGTTCGTTCGCCCTGCTGTTCAGCCTGGCCGGGCTGATCGTCGGCTTCGTCTCCGCGAAGGTCTCCAGCAGGGTTCTGCTGTTCGCGATGGCCGCCCTGTGGGCGGTGGCCCAGCTGCCGGTGTTGTTCGTGGCGTCGGTCCCGGCCCTGATCGCGGGGCGCATGCTGCTCGGGGCGGCCGAAGGGCCGGCGGCGTCGATGTCGATGCACGCCCTGTACAAGTGGTTTCCGCAAGACCGGCGCGGCCTGCCTTCCGCTTTGCAGATCAGTGGTGCCGCGCTCGGCACGCTGATCGCGGCGCCGGTCCTGACATGGCTGATCACCGAATTCGGATGGCGGTCCGCGTTCCTGGCACTCGCGGCGGCCAGTCTGGCCTGGAGTGCGGTGTGGTGGCGGACGGGGCACGACGGCCCGTACGGCGAGGACCCCACCCAAAGCGCCGACCCGCCCGCCGGCAGCGCGCACGGTCCTTCCGTCGGACAGCGACTCCCTTACCGTCGCCTGCTGCTGAACGGCACCGTGCTCGGGAGCATCGCCGGCGCGTTCGGCGCCTCTTGGGCAATGGCGTTGAGCCACGCCTGGCTGCCTGTCTACCTGCGTACGCAACTCGGGATGACGCCCGGCACGGCGGCCACGTTCATCAGTGCTGTCTCCGCGTTCAGCCTCGTCCTGCTGCTCTCGGTGCCCCCGCTCCTCGATCTCCTGCACCGGCACGGCATCTCACGCCGGTGGTCGAGCGGCGCCCCTCAGGGCATCGCCGTCACCGTCGCCGCGGTGGCCATGGCGGCCTTCCCGTTCACGGACGGAGGGACGCGGCTGGTGCTGCTCGCCCTGGCCTTCGGCGGGCACGCCATCGCCTTCCCCCTGCACTACATGACGGCTTCCGCCGTGGTGCCTCCGCCCCAGCGGGGGGCGGTCTTCGGCATCGTGGCGGCGACAGGCACCTTGCCCGGGCTGATCGCCCCGTACCTCACCGGGCATCTACTGGACTCCGCCCCGTCGCCGAGCACCGGGTACACCCAGTCGTTCCTCCTGTCCGCCGCGGTCATGGCGGCCTGCGGACTCATCGCCCTGGTCACCATCCGGCCGGAGCACGACGCTCGGCGGCTGGCCCCGGCCAGCACGCCCGAGCCTCCGCGGTGAGACCGTCAGACGGTGCGGCAGACCGGCGGGCGTGCCCCCGGGCGCCCTTGCCGCCCGTTCGCTCAGGCCGGCTGCTCGAAGCCGCTGGCCCAGTACCGCCCGTGCAGCGCCAGGTCGAGGAGCATGCGCACGACCTCCTCGGCCGGCATGGACGGGGATTCCTGCTCGACCCACCAGCGCAGTACGGCGATCTGCTCGCCCACCCACACCCGGGCGAGGAGATCGGGGTCGATGCGCGGCCGGACCGCGTTGCGTTCCGCGCGGGCGCGGAACTCCTCCGCCGTTGCCTTGGCGCAGGCGTCCGTGAACATCTGCAGCGGTTTGCCGTCACCGTCGCCGCGCAACACGATCCGGAAGAGGTCGCGCTCCTCGCGCGCGTACCGCAGCATTTCCAGGACCGGCTTCCCCGTAAAACCGATCGCACTGTCCGCCACGGCCGGCGCGAGCCGCTCCCCCAGGTCATCCAGGAGGTCGGACGTCACCCGGGCGAACAGGTCCTCCTTGTCGCGGAAATGGGCATAGAAGGTGGCACGCGCCACATCCGCCCGATCGGTGATGTCCTCCACCGTCAGCGCGGCGAACCCGCGCTCCAGGACCAGTTCGACCAAGGCGGCCCCAAGGGCACGGCGTGACCGTCTCGTTCGTCTGTCCTCGGCCATCAGGCCCTCCTCGATCGTCTCTCCGCCTGCGCACCAGTCTAAGGACTCTTGACACCTCACATGTTACTGAACAAGCTGTATGTAACTGAGCATGCCGTCTAGTTTTGTGGGTCATTCGCCATACCGCCCCAGCGCTCTCTTCCCCTTCCGCCCTGGAAGCAGGTCACTTGATGAACCTCGGCACCTACCTGTCACGCAGCGCCCGCTACTGGCCCCAGCAGCCCGCCCTCGTGTGCGGCGACCGGTCATGGGCCTTCTCCGAACTCGACCGTGCGGCCAACCGCCTGGCTTCCGCTCTGACCGGCCGGGGGCTGGGCCCGGGCGACGCCGTGGCGTCGCTCGCGTGGAACCGCGGCGAGCTCGTGGAGGTCGAATTCGCCCTGTACAAGGCCGGCTTGACGCGCGCCCCGATCAACGCCCGGCTCGGGCGGGGCGAGATCGAGCACATCCTGCGCTACGCCCCCGTACGGGCCCTGATCTTCGACGCAGCGCACCGCGAGGACGCCCTGGCCGCGATCGCCGCGGCGGGCACCGACTGTCTGCCCGTCCCGCTCGACGCCCCACCCGAGCCCGGTCCGGGTGAGGCGCCCTACGACGCACTGCTCACCGAGGGCGACGAGGCACCGTTCCTCATCGAGGTCGACGAGTCGGCGCCGTGCGTCCTGAACTTCACCTCCGGCTCCACCGGGGCTCTGAAGGCGGCGGTCCAGACGGTCGGCAACCGTCTGGCCAACATGCGCAAGCTGCTGATGGCCGACGAGTCCCGACCCCGCCCCGGGACCCGCTATCTGGCCTGCGGTCCCATCACCCACGCCACCGGCATGGGCCTGCTGGCCGGTGTGTTCGGCGGCTCCACGACCCACATCCTGCCCACCTGGAGCCCGCAGAGCTTCCTGGAGACGGTGGAGAAGGAACGCATCACCACCACCTTCCTCGTCCCCGCCATGGTCAACATGGTTCTCGCCCACCCGGGCGCCGAAGGGTACGACCTCTCCTCCCTGACGAGCGTGCGGATCGGGGGCGCGCCCATCTCGCCGCAGCGCCTGCGCGATGCCGTCGCGTTCTTCGGACCTGTCGTCGCCCAGGGGTACGGCCTCGGTGAGACCACCAGCGTGGTCGCGGGCCTGAGTGGTGAGGAGATCGCCCACGCGGTGAAGGAGGACGCCGAACTGCTGCAGTCGTGCGGGCGGGCCACGTATGACACCGAGATACGCGTCGTCGACGAGGCGGGCCGGGAGCTGGGCCCGCGCGAGGTCGGCGAGGTCATCGTGCGCGGTCCCGACTGCGTGCAGGAGTACTGGAAGGAGCCGGAGCTGTCGGCCGAGACCTTTCGTGGCGGCTGGGTGCACACCGGCGACCTGGCGTGGATGCGAGAGGACGGCTACCTCTTCCTCGTCGACCGCAAGAAGGACATGATCATCTCGGGCGGCTTCAACATCTACTGCACCGAAGTCGAGGCCGCCCTCTACGAGCATCCGGCCGTCCAAGAGGCATGCGTCATCGGCGTGCCCGACGAACAGTGGGGCGAGGCCGTCAAGGCGGTCGTAGTCGCTCATCCCGGCAGGAGCGTCACGCCCGACGAGTTGACCGCCTTCTGCGCCGACCGGCTGGACCGCTACAAGAAGCCCCGCTCCGTGGACTTCGTGACCGAGCTCCCCCACAACCGCAACGGCAAGCTCGACCGCAAGGCCGTCCGCGAACCGTTCTGGGCCACCACGGCCCGTCGCGTCAACTGACCCGCCGTCCCTTGGAGTTTCTGGTGACCTTCTCCCTGCACCCGACGTACGACGACCCGCGCACCGCCGAACTGGTGGACCGTCTGCGTGACTACCTCGACGGCGAGCTCGCCGACTACGAACGCGAGCGCGGCATCACACCCGCCACCCGCCTCACACGCGCAGACCTGGAACCGGTCTGGCACCGCAGCCGCGAACTCGGCTTCTACGGCATCCATCTACCCGAGGAGTACGGCGGGCAGAACCTCACCTACACCCAACTCGCCGCCCTCAAGGAGGAGATCGGCGCATCAGGAAGAGTCCTGTCCCACTGCGTCCTGGGCGACATGGGGGGTCCGCTGCGCGCGGGCGACATCCTCAAGCACGCCACCGAGCACCAGCTGGAGAAGTACCTGCTGCCCCTGATCCGCGGTGAACGCGCCTGCTGCTTCTCCCTCACCGAGACCGACGCCGGCTCCGACGTCCGCTCCATGCGCACCGTCGCCGTACGCGACGACGACCGAGGCGGCTACCGGCTGACCGGACACAAGGTGTTCTCCTCGGCCGGCCCCTTCGCCGACTTCGCGATCGTCGTGGCCCGGATGGCTGAGACAGGTGAACAAGAGGGCGGCAAGCCACAGTTCTCCGCGTTCCTCGTGGACCTCGACAGCCCCGGCTGCCGCGTCGAGGACGGGGCGACTCCGATGTCCGGCGAGCACATCGAGAGCGACATCATCCTGGACGACTGCTTCGTCCCCGCCGCGAACCTCCTCGGCGAGGAGGGCAAGGGCATGCGCATCGCACTCGGCCGCGTGACCACCAACCGCCTCCTGCACTGCCCCACCGTGCTCGGCGCCACCCGCCGAGCCGTCAAGCTCACCCTGGACCGCACCCGGACCCGGCAGGTCGCAGGACAACCGCTGCTCATGCTCCAGGCCATCCAGCACAAGGTCGCCGACATGGCCACCGAGCTGTACGCCGCACGCTCCATGACGTACAGCGCGCTGGCGGCGCTGGACGAGGGCCGCGAGGTCCACACCGAGGCGTTCATGTGCAAACTGTTCGTCGCCGAGTCCGCCTTCCGCATCCTCGACGAGGCCGTGCAGATCCACGGCAAGGAGGGGCTCACGCAGGGCAACGAGATCGAGTACCTCTTCCGCAAGATCCGGATGTTCCGTGTCCTCACCGGCACCTCCGAGATCCAGCGCAACGGCGTCGCCAAGCTCCTGGCCTTCCATCACTGACTTCCTGCTCGCCGACCTCCGTTCGGACGTCATCAAGGTCGAGACGGATCGACGAAAAGGCAGCGCGCGTTCCGCCGCCGCGCGCTGCGTCACGTGCGTCGCCCGTGCGTCAAACGAGCGTCAGGTTCGTGGGCGTGCGTCGGCCGCGCTGCCGGCTGCGGCCCGGCCCTCCGCCGTCTACTGGAGGCGTCCCTGTTGCGTCGGCCGTAGCGCAGATGGTTCATCCGCGCTGACCAGGCGTTCGAACGCGCGGACTCCATGCCCCTCGGCCGTCCGGGTCACCGCCAGGGCCGGTAAATGCCTGCGCACCGGATCAGCCGGCCCCCAGGTGATCGAACAGCGGTCCCGTGCCGCAGCACACGCGCCGCAGGGCCGCCGGTGTGAGGTCGGCGAGGGTGGGGTAGCCGTCCACGGCCATGATCAGGTCGGCTTCGGCGAGCAGTGCGCGCAGGACGTGAGCCACGCCGTCCGTGCCACCGAGGGCCAGACCGTAGGCGTAGGGCCGTCCGACGCCGACGGCCGTGGCGCCGAGCGCGAGGGCCTTGACGACGTCGGCGCCGGAGCGGACTCCGGAGTCGAAGAGGACGGGGAGTCCGTCGGCGGCCTCGACGACGGCGGGCAGCGCGTCGAGCGCGGGGAGGCCGCCGTTCGCCTGGCGGCCTCCGTGGTTGGAGCAGTAGATGCCGTCCACGCCCAGGTCCTTGGCGCGGCGGACGTCGTCGGGGTGGCAGATGCCTTTGAGGATGAGCGGCAGCGTGGTGAGCGAGCGCAGCCAGGGCAGGTCGTCCCAGGTGAGCGGGTTGCCGAAGACCCCTGCCCAGGTGAGGGCCGTGTCCCTGGGGTCGTCCAGACGGCCGTTCGGCAGCAGGGCGCGGAAGGCGGGGTCGCTGGTGTAGTTGGCCAGGCAGTGGCCGCGCAGCTGGGGGAAGTTGGAGGTGGCCAGGTCGCGGGGGCGCCAGTCGGCGATCCAGGTGTCGAGCGTGACGACGATGCCCGCGAAGCCGGCCTTCTCGGCCCGCTGGACGAGGCTCTCCGCCAGTGCCTTGTCCGTGGGGGTGTAGAGCTGGAAGAAGCCAGGCGTCCCGGCGAACTCGGCCGCCACCTCCTCCAAGGGGTCGGCGGAGAGGGTCGAGGCGATCATGGGCACGCCGGTGCGGGCGGCGGCACGGGCGGTCGCCAGGTCGCCGTGGCCGTCGCGGGCGCAGATGCCCAGGACGCCGACCGGGGCCATGAACAGCGGCGAGGGCAGCTTCAGCCCGAAGAGGTCGACGGACAGGTCGCGCCGGTCCGCGCCGACGAGCATGCGCGGGATGAGGCCCCAGTGCGCGAAGGCCGCGCGGTTGGCGTTCTGTGTGTGCTCGTCGCCCGCTCCCCCGGCGACGTACGACCACACGGTGGCCGGCATGGCATGGCGGGCGCGTTCCTCCAGTTCACCGAAGTCCATGGGATGTTCCGGAACGACGCCGGACAGTCCGTTGAGGTAGATCTCGTTCTGATAGGCGGCGTACGGCTCTTGGGGCGTTGGGTCGTTGGACATGGCGAGGGCTTTCCCTTCCGGCGGTCAGGGCCAGGTCGGTCGTCCGCCGAGGTACGTCGCTGTCACGGCGACGTCCTCCTGGAAGCGGTCGGGGTGCACGGTGCGTGGGTCCGTGGTCAGGGTGACGAGGTCGGCGCGCATTCCGGTACGGAGCATGCCGATCTCGTTCTCCAGGTGCAGTTGCCAGGCGGGGCCTGCGGTGACGGCGCGCAGGGCCTCCTCGATGGTGAGGCGCTCGTCGGGTCCGTGTACCCGGCCGCTCGGGTGGCAGCGGCGCGTGATCGCGGTGGCGACACCGGAGAGGGGGTCGGTGGGCGAGCAGACGCCGTCGTTGTGGAGGGAGACATGGTGGCCGGCGTCCACGGCCGTGCGGGCGGCCATCCAGCGGGCGGCGACATCCGGGCCGAACAGGTCGTCCGCCAGCACGTCCCCCCACCAGCGCACATGGTCCATGAAGAGACTGACGGTCGCGCCGAGCCGTGCGGCGCGGCGGTACTGGGCGGCGGTGACGGCGCCGCAGTGCTCCAGCCGCGGTCTGAGCGAGCGCAACCGCTCGGGGTCGCCGCCGGCCGCCGCCTCGTAGGCGTGCAGGACAGCCTCACAGGTGACGTCCCCGTGCACATGGGTGGCCACGGGAAAGCCCTGGGCAGTGAAGGCGGCGGCCAGGACGGCGAGTTCGTCTGTGCTGTAGTTCATTCCGCCGTGGGCGCAGCGGTCGAGGCCGATGCGCATGGTGGCGTCGCTCGCCCGGAAGGGGAAGCTGGTGGCGATGCTGCCCTGCCAGGGCGTGCCGTCGGCCCACAGCTTCATACCGGAGACACCGAACATCTCGCGCGCGGGGGCGTGGCCGGTGAACCGCCGGCCGGGATCGGCGGCCAGCTCGGGGGTGCCCATGACGTAGGCACGCACCCGCACCTCGGCGTCCGGTTGTTCGGCGGCGGCGCGCAGATCGGGCAGCAGCCGGGGTTCGGCGGCCATTTCGGTCACCGTGGTGATGCCGACCCTGGCGTGCTGGGCGAAGGACCACCGCAGGGCCGCCCGAACGTGGTGCTCGTCGAGACGGTCGCCTGCGACGGTGTTCATCAGCGCGATGACGGCCGCACTCTCGTGCGCCTCGCCGGTGGGCTCGCCGCTCTCGTCGCGGAGGAAGCGGGCGCCGGGCGGGTCGGGCGTGGCCGCCGTGATCCCGGCCGCACGAAGGGCCGGGGTGTTGCCGTACGCCGCGTGACCGCTGTTGGAGACGACCACGAGCGGGGCGTACGGGCTGATGCCGTCGAGCAGGTCGCGGGTAGGCGAGGCGAGATCACGCTGAAGCAGCAGGTCGATCCCGTACGCGCCCACCGGACGCCCGGGTGCCGATGCCACGGCCGCGCGGATCTTGTCGTAGACCTCGCGCCCGGTCGGCACGGTGAAGGGACGGACGTCCAGGGCGGGCGGGGCGATGGCCAGACCCATGATGGTGGGGTGGCCGTGTGCCTCGACGAACCCGGGCAGCAGTGCCTGCCCTTGGAGGTCCACGACTTCGGTGCCCCGGCCGCGCAGGGCGAGCACGTCGCGAGCGGCGCCCACGGCGGTGATGGTGCCGTCGCGCACGGCCAGGGCCTCGGCGTCGGGGGCGGCGGGGTCCATGGTGAGGACCGGGCCGCCGGTGAAGATGCGTTCCGGGGTGTCAGACATGGATCCGTCCTGGTGTCAGGAGGTCAGCCAAGGTGAGGCCGCCAACAGGAGGTAATGGACGCCGAGTTCGATGGTCGGTTCGGGCACCGGCGCGAACAGCGGCGAGTGGTTGTGGGGGATCTCCGGCGGGATCCCGTCCGTCAGGAGGTCGACGCCGGCGAACGCGGCCGGGTCGAGTCCGCCGAACGTCCAGTACACCGACGGCACGCCGAGCGTCGTTCCGAAGGCACCGAAGTCCTCGCTGCCGGTGAGGGGTTGAGGCAGGTCGACCACGCGGTCGGGTCCGAGGGCGGCCCGGAACGCGGCCTGGACGGACGCGGTCGCCCCGGCGTCGTTCACCGTCACCGGGAAGGCGTTGATGACGGTGATCTCCGGTTCCTTCGGCGCCGCCGAGGCGGCCGCTTCGGCGCGGATGATCCGCTCGACCCCGTCCAGCACCTGTGCGCGCACCGCGGACGTCGTGCTGCGGATGTTGATCGTGAGGTCGGCCGTGTCGGGAATGACGTTCTCCCGGGTTCCGGCGTGCAGCGTTCCCACTGTGACGACGGCCGACCTGTCCGCCGCGACCTCGCGGGCGACCACCGTCTGCAGGCGCATCACGGTCGCGGCGGCCATCACCACGGGATCGACGGTCGCCGCCGGGGCCGATCCGTGCCCGCCGCGTCCGTGCAGGCGTACGGCCAGACTGTCCGAGGCGGACATGAACGTCCCGGGGCGGGTGGCGACCAGCCCCGCGGGAGCGGGGGCCACGTGCTGGGCCAGGCAGACGTCCGGGCGGGGGAAGCGCTCGGCGAACCGGTCCGCGACCATCGCCGGGGCCCCGCAGTCCTCCTCCGCCGGCTGGAACACCGCGACGACCGTGCCCTGCCAGGCATGCTGGTTGGCGGCCAGCAGGGCCGTCGCGCCGAGGAGACAGGTGACGTGCACGTCGTGCCCGCAGGCGTGCATCACGGGCACCTCCTGGCCGGCGGCGTCCGTCACCGTCCTAGTCGAGGCGTACGGCAGTCCGGTCGCCTCCCGCACCGGCAGCGCGTCCATGTCGGCCCGCAGCAGCACGACCGCTCCCGGCTTCCCGGAGGCGAGGACCCCGACGACGCCCGTGCCGCCGACGCCCTCGGTCACCGTCCAGCCCTGCTCCCGCAGTCGGGCGGCGACGATCCCGGCGGTACGGAACTCCTGACGGGACAGCTCGGGGTGGGCGTGCAGATCGCGGTAAAGGGCGAGCAGGTCGGGCAGTTGACGGTCCAGGCCGTCAAGGAGGGCGGCGGTCACGAGGACTCCTTCTGGGTGGGTACGGGGGTGTCGGCCAAAGGCGTGCGCCGGTGGAGGGCGGTGGTGAAGGACTCCGTGTCCTGCGGGGTCAGAAGGGCCAGCACCGCCGTGATGACCGGGCCGATGGCGAGGACGGCGAAGGCCGCTTCGAAGGAGACCGCGTCCGCGATCACGCCGAGCACCGGCGGCACGACCATGCCGGCGACCTGCCCGCCGAAGACGATGACCGCGCTGCCGACACCGACGAGTTCGGGGGCGAGGCTGCGCAGCGGCACGGCGAGGATGGGCATGTAGCACAGGGAGGCGGCCAGGACGGCGATGGTGCCGCACGCGATGGCGCCGGTGAGGCTGGGTGAGAGCGCCATGAGGCACAGGGCCGGAGCCGCGACCGACATGGCGGGCAGGATCACCTTGCGGTGGTGGCCCTCGAACCGGTCGGAAAGCCGCCCGCCCAGCAGGGTGCCGAGCGCGGCGGCAAGGGAGGGCACCGCCACGAGGACGCCGGCGGAGGTGAGCGAGAGCCCGCGTTCCGTGTTGAGGTAGGACGGGATCCAGGTGCTCAGCCCCCACATGAGGGCGGAGTATCCGAAGAGCATCAGGGAGAAACGCCACAGTACGCCGATGCGCAGGACCTCCCGCACCGGGATGCCGCTCGGTGCGGGCGCGGCGCCCTCGGCACGCTCGCGGGGAGCCGGCAGCCACAGCCGTACCGCGACGTAGACGAGCACGCCCACCCCGGCGGCCAGGACGAAGGCCCAGCGCCAGCCGACCACCGCCGCGAGCGGCGGAACGGCCAGGGGCGCGGCGACGGAGGCGAGGGCGTTGGAGCTCATGATCAGCCCTTGCGCTCCCATCCGCTCGCCGACCGAAGTCCGTTCGACCAGGGCCTTCATGGAGGCGGAAGGGAAGATGCCTTCGGCCGCGCCGAAGGCGAAGCGCACCAGCAGAAGGGCGGTGAAGGACCAGGCGAGGCCGGTGAGGGCGGTGAAGAGCGACCATGCGAGCAGCGCCCAGCAGGTGACGCGTTTGGCGCCGAACCGGTCGGCCAGCATGCCACCGGGTATCTGGCAGGCGGCGTAGGAGACGAAGAACACGGAGACGAGCAGACCCTGGTGCCCGCGATCGAGGTCGAACTCGTCACCGATCGTCGGGAGGATCACGGCGAGCGCGATCCTGTCCACGTAGTCGATGAACCATGCCGCGAACAGCAGGGCGACGGTGGTTCTGACCGGCGCGCTCATCGCCGGCTTCGCTCCGGTGGCGGAGGAACGGAGGAAGGGCACGG
Organism: Streptomyces sp. NPDC015345; assembly: GCF_043078805.1. Classification (NCBI taxonomy): domain Bacteria; kingdom Bacillati; phylum Actinomycetota; class Actinomycetes; order Kitasatosporales; family Streptomycetaceae; genus Streptomyces; species Streptomyces sp. NPDC015345. The sequence goes on along the minus strand of NZ_JBIBTX010000002.1, from coordinate 668,223 downwards.
TGGTCCTCTCTGAGACGGCCGCGACGGTGCGGGGCCGGTGCGGTCCCTGTCCGTCGATCAGTGGAAGAGGTCCGGCTGCTCCTCGGTGATCTGGTCCCAGAGCGGCCGGAGCTGGAACCACCCCGACAGTGGGCCGCCGATCTGCTCACGTACCTGGAGCGCGGTCTCCCGGTCGATGAGGAACGGTGTGCCGGCCGCCATGGCCAGCAGCTGTGCCTGACAGGAGCGCTCCAAGGTGATGAACCACCACGCGGCCTCGGCGACGGTCCGGCCGACCGTCAGCAGACCGTGGTTGGCGAGGATGACGGCCTTGTGCGGGCCGAGTGCCGCGCCGATCCGCCGGCCCTCCTCGGTGTCGTTGACGACGCCGCGGAAGTCCTCGTAGAGCCCGTGGTCCTCGAAGAACGCGCAGGCGTCCTGCGTGAGCGGGTCGAGGCGTCGGCGCAGCGCGGAGAACGCCTTTCCGTGCACGGAGTGCGCGTGCGCCGCGGCGACCGCGTCGGGGCGGGCCGTGTGAACCTCGGAGTGGATGCAGAACGCGGCGCGGTTGACGGGGTGGCGGCCTTCGACGACGTTGCCGGCATGGTCGACGAGCACCAGGTCGGAGACCCTGATCCGGCTGAAGCTCATCCCGAAGGGGTTGACCCAGAACCACTCGGGGTTCTCCGGGTCCCGCGCGGTGATGTGGCCCGCGACCCCTTCGGAGAACCCGAGCTTGCCGAACAACCGGAAGGCGGCGGCCAGTTCCTGCTTGCGGTGCAGCCGCTCCTCCTCGATCGAGTCGAACTGGGGCGGGAGCATCGCCTGAAATCCGGGCGGCACGGGACCTACGCCGGTGTGCGGTGCGGTGGACGTTTCCATCGTTGGCCTCCTCGTCGAGCGCCATGGGCACGGACCGAATGAGATACGGACCCGTTGGGATACGGACCCGGATGCGATACAGGCCCGGATGGGATACGGACCTGTATCGCATACGATGCTGTATCGTGAGGCGGGTCACGCCGAGGTGTCAATGGCCGGGAAGGAACGACGTGCCGAAGGGACCCACCAAGCGCCGCCCGCAGACGACCGCGCGGCTTCTCCAGGCAGCTCAGGAGACGTTCGCCGAGCGCGGTTTCCACGGCTCCTCGATCGAGGTGATCTGCGAGCGGGCGGGCCTGACCCGCGGGGCCTTCTACTCCAACTTCCGGGCGAAGGAAGACCTGTTCTTCACCCTGTTCGACCTGCACGCACAACGCGTGGTGGACCGCCTGACGCAGGCGGTCGACGAACTCGACACGGCCGAAGACCCCGTGCGGGCGGTCCTCACCCGCATGGGCACCGTCGACGAGACCGAACGCCGTTGGTACCTGCTCTCCACCGAGTTCACCTTGCACGCCATCCGGCATCCCGACACGGCCCGCGCCCTCGCCGACCACGACCGCCGCCTGCGCGAGGAGATCGTCCGCGTCCTCGCCCGCCTCTTCGACCGCATCGGCCGCAGACCCACGGTCGACCTGGACCTGCTGGCCCGCCTCACCGGGGCCGTCCACGAAGGCTCCCTGGCCCAGAGCCTCGTCGAACCCGACCGCCTGGCCCCCGAGCAGCTGGCCGTCACCTTCCTGCCGACATTGCTGGAGACGGTCTCCGAGCCGGTGGCCACGGAGGTGTGAGGGGAAGATTCAGCGGCTGCCGCCCGGCCCGCCCGGCGGACCGAGGTCGCCGCGAAGCCCACGCCACGGGGCCACCCCCGTCGGCCGAACGGTCCCCGCCCGCCCCGGCGTCAATCGTCCGCTTGCAGGATCGCGGGCAGGTACCTGCGCTGCAGCTCCCCTGGCTGGAGTTGGCCGGGTTCGATGAGGATCTGCATCATCGCGCCTTCGTGGAGGGCGATGATCAACCGCGCGAGCATGTCGATCTCCGGGTCCGCACGCCGCCCGCTGCGGGCGAAGAACACCGCCAGAAGTTCGGCGAACCGGGCCCGCAGCCGGCGGTCGTGCTCGGCGAGCCGCCGAGCGGTCTCGGGATGCCGGATGGCGTGCAGGGTGAACTCCGTGGACGCGAGAAACCACAGGCGCTCCTCGTCGCCGCTCCCGCTCCAGACGCCCGATAGCCCGTCGAGGACCTCCTCGACCGTGGCCGCCCGGGAGATCGCCGCGTCCAGACGGGCCACCTCACGGTCGGCATGTTCGTCGAACAGGGCGAAGAACAACGTCTCCTTGTCCTCGAAGTTCGAGTAGAACGCCCCTCGCGACAGCCCGGCGCGCGTGCAGATCTCCTCGACGGAGACGCCGTGGAAGCCGCGCTCCGCGAACGCCTCCAGCGCCGCCGCCCGCAGTTTCGCCACGCTTCGCGCCCGCGTCGGCGCACCCTTCGCCATGACGTCCTTCCTGACCCGTTGACGCTGCCTGAGGTGCGTGCCACAGTACGCGGCACTCATAAATGAACAACCTTGAATTGTATGGAGGCAGGCCACCGCCATGACTCTGAACCCCGTGCTCGGCTCTCTCGTGAAGCAGCTCCCCGAACCGGCAACGGAGATCGAGGACCCTGAGCGGTACCGCATGGAGAAGCGCCAACTGTTCGACCAGCTCTCCGCGCGATTCATGGAAACCGGTCCTCCTGTCGCCGAAGTGCGGCTCATACGACTGCCGGTGGCCGACGGCGAGATCGCCTTGCGTGTGTACCGGCCGGCCGGGCCAGGGCCCCGCCCGATCCACCTCTACCTCCACGGCGGCGCCTGGATCTCGGGATCGGTCTTCGAGCGCTCCACGGACGTCTGCTGCCGCGAGCGCGCCGCCGGAGCCGGTCAGGTCGTCGTCGCGGTCAACTACCGGAAAGCTCCTGAGAACCGGTTCCCCACGGGTCTCGAAGACTGCTACGCCGCCCTGGTGTGGGCCGCCAAGCACGCGGTGGACATCGGTGGCCGCGCTGACAGCATCAGCGTCGGAGGAGTTTCCGCCGGCGCCAATCTCGCGGCCGCGCTCTCCGCCAAGGCCCGGGACGAGGGCGGCCCCCGCATCCGCCTTCAGATCCTGGAGGTTCCCGCGACCGACCTTGCGGGGGACTTCGAATCCCACCGGCTGTTCGGAGAGGGCTTCGCACTGTCCTCGACCACGATGTCCCTGGCCAAGTCGGCCTACGTCGCCTCGTTCGAGCAGCGTTCCCATCCACTGGTTTCGCCCCTGCGGGCGACCGACTTCTCCGGCCTCCCCAGAACGCATGTCATGACCGCGGAGTACGACATCCTCAGAGACGAGGGGCTGGCGTACGCGGAACGTCTGAGCGAGGCCGGGGTCGAGGTGTCCCACACCCTCGGCCGGGGCCATGTGCACATGTCGATGATGCTGACCGCGATCCTGCCCGCGGCCCGTCAGTGGCGCGCCGAGGTCCTCGACGTGCTGAGCCGGTGACCCACGGCCTCATCGAGTGCCCAAGAAGGCAGTACGCCGTCGTCGGCTGACCCGGCGCGGGACAGCGGGGCGAAGGCTTCTCAGCGATGCCTTCAGACCGTGTCCTGATGGCTGACCTCGACCGACTGGTCCGCGGCTGCTCATGGCCTGAGCGGCGGTGCGTCGGACCGACTAGAAGCGCGGGTTTTGAGGCCGACCATGACGCGGCGTCAAACCCATGCCCCTGGGCGTTCGACTACCCCTTCGCCATCGCCCTCCTGGGGCTCGTTTGCGTAACCTTGTACCTCTTTTTCAAGCGCCGAGATTGGCTCTGAGCTCGGTACGCCACCGCGCCGGGGACGGCCCGCTCCTCTCACCCGTCACAACAATGCCCCCTGATAACGTACGCTCTGCGTTCGCGCCGTGACAGAAAGTCGCCAACCGCTACTGCTTTTCCGTCCCTTCGGCATCGCGGCGCGCGTTTTCTCCTGTGACGGAGAGGCCTTGTGGAGGAGAAGATCGTGGAAGCCCAGCACTCCCTGCCGGTCAACGTTCCATCCGTCGGCGCGGCGGCATGACGGCGGCGTCGCGCCCTCGCCCGGCTCATGTCCACATCCAGAGCCGGGAGTGCGACCCGGAGATCTTGAAACGGCTGACCGGTGCCGCGTACTTCCCTGAGCGGCTGCTCGGTTCGGCGATCATCGACACGGTGTGCCGGTCCGAAGGCGACCTTCTGTACGTCGCCGCCCCGAGGATGCTGGACGCCGACGAACAGGTGGGCTACTACCTGGGGCTGCTGGGCGCCGACTGCGGCGAGGCTCGGGACCGGGTGCGCATCGTGAGCCTGGACGACGCGGGTTCCCGGTGGCTGAGCGAGAAGGTCCTCGATGCGGAGAACCCCCAGGCCGCACAGGTCCGCGCGGCCATCCGCGCTTTCGTGAGCGACCGTCAGCGCGCCGGTGCCGACGTCCGGCTGTGCTACTTCGAACCCTCGGCACCGCTGGAGCGCTACGCCCGGGAGCTGGGAGTGCCGGGCGACCAGCCGCATTCGTCCCGCATCCCGCTGGGCTCCAAACACACCGGCCGCCGGCTCTTCGCCGAGGCGGGCGTGCCCGTCCCCGCCGGTTCCCCCGCACCCTGCGACACCCTGGACGGCCTCGCCGAGGAAGTGGCGCGGATGGTACGGCAGGGACACCGTGCGGTCATCGTCAAACGCGACGACCCCACCTCCGGAGCCGGCCTCGGCAACGCACTGCTCGACCTCGACGACGTGGCACCCTCGCTCGGCGCCGACGTGGATGACGACACGCTGGTCCGACGCCTGCTCGACGTACTGCCCCGGGCCACCCTGGTGGACACCAAGATCGCCTGGGATGACTACGTACGCACCCTGGAGCGAACCGGCGCCGTCGTGGAGGAGTGGATCCAGGACGACACACCGCGCAGCCCCAGCTTTCAGGGCAGGATCACCGACGCGGCCGAGGTCGAGGCGGTCTCCACGCATGACCAGGTGCTCGCCAACCACGGCCAGAGTTACGTGGGTTGCCGGTTCCCGGCGAGCGCCGAGTACCGGCACACGCTCATCGACTACGGGTTGCGCGTCGGCCGGGTGTTGCGGGACCGGGGAGTGGAAAGGGGCGACTACGGGGTCGACTTCCTGGCCAGGCGAACCGGCGACTCCTGGCAGCTTCTCGGATGTGAGATCAACCTGAGGTCCACAGGGACCAAACACGCCTTCGGCATGGTCACGGGACTCCTGGGGACACGCGCCACGCAAGACGGCCGACTGGTCGTCAGCGGCCCCGCGAGCAACGGCGGGTCCGGGGAACATGAGCGTGTCTATGAGGCATCGGACAGCATCATGGACCCGCGCTACACAGGGCTGCGGCCGGCCCAGCTCATCCGCGCCGTCACCCGCTCGCCCCTGGGTTACGACCCCGAGCGTGCGACCGGCGTGGTGCTGCACATGATGAGCCCCGTCGCCGAGGTGGGAAAGTTCGGCGCCGTGTGCATCGGGGCCGACCGGGCCGAGGCCGCGTCGCTCATGCGGAAGCTGCGCGAACTGGCGGACTCCCTCGCCGCCGAGCCCCGCCAGGGGTCGCCGGTCGGACGTTCCCGCCGGTAGCCCTGCTGGACGGGGGCGGCGTCCATGTCCGGCGCTGGCCGCTCCCGAGCCCCCCGCCCCCTCAAGCGTCGAGCCGGATCCGCACCCTACGGTTCTGACGGCCCTTGCTCTCCACCTTGGTGACGGTCACGTGCCCCACCTGACGGGTGGACGCCACGTGGGTGCCGCCGTCGGCCTGGACGTCCAGGCCGACCACGTCGACCACGCGGACCTCCGGCAGGTCCGGCGGCGCCACGAACTGGGTGCGGACCAGATCAGGGATCACCTGCGCCTCGTCCCTGGACAGGACCCGGACCACGATCTGCCGGTCGGCCTCGATCTCCGCGTTCACCGCGTCCTCCAGGCTCTGCTTGAAGCCGGGCGGCACCTCGGGCAGGTTGAAGTCCATCCGGGCCTCGCCCGGCTGCATGTTGCCGCCGGTCACCAGCGCACCGAAATCCCGGAACACGGTCCCGCAGAGCACATGAAGGCCCGAGTGCGTCCGCATGAGAGAGCTCCTGCGCCCGTCGTCGAGCGCGCCGGTCACCCGGGTGCCCATCGGGGGCACGGGGTCTCCGGGAGCGGGCAGCAGGTAGAGGTCGTCGCCCTTACGCGTGCCGACGACGCGGGTCTGGACCCCCTGCCAGATCAGTACGCCGTGGTCCGGCGGCTGGCCCCCGCCGCCCGGGTAGAACGCTGAGCGGTCCAGGACGACCCCCGCTTCGGGATCGGCCGGGTCGGACCACAGGACGGTGCACTCCCATTCCCTGAGTGTGGCGTCTTCCCAGTCCAGACGATGTGTGCGGCCGTGATGACTGATCCCCATCGATGGTCGGAGGCGCGGCGCCCGTCGAGCGAGCCCGCCCCCCTCTCCTTTCCGTGCTCCTGTGCTGATCCGCCTGTGCGAGATGCGCACGCTGCATACCGAGAAGGCCCCGCCTTGGTTACGCCTCGCAGGTCACCACCAGAGCCTGACGAGCGCGGCGCTCCCCGCGCCCAACGCCACCACCAGCAGGAAAGGCGCCCGCAACAGGGCCGCGACGAAAGCGACACCGAAGCCGAGCGCACGGGCGTCCAGCGCGAGACGCTGGTCGGTGGTGAAGGTCTGCACCGCGACGAGAGCGGCGAGCAGCCCCACGGGAAGCAGTGCGGAGATCGTCTGAACCTGCCGCCTCTCCAGGACCGAAGCCGGTACGTACAGTCCGGCGAGCTTGAGGAGGTACACCCCGGCCACCCCGAGGACGATCGCGGTCCACATCAGTTCTCACGTCCCTGTTCGCCTGCGCGGGTCTCCGCCGTGTCCGCGCGGCGCCGCTTCATCAGCAGCCCGGTGAGGCACGCGACCAGTCCCGCCACCAGCACCGGCACCCCGGCGGGCAGGACGAGCGTGGTGGCGACGGCCGTCACCGCGGCCCCTACGGCCACCGCCCACAGGCGCGGCCCGCGCAGCCGGGGCATCAGGAGCGCGATGAACGCGGCCGGCGAGGCCACGTCGAGGCCGAGGACCGCCGGGTCGGGCAGCGCCTCGGCACCGATCGCGCCCGCGAGCGTGGCCAGGTTCCAGAAGACGAAGACCGCCACGCCCGTGCCGTAGAACGCCAGCCGCGACGCGCGCTCCGTCGGCCGGCCCATCGCCATGCCGGCGCTCTCGTCGAGGACCAGGTGCGCGGCGAGCACCCGACGCGCGCCGCGGACCCGCAGCAGCCGGGACAGCGACAAGCCGTACAGACTGTTGCGCACCCCGAGCAGGGTCGCCGTGGCGGCGCCGGTGAGTGCGCTGCCCCCCGCTCCCAGGACCCCGATCACCGCGAACTGCGAAGCTCCGGAGAACATCAGCAGCGACAGCACGCAGGACTGCGCGACGGTGAACCCCGCCGTCACCGCGAGCGCGCCGAACGAGAGCCCGAGGGCGCCGACCGCCAGCCCGACGCCGACCGAGTCCCGCAGCAGCGCGCTCCGCTGCCGGGGCCAGTCCGCTTCGGTCTCCCCGGGGGCGTCGACCTCGGTGTTGCTCACCAGCATCACGTATCCCTGTCCTGCGCCGCGCTCGGGCCCTCCAACACCACTTCGAGTTCGGTCTGCGCCTTCGCGCAGGCCGCCACGGCTTCCTCCGCGGTCCCGGCCCGGGCGATCACGAACCCCAGCCGATGGTAGGCGTTGCGCGCGGGCCCCACCCGCTGATCCGGCGAGGCCGTCACCGTCACCTGCTGGACGCCCTCGACCGCGCGGGCCGCCTCGACTCCGTCCACCCGGGCCAGGATGCCGGACCTGTCCGTGAGAAGGAACTGGATCGCCGCGACGCCGTCCGGCTCGGGCACGGGGTGCGGCTCCCGCCCGAGTGCGATCCGCAGCTGCTGCTCCTGCATCCGCAGCCCGGTCGTCAGCCGGACCAGTTCGGGGATCATGCCGCCCGCGGGACGCGCGTTGATCTCGATCACGACGGGCCCGTCGGCGGTGAGCCGTATCTCGGTGTGCGCGGCGCCGTCGGTGAGACCGACCGCCTCCAGGGCGCGCAGGGCGGCACCGGTCAGGTGCTCCGCCGTGCCCGGGGGGAGCGGGGCGGGGAAGACATGGCCGCGTTCGACGAAGTACGGGGGCCCGGCGAGGTGCTTCTCCACGATACCCAGGCAGTGGGTCTCGCCGTACCGGCTGATGGTCTCGACACTGAACTCGGGCCCGTCGAGGTACTCCTCCACCAGTACGGCGCCCGCGGTGCGCTGGCCGCGTACGTTCGTCTCCTCGGCCAGGATGACCCGGGCCTGGGTGAGGACCTGCGACACCTGCGTACAGAGCAGCACGTGGTTCGAACCGCTGTCGTCGAGGGGCTTGACGACACAGGGCAGACCGGTGTGGGCCACGGCCTCGGTGACCGCCTTTCCCAGCTGATCGCCGCGGGTCACCACGGCGAAGCGGGGCTGCCGGATGCCCGCGTCGGCCAGCCGCCGCCTGCTGCGGGACTTGTCCCGGCAGACGGTCACCGCGTCGGCCGGACTGCCCGGCAGGCCCAGCCAGTCGGCGACCTCGGCGGTGGGGCAGAGGTAGAAGTCGCTCGTGGTGGTGATCCCGGCGATCTGCTCCCGGCGGAACTCCCGCAGGATCGTGCGCCGCAGTTCGGCCGTGGAGTTGGTGTCACAGGTGATCACCTCGGCGCCGGTGTCCGGCAGACCCCGGTACCGTGCGGGGTCGTTGGTGAGCAGGGTGGGGCGCAGGGCGAACTCCTGGGCGAGTTCGAGGGCGAGCATTCCGGTGCCGGTGGTGTTCGACTCGATGAACAGCAGCCGCTGCTTGTCGTCCGAGCGGTCGATGTCCGCGGCGCGGGACCAGGTCTCGCTGACGTCCCCGGCCCGCGCCGAGATCGGTGCGGGGGACGACGACCTGGGCAGGGCCTCGATTTCCTGCGCGGCCCAGTAGTCGTCGTCGTAGATGGTGTCGACGTACCGGTCGCCGCGGTCCGGGAGGATGCCCACGATCCGGGTGCCGGGCTCGGCGTGCGCGGCGACGTGGCGCACGATGTGGTAGACGGAGCCCGAGGTGTTGCCCGCGAAGATCTGTTGTTCCCGGGCGAGTTCACGGGTGGCGGCGAGCGCCTCCCGGTCGTTGAGCCAGTGCACCTCGTGGATGAGCCGCCGGTCGAGATTGCCGGGCAGCAGACTGTTGCCGAGCCCGCTCTGCCGCCGTCCCGGCCGGTCGGGCTGGCCGAAGAGGACGCTCCCCACGCTGTCCACGCCGACCACCTTCAGATCAGGCATCGTCCTGGCCAGCGCGCGTGCCGTGCCGCAGAGCGACCCGCCGCTGCCCACGGATCCGACGAGGACGTCGAAGTCGTGCAGGTCCTGGCGGAGTTCGGCGGCCAGCGCGCGGTACGCGGCGGGGTTGTCGGGGTTCTCGTACTGGTCGGGCCAGAACGCGCCGGGCAGGTCGGCGCGCAGCTGGTGCAGGAGTTCGAGGCGGGCGCTCTGCCAGCCGCCGCCCGTCATCGCCTGCACGATGTGCACCTCGCAGCCGAGGGCGCGGAGCTTGGCCAGGGTGATCCGGTCGATCCGGGGGTCGGTGACGATGTGGACGTGGTGTCCCAGCGACGCGCCGACCAGGGCGACGCCCAGGGCCATGGTGCCGGAGGAGCTCTCGATGATGGGCGCGCCCTCGGTGAGGACGCCACGCTCGCGGGCCCGCATGATGATGTTGCGGGCGACGCGGTCCTTCATCCCGTACAGGTTCTGGAACTCCAGCTTGAAGTACACCTCCACGCCGTCCGCCGCGTCGACGGCGGCCCGAACCAGCGGGGTGTGTCCTATGGCGTCCGTGACGCTCTCAAAGAGCATGTTCGTCTCCAGCGTGGCAGGCGGGGTGCAGGGCGGGTGAGGGTGCGGTCGCGTCCGCGCCCAGCGAGCGGAAGACGCTGACGGTGCCCGGCAGTTCGGCGCACCAGGCGCGGGCCCGCTCGAGGCGCGCCGGGTCCTCGTCGCGGGCCTCGCCGAGCAGGATGCCGAGGTAGGTGCCGCTGTGCGCGATCACCAGGCCGAGCCCGCCGACCTCGCGGCAGATCTTCCTCATGCGGTCGAAGCGGAAGTCGGGCTGGGGTCCCAGGTGCAGCCTGGCGCCGAGGGTCGTGATCCGTCCGACCGCGGGCAGGTCACGGGAGCGGATCGCCGTGGACAGTCCGTCGAGCAGGGACGCGTACGTGCGTCGTGTACGCCGGTCGGGTGTCGGCGCCGCACGGTTGAAGCGGACCGTGTCGACCATGCCGCCCGCGTCGTGGGCGATCACGGTCAGCGGCGGGAGGAAGCCGAGGCGCTCCCGCAGGCGCACTTCACGGTGGTGGTAACTGACGATGCCTGCGTACATGACGCCGTCGGACGGTTCGATGCCGCGCAGGAACTCCTCCGTCGTCTCTTCGTCCAGGTCGACGTCGAGGGCGTCGGCGACGGCCCGCGCGGTGGCGACCAGGTCCGCGGATGAGCTCGCGAGGCCTTTGCCCTCCGCGAGACCGCCGCTCAGTTCGAGGGTGCCGCCGACGTCACGTCCGTAGGCGCGCAGCATGCGGGTGGCCAGCAGCCGCGACTTGGCCTTGCCCGGCGGGTACACCGAGACGCCGCCGCCTTTCGCGGCCGGTCTGAAGACGGCGGTCGACCAGGTGTCGAGGGGAAAGGTCACCAGGAAGCGCTGCGCGTCCGGCAGCATCCCCTGGAGCAGCTCGCCGAAGGTTCCGTTGGCGGCGCCGAAGCCCGCGTCTTTCAACACTGCTGTGCCCTCCCCCCGTCCGCCGTGCTCAGGCGATGCCCAGCCGGCGGTCCGTCTCGGTCATGGCGTCCTGTACGCGCCCTTGCCTCGTGTCCCATGCCGTTGCCGTGTCCCGCCAGAAGTCCGCCTGCGCCGCGAGCAGTTCCCTGACCTCGGCGGGCCTGGTCGAACCGGAAGAGCGCTTCTGCCGGATGCTCGCGGGGACGTCGAACGCCTGCGCGAGCGCCTGTTCGGGTGCGCCCAGTTCGTGGCCGTGCTCCTTGGCGACCCGTTGGAGGAGGTCGGGGCGGAGATCCTGGGGCGCCGCCGCCTGTTCGAGCGCGGCGAGGATGTACGCGCCCGCCACCACCTGTGCGGTGCGCCAGGGCACCCCCTCGTCGAGTGTCAGCCGGTTGGCCAGGGTGAAGCCGCCGTAGTAGTCGCGGGCGCAGGCCGCGGACATCCGGTCGGTGCGAAAGCGCAGTTGCTCCATGACGGCGGTGGCCAGGGCCAGGGTGGAGCGTGCGGTCAGGAAGGCGGGCAGGATGTGGGCGCCCGCCTCCTTGGACACCTCGACCGAGTTCGAGTACGCCGTGTTCCGCTGTCCGGTGAGGGCGTCGACGTGGAACGCCGTCAGGTGTCCGGTCCTGCCCCGGATGCGTTCGAGGAGGGGAAAGTTCTTCTTCTGCGGCATCGCGGACGAGATGCCCGCGTAGGCGTCGGGCAGGTCGATGAAGCCGTACTCGCTGCCGCCCCAGGCGATGAGGTCGGTGGTGAAGCGGCTCAACACCGTCCCGAACTGCGAGAGTTCACCGGTGATCCGCAATGCCCAGCTCCGTGAGGCCACCGAGACCAGGGCGTGCGGCTGCGGCCCTTCGAATCCGAGCAGCTCGGCGGCGCCGCCCCGGTCCCAGTCCAGCTCCTGGCCCGCCATCGCGCCGGCTCCCAGCGGGCAGCGGTTGATCTCGTCGTAGGTCGCAAGCAGCCGCCGGGAGGCCGCCGTCATCTCCTCGGACAGGGCCGCCAGGTAGTAGCCGACGGTGATGATCTGGGCCGCCTGGCCGTGGGTGTATCCGGGCATCACCGTCTCGGTGTGCCTCGCGGCCACCCGGTGGACGGCCCGGCCGAAGTCGAGCAGGGACCGCGCGGTCAGGGCCAGTTGGTGGCGGGCGAACATGACCTGCGCGCAGGCCTGGAGGTCGTTGCGGCTGCGGTCGACGTGCCAGGCGGGGACCGGGGAGGCCAGGTGGGAGGACACCTGGCGCTCGATGGCGAAGGCGATGTCGGACATGTTGCGCTCGGGGTCGGCGGTGAGCGTGTCGGCGGTGACCCCCTGGAGGGCCACACCGATGAGGCGGGCCTGATCCGGCGTGAGGATGCCCATGCGCCGGTACTCGACGGCGAGGACCTTCTCGATGGCCACGTACCACGGCAGGAGGTGTTCGACCTCGAAGGCGAACTGCGGGGCGAGCACCTCGTCGTGGAGCAGCCGGTGGGGCCCGGAAGCGATCCGTCCGGTGAGTGGCGTGTCCAGTGGCGTGTCCAAGGGGCTACCGGCTCCTCTTGCGGAGGGTGAAGGCGAGGCTCTCGTGCTCGTGGAAGTAGGGGCGGTACCCGGCGTGCGGGGGCTCCATCCAGCGCAGTTGCTCCACCGCGCTCACCTCGTCGCTCAGCCCGCACGCGGCGAGGTAGGCGTCCAGGTCGGGGCGGTCGTAGAACTTGCAGTAGAAGTCGGCGTGGTCGCGGTACTCCTTGGGGCCGATGGCGACCATGCCGGGGTCGGCGACCTGGCAGTCCCCCATGGTCCACATGTTGGCCACGATGTGACCGCCGGGCCGGCAGACGCGGTGCAGCTCCTGAAGCGCCTTCTCCGGTTCGGTGAGGTGTCCCAGCAGGTCCCAGCAGAAGATGCCGTCGACGGAGTCGTCGGGCAGCCCGGTGGCGAAGACATCGGTCTCGTGGAAGACGACGTTGTCGGCGGCGGCCTTGGCGACGACCGTACGGGCGATGCCCATGGCGTTCAGGGAGGTGTCGCCGCCGAGCACCACCGTGGCGGCCTGCGCCAGCGGCGGCAGGTTGCGCCCGTCGCCGCAGGGCAGGTCGAGGACGACGAAGGCCGAGTGATCGGCGAAGAGCTTGGCGGCGTTGACCACGTAGGGAACCGGCGGGTCGCCCCAGAGGTTGGCGTGCCCGTCGAGGCGATAGGCGTCGTTCCACTGGCCCTTGGCCAGCTCGTCGGGGGCGGACGCGGAATTCACAGGCACGATGTCTCCTTGGGCGCGGGGCGTACGGGGGTGTCCGCACGCTGTTCTCGGGTGAACTGGCCGAACATGTCCGCGACGCAGCGGTGGGCGTCCACGAAGGCCCGGGAGTACCCCGGGGTCGGGATGAGGTGGTTGTAGAACGTGGCCCCCTCGGTCAGCGGGCCGATCAGCCAGAGCCGCCGGTGGCTTGTGCCGTCCGGGCCCACGGGGTGCAGCCCCTCGTCGACATCGGCGGTGGCGACCCGGTCGCTGCCGGGCAGGAGCGGGCTGAGCACCCGACGCCGGTGCAGCGAGCGCACCAGCGGGCTCGCCGACGTCTCCAGGGCGGGCCAGGGCGCGTTGCCCGCGCACAGCCAGTCCACGCTCTCGTGGTGCGGGTCTTCGAGGCGGGTCGAGGCGAGGGTCCAGCGGCCGGTGTCCTCGCCTTGTCCCGGGGCCACGAGCGGGGCCGGCCCGAGGGGGAAGCGGACGATTCCGGCGTCGGCGAGCGCGAGGAGTTCGGCGTAGCGATCTCTCTGCGGGCCGACCACCGCGCGGTTCATCAACGGCACCGTGCGGCACAGGAACTCCTCGAGTGAGGAACCGGTAAGGCCGCGGAAGTTGACCGCGTCGCGCAGGATGTCACGTACCTCGCGGAAAGCCTCCAGGGCCGCCTTGACCGGACTGAGGGTCAGCCCCTTGTCGGCCTCGGCGAGATCGTCGCGCACGGTGTCGGTGAACCACCGCTGGTACGAGGCGCTGTCACGCCGGTCCATGGTCGCGGAGGGGTCCCAGAGGGCGGCCGGGTCGAAGGCGCCGTGCACCTGGTCGAGCAGGTCGAGCGCCGCGGTGAGCTTGCCCGAGGCGGTCGCCTGGACGAGGTCGGCGGCCACCGCCTCCTCGGCGGCCGGCCCCTCCTCGACCAGGGTCCGGCAGCGGTGGTAGGCGATCCGCATCTCGCACATCAGCAGCGGCAGGAGCCGCTCGTCGAAGTCCAGCGGGCCGGCCGAGCGCAGCGACGCCACGACCTCACGGGTGAGGGCGACGGGCTGGAAGCGGCTGGTCATCTCCGGGCGCTTCGGCCGCACCCGGAAAGGCATACCGGACCGGGAGTACAGCACAATGCGCGGCTCGGCTCCACCGGCCAGATAGCGGACCCGGCCGGATTCCCGCGAGAATGTTCCGCCTCGCCCGACCGTCAACGCGGCGACCGTGTCCATGGCCGAGAGACCGAATCCGGCGACGGCCACCGAACTGCCCGGCTCCACGCCCGCGACGCTCTCCGGCAGCGGATAAGGATCGGTCACGCGGCGCAGTGGGGTCCCTGGATTTCCCCGCAGCTTTCCCGGCCGTTTATTGCCGACGTGCCCGAGGGTCAGAAACGCGAAGTCCGTCTCGATGAGCGTCCCGTCCGCGAGAGTAATTCTCGTGGTGTCGGTCTCCTCGTCCGGTTCCAGGTCGACCGCCGCGGAACGGTGCAGTCGTATGCGTACGTTCTCGGGGGCCAGGCGGCAGGTCCGCTCGAAGAACCACCGCAGGTACTCGCCGAGTAGGCGGCGGGGCAGGAAGTCGTCCGGGGCGATGGCGCGGCCGTCCGTCGTGCTCACCGTACGGCCGTCCGGGCCCAGTCTCAGGCCGCGCTCGGTGACCCACTCGTACAGCCCCGGGCCGTCCTTGCCGGTCTCCGCGCCCACGGACTCTTCCCCCGGGAACATGGATATCTCGCCGCAGAGAGTGTTGAGGAGGAGGTAGTCGGGCTGGTCGGTCGCGTGCAGCCCTTGTCCCGAGGAGGCGGGATCGACGACGTCCACACACACGGAGGAGAGGGAAGTGGAATTCTGCGCCAGAGTGCTGATCCGTTCCAAAACGCTGCACCCTCGGGACCCCAACCCGACAATGCACACCCTTAACTCGGCCGCCACTCAAACCCCCCGCGATCTGGAATACCGAGAAGTAACCGAATGTCGAGAACCCGTGCGCCCCACCGTACACACCGGCCTCGTCGACGTTCAATGCCGCGATCGCACTCAGGCGCATTCGGCGCCCTCGACCGGTAAATGATCTATACCGTCGGCAAATGATCTATGTCGTCACCGAAAAGCCGACACAGTCAGCGGATACTTCCGGTCCTGCCCGCCGAAATCAAGTACTCGGATTCGGCCAGAGTGGCTCCACACTCCGCTCCGGCAGGACCCAGCGGTCTCTTCCGCGAGGTCATCGCGGAACGCGCAGGTCTCCCTCCGGTCGCCCGCCCACAGACGGATCCGGCCATACCCGGGCCGAGGGGGCCCGGAGGCGGCGCGCGGGTTCCGCCGTTCGTGGCGCTCCCCCTACCCTCCCGACTTGTCCCTGCGCCAGTGGGCAGTAACGCACCACACGAGACCCCGGGAGCAACGTTGCCATCGATGCCACGCAGACATTTCCTCCAGAGCGCCGCGGGCACGGCGATCGCGGGAGTGGCCGTGCCCGCCGTCCCGGCAGCCGTCGCGGCCGCCGCCCCCCAGGACGCCGCGGGACGGACCGCCCGACTGCGCTTCACGGCGGCCACCAACGGCGCCGCCGCCCCGGCCCGCGAGCGGTTCCTCGCCGAGGTGCAGAACGTCCTCTGGTCGTTCGCGGACGACGGGCGGCCCGCCACCGCCCTCACCCCGCCCGACCTGGAGCCCACCCGCCCCGCCGTCTCGCCCGACGGCCGTCAGGTGGCCATGGCCTGCTTCAAGGGCGGCCAGTTCCACATCTGGGTCATGGCCGTGGACGGGACGGGGCTGCGGCGGTTGACCGAAGGCCCCTGGGACGACCGGGGGCCCGCCTGGTCCCCGGACGGGTCGAAGATCGTGTTCTCCTCCGAGCGTGGCGGCGACCCCGTCAAGGGCAGCCCGTACCGCATCTGGACCGTCGATCCGCACGGCGGGAAACTGACCCAACTCACTGGCCTGAAAGGGCAGTCGGGGCCCGGGCAGGATGTTCCGTACGAGGACTTCGATCCCACCTGGTCCGCCGACGGCAGCCGGATCGTCTTCGTGCGAGGGCGGCTCGACCAGACGGTGCTCAGGTCCAGGACGCTGGCCGCCGTGCCCGCGGACGGCGGGCCCGTCACCGTCTGGCACGCCGAGACCGAGCCGGGCAACCTCCAGGTCCCGGTCTTCTCCCCCGCCGGCCGCAGCGCCTGGCTTCGCACGGTGCAGCTGGTCGGGAAGTTCGAGCAGGTCATCCTGGTCGTGGACGGGAAACCGGTCCCCGTCGACGGCGAGATCTCCGTGGCCCCGCCCCGCTGGCTGGACGACGAGCGGATCCTGCTCACCGTCGACGGACGGTTCCGGATCGTCCGCACCCGAACGGGCGGTGGCGGGCACGTGCTGCCGTTCGACGCGACGCTTCCCGTCGAGCGGCCCTCCTACCGCGTCAAGAACTATGACTTCGAGCCGCGCGGCACCCGTAAGGTGCGCGGCATCCAGCAGCCGGCCCTCGCCCCCGACGGACGCTCCTTCGCCTTCGTCTCGCTGAACACCCTCTGGGTCCAGCCGGTTTCGGGCAGCGGACAGCCCCGGAAGGTCGTGAGGGCGCCGGCCGGTTCCTATGTCCAGGGGCCCACCTGGAGCCGGGACGGGCGTTCGCTGCTGTACGTGGATGACCGCGACGGGCTCAATGCCGTGCGCCGCCACGACCTCGCCACCGGCAAGGACACCGTCCTCGCTTCCGGCGGCCGCGTCCACGGCGCGCTCTCCCCGGACGGGACCCGGCTCGCCTGCCTCGACATGGTCGGCAATCTGCTCGTACGCGACCTCGGCAGCGGTACGGAGAAGGTGCTCGCCGCGCCGATGGGCGGCGGCGGGCTGCCGGGGCCGCCCAGCTGGTCCCCGGACGGGCGATACGTGGCGTACTGCGACCGCAACCGCCTCAACCTCCGCTTCCGCGAGGGCTACAACCTCATCAGGGTCATCGACGTCACGACCGGAGCCTCCCGGCTCCACCCGCTGGCCCCCTTCGCCTCACTCTCCGACCGATACGCGTCGGGGCCCGCCTGGTCACCGGACGGCAAGTGGTTCGCCTGCGTCAGCGAGTCCGCGCTCTGGGTGCTGCCCGTGCGCCCCGACGGCACCCCGCACGGTGAACCCCGCCGCCTCGGCGACGAGGGCGCCGACCACCCCTCATGGTCCGCCGACTCCAGGACCCTGCTCCATCTCGCGGACGGCAAGGTGAAGTTGACGCCGATCGACGGGGGCGGCGGACGCACCGTGCCCGTGCGCGTCAGCTATCGGCGCCCCACGCCCGTCGACACCCTCGTCCGCGCCGGACAGCTCTGGGACGGCACCGGGTCCAAGCCCCGCGAGGACATCGACATCCTCATCCGTGACGGCCGCATCGCCGCCGTCGAACCGCACCGCTCCGGCCGCCGCGCCACCCGCGTCATCGACGCGTCGGACCGTACGGTGCTGCCCGGGCTCTGGGACGCGCACACCCACCCCTGGCAGTACACCTACGGCGCCCGCCAGTCCGCGCTGGAACTCGCGTACGGCGTCACCACCACCGTCTCGCTCGCCGGATTCTCCTACGAACAGGCCCGGTTGAGGGAGGACGTCTTGGCCGGCAGGCTCGCCGGACCCCGCCTGCTCACCACCGGCGAACTGCTCGACGGGCCGCGCGTCGCGTACTCCATGGGCCGCGCGCACCGCACCCCGGAAGGGCTGCGCCGCTCCTTCGCCCGGGGGGCCGCGCTGGACTGGGACTTCGTGAAGACGTACGTCCGGGCGCCGTTCGCGTACATGGCGGCCGCCGCTCGCTTCGGCCATGACCGGCTCGGGGTGCGCTCCGGCTCCCACCTGTGCTCCCAAGGGGTACAGAGCGGCCAGGACCTGACGACCCACCTGTCCGCCACCGAACGGACCGAGTACGGGCACGGCGCCACCTCGGGGAACCGCACCCACCAGGACACCAGGGAGAACTACACCCACGGCCGCTTCAACCTGGTGGCGACGCCGTTCAGCGCCCTCCCGACGATCCACGACCACCCGGACCTCGTCGACGACCCCCGCGTGACCGAGATGATGCCGCCCTGGGATCTGGCCACCATCCGCGCGCAGGCGGCCAAGGAGCCCACGGACGCGGAGCGGCTGATCCACCAACGGGAGCTGGCGTCCTACCGTGCGGTGGTGAAGGAGGGCGGCCTGATGGCACTCGGCACGGACACCCCGCTGACCCCGGTCGGCCTCCATCTGCATCTGTCCCTCCGCGAGCTGGTGGCCCACGGCTTCAGCCCGACCCAAGCCCTGCTGAGCGTGACCGCGGCGCCCGCGCGGGTCTTCGGCGCCGAGCGCGACCTGGGCTCGGTGACAGCGGGGAAGCTGGGAGACCTCACGATCGTCGACGGCGACCCGTTCACCGAATTCGCCACACTCGTAAGGGTCACCCAGGTCCTGGTCGGCGGCCGCCTCCACGAGCGCGCCGAGCTGGCGGCGCCGTACAGGAAGACGAAGGCGCTGAGGGACGAGGCGCCGGACGCCACGGACTGGAGGGCGGTGGGGGAGCAGATGCGCAGAGACGGGTGCTGCGAATGACGGGGGCGCCCCATTTCCGGGTGTGGACGCGGCCGCGACCGTGGAGTGGTTGGTGACGGCAGGCGCGGACGAAGACGTCCGCGCCTGCCGGAAGGCCGAGCCGGTTACTGCCCGGTGATCAGCGCACGTCGACGTAGTCGCCGGTCGCCTTGACCGGGGACGTCGTCGAGTTGCCGGCGAAGTTCCAGCGGAAGTAGCCGTCGGTGGCGGCCTTGACCGTGGTCTTCAGGTTGCCCTTGGTGTCGGACTTCGCGGTCTTCACGGCCGTGTAGGCCGAGGCGCCCTTCTTCTTGAACTCCAGCGTCACGGACTGGTTGGTGTAGCCCGCGTACTTGTGGGTCTCCCAGTTGGCGCGGGTCAGCGCGCCGGTGATGGTGAGCGTCTTGCCCTTCTTGATCGGCTCCGGCGAGGCGTTGGCCGTCAGCTTGGAGAGGCGCTGCACCTTAAAGGCACCGGCCTTCTCCGCCAGGATGGTGTCGATGTCGTTCGCCGTCACCATCGCGTCGACGTACCAGGCGCCGGCCGGGCTGTTGTCGTAGAAGTCGGTGTCGGGGTCGAGCGTGAACTTCGCGGTGCACGTCGAGGTCGTCGCGCTCGACGCCTCGCACGTGGGCGCCGACATCGGCAGGGCCACCGCGGAGCTCGGCCCGTACAGCGTGATGTCGGCCTCGTCGATGCCCGAGTCGTCCGACGCCGTCACGGAGACCGAGAAGGTCTGCGCGGCGGTGGTGCCGAGCACGATCGGCTTGCCGCCGTTGACGGTGACCTTGTCGATCGTCACGTCGCTGGTCGGGGCGGCGAAGGCGGCAGGCGCCGCGAAGCCGGTCACGGCCAGGGCCGAGCCGAGCACGGCGATACGGATGCGGTGTCGCATGGATCCCCCCACGGGATGACACCGGGCCCCAAGTAGGCGGCCCGGCCAGGTGGTTGTGAACGCAATGACCATACGTTCTTCACCAGGACTTCATCATTGTGTTGATCGCCACGCGTGTCCCGTACAACCTTGAGTCGTAACCGCTGCCTCAGCGGTTGGTCCTCTTCCCGCAGAAGGCCGCCTCCAGCGTCCCGCCGAGCGCCGTGTTCGCCGCGCCCCGGTTCGAGGTGTTCGCCATGGCGGAGAGCGCGCGGCGGCCGTCACGGGTGGCGAAGGCGTAGGTGTAGTAGCCCTGGACGGTGCCGGTGTGCCCATAGACCTGGGTTCCGCACGACAGGTCGTAGCGGCGCAGTCCGAGCCCGTAGAAGCGGGTGCCGGCGGTGTCCGTCGGGGTGACCGTGGTCATGGCGTCCAGCATCCGGGGCGAGAGCAGTCTGCCCCGCATCAGCGCGGTGGTGAAGGTGTTCAGGTCGGCCGGGTCGGAGATGACCGCGCCTGCCGTCTGCGCCCAGGAAGCGGTCTGCTCCGTGGAGTCCACGAGCGGTGCCCCCGCCTCGTCGGGGTGGAGGTAGCCGCGCACGTGCATGCCATCGATGCGCGCCCGCGGGTGGACGTAGGAGGTGTGGGACAGTCGCAGCGGCTTGATGACGCGCTGCTCGTACTGCTTGGCGGCGGAGGTTCCCGTGATCTTCTCGATGAGCATGCCTACGACGACGAAATTGGCGTTGGAGTACTTGTAGGCCGCGCCGGGCTCGGTGGTGCGGGGTTCGGCCAGCGAGAGGTCGAGCAGCTCCTGGTAGGTGAAGACGCGGTTGCGCACGGCTTCGAAGCCGGGCACGGTCTTGGCGAACATGGCGTCGGTGTACTCGGCGAGACCGCTGCGGTGGGTGAGCAGGTGACGGACCGTGATGCGGTCGTCGGGCAGCAGTCCGGGGAGGTAGCGGTTGACCGGTGCGTCGAGCTCCAGCCGTCCCTCGTCGACCAGTTGGAGCAGCACGACACTGGAGAACGTCTTGCTGACGCTGCCGATACGGAAGCGTGCGGTGGTGTCCATGGCCGCGCCGGAGACACGGTCGCGGACACCGGCGGTGCGCGTCCGGACGCCGTCGGGGCCGGTGAAGCGGGCCATCGCGCCCGGAGCTCCGTTGGCCATGGCGGCGTTCAGGGCCGCGGTCACGCCGTCCATGTCGGGAGCGGGAACGGCGGGAGCCGTGGGGGCCGCGGGAGAGGTGGGGGCCGTGGGGGCCGCCGGTGCCGCGGAGGCCGCGGTGGCGGGGGCGAGAACGCCGGTGAGGGCGGCGAACAGGGTGGCGCTCATGAGCAGACGTCTGTGCGTCAACTGGGGCACGTGACTTCCTCGTTCTCGACTCGGCGGGACGACGGCACACGTGTGCGGTGTGCCGCGCGGGCCGGGGAGAGACGATCACCGCGTACTGCCCCCGGTCCCATGGAGCATGAGTGCCAACGCCTCACGCCGGTTCCTGTCACGGGGAGCCGGTATCTCGTCCGCCAGTGATTCAATGCTCGTGCTGAAGGAATACATCTAACAAAACGGCCAAACATTGATACCTATATCTGCGCGGAAAGCTCCGCGAACAGACCGCAGTGGCAGCGGGTCCGCCGCGCGGTGCGCGCCACGCGTGCTCCTGTGGGCCACGGCGGGCCTGGTGGCCCTCGGCTTCCTGATCGCCCTGGAGATCGTCGCGCGCCGCCACGGCGTGCCGGGGCCGATCACCGCCCAGGCCCGCGAGGTGATCTTCGCGCCGAAGCCGGGGCCGCTGTACGGCGGCCTCGCGTTGATGATGGTCGTGCTCACCTGGCGGCAGCGGCTCATCGCGGCTGCTTTCGCGGTCGGCGTCGATGTCGTCTTCGTGCTGGTGCGGTGGGCGGTCGACGCCGATGTGCCCGAGGACCAGTACTTCGGCAACGGCGCGCTGTGGGCGATGCTGGGCTGCGCAGTGGTCGCCGTCACGCGCCGCACCGGCAAGGAACGCGTCCTGATGCTGAAGGGCGTCGGCCTCGGCCTGCTCCTGGTGACCGGCCGCAAGACCGGTGACACGTGGCTGCTCATCACGTCGAAGACCCGCCCGACCGTGCTCGATCCGTACGTGGCGATGGCCGATCACGCGCTGGGCAGCCCCTCGTGGGCGGCAGGGCGGATCCTCAGGGCCACCGGCCCGGTCGGCACCCACGTACTCGACCTGGTCTACGCCCAGCTCGCGGTCGCCGCGGTCGCCGTCGCCCTGTACCAGCTGCGCAAGGTGGCGGCCGAGCGCCGCTTCCCGCGCCACCACCTGGTGCGCACGTTCCTCGTGATCGGCCTGCTCGGGCCGGGCATCTACATGCTCTTCCCGGTGGTCGGGCCGATCTTCGCCTACGGCCCGGGCACCTCCGGCACGGGCGGCGTGGAGTGGGCGGTGGCCGACCTGTGGCCGCACACACCGCCGCCGCTCGACGTCCCGCATCCGGTGCCGTACGACGGAATCACTCCGCGCAACTGCATGCCGAGCCTGCACACCGCGTGGGCCACCGCGATCTTCATCCACTCCCGCAAGGGGCCCCGCGTCCTGCGCTGTGCGGGGGCGTTCTGGCTGGTCGCCACGCTCGGCGCGACGCTGGGGTTCGGTTACCACTACGGCGTGGATCTCGTCGCCGGCGTGGTGTTCACGCTCACCGTGGAGGGGGCCCTGCGGGCGTTCGACCGCGGCTGGGACCGGGCGGGGATCCAGCTCGTCGCGTACGGCACCGCCGTCTTCGCCGCGCTCCTGGTGTCGTACCGCTGGCTGCCGATGGAGATGGCCGCGCACCCGTGGGTGGCCGGTCCCCTTGTCCTTCTTTCGATGGTTTCAGTGATCTACGGATACGTACGGACCACCAGAACGTGGGAACCGAGGGCGGCGCCGGTCCCGCGGGCGGAACCGCAGCCCGAACTGGTCTGATCGTGGCGGGCCGCGGGCCCGTGGCCCGCCCCGCCCCGCCGGTGAACCTTCAGGTACGACCGCGCGTCTGATACACCACGACCGTGTGCCGTGGCTCTCCGGCGGCTCCGGCAGAAGGAGCGGAAGGACTGGAAAGTATGGCGAGGTTCGACCCGATCACGCGCAGGCTCCGGCAGCTCTTCGCCGTCCTGGACACCGACGACGACGGATTCGTCACGTGGGAGGACCATCAGCGGATGGTGGACGCGTACGCGGAGCACTACTCGCTCGCCCCGGACGACGCACGTCTTACGGCGCTGGCCGCGGCGTACTGGGCGCAGTGGCTGGGCCTGCTGGCGAAGTCGGCGCCGGGGCGCTTCCGGCTGTCCCAGGAGGAGTACGTCGCGGCGCACCGCGCGGTGGGATACGACACGGACCGCCCCGACCTGCTCGAGAACCTGGCGAAGGCGCTCTTCGCGGTCCTGGACTCCGACGGCGACAAGAGGATCAGCAGCGACGAGTTCGCCGCGTACCTCGCCTTCCGAGGCGTCTCGGGCGAGGACGCGCCGCTGGTCTTCCAGCGCCTCGACCTGGACCGCGACTCCTACCTCTCGCAGCGCGAGATCGCCCGCTCGCTGCGCGCCTTCCACCTCAACAACGACGGTCTCCACGCCCCGGGCGGCATCTTCCTCGGCATCCACTGAGCGGCGGCCGGGCCGCCGAGGGCAGCCACCGGCCCAGGCAAACCCCCCGGGCCGCTCCGATAGCATGATCTAAGTCATGATGCCCACCCCGACCCGCCGCCCTTCACCGGAAAACCATATTATCTGGCACGAAGAGTGAGCCATTTAACCGACATCTAACAAATCGGCCATACAATTGCTAACTACATCGTCGCGAATACTCTCGCGTAAAAACTTCAGAAGTCTGTTCGTCGCATGGCGCAAGCCGAAGCCGATGCTGTGGACCGCGGCGGGCGTGGTGACCCTCGCGTTCCTCATCGCCCTTGAGTTCGCCGCGCGTCATTACGGCCTGCCCGGGCCGATCACCAATCAGGCGCGAGAGGTGCTGTTCGCTCCGAAGTCGGGGCCGCTGCTGTACGCCAGCATGGCCCTGATGCTGGTGGTGCTGCCCTGGCGGCAGCGGTTCATCGCGATTGGCGCCGCGGTCGGCATCGACATCGTCTTCTTCCTGGTGCGGTGGGCGGTCGACGCCAAGATGATGTTCGGCAACGGCGCCCTGTGGGTGATCATCGCCTGCGCGGTCATCGCCGTCACCCGCCGCACCGGCCCGGAACGCGTCCTTCTGCTGAAGGGCGTCGGCCTCGGCCTGCTGCTCGTGGCCGGGCGCAAGACCGGCGACGCCTGGCTGCTCATCACGTCCAAGACCCGCCCGCAGGTGCTCGACCAGTATGTGGCGACCGCCGATCACGCGCTCGGCAACCCGTCGTGGGTGGCGGGCCGGATCGTCGAGGCCACCGGCGCGGTCGGCGCCCATGTCCTCGACTACGTCTACATCCAGCTCGCGGTGGCCGCGGTGGTCGTCGCGCTCTACCAGCTGCGCAATGTCGCGTCCGAGGGCCGCTTTCCCGGCCACCACCTGGTGCGCACCTTCCTGGTGATCGGCCTGCTCGGACCCGGCATCTACATGATCTACCCGGTGGTCGGACCGATCTTCGCCTACGGCGCCGACGGCGGACACTGGGCGGTGGCGAACCTGTGGCCGGACACGCCGCCCTCGGTCGTCACACCGCAGCACATGCCGTTCAACGAGATCACCCCGCGCAACTGCATGCCCAGCCTGCACACCGCGTGGGCCACGACGATCTTCATCCACTCCCGCAGGGGCCCACGCCTTCTGCGGTACGCGGGCGTCTTCTGGCTGATAGCCACGCTCGGCGCGACGCTGGGATTCGGTTATCACTACGGCGCCGATATCGTCGCCGGTGTGGTGTTCGCGTACACGATCGACGCGGCGCTGCGCGCGTACGACCGGGGCTGGGACCGGGCGGGAATTCAGCTCGTCGTCTACGGCACGGTCGTCTTCACCGCGTTCCTGGTCTCCTATCGCTATCTGCCGATGGAAATGGCCAGGTATCCGTGGCTGTTCGGGCCGCTGCTCATTCTGGGGATGGCCTCGGTGGTCTACGGCTATATGCGGACCGCCAGGCTGTGGGAGCCGAAGGCGGTACCGGCGAAGCCGCTCGAACCGCAGCCCGAGCTCGTCTGAGTCAGGCCGGATCAGGCCGGTTCCAGGTGTCGGGGCGAGCACTTCCGGGTGGGAGTGGGGCGTGAGCCGTCCCACTCCCCTCCACTACGAAGCCCTCCACCACGAAGCTACGACGTCACGACGCCACGGCGGGACGTCAGCCGTCCTTCTTGGCCATGGCCTTGCGCACGGCGTCCTTCGTGCGGTCCATCAGCGCGGCGACCGGGCCGAGCGCCATGTTCGCCGCGCCGGACTCCACACCGGGGTGGGGACGGGTCGGGGCCATGGCCTCCGCCGCCTTGACGGCCTTGGCCATGGCGGCGAGATTCGTGGCGTCGGTGCTGCGCCTGATGTGCGTGAACTCGTAGCGCTCCTCGGCGCGTGCGTGCTCCTGCACGTCCTTGCGGAGCTTCATCAGCTGCGGCATGAACTTCGGGTCGTCCGTGTCGGCGTCGTCGAGCGCGGCGAGTGTCTCCTTGGCGGCCCGCTCCTCGGCGAGGCGGTCCTCGACGATCTGCTCACCGCCGGGCAGCGAGCGCCGCGAGAACGGGTGGACGACCTCCTCCTCGGCGGTCTCGTGCACGGCGAGCAGCCGCACCAGGCGGCGGAAGGCATCCCGCCGCTCCTCCCCCGTCGCCTTCTCCACCTCGTCGAAGAGGTTGCGGATGTCACCGTGCTGACGCATGAGCAGCGAGACCACGTCGTTGTCGGCGGCGCGGTCGTCCCCGGCGTGGGGCGTGTGGAGCTCTGACATCTGCCGGCCCCTCACTTCTCGCGCATGGCGGGGTCGGGGTGCTCCCCCTCGGACTGGACGCGGTACTCGCGGCCGAACATCTCGTCGTGCTGCGCCATCACCCGCTCGCTCGGCGGCTTCTCGCCGCCGTGGATCTGCTCCTGCATCGCCTCGAACCGCTCGTGCGCCTCGCGGACGTAACCGGATCCGAGCGTGGTCAGGTCCATCTGTGTGTCGAGCAGCTCGCGCAGGTACTGCTTGTTCGGCTCGAAGGTGAGGACGTTCGGCAGCTGCGGGGCGAGCACTTCCTGCGGTTCGCGGCCGTCGTGCCGGCGCATCAGGTCGCAGGCGATGTGCAGGTGCTCCAGCTCCATGTTCAGGTGCAGCTCCCAGACCGCCTTGACCTTGGGATCGCTCTCCTGCTCCATGAAGGAGTAGTAGAGGTAGCACTCGTTGTACTCGTGGTTGACCAGCTGCTCCCACCACGTCTCGCCGGGGTCGACGAGCGATTCGTAGTGGGTGACGTGCTCCTCCTCGATGAGCCCGATCTCCTGGTAGAGCTGGCGGGCGATCGGCTCCATGTAGGTGGGGCCGGTGTTCATGTAGAAGTTCATCGTCTGCTGCTCGGCCGAGAGCACGGTCAGGGCGTGCAGCTTGGAGAGCGGGTCGGTGGCGTCCTTGTCGTACGGGTCGCGGACGTTGTCGACCGGGTCGCGGTGGTGGTACTTCGTCGGCCGGCCCGGCATGACCTCGGTCAGCCCGTCGACGATCGACTCCGCCTTGCGGTGCTCGATCATCTCGTACAGGTTCGCGTACCGGTACAGATGGTCGAAGTCCTCCAGGACACCGAACTGGTAGGCCTGCTTCAGGTACGGGTCGGGCTCCATGCGGGCGATCCACGCGGTGAGGTCGACGGCCACCTGCTCGTAGGCGATCGTCGTCTCCAGGACCGACGACACACCGGGCAGCAGCCAGTTCACCGCCTTCTGCTGCTGTGCCTCGATGTAGCGCACGCTCGCCAGTTTCCGCTTGACCTCCGGGTCCACGGTGTTGCGGGCGAGCTGGTGGCTGAAGAGGATCGCCTCGACCTCGATGCCGTTCATGGTGATGATCCGGCACCGGGTGTACGGGTCGCAGTGGTCGGGGTCGATCGGCTGGACATTCAGCTCACGCCAGTTGCGCAGTTGACGGTCCAAGGGGATGCCCCGCTGTTCCAGGGGGTTGAACGTCATGGCACGGTCTCCTCGGTGAGAGATGTGGAGGGCGGAGTACCCCTTGCTCCGGAGATCCACCCCGGAATGTGCGGGAAGTCCGTTGCCATGCCTGCCCTCGCGTGGCGGTGACGGTCGATCGAGCGCGACAATTGACCCGACCGGTGTGGCCCGTGGGCCGCTTGCACCGCTGCCCCCGGTCTCCACCGGTGGGCGAAGCCATCGGGGCATGTGAGGTAGTTTGCACCCTTTTGCGGGGGGTACCGGCTATGCAGGAGGCGATCATTTCGCTCCCTGGCCCTACGGCCAGGAGAAACGACACCACCGACTGGAACCCGGAGCCACCATGCGCCTTTCGTTTCTGCAACCGCTCCTGGACCACCCCGGCCCCTGGGCGACCGTGTACTTCGATCCCGGACAGGCGGACGAGTCGGGCGCCAAACGGCGTGAGCTCTCCGTACGGGACGTCTGCCGCACCCTGGAGCAGCAGGGCGCCGACGAAGCCACCACGGAAGCCGTCCGCGCCGACCTGACGGAGCTGTCGCCCGCACAGGACCCGGCGGGCCGCGTCCTCTTCGCCACCGGCGGTGAGGTCGTGCTCAGCCACCGCCTGTCCCGGCGGCCGCAGTCACCCTCGGCCTCCTGGGCCCCGCTGCCGCGCCTCGCACCCCTGCTGGAGCTGTCCGGCCAGGACCCCGTGTGCCTCGTGGCCTACATCGACCGCACCGGCGCCGATTTCCAGCTGCGGGAAGCGGGTGGCCGCCCGCAGGACTCCGGGCACGTGGAGGGCGAGCAGTGGCCGGTGCACCGCACGGCGACGTCCGACTGGTCCGAGCGGCACTTCCAGCTCAAGGTGGAGAACACCTGGGAGCACAACGCCGCGCAGATCGCCGAAGCGCTGGCCACCGCCCATGAGGAGTCCGGCGCCGATGTCGTGGTGCTGGTCGGCGACCCGCGTGAGCGGCGCTCGGTGCACGACAAGCTCCCGGAGGAGGTCAGGGCCGTCACGGTCGAGACCGAGCACGGCGGCCGGGCCGCCGGTTCGGACTCCGCGGCGCTGGAAGAGGCCATCGAGAACGCCCGGCAGGAGTGCCTGCGGCAGCGCATCGAACAGACGCTCGACCGCTTCCGGGCGGGCAGGGTCGGCACCGACCGGCCGACGGACGCCGTGGAGGGTGTGCCCGCCGTGGTGGACGCCGCCCGCCAGCACCGCATCGACACCCTCCTCGTCCGGCCCGGCGGCCCCGATCTGCACCAGGAGATGTGGGCCGGCCCCGAACCGGACCAGGTGGCGGTGCGACGGACGGACGCGGAGGCCCTCGGTGACGGCTCCCCCGTCCCCGTACGCGCCGACGACGCGCTGCTGCGCTCCGCGACAGCCACGTCCGCGGACGTGCTGATCATCCCCTTCGAGGAGGTGAGCGACGACATCCCGGCGGGAGGGCTCGGCGCCCTGTTGCGCTGGTCGTACGAGCCGACTGCGGCATAGGGAGACCCCGGGAGACCCCGGACCCCCGTGCCCGCGAGAAAGGGAGGTGCTTGTCGTGGACCGAGGCAGCAATCCGGTGAGTCCGCGCAAGGACGACGAGTTGAAGCACGAACTGGAGGGCTACTTGCGCTCCGGTCAGCACACACACGTCGAGGAGGCGAACGACCCCGAGCCGCCGGCCGACGACGACGTGGTCGTGGACCCGGGCGGTCCCGTCCCGCCGCCGGGCGAGGAACGGGAGCGCGCCCGCTCCTTCGCCGAGGCCGAAGCCACGCGTCTGGAGCTGAGCCGCCATCTGGAGCGCAGCACGTTCCCGGCCGACCGGCAGACACTGCTGGAGACGCTGGAATCACGCCATGCGCCGGACTCCGCACTGCAAGCGGTGCGGCGGCTGCCCGAGGGTGAGACGTACGACAACGTCACCGACGCCGTACGCGCCCTCGTCGCCGGATAGTCCCGACAGCCCGGGCAGCACGGGCACGCGAGCCCGCACGCTGCCCCTGAGTCCCCGTCCTGGTCCGGCCGCGCGGCGATTTCAGCAACGCGCGTCCCCCCGTCCGCACCATGAACCATCACTCAGCTGGAGGTGGACGTCATGTCATCAACGTCCCCCAGGACCCAGTCCTCCATGGAAACGCACCCCGACATCGTCGACATACGCGAACGCCACGAGATGGCGGAGCGCGCGGCGAGCACTCCCAAGATCCAGGCCGTCGAGACGATGGCCTTCCTCACCGGCCTCTACCTGGCGGCCTCGCCGTGGATCGCGGGCTTCAACGGCCTGACACGCCTGTCGGTCACCAACCTGATCGTCGGCATCGCCTACGCCCTGCTCATGAGCGGCGGCTTCGGCCGGGCCTACGAGCGCACCCACAGCATGGCGTGGGCCTGCTGCGCCCTCGGCGTGTGGACGATCGTCGCCCCGTGGGTCATCGCCGGTGACGTCAGCACCACCAGGTCCGTCGTCAGCAACGTCATCACCGGTGCCGTGATGCTGCTGCTTGGCCTGGCGGCCAGCGCGGCCGCCAAGGCGGGAGGAAAGTCCGACTCCGCCGGGCACGGCAGGGCGCGGGCCTACCGGGCCGGCCCCCGCTGACCGCGCGGCGGCCGGACCACGGCGCGCCCCCGGCACCGCGAGTGCCGGGGGCGCGCCCCTGTCATTCGTTCGTACGCCGCAGCGGCCCCCAGGGGCCCGCCTCACGGGCCACTTCCTCGCGGGCCTCATCGATCATCTTCCCGTCGATCCAGGCCAGCGGCTCGACGTCCTGGACCAGCGGTTCGTTGTCGGGGCCACGGGCGCACTCGTGGCCGAGCAGGACCCAGGGGCGCACCCCCGGCCCCTTCTCGCGC
The DNA here is from genome assembly GCF_043078805.1 of Streptomyces sp. NPDC015345. Lineage (NCBI taxonomy): Bacteria > Bacillati > Actinomycetota > Actinomycetes > Kitasatosporales > Streptomycetaceae > Streptomyces > Streptomyces sp. NPDC015345. The sequence goes on along the minus strand of NZ_JBIBTX010000002.1, from coordinate 638,947 downwards.
GGCAGGTGCGAGTAGTCGTGCAGTCGGCGCGCCACCCACAGCTCGGCGGGCCTCTCCTCCCACCAGGGCTCGATGTCGAGGGGATTGGCCGAGAGGCCCGGCATGCGTACGCCCGTCAGGTCGTCCCTGCTCATCACCTTGCCGAGGTCCGTCGCGGGGCCGCGGGACCAGCGCACGTACAGGCCCTGGTGCCGTGCCACGAGGCGTGCCAGCTCCCGCAGGGTGTGCAGGACCGGCAGGTCGTCGTCCGAACTGCTCATGAGAGGGGTCGCTTTCCTTGTTCCGATACGTTCACATATAGCCCGTTACGTTCCCGCGTATGTCCCGATACGTTCTCGCGTCCATGTGCGAAGAGTGCCCTGATCATCGAGAGGCAGGCCTCGGGCCCGGATCGTTTGGAGGGGTGTGTCGCGGGCACTTCGGAAGACCGGCGCGCGACCATCAGTGGGCGGGCGCGACCATCCGGAACACACAGCACGAGGTAAGTCATGAGCGACCAGAACATGGCGGACGACGCCTACCAGCCCACCGGTGACAACGAGGAGCAGGAGGACGCGACGCCGCTGGACCTCCAGGACGCGCTGGACGAGCGCACCTACGACGACATGCTCGACGAGGGCTACTCGCCGCCGGAGAAGCCGCTGGGCGTCACCAAGACCGGCACCACGGCGGCGGAGCAGCACGAGGGCGAGACGCTCGACGAGCGGCTGCGGCAGGAGGTGCCCGACACTCAGGTGCCCGAGGGGGACGGCGTCGGCGATCTGCCGGGCGGTGAGGGCGAGCCGGTCGACCCGGAGGCCGGCGGGGACCGTGCGGGCCGTCTGGTGGCACCGGACGAGGGCGCGCGCACCGACACCACCAAGGAGGTCGTCGCCACGGACGAGGGCATCGACGGCGGCGCGGCGTCCGCCGAGGAGGCGGCGGTGCACGTCGTCCCCGAGGAGGACCTACCGCTGGCTCCCGAGGACCGGGACCGGGGCTGAGGATCCCGGTGCGGGCGGTGGGCTTCGGCGTCTCCGGCTCGGGCGTCCCCGGCTCGGGCGTCCCCGGCTCGGGCGCCCGCGGCTCGGGCGTCCCCGGCTCAGGCACCCGCGGCTCGGACGTCCCCGGCTTCACGGCGCCGGTGGGCGATGCCGCTCACGGGCGCGGGTTCTCGCGCCGCCACGGGGGCCGCGCGTCGGTGCCGGTCCGGCCGGCCACGGAGGCGCACCTGCGGCACAGCAGCTGTACGCGGTCGGCGGCGCCGCCGGACTCCGGGATGGCGTCGGTCCACGGCACGTGCGGGAAGCGCGTGAGCTGCGACTTGGCGAGGGAGAGCCCGCAGACGGTTTCGTTGCGGCCGGGCTGCCACGCGTGCGCCTCGCCCGCGGGCAGCCGCCGACGGCCCTCCTCCTCGTCGATCCACTGCCCGGAGGCCGCCACCGCGTATGTGGTGCGCCGGGCCATCGCAACCACCTCCCATCGATCGTGTCCCTGCTGAATCCACCGCACTTCCTGGAGGCGCCATGACGGCCGACGACGAAGCCCCTGAACACCGCTGCCATGGCTACCGGCGCTACGACGAGCGGGGCACAGTGCCCCTCGCGGGTTACGCCACCCTCGCCACGGCCTTCGCGGCGGCCACCGGCACCCTCACGGTGCTTGCGCGCCGGCGCGGGGCCACGCTGCCGGAGCGGGTGCCGCCGTGGGACGTGCTGCTGCTCGGCGTCGCGACGTACAAGACGGCCCGGCTGCTCACCAAGGCCAAGATCACCGGCTTTCTGCGGGCGCCCGTCACCCGCCGCGTGGAGGACGCCAAGGCGGGCGAGGTCATGGACGAGCCGCTCGGCGGCAACGCCGTCAAACAGGCGGTGGGTGAGCTGGTGACCTGTCCGTTCTGCGCCTCGACATGGTCGGCGACGGGACTTGTCGGGGCCTACGTCCTCGCTCCTCGCGGCGCCCGGCTGGTGGGCGCGGCGCTGAGCGCCATGACGCTCGCCGACTGGCTCCAGTACGCCTGGACCTGGACCCAGGAGAACGCCGAGGGCTGAGAGAGGGCCCAGACGCGCCCGCGGCCGGCCGCACCGGCCAGCCGCGGGAAGCCCACGGAGCCCGAGAGGGCTCAGCGGGTGACGGTGTGCCGTTCGTTCGGGACGCAGTGCGTCATGGTCAGCCCGCTGACGTCGCGCGGCGGGTTCTCGCCCAGGTTCGCGAGGCGCTTGCGGTCCTCGTCGGTCAGGTCCTGGCTCGCCAGCGGCTGGAGGTGCGCCACGTCCTTGGGACTGATGCCGATGCCCTCGCCGACCTTGAGGCCCAGCTCGTTCTCCACGAGGAGGAAGTGCCAGACCATCCGTTCCTGGATCTCCCGGGGGCACTGGGAGAGCAGGTCGATGAAGTTCCGGACGAGGTCGTCGCGCTCCCACTGCTCCATCAGGCAGTAGCGCTGGCCCGCCTGGAGGTAGTCGTTGGTGAGCGGGATGCGCTTGCGCGTGAGCCTGCCGTGGATCTCCGGCCCTTGCTCGTCGTGGGTCGGGTACCGCGCCTCCTTCAGGCCGCCGGTGATGGACGGCTCGTAGTTGACGATGGGGTTCTCGCCGGCGCCGTCGACGTGATACGTCATCAGGCCGTCGCGCTGGTTGGTGCGCACGTCGGCGTTCTTGGCCTGGTTGACGGGCAGTTGGAGGTAGTTGGGGCCGACGCGGTAGCGCTGGGTGTCGCTGTAGGAGAAGGTGCGGCCCACCAGCATCTTGTCGTCGGAGAAGTCCAGGCCGTCCACCAGCACGCCGGTGCCGAAGGAGATCTGCTCGTTCTCCGCGAAGAAGTTCTCCGGCATCCGGTCGAGCACCATCCGGCCCACGGGCTTCGGCGGGAAGTCCTGCTCGGGCCAGGTCTTGGTGTCGTCGAGCGGGTCGAAGTCCAGCTCGGGGTGGTCGCCGTCCTCCATCACCTGGACGAGCAGCTCCCACTCGGGGTGATCGCCGCGCGCGACCGCCTCGTACAGGTCCTTCGTGGCGTGTCCGAGGCCCTCCGCCTGTACGTTGGCCGCGTCCTCCTCGGTCATGCTGCGGACGCCCTGCTTCGGCATCCAGTGGTACTTGACGAGGAGGGTCTTCCCCTCGTCGTTGACCCACTTGTACGTGTTGACGCCGAAGCCCTGCATGTGGCGGTAGTCCGACGGGATGCCGCGCGGGCTGAAGAGGTTGACCAGCATGTGCATGGACTCGGGCGTCTGCGACATGAAGTCGAAGATGCGCCGGGGCTGCTGCTCGAAGGTCACGGGGTCCGGCTTCAGCGCGTGGATGACGTCGGGGAACTTGATGGCGTCCCGGATGAAGAAGACGCCGAGGTTGTTGCCGACCAGGTCCCAGTTGCCGTCCTCGGTGTAGAACTTCACCGCGAAGCCGCGGGGGTCGCGGGCCGCCTCGGAGGAGTCACGGCCGCCGATCACCGTGGAGAAGCGCACGGCGACATCCGTGCGCTTGCCGGGCTCCTGGAAGAGCTTGGCGCGGGTGAAGCGGCCGATCGGCTCGTCGCCGAACTTGCCGTACGCCTCGAAGTAGCCGTAGGCGGTCACGCCGCGGGCGTGCACGACGCGCTCGGGGATGCGCTCGCGGTCGAAGTGACTGATCTTCTCCAGGAACTGGTAGTTCTCCAGCGTCGCCGGGCCACGGGCGCCGACGGTGCGCTGGTTCTGGTTGTCGTAGACCGGATGGCCCTGCCGGTTGGTGAGCGTTCCGCGCTCGTCGCCCGGAGCGGGGCCCTTGCTCGATACGTCCGTCACGATCTGTCGACTCCTTCAGCCCGATTCGTTCCTCTTGCTGCCGTTTTGCTGTGCTTTTGCTGTTCTTTTGTCGCTGTTCGTCACGCTAAGCGCGTTACCGGCCGGGCGCCGCTCAGCCGTTCGCGTCATCCGTGTCGTCGCGCGCCCGCTCGTCGTCGCCCTCGGCCTGCGAGGGCGTGGTGCGCTCCGGCGTCTGTCCCTCCTCACCGGTGGGGTCGCGGTCGCCTTCCGCCTGGGACGGTGTGCTCTCACTCATGTGTCCTGCCTCCGCTTCTCGCCGCTGCGGGGTCCTCTTACCTCCCATGCTCACCCCTGGACGCGTTCGTGTCCGTTCGTGGCGGAGCCACCCGGGTACCCGCCCCTCGTCCACCCATCCACCCTCCGCGGCGCGGCCGGCGCTCCCGAAGGGCACCGCGGGCCGTCATGGCCGACGCTGGACGCAGGGCTACGGGTGATCCGTCCGGCGACTCGACCCGACGCCGCTTCCCGGCAGCAGGCCGGGGCACGGCACAGAAGGAGGTTCCATGACCGCGCCCAGCGCTTCCACCGCTTCCACCGCCAAGGTGGCCGTCGTCACCGGCGCCGACTCCGGCATCGGACGGGCCACGGCCGTCCGGCTCGCCGAGGCCGGGATGGATGTCGGGATCACCTGGCACAGCGACCGGGAAGGCGCCGAGCGGACCGCCGACGAAGTGGGCAAGCACGGCCGTCGCGCGGCCGTCGCCCAGATGGACCTGACCCGGCTGCCCGATGCCGCACGTGTGGTCGACGACCTCGCCGAGCAGCTCGGCCGCGTCGACGTCCTGGTCAACAACGCCGGTACCGGCACCGCGACGCCCTACCTCGACCTGGGGCACGAGGACGTACGGCGCGTCCTGGACGTCGACCTCGTCGGCCCGTTCCTGTGCGGCCAGCACGCCGCGCGCCGCATGATCCGGCAGGGCGACGGCGGCCGCATCGTCAATGTGACCTCGGTCCACGAGCACCAGCCGCGCGTCGGCGCGGCCCCGTACTGCGCCGCGAAGGGCGGGCTCGGACTGCTGACCCAGGTGATGGCCCTGGAGCTCGCGGAGCACGGCATCACCGTCAACTCCGTCGCGCCCGGCGAGATCGCCACGCCCATGACCGGGCAGGAGGACACCGACGTACACGAGGAGTCCCGGCCGGGGATCCCGCTCGGGCGGCCCGGTGACGCCCGGGAGATCGCCGCCGTCATCGCCTTCCTCGCGGGACCCGACTCCTCGTACGTCACCGGCGCGTCCTGGGTCGCCGACGGCGGAATGGTGCGGATGGGCCCCCAGGCCGGATCGCACCTGCGCAGCGACGAGTGGCGGCGGCCCTGAGCGTGCCGCGTGAAGAGGCGGCGCACCGGTCCCGGCGGTATAAGGGAGGTCCGGCACCGCACGCACCGGCACCGAGCGGTGCGGTACCGCAACTGGCCCGTGTCGAACCCGCCGGTCCGGGTACCGGAGCTGCCTGGAGCAGGGATCGTCGGAGACCGCCGGCCCGCACGCCCGGTGCGGCGCCCGGCATCCGGAAACGGAGCAGCAGGTGACGCCGAACGCAGAAGACACCACCCCGAAGGACCGGAAGCCGATCACGGAGCTGCCACCGACGGGCGGAGCGGCCGGGGGCTCGCCGCACCACGCGTTGCCGGTCGAAGAGCTTCCGCCCGACCTCAACCAGGCCATCCTGGAGGCCACCAAGCAGGTAGCCGCCGTCCTCAAGAGGAACGACCACGACTTCGCCCTCGCCGGCAGCGTCGCCGTCTACGCGCACGGCGGGACCGGCAACCTCCAGCACGACGCCGACTTCTGCATCAAGCCCGAGGACGCCGAAGCCGTCGCGGCCACCCTGGAGCAGGCCGGTCTCGCGGTGTACGCGCCGCCGGAGGACTGGCTGCTCAAGGCCAAGTGCCTCGGCCAGGACATCGACCTCATCTTCGAGCTGGCCCATCAGCCGGTGACCGCCGAGCTGCTGGGGCGGGCCACGGAGCTGCCGGTGGACTCGGTGCGCATGCCGGTCCTGGCGCCGACCGACCTGATGCGGGCCCTGCTCGCCGCCTTCTCCGAGCATCACTGCGACTTCGGCGCCGTGCTGCCGATCGCGCGGCAGCTGCGGGAGATGGTCGACTGGGAGGCCGTGCGCGACGAGTGCGGGGACGCGCCGATGCCGGCCGCCTTCCTGTATCTCCTCGAGCGCCTGGACGTCATCGCACCGCGAGGAGGAGACCGATGAACGACCATGCCAACGTCGAGTACCGCATCGCCCACCTGAAGGAGCGACTCGCCGCGGAGGAGCTGGGCGAACTGGGCATCCGCATCGAGCACCGCGGCTCGTCCGTGAACGTCGTCGGGACCGTGCCCACCTCGCATTGCCGCGAGGAACTGCTGCGGACCGTGCACGACCAACTGGCCGGTCTCACGGTCCACTGCGACATCGTGGTGGCCGATGCGGCGGCCCCCGACCACCCGGAGGAAGTCGTATGATCCGCATCGCTGCCGTGGGCGACATCCACATGGGCCTCGACAGCAAGGGCCTGCTCAGGCCCGCCTTCGAGACGCTTGACGACTGCGCGGACCTGCTGCTCCTGGCCGGGGACCTCACCCGCCACGGCACGGTGGAGGAGGCGCGGGTGGTCGCCGAGGAGGTGGCCGGTCTGCCGGTGCCGGTCATCGCCGTGCTCGGCAACCACGACCATCACGACGAGCGGCCCGAGGAGGTCACCGACGTCCTGCGCGACGCGGGCGTACGGGTCCTCGAAGGGGAGGGCACGGTCGTCGACGTCGACGGGGCGCGGGTGGGCGTCGCGGGCACCAAGGGGTTCGGCGGCGGGTTCGTCGGGCGCAGTGGGAGCGAGTTCGGCGAACCGCTGATGAAGGAGTTCATCCGGTACACCCGCCGCTGCGCCGATGGCCTGCGGACCTCGCTGGACGAGCTGGCCGGGCAGGGGTGCGACACGCGGGTGGCGCTCACGCACTTCGCGCCGGTGGCGGACACCCTCGCGGGCGAGCCCCTGGAGATCTATCCGTTCCTCGGCAGCTATCTGCTGGCGGAGGCGGTGGACGGGGCGGGCGCGGACCTGGCCGTCCACGGCCACGCGCACGCGGGCACCGAGCACGGCATGACCAGCGGCGGCGTCCCGGTGCGCAATGTCGCGCAGCCCGTCATCCGCAAGGCCTTCAACGTCTACCACCTGAAGGGCGGCCGGTCCGCCGGGACCGCGGCGGCCGCCACCGGCAGCGCGTAGTCAGCCGCTCCTCCCGCTCAGCAGCTTCTGTACGCCGCGCACCACGTCCTGGGCGGTGACCTCGGTCAGGCAGGGGTGGCCGGGCACCGGGCAGTGACGGGCGCGGGTGGCGGCGCAGGGGCTGTTCTGGTCGCCGAGGAGGACGGTGGGCACGCCGTAGGGGCCCCGGCGTTCGGCGGGGACGACCGGGGAGAAGACGGAGACCACCGGGGTGCCGGTCGCGGCGGCGAGATGGGCCGGGCCGGTGTTGCCCGCGATGACGACGTCGGCCGCCCGCAGCACGCCCGCCAGGGTCCGCAGGTCGGTGCGCCCGCCGAGGTCCACGGCCGTGCCGCCGCTGACCTCGTGGGTGAGGGCGGCCTCGCGGGGGCCGCCGGTGACGACGACGCGGTGGCCCGCGTCGGCGAGCAGCGAGACCGCCTCGGCCGCGCGCTCGGCGCCCCAGGAGCGCGCGGGCGTGCCGGCCCCCGGGTGCAGGACGACGTAGGGGCCGTTGCCGGTGAGGCCGGTGGTGTCGGGGGTGGGCAGGACGCGCAGCCGCCCGTCGTCCGCGGGCCTCGGCAGGAAGCCCAGGGCGGCGGCCGTGTCGAGCGCCGCCTCGGCGTCATGGCGGCCGGGAAGGCGCCGGTGGGGGCCGTCGATGAGGCTGCCGGAGTCGTCGGCGCTGTCGGCCCCGATGTGCCGTACGTACGCCATCCGCAGCAGGAGGGCGGCGGGCAGCGGGCTCTGCTCGAAGGACGTGAGGACGAGCGCGACGTCGTACGACTCGTCCCGCAGCCGCTCCAGGAGGCCGTCGACGTCCGCCTCGTCCACCGTCGGGGGGCGTGGGCCGGTCCATGGCGCCTCCCATACGAGGACGCCGTCGACGTGCGGCAGCAGCCGCGCGGCCTCCGCGCCGCGCGGCCCGCACATCAGGGTCACGTGGTCGGCCCGGGTGGCGAGAGCGCGGACGGCCGGACCGGCCAGCAGGACCCCTGTCATGCCGTCCAGGCAGACGACGAGCGCCTTCACCGCGCCGCCTCCCCGCGGGCATCGTCACCATGAGCAGGCACGGTGTACGCCTCCCTCGGCGCTCGGCACGTTCCGGGGCCCGCTCCGCGCGGGCCGGTCGATGAGGTCGGCGACGGTGCGCTTGAGGCCGTCGCCGAGGGAGACCTTGGGCGTCCAGCCGAAGATCTCGTGGGCGAAGCCTGTCTGGGGCCCGGGCGGCTCGGCGGCGGCAGCGGCGTCGTGGGCGCCGGTGAACTCCAGGCGGGCGCCGGAGCCGGTCAGGTCGATCACCCGGCGGGCGATCTCCTCGACGGTCGCCGTCGGCTCGCCGCCGATGTCGACCGGCCGCACCGACCGGCTCGCGGCGACGAGGAGCACACCCTCGACCGTGTCGTCGACGTAGCACAGCGAGGGTCTGCGGCTGCCGTCGCCGGGGACGGTGACGGGCCCGCCGCCCAGTGCCTGCCGGACGAGGTCCGGGATCAGCGGGCCGTCGTCGGGCGCCATGCGCGGTCCGTACGCGGGAAAGAGGCGCACTATTCCCGCGTCGGTCTCCCTCGCGCTCACGAACGCGGTGGTCAGCGCCTCCGAGAAGCGCTGGGAGCCGCCGTCCGGTACGGGGCGGTCCCCGCCGGGGTGCGCTCCGGCGGAACAGGTGGAGACGAGGAGGAAGCGCGCGCCGTCCCGGTCGGCCAGGGCGAGGGCGTTGCGGGTGCCCCGGGTGCCGGCGTCGGGCGGGTTCGAGGGGCGGGGTGCGAAGACGGCCCGGGGGGCGGGGCAGGCGGGGTGGAGCACGAGGTCGTACGGCCCGGCGAGAGTGCCGGGGCAGCCGGGCCGCGCGATGTCCCGCTCCAGGTAGCGGAACCCGGGGTGGCCCGCCAGGTGCTCGACGTTGTGCGCCGCGCCGGCGGGCACGTCGTCGACACAGTCGACGTCGACTCCCGCGTCGAGCAGGCGTTCGCACAGATGGGAGCCGAGGAAACCGGCGCCCGAGGTCACCACGGCCTTCTCCCACGGGGGCGGGACCACCGGCGCCACGGAGAACATCGCCGATGTCATGGGACGACCTTCCTTCCGCCGACGAGAGGTGCGCGGTCCGGGCGCGTCACGGCCAGGACGGCTCCTTGCGGGGTACGACGACCAGCTCGGACACGGCGCTGCCTGCCGGGACCGACAGGGCGTACAGGACCGTGTCCGCCACGATGTCCGGGCTCTGCAACATGGACACGTCGGCGTCCGGGAAGCGCTCCATGATGAACGGGGTCTCCATGCCGCCGGCGATGATCCCGGTGACACCGATGCCGACGCAGTCGCGCTGCGCCTCCTTGAACAGCGTGTGGGTGAAGGCGCGCAGGCCCGACTTGCCCGCCGCGTACGGACCGGCCTCGGTCCAGGTGCGGTTCGCCGCGGTGGAAAGGATGTTCACGATGTGGCCGCCGCCGCGGGCGATCATGCGCCGGTACGTCTCCAGGCACAGGTACATCGGCCCGAGCAGGTTGGTCTCGATCACCCGGGTCACCTCGGTCGCCGTCAGATGCTCGATCGGCTTGGAGACGTCCACGGCGGCGTTGTTGACCAGAATGTCGATGGCCCCCCCGGCTTCCCCGGCCTCCTCCAGGTCCCGGAAGACGGCGGCGACCGCGGCGGCGTCGCGTACGTCCATCTCCACGAAACGGGCGTCGAGGCCGTCGCGGCCCAGCTCGTCGCAGAGCTCCTGGGCGAGGTCCTTGCGGACGTCGGCGACGACGACCGCCGCGCCCGCCCCGGCCAGTCTCCTCGCGATCGAGGCGCCGAGGCCCCGGGCGGCGCCGGTCACCAGCGCCTGCTTGCCATGGAGGTCGACCTGCGCTCCGCCACCCATGCCTGTGCCTTCCTTCGTGCGCCTGGCGGCGGCTCGCTCCCGGCCACCGCTCCGCTTCCCACTGTGACGCCGAGCGGGCGCTCCGGCACCTCGGGCCGGGCCACCCGGCGCACGGCGCGCGACTGTGGCCCCCGTCACCGGCACGGGCCCCGCACCCGTGCGCGGACCCCTGTCCGTGGCCGTGTGAGCAAGCACACCAGAACCGCCAAATCGCGTACGGGGCCAATGACTTGGGGCCGCCCGGCGCGGCGTCGGGCCGAGCGGCGCCCGGGCTCGTGAGCACCGTCTGTCAGCATGGTCACGCCGTACATCCGGAACGTCCGCCCGCCTCAGCGCGCCGAGAAGACGTCCTTCCGGCGACGCGGCGCCCCCTCCCAGATCCGGTGGAGCGACCGCGCAGTGCTGCCCGGTGTCCGTGCTCCTGCCGATCCTCCGCCTGGGTCCCTGCGGACCGCCTTCCGAGTCTTCGAGTGCCTGTGTCTTCCTCTCCTGTCCCTGCCGCCGCCGTGGACGTCTCCCGTTCGCCGTGGCGCTCCTTGAAGTACCGCAGCATGCGCTGGTGGTCCGTCGCCAACTTCGTGTCCAACGCCGGTACGTGGATGCAGCTGACCGTGCAGAACCTCCTGGTCCTGCAGATCACCGGGTCCGCCGCCGCCACGGGCCTGTCCATGTCCGTGCAGGCCGCGCCCGCGCTGCTCATGAGCCTCGTGGGCGGCGCCGCCGTCGACCGCTGGCCCCGCAAGGTCACGGCCGCCGTCAGCCAGGCCGTCCTGGGTGCCATCGCCTTCACCACGGCCGTCCTCGTGGCCACCGGCGGGCTCAATCTGACCGTGCTCATGGCGCTGGCCGCCGTCACCGGTGTCGTCGCCACGGTCGACGGTCCCGCGTGCGCCCTGCTGGGCAATGACCTCGTGCCGCCGGAGGACGTGCCGTCCGCCATCGGCGTGGGCTCGCTCGTCCACAGCGCGGGCCGCCTCGCGGGCGCGGCCCTCGGCGGTGTCACGGTCGCCTTCCTCGGTACGGCCGCCGCGTACGCCGCCAACGGCCTGTCCTTCCTCTTCGTCGCCTCGGTGATCCCCTTCCTCCGGCCGGCGTACGGGGCGCTGCGGCAGGCCGCGCCCGCGCGGCGCGGGGCCAGGACCGGGGGCGAGGACACGGCGGCCGACATGACCGTGCGGCAGGGCCTGATGTTCTTCCTGCGGCGGCCCCGCCTGGTCGCTCTCGCGGGCGTCACCGGCATCAGCGCGGTCTTCGGACGGAACTACACGCTCACCCTGGCCGTGCTCGTCACCGGGCCGCTCGCCGGGGGCGCCGGGTCGTTCGGCACGGTCTCCACGGTCCTCGCCGTCGGCGGCATCATCGGCGCGGTCCTGGGTGCCCGGCTGCGGCGGCCGTCCGTGCGGCTCGTGGGGCTGCTGGCCGCCGCGGGTGCGCTGCTCCAGGTAGTGGCGGGGTTCTCGCCGTCGTTCGCCGTGCTGCTCGTCCTCGTGCTGCCGATGGCCGTCGTCGAGTCCGTCTCGGACACCGCGGGGAAGACCGTCCTCCAGACCGACCCGCCCGCGCATCTGCGGGGCCGGGTGCTCGGTGTGTGGGGAAGCATCAGCACGGCCTGGGGGCTCGCGGGTCCGCCCGCGCTCGGGCTCCTCATGGAACTGGCCGGTGCGCGGGGCGCGCTGGTCTCCGGGGGGCTGATCATCGCGGGGTCCATCGGCGCCGGGTTCGTGCTGCGCAGGCGGCGGAATGTCACCGTGCCGGTGCTGGTCCGCAAGGGGGACGTGGCGGTGGCGCCGGCCGCTGCGCTGAGTACGGCGGCCTGATCCCGCCGGGGGGCGAGGGCGCGGGGCGCGTGGCGCGGTCGCGTCTGCCGGGTGGGGGGTTGTTGGCGGGTGCGGGCTGCCTTGTGGCTGAGCGCGCAGTTCCCCGCGCCCCTAGGGGGTTGCCGGGCTGGGCTTGTTTCGCGGGTGCGGGTTGCGTTGTGGCTGAGCGCGCAGTTCCCCGCGCCCCTGACGGGGCGCGAGTGGCGCCCCCTAGGGGCGCGGGGAACTGCGCGCGCAACCACGACTCACCCGCACCCGTAGAACAAGCCCAGCCCGGCAACCCCCAGGGGCGCGGGGAACTGCGCGAGCAGTCACCGTCAACCCGCAGCCGCAGTCCGCTCCCCCCGCACCGGCAGCCCCCGCGCCGCCTCCAGTACCTCCGCCGCCGTGATCCGCAACAACCGCTGATCCGGGCGGAGCCCATGCGCGTTGCCGGGACGCACCCTCCCCCCATCGTCATCGGGATGCCACAGCACCCGGTGCCGCGGATCCGCCGGCGGGCCCCAGAGCCGCGGCGCGACAGGGCCGAACAGCACGACCGACGGAGTCCCGAGCGCCGACGCCAGGTGGGCGAGCCCCGTGTCCCCCACGATCACGCACCGCGCGTACGCCACCAGCGCCGCCAGCCGGTCGAACGGCACATCCTCCGCGCCGCCCAGCACGGCGCTCGCCGGCAGCCCGGCCTCCGCCGCCACGAAGCGCGCGGTGCCCTCCTCCCCCGCCCCCGCCGTCACGACGACCCGCTGCCCGCCCCCGGCCAGCTCCCGCGCCACGGCGGCGAACCGCTCCGGGGGCCAGCGCCGGGCCCCGGCGTCGGCTCCGGGATGCACGACGACCGCGCCGGGCGCCGGGGAGGGCGTGGCCGGCACGGGGATGCTCAGGTCCGCGGGGTCCGCCGGGACGCCGTACCAGGAGAGCAGGCGGCACCACCGCTCCCGCTCGTGCTCGTCGTCCCTCCAGGCGGGGCCCTCGATGTCGGGGGTGCCCGGATGCGCGTACGCCATGAGCCGCCCGGGGCGCAGCCGCTGGAGGAGCAGGTGGCTCGGGGGGCCGTTGCCGTGCAGGTCCACGGCGAGGTCCGGCGGCGGTCCCGTCCACGGCAGGGCGCCCGGCACCGCGCGGCCGGGCGCCGAGACGGGCAGCAGCCGGTCCACCAGGCCGGTCGCGGCGGCGGGCGCGGCCAGCCTCTCGGGCGCGGCCAGCACGATCTCGTGGTCCGGCAGCCGACGCCGCAGGGCGCGCAGCGCGGGTACGGCGGTCAGCAGGTCGCCGAGGCCGAGCGCCCGCAGCGCCAGCACTCGGGGGCGGTCGCTCACGGCCGGGTTCCCGCCGCCGCGGCGGCCCGGCGGGCCAGCAGGGTGGTGGAGCGACCGTCGAGGTACGGCAGGACGACCGCCTGACCGCCCCACGCGTGCAGCGCCTGCGCCTCGGGCAGGTCCTGGACGGAGTAGTCGCCGCCCTTGACCCACACGTCGGGCCGCAGCCTGTTCAGCAGCTCCTGCGGGGTGTCCTCCTCGAAGACGGCGACGGCGTCGACGCTGCCGAGCGCCTCCAGGACCCGTACCCGGTCCGCCTGTTGGTTGAGGGGGCGGCCGGGGCCCTTGCGGCGGGTCAGGGACGCATCGGAGTTGAGGCACACGATCAGGCAGTCGCCGATGCGCCGGGCGCTCTCCAGGAGGCCGACGTGGCCGGCGTGCAGCAGGTCGAAGCAGCCGCCCGTCGCCACCACCGTGCCGCCGCGCGCCCGCACCCGCTCCGCGACGGCGAACGCGTCGGTGCCCGGTGTCTCCCGCGGGCCCGAGGCGGGCATCGTCCGCCACAGGGCCGGGTTCGTGGCGCCGCCCGCGGACACGAACGCGGCGGCCTCGGCCACCGCACGCTGGAGCGCCTCCTCCGGGAGCGAGCCGTCCGCGAGCGCCGCGGCCGTCGTGGCGGCGAAGCAGTCTCCCGCGCCGCAGGGGTCGCCGGAGGCGTGGTAGGGCGACGGTATGAGCATCGGCGTACCGGAGCCGGGCCTGGTCAGCAGGACGCCGCGCTCGCCCAGGGTCACGGCGACGCCGGCGGCCCGCCAGCGGTCGGCGAGTGCTGTGCCCCGCTCGGCGTACGAACGCAGGGTCTCGCCGTCACCCGGGCACAGGAGGCGGGTCTCCGCCGCGTTGGGGGTGACGAGGCGGGCGCCGGGGACGGGGGCGTCGCCCTTGGGGTGCGGGTCCCAGACCAGGGGGATGCGCGGGGTGACGGCCGCCAGGTGATCCCGTACGGCGCTCGCCGTGTGGCGTCCGTAGTCGGCGACGAGCACGGCGTGGGCCTGGGCCAGCGCGTCGCGTACGGCGGCGTCGGGCTCGCCCGGTGTGCCGCCGCCGCGGTCGATGCGCACCAGGGGGCGGCCGGACGCCATGACGCGGGTCTTCACCGGCAGGGTGCCGTCCAGCGGCAGCTCCACCAGCCGTACGCGCCCCTTCAGTTCGCGGCGGACGGCTTCGCTCGCGGGGTCGTCGCCGAGCGCGGTCACGAGGATCACCTCGCGGCCGCCGCGGGCCGCGAGCGCCGCGGCGAGCCCCGCGCCGCCGGGGTGGCGGCGGTCGGCGGTCACGTCGACGACCGGGGCGGGGGCGTCCGGGGAGAGCCGGGTGGCGACCCCTTCGATGTCCTCGTCGAGCAGGACGTCCCCGACGACGACGAGCGGCTTCGGTCCGGTCACGGTGTCCTCCCGTTGACGGGGACCGCGGTGGGCGGCGCGGTGCGGCCAACAGTGGCGGTCACGGTGGCGGGTCGCTCGGTGAGCGCCGCGTCGAAAGCCTCGCAGAGCAGGTGGACGGCGACGAGGTGGGCCTCCTGGACGGTCGCCGTGGTCTCGCCGTCGACGTAGAGCCGTTCGTCGGCGGCTTCGCCGAGCGGGTTGGGGCCGGGGCCGGTGAGCGCCCAGACGCGCAGCCCCGCCTGCCGGCCCGCCACGGCGGCGGTGATGAGGTTGGCGCTGCGGCCCGAGGTGGACAGCAGGATGAGGATGTCGCCGGGCCGGCCGTGTGCGGAGACCTGGCGGGCGAACACGTGGTCGAAGCCGTAGTCGTTGCCGATGGCGGTCACGCTGGAGGTCTCCGCGTGCAGGGAGATGGCCGAGTACGCGGGCCGCTCCTGCCGGTAGCGGCCCACGAGTTCCGCCGTCAGGTGCTGGGCCTGGGCGGCGCTGCCGCCGTTGCCCGCGGCCAGCAGACGGCTGCCGGCGGGCAGCGCGGCGGCGAGCCGGACACCCCACTCCGTGATCCGGCCGAGGCTGTCCCGGCGCAGTCGGCGAAGCGCGTGCTCCAGTGACCGGCAGTGCAGATGCGCGGCATCGAGTGCAGGGGATTCGGTCATGCTGATCGGGTCGCCGCGTGTCCCTGAGGACAGCGACGGGCCCGCACCTCCTTCAGCTGTCGGTGCTTCCGCGGTCGGTCGGGAACGGGGGCCGGGCCCTCCGGGGGTGCGGGGGGCTCCGAATCGGCGTGGCGGAGGCCGGAGGCGCGGCCGAGGCCGCCCGGGAGCCGGAGGCCGGAGGCGCGGCCGCCCGGGAGCGGCAGGGCGTGCGACGCGGACCGGCGGCATATGGGGGCCACCAAGGCGCCGTGGAGCCCCACGTCGGCCTGGTGGAGGCCGCAAGGCACCGAGAGCGCCCCGGAACGGCAGCACACGATGCGGACCGCCTCGCACGCGGGACCCGCCGAGACTCGTGGAGCCCCACCTCGGCCCGGCGGAACGCCCGAGACACCGAGACCGCCCGAGAGCGGAAGGGCACGCGCCCCGAACCGCGGAGACCCAGCCCCCAAGGTCCCGTGGAGTCCCGCATCGGTCGTACGGACGCCCAAGGCGCCGAGGCCGCCCCGCAGAGCACGCGACGCGGACCACCGGCACATGGAAGTCCCCGAGGTCCTGTGGGGCCCCATACCGCCCCGGCAGACGCCCAAGACGCCAAGACGCCCGGCAACGGCAAAGCACGCGGCCCGGACCACTGGCACCCGAGACTCCCCGAAACCCCGTGGAACCCCACACCGCCCCGGCAGACGCCCAAGACGCCAAGACCGCCCGGCAACGGCAAAGCACGCGGCCCGGACCACTGGCACCCGAGACACCCCGAAACCCCGTGGAACCCCACACCGCCCCGGCAGACGCCCAAGACGCCAAGACTGCCCGCGAGCGGCAGAGCACAGGGACCGGGCCGTCGGCCACCCACGCAGCTACGGCGGCCGGGCCCGTGAACCCGGCCGCCACGGGTTGGCGGCGGCAGGACGCTCGGCGCGGTGGTGCGGGCGGGGGGCGGGGTCATACCACTCCCGCGCCCGTCGCGACGTACTGCGTGTCCAGGACGTCGCAGTACGCCGCCTCGGTGGCCGCCGCGACCCGTCCCCAGCCGAACCGGCGCAGGGTACGGCGGCGGCCCGCCTCGCCGCACGCCTCGCGTGCCGCGGGGTCGGCGAGGAGTTCGGCGACGGCGGCGGCGAGGGCCTCGGGGTCGCGGGGCGGCACCAGGCGGCCGGTGGCCGGATCGGCGACCGTGTCCAGCTGGCCGCCGACCGCGCTGGCGACGACGGGCCTGCCGCACGCCATGGCCTCCAGGGGGACGATGCCGAACGGCTCGTAGTCCGCGGGGCACAGCACCACGTCGGCCGCGCGCAGCAACGGCGGCACGTCGGTGCTCGGCACGCCGCCGGTGAAGCGGACCCGGTCGGCGACGCCCGCCTCTCTGGCGAGCGCGCGCAGCCGCTTGACCTCCGGGTCCTGGTCGAGCCGGTCCGCAGGGGGGCCGCCGACCACGACCAGCTCCGTCTCCGGCAGCAGGGCGAGCGCGGCGATGGAGACCGCGGCGCCCTTGCGCGGGACGAGGCGGCCGAGCTGGAGCAGTTGGTACCGCTCGGTGCCGCGCTCGGCGACCGGCCCGCGCGGCGTGAACAGCTCGGTGTCGACGCCGCACGGCACGACGCCGGCCTTGCTGGCCGGGATGCCCATCCTGCCGAGCTCGACGACCTCGTCCCGGCACGTGGCGATGACCCGGTCGCAGCCGAACCCCACCTCCGTCTCCAGGGCGATCCGCTGCGGCGGGCTGGGGTCGGCGAGCTGCTGGTGGCGCCGCTTCACGGTGCCGAGCGCGTGATACGTGTGCAGGAGGGGCAGCCCCAGTTCACGCGTGGCCCACAGGGAGGCCAGCCCCGACATCCAGAAGTGCGAGTGCACCAGGTCGGGCGGCCGACCGCGCCAGGCGCGGGCCAGGTAGCGGCCGAAGGCGCCCATGTGGGGCAGGAGTTCGTCCTTGGGGATCTGCTCGGGCGGGCCCGCGGGCACGTGGTGCACCTCCACGCCGTCGCGCAGCGGGACCCGTTCGGGGAGGTCGCGCGCGTCGCGGCGGGTGTAGACGGTGACGCGGTGGCCGCGGTCGGCGAGCGCGCCCGCGAGGCAGGCGACGTGCACGTTCTGGCCGCCCGCGTCGACGCCGCCGAGCGCGGCGAGAGGGCTCGCGTGCTCGGAGACGAGGGCGATGGACAGCCGTCCGGGGCCGACGGGTCCGGCGCTGAAGGTCCCGGGGCGAGCGGGGGTGCCGTCGGCGCCGGGATCGAAGGGGCCGAGGGATGAGGTCATGAGCACGCCTCCGTCATCACGCGCTCCCAGTCGTGGAGGAAGCGCTTGAGTCCGTACCGTTCGAGAGCGGCCTGGCGGGCCCGGGCCCCGTCCTCGGCCGCGGCCTCCGGTTCCTCCAGATAGCGCCGGGCGGCCCGCGCCAGGACCTCGGGCCGGGTGGACAGGGTGCCCGCGCCGGGCGGAACGGCCTCGACCGCCTCCGTGGTGGCGAGCGCCACGACGGGCATGCCCAGATGCATGGCTTCGAGGAGGGAGAGGCCGAGGGAGGTCCAGCGCACCGGGTGGAGGTACAGGCGCCGTTCCGCGAGCGCGCCGTGCAGCTCGCTCTGCGGCAGGTCGGCAGAGCGGCACCGGTCCTCGGGCAGCCCGAGGTGCGCGGCGAGCCCTTCGGTACGCATGCCGAAGACGTCCAGCGGGGCCGCCTCGCTCAGGGCGGGGAGCAGGTCCGTGCCGGTGTAACGGCCGCGCCGCTCGGGTTCGTTGACGACGACCGCGGCGCGGGCGAGGCGTCCGGTGTACCGGTGGCCGGGGTCGACGATGCCGTGTTCGATGACCTCGGTGCGGGTGCTGCCGCAGTCCCAGAACAGCCGGTTGAAGTGGGTGACGTGCACCAGCGTCAGGTCGTCGCGGTCCTTGCACGGGTGCCGGGTGTCGGGGACGTCGCCGTCCGGCGCGTTGTGCTCCAGGTACACGGCGGGCACGTCCCGCCCGGGGCGGCACCCGCCGAGCCAGCGTTCGGCCAGCTCCAGTTCGTGGGGGCGCTGGAGGACGACGAGGTCCACCTCGGTCTCCCGCAGCTGCTCCGGGGTCAGCTCCCGCACGGAGGCGGGCCAGGAGAACGTCCGGGCCCGGCCGAGGCCGTCGGGGCCGCGGTCCGGGGTGACGGGAACGAGGTAGGTGTGCGGGCCCTGGACGAACGCGGTCGTCCAGGAGCCGTGCACGTGCCACAACAGGATGTTCATACGCTTGCTCCTCGTTCCCGTTCCGTCCCGGGCGTGCGGCCCGGCGCGGTCATCGGATCGGTGGGTGTCACCGGCCGGGTGCGGCCCGCCGGGCCCGGCGCGCGGTCGGTGAGCCTTGCCACGGCGGCGAGCACCTCGGCGTCGTCGACTCCGTCGAGGCAGGGGTGGCCCGGCAGCGGACACTCGCGCGCCCGGGTGTCCGCGCACGCCGCGTGCTGGTCGCCCAGGAGGACGTGCGGCACGCCGTAGGGCGCCCAGCGCTCGGCCGGCACCACCGGCGCGAACAGGCAGACGACGGGTGTGCCCACGGCGGCGGCGAGGTGAGTGGGCCCGGTGTTGCCGGCCACCACCACCCGCGCCCGGGCCATGACGCCGGCCAGGCGCCGCAGGTCGGTGGCCCCGCCGAGGTCCAGGGCGTGCCGCCCGGCGACCTTCGCGGTCAGGTCCCGCTCGTCGGGGCCGCCGGTGACCACGACCCGGTGACCGGCTGCGCTGAGGGCCGCCGCGGCGCGCTCGGCACGCTCGGGGCTCCAGGCGCGTGCGGGGACGGCGGCGCCGGGGTGGAGCACCACGTACGGTTTGCCGCCGGTCAGGGGCAGGGTGTCCGGTGTCGCCTCCACGCGCAGCGCCCCGTCGTCGCCGGGCGGCAGCGCGAAGCCGCAGGCCTCGGCGAGGTCGAGGGCGGCCACGGCTTCGTGGCGGTGGGGCAGCCGCTGGTGGCGCAGGTCGAGGAGGGTGCCCGGGTAGTCCTCGCTGTCGGCGGCGGTCCAGCCGACGCCTGCGAGCTTCAGCAGCAGGGCGGCGGGCAGTGGGCTCTGGTGGTAGGAGACCAGCACCAGGGCCCGGTCGAACCGGCCCTCCGTCACCTGTGTCAGCAGTCGCTGTGTCGCCGCGTGCGACACGGGCGCCGGTTCGAGTCCCACCCACGGGGCGTCGTACACGAGGACGTCGTCGACGTCGGGCAGGAGCCTGCCCGCTTCCGCGCCCTGCGGACCGCACAGCAAGGCGGTGTAGGAGGAACCGGCCGCGACGGCGCGCACGGCGGGTCCGGCGAGCAGCACGTCGCCCGCGCTGTCCATGCGTACGACGAGGCTGCGCGGCTTTCGGAACGCGGTCATCGCTCCTCCACCTCCAGCGGGCGGCGGCGCGCGCCACCGGGATCGGCGCCGAGCGCCAGGCGTACGGCGGTAAGCAGGTCGGGGGCCACGGTGTCGGCGGCCTCGATCTCCTCGGGGCGCGTGACGGGGGTGGGGACGAGGACGCCGCGGGCCCCGGCGGCGCGGGCGGCCGCCATGTCGGCCCCGATGTCGCCGATGACGGCGGTCCGCGCGGCCGGGACGCCGAGCCGCTCGCAGGCGGCGCTGACCAGGCCGGGCGCCGGTTTCCGGCACCGGCAGCCGTCGTCCGGGCCGTGCGGGCAGACGGCCCATACCTGGAACGGGCCGAGGAGTTCCTCCACACGCCGCCGCACCGCCTCGACCTGGCCCCGGCCCAGCAGGCCCCGGGCGACGCCCGACTGATTGCTCACGACCCCGACCGGCAGCCCCGCCGCCCGGACGGCGTCGACGGCGTCCCGCGCGGTCGGCATGAGCCGCACCCGGGCGGGATCGCCGTTGTAGGGCACGTCCACGACGAGCGTCCCGTCCCGGTCGAAGAGAACAGCCGCGGGCAGGCCACGACGCGAGACCGTCCCCCGCGCAACGGGCCCCCCGACCAGCCAGGGCCCGTCACCGCCGACCGCGACTCCGGCCGGGCGGGGGCCGCGGCCGAGAGCGGAGGCAACCGGACCACCACCCGGAGCAGAAACGATCGCAACGCCGGGCGACGGGGGCCGGCCGCCGGGGCCGGAATCGGCGGCCGGGCAGAACCCGGCAGCACCCGAAGCCGTACCGGACGAACCACCGGCCAGCCGAGCACCGCCCCCGCCGCGAGCGGAGGCAACCAGACCGCCACCCGGAGCAGAAGCGATCACAACGCCGGGCGACCGGGGCCAACCGCCGGAGGCCGAAGCAGCCGGGCAGAACCCGGCAGCACCCGAAGCCGTACCGGACGAACCACCGGCCAGCCGAGGACCGCCCCCGCCGGAAGCGGAAGCCGGCGAGCCACCGCCCGAGGCGGAAGCGATCGCGACGCCAGGCGACCAGGGCCAGTCGCCGGGGGCCGTCGCCCCCAGGAACGAAGTCGTCGTCGGGTGCCCGCTCATCGGCCTATCCGTTCGTCGCGGAGCGCGCGCTGTGGCATGCCCGGGGGGTGGCCCGGCGTGCCCTCGTACGGGTCGAGCGGTGCCGCTGTGCGGTGCGTGATCTGGCCGCGCAGCCAGTGCCAGACGGCGGCGGGTGGGATGAGCACGCTGGTCGCGGCCATGGTGAGCACCTCTTCCCGGTCGCGCGGGCCGGGCAGGATCCTCGCCAGGGCGAACTCCGCGGTGCCTGCCAGCCAGGCCGTGGCGCAGGCGGTGGCGGCCGCCGACTTGCGCAGGGCGGCGCAGACGAGGGCCGCGGCGGCCGCCGCCGTGACGGCGAGGTGCCGGGGCAGCCGGCCGCGGGGCGCGGCGGCCCTGGTCCACCAGTCGCGGCCGTGCAGGCGGGTCATGAGTACGTCGTCCGCGTTGCCCCTCTGGAGGCGTACGGATATCCAGCGGTCGGCCGGGCGTACCGGGTGGGCCGTGGTGCGGGTGCCCGCGGTCACCGACCAGCCGGCCGCGAGCGCCCGCAGCGCGAGGTCGGCGTCCTCCCTGAAGGCGCGCCGGAACCGCTCGTCGAAGCCGCCGACGGTCTCCAGCGCCTCGCGCCGGTAGGCCATGTCGGCGGTGATCCAGCGCGCGGTGGCCAGCCCGGCGGTGTTGCGTTCCCAGTCGGTGGGCGGGCGGCCGACGGGCAGCGGGACGTCGATGCGGGCGGTGACCGCGCCCACCGTGCTCGTCGTGCCGTCCTCGGCCGTCGCCGCGGCGAGGTCGAGGGCGAGGTCGTCGCACCAAGTGGGGCCGGGGACCACGTCGTCGTCGAGGAAGACGATCCACGGCACCCGGCCGGCCGCGCGCCAGCCGGTGTTGCGCGCGGCCGCCGGGCCGCGGGCCTCGCCCCTCACCACGGTGGTGAGGGGGCGCAAGGCGGCCGGGATCTCGACCGGCAGGGGCATCGTGCCGTCCGTTCCGGGTCGGTCGTCGACGAGGACCACACGCTCCGGGTTCGGCCCCTCGGCGTCGGCGACCGCGCGCAGGGTCGCGTTCAGGCTCGGCCTGCCGAGTGTCGGTATCACCACGGCGTACGCGCTCTCGGCGGCGCCGGTGTCGTCGGGGTCCATCGCGTACTCGGGCATCAGGCTCCCCCTCCCTCGGACGCCTGGAAGAGGTCGCGGCGGCGGATCGCGTACGGGCCGATGGCCAAGAGGTCGACGGGTGAGGAACCGAAGCACTCCAGCGCATCGCGCGGATCGTCGACCATGGGGCGGCCCGCCGTGTTCAGGCTGGTGTTCACGACGACCGGCAGACCGGTGAGCTTCTCGAACTCACCGAGCATGCGGGCCACGAGGGGTTCGCGCGCCGGGTCAACGGTCTGGATGCGGGCCGTCCCGTCGACGTGGACGACGGCCGGGATCCGCTCCCGCCAGGCCTCGGCCACGTCGTGCACGAAGAGCATGTACGGGCTCGGCATCGGCCCGTCGAAGATCTCGGGGGCGCGGTCGGCGAGGACCATCGGGGCGACGGGCCTGAACTGCTCGCGGCCCTTGACGTCGTTGAGCCGTTCGAGGTTGCCCGCGTGACCGGGGTGGGCGAGCAGCGAACGGTGGCCGAGGGCCCGCGGGCCGTACTCGGAGCGCCCCTGGAACCACGCGACGATACGGTTCTCCGCCAGCGCCCGCGCGACGGTCGCGGCGATGTCCGGCGGCCGCTCGAAGGCCACGGCGGCCGTCTTCAGCCAGGCGCCGAGCTCCGCCTCCGACCAGTCGCGGCCGAGGTCGGCGCCGGTCATGGGCTCCGGGTCGTCCCCGTGTCCGGCCGCGAGCAGCAGCGCGCCGCCGAGGGCCGTGCCCGCGTCACCGGCCGCGGGCTGTACCCACACCTGGGAGAAGGGTCCCTCGCGGGCTATGCGGGAGTTGGCGACGCAGTTGAGGGCGACGCCGCCGGCGAGCGTCAGGACGCGGTGGTGCGTCTTGCCGTGCAGCCAGCGCGCGAGGTCCAGGAGCGTCTCCTCCAGGACGGCCTGGGCACTGGCGGCCACGTCCGCGTGGGCCTGCGTCCACGGCTCGTCGGCGCCGCGCGGCGGGCACAGTTCGTGCCAGGGCACGGCGGTGGCGCGGAAGCCGCCGTCGCCCGTCGGGTACACGTGCCGGCGCAGCTCCGCCAGCATGCGCGGGGTGCCGTGGGAGGCGAGCGCCATCACCTTGAACTCGTCGGAGGAGCGGAGGAATCCGAGGTGCGCGGTCAGCTCCTCGTAGACCAGGCCGAGGGAGTGCGGCAGGTCCTGCGCGTACAGCGGTTCCAGCTCGTCGCGGACCCGTCGCGCCGCGAGGTGCGAGGCGCGCTCGCCCCGGCCGTCCAGGACGAGGACGGAGGAGTCCTCGGCGTCGGGCGCGGCGAAGGCGCTCGACGCGGCGTGCGCCATGTGGTGCGGTACGAAGCGCACGATGCCGGGATCGAGGCCGGGCAGCGCGGCCTTGAGGAAGCCGGGGGCCTCGCGTGCGTACGTCTGCCGCAGGTGGTCCCAGGGGTCGTCGAGCCCCATGTCGCCTGCCGGGCGGGCGAGTTCGGGGTCGTAGGAGTACGTGACGGCGTCGAGGTCCTCGGGCCGCAGACTGGCCCGGCGCAGGCACCAGGCGGCGGCCTGCTCGGGCAGCTCCCAGGCCGAGAACGGCACGGGGCGTTTCCCGTGCTTGCGCCGGGAGAACCGCTCCTCCTCCGCGGCGGCGACGGTGCGGCCGTCGATCACGAGGGCGGCGGCGGGGTCGTGGAAGAGGGCGTTGATTCCGAGGATGCGCATGAGGGGGAGCTCCCGGGCTTCTGTTGGCGGGAAGGGCGGGACAGGGCACGGGACCGGTGCGGGAGGCCGGGGTCTGCGCGGGCCGGTGCCCGGCAGGGAGGCCGTCGCCGGTCCGGGTCAGTGATCCGCCGTGGCGCGGAACCAGTCGATCGTGCGGCGCAGGCCTGTCACGGCGTCCACACGCGGTTCCCAGCCGAGCTTGTCGCGCGCCAGCGTGATGTCCGGGCAGCGGACGGCCGGGTCGTCCGTCGGCCGGTCGATGAAGCGGATATCCGAGCCGGCGGAGTCGGGGCCGGTGAGGCCGATGATCAGGCGCGCCAGTTCGAGCATCGTGATCTCGGCGGGGTTGCCGATGTTGACGGGGCCGCGCATGCCGTGGGCGGCCGCCGCGAGGATGCCGTCCACGGTGTCGTCGACGTAGCAGAGCGAGCGGGTCTGCTGCCCGTCGCCGGTGACGGTCAGGGGCTCACCGGCCAGGGCCTGGCGGACGAAGGTCGGCACGGCGCGGCCGTCGTGGCCCCGCATGCGCGGCCCGTAGGTGTTGAACAGCCGCACGATGGCGGTGTCGGTGCCCTCGGCGTCGGCGTGGGCCGTGGTGAGCGCCTCGCCGAACCGTTTCGCCTCGTCGTACACGCTGCGCGGGCCCACGGGGTTCACATGGCCCCAGTACCGCTCGTCCTGCGGGTTCTGCTGCGGGTCGCCGTAGACCTCGGAGGTCGAGGCGAGCACGAAGCGGGCGCCGGAGCGGTGGGCGAGCCGGAGGGCGTTGCGGGTGCCGAGGCTGCCAGTCTCCAGGGTGTGCAGGGGCAGGCGCAGGTAGTCGGCGGGGGACGCGGGGGACGCGAAGTGGAGCACGAGGTCGGGCGGCCGGTCGACGTCGATCCCTTCGGCCACGTTCGCCCGTATCAGCTGGAAACCGGGGCGGTCGAGCAGCGGTGACACGTTCTCCGCCTGTCCGGTGCTGAAGTCGTCGACGCAGGTCACCGCGGTGCCCGCGGCGAGCAGGGCGGTGCACAGGTGCGAGCCGACGAAGCCCGCGCCGCCGGTGACGACGGCGTGTTCCCAGGTGGGCGACACAGGTGCGGTCATGCAGCTCTCCTCCGTACGCGGTGACGGCGTGCGGCGCCGGCCACCGGCCGCTCCGACGGCGCCGAGGCACCGTCCAGTCCCGCAACAGCCTCTGTCACCTGAGCGGTGACGGCTCGGCGGTGTACGGCATCCGGGTGACTCACGCGGAGTGAGGACGGGGCGTGGCGGACGGCGGGCCTGGTGCCGGCGCGGGGCCGCACAGCGGCGGGACCCGGCGGTTTCGCCGGGTCCCGCGGGCGCCTGGAGGCGGTGGCTCAGTCGGTGGAGAGCGCTTCGAGGAGGTCGCCCACCTGGGGGTCGGGGAGGCCGCGGGCGACGTCCGCCTGGGCGACGACGCCGACGAGGTCGTGGCCGTCGATGACGGGCAGCCTGCGGACCTTGTGGGTGGTCATGGTGCGCATGATCTCCGCCGCGTCGTCGTCCGCGCCGATGGTGACAGCCTCGCCCTGGGCGAGCTCACCCGCGGTGGTCGTTTCGGGGTCCTTGCCCTTGCCGAGGACTTTCACGACGATGTCGCGGTCGGTGAGCATTCCCTTGAGTTTGTTGTCCGTACCGCAGATCGGCAGCGCGCCGACGCCGAGTTCGGTCATCTTCCGGGCGGCCAGCAGGACGCTTTCATCGGCGCCGATGCACTCCGCGCCGCCGGTCATGATGTCTCTGGCGGTTGTCATGTCACTCCATTACTGTGAGCGGCCCGAAAGGGCCTCTTGTGGGGGGTGCGCGACGGCTTCTCGTGGGGCACGGCCGCCGTGCGACCATTCTCCGGCGTGATGACGGCAGGGGGAAAAGAAGGTCCGCCGAACGCGGCGATTCGCCGACCCGGGTCAGGGTCACCATTCGGCGCCCGGGCCGCAATCAGATCCCCGGGCCGTATTCGGCTTCCCAGGCCGTATTCGGCTTCCCGGGCCGTATTCGCCTTCCGGGCCGTATTCAGCTGCCGAGACCGCCGCTGCCGAAGCTGCCGCCGTCACCCTTGCGGTGGTCCTTCGGGTCCTGCGAGGCACAGCGGTGCGTACTCGACTGGCCGTACCCCTCCTTCAGCTCATGCGGCAGGAGCCGGCCTCCGTCCCGGGGCACCTCATCCGGCTCGCGGTATTCCCGCTCTTCCCTGACCGGGCCTTCGTAAGGCCGTTTCGGCTGTTCCTCCGGGCTCGGCGGGCGGGATTCGCGGGCACGTACCCGCTGACCCCAGAGAAAGGCGCCGAGAAGGACAGCGACCACGACGAGACCGGCGGCCCACATCAGGAGGGAGCCGGTGTGCCCGTCAGCGAGTTCCCACTCCATGGTTTCCATACGAGTGTTGTACCCGCCCTGTCCGAAAAATAGCTGACGGTGAGAGCTGCCGATACATCCGGACGATTCGCCCGGGCGATTCGCCCGGACGATTCAACAGGTGGGTTCAGCCGGTCACGCCGGGAAATCCCGGCGGGCGGATGTTCTCAGCCGAGAAAGCGGGAGGCCACCCGCAGGTCGGAGACGAGTCCCGCGAACGCCTCATCCCTGTCCTTCGACCGGAGTACCGCCGAAGGGTGCACGGTGGCGAGGAGGCGGCGGTCGCCGTCGCTCTCGTCCCCGGCGGCCAGCGGCAGGTCCGTGCCCGGCGTCAGGGGGAGCAGGGCGCCCCGCGACTCGGTCACCTTGAAGGAGCCGCCCAGCAGCGACTTGCCGGCCGTGGCGCCGAGGGCCACGACCAGTTCGGGATCCACGCGCCGCAGCTCGGCCGCGAGCCAGGGGCGGCAGGCGGTCAGCTCCCCGAGGCTCGGCGTCTTGTGGATGCGGCGCTTGCGGCCCTCGGTGACGGGCGCGAACTTGAAGTGCTTGACCGCATTGGTGAAGTACGCCTGGTCCTCGTCGAGCCCGGCCTCGCCGAGCGCCGAGCGCAGCAGCCGGCCCGCCGGACCCACGAAGGGCTCCCCGGCGCGGTCCTCCTGGTCGCCGGGCTGTTCCCCGACCAGCATCAGGCGCGCACGGGCGGGACCGGCGCCGAACACCGTCTGCGTGGCGTTCTCGTACAACGGACAGCCGCGGCAGTCGGCGGCGGCACGGCGCAGCGCCGGGATGCCGCCCCGTGCGGGGACATACGGCAGTGCCCCGTCGGATGCCTTCTGGTCCGAGCCCGGCATGGCGCCTCCCACCGAAAGCGTCTCACCGCGCCCGCTTCCCGGCCATCGGACGCCCGGCCCCCGCCCCGGTCCGCTCGCGCGTCACCGGCAGGGCGAGCGCCCCCACGACCACCGCGACGAGCATCGCCGCCATGGCGAGGAACGCGCGGCCGTAGTCGTCGGAGAGGGCGGCGGGCGTGTGCCCGGAGCCGGCCGCGATCGCGACGAGTACGGCGAGGCCGACGGAGCCGCCGATCTGCCGTGTGGCGTTCATCAGGCCGGAGGCCGCGCCCGCGTCGGCATCGCTGATCCCCGAGGTCACGGTGGTGGTGATCGGGGTGATCAGCAGGCCCATCCCGGCGGACATCACGACGGCGGGGCCGAGCAGGCCGACGAGGTAGCCGCTGTCGGGTGTGGCGCGGCTCTGCCACAGGAAGCCGGCGGCGGAGAGGGCCGCGCTGAGCACGATGAGCCGCCGGGCGCCGATGGACTCCATGAGGCGCGGCGCGAGGCGCGCTCCGGCGATGCCCACCAGGGTGTGCGGCAGGAAGCCGAGGCCGGCCTTGAGGGCTCCGTAGTGCAGGACGTTCTGCATGTAGAGCGAGAGGAAGTACCACATCGGGATGAAGCAGGCTCCGGCCAGCAGCATCACCGTATTGCCGACGGAGATGGCGCGGATGCGGAACAGGCGCGGCGGCATCAGGGGGGCCCGCGCGAATCGCGCCTCCACGGCGGCGAAGGCCGCGAGGGCGAGGACGCCGACGGCGAGCGCCACCGCGGTCGTCGGGCCGGACCAGCCGCGGCTCTCGATCTGCGAGATGCCGTAGGTGAGGGAGCCGACGCCCACCGTCGCGAGGACGGCGCCCGGGACGTCCAGGCGCTGCCCCTGCCCGCGCTCGCGGTCGGGGGTGAGGAACGCCAGGGCGGCGGCGAGGGCGAGGGCGCCGATCGGGACGTTGATCAGCAGGATCCAGCGCCACGACAGGGAATCGGTGAGGACTCCGCCGATGAGGTTGCCCGCCGCGCCGCCCGCGGAGCTGACGGCCGTCCAGGTGGCGACGGCCCGGGTGCGCGCGGCGCCTTCGGAGAACGTGGTGGTGAGGATGGTGAGGGTCGCCGGGGCCAGCACGGCCGCGCCGAGGCCCTGGACCGCGCGGGCGGCGACGAGCAGACCGGGGCTGTCGGCCAGGCCGCCCACCAGGCTCGACGCGGTGAAGAGCAGGAGGCCGAGGACGAAGACGCGCTTGCGGCCGTAGAGGTCGGCGAGCCGGCCGCCGAGCAGGAGGAACCCGGCGAAGACCAGGGCGTAGGCGTTGACGACCCACTGGAGGCCCGCGGAGTCGAAGCCGAGGGCGTTCTCGATCGACGGCAGTGCCACGTTCACCACCGAGACGTCGAGCACCACCATGAACTGTGCCGCGCAGGCCAGGGCCAGCACGGCCGAGGCCGCCCCGCGTCGCCCGCCGCCCTCGTCGTTCGAGGGGGTGGCCGCCCGTAATGAGTCGTCCGGTGAGTCGTCCGGTCCGCGCTGTGTCATGGGCCCTCTCGTCTCGGGTCGGTCAAGTTGTCCGGGGTCGAGCGTTGTTTTTAGGGTACAGACGTATCCTAAAAGCCTCGCCACCCCGGAGGAAGACCATGCCGAAGATCGTCGACCATGCCGAACGCCGCGCCATGATCATCGAGGGGCTGGTGCGCCTGGCGGGCCGCTCGGGGCTCCACGCGGTGACGATGCGGTCGGTGGCGGCCGAGGCCGGGGTCTCGCTCCGCGTGGTGCAGTACTACTTCGAGAGCAAGGCCGAGCTGATGCACGCGGCGCTGCGGTACCTGGAGGAGCGCAGCGGCGCGCGCTGGGCGGCACGCCTCGCACGGCTGCCGAGCCCCACGAGCACGCGTACGTACGTCGAGGCGCTGCTCGCCGAATCGCTGCCCACGACCGAGCAGAGCCGCGACTTCCGCCTCGTCTGGACCTCGTACGCGGTGCTGGCGATGACCGACCCGGAACTGGCCGCGAAGCCGTTCGTCGAAGGACCCAACCGCTTCGAACAGCAGCTGGCCGACGTGCTGGGCCGGGCCCAGGCCGGGGGTGAGCTGGCCCCGGGCCTCGACGTGTCCGCCGAGGCCGCGCGCCTGCTCAGCCTGAACCACGGCCTCGGCACCAGCGTGCTGGTCGGCCAGCGCACCGCCGAGGCCGCGCTGGAGGTGCTCGGATACCACCTGGACAGCGTCTTCGGCCCGCCCGAGCGGCGGGACGGCACCGGGGCGCGGGAGGGGGGCGCGCATGTCCGCTGACGGGTCGTCGCCCCGGAGCTTTCCCTTCACGCCGGTCGAACGCCTGGAGGAGGAGGCGTTGTTCACGGCCCTGCGCGAGCGGGAGCCCATCTGCCGGGTGCGCCTGCCCTACGGCGGCCCCGCCTGGCTCGTCACGCGCTACGACGACGTCAGGACGGTGCTGAGCGACCCCCGGTTCAGCCGCGCCGCCACGGCCCGCCCCGACGCCCCGCGCCTCCAGCCGGCCCCCGCGAGCGAGGGGCTCCTGATGTCGCTGGACCCACCCGAGCACACCCGGCCCCGCAGGGCCGTGGCCCGCGCGTTCACCGTGCGCGGGGCCGAGGCACTGCGGCCCGCCACCGAGGCGATCGCGGCGAGCCTGCTCGACGGCATGGCGTCCGCGGGAGCCCCGGCGGACCTGGTGCGGTGCTTCGCCCTGCCGCTGCCGGTCCGGGTGATCTGCACGCTGCTCGGGGTGCCCGAGGCCGACCAGCCGCAACTCCTGCGCTGGTCGGACGCGCTGCTGACGACGGCGGACGGCGGGGAGCGGGCCGTGGCCGCCGCCACCGGGGAGCTGACCGAGTACCTGCTCGCTCTCGTGGAGCGGCGGCGGAGCGAACCCTCCGATGATCTCCTCGGGCAGCTGGTGCGCGGACACGACGCCGGCGACGGACGGCTCCGTGAGGACGAGATGGTGGCCCTCGCGCGGGATCTGCTGGTCGCCGGACACGAGACGACGGCGGCCCAGATCGCCAACTTCACCTACGTCCTGCTCCACCATCGCGGCCACTGGGACGAGCTGTGCGCGCACCCGGAGCTGATGGCGTCGGCGGTGGAGGAACTGCTGCGGTACGTGCCCCTCGGGTCCGGGGCGTTCCGGTCCCGGGTCGCCACCGAGGAGGTGGAGCTGTGCGGGGTGCGAGTCCGGCCCGGAGAGGCCGTGTTCGCCCCGACGGTCTCCGCCAACAGGGACCCCCGGGCCTTCGAGGCGCCCGCCCGCCTCGACCTCGGGCGGCGGCGCAACGCACACCTCGCCTTCGGCTTCGGCCCGCACCACTGCCTGGGCGCGCAGCTGGCCCGTATGGAGCTGCGCGTCGCCATGAGCGCGCTGCTCGCCCGCTTCCCGGGCCTGCGCCTGGCGGCCGACGAGGCGGGCATCGAGTGGCGGACCGGGCTTCAGGTGCGCGGGCCGCGGCGCCTGCCCGTGCGCTGGTGAACACGAGGCACGCTTGCTCCCGCCTTGCGCACCCCTGGATCACGTGGCGACACATTGCCGTGAGACGCACGCGGACCGAGAACCTGCAACCGGTCCTCGGCGCAACTCACCGGTCCTCACCGCAACTCAAAGGACGCAACGTGACATTCGTCGTAGAGTCCGGGGAACGTGTCCGGCTCCATCAGCTCGAGAACATCGTCAAGCAGCGCGTTCCCGTCGACCTGGCCGCCCCGGTCCGTGCGCGGGTCCGCTCCTCCCGCGAGGTCCTGGAGAAGTTCGTCGACGACGAGCGGGTCATCTACGGGGTCAACACGAGCATGGGCGGCTTCGTCGACCATCTCGTCCCGGTGTCGCAGGCCCGGCGGCTCCAGGAGAACCTGATCAACGCGGTCGCCACCAACGTCGGGGAGTACCTCGACGACACCACGGTCCGGGCGATCATGCTGTCGCGGATCGTCTCCCTGGCCCGCGGCAACTCCGCGGTCACACCCGCGAACCTGGACACGCTCGTGGCGGTGCTCAACTCCGGGATCGTGCCCTGCGTACCGCAGAAGGGGTCCCTGGGCACCAGCGGTGACCTCGGGCCGCTCGCCGCGATCGCGCTGGTCTGTGCCGGACAGTGGAGGGCCAGGCTCGGCGGCCGTACGCTCCCCGGCGCCGAGGCCCTCGCCGAGGCGGGCATCGAGCCGATGGTGCTCGGCTACAAGGACGGTCTCGCGCTGATCAACGGCACCTCCGGGATGGTCGGTCTGGGCGCCATGGTCCATGGCGCGGCGCAACGCCTCGTGGACACCTACCAGTTGATCTCCGCCCTGTCCGTCGAGGGCCTGGCGGGCATGACGAAGCCCTTCGACCCCCGGGTGCACACCGTCAAGCCGCACAAGGGGCAGCGGGCCATCGCCCGCAGGCTCTGGGAAGGACTCGCCGATTCCCGGCTCGCGGTCAACGAGCTGGAGACCGAGCAGACGCTCGCCGGGGAGATGGGCACCTCGGCCAAGGCGGCCTCGCTGGCGATCGAGGACGCGTACTCCATCCGCTGCACGCCGCAGGTGCTCGGCCCGGTCGTGGACTGCCTCGCCCGGATCGGCGAGACCCTGGAGGACGAGCTCAACTCCTCCAACGACAACCCGATCGTCCTGCCCGAAGAGGCCGAGGTGTTCCACAACGGCCACTTCCACGGGCAGTACGTCTCCATGGCCATGGACCACCTGTCGATCGCGCTGACCACGGTGACGAACCTGGCCAACCGGCGGGTGGACCGGTTCCTCGACAAGAGCAACAGCAACGGGCTCCCCGCGTTCCTGTGCGACACCGATCCGGGGCTGCGGCTCGGGCTGATGGGCGGCCAGTTCATGACGGCCTCGCTCACCGCGGAGACCCGGGCCCTCACCGTCCCGATGTCCGTGCAGTCGCTCACCAGCACCGCCGACTTCCAGGACATCGTGTCCTTCGGGTTCGTCGCCGCGCGGCGGGCGCGCGAGGTGCTGACCAACACGGCCTACGTGGTGGCCTTCGAGCTGCTGTGCGCCTGCCAGGCGGTCGACATCCGCGGCGCGGACAAGCTGTCCTCCTGGACCAGGCCGCTGTACGAACGGACCCGCGAGATCGTGCCGTTCCTCGATCACGACGAGACCATCACGGACTACGTGGAGGCGCTCGCCGCGGACCTGCTGACCGGCGAAGGGAGTGGCCATGGCGACCACCACCGCGGCTGAACAGCGCCTGCTCGGCCTGGTGCGCGAGTGGAGCGCCGCCGAACTCGCGGGCGACTGGGCGGCGTTGGGCGACCTGCTCACCGGCGACTTCGTGGGAGTCGGGCCGCAGGGCTATCTGCGCACGCGGGAGCAGTGGCTGGCGCGCTACAGCTCCGGGGCGGTGCGCACCACCTCCTTCACGGTGGACGAGGTGCGGGTGCGCCTCTACGGCGACACCGCCGTCCTCATCGCGGCCCAGACCCAGCGGAGCACCAACAAGGGTGACAACGCCGACGGCGCCTTCCGCTTCACCCTCATCGCCGTACGGGAAGAAGGGCGCTGGCGGCTGGCGGGCCTGCACGTCAGCCCGAACGCCGCGGCGGCGGCCGCGCCCTGACCCACTTGTCATCGCGCCCTCGCGCCCTCGCGCCCG
The DNA here is from genome assembly GCF_043078805.1 of Streptomyces sp. NPDC015345. Lineage (NCBI taxonomy): Bacteria > Bacillati > Actinomycetota > Actinomycetes > Kitasatosporales > Streptomycetaceae > Streptomyces > Streptomyces sp. NPDC015345. The sequence continues at coordinate 606,916 of NZ_JBIBTX010000002.1, read as the reverse complement.
CCGCCCGCGCCGGTCAGGCGCGGGCGGCGCCGCCGTGCCCGCGCCGGTCGGACGACGGTCAGGCCACGGTGCGGTCGAGGCCCCAAGCGCGCAGCTCGAAGCGGCGTACCTTGCCCGTGGCGGTCTTGGGCAGTTCGCCGACGAACTCGACGGCGTGCGGGAACTGGTAGCGCTGGAGACGCTCCTTGCACCAGTGGCGCAGCTGGTCGGCGAGGTCGTCGGCCCCCTCCGGGTACGTGCCGGGCGCGGCGTCCAGCGGCACGACGAACGCCTTGACGCGGTTGAGTCCGTCCGGCTGCGGCACCCCGACGACCGCCGCCTCCAGGACCCGCGGATGGTCCAGGAGCACGTCCTCGATCTCGGTGGGCGCCACCCACAGCCCGCCGATCTTGATCATGTCGTCGTCGCGTCCCTCGAACCAGTGGTAGCCGTCCTCGTCGACCCGGTAGCGGTCCCCGGTGCGGTACCACTCGCCTTGCAGACAGGCCCGCGTGCTCTCCTGGCGGTGCCAGTAGCGCGCCAGGGTGCTCGGTCCGCGTACGTACATCTCCCCGCGCCCGGCGCCGCGCGGGGTGCGGCCTTCGCTGTCCACGAGCTTGATCTCGTATCCCGGTACGGCCTTGCCCGAGGAGCCGGGCCGTTCGGCGCCCGGGGTGTTGCTGCAGTAGATGTGCAGCATCTCGGTGGAGCCGACGCCGTCGAGGATGGCCAGCCCGTGCGTGTCGTGCCAGGCGTGCCACACGGTCGCCGGCAGCGGTTCGGCGGCGGAGACGCACAGCCGTACGGACGACAGGTCCCGCCGCCGCGCCTGTGGGGTGCGCAGCATGGCGCTGTAGAGCGTCGGCACGGAGAAGAACAGCGTGGGGCGGAACCGCTCGACGGTGTCAAGGACCGCCTCGGGAGTGGGCCTGCCGCGCATCAGGACGGCCGAACCCCCGTACCACAGCGGGAAGGTGAGCCCGTTGCCGAGACCGTACGCGTGGAAGAGCTTGGTCGAGGAGAAATGCAGGTCCTGCTGGGTGGCTCCGAGCACCTGGCCCGCGTACCGCCGGCAGGTGGCCACGGCGTCGCGCTGGAGATGGACCACGCCCTTGGGCCGTCCGGTCGACCCGGAGCTGTAGAGCCAGAACGCCACGTCCTCGCCGTGGGTGTCCAGCGCCGGCAGCTCCCCGTCATGGGCGTCGAGCAGCTCGGGCAGGCAGAGGGCCGCATCGCCCCGCTCCGCGCCCGCCGCCTCGATCACCCGGACACCCGAGCGCCCGAGCGCCGCCGAGAGCGCCTCGCCGAGGCCGGCCTCGGCCACGACGGCCTTCGCATAGCTGTCCTCGGCGAAGAAGCGGAAGTCGCCGATGCGGGAGCGCGGATTGACCGGGACCGGCACGGCCCCCACGCGGAGCGCTCCGAGGAAGGCGGTGACGAAGTCCGGTGAGTCGTCCAGGGCCAGCAGGACGCGTTCCTCGCGCCGTACGCCGAGCGCGCGCAGCGCACGGCCCATCGCGCACATGCGCCGGAACACGTCGGCGTAGGTGACCTGTTCGTCCCCGCAGTGGAAGGCGGTGCGCTCGCCTCGGCCGACGTCGAGGTTCCTGTCGACGAGCGTGGAGAGGTTAAAACGCGCCAAGGGCATGGAGGCTCCTCACGGGTAGGCGGCGTGCACGAGGCCCCGGGCCGGAGAGGGAGGGGTCTCCCGCGGGCCCGGGGCGGCAGTGCGGTCCCCGGCGCCTAGGGCCTGTCTGACAATTCGCGTCGTCGCCCGGAGGGCGGCCTCGCGGCGTCAGGTGCGTGCTCTCGGCGTGCCGGGCGTAGGGCCTCGTACTGGATGTACTTGGCTCTGCGCCCGGTGCGGCGAGAGTGCGTGCATGGCGTCGCGAGGCAGGCGGGAATTGTCAGACAGGCCCTAGCGCGGGGCGGGGGCGATGTTCGCGTTGAGGCGGAAGAGGTTGGCGGGGTCGTACTCGGCCTTGAGCGCCTGGAGCCGGGCGAACTTGGCGCGCCCGTAGGAGTCCTCGGTCCGGCCGGCCTCCCCCGGGTTCATGAAGTTGACGTATCCGCCCCGGGACAGGTGGGGGCCGAAGGCCTCGAAGCCCTGGCGGGCCCAGCGGATGTGCTGCTCGTCCTCGGTGGGCTTCATCCAGGCCGAGGCGAGGTTGATGACGAAGGGCGAGCGGCGGTTGGCGTAGGCCGTCGCCTCGTCCGGGACCCGCGCCACCGCGCCCGCCAGATAGAGCAGTTCGAGCTGGGAGAAGGGCGAGGTGAGGCGTGAGGCATGAGAAAGGGCGACGTCGATGGCGTCCTCGGTCAGCTCCGTCATGTACCCGCTCTTGGTGTAGATGCGGTCGGGTACGACGGCGCCGGGGAAGGAGTACGCCTGAAGCGCCCGGTAGGGCAGCGTCGCCTTGGTCAGACCGTACGGTTTGCCGCAGGTGAGGAAGGTCTCGAGCTGCCGCTCGCCCTCGTGCGGGTCGCCCACCCAGCAGCCCATGGCGCAGATGACGGGCTTGCCCCGCAGGTCTTCGGGCAGCTCGGGCAGGGGCGGGGCCAGCCGCAGGTAGCACTCCCACGACAGCTCGTCCGGGGCCTTCGCCATGTGGTCCCGCCAGGCGCGCAGCACGTGCCGTCCCTCGTCGAGGGAGAAGTAGGCGCTGGCGAAGCGGACGGGGCCCACCTCGTGGAGCGCGAACTCGAACTCCGTCACCACGCCGAAGTTGCCGCCGCCCCCGCGCAGCCCCCAGAACAGCTCGGTGTTCTCCGTGTCGGAGGCGGTCAGCACGCGGCCGTCGGCGGTGATCACCTCCGCCCGCACGAGGTTGTCGATCGAGAGGCCGTACTTGCGGCTCAGCCAGCCGAAGCCGCCGCCGAGCACCAGGCCGCCGAGGCCGGTGTGGGACACCACGCCGGCCGGGGTCGCCAGCATGTGGGCCTGCGTCGCGGTGTCGAAGGCGCCGAGGAGGCAGCCGCCCTGGACCCGCGCGCGGCGCCGGGCGCGGCTCACCCTGACCGCGCTCATGGGCGAGAGGTCGATGACGATGCCGCCGTCACAGGTCGAGTGCCCGGCCATGCTGTGCCCGCCGCCGCGCACGGCGACCAGCAGGCCTTGGGTGCGGGCGAAGCCGACGGCGGCCACGACGTCGTCCGTGCCCGTGCAACGGGCGATGAGCGCGGGGTGCTTGTCGATGGTGCCGTTCCAGATGCGGCGGCCTTCTTCGTAGTCGGTGTCACCGGGCAGGATCAGCTCCCCGCGGAACGCCCGCCGGAATGCGGCGAGGGCCGCGTCGTCGATCGTCGTGGACGGCATGTCTGTGGACGGCATGTCTTGGGTGTCCTCCTGGGCTCGTCCCCGCGCTCGGCGGGAGGGGTCCGGTGTCAGCCGAGCGGGACCGGTGTGCGGGACGCGTGTCCGTGCGCCCGCAGCTGGTCCACGGTGGCGGTGAACGTGTGCAGGTCGGCGCCGGGGTGCTCGCGGCGGGGCGGCAGGGTGGGCAGGGCCAGTGAGCGCCCGGTGGCCACGGCGCGGGTGCGCCTGGCCAGCGCGGTCAGGCTCTGCCCTGGCCCTGCCTCGACGAGCAGATGGTCGCCGCGGGCCAGCAGCCGCTGGAGGGCGGGACCGAACAGCACGGGTTCGGCGGGCTGCTCCCTCCAGAACTCCTCGTCGGCCGCGGTGGCGTCGGCAAGGATGTCTCCGGTGCGGGCGGAGTGGACGGGGATGCGCGGCGCCCGCGGTCGCAGCCGTGCCTCGCGGGGCCCGCTCTCCTCGGCCACGGTGCGCATGACGGGGCTGTGGAACGGCTGGAGCGCCCGCGCCCGGGCGCAGGTGAACCCGTCCTCGCGCAGCCTCTGTTCCACGTCGTGCAGCGCGGGGTCGGGGCCGGCGAGCAGGAGTTGGCGCGGGCCGTTCTCGGCACCGACCACCACGTCGTCCGTCAGGTACGGGGCGAGGCGCTCCCGCGTGGCGGCGACGGCCAGCATTCCGCCGCGCGGCGCCCTGCCGTAGATCGTCACGAACTCGCGCAGATGGCGAAGGCCGCTCTCGAAGTCGAAGACCCCGGCGAGGGTCGCCGCGGCGAGTTCCCCGACGCTGTGGCCCAGCAGGACGTCGGGCCGGACCCCGGCCTCCAGGAGCAGCGTGCCCATGGCGTAGTCGATCGCGTACAGGAGGGGCTGCGCTCGGGAGATGTCGTCGTACGAGGAGGACGGCGCCGTGGCGAGCCAGTCGTCCCGGATGGCCCGGCCCGACGCGCCGAACGCGTCAAAGGCCTGGTCCATGATTTCGGTGAAGCGCGGCGAGACGCCGTACAGGTCCGCGCCCATGCGCGGATGCTGGGCGCCCTGGCCGGGGAAGAGCAGCGCGACCTTCCTGGTGGTCGGTTCCGGCGTCATGACGCGTCAGTCCGCGGCCGTCGCCGTAGGGCGGGCCGTCGTCCTGATGTGGTCCAGGACGGCCCGCGCGGACTTCAGCTCCCGGATGACGTCCTCCGGGATGTCGATGCCGTGACGGTGCTTGAGCTGCGCGGAGGTCTCCAGCAGCACCAGCGAGTCGTAGCCGAGCTCCTCGAAGGGGCGGTCGGCGAAGTCCTCACCGGCGGACTCCTCGGGCTCTTCCCCGGCACATTCGGCGAGTATCAGACGGAGCTCTTCGAGGCTGATCATGGGGTGTCCTTTCGGGCGGGGGGGGTCGGGGGGGGGGGTGATTCGATGCCGGGCGGACCGGCCGCGGGTGGCTCGGCGCCGGGCGGCGCCGGGGGCATCGGTGCCGAGCGGGGCGATCGAGGTCAGGGCATCGCCTCGGCTATGAGCGCCGTGTTGAAGCCGCCCGCACCTCGGGCCAGTACGAGGACCGACGCGATGTCGCAGGGGCGTGGCTCCGTCAGGACCAGGTCGATGTCGTAGTCGTCGACGACGCTGTCGACGTGTACGGCCGGTGGGATGACGCCGTCCCGCATGGCGAGCAGTCCGTACACCACGTCGAGGGGGCCGGCGCCCGCCATGAGCCGTCCCACCATGGTCTTGGGGGCGCAGACCGGGACCGCGCGGGGGCCGAACACCGCGCGGAGCGCGGCGGCTTCCTCGGCGTCCAGGGCGGCCGTCCCCGCGGCGTCCGCGACGACCAGGTCGATCTGGTCCGGCCGCAGCCGCGCGTCCGCGAGGGCCGCGTCGATCGCCCTCCGCAGCCCGCCGGGGCGCCCCGAGGCGGGCGGCGGGTCGAAGGTCGCCGCGTACCCGGTGATCCGCCCGTACGGTGAGCGGCCGGTGCGCCCGCGCGCGGCGCCCGCGTCCTCCAGCGTGAGGATCGCCCCGCCCTCCCCCGGCACGTAGCCGTTGGCCCGGGGGTCGAACGGGAGGTACGCCTCGGTCCTGTCCCGCGCCTGGCTGACCGCGCCGGACGCCAGGTGTGACACCCAGCCCCATGGGTCGAACGAGGACTCGACGCCGCCGGTCAGCATCAGCCGGGCCCGGCCCCGGCGCAGTACGCGGCGCGCGTGGCCGATCGCGTCGAGGCCGCCCGCCTGCTCGGCGACGAGGACGCCGCCGGGGCCGCGCATGTTGTTGCGGATCGAGATCTGCCCGGTGTTGACCGCGTAGAACCAGGCGAAGCACTGGTACACGCTGACGTGGTCGGGCCCCTGGGTCCACAGCTTCCGCATCTCGCGGTGCGAGAACTCGAAGCCTCCCGTCGCGTTGGAGGTGACGACGCCGCAGGTGAACTCGTCCAGCTCCGCCATCGTCACCTCGGCGTCGGCGAGGGCCCAGTCCGCGGCGACGAGCGCGAGCCGCGTGACCCGGTCGGTCTGCGGCATGAGCCGTCCCGGCAGGTGCTCCCGGGGGGCGAAGTCCCGGATGCGGCCCGCGAGGCGGGCGGAGTACGCGCTCGCGTCGTACTCCTGTGGTTCGCCGATGCCGCAGGTGCCCTCAAGGGTGGCCTTCCAGAAGTCGTCGGTGCCCAAGCCGTTGGGTGCCACCACCCCGAGGCCGGTAACGACCGTGTCGCTGCTCATCCGCGCCTCCTCGGCCGCTTCTCCAGGAGCATCGCGCTCTGGAATCCGCCGAAGCCGCTGCCCACCGTGAGCACGGCGTCGAGCCGCTTGTCCCGCGCGTGCAGCGGAACGTAGTCCAGGTCGCACTCCGGGTCGCTCTCGTGCAGGTTCGCCGTAGGGGGCACGGTGTCGTGACGCATCGCCAGCGCGCACGTGGCGACCTCGATGGCGCCGATCGCGCCCAGCGAGTGCCCGATCATCGACTTGATCGAGCTCACCGGGATGTCGTACGCGTGCCCGCCGAGGCTCCTCTTGATGGCCCCGGTCTCGTGGCGGTCGTTCTGCTGGGTCCCCGAGCCGTGGGCGTTGACGTAGTCGACCTCGGTGGGGTCGGTGCGCGCCTCGGCCAGCGCCGCGTCGATCGCGCGGGACATCTCCGTGCCGTGCGGGGTCAGGCCGGTCATGTGGTACGCGTTGGAGTGCGAGGCGTAGCCGGTGATCTCACCGTAGATGTCGGCGCCGCGGCGCTCGGCCCGCTCGCGCTCCTCGAGGACGAGCATCGCCGCTCCTTCCGCGATCGCGAAGCCGTCGCGCGTCCGGTCGAAGGGCCGGGCCGCGTTCTCCGGGGTGTCGTTGCGGCGGGTGGTCGCCGCGATGGCGTCGAAGCAGGCGACGGCGATCGGTGTGATCGGGGCGTCCGTCGCCCCGGCCACCATGACGTCCGTGCTGCCTTCCTGGATCAGCTGGTAGGCGTGCCCGATCGCGTCGATGCCCGAGGTGCAGCCGGCGGACACGACCGAGACCGGGCCCTCGGCGCCCACCGCCCAGGCCGTCTCGCGGGCCATGGAGCCCGGGACGAAGTAGTCGAAGAGGTGCGGTGACCCGTACTTCTCGTCGACGAGCCACTCCCGGCCCTCGTCGGAGAGGACGACGTACTCCCTTTCGATGCTGGTGGCCGAGCCCACCGCGGTTCCGACGGTGACGCCCAGCCGGCCCGGGTCGGTGTCCTCGCCCGCGTGGATGCCCGCCTCGGCCGCGGCGCGCCGGGCGCAGGCCACGGAGAACAGGCTCGCCCGGTCGAGCCGCCGTATCTCCCTGCGGCTGAACCCCGCCGCCGACGGGTCGAAGTCGATCTCCCCGGCCACTTGTGAACGGAAGGCCGCGGGATCGAATGCCGTGATTCTGCGTATCGCACTCCTGCCTTCCGTGATCATTTCCCAGAAGCCCGCGGTGTCCGCCGAGCCCGGTGCGAGAACGCTCAGACCAGTAATGACAACTTGTCGGCTCACGGTGGGAGACCCTGCCGGGGCCCGCTAGAGCCGTGATCCAGGCGGGATCCGGCGCAGAGCAAGGCGGTGCACGCCGCCCACCGCACGCACACCACCCGCCACCCGCCGCTCACCGCTCACCGCTCACCGCTCAAGGGCGGCACGAGCGCCACTGGACCGCCGCTGCATCGCCCGCGCCGACCCTGGCCCCATGCCTACATCAGCCGAACACAGCCCCAGGGACGTCGCCCTGGTCACCGGTGGCACGAGCGGCATCGGGTTCGCCATCGCCCGCGCCCTGCTGGCGGACGGCCTCACCGTGGTCGTCGTCGGACGCGACCCGGGCAGGCTCCACTTCGCGCTCTCCTCGCTGCGCGCCGAGGACGACGCCTTCGAGGTCGCCGGGTACACCTGCGACGTACGCGACCGGGAGGCCGTACAGGCCATGGTCAAGGAGGTCGTGCGGGACCACGGCGCCCCGCGGGTGCTGGTCAACAACGCCGGCCGCGGGGGCGGCGGCCCCACCGCGGAGCTCTCCGACGACCTGTGGCTCGACGTCATCGACACCAACCTCCACAGCGTCTTCTGGGTGACCCGCGCGGTGGTCAACGCCAGCGAGCCGATCAGGCGTCCCGGTGGGCGCATCATCAACATCGCCTCCACGGGCGGCAAGCAGGGCGTCCCCTTCGGCGCCCCCTACTCCGCGTCCAAGGCCGGGGTCATCGGGTTCACGAAGGCCTTGGCGAAGGAGTACGCGGCCACCGGGCCGACCGTGAACGCGGTGTGCCCCGGCTATGTGGAGACGCCCATGGCGCAGGACATCCGCAAGAGCTACGCGCGGCTCACCCACGTCAGCGAGGAGCAGGTGCTCGCGGACTTCGAGGCGAAGATCCCGCTCGGCCGCTACTCGACGCCCGAGGAGGTCGCCGCGATGGTGCGCTACCTCGTCGGCCCGGCGGCCGGCTCGGTGACGGCCCAGGCGCTGAACGTCTGCGGCGGACTCGGCAGCCACTGATCTCCACGACCGCAAGGGGTATGGACATATGACCGTTCAGGTACCGGCATCGTCTCTCTCGCCTGGCGAGGAGTTCGAGGGCCAGCCCTACTACGAGGAGCGGCGCCTGAGGCTGTACGACGCCGTGGTGGTGAAGGCGTCGAACCGCCTGCTGTGGCGCTGTCCCAAGGCGCGCCTGCTGGGGCACTACAACTCCTGGATCAGCTCCTCCCATCTGGAGGTGGGCCCGGGGTCCGGCTACTACCTCGACCACTGCCGTTTCCCGACGGCCGATCCCGACATCACCCTGCTGGACCTCAATGCGGACCCGCTGCGGTTCGTGGCCCAGCGGTTGAGCCGCTACGCGCCGCGCACCCGGCAGGCGGACGTGCTCGAACCGCTGCCGGACTTCGGCGGGCCGGGCTTCTCCTCGATCGCCTTCAACTACGTGCTGCACTGCGTGCCGAACCCTCCGCAGGGCAAGCAGCTGGTCTTCAAGCACCTGCGGCAGGCCCTGGCGCCGGGGGGTGTGCTGTTCGGCAGCACCGTCCTGACGCGCGGTGTCCCCCACACCCCGGTCTCGCGGGCGTTCAACCGGCTCTACCAGCGCCAGGGTTCGTTCCACAACCAGCTGGACAGCGTGCCGATGCTGCACGACGCGCTGGAGCGGTACTTCGACTGGCACTGGCTCGAAGTCAGGGGCAGCGTCGCCCTGTTCGTGGCGAAGGCGTCCCCGGACGGCGCTGACGGCCGGGGCGGCTCCGTGCGCAACGCCCCGGGTGGCGGAGGCGGGTGCCCATGACGTCCGGGGTGGCGTATCAGGACGTGGGGATCCCGCTCGGCGGGCTGTGGTCCTCGCCGTTCGTGAAGTGGGGAGGCTCTCTCGCCGCGGTCTCCGGCCTCGACCTCGCCGTCCGCGTCACCGACAGGGCGCTGACGGAGCGGAGCATCGACCGGGGCGAGGTGGACGGTCTGGTCCTGGGCTGGACGGTCCCGCAGCCCGCCATCTTCTACGGCGCCCCGACCGTCGCCACCCGCCTCGGCCTGCCGGGCGTCTCGGGGCCGATGGTCAGCCAGGCGTGTGCGACGTCGGTGGCCGCCCTGCACCTGGCCGCGGGCACGGTCGCCGGCGGCGCGGGTCCGCAGCTGGTGGTGACGGCGGACCGTACGAGCAACGGGCCCCGGCTGACCTGGCCGGTGCCGGGCGCGGGGCGGGAGCCCGTGGCGGAGGACTGGGTCAAGGACAGCTTCGCGCGTGATCCCTGTACCGGCGAGAACATGCTGGCCACCGCGGAGACGGTGGCGGCGGAGTGCGGATTCACGCGGCGCGACGCGGACGCGCTGGCCGTCCTGCGCTCGCAGCAGTACGCGGCGGCCCTCGCCGACGACCGGGCCTTCCAGCGGCGGTACATGGTCGACGCAGCCGTCACCCCGGCCGACGACGGGGAGCCGGTGGTCGTCTCGGCCGACGAAGGGGTGCGGCCGGTGGAGCCCGGCCGGGCGGGGCGGCTGCCCGCGGCCCGGCCGGGCGGTGTCCACACGGCCGCCTCCCAGACCCACCCGGCGGACGGCTCGGCGGGCGCGCTGGTCACCACGGCCCGGCGGGCGAGGGACCTGTCCGGCGGCGAAGGGTACGTACGCCTGCTGGCGGCCGGTTTCGCGCGGGTGGCGCCGCTGCACATGCCGCAGGCGCTGGTGCCCGCGGCGCGGGCGGCGCTGAAGGCGGCGGGCCGGGAGATCACGGACGTCGACGCGATCACGACGCACAACCCCTTCGCGGTCAACGACCTCTACTTCGCCCGCGAGACGGGGGTGGCGCCGGAGGCCATGAACGCGTACGGCAGCAGTCTCGTCTTCGGCCATCCGCAGGGCCCGACGGGGATGCGTTCCGTCGCCGAACTCGTCGAGGAGCTGCGGCTGCGCGGTGGTGGCGTCGGGCTGTTCACGGGCTGCGCGGCCGGGGACACGGCGGCGGCGCTGGTCGTCGAGGTCACCGGCTGACACGCCTGCCCCGTCCAGGGGCACGAGGCAATGATGTGGCCTCCGCCGACTCCGGCGGAGGCCGCACTCCTGCTACCGGCGGGCGTCCCGCGCCGCGAGGAACCGTTCGATGCCCGCTCGCGCGCTGCCGGTGTCCTCGGTGTGCCGCACGGCCCGCGTCTCCCGCCCGAGGGCGGCCTCGACCAGGTCCGGCGAGGGGCGCAGCAGGGCGAGATGGGCGGCGGTGGCCGCGCCGGTCCTGCCCCATCGGCGTACGAGGCGGATCGCGGCCGGCACCAGTTCGTCCGGCGCCACGACATCGTCCAACAGGCCGATGTCCAGGGCCTGTTGGGCGTCGACACGTGCACTGCCCAGGACGAGCCGCAGCGCTTCTGCCGCGCCCACCAGGCGCGGCAGAAGGACGCTGGCCGCGTTGGTGACGGTCAGGCCGATGCCGTTCTCCGGGAAGTGGTACGCGGCCTCCGGGGTCCCGAGCCGGGCGTCGAAGCAGAGCGTCATCTCACCGGCGCCGCCGACGGCCACGCCGTTGAGTGCGGCGACGGTCGGGACGCGCGTCCGCAGTGCCGCGCGGGTGATGTCGTGGAACAGTTCGGCCTCGAGGACCATCCCGTTCGGCGGGGTCGCGGCGGCCTCGCGCAGGTCCTCCCCCGCCGAGAAGGCCCGCCCTGTGCCCGTGAGGACGACGCCGCACACCTGTCGGCCGTCGCCGAAGTGCCGCAGCAGGGCGGCGAGTTCGCGGCGCATGTCCCCGGTGAGGGCGTTCAGTTTCTCCGGCCGGTCCAGGGTGACCACGGCCACGCGGTCGCGTACGGATACGTCGATGTGGCCGGACCGGGGCTCCCAAGCCGTCATGGAGCGCCTCCCTTTCGTGTCGGTGGTCACGCCCACGCGTCGCGGGCGGCGTCGAAGGAGCCCGCGCGCTGGTCCCGTGCCGGCTCCAGCAGCTTCCGCTTCTGGATGCGCGCCGAGGGCGTCATCGGGAAGGCGTCGACGAACTCCAGATAGGCGGGCACCTTGAACCGTGCGAGGCGCCGACGGGCGTGGTCGAGCACGCTCGTGGCCGTCGCGGCGTCGGGAACGCGGCCTGGCCGCAGCTGCACGAAGGCCTTCGGCAGCTCCTCGAAGAGCGGGTCGGGGATGGCGACGACGGCTGCGGCCAGCACGGCGGAGTGGTCCTCCAGTACGGCCTCCACCTCGGCGGACGAGATGTTCTCGCCGCCCCTTCGGATCATGTCCTTGAGGCGTCCCGCGTGGTGGATGTATCCGGCCTCGTCACGGAAGCCCAGGTCCCCGGTGTGGAACCGGCCGCCCCTGAACGCCCGTGCGGTCGCCTCCGGGTGGTTCCAGTAGCCGTCCATCATCGGTTTGCCCCGGACGACGATCTCACCGGCCTCGCCGGTCGGCAGCTGACTGCCCGCGCCGTCGACGACCAGTACCTCCTTGCCCTGGGGAGGCAGCCCCATGGCGCCGCTGCCGACGGTCTCGGCGGCGTACGGCGGGACGAACAGGTCGAGTCCGCTCTCGGTCGAGCCGTAGACCTCCCGCCACGGCGCGCCCCAGCGCTCCTCGAAATCGCGGTGCCGTTCCCGGGCGATCCCCGAACAGAGCACCAGGCGCATGGAGTTGTCGCGGTCCAGCGGATGCCGCGGCTGCTTGGACATCAGCAGGGGCATCGTGCCCAGTACGTAGGTCAGCGTCGCCCCGTGTTCGCGTACGGCGCCCCAGAAGCCGGAGGCGGAGAACCGCGGGAGCACGACGAGGGGCACGCCGCCCATCAGGCACATCAGCGCGTTCCACTGCGGGTCCATGTAGGAGAAGGCCTGTGCGGTCAGGACGACGTCGTCGGCGTGGAGTTCGGCGGCCAGCGCCATCAGCCAGGCGGTCCTGAGCCAGTAGTCGTGGGAGAGCATGCAGGCCTTGGGGAAGCCCGTCGTCCCCGAGGTGTACTGGAGGTTGGCCAGGTGCGAGGGCGCCACGCGGACACCGGGGTCGTCGGGCCGGGTGCCGGCGAGTTCCGCGGCGAGGCCGCCCAGGGTGCGCACCTCGGTGAGGGTGCCGATGTCCGCCGCCACGGCCCGCATCAGTCCGGCGCACTCCTCCGAGGCGAGCGCGAGGACGCTGCCGGAGTCCGTCAGCACATGTCTGAGGTCCGCTTCGCCGCAGCGCGCGTTGACGGGTACGGCGATGGCCCCGGCCCTGGTCACGGCGAGCCAGCTCAGCGGCCATCCGGGCACGTTGCCCATCATGATCGCCACGCGGTCACCGGGGCGCACGCCGTGCGCCATGAGGACGCGGGCCAACCGCCCGGTGTACGCGTCCACTTCGGCGAAGCTCAGGGACTTCCCTGCGAAGCGCAGGAACTCCCAGTCGCCGTAGCGGTCGGCGGAGTCGCGCAGCAGCTCGCCGATGGTGTTCCAGGGCGGCTGCGCGGCTGCGCGTGCGCGGTCGAAAAGCACCGCGCCTGCGATGGGTGACGGGCTCACGGGAATACGCCTTCCGTCGCTCGAAAGGCCTGGCGGGCGGCAGGCCTCGGTTGTCCGGCACTGCATCACGCGGCGGTCGAAAGCCGAGCAAGCGCGCCTGGACCGGGCGGCGAGATCCGCCCTGTACCGCCGCTCGACCGTGCGGTGCGACGGTCACCGGGACAGCAGCCGGAATCTGGCTTCGAGGGGAGCAGGCGGCATGACAGCAGTGGAGGGTTCGGCGGGCCACATCGACACGACCGCGCTGTACGTGGAGCTCCAGCAGTTCTATGGACGCCATATGCGCGCCATGGACGAGGGCCGCGTGGCGGACTGGACGGGTGACTTCACCGAGGACGCCGTCTTCAGGACCAACGCCCGCCCCGACCCGCAGACGGGCCGCGCCGCGATCGCGGACGGGGCAGCGGTGGCGGCGCGCAAGCTGATGGAGCAGGGGGTGCTGCGGCGGCACTGCGTGAGCGCCCTGGAGGTAGGGGCGGGGCCCGACGGGACGGTGGTCGCCAGGACCTACGCGCAGCTCGTCAGGACTCCCCGGGACGGCGCTTCGGTCCTGGAGCTGTTCTGCACGTGCGAGGACGTCTTCGTGCGCGAGGAGGGCCGGCTGCGCATCAGGCACCGCCAGGTGTACCGCGACGACCTCCCGAAGGACTGACTCGGGGCGGCCGCGCGGTACGAGCGGCGTGGGCTCCGGCTCAGCTGCCCACGGTCGCGGGCCGCTCCGGTCTGCTGAGCCGTGGGTCGGCGGCGAGGATCGACCGCTGCAACCGCTGGAGTTCCGCGGAGGGCTCCAGCCCCAGGTCCTCGACGAGCGCGCGGCGGAGCCGGTTGAAGACCTCGAGGGCGCGTGGGCGGCTGCCGCACCGGTAGAGGGCCAGCATCAACTGGCGGTGGAAATTCTCGTGTTGCGGGTGCCGGGACGCCAGTCCGCTCAGTTCGCCGAGGAGTTCATGGTGCTTTCCGAGGGCGAGTTCCGCCTCGATGCGGATTTCCAGGGAACCGGTCCTTGCCGCTTCCAGCCGCACGATTTCCGCCTGGAGATGACAGCCGGGACGGATATCCGCCAGCGCGGGTCCCGCGAAGAGCTTTTCGGCCGAGCGGAGGCATTTCGCGGCGTTCTCATGGTCACCGGCGGCGAATGCGCGCCGCCCGCGGTCCACGAGGTCCTCATAGCGGTGGAGATCCAATTCGCCGGGGCCGACGTGGAAGACGTAACCGTTCGGCGTGGTGGCGAGTATTTCCTTGGGGGAATCCTCGGGGAGCAGATGGGCGAGAAGCCTGCGCAGCTGGAATACGTAGGTCTGCAAAGTGCTGACGGCGGTGGCGGGCGGGTGCTCATCCCAGAGTTCTTCGATGAGGGTGGGCAGGGTGACCAGATGATTGGCGTTGACCAGAAGGAGGGTCAGCACCTGTTTGGTCTTCGCGGCGCTCGGCGTGACGCGCTGTCCGCCGGCGGCGAGTGACACGTGTCCGAGGACGTCGATTTCCATGGAACTCCTGATGAGAGGGGCCAATTGGGCCTGACAGTCGAAGAGGTCTGTCAGCGCTCTGTCAGTGCAGGGGTTCTTGTCAATCTTTCGAGCAATATGAACAACTTCAGCACACCGCCGATCACTTGGTGAAGGCGGTCCAGCGGTCAGCTCGGTCAGATCGGTCAGGCCGGTCAGATTTACCGGCCCGGGGTTTGGACCGGGCCCGCCGTGGGGAGCAGCCGTGCCGGTTGAATTCAGTTGAATGCAAAAACACCTGGTCCGCGCCGCATCGACTACTTGCACACCCCATGTGTCCCTGATCACAGATTGACCGCATTTCCTCATGGGCAGGGCCCTTGAGGCACAGAAACCTGAACGGGGGAGCACCGCACGCGGCCCCTTGCGTGGGTCCGCCCCCACCCCCCACCTGAACCTGTCGGCGTTCGCACCTCTGCCGAGCGCCTTGAGACCAAGGTCTGCGATCGATGAGTGATGCATCGGTGTTAGCGAGATGTCTGTCCCGACTGGCCTGGTCACCCGAGCGACTCGCTCGCGAGATCAACTACCTGTGCGGGCCGGGGACCATCAGCAGCAAGGCGCCGTACAACTGGCTCCGCGGCTCCTGCCCGCGGCGCCAGCTCCCCCACGTGGTGGCGAAGATCCTCTCCGAGCGGCTGGGGGAACCCGTCGAGGTGGAGACGATCTGGCCCCAGCACTTCCCGGCCGGCTCCCGCCGCGCGAAGCCGGCGCTCCCACGCTCCCCGGACGGTCCGACGCCGCCTCAGGTATCGGGACGGCAGCTGGTCTCGACGGCCGTGGACTGGCTGGTGGCCGAGGGCCCCGCCGCGCCGTCGCGCTCCCGCGGCGAGGAGGTCACCCCGCTCGACCTCGACGTCCTGGGCGCCCGCATCCGCCAGCTGCGCCGCCTGGACGACGACCGCGGCGGACACCTCGTCCTGGACTGGACGAGACAGGACCTGCGGTGGGCGAGGCGGTTGACGGCCGAGTACGCCTACGACACCGATGTCGGCGCCCGGCTCCACCGGGCCGTGGCCGAACTCGGCCAGCTGGCCGGGTGGCTGGCCGCCGACCTCGGCCTGGAGCGGGAGAGCAGGGCCCACTTCCTGCGGGCGCTCCAGGCGGCCCGGACCGCGGGCGACCGCGGGCTCGGGGCGTACATCGTGTCCTGCATGAGCTACCGGGCCGTGTGGGCCGGGCAGGGCCATGACGCGCTGCGCCTGATCCGCATCGCCCGCAAGGGGGCTGCCGAGGGGGCGTCCGGCATCCGGCAGGCGCTGCTCGCCACCCGCGAGGCCAGGGCGCACGCGGCGCTCGGCGATCAGGCGAGCTGTCAGCGCGCGCTGGACCACGCGGCGGAGCTCAGCCAGTACGACGGCGGCGAGGGCGAGCCCTGGGCGTACTGGCTGTCGCCCGGCGTCATCGTGGCCGACGCCGGGCGGGCCTGGCTCGAACTGGGGCGGCCCGAGCGCGCGGAGTGGCACCTGCGGCGCGGCCTGGAGATGTTCGGCGACCAGCAGCCGCGCAACAGGCTGCTGCACTGGGCCTCGCTGGCCGAGGCGCGGCTGGCCCGCAGAGACGTCGACGGCGCGGCCACGGCGGCGATGGGCGCCCTGGACCTGGCCGAGAGAATCACCTCCCTGCGGGCCACGACCCGGCTCGCGGGGCTGCGCCGACGACTCGTCGGCCTCGACAGCGCACCGGCCCGGCACGTGGTCCAGCGCATGGACCATTTGCTCGGCCCGGCCGAACTCCGCCGCGCGAGCTGACCACCGAGCACCGCGCGGTATGCATGTGACGCACGGGCCCCGCCCACCCCACCGACGACCCTGAGCCCCGACAACACACCAGCCCCACACGTCGTCCAGCCCATGGACCACCTGCTCGCCCCAGCCGAGCTCCGCCGCGCGAGCTGACCACCGAGCACCGCACGGTATGCATGTGACGCACGGGCCCCGCCCGCCCCACCGACGACTCCGGACCTCGACAGCACACCAGCCCGGCAAGTTCGCCCAACCCACGGCCCACCTACGCGCACCCGCCAAACTCCGCCAAACTCCGCCAAACGAGCTGACCACCGAGTACCGCACCGTAAACATGCGACACACAGGACCCCGCCACCCCACCGACAACCCTGAGCCCCGACAAACACACCAGCCCCACACGTCGTCCAGCCCATGGACCACCTGCTGGCCCCGGCCCGACTTCCAACTCCGCCACGCGAGCTGACCACCCCCGAGACCGCCCGCACCACCCCGCCGACCCCACAAACCGCCACACGAGGGAGAACCGCACCGTATGCATGTGACGCACGGGGCCCCGCTCGCCCCCCTGACGACTCTGGGCCTCGGCGGCCCGGCCGCCACGCTCGTGGAGCTGGCCGACCCGGCGGACTTCCCCGAGGTCGTCGCCCTCGTCACCGCCGAGGCGGGGCGCGCCGAGCCCCCGGTCTGTCTCGGCGCGGGCAGCAACACCCTGGTGCACGACTCCGGTTGCTCCACCCCCGTGCTGCGTATGGCCACCCGGGGCATCCGCTTCCTGGACGGCCCCCGGGCGGACCCCGTCCGGATCGAGGTCCAGGCGGGCCACGCGCTGGCGGACCTGGTGGAGGCCACCGTCGCCGAGGGCCTCAAGGGCATGGAGATGCTGACCGGCATCCCCGGCACGGTGGGGGCCACGCCGGTCCAGAACGTCGGCGCGTACGGCCAGGAGATCTCCGACTCGCTCGTCGCGGTGCGGGCGTGGGACTGGCGGACGCGCCGTCACGTCACGCTGGCCGCCGCCGAGTGCGGCCTCGGCCACCGCACCAGCATGTTCAAGCGGTCCCGGCGCTGGACACTGCTCGGGCTCGTCTTCGCCCTGCGCCGTTCACCGCTCAGCGCCCCCGTCGGCTACCGCCAGGTCGCGGCGGAGCTCGACGTCCCGCTCGGCAGCAGTGTGCCCCTGGCCGAAGCCGCCCGGGCGGTGCTGTCGGTCCGGCGCGGCAAGGGGATGGTGCTCGGCTGCTCGGCCGGGGACGAGCGTTCGGTGGGCAGTGTCTTCCTCAGCCCCGAGATCAGCCCCGCGCAGGCCGAGCGGCTGCGGGCGCGCGACGCGCCGGTGAACAGCTTCCCGGACGGCTCCACCCGGGTGAGCGCGAGCTGGCTGATCAGGGAGGCGGGCTTCGAACTCCGCCGGCCCGTCACCCCGGGCGTCCGGGTCTCCTCCCTGCACTACACGCTGGTGGCGGAGGAGCCCACCGACGGTGCCGGCGCCGCCCGCTTCCGCGCGGCCGTGGAGATCGTGCGGCGGCGGGTCGAGGGGCGCACCGGGGTGCGGCTCTCCCCCGAGATCGACTTCCTCGGCGACTGGGATCGCGCCCAATGAATCAACAGATTGCCCGTCAAGGAGACGGATTGCCCACTATGAACCGACTGTATACGCGACGTGTATAGTGCTCGCATGCCTGCCCTGAACACGCCTTTCGCTGCCTTGAAGATGACGCGCGGACCGAGAAGGTTGCCTCGCACCGCCTCCGCCCTCGCGGCGGGGGCCGCCCTCGTCCTCGCGCTGACCGGGTGCACCAAGCTCGACACCACCTCGCCCAGCACCGTCCGCAAGGAGGGCGCGGACGCCAAGGCCGCGGACCAGGGGGCGTTCGGCACGGTCGACTGCCGCAAGGCCAAGTGCGTGGCGCTGACCTTCGACGCGGGGCCCAGCGAGAACACGCCCAGGCTGCTCAAGATCCTCAAGAAGGAGAAGGTCCCCGCCACCTTCTTCACGCTCGGCAAGAACCACATCGTGAAGTACCCCGAGCTCGTGAAGCAGATGGACGCCGAGGGCCACGAGGTGGCGAGCCACACCTGGTCGCACAAGATCCTCACGAAGATCGACCTGGACGAGGCGCGCGAGGAGCTGGAGCGCCCCAACAAGGCGATAGAGAAGCTCATAGGCAAGAAGCCGACGCTGATGCGGCCGCCGCAGGGCCGCACGAACGAGGACATCAACAAGCTCTCCAAGGAGCTCGGGCTCTCCGAGGTCCTGTGGACCGTCACGGCCAAGGACTACACGACCAATGACTCCAAGCTGATCCAGCAGCGGGTCATCGACCAGACCAAGCGGGACGGCATCATCCTGCTGCACGACATCTACAAGGGCACCGTGCCGGCCGTGCCCGGCGTCATCGCCGAGCTGAAGAAGCGGGGCTACGTCTTCGTGACGGTCTCCCAGCTGCTCGCACCGGGCAAGGCCGAGCCCGGCAAGGTCTACCGCTAGCCGCAGGCAGGGGCACTAGGGCCTGTCTGACAATTCGCGTCGTCGCCCGGAGGGCGGCCTCGCGGCGTCAGGTGCGTGCTCTCGGCGTGCCGGGCGTAGGGCCTCGTACTGGATGTACTTGGCTCTGCGCCCGGTGCGGCGAGAGTGCGTGCATGGCGTCGCGAGGCAGGCGGGAATTGTCAGACAGGCCCTAGCCTCGGTGGCGTGGCACTCTTCCGGTTCACCAGGGAAACGGCCCTGCCGCCCGCCGAGGCATGGCGCCGCCTGACCACGTGGGAACGGCACGGCGAGGCCGTCCCGCTCACCCGCGTCACGGTCCGCACTCCCCCGCCCACACGCGTGGGCACGGTCTTCGTCGCCCGCACCGCGCTCGGCCCCATCGGCTTCGACGACACGATGGAGGTCGTCGACTGGCGGCCCCCCGAGGGCGCCACGCCGGGCCGGTGCCGCCTGGAGAAGCGGGGCGAGGCCGTCATGGGCTGGGCGGAGATCGAGGTGGGGCCGGGTCCCGTCGGCTCCCGGATCGTCTGGCACGAGGAACTGCGGCTGCGGCCGCTGCCGTCGCTCTTCGACGGCGCGCTGTCCGCGGTCGCCCGGCCGGTGTTCGCGCGCGTGGTCACGCGCCTCACGAAGGCTTGACCGCGTCCGACCGCCCACGCGGCGCCCTGGCCCGCCTCCGTCGGCTCAGGCCACCGACCCGATCCGCCCCGCCGGCTTCCGCGCGCCGTCATGGTGGATCGGCGTGTGCGCGCCGGTGAGCGAGACACCGCTGCCGCCGCGGCGGCCCGCGACGATCTCCGCGGCGATGGACAGGGCGGTCTCCTCGGGCGTACGGGCGCCGAGGTCGAGGCCGATGGGCGACCTCAGCCGCGCCAGCTCGAGGTCGGTGACGCCGACTTCGCGCAGCCGGGCGTTGCGGTCCTCATGGGTGCGGCGCGAGCCCATCGCGCCGACGTAGGCGACGGGCAGCCGCAGCGCGAGGCGCAGCAGCGGTACGTCGAACTTGGCGTCGTGGGTCAGCACGCACAGCACGGTGCGGGCGTCGACGCCGGTGGTCTCAAGGTAGCGGTGCGGCCACTCGACGACGATCTCGTCGGCGTCGGGGAAGCGCGCGGCCGTCGCGAAGACGGGGCGGGCGTCGCACACCGTGACGTGGTAGCCGAGGAACTTGCCGATGCGTACGAGCGCCGAGGCGAAGTCGATGGCACCGAAGACGATCATGCGGGGCGGCGGCACGCTCGACTCGACGAGGACCGTCAGCGGCGATCCGCACCGTGACCCGTCCTCGCCGATCTCCACGGTCGCGGTGCGCCCCGCGTCGAGCAGGGCGCGGGCCTCCCCGGCGACCGTGCGGTCCAGCTCCGGATGTCCGCCGAGGCCGCCCTCGTACCCATCCTCGTACTCACCCTCGTAGTCGTCGGAAGGGCGTACGAGAAGGGCGCGGCCCATCAGTTCGGCCGGCCCGGCGGTGACGCGGGCGACCGCCGCCGCGCGCCCCGAGGAGGCGGCGGCGAGGGCGGCGGCGAGCACCGGTCGCGACGGGGTGTCCGCGCGGACCGGGGTGACGAGGATGTCGATGACGCCGCCGCAGGTCAGACCCACGGCGAAGGCGTCCTCGTCGCTGTAGCCGAAGCGTTCGAGAACGGTCTCACCGTCCTCCAGCGCCTGCCTGCACAGCTCGTAGACGGCGCCCTCCACACAGCCGCCGGAGACCGAGCCGATGGCCGTGCCGGACGCGTCGACGGCGAGTGCGGCGCCGGGCTGCCGGGGCGCGCTGCCGCCGACCGCCACGACCGTGGCGACGGCGAAGTCACGTCCCTGCCCGATCCACCGGTGCAGCTCGTCGGCGATGTCCAGCATGTCGGCCTCCTCAAGGCTCTACGGGTGTGCGGAGGGCCCGGCGCCTCAGTGGACGCCCAGCCATCCTTCGATGGGGTTGAGGGCGAAGTAGACGAGGAAGATCAGCGTCAGGCCCCACATGAAGGCGCCGATCTCCCTTGCCTTCCCCTGGGCGATCTTGATGGCGACCCAGGCGATGACGCCCGCCGCGACACCGGTGGTGATGGTGTACGTGAAGGGCATGAGGACGACGGTCAGGAAGACCGGGATGGCGGTGGCCCGGTCGGCCCAGTCGACGTGCCGGGCGTTCATCATCATCATCGCTCCGATGACGACGAGCGCGGCGGAGGCGACCTCCTGGGGCACGATCGCGGTGATCGGCGTGAAGAAGAGGCAGGCCGCGAAGAACAGGCCGGTGACGACCGAGGCGAGGCCGGTGCGGGCGCCTTCGCCGACACCGGTCGCCGACTCGACGAAGACGGTCTGGCCGGAGCCGCCCGCCACGCCGCCGATGGCGCCGCCGGCGCCGTCGATGAACAGTGCCTTGGACAGGCCCGGCATGCGGCCCTTGTCGTCGGCGAGGTTGGCCTCGGTGCCGACGCCGATGATGGTGGCCATCGCGTCGAAGAACCCGGCGAGCACCAGCGTGAAGACGATCATGCCGACCGTCATCGCGCCGACCTTCTCCCAGCCGCCGAACTCGACGTCGCCGAAGAGCGAGAAGTCGGGCGAGGAGACCGCGCTGCCGTGCAGCTCGGGGGCGCCGTTGGCCCACTGCTTGGGGTCGATGACATCCAGGGCGTTGAGGATGAGGGCGACCACCGTGCCGGTGACGATGCCGATCAGGATCGCGCCGGGGGTGTTGCGCGCCTGGAGCATGAAGATGAGGAGCAGGGTGCCCGCGAAGAGCAGGACGGGCCAGCCCGAGAGCTCGCCGGCCGGGCCGAGCGAGAGCGGGGTCGCCTTGCCGGGGTGGACGAAGCCGCCCTTGACCAGGCCGATCATGGCGATGAACAGGCCGATGCCCATGGTGATGCCGTGTTTGAGGGCGAGCGGGATCGCGTTCATGATCATCTCGCGGAGCCCGGTGACCACAAGGAGCATGATCACGACGCCGTACATCACGCACATGCCCATGGCCTGCGGCCACGTCATCTCGGGTGCGACCTGTGAGGCGATGACTCCGGAGACGGAGAGTCCGGCGGCCAGGGCCAGCGGCACCTTGCCGACGAAGCCCATCAGGAGGGTGGTGGCCGCGGCGGCGAGCGCCGTCGCGGTGACCAGTGCCTGATGGCTCATGGTGTTGCCCGCCGCGTCCTTGCCGGACAGGAGCACGGGGTTGAGCAGGACGATGTACGCCATCGCCATGAAGGTGGTGATTCCGCCGCGCACCTCGCGCGCGACCGTGGATCCTCTCCGGGATATGTGAAAGTACCGGTCGAGCCAAGACCTGCCGGCCGGGACGCGTGAGCCGGGGCCCGCGTCCTCTGCGGTGGTCTTCGGCTCCACTGACGACTGGGTCATGGTGCCTACTCCCAAGGTTCACAGGGGCACCCGCGAAAGTTTGCGGGATTTGGGATGGTGCGTTGGCTGCACGACCCGGGGGACGGCCCGAGACGAACGACATCTCCCTCATGACGGACATCACGAGGGAAGACGACATCTCCCTCGTCACGAGGGGGAGTTGGGTTCCGAGCGGTGTGGGCGGCGGGAAGTGTGACGTTCCTGGGAGGCACACACCGCTCGGAGGCTCTGCGTGATCCGGGACGGATCAGGTGCCGGTGAGGTGTTCGGGCCGTACCGGCGTCTTGGTGAGCTCAAGACCCGTCGCGTTCCTGATGGCCGCGAGGACCGCCGGGGTGGACGAGAGGGTCGGGGCCTCGCCGATCCCGCGCACCCCGTAGGGAGCGTTGGGGTCGGCCAGTTCGAGGTAGTCGACCGGGATGGTCGGCGTGTCGAGGAGGGTCGGGATCAGGTAGTCCGTGAAGGAAGGATTCTTCACCTTCGCGGTCTTCGGGTCGACGATGATCTCCTCCATCACCGCCACGCCCAGGCCCTGGGTGGTGCCACCCTGGATCTGACCGATGACGGAGAGCGGGTTGATCGCCTTGCCGACGTCCTGCGCGCAGGCCAGCTCGATGACCTTGACCAGGCCGAGCTCGGTGTCGACCTCCACCACCGCGCGGTGCGCGGCGAACGCGTACTGGACGTGGCCGTTGCCCTGGCCGGTGACGAGGTCGAAGGGCTGGGTGGGGCGGTGGCGCCACTCCTCCTCGATCTCCACGGCCTCGTCCTCCAGGACGTCCACCAGGGAGGCGAGGGCCTCGCCGCCGTCGGTGACGACCTTGCCGCCCTCCAGGAGGAGTTCGGCGCTCGCCCACGCCGGGTGGTACGAGCCGAACTTGCGCCGGCCGATCTCCAGGACCTTCTCGCGCACGAGCGAGCAGGAGTTCTTGATGGCGCCGCCGGTCATGTACGTCTGACGGCCCGCGGATGTCGAACCGGCCGAGCCCACCTGGGTGTCGGCGGGGTGGATGGTGACCTGCTGGACGCCCAGCTCGGTGCGGGCGATCTGCGCGTGGATGGTGACACCGCCCTGGCCGACCTCCGCCGCTGCGGTGTGGACGGTGGCGACGGCCTCGCCGTTGATGACCTCCAGGCGGATCTTGGCGGTCGAGTAGTCGTCGAAGCCCTCGGAGAAGCCGACGTTCTTGATGCCGACCGCGTAGCCGACGCCGCGGACGACGCCCTCGCCGTGCGTGGTGTTGGACAGGCCACCGGGCAGCGCGCGGACGTCGGCGCCCTCGCTGGACTCCCACTGGCGCTCGGGCGGCATCGGACGGGCCTTGACGCGGCGCAGCAGTTCGGCGACCGGCGCGGGCGAGTCGACCGGCTGGCCGGTCGGCATGATCGTGCCCTGCTCCATGGCGTTCTTCTGCCGGAACTCCACCGGGTCCATGCCGAGCTTCGCGGCCAGCTTGTCCATCTGCGCCTCGTAGGCGAAGCACGCCTGGACCGCGCCGAAGCCGCGCATGGCGCCGCAGGGCGGGTTGTTGGTGTAGAGGCCGATCGCCTCGATCTCGACGTCGTCGACGACGTACGGGCCGACCGAGAGGGACGCGGCGTTGCCCACGACCGACGGCGTGGACGACATGTAGGCGCCGCCGTCCAGGACGATCTTGCACTTCATGTGCGTGAGCTTGCCGTCCTTGGTGGCGCCGTGCTCGTAGTAGAGCTTCGCCGGGTGCCGGTGGACGTGGCCGAAGAAGGACTCGTAGCGGTTGTAGACCATCTTCACCGGCTTGCCCGTGCGCAGGGCGAGCACGGAGGCGAGGATCTGCATCGAGATGTCCTCGCGGCCGCCGAACGCGCCGCCGACGCCCGCCATCGTCATCCGCACCTTCTCCTCGGGCAGGCCGAGGCAGGGCGCGATCTGCTTGAGGTCGGAGTGCAGCCACTGGGTGGCGACGTACAGGTCGATGCCGCCGTCCTCGGCGGGTACCGCGAGGCCGGACTCCGGGCCGAGGAAGGCCTGGTCCTGCATGCCGAAGGTGTACTCGCCGGTGACGATGGCGTCGGCCTTCTTGGCGGCCTCGGCGGCGTTGCCCCGGATGATCGGCTGGCGGTGCACGATGTTGGGGTGCGTGACGTGGCCGGCGTGGTGGTCGCCGCGGTCCTCGTGGACCAGGATCGCGTCCGGGGCGAGCGCGGAGGCCTCATCGGTGATGAGGGGCAGCTCGCGGTACTCGATCCTGATCTTCGCGGCGGCGCGGCGCGCGGTCTCCGGGTGGTCGGCGGCCACGAGGGCGACCGGCTCACCGTGGTGGCGGACCTTGCCGTAGGCCAGGACGGGGGTGTCCTGGTACTCCATGCCGTAGTTCTTCGCGGCGGGCAGGTCCTCGTGCGTCAGGACGGCGTGGACGCCGGCCGTCGCGAGGGCCTCGGAGGTGTCGATGGAGACGATCTCGGCGTGCGCCACGGTGGAGCGCAGGATCTGACCCCACAGCATGTCCTCGTGCCACATGTCCGAGGAGTAGGCGAACTCGCCGGTGACCTTCAGGGTGCCGTCGGGGCGGAGCGTGGACTCGCCGATGCCGCCCTTGCTCTTGGCGCCCTGGGTGACCTTCGCGGGGATACCGGTCGTACGGGTGTCGGCCATGGCGTCAGGCTCCCTGGCTCGGAGCGGTCTCGGACTGGCGCGCGGCGGCGAGGCGTACCGCGTCCATGATCTTCTCGTAGCCCGTGCAGCGGCACAGGTTGCCCGAGAGCGCCTCGCGGATGTCCGCGTCGGACGGGCTCGGGTTGCGCTCCAGCATCTCGTCGGCCGCGACGAGCAGGCCGGGGGTGCAGAAACCGCACTGGACGGCGCCCGCGTCGATGAACGCCTGCTGGATCGGCGACAGTTCGCCGCCCTCACCCGTCTGCGAGTCCAGCGGCTTGGCCTGCCACTGCTGGGCGTCCTGGAGCGACGTACCACCGGGGGTGCCGCACGCGCCGGTGCCGCAACCGCCGTGCTCCGCGCGCTGCTTGGCGTAGTCGGCGAGGCCCTCGACGGTGACGACGTCCCGTCCCTCGGCCTGTCCTGCGGCGACCAGACACGAACACACCGGCACGCCGTCGAGACGGACGGTGCAGGAACCGCACTCGCCCTGCTCGCAGGCGTTCTTGGAGCCGGGCAGGCCCATGCGCTCACGCAGCACGTACAGCAGGGACTCGCCCTCCCATACGTCGTCGGCTTCCTGCGGACGGCCGTTGACCGTGAAGTTGACACGCATTACGCGACTCCCTCCGTGCTGCCGCGGCCCGTGCCGCGGTACGACTCCCAGGTCCAGCCCAGCGTGCGGCGGGCCATGATCCCGACGGCGTGGCGGCGGTAGTTCGCCGTGCCCCGCACGTCGTCGATCGGGTTGGCGGCTCCGGAGGCGAGCTCCGCGAACTGCTTGGCGATCGAGGGGGTGATGATCTTCTTGCTGTCCCAGAAGCCGCCCTCTTCGAGGGCCGCGTTCAAGAACTCCTCGGCGGCCTTCGCGCGGATCGGGGTCGGCGCGGCGGAGCCGATGCCGGTCCGCACGGTCCGGGTCTCGGGGTGCAGCGCGATGCCGAACGCGCATACGGCGATGACCATGGCGTTGCGCGTGCCGACCTTGGAGTACTGCTGCGGCCCGTCGGCCTTCTTGATGTGGACGGCCCTGATCAGCTCGTCCTCGGCGAGGGCGTTGCGCTTCACGCCGGTGTAGAAGTCGTCGATCGGGATCAGGCGCGAGCCGCGCACCGACTCCACCTCGACCTCGCAGCCCGCGGCGAGCAGCGCCGGGTGGGCGTCACCGGCCGGGGACGCCGTGCCGAGGTTGCCGCCGACGCCGCCGCGGTTGCGGATCTGCGGCGAGGCGACGGTGTGCGAGGCGAGCGCCAGGCCGGGGAGCTCGCTGCGCAGCTCCTCCATGATCTGGGTGTACGGGACGGAGGCGCCGAGCCGGACCGTCTCCTCGCCCGTCTCCCACTCGCGCAGCTCGGCGACGCGGTTGAGGTCAAGCAGGTACTCGGGACGGCGGTGATCGAAGTTGATCTCGACCATCACGTCGGTGCCACCCGCAATCGGCACAGCCGTGGGGTGCTCGGCCTTGGCGGCGAGCGCCTCCTCCCAGCTGGCGGGGCGAAGGAAGTCCATGAGGCTCTCTTCTTCGTGTCGAGGGTCGTTCGCTGCGAGGGACGGGACGAAGGCGTTCCGTATCGGCCACTCGGGCCCTTGGTCCCTCGACTGCTCGTTCATCTGCTGTTAACGCGGAGTGGGGCAAGTACACCGCCCGCTGCTCCCATGGGGTCAGTCACCGAAACCATGAAGGAGTTGGCTGGCCAAGCCGCGCGTCTTGTAGATTCGTATGAAGAACGGGTCTCAGTAACCTCGCGGAATCCCCCGGGAAACCACGGGCCCCCGGCGGCACACGGCCCCGGCCCTGACGAGCCCACCTACTTGTAGATGACATTCGAGACAGATCGGCGGCGACGACACCATGCGGCTGCGCGCACTCCTGGACACCGACGCGCTGGGCCTGCGGCTGCTCGGCGGCGAGGACGAGCTGGACCGCACCGTGCGCGGTGTGATGACCACGGACCTGCGGGACCCGAGCCGCTATCTGGCGGGCGGCGAGCTGGTCCTGACCGGCCTCGCCTGGCGCCGTGACGCCTCCGATACCGAGCCTTTCGTCCGCATCCTCGCGAGCGCGGGCGTGGCGGCGCTCGCCGCGGGCGAGGCCGAGCTCGGCGACATCCCCGCCGACATCGTCGAGGCCTGCGCCCGCCACCGCCTGCCGCTCTTCGCGGTCAACGAATCCGTGGCCTTCGCGACGATCACCGAACACGTCGTACGTCAGGTCTCCGGCGAGCGCGCGGGCGACCTCGCGGCCGTCGTCGACCGGCACCGCCGCCTGATGACCTCGGGCCCGGCGGGCGGCGGCCCCGACGTCGTCCTCGACCTGCTCGGCACCGACCTGGATCTGCGGGCCTGGGTGCTCTCGCCCGCCGGGCGCACCATCGCCGGGTCCGGCGCCGCGGGCACGGCCCTGCCGGCCACCGTCTGCGCGCGGCTGGCCGGGGAGCACTTGGCCGCCGCCCGCACCGGGCGGCGCGGGCCGCACCGCGTGGCGGTGGAGGGGGTGACGTACTCGCTGTTCCCCGTTCGGACCAGTGGCCGGGGAGCGGGCGGCGCCTCGCGCGACGTGCGCGAGACGGTGCTCTCCGACTGGGTCCTCGCCGTCGAGGCCGACGCGGGCGACTGGCCCGAGGAGCGGCTCGACCTGCTCCAGGGCGTGACGCAGCTGATCGCGGTGGAGCGGGACCGGCGGGACGCCGCCCGCACCGTGCGGCGCCGCCTGGCCCAGGAGGTCCTTGAGCTGGTGCAGACCGGCGCGGCCCCGGCGGAGATCGCCGCGCGGCTGCGCGTCGCCGCGCCCGTGCTGCTGCCGGGGCTCGGCGCGGCCCCGCACTGGCAGGTCGTGGTGGCCCGCGTCGAGTGGGACGGCGGCGACATCGAGGGCGGCCCGGTGGCCCAGGCCCTCCTGGAGGAGATCCTCGTCGACCCCGTCGCCGCGGGGCCCGAGCCGTCCGACCGGATCGCGGTCGCGCACACCGGCGACGAGGCCATCGCGCTGGTGCCGCTCCCCGCGGTCTCCACCGAGCACGACGGCTCCGAGTCGGGGCTGCTCGCCGACGCCCTCCTGGAGTCGGTCCGCGCCCCGCTGTCGGCGGGCCTCGACGGCGACGGCCGCCTCACGCTCGGCGTCAGCGCCTCCGTCCACTCGGCGGAGGGGCTGCGTGGCGCCCTTGAGGAGGCGCGGCACGCCCGCCGTGTCGCCGCCGCGCGTCCCGGCCGGGTCTGCGCGGCCGGGCACCAGGAGCTGGCCTCGCACGTGCTGCTGCTGCCCTTCGTCCCCGACGACGTGCGCCGGGCGTTCACGGCGCGGCTCCTGGACCCGCTGCGGGAGTACGACCAGCGGCACCGGGCCGAGCTGATCCCCACCCTGGAGGCGTTCCTCGACTGCGACGGTTCGTGGACGCGGTGCGCGGCGCGGCTGCACCTGCACGTCAACACGTTGCGCTACCGGGTGGGCCGTATCGAGCAGTTGACGGGCCGTGATCTCTCTCGGCTCGAGGACAAGCTCGACTTCTTCCTCGCCCTGCGGATGAGCTGAGGAAATCCGGGCGGGGCGCCCGGGAGGTCCCGGCGCCCCGAGGCCCTCCCGTTGCCCGGCCTTTGTGAATTCTTTCACCCAGCCTCTTGGCCGGACGCCGCCATCCATGCTGAGATTCGCCCACGGCTCAACACCTCTGACTCAACGGCTCTGACTCAACAGCTCAATGGTGTGCTCGGGGAGGGCAACGTGGCGCATACCGCCATGTCTGGTACCGGAACGATTGCAGGGAACGATCCACTCCAGACCGCGGTATGGCGGCTGCGCTCGCGCGGCTGCTGGACCGACGCGGCCGCGCTGCTGGCCTCACGGACCGGTCCTGCGCCGGCGCTCCAGCGGGCATCGCTCCTCGTCGAGCGCTGCCTGTTCACCGGGGACGGCTGGGCCGAGGCCGAGGACGGGCTGCGGACCGCGGAGGCGCTGGCCGAGGACGACGACGACCGTGGTGCGGCGGCCTGCGAGCGGGGCCAACTTGCTTACGCTTCCACGGTGTTGGGGGTACGCGACCGGGCCGACGAAGCGCGTACGGCGCTCGGCAGGGCGGCCGCGCTGCTCGCCCCCAACGCTTCGGGGCGGCCACTGCTCGACTTCCGCCGGGGGCTGATCGCCGAGCACCTCGCCGATTCGCCGCAGGCCGCGAAAGCCGCGTACCGGCGGGCGCACGCGGGGGCCACGACGCGCGACGATTCCCTGCTGCTCTCGTTCACCTGGCGGCATCTGGCCGGACTCGCCCTGCGGGACGGGGAGTTGGCGGAGGCGCGGCACGGCTTCGCCGAATCGCTGCGGATCCGGGAGGAGTTGGGGTACCTCGTGGGGACGGCGCCGGCGCTGGCCGCGCTGGCGGACGCGGAGCCGGAGCCGGAGGCCACGCGGTTGCGCACCGAGGCCACGCGGTTGTTCCGTCTCCTCGGCGGTGTCCCCGCCTGGCTCTCCCCCCACCTCACGCCTCCGGCACCGGCGGTCTGACCTCGGGTCCCGGGGGCGGTGCGGGGCTGGGCGTTGCGTGGCGTGGCGTGGCGTCCCCGGGGGCGCGGAGGGCTCGGCGTGGCGTTGCCTCCCCCGGGTCGCGGGGGCTGTCGACTCGGCAAGGCGTTGTCCGGGGCGGCCTGGCCTCTCGGTCCCGGCAGCGCTGCCGGCTCGGCCCGGTGTTGCCTCCCGGCAGACCTTTCCCACCCACCCGTTTACCCGGCAGCTTCAAGGCCGCACCCACACAGCACTCTCGAAGCCCCCTCTAACGGGCGGGTGGGTGGGAGAGGCCCCTGCGGGAGCACACCTGACCGCACCTCCACTACCTGACCCAAGCCTCCGCACCGGCGCGCGGGCGGGAAAGGTCCCGCGGGAGCACACGTGACCGCACCTCAAACCCGGCCCCAGCCTCCGCACAGGCACCCGGGAGCCACCGTGACCGCACGTCAACACCCGGCCCGCCCCTCCGCACTCTCGAAGCCACCCCGCACGGGCGGGTGGGCGGGAAAGGTCCCGCGGGACGCCCACGCACCCCTCACCCCTCCGCCCCCGCGAAGTGCTCCCCCACCAACCTCCGGACCACCCCGAGATCCTGCGCGACCAACGCCTCCAGCAACGCCATGTGCTCCGCCGCATCCGCCACCAGATCCGCCCGCCGCCCCGAGACGGGCCCACTGACCAGCGGCCACTGCGACCGCCGGTGCAGATCGTCCGCCACCTGGACCAGTTGCTGGTTGCCGGAGAGGGAGAGCACCGCCCCGTGGAAGGCGCGGTCGGACTCCGCGTAGCGCGCGAGGTCACCGCAGGCCGCCGCCGTCACGGTCGCCTCGGCCAGCGGCAGCAGCCCGGACCAGCGCGCCGCGGGCACCGTACGGGCGAGCCGCAGCATCACCGGCACCTCGATCAGCGCCCGCACCTCCGCCAGCTCCGCCAGCTCCCGGGCGCCGCGCTCGACGACCCGGAAGCCGCGGTTGGGGACAACCTCCACCGCGCCCTCGATCGCCAGCTGCTGCATCGCCTCCCGCACGGGCGTCGCGGAGACCCCGAAGCGCTCGCCGAGCACCGGCGCCGAGTACACCTGGCCGGGCGTGAGCTCACCGCCCACCAGGGCGCTCCGCAGGGCGTCGAGGATCTGGCCGCGTACGGAGTTGCGCCGTACGACCCCGGCCCCGGCTCCGGCCCCGGGCCCGGCCTGCTGCGGCACCCGGACCCCCCGCACTCCGGCCTGCTCCACGACGTCCACCCGCGTCCACTCGCTCCGACCCGGAGCCCCGCCCCAGAGGTCTGCACTTGAAAGGTACGACAGGCACCATAGGCGGACAGGACCGCGGTTGAAACCTCGATCACGTCGGGTAAGGTAAGGCTAACCTGCAATCGATCGCGATTCGGTGGTCCCCGCATGTCCGTTCCCACCTTGGCCGCGCCCGCCCGGAGCGCCTCCAGCGCCGTCGCGGACTCCTATGCCCGCCTCACCGAGGTGTTTCCCGGACTGCGCGTCATCGAACTCGGCCCCGAGGAGCAGGCCCCACAGGGCGGCGGCTGGGTCAGTGCCGCCCGGCTCGCGGAGGGTGGGGCCGACCTCGACGCGTTCCTCGCGTGGGACGACGCGCAGGTCGTCAAGGACTACGGCACGCGCGCCCGGCCGGACGTCGTCGCGGGCTTCGGCCTGCACCGGTACGCCTGGCCGGCCACGCTGCTGATCACGGTCCCGTGGTTCCTGCACCGCCGCGTCCCGCGCTTCCCGGTGGCGAACGTCTCCTTCCAGCGCGCCCTCGGCCGGATGGCCGTGCGCGCGGACGGCTTCGCCTGCCTGCCGGACGACCCGGCCGCCACGCTGCCCGGTGCCCGCGTCGTGGCCGACGAGGAGGCGCTGCGCGCGGAGGTACGGGCGGCGGTCGCCGAACACCTGGGCCCGCTCCTGGACGGCTTCGGCCCGAGGATGCGGCGCCGCTCGCGCGCCCTGTGGAGCGTCGCCACGGACGAGATCGTCGAAGGTCTGTGGTACATCGCGCACCTCCTCGGTGAGGAGCGCCGCGCGATGACCGAGCTGGAGCAGCTGCTGCCCGGCGCCACGAAGCCGTACGTGGGCACGGCCGGTTTCCGGGAGCTGACGGGCCCCGACGGTCAGGCGCTGGCGACCCGTGACCGGGCGAGCTGCTGCATGTTCTACACGCTGCGCCCCGAGGACACCTGCGTCACCTGCCCGCGCACCTGCGACGCCGAGCGCGTCGCGCGGCTGAGCGCCGCCGCCACGGCCGACTGAGCCACCCGCGAATCACTCCAACGCGTCGTTTTCCTCGAATTAATCGAACTCGACGACCGCTCCCCCGAAGTCAGTTCGAGCAAAATCGGGTCCCATGCGCTCCCTCGCACCCCCTTGGCGTTCTCTTGCCCCGAAACCCTCTTGAGTGCCGCTCCGATCGGGTCACTATGGCGCCGAAACGCCCTACCGCGACGCAAGGGACCCCAGATGAGACTGACCGACATATCGCTGGACTGGCTGCTCCCCGGCGGCGTCCTGCTCCTGGGCATGCTGGTGGCGGTGGCGGTGCTCGCACGCGGCAGGCGAGGCCACGACAAGACGGCGAAGGCGGGCGACGACTCGTGGGAACGCGCCGAGGAGCGCCGCAGGCGTAAGGAAGCCATCTACGGCACCGCGTCCTACGTCCTGTTGTTCTGCTGCGCGGCGGTCGCCGCCGCTCTCTCCTTCCACGGCCTGGTCGGCTTCGGCCGGCAGAATCTCAGCCTCTCGGGCGGCTGGGAGTACCTCGTGCCCTTCGGCCTCGACGGCGCGGCGATGTTCTGTTCCGTCCTCGCCGTGCGCGAGGCCAGCCACGGCGACGCGGCGCTCGGCTCGCGGCTGCTCGTGTGGACGTTCGCCGGCGCCGCGGCCTGGTTCAACTGGGTGCACGCTCCCCGGGGCCTCGGCCACGCAGGCGCCCCGCAGTTCTTCGCCGGAATGTCGCTGTCGGCGGCGGTGCTCTTCGACCGCGCCCTGAAGCAGACCCGCCGGGCGGCGCTGCGCGAGCAGGGTCTCGTGCCCCGCCCGCTGCCGCAGATCCGTATCGTGCGCTGGCTGCGCGCGCCCCGCGAGACCTTCGGCGCCTGGTCGCTGATGCTCCTCGAAGGCGTACGCACCCTGGACGAGGCCGTGGAAGAGGTGCGGGAGGACCGCCGCGAGAAGGAGCGCACCCGGCTGCGCAGGCGCGACCAGGAGAAGCTGGACCGCGCCCGGCTGAAGGCGATCAGCCGCGGCCACCGGGGCTACGCCCGCGGCGGCCGTCAGGTGGAGGTGCAGGCCGTCGCTCCGGCCGCGGGGTCCGCGCAGGTCGGCGCGGACCCTGCCATAGCGGCGCAGGAACCGCTGCCGGTACGCGCCCGCCCCTCCCTCCAGGCCGTCAAGGCCGACTCTGAGGCCGTCACCCCCGTCACCGTCGACCTGACGGCGGAGGACGACACCCAGGCCCTGCCCCGGCTCGACTCGCTGGAGCGGAAACTGAAGGACCTCGAGCAGCAGTTCGGCTGAGAACGGGCAGCAGTTCGCCCGACAAGCGGCGGTGGCAGGGCTGATCGGCTCACGCCATGCCGCCACCGTTCAGTTCGAACCACACCACCTTCCCCACCCCGTGGGCGCGCACGCCCCACGCGTCGGCGAGGGACTGCACGAGGACCAGCCCCCGGCCGTTCGTACCGCTGTCGGCGTCCGGTACGCGCGGCTCGGGGCGGCGTCCCACGAAGTCCCGTACCTCGACGCGCAGGCCGCGCGGGCCCAGGGTCGCGGTGACTATCGCGTCGTGATCGGTGTGCACCAGCGCGTTGGTGACCAGCTCGCTGGTGAGCAGCTCGGCTATGTCGGCCCGGGCCGGTTTCCCCCAGCGTCTGAGGAATTCCCGCAGGGCGCTCCTGACATCGGACACCGCCGACAGGTCGGACCTTCGCAGTCTGCGCCTGAGCTGGACCCGGTCAGGGCCCGGCTGCGCTCCCTCGGCGAATTCGTCCCGTACGTTCGGTGAAGAGGCCCCGATTCCCCCGGGGCCGCCCCCACGTGACTGCCTCGTCATGACCCCCGCCCACAAAGCGATGACCGTGCCTCCCTGCTCGAACAACCTCACGGAATGCATGCCCCGGCCCAAAGACGGCACTCCTGTCGAATCATCAAACAATGGCGCGGGTGTGCCGGAGCCCCGGGGGGAAGTGAAGCGGTGGACCCCCGCCACCGAGCGTTCCTAGGAGCCCGAGTGCACGACGACAGACTGCTGGTGGAAGGCCGCCTGGAGCGGGCGCTGCGCCAGTTCATCCGCCCCGCCCAGTACCCGCACAGGGCGCCGCTCGCCCTCTCCGTCTGGCATGTGCCGGGTGAGCCCGTGCCGGTCTCGGCCGCCCTGGAGGCCGCATACGAGCCCTTCGAGACCGGTGCGGAATGGGGAAGTCCCTGGTCGACCAGCTGGTTCCGGCTCCAGGGGCGGGTGCCCGAGGAGTGGCGCGGGCGCCGCGTCGAGGTGGTCGTCGATCCCGGTTTCACGGGGGAAGGGCCGGGGTTCCAGGCGGAAGGCCTGGTGTACGACGCTTCGGGCGTGCCCCTGAAGGGAGTTCACCCTCGCAATCGGCATATTCCGGTGGCCTCCCCCGCCCGGGGTGGCGAGCCGGTGCACCTACTCCTGGAGGCGGCGGCCAACCCCGCCGTTCTGCACGACTTCGTGCCGACGCCCCTGGGCGACGTACTGACCGCAGGTACTACGCCGATCTACCGATTCGCGTCTGCCGACCTCGCCGTACTGGATGAGGACGTCTGGCAGTTGACGCTGGACATCGAGGTCCTGTCCGAGCTGATGGACGAATTGGAGGCGGACCGTCCGCGTCGGCACGAGATCCTCCGGGCGCTGGAGGACATGCTCGACGCGCTGGATCTGCATGACGTGCCGGGCACGGCGGCCGCGGGGCGCGCGGCTCTCGCCGGCGTCCTCGCGAAGCCCGCGCACGCGAGCGCGCACCGTGTATCGGCGGCCGGGCACGCGCACATCGACTCGGCGTGGCTGTGGCCCCTGCGCGAGACGGTGCGCAAGGCGTCACGGACCTTTGCCAATGTGACGGCGCTGGCAAAGGAGTATCCGGAGCTGGTCTTCGCCTGTTCGCAGGCCCAGCAGTACGCCTGGGTGAAGGAGCACCAGCCGTATATCTGGGAGCGCATCAAGGAGGCGGTGGGGGACGGCAATTGGGTGCCCGTTGGCTCGATGTGGGTCGAGTCGGACGCCAATATGCCGGGTGGTGAGGCGCTCGCCCGGCAGATCACGCACGGCATGCGGTTCTTCCGCGAGGAGCTGGGCGTGGAGACGGAGGAGATCTGGCTGCCGGACTCCTTCGGATACACCGCCGCGTTCCCGCAGTTGGCGAAGCTCGCGGGCATCCGGTGGTTCCTGACCCAGAAGCTGAGCTGGAACCAGTCCAACAAGATGCCGCACCACACCTTCTGGTGGGAGGGCATCGACGGGACCCGGGTCTTCACCCACTTCCCGCCCGTGGACACCTACAACTCGCAGTTCCACGGCGCCGAACTAGCCCACGCTGAGCGCAACTTCGCCGACAAGGGCCGGGCTTCGCGCTCCCTGGTGCCGTTCGGCTGGGGTGACGGCGGGGGCGGCCCCACCCGCGAGATGATGGAGCGGGCGCGGCGGCTGCGCTCCCTGGAGGGCTCGCCGCGCGTCGAGATCGAGAAGCCGTCGGCGTTCTTCGCGGCGGCCGAGGAGGAGTACGGCGCGCGGGCCCCGGTCTGGTCGGGCGAGCTGTACCTGGAGCTGCACCGCGCGACGTACACCACCCAGGCCGCCACCAAGCGTGGCAACCGCCGCAGCGAACACGCCCTGCGCGAGGCGGAGTTGTGGTGCACGGCGGCAGCGGTGCGCGATCCGTCGTACGTCTATCCCCACGACACCCTCGACCGCCTGTGGAAGACGGTCCTGCTCCACCAGTTCCACGACATCCTGCCGGGCTCGTCGATCGCGTGGGTGCACCGGGAGGCCCGCGAGACGTACGAACGCGTCCTGGCCGAACTCGACGAGCTGACCCGCGCGGCCGTACGTTCCCTCGGCGCGGGCGGGCCAGCGGTGCTGAACGCCTCGCCGTACGCCCGCGACGAGGTCGTGGACACCGGGGACGGCACGCTGGTGCGCGCCTCGGTGCCCGCGCTCGGCACGCGCGGTCTGGACGGCGCCGGAGCACCGGGTCCGGACGCCGTCGCGCACACGACCGGTGCCACGATCCTCCTGACCAACGAGCACCTGAGCGTGACCGTCGACGCCGCGGGGCTGCTGACCTCCGTACGGGACCTGGCGGCGGACCGCGAGGTCCTCGCGGGCCCCGGAAACCTCCTCCAGCTGCACCCCGACCACCCCACGCACTACGACGCCTGGGACCTCGACCGGCACTACCGGCACCGGCACACCGACCTCACGGACGCCGAGTCCGTCGAGCTCGTCGAGGACGGGCCGCTGCGCGTCGCGGTGCGGGTGGTGCGCTCCTTCGGGGCGTCGCGGATCACCCAGGAGATCCGGCTCGCGGCGGGCAGCCGGCGCGTCGACATCGTGACGGACGTCGAGTGGCGGGAGTCGGAGAAGGTCCTCAAGGCCGCCTTTCCGCTGGACGTCCACGCCGAACGGTCCGCCGCCGAGATCCAGTTCGGCCACGTGCACCGGCCCACGCACGCCAATACGAGCTGGGACGCGGCACGTTACGAGATCTGCGCGCACCGCTGGCTGCGGGTGGCCGAGGAGGGCTATGGCATCGCCCTGCTCAACGACTCCACGTACGGCCACGACGTGACGCGCACGGAACACGGCGGCGCGCTCGGCACCACCGTGCGCCTGACCCTGCTGCGGGCCCCGCACAGCCCGGACCCGGAGACCGACCAGGGCACGCACCGCTTCACGTACGCGCTGCTGGCCGGGGCGAGCACGGGGGACGCGGTGGCGGAGGGGCTCGCGCTCAATCTGCCGCTGCGGGTGGCCGCCGCGCCCGTCCTCGCGCCTTTGGTGAGCGTCGACCACCCGGCGGTCACCGTCGAGTCGGTGAAGCTCGCCGACGACCGCGGTGGCGATGTGATCGTACGGCTCTACGAGTCGCGCGGCGGCCGGGCCGCGGCGACGCTCGGCACGTCGTTCCCGGTGGCCCGGGCCGAGGTGACCGACCTCCTGGAACGACCCCTCCGGGAGGCGGAGACGGGCGAGGCCGGCCTGGCGCTCGCCCTGCGCCCCTTCCAGATCGTCACGCTGCGGCTGCGGCCCGCCTGAGCGGCGTGGGTGCCGGGGCCGGGGGCCTCACGGCCTCGGCACGTTGCGCAGGTTCGAACGGGCCATCTGGAGCATCCGGCCCACTCCCCCGTCCAGCACGATCTTCCCGGCGGAGAGCGCGAAGCCGGTCACCATGTCGGAGCTGATCTTGGGCGGCATGGAGAGGGCGTTCGGGTCGGTGACGATGTCGACGAGGGCCGGGCCCTTGTGGGCGAAGGCGTCCTTCAGGGCGCCGGCGAGCTGCTTCGGCTTCTCCACGCGGACGCCGTACGCCCCGGCGGCGCGGGCCACGGCGGCGAAGTCGGGGTTGTGGTTGGCCGTGCCGTGGTTCGGCAGCCCGGCGACCATCATCTCCAACTCGACCATGCCGAGGGAGGAGTTGTTGAAGAGGACTACCTTCACCGGCAGGTCGTGCTGGACGAGGGTGAGGAAGTCGCCCATCAGCATCGAGAAGCCGCCGTCGCCCGACATCGAGACGACCTGCCGCTTGCGGTCGGTGAACTGCGCGCCGATCGCCTGCGGCAGGGCGTTCGCCATCGAGCCGTGGCTGAAGGAGCCGATGATGCGGCGCCTGCCGTTGGGGGTGAGGTAGCGGGCCGCCCAGACGTTGCACATGCCGGTGTCGACGGTGAACACCGCGTCGTCGTCCGCGACTTCGTCGAGGACGGAGGCGACGTACTCGGGGTGGATCGGGGTGTGCTTCTCGACCTTGCGGGTGTACGCCTTGACGACACCCTCCAGGGCGTCGGCGTGCTTCTTCAGCATCTTGTCGAGGAACTTGCGGTTCGACTTGGGCGAGACCCGGGGCGTGAGGCAACGCAGTGTCTCGCGGACGTCGCCCCAGACCGCGAGGTCCAGCTTCGAGCGGCGGCCGAGGTGCTCGGGGCGCACGTCGACCTGGGCGATCTTGACGTCGTCGGGCAGGAAAGCGTTGTACGGGAAGTCCGTGCCGAGCAGGATCAGCAGGTCGCACTCGTGGGTGGCCTCGTACGCGGCGCCGTAGCCGAGCAGGCCGCTCATGCCGACGTCGAACGGATTGTCGTACT
This sequence comes from Streptomyces sp. NPDC015345, assembly GCF_043078805.1. NCBI lineage: Bacteria > Bacillati > Actinomycetota > Actinomycetes > Kitasatosporales > Streptomycetaceae > Streptomyces > Streptomyces sp. NPDC015345. Next base: position 569,635 of record NZ_JBIBTX010000002.1, on the reverse strand, counting down.
GAATGAACTCCTTGCCCCGCAGCGCGTGGCCGACCGGGGACTTGATCTTCTCGGCGAACTGCATCACCTCGGCGTGCGCGCCCGCCGTGCCGCTGCCGCAGAAGAGCGTGACCTTGCCGGCCTCGTCGATCATCTGTGCGAGCTTCTCGATCTCCGCGTCGCCGGGGCGCACGGAGGGCCGGGACGTCACCAGGGCGGTCTCCGCGGCCTTCTCCGGGGCGGGCTCGGAGGCGATGTCGCCGGGCAGCGACACGACGCTGACACCCGATCGGCCGACGGCGTTCTGGATGGCGGTCTGCAGCAGGCGGGGCATCTGCTTCGGGCTGGAGATCAGTTCGCAGTAATGGCTGCACTCCTGGAAGAGCCGGTCGGGGTGGGTCTCCTGGAAGAAGTTGAGGCCGATCTCGCTGGAGGGGATCTGCGAGGCGAGGGCGAGCACGGGCGCCATGGAGCGGTGCGCGTCGTACAGGCCGTTGATGAGGTGGAGGTTGCCCGGCCCGCAGGAGCCCGCGCAGGCGGCCAGCCTGCCGGTGATCTGGGCCTCGGCGCCGGCCGCGAAGGCGGCGGTCTCCTCGTGCCGTACCTGGACCCAGTCGATGCCCTTCGTCCGGCGGATCGCGTCCACGACCGGGTTGAGGCTGTCGCCGACGACTCCGTACATGCGCTGGACGCCCGCGCGGACGAGGATGTCGACGAACTGCTCGGCGACGTTCTGCTTGGCCATGCTGCACGCACCTCTTCATCCTTGGAACTCTCGGACCCGGTACTCGCTGTGATCGCGTTCAAACGCCGTCGGATCCATGAATTCACAGGTGCGGCGGTCATGCCTCCCAAACGGCGGCTGCCGTCCGGTCGTCCGCGTAGCCCTTCACCCGCACCTGGATGTCCGCGAGGAAGACCGCGAGTCCCGGCGCGGGGCCCTTCACCCACCGGTCCGTGAGGTGCTCGGCCAGCGCGGGTTCGCCGCGCAGCGGCTCGGCCAGGCCGCCGCTGCACAGCAGGAGCGTGTCACCCGGCCGGGCGACCGAGGCGCGGAAGCGGAACGGGTCGCGGGGTGGTTCGGGTGCCGGTTCGTAGGGGCTCGGGGGCGTGGTGATGCCGAGGTCCATCGTGAGGTGGTCGCCCTCCGGTGTCCGGGCCCGCGGCGAGCCGAAGCCGACCACGGCGTCGCCGGTGGCGTCGGCGACGCGGGGCTCGATGTCCTGCCACGCGCCGTCGCGCAGCCGGAAGAGGCCGCCCGCCCCGACGCCGAAGAAGACGCGGGTACGGCATTGGGGGTCGGCGGGCAGGAGGAGGCAGCGCAGGGAGGCGGCGTACTCGTGCGGGGCGAGGCCGAGGTCGGTGGCGCGCGCCCGGAGCTTGCCGAGGCTGCGGTCGGTGAGGCGGTGCAGGCCCGACTTCAGGTCGCCGCGCCGGGCGGCCCTGATGTCCTCGGCGAGCCGTTGGTGGCTGCGGCCCACGGCCCGGCCGATCCACGCGCAGGCCTCGGCGGCGGCGCGGTGGGCGCCGGGGGTGGCGCGGGCGCCGGTGGCCATGGCGACGAGCACCAGGGCGTCCGCGCCGACGCCGAAGCGGGCGGTCAGCAGGGAGTCGCGGCGGGGCTCTCCGCGGTACCGGGCGGAGTCGCCGCGTACGGAGGCCGCGCGCAGGGTGGCGGTTCCGTACCGCGCCCCGTCGAGCACGGTGTCGGCGACGAGCTCGCCGAGGTCGTCCGGGTCGGCGGCGGGCAGGGCTGTGGGCTCGGCCTCGTAGGTGGGCGGCCCGTCACCGACGTGGCCGGGCACGGCCTCAGGCGTGGCGCCCCCCGAGGCTCCCGACGCCTCACCCGACACCCCCGCCCCAAAGGTCACCGGCCCACTGGGCCCTCTGGGCGGCTCCCAGGGAGCGGGCCTCAGCGGGGCGCTACGGGCCGCGGATGGCCGGCGTGGGCTGGGCAGGGCGGCCGCGCCTGGCGCGGCGGATGGGTCGAGGCCCGGTGGAGTCGCCGAGGCCGACCAGCCCTCCCCGGCGGGCGGGTCCGGCGTCCCCCCGAGACCGGAACCGGGTGAGCCGGCCGTGGCAGGCGACCTTGACGGCCGGGGCGGCGGCCCCGAGGGACGCGGCGGCTCGGACGATCCAGGTGAGCCGGACGGAGCGGATCGGCCGGGTGGGGACGGTGGTGTCGGCGGGGGCAACTGGCCTTGGGGGGTGGGGGGATCCGGCGGGACCGGTGGGCCGGGTGTCGTCGGTGGGGTGGGCAGGGTCGGCGGTGGAGGGGATGTGGTGCCGGGATCGGGCTCGGGGGGCGGGGGTGGCCCTTTGTCCTCCAGCGGGGACCGCTTCACCGTGTCCGCCGCCGAGGCGAACCTGTCGTCGAGGGTGTCCGGTGCGGGTGTCGGGCCCGTGTCCTGTGCGGCGTCGTCGTACAGCTGCCCCCACCAGTCGTCGTCGCGGCCGGTGCGCCTCTCCCCCTGCTGGCTCATGCCCCTATTTTCCACCGCGGACGCCGTACGAAAACGGTGCATCCGGAAATTTTGGCCGTCTTGGCGACGAAAGGGGCCGCCGGGCGGGCCCACCCCCCACAGGAGGACCGCCCGGCGGTGTCCGTGTGGCCGGCGCGCGTCGCAGGCGCGGGCCACGGTCTGTGTGACGCGGGTGCCCTGAGCGCCCGTCAGGCGGGCCTGCCCAGGCCCGTTCACCGCAGGCACCCGCGTGGTCCGCGGTCGCGCTCCACTCGCCGGCGTGCTCGGCGGTCGTCGCCGCCTTCCATGTGTCGCCCTCGTCGTAGGAGTACGACAACTTCACCTCGGTGAGTGCACCCGGCCTGTAGCCCGCGTGCCCAGTAGCGCCGAGTTCAATCCGCCGGCCGTCATAAGCGGCCGCGGTCGGTGCCACGGTGGCGTCACCCTGTCATCGGGCAGGGCGATGCGGGGATGATGTCCCGGGGCGGGTTCACGCCGTGGCCGTTTCCCGCCACGGCGCTGTCGGGACGGAGCTTCACGGCGCCGTCGGAACGGGAGCTTCGAGGAGGGACGTCGCCGCATGCTGGCAGCGATAGGTCTGGACGAGACGCACGAGGCGGCGTACCGCGCGCTGGTGTCGGTGGGGGCAGCCGACGTCTCCGATCTCGCCCGCAGGCTCGCCCTCGGGGAGCCGGAGACCGAGCGGGCGCTGCGCCGCCTGGAGCGGCACGGCCTGGCCGCGCAGGCGTCCGGCAGGGCGGGCCGCTGGGTGGCCGCGCCGCCCGGCGTCGCGCTCGGCGCGCTGCTCACCCAGCAGCGGCACGAGCTGGAGAAGGCGGAGCTGGCAGCGACCCTGCTCGCCGAGGAGTACCGCGCGCAGGCCGCCGAGCCCGCCGTCCACGACCTCGTCGAGGTGGTCACCGGGGCGGCCGCCGTCTCACAGCGCTTCCTCCAGTTGCAGCTGGGGGCGAGCGCCGAGGTGTGCGCGCTGGTGACCGGCAGCCCCGTCGCGGTCACCGGCATGGAGAACAGCGCCGAGGAGCAGGCCGCGAGCCGTGGCGTCCGCTACCGCGTGGTGGTCGAGCGTGCCGTCCTCGACCTGCCCACCGGCCTGGTGGAGCTGTCGACGGCGATCGGCCGCGACGAGCAGGTACGGGTCGTGGACCGCGTCCCGACCAAGCTGGTCATCGCCGACGGCTCGCTCGCGATGGTGCCGCTCACCTCACGGACCGCCGAGCCCGCCGCCCTCGTCGTGCACGCCAGCGGGCTGCTGGAATCGCTGACGGGGCTCTTCGAGGCGGTCTGGCGGGAAGCGCTGCCGCTGCGCCTCGGCGAGGACCGCGGCACGGTGCGCGAGGACGCCCCCGAGGGCCCGGACGGCACGGACCTGGAGGTCCTCTCGCTGCTCCTCGCGGGCCTGACCGACGCGAGCGTCGCCAAACAGCTCGACCTCGGGCTGCGCACGGTGCAGCGCCGGGTGAAGCGGCTGATGGAGCTGACGGGCGTGACGACGCGGCTCCAGCTGGGCTGGCACGCGTACGAGCGGGGCTGGGTGGCGCGCCGCTCCCGCGCGCCGCAGGGGCTAATCTGACCTGCGGTTTCGCCGGATCTGCGGCACTCTGGGCAGATGGGAGCGTGGGAACTCCTGCTGGTCGGCGTGGTCATGCTGCTCGGCCTGTGCGGAGTGCTGGTGCCCGGAGTGCCGGGGCCGTGGCTGGTGTGGGCCGCCGTCCTGTGGTGGGCGCTGCAGGATCCGAAGGGGCTGGCCTGGGGTGTCCTCGTCGGCGCGTCCGTCGTCCTGCTCGCGGCGCAGGCCGTGCGCTGGCAGCTGCCGCCCCGCAGGTTGCGGCAGAGCGGCGCCACGCGGCGGATGGCCGTCTTCGCCGGCGCCGGGGCGCTGCTGGGCTTCTGCCTGGTGCCGGTGATCGGCGCGGTCCCGGGTTTCATCGGCGGCATCTACACCGGGGAGCGGCTGCGGCTCGGCGGCCACGGCGAGGCGGTGGCGGCCACGCGGACGGCGATGCGGATGGGCGGGACGAGCGTGCTGACCGAGCTGTTCGCGTGCCTGCTGATCCTTGGGGCGTGGCTCGGCGCTGTCTTCTGGGGCTGATGGGCTGCTGTCGGGGAGGGCGGCGTGCGAGGCTCGCCGCATGACCGAATTCAGCGAGGCCGAGCGCGCGTATCTGAAGTCCCAGCGGCTGGGGCGGATGGCCACGGTCGACCCGAAGGGACAGCCGCAGGCGAACCCCGTCGGTTTCTTTCCGCAGGACGACGGCACGATCCTGGTCGGCGGGCATGCCCTTGGCACCACCAAGAAGTGGCGCAACCTCCAGGCGAACCCGAAGGTGTCCCTCGTCATCGACGACATCGTGAGCCTGAAGCCCTGGACGGTGCGGGGCATCGACATCCGGGGCGAGGCCGAACTGCTCACCGGTCCCCACGAGTTGGGGCCCGATTTCAGCGAGGAGCTGATCCGGATCCATCCCCGGCGGATCCACAGCTGGGGGCTCGGCGAGGCGTGAGCGTCCGCTCCGCCCGCAGGTGGCACAGGGCGTACGAGCGCCAGGGGCGCCAGGCGTCGCGGACCGGCTCCGGTTCGCCGGGCAGGGCCACGTCGGGGTCGCCGAGGGCCCGGGTCCTGATCAGCGCGGCGGTACGCGCGTCGAGGCCGGGCAGGGCGAGCAGCGCCGCCTCGGAGTCGTCCCGGTCGGCGCCCGCGTCCAGGCGCAGGGTGCCGTCGGCGAGCGCCGTCGCCAGCGTGCCGAGCGGGCCGGGCTCGGCGGCCAGTTCGGCGGGTGTCGGGAAGACGTGGGTGAGCCGCCCGCACGCGGCGTCCAGCGCCTTGCCGTGCCGCTCCACGAGCCGTTGCGCGGCGGCCCGGCCGACGAGGGCCCGCACCGCGAACTCCTCCGGGTCGGCCGTGCCCGGCGAGCGCAGTCCGGGCCGGGCGGCGACCAGCGGGGCGAGGCGGGGGTCGCCGCCGAGCCGCTCGTCCACGGCGTACGGATCGGCGTCCAGGTCGAAGAGGCGGCGCAGGCGCTGCACGGCCGTGGTGAGGTCGCGCAGGTCGGCGAGGTGCAGCCGGGCGTCGAGCCAGCCGCCGCGGTGCACGGCCGCGGAGCCCGACCTGTCCCCTGCCCCCGGTGGCGGGTGCGCCTCCTCGACGGCCACGATGCCCGTGCCGTGGGGCAGCCGGAGCGTACGCCGGTAGGTGCGGGCGCCGCGCTCGCCGGTGACCTCCTCGATGCCGGGCACCGCCTCCTGCCCGAGCAGGTCGAAGACCGCCGCGGCCTGGTAGGGCCCACGGTGGGCGAGGCGCAGCGGGATGCCGGCGGCGGGTGTGGCGCGGGCGGTGCCGCGCTTGGGGGCGGCGGCGCGCAGGGCGGTCGGCGTGAGCGCGTACACGGCCTTGATCGTGTCGTTGAACTGCCGGACGCTGGCGAACCCGGCGGCGAACGCGATCTCCGTGATCGGCAGGTCCGTGGTCTGGAGCAGTACGCGCGCGGTGTGGGCCCGCTGCGCACGGGCGAGCGCGACGGGGCCCGCGCCCAGTTCGGCGGTGAGCTGGCGCTGCACCTGCCGGGCGCTGTAGCCAAGACGTACGGCGAGTCCGGGCACGCCCTCGCGGTCGACGACGCCGTCGCCGATCATGCGCATGGCGCGGCCCACGACGTCGGCGCGGACATTCCACTCGGCGGAGCCGGGGACGGCGTCCGGGCGGCAGCGGCGGCAGGCGCGGAAGCCCGAGGTCTGGGCGGCGGCGGCCGTCGTGTAGTAGCGGACGTTCTGCCGTTTGGGGGTGACGGCGGGGCAGCTGGGACGGCAGTAGATGCCGGTCGTCTCGACGGCGAAGAAGAACTCTCCGTCGAAGCGGGCGTCCCGGCTGCGCACGGCCTCGTATCGGGTCTCCTCATCGATCACGCCTTCATTGTGGAGCCGCGAGGACGCCCCGGCTGGCGGAATTCGGACACGGCGCTGAGCGTCGGCGGGGGCGCGGGGAACCGCGCGCTCAGCCACGACCGGCCCGCAGCTCCCCACAACCCTGACCCGCCCGAGCTCAGCGCACGCGCCCCCGCTTGATCTCCATCGCCGCGCGCCCCTCCGCGCCCCGCAGCCGCCACTCGCGCCGCAGCTCCGCGCGGACCCGCGCGTCGGTCTTGGCGACGATGCGCTGGTTCTCGCGGATCAGCTTGCGGTAGCTGTCGAGGCGGCGTTCGGGCAGCGTGCCGTCCTCCGCCGCGGCGAGCACCGCGCAGCTGGGCTCCGCGGTGTGGGCGCAGTCGTGGAAGCGGCAGTTCTCCGCCAGTTCCTCGATCTCGGCGAAGACCTGCCCGACGCCGGTCTCGGCGTCCCACAGGCCGACGCCGCGCAGCCCCGGCGTGTCGATGAGGACGCCGCCGGCGGGCAGCAGCAGGAGGTTGCGGGTCGTCGTGGTGTGACGGCCCTTTCCGTCGATGTCACGGATCGCCTGGACCTCCATGATGTCGGCCCCGGCGAGCGCGTTCGCCAGCGTCGACTTGCCCGCGCCGGACTGGCCGAGGAGCACCGACGTGCCGCCCGAGACGACCGCGGCGAGCACGTCGACGCCCTGCCCGGACGTGGCGCTGACCGCCAGCACCTGCACGCCGGGCGCGGCGGTCTCGACGTCCTGGACGAGGTGCGCGAGCGTGGCGCCGTCCGGCACGAGGTCGGCCTTGGTGAGCACGACGACCGGCTGCCCGCCCGACTCCCAGCCGAGCGCGAGGAACCGCTCGATCCGCCCGAGGTCGAGCTCGGCGGCGAGCGAGACCGCGATGATCGAGTGGTCGACGTTGGACGCGAGGATCTGCCCCTCGGACCGCTTGGACGAGGTGGAGCGCACGAAGGACGTGCGGCGCGGCAGATACGCGCGTACGTAGCGGGGGTCGCCGCCGTCCGGGTCCACGGCGGCCCAGTCGCCGGTGCAGATGACCTTCAGCGGGTCGCGCGGGGTGACGAACTCGGTGTCGGCGCGCACCGATCCGTCGGCGGTGACGAGGTCGCACTGCCCGCGGTCCACCCGCACGACCCGTCCGGGCAGCAGCCCCTGCGCGGCGTACGGCGCGAACTCGGCCTCCCACTGCGCGTCCCAGCCGTAGGGGGCCAGGGGATGCGGGGCGGACGAGGACGAACCCGGAAGAGAGGAGGAAGAAAGAGAAGAAGACGGAAGAGAGGAGGAAGACAAGGGGGACCCTTCACAGGGTGGCCCCGGCGCACGCGTACGAGGACGCGCGGAGAAGGTTGTTCGGTCAGCCGGTGGCCACGGAGGTGTACTTGATGAACTTCCGGATACGGGCAGCGCCCGTCGCGACGACAGCCATCGGTCACACCTCCTGGTCCTGCAATGCCGGCACCGGCGGCCGTGGAGCGGCCACCGAGGAACGAGACGCAGCTTAGATCCGGTCCCCCGCGACGCGCCATCGATTTACCGGCGGCGCGTGGAGCCCCGGAGCCGGAACCCGCCTCACTCCCCGCCGACCTCAGACCCCGTCCGCCTCCGGCCGCCGCGCCACGAAGACGAACTCCCGGCCCGGCCGGTCAGGGGCGTCGCGCACGTCCTCGACCACGTACCCCTGGGCCGCCAGGTCCGCCTCGACCTCCGCCCGCTGCCGGAAACGCAGCGTCGAGTCCGAGGTGAGCACCTTTCCGTCCGCCGCGAACACCAGGGTCCAGCGGAACGTCACCACGGGGCCGTCGACCGCGGTCACCTCAAGCCAGCGTTCGAGGGCGCCGACGCCCGCGACCTCCGTCACCTGGTGCGTGGCCTCGCGGTTCCACTCCTCCCAGGCGCGCCGGGCGGGGTCCCTGGTCTCGAACACCAGGCGTCCGCCCGGCCGCAGCGCCTCGTACGCGCCCCGCAGGGTGCCCTGCCAGTCGGCCGGGTCCGCGATGGCCTGGGCGACGTTCGCCGTCATGGTCGCGAGGTCGACCCGCAGCGGCGGGAGCGCCGTCGCGTCGCCGACGAGCCAACGCACCTGTTCCGCCCCCTGTTTGGCGCGGGCCACGTCGACGGACGCCCCGGCGGGGTCGACGCCGACGACCTCGATCCCGCGCCGGGCGAGGAGCAGCGCGAACACGCCCGTCCCGCAGCCGATGTCCAGTACGCGGCGCGCGCCGAACTCCTCGGCCATGCCCAGGTACGCGTCGAGATCGCTCCGGTCCGGGTCGAGCGGGTCGTACAGCGCGGCGAGCCGCGGGTCTCCGTAGGCGTTGTCGACGTTCATCGGAGCGCTGCCCCGGACCGCGCGGCGCGCCACTCCGGTGCGAGGACCGACCAGATCTCGGTGTCCTGCCGCACGCCCCGGTAGGGGTCGTTCTCCCGCTGTACGCCGTCGAGGCTCATGCCGAGCCGCTTGGCCACGTTGATGCTCGGGCGGTTCTCGGAGGCCACCAGCCACTCCACGCGGTGCATCCCGCGCACCTCGACCGCCCAGTCGACGATGACGCGCACGGCGCGGGTCACCAGGCCGCGGCCCGCGGCGGCCGGTTCCAGCCAGCAGCCCGCCTCACAGGTGCCGGACGCCGTGTCGAAGACGCGGAGGAGGACACCGCCGACGAGACGTCCGTCGAGCCAGATGCCGTACAGGCGGCCGGTGTCGGCGGCGGCCTTGTCGGCGTACACCTGTAGCCAGTCGCGTGCGGCCTTCAGGTCTGCCGTGATGTCGGGAAGCCCCACGTAGCGGCCGATGAAGTCACGGCCGCGGTCCATGTGAGCGAGGAACTCCTCGGCCTGCCAGGGCTCCAGCGGGCGTAGTTCGGCTCCGTCGCCGAGGGGTATCGCGAACATCCTCTTGTCCTCCACAGTGGCCGACGCGTGATCCTCCCGGATACTCGCACGCCCAAGAAGCGGGCCCGGCACTCGGAGGGGGCAATTCCGGACAGTTCCGCCCGCGGCGGCGATCTGGCCGGTCTTGGCGTGGACGAGATAGATGCCTGAGGCATCGAATGAGGGAACGGGCATATGCGTGAACGGGCATATGCGCATACGGAAACAGCTGCGCTTGCGAGGTACGTCCATGACGGAGTCGACCAAGTCCGGACCCATCACCACCACCCCCACCCCCGTCCCCGCCAACGTCCACTTCCCTCAGGACCGCTCCTGTCCCTACCACCCGCCCACCGGTTACGCGCCTTTGCGGGAGGCCCGCCCGCTCGCCCGCGTCACCCTCTTCGACGGGCGGCCCGTCTGGCTGGTGACGGGGCACGCGGTGGCCCGCGAACTCCTCGCCGACCCGCGGCTCTCCACCGACCGCGAGCACGAGGACTTCCCTTCGCCGACCGAACGCTTCGCCCGCGTCCGCAAGCGGGGCGTCGCGCTGCTGGGCGTCGACGACCCGCGCCACAACGTCCAGCGCCGGATGCTGATCCCGAGCTTCTCGGTCAAGCGCATCGCCGCGCTGCGCCCGCGGATCCAGGAGACCGTCGACCGGCTCCTGGACGCCATGGAGGCCGAGGGGCCGCCCGCCGAGCTGGTGAGCGCGTTCGCGCTGCCCGTGCCGTCCATGGTGATCTGCGCCCTGCTCGGGGTGCCCTACGCCGACCACGACTTCTTCGAGGAGAGGTCACGGCGGCTGCTGCGCGGCCCGAGGGCCGAGGACACGCAGGCGGCGCGGGACGAACTCGACGCCTACTTCTTTGCGTTGATCGACCGCAAGCGGCGTGAGCCGGGCGACGGGCTCCTCGACGAGCTGATCCACCAGCAGCTCGCGGAGGGCGCGGTGGACCGCGAGGAGCTGGTCAGCCTGGCCACGATCCTGCTCGTCGCGGGGCACGAGACCACGGCGAACATGATCTCCCTCGGTACGTTCACCCTGCTCCAGCACCCCGAGCGGCTGGCCGAACTGAAGGCCGGCCTCGACGCCGACGAGCCCCTGACGCCCTCCGTGGTCGAGGAGTTGCTGCGCTATCTGTCCATCGCGGACGGGCTGCTGCGGCTGGTGAAGGAGGACATCGAGATCGCGGGCAGCACGCTGCGCGCCGGTGACGGCGTCATCTTCTCCACCTCCCTCATCAACCGCGACGACGCGGCCTACGAGTCCCCGGAGGAGCTGGACTGGCACCGCGCGACCCGCCACCACCTCGCCTTCGGCTTCGGTGTCCACCAGTGCCTGGGCCAGAACCTCGCCCGGCTGGAGCTGGAGATCGCCCTGCGGTCCCTCTTCGAGCGCCTGCCGGGGCTGCGTCTCGCGGTGCCCGCCGAGAAGATCCCTTTCAAGCCGGGCGACACGATCCAGGGGATGCTGGAACTCCCCGTCACCTGGTAGGGACAGGCCATGGCGGACGAGACGACGAGCAAGGTGGTACGCGTCGACGGTGACCGGTGTGTGGGCGCGGGCATGTGCGCGCTCACCGCACCGGCCGTCTTCACGCAGGACGACGACGGCTTCGGCCAGGTGCTGCCGGGCCGCGAGGACGGCGGCGACCCAATGGTGAGGGAAGCCGTACGGGCGTGCCCGGTACAGGCCATCAGCTTGGAGGAAATTACCTGACCGGATCTCAAGAGACTGTCTGCTAGCGGCTGTTCAGCCTCGTAGTGTCACCGTGAAGCTTCTGCCGTACGCGTGATGGGTGTCGACGTCGATCCGTGTGCCGCCGGGGTCCCGGTTCACCCGCACGCCGTCGTCCGCGGTGACCTTCCGGAGGCGGCGGCCGCGGAGCAGGACCGTGATCCTGTCCCGGTCCATCGTCGGGTCGGACACGGCGACGGTGGTGGTGCCGCCGCCGCGGCCCCGACGGCGCACGATGACGGATGCCGGCCCATCGACGCGCAGGCCGGCGGCCTCGTGGCGCCCCGGCGTGAAGGAGTTGGCGGCCGTCAGACCGAGACCGGAGTGCGTAACGGCCTGGAGACGCGGGGAGTTGGCGAGGACCTCGATCCGTCCATGGCGGTGGGCGCGCAGCCAGTCATCGGTGGCGTTCGGCACCAACGCGTAGGCCAGGCGTGCCGGTCGGGCCCCGGCGGCCCCGTGGACCGTCACACCGAACACCGAACGCGTCACGGGGGCATCGGGGTTGGCGGTGCGCACGACCCGGCGGCTGCGCGTGACCCGCTCCAGGGTGACGCTCACCGGCGGGACGTCGAGGAAGAGGTAGCCGACGGCGGTGCCGCGCGTGGCGTTGGCGTAGCGCAGCCAGCGCAGGTCCGCGGTGCCGGGGCCCGACCAGGCGCGGCCGTCGCGGCGCATCCCGGTGAGCGTGGTCCGGTCCTCGGGGGCGGCGATGCGGGCGTCGACAGTCGTGGTCACGGCCCGCCCACCGGCGTCGCCGACGCCCGCGGCGAGCACCACGACCTCCTCGTCGAGCAGAAACCACGACTTCGTCGCCCGAGCGCCGCGGTACACGACGAAGTCGTCCGGGAGCAGGGCGCGGTCGCGGTAGGCGGCGTCGCTGGACTGCACCAGACCCGCCGCGCCGTACGCCCCGAGGACCGCGCCGCCCGACCACTCGTTCGTGCCGCGCGGGAAGTAGACGTACTTGTTCTGCGACTCGGAGGAGGAGGTGAAATTGAGGGGGTGCCCGGGGTTGTCGTAGTACGCCTTGCCGTACAACTCGGGTACGGTGCGCCGCTGTTCGACCGGCGCCGTGACACCCGCCAGGCCGTACGGCGAGACCGTCGTGAAGTAGTCGACGCCGTACGCCTGGGTCTGGTCCTGGCCCGAGAGGTAGAGGTAGTGCGCGCCGTCGCCCTGGAACCACGGCATGAGGTTCTCGCCGTTCATGTACTCGTACTTGCTGATCCGGTCGGAGCTGCGCGCGAGCGCGAAGGCGTAACCGGGCCTGCGGTGCACGGTCTTGTCCATGGCGTTGAAGGCGACGCTGCGCTCGGCCGGGTTGAGGTCGGCGGGCGGCACGGAGGCGTCGCCGACGATGTCGGCGTAGCGCACGATGCTGACCGGGGAGACGAAGCGGGCCGGATCGAGTGCGGTGCGCGAGGTGGCCCTGATGTGCTTGACGTAGCTCTTCAAGGCGGTGGCCTCGGCGCCGGCGGCGAGCGAGGCGAGGTCGACGACGGCCTCCACGACCACCGCCACGTCGGTGTATCCGGAGTCCGTGCGGGCCACGGCCCGGCCCTTGACGATCTCCATCATCCAGCCCTCGAAGATCACCGGGGCGAAGCCGTCCCGCACCCAGTCGTACACGGTCGGCACCAGCTCCGCGCCGTGCGCGAACCCGGTGCCTTCGAGGATCTTGAGGGTCTGCACGACCCGGCTGAGCAGGCCTTTGCCGTACGAGCCCGTGTACGCGACGGAGGCGTGCTGGATGAAGGAGCCGTCCGCGTAATGGCCGTCCGTCACGCCGTGCCGCAGGCGGTAGGGGTCGATGGTGAGGAAGACCGTCAGCTGGTCGGTGAGGGCCTTGCGGATGCGGGCGTCGCCCTCGTCCGCTCCGAGGAGGGCGCCCTGGAGGATGCGGTTGGTGGTGATGTCGGCGAGGTTGGCGCCGGTGTGGAAGCGCGAGTCGAGGTCGACGTCGCCGCCGGTGCCGTTGCGGAGGTAGGCGTCCATGGACGTCACGTAGGTGCGCACCAGGTCGGGGCGGTGGGCGCGCACCTCGTCCGCGAGCAGCGCCAGGGTCTTGCTGATGTGCTGGGAGATGCCGATCTCCCAGTGGAACCAGTTGCCGTAGTAGCCCTTGGCCTGGTCGCCGTAGTAGCGCTCGTGCAGCCAGACCAGGCCGTCGAGCACGCGGCGCTGGACGGCGGTGTCGCCGTACAGGCCGCCAGGGCCGGGCGTGCGGGTGGCGAGGGCGGTCTCGTACAGGCGCCGGTAGGCGGTGTTGAGGTTCGCCTCGTCGGTGCCGAGCGCCAAGCCCGCGAAGAGTTCGCCCTCGCCCGCGTCGTCCATCGCCTTCAGGTTCGCCCGCGCGGCGCGTTCGACCGCGGCGAGCTTCCCGGCCGTCTCCGGCCGGGCGTTGGACGCGGCGGTCCCGGCGAGGATGGCCACGGTGTTGGCGAGCAACTGGGCGCGGCCCTTCGCCGCCGTGGCGGCGTCCACCCGGCCGGCGGGGATCACCGCCAGGAGTCCGGCGGCCGACAGGGCGGACAGCAGGCGTCTGCGGGTGATCTCCATGGCGGCCTCCACCGGCGGCGTACGGGGCGTTCCGGCGTTCCTGACTGTGGACGGGCTCGGACGGGTGTTCAGGCGGCCGGAGTCAAGCAGATGCCCCCACCCGCGACAAGGGTCCCCGCGCCGACGGGCGGACCCGCGTTGATACGGTCCCTCCCTGATCTTGATGCGGTACACGGGGGAAGGGGAGCACCATGCCCGGGACGGGCGCGCCGCGCGCGGCGCGACGGCGCATATGGCTCGTGTCCGGCCTGGTGGCCCTGGCGGTGATCGCGTCCTGCGTGACGTGGCGCGTCGTGTCCCGGGCCGAGGACCGCGAGGAACGGCTCGCGGCCAATCAGCGGCAACTGGCGCGCGCCTGCGCGGGGCTGCTCCCCGCCGAGCTCGGCGCCTTCGTGCCGGACGACGAGCCCGGCGTACTGGACGAGTTCGGCACGATGCTGCGGCCCCACGAGGAGAGCCGCGCCCTGCTCGACTGCACACTGTCGTGGGGTGGGGGCGGCGACGCCTGGGAGCCCGACGCGCAGGCGCGGGTGCGCGCCGAGGCCGTCCTGACCCGCACCACCGGGCCCGCGCTCGACGGCTCCTTCGGGCTGCCGCTGCCGGACAGCGCACTCGGCGCCGTGTCGACCGACGACCGGCTGACCGGCAGCGCGGTGTCGGCCTCCCTGCTCACCGACTGCCCCAAGGGCCTCACCGGGCGCGTGCGCCCCTCGCGGGACCTGCTCGTCACGGTGGACCTGCCCTCGGCGGCCGACGACGAGTACGACGTCCCCCGGGCCGACCGCCTCCTCGCGTCCCGCACGGCGGTGCGCGTCGCCGACTGGGTGGCGAAGAAGCAGGGCTGCGGCGGCCGCCCCCTGAAGGCCGGACCCGCCGCCCCGGCCAAGGCCCCGAAGCTCTGCTCCTGGCTCTCCCCCAAGGCGCTGCGGCTGGCGCCGGGCGAATGGAAGTTCGACCGGGACGTGGCGACGTACAGCAGGCGCACCGGCGTGTGCGGCGGCCGGCTGGACGACAGCTCACCCGCCGAGGAGCTCGCGGTCAAGGCGGTGGGCGCGGAGAGCTGGTCGGGGGTGCTCGCGGGCGGCGCGTACGACAGCCACCGGGGCGGCTCCCACGTCCCCGTCCCCGGCGACCGGGCCGAGGCCGGCAAGCCGGTGACGATCCAGGAGTCCGGTGACGACCCGCTGCTCGCCCTGTGGGCGCGGTCGCGGTGCGCGGCGGGCCCCACCTACCACCGCGTCACGGTCACCCCGCATATCGGCTTCACGGACGGCCCGCGATCGGGCACGACGGTGCTGGAGCCGAGGGAGCGGCGGCAGCTCTCGCGGAAGGCACGGGCCGTGCTCGACCGCTATCTGGCCGCGCCGGACGGCTGGCCGCGGCGCGCGCACTGCCGGGACACGAAGGTCATGGGAGAGGTGGCGCAGTGGCGCGGCTGACGTGGGAGACGAGGGCGGGGCGCGTGGGACTCACGTCCTGCGGGGTGCTCGTCGCCCTGGCCCTGATCGCGGGCGGCTACTACTGGTGGGGCGGGCCGCACGAGCGCCGCGTGGCGCAGCGGGTGCTCGACGAGGCGTGCGGGGGTGTGCTGCCGTCGGACGAGATGCGTGCCGTCCTCGGCGAGGGGCCGTTCCGGAGCGGGCGCGGCCGGACCGGTCTGCGGGAGGCGTACGACGGCGAGCGCCAGGTGACGTGCGCGGTCAGCCGCAGGACCGAGCAGCACGCCGGCCATCCGACGCATGACGCCTCCGTCGAGGTCTCCGTGCAGAGCGTGCCCGAGCGGCGCGTAAGCCCTTCCGCCGAGGGCCGTGCGGCAGAACTCCCGCGCGGGTACGGCGTGTTGTACCCGGAGGTGCCGGTCGAACTGCCGCCCGCCGCGCTCGGCGGAGGCTGGCGGGGTCTGTTCACGACCGGCGAGGGCTTCACGAACCTGGCCGGCCGCGACTCGGCGACGACCACGGTCCTGCTGGACTGCGCCCGCGAGGGAGGTGGCCTGCTCGTCACCGTCGGCGTGAGCGACGAGGACGTCACGCTCGACGACCCGCGCCGCCGCGCCGCCTACGCGCGGATCGCCACGGCGACGGCCGCGAAGGCCTCGCGGACGTGGGGCTGCGACGCCCCCCTCGGCAAGCCCCTGCGCACCGTGGCCCTGCCGGTCAACGCCGACGAGGACGTGCCGCTCGCCGACGCGTCCGGCACCTGCCGCGGTGTGCCCGGCCGGGGCGCGCGGGTGTCCCGGGCGTGGGAGGGCAGGCCCTCGGGCGGCGGCCCGGTCGAGGTGTGCGTGCTCGCGGGCGGCCGTACCGGGACACCGGCCGGGGCCCCGGGGGGCGAGGCGCGGCGCTACCGTCTCGTCGCGTACTACGGGCCGTACGCGGAGGCCGAGCGGCTGCGTCAGCAGGAGCGGCACGGCCGGTACTCCGAGGAGCCCGTCCCCGGCGACGACGCCCCGGCGGGTCGGCTGCCGGGCGGCGGCCACTGGGCGAGCGCCACGTGCCGCGACGGCTCCGGGCCCGCCCTGTTCACGGTGCGGCCGAGCGACGCGACGGACGGGGAGGCGTACGAGACGGACGGTGAGCGCCGCGCCCCGAAGCCGTCCGCCGCCGACCTGGCGTACGAGCGCGCCGCGCTGAAGGGCTTCGCCGGGCGCTCGGCGAGGGAACACGGCTGCGGGGCGCCGAAGCTGCCCTGAGCCGCGGGGCGTCCCCTCACCCCTGCCGGGTGCCGCCGCGCCCCGTGATGTGCGGGGGCGGCTCGATGCCGGCCGGGAGCAGCGGGTCGGCGACGGGCGCGCCCCAGGTGGCGGTCAGCGGGAGGGTGCCCGCCCAGACGCCGAGCGCGGCGTCCGGGCCCTCGCCGTCCTCCGGTGGTCCGACGGCCGTCTTGACGGAGGCCTCGGCGAGGGAGAGCGCGAGAAGGGTGGTCGCGGCGAGCTCCTTGCGGCTGGGACGGCGGGCGTAGTCCCACTGGCCAGGTGCCGCGTGCTCGGTGAGCAGGCGCAGGCCGCGCAGTTTCTCGTCGGGGTCGGTCACCGTGCGCGGGACGCCGTGGATCATCGCACTGCGGTAGTTGACGCCGTGTTCGAACACCGAGCGGGCGAGGACCAGTCCGTCGACGTGCGTGACGGTGACGCAGACCGGCGCCTTTGGGGCGGCGGCCAGGCTGCGGCCGGCGACGGAGCCGTGCAGGAAGAGGTGCGTGTCGTCACGGCCGTACACCGTGGGCACGACCATCGGGTGGCCGTCGACGACCACACCGAGGTGGCAGACGAAGCCCGCGTCCAGGATCGCTTCGAGGTCGGCGCGCGCCAGGCTGCCCTGTGCGCGCAGGCGTCGGTGGCGCGTGCGGTCGGTCACGGGCAGTTCCGCGGGCAGCGCTGACGGCTGCGATGCTCTGTTCATGCCAGCCCAAGTTACTGATATCGCAGACCAGTTGCCACACTTCTGCGGAATCAGTTGCCACGCACAGACATGACCACGTTATCCGCAGCCCGTCTCGCGTCCGTCCAAGCGATGCCCGAAGAGTCCATCGACTCCCGCTCCGAAACAATTGTGAGCCGCCACCCGGGCGCGGTCTGATGGAACGCATGGACCTCCGCATGGACCTCCGCGACCACGACGGCAACCTCGACGCCCACCACGAGGACGTGTCCCCCGGCACCGGCAGCCTCCCGCCCCGCGCGTGGTACGCGACGTCGGACGCCCCCGCCCTCTCCCTCAACGGAACCTGGCGCTTCCGCCTCTCCCCCACCGCCGACGCCGAGGACGACGCGTTCACCGCCGGGCACCACGACAGCGGGGCCTGGGACGAGATCACGGTCCCCGGCCACTGGGTCCTCCAGGGCCACGGCGCGCCCCAGTACACCAACCAGCTCTATCCGTTCCCGGTGGACCCGCCGCGGGTGCCCACCGAGAACCCCACCGGCGACCACCTGCGCGTCTTCGGCCTGCCCGCCGACTGGCCGGACACCGGCACCTCGGTCCTGCGCTTCGACGGGGTCGAGTCGTGCGCCCGCGTCTGGCTCAACGGCACGGAGCTGGGCGACTTCAAGGGCTCCCGGCTGGCCCACGAGTTCGACGTCGGCGCGCTGCTGCGCCCCGAGGGCAACGTCCTCGCGGTCCGCGTCCACCAGTGGTCCGCGGGCTCGTACCTGGAGGACCAGGACCAGTGGTGGCTGCCGGGCATCTTCCGCGACGTGACGCTGCTGCACCGGCCCGAGGGGTGCGTGGGCGATCACTTCGTCCACGCCTCGTACGACCATCGCGCGGGGACGGGCACGCTGCGGGTCGACGCGGATGTCCAAGGACGCGTCACCGTCGCCGAGTTGGGCATCGACGTGGCGACGGGCGAGGAGGCCACCGTGCCCGTCGAGCCGTGGACCGCCGAGACACCGAGGCTCTACGACGGTCTCCTGGCGACGGCGGGCGAGCGGATCCCGCTGCGCGTCGGCTTCCGCACGGTCGCCCTGGAGGACGGGCTGATCAAGGTCAACGGACGGCCCGTCCTCTTCCGGGGCGTGAACCGCCACGAGTTCCACCCGGAGACCGGCCGCGCCCTTGACCTCGACACCATGCGCGCGGACGTCCTGCTGATGAAGCGGCACAACATCAACGCCGTCCGCACCAGCCACTACCCGCCCCACCCCGCCTTCCTCGACCTGTGCGACGAGTACGGCCTGTGGGTCATCGACGAGTGCGACCTGGAGACCCACGGCTTCCAGGCCGTGGGCTGGCGCGGCAACCCCGTCGACGACGACCGCTGGACACCCGCGCTCCTGGACCGCGCGGCCCGCATGGTCGAGCGCGACAAGAACCACCCCTCGGTCGTCATGTGGTCGCTGGGCAACGAGTGCGGGACGGGCCGCGGCCTGACCGCCATGGCCGAGTGGATCCGCGCACGCGACCGCTCCCGCCTCCTGCACTACGAGGGCGACAGCTCCTGCGCGGACACCGACGTCCACTCCCGGATGTACGCCGATCACGCCGAGGTCGAGCGGATCGGCCGGGGCGAGGACACGGGCCCCGACGAGCGCCGCGAACTCCCCTTCATCCTCTGCGAGTACGGGCACGCCATGGGCAACGGCCCCGGCGGCCTCAGCGAGTACCAGCGGCTCTTCGAGACGTACGAGCGGCTCCAGGGCGGCTTCATCTGGGAGTGGATCGACCACGGCCTCGCCCACCCCGCGTACGGCTACGCCTACGGCGGCGACTTCGGCGAGGAGCTGCACGACGGCAACTTCGTCTGTGACGGGCTGCTGTTCCCCGACCGGACGCCGTCGCCCGGCCTCATCGAGTACAAGAAGGTGATCGAGCCCGTCCGCATCGACGGCGACGGCCGCGACGGCACCGTCCTCGTCACCAACCTCCACGACTTCGCGGACCTCACCCACCTGGCCTTCACCTGGTCGTACGAGGTGGACGGCGTGAGCGTCGCCGACGGCGCCCTGCCGGTGCCCGCGACCGGCCCCGGCGAGCGCGCCGAGGTGAAGCTGCCGCCGGCGCCGGCCCGGGGCGGGGACGCGGAGACCCGGTGGACGGTGCGGGCGGTGCTCGCCGACGACACGGCGTGGGCGGCGCGCGGCCATGTGGTGGCGTGGGCCCAGCTGGTCGACGAGGCGGGCAGGACCGAGCCGGTCCCGCCGGGCGGCCTGGCGCCGGTGCGCGAGAGCGGCCGCGTCCTGCTCGGCCCGGCCGTCTTCGACGCCCGCGGAACGCTGCTGTCCCTCGGCGGTCTGGAGATCAGGGACCTGCGCCTTGACGTGTGGCGGGCGCCCACCGACAACGACAACGGCATGCCCTGGCGCCCCGAGACGCCACCCGCCGCCCAGTGGCGCGCACTCGGCCTCCATCGGATGCGACACCGCGTGGACGACGTCGAGTTGGCCGAGAACGCCCTCACCGTACGCACCCGGGTGGCACCCGCGGCGAGCGACCTCGGCCTACGGGTGGCCTACCGCTGGCGGTCGGACGGCAGCCGCCTGCTCCTGACGCTGCGAGTGGAACCGGAGGGCGAGTGGCAGGTGCCGCTGCCCCGCGTCGGGATCCGCTTCGGGCTGCCGGGCGCGTCCGGTCCCGTCCGGTGGTTCGGCGGCGGCCCCGGCGAGGCGTACCCGGACACCGGGGCGGCGTCGCTGGTGGGCGTCTGGGAGTCGGACGTCGACGCCCTCCAGACCCCCTACGTGCGCCCGCAGGAGAACGGCGCCCGGCCCGGTCTGCGCTGGGCGGAGATCGGCGGCCTGCGGATCGACTCGGGCGACGGCCCGGCGTTCACCGCCCGCCGCTGGACCACCGAACAGCTCGACGCAGCCCGGCACCGCACCGATCTCACCCCCGGCGACACCGTCTGGGTCAACCTGGACATCGGCCGGCACGGCATCGGCTCGGGATCCTGCGGTCCCGGCGTCCTGCCGCACCATCAGCTGCACGCGAGGCCCGAGACGTTGCACGTCGCCTTCTCCACCGCCGTGACCCGGGGAAACGGAGCCGCCCCGCACTAGACTGGGCCGGCACGCAGACCCCACGTGCCGCCCTGGGGGGAGGGAGCGCCCCGTGTCACACCAGCGGCTCGGCCGCGGCCCGTCGAGGCCCGGCCCCTCCCCCGGGCCCGCCCCCGACGCGCCGCCGGGGCGGTTCGTGGGGTGGCTCGGCGGCTTCGGCTGCGCCGCCGCCGGGTACGCGGTGTTCCAGTCCCTGGTCGGCGTGTTGCCGGACACGTTCTCGGCGGACGCCGCGCGGTACGGCATCGCGGCGGTGAGCGGCCTCGGCGTGGGCCTCGCCGCCTGGCTGTCGGCCGCGCTGCTCCGGGCAAGGGCGGACCACGCAGGCAACACAGGCGACTCGGACAGCGCAGACAACGCAGGCGACGCAGCCGACGCCGGCAGCAGGGCGGGGCACCTCGGCCATCCGGGGCTCGCGGGCCTGCCCCGGCCGCGCGGGCCCCGCACCGGCCCGGCGGCGCCCACCGCGCCCGCCCCCTCGGAGCCCGGACAGCTGCCAGGACCGCTGCCGGTGCTCCTCGCCGCCTCCTACGCCACGCTCGCCGCCGAGCTGACCACCCTCGACGACCCCGAGCGTGGCCGGCTCACCGGCTGGCCGCACGCCCTGGACGAGCAGACGAGGCCGGTGCGGCCCACACCGACGGGCACCGCCTACGGCCTGCACGCCGTCCTCGAACTGTCCGCCCCCGACGGCCGGGTGAGCGTCAGCGACCTGACGCGGACGCTGTGGCGGCTGCGGCTGCGGGACGGCGGCTGGGCGGCCCGCTCCCAGGGCACCAGGCCGCGCCCCGAGGTGACGGCGCTCGCGCTCGGCGCGCTCGCCCGGGCGGGCGCGGACCCGGAGCGTGTCGCCGCCGAGGCGTCCCGCTGCGCCGCGGCCTTCACCGCGGAACTCGAACCGTCCGGCTTCGGCCGCACCCACGTGGTGACCACGGTGCTGCGCGGCCTGCTGCGCACGGCGCCGCACGCACCGGACGTGGCCCGGCTGCGGGACGAGCTGGTCGACCGCACGATCACCGATCCGGCCAGGGAACACCGACGCTGCTGGGGCGCCACCCTGCGCGGCCCTGCCACCCGCCCCTCACCCGTGCACACCGCGCAGGCCGTGGTCGCCCTCGACCGGACGGCCCGCGTCCTGGACGAGGACGCGAACATCCGCGCGGCCCGCGAGGACGGCGTTCGCTGGCTGCTCTCCTGCCCGCAGCCGCTCCACGAGGCCTGCGTGGACCTGACGAACACGCAGGAGGAGGTGCGCCGTCCGCACCCCGTCGACTCATGGCGCCAAGAGGTGCTTTTCGTACGGCACTTCACCGCGGCCTGGATGGTGCGGGCGCTCCTGACGCCGGGTGCCTGGCGGGTCGCCGTGGACGACGGGCGCGAGGAGCAGTGGCACGCGCTCCTCGCGAGCGCCGTCGGCTCGGTGTGGAGCCAGCAGGACGACGGGATATGGAACTGGGACGGGCATGATCTCGGCCGCCCGCTGTGGATGACCTATCAGGGCCTTTCGGCGCTGCGGGCACATGCCGTATGGATGTATCAGCCGGGTACCTGAACCCCGGGCCCGGCGCGGGCGCGCGCGGACGAGGGGGAAGAGCTGTGGGTGCTCGGCACGTGCACGGGGCCAGGCGGCTGCTCGAAGCGGCACTGGACGGCCCGACGGAGGACGACCTGGTGCGGGCCGCCCGCGCCGTCGTCGCCGAACTGGGGTCGCCGGAACGCCTGTTGCCGCTGGTGGCCGAGCTCGCGGCGGGGGCCGGTGACCCCTCGGGATGCGCACTCCTGTCGTACCGCCATGTCCTCGGCTTCGACAAGCTGCTCCTGATCGACGGCGGGCCCCGGCACAGGCTGCGCGCGCACGTGTGGCATCCGGGGGCGGGCGCGCGTGAGGACATCCACAACCACCGCTCCCCGCTGGCCTCCAGCGTGGTGCGGGGCGCGCTCGGCATGGAGCTGTTCGATCCCGTCGAGGAGGCGGACGGCGGGGGCGGGCAGACGGCCGCGCGGTACCGGGAGTCCCTCACGGGGGCGGGGGGCGACTGGCTGCTTGAGCCAGCGGGCCGGGCGCGGCTGCGGCTCGCGCAGAGCGCCGTGTACGCGGCGGGCAGCGGGTACGCCCTGCCGTCGTACGCCCTGCACCGGGCGTGGTGCGCGTCGCCGGACGTGACGGTGACGCTGTTCCTGGAGACGGGGGCGGGTCGACGGCGCTACACGGACGTGTTCACCGGCCCCGCCGAACCGACGCGCGCGGTGGCGAAGGAGCCGCTGGACGTGGCGGACTACCTGGCGGAGCTCGCGGCCCTCGCGGGACTCATCGGCTGAAGGCGCTGAAGGCCTGGCGGACGATGTCGTGGTTGTAGTCGTCGATGTCGACGGTGCCGAGCTCGGTGGGGAGCAGCCAGCGGTGCTCCTGGTCGGGCAGGGGCAGCACCACGTCGAAGGAGAGCGGTTCGACGAGGAAGTTGTCCTGCCAGTTCTTCACCTCGTGGCCCCGGTAGGTGCTCAGGAACGACGACTCGCCCACCTTGCGCACCACCTTGCCGAGCAGGCCGGTCTCTTCCTTCAGCTCCCTGAGGACGCCGTCGCGCGGGCTCTCGTGCGGTTCGAGCTTTCCGCAGGGCACGCCCCACACCCGGGGCAGGAACCGCTCGGTCTCGCTGCGGCGTACGAGCAGGACACGGCCTCGATGGGCCACGACGGCCGCCGCGAGCCGGTTCTCGCCGGGATAGTCCATGCCTTCCACCGTAGCGGGGAATCGGGGGTCCGGACAGTCGGGCAGGCCGTGTCCGATTCCTTCAAGACCCGTCACCGGCACGGCCCCTACGCTCTCGGCCATGAACAGCACACCCACTTCCACGTCCGCGCCCACACGCGTACCGAGGTTCGATCTGATCGGGCTCGTCGTCTCCGACATGGCCGCCTCGCTCGCCTTCTACCGCCGCCTCGGCCTGGAGTTCGCCGAGGGCGCCGAGAGCGCGCCGCACGTCGAGACGGTGCTCCCCGGCGGGCTGCGCGTCGCCTTCGACACGGAGGAGACCGTGCGGTCCTTCCACGAGGGGTGGCGGCCCCCGGCCGGTGGTGGGCGGATCGGGCTCGCCTTCCACTGCGGGACGCCCGAGGGCGTCGATGCGACGTACGAGGAGTTGACGGCCGCCGGGTACAAGAGCGATCTGGCACCCTTCGACGCGTTCTGGGGGCAGCGGTACGCGGTCGTGCTCGACCCGGACGGCAACGGCGTCGACCTCTTCGCGCCGCTAGAGACCACCGAGTAGTTCGGTGAGCGACATGCCCGTCAACTCCCGCACGTCGCGCGTCAGATGGGCCTGGTCGGCGAAGCCCGCCACGGCCGCGGTCCGCGCGTACGGCACTCCTTCGCGGGCCAGGGCCAGTGCGCGCTGGAGGCGCAGCACGCGGGCGAGCGTCTTCGGTCCGTACCCGAAGGCGGGCAGCGAACGGCGGTGCAGCAGGCGGGTGTTGACGCCGAGGGTGGCCGCCGTCCGCGCGACGGACCGGCCGGCGTCCAGGGATCTGACCACTGCCGTGAGGAACGGGTCGGGTGGTCCTGTGTCGGCGGCGCGCCTGAGGGCGAGGGCTTCCAGGGCGGCCACCGGATCGGGCGCGCCGTCCACCCGCCCCACCAGGCGGCGCGCCGTCGCCGCGCCCCACAGGTCGGCCAACTCCACGCGCTGGTCGCGCAGTTCGTCGGCCGGGACGCCGAGGAAGGCGGGGGCGGTGCCGGGGTGGAAGCGGATGCCGACGTAGCGGCCGCCGGACTCCGCCGCGCCGGGGACGTACGCGCGGGTGTCCGGGCCCGCGACGAACAGCCGGCCCTCGGTCCACAGCAGGTCCATGCAGCCGTCGGGCAGTACGGGACGGACGCCGTCGGGGGTGCCGGGGACGCCCGAAGCCGTGCGCGTCCACACGACCGCGCCGGTCAGCCGGGACGGCCGCTCCCGGTACGTCCTTTGGTCGCCGGTCTCGTGGGCCACGTACGGAAGGCTACGCCGCGCGGGTGCGGTGCTCCTGCGGGCTGATGCCGTGGACCCGCTTGAAGGCGCCGGACAGGGCGAACGCGCTGCCGTAGCCGACCTTGCGGGCTACCGCGCCGATCGTCAGCTCGCTGTCGCGCAGCAGGTCCGCGGCGAGCGCGAGCCGCCAGTTCGTCAGGTACGTCATCGGAGGCTCCCCCACCAGGTCGGTGAAGCGCCTGGCCAGCGCGGCCCGGGAGACGCCGGCCTTCGAGGCGAGGTCCTGGATCGTCCAGGGGTGCGCGGGATCGTCCTGGAGGAGGCGCAGGGCGCGGCCGACGACGGGGTCGCCCATCGCCCGGTACCAGGCGGGGGCCGCGGCCTCGGGGCGGGAGAACCAGGCGCGCAGGGCGGCGATCAGGAGGAGGTCCAGGAGCCGGTCGAGGACGACGTCCTGGCCGGGCTCGTCCTTGCTGATCTCGTCGGCGAGCAGCGGGGTGAGCGGGCAGTCCCACACCTCGGTGGGCAGCACGAGCAGCGGCGGCAGCGCGTCCAGGAGCCGGCCGGTGAGTTCGCCCCGCAGCTGGTAGGTGCCGATCAGCATCTCCACGGAGCTGTCGTGGGACTCGCCCCAGGCGCGCAGCCCGAGCCCGGCGTACTTGCCGGACGGGGCGCCGCCCAGCGGCACGCAGCGCTCGCCCGGCTGGATCTCGGCGAACGCCTCGGTGGTGGGGTCGTCGGCGCAGGTGTAGTGGTCGGGCCCGCGGGCGATGGCGAGGTCGCCGGGCCGGATGCGCTGCGCGGGCGCCCCGTCCTCGGGGACGATCCACGCGCTGCCGCGCACCATGATCATGACCGACAGGGGGGCCTCGTCCGCGATGCGCACGGACCAGGGCGGGTCGAACAGCGCGCGGATCATGAAGGCCCCCCGGGCGCGCGGGCCCTCCAGCAAGCCTGCGATTACGTCCATGGCGGCAGCGTAGACGCAGGCGTATGGGCGTGAGCGCCTCGGCGATGGTCCGGGCACGGGCCGGGCAGTTGACTGAAGCCATGACGACGGACACGGTGAACATGACGGTTCTGGTGACGGGCGCGACCGGGCGGGTGGGGCGCAGGGTGATGGAGTCCGCCGAGGCGGCGGGGCTCACGGTGCGGCCGGCCTCACGGGCGGGCGCCGTGCGGTTCGACTGGGCGGACCGGTCGACGTGGGCGGACGCCCTGCGGGGCGCCGACGCGGCGCACCTCGCCTATCTGCCGGATGTGGGGGCGCCCGGCGCGGCCGAGGCGGTCGGCGCGTTCGCCCGCCTCGCGGTGGAGCTGGGCGTGGAGCGGCTCACGCTGCTCTCGGCCCGCGGCGAGCACCAGGCGCACGCCACCGAGCAGGCCGTGCGGGACTCCGGGGCCGAGTGGACCGTCGTACGGGCGGCGTGGTTCGCGCAGAACCTCGGCGAGGGGCCGCTGCTGGACGGGATGCGGGGCGGGGAGCTGGTCTTCCCCGGCGGCGAGGTGCTCGAACCGTTCATCGACACGCGGGACATCGCGGACGTGGTGGTGGCGGCACTGACCGGCGGCGACCGGTTCGCCGGCCGGACCCTGGACCTCACCGGCCCCCGGCTGCTGTCGTTCCGGGAGGCGGTGGCGGAGGTGTCGGCGGCGGCCGGGCGGGAGATTGCCTACGTACCGGTGTCCGCGCGGGAGTACGGGGCGGCCCTCGCGGAGTTCGGAGTGGCGCCCGAGGAGGCGGAGTTCCTGGTCGAGCTGTTCGAGACGAACCTCGACGGCCGCAACGCGAAGCTCTCCGAGGGGGTGCGGGAGGCACTGGGCCGGGAGCCGAGGGACTTCGCGGAGTTCGCCGAGGAGTGTGCGCGGGAGGCGGTACTCAGCCCCTCCGGCGTTTGAGGAGCGGGGTCCGGGGCCGGAGCCCCGTGCACGCCGGAGGGAACCGACGCATCACTCAGGGGGCTGATCCGTGCCGTTCTTCTTCGCATGCGTCCGCAAGCGTGCCGTCACGTCGTCCGGCGGCAGGAAGCGGGACCAGCGTTCGGGGAACTCGGAGGGCATCTCCGGGTCGTCGGGGTCGAGTCCCTCGCGCGCGGCTGCCGCGCGGGCGATGACCTCGGCGGCCTGGGCCTCCCTTATGCGGTCGTTGGCGGCGCGCGCCGCGGCCGTGGCGACGGACGGCCAGACGCGGTCGATCGCCGCGTTGACGGCCGCGCCCACGAGGACCGCGAAGGCCGAGACGCCGATCCACAGGAGCACGGCGACCGGTGCCGCGAGCGAGCCGTAGATCGTGGGGCCCTCCACCGTGCTGGTGAGGTAGATGCGCAGCAGGAAGCTGCCGAGCACCCACATGGCGAGCGCGATCAGCGCGCCCGGCATGTCCTCGACCCATGGCGAGCGCACCGGTACCGACACGTGGTACAGCGTCGTCAGGAAGACGATGGAGAGGATGACGACGACCGGCCAGTAGAGGATCTGGACGACCGTCGTCGAGCCCGGCAGCAGCTTCACCACCGCGTCGGGTCCCGCCACCATCAGCGGCAGCGCGACCGAGCCGATGAGCAGCGCCACGATGAACAGGCCGAAGGCGAGGAGCCGCGTCTTGACGATGCCGCGCACGCCGTCGAGGCCGTACATCACGGTGATCGTGTCGATGAAGACGTTGACGGCGCGCGAGCCGGACCACAGGGCGAAGACGAAGCCGATGGAGATGACGTCGGGGCGGCCGACCTTCATGACGTCCTCCAGTATCGGCTGCGCGATCTGGCTCACCCCCCGGTCGGACAGGACCGTGCGGGACGCCTCCAGGATGTTGTTCTCGACGCTGGCGATGGTGTTCGCGCCGGTCCACCGGTCGACGTAGGCGAGCAGCCCGATGAGGCTCAGGAGCAGCGGCGGCACGGAGAGCAGCGTGAAGAACGCCGCCTCGGCCGCGAGCCCCAGGATGCGGTACTCGATGCACGAGTTGACGGTGTCCTTGAGCAGCAGCCAGGCGGTCCTGCGCTTGGAGACGTCGCGGTACAGAGCGCGGGCCCGTTTCCAGCGTCCGGAGGGCCGCCCGGGTGTTTCATTTGCCTGGTGCACCTCCTTACCGTAGCGGCATGGCAGCCACCACCCACACAGTGACCAACCAGGCTCCGCCCCTGGTGGGATATGACGTATTCGCGTCCGACCGGGCCCTCGTGGAGGGCGTCGAGCGGCATCTGGACCCGGCGCTCCTCGATTCCGCCCGCGAGGACCTCTCGGTGCTCGGCCGCAGCGCCGGTTCCGCCCAGGCGCAGGAGTGGGGTGCGCTCGCCAACGACCACCCGCCCGTGCTGCGCACCCACGACCGGTACGGCAACCGGATCGACGAGGTCGACTTCCATCCGTCCTGGCACCGGCTCCTCGGCAAGGCGGTCGGCGCGGGTCTGACCGCGGCCTGGTCGCGGCCGGGCGGGCATGTGCGGCGCGCGGCCGGGTTCCTGGTGTGGACCCAGACCGAGGGCGGCCACGGCTGTCCGGTGTCGATGACGCACGCCGCCGTGCCCGCGCTGCGCGCCGATCCCGCGCTCGCCGCCGAGTGGGAGCCGCGCCTGACCTCCACCATCTACGACCAGGGTCTGCGCCCTGCGTCGCAGAAGGCGGGTGTCCTCTTCGGGATGGGCATGACGGAGAAGCAGGGCGGCAGCGACGTACGGGCCAACACGACGCGTGCGGCGGCGCTCTCGGAGGAGGGGACGTACGAGCTGAAGGGCCACAAGTGGTTCTGTTCGGCGCCCATGTCCGACGGCTTCCTGGTGCTCGCGCAGGCCGAGCAGGGGCTGACCTGCTTCCTCGTGCCGCGGGTCCTGGAGGACGGCACGCGCAACCCGTTCGCGATCCAGCGGCTCAAGGACAAGCTGGGCAACCGCTCCAACGCCTCCAGCGAGGTCGAGTTCGACGGGACGTGGGCGCGCCGGGTGGGCGAGGAGGGGCGGGGGGTGCGCACCATCATCGAGATGGTCGCGGCGACCCGCTTGGACTGCGTGCTCGGCTCGGCCGCGCTGATGCGGCAGGCCGTCGCGCAGGCGGTGCACCACGCCACGTACCGGGAGGCGTTCGGCGGCAAGCTGATCGACAAGCCGCTCATGCGCAACGTCCTCGCCGATCTGGCGCTCGAATCGGAGGCGGCGACGACGCTGGCGCTGCGGCTCGCGGCCGCGTACGACGACGGGAGCGAGCAGGAGCGGGCCTTCCTGCGGCTCGCGGTGCCGGCCGCCAAGTACTGGGTGACCAAGCGGTGCACGCCGATGGTCGGCGAGGCCCTGGAGTGCCTGGGCGGCAACGGCTACGTCGAGGAGTCGGGGATGCCGCGGCTGCTGCGCGAGGCGCCGCTCAACTCCATCTGGGAGGGGTCGGGCAACGTCCAGGCGCTGGATGTCCTGCGGGCGCTCCAGCGTGAGCCGCAGGCCCTGAACGCGTTCCTCCAGGAGGTCGGCAGGGCCCGGGGCGCCGATCACCGGCTGGACGGCGCGATCAAGGACCTGCTGACCGAACTGGCCGACCTGGAGGGCATCGAGGCGCGGGCCCGACGGCTCGTGGAGCGCATGGCGCTGGTGCTCCAGGGGTCGCTCCTTGTGCGGTACGCGCCCGCGGAGGTGGCCGACGCGTTCTGCGCCTCGCGGCTCGGCGGGGACTGGGGCGCGGCGTTCGGCACGCTGCCGCACAGCCTGGATCTGGCCACGGTGGTGGAACGGGCCGCTCCGCGGTCCTGAACGATGACACGGGGGTGGTGCTGCGCCGACACGGCACCACCCCCGCACTTCAGGCCCCTTGAGGAGCGTGAACACCGCACGGGCGGTGTGGTGACCAGATTCAGTCACCGCACAGCCGTTCGCGAGAGTTGCATGAGGTTGCAACGTGGACGGCGCCCGGCGTCACTTGATTCATCGTCGAACCATCACCTCGGGCCGCGCGTACAAGGCACGATGAGTGGATGCCTCGTACGCACCGGTCTGGCCGGAAAGGACCCAGTGGTGATGAACGCCCCTTCGACGATCGATCTCGCGCGGATCTCCGCCATGGACCTCGCGCACGCCGCGCGGCTCCTGAAGGGGGTGCGGGACGCGACGCTCGCCGGGCAGCGGCCGCGGGTCATGCCGCGGCCGGTGATCCGCGAGTCCTGGGGGCGCATGATGACCGGCGGGGTCGACCCGGACCGCGACGTCCGCTCCCGGCTGCTCGACGAGGAGGAGCTGGAGGAGCGCCGCCGCGCCTCGCCCCTCCTGCCCGTCCTGCCGGTCCTGCGCGACGCCCTGGTCACGGTGGCGGACGCCGCGCAGCACATCATGGTCGTCTGCGACGCGGACGGCCGGGTGCTCTGGCGCGAGGGCAGCTCCTCGGTGCTGCGCAAGGCGGACGCGCTCGGCTTTGAACCGGGCGCGGACTGGAGCGAGGGCGTCGTCGGCACGAACGGCGTCGGCACCCCGCTGGTGGTGCGCCGCCCCGTGCAGGTCTTCTCCGCGGAGCACTTCGTGCGGACCCACCACTCCTGGACGTGCACGGGCGCGCCGGTGACCGATCCGCGCGACGGCACGCTGCTCGGCGTCGTCGACGTCAGCGGCCCGCTGCGGACCATGCATCCGGCGACGATGGCCCTGGTCGGCTCGGTGGCCAAGCTCGCCGAGGCCCGGCTGCGCGAGCGGCATGTGACGGCGCTCGAGCGGCTGCGCGCGGTGGCCGCCCCGGTCCTCGCGCGTCTGGCGGGCCGGGCCCTCGCCGTGGACACGCACGGCTGGACGGCCGCGGTCACGGGCATGCCCGCCGCGGACCGGCTGGCCCTTCCCAAGTCCCTCGCGGCGGGCCGCGCCTGGCTGCCCTCGCTTGGCACCTGCCGGGTGGAGCCGCTGCCCGGCGGCTGGCTGCTGCGTCCCGAGGATCCGCGCGAGGCGCCGGAGCCGCTGCCCGCGACCCGGCTTGTGCTGGACGTGAGCGGACCGCGCCGGTGGACGCTCGCGATGCTCGGCGGGGCCCGCGACTGGACCCACGACCTGAGCCCGCGCCACGCGGAGCTGCTCTATCTGCTCGCCACGCACCGCAAGGGGCGCAGTGCGTCGGGCCTGGCCGAGGACATGTTCGGCGATCCGGCGCGGACGGTGACGGTCCGGGCCGAACTCTCCCGGGTGAGGCGCTACTTGGGCGCTCTGCTCGCCCACCGCCCCTACCGCTTCCACGAGGACGTCGAGGTGGAGCTGATCCTCCCGGACCATCCGGCGAGCCTCCTGCCGCACTCCGCCGCGCCGGCGATCCGGCGGGCGAGGAGCGTGGCGGAGCCTTGAGCCCCCTCATGACCTTGATCCCCCTCTCATGGCTTGAGCCTCCTCATGACCTTGAGCCCCCTCGTGGCATGCCGTCGCGG
The DNA here is from genome assembly GCF_043078805.1 of Streptomyces sp. NPDC015345. Classification (NCBI taxonomy): domain Bacteria; kingdom Bacillati; phylum Actinomycetota; class Actinomycetes; order Kitasatosporales; family Streptomycetaceae; genus Streptomyces; species Streptomyces sp. NPDC015345. The sequence goes on along the minus strand of NZ_JBIBTX010000002.1, from coordinate 539,267 downwards.
GGCCGTGATTCGCTGAGCCCCATGAGTCTCACCGTCACCACATGGTCGCTGGAGCAGACGTCTCCCGCCGATCTGCTGCCCGCCGCCGCACCCGACACCGAGGTGCGGATCGTGCGCGCGGAAGTACCCTCGCCCGAATTCAGCCGGTTCCTGTACGCGTCCGTGGGCGGGGACATCAGCTGGACCGACCGGCTGTCCTATACCTATGCGCAGTGGCGGAAGCTGCTGGAGCGGCCGGGCGTGGAGACGTGGGTCGCGTACGACCGGGGGACGCCCGCCGGGTACGTGGAACTGGCGGCGCGGGGCGAGCGGGGGGACGCGGCGCCCGGCGTCGTCGAGATCGTGTACTTCGGGCTGCTGCCGGCCTTCCGGGGGCGCCGGATCGGCGGGCACCTCCTCTCGTACGGGGTCGCGCGCGCCTGGGACCTGGCCGAGCGGTGGCCGGGGCTCGCGCCGACCGAGCGGGTCTGGCTGCACACCTGTTCCAAGGACGGCGAGCACGCCATGGACAATTACCTGCGGCGCGGCTTCAAGCTCTTCGACACCAAGGTCGAGCAGGAACCGGAAGTCGCCCCTCCAGGCCCGTGGCCGGGGGCCGAGCGCGACTGACGTACGCCCGTCGGCACCCCCGCCGCCGCTTCGATCTCTGTGACCCACACCACCCCTGTCCACGATGCGGGACAGGGGTGTCCACATTTTGGATAATGCTGGACTGGGTCGAAAGTCCCGTGACACGCTTCCGTCATGGATCGCACTGGAATTGCCTTGGTGAGTCGGCGTCACGTCGACCTCGGCCGCATGTCCAGCGCCATGTGTCCGGCCTGCTGATCAGCTCAGCACCGCCGCACATCCCCATCACCGATCTTCTTTGATCCCCTCCCTGCGCAGCGCCGCGCGCACATGTCCGCATGCGCCCATACCCGCAGGTCAGAGAGCCGCTTTTCCGCTGCCTTAAAGGACGTAGACCCATGCCCGCCACGCCAGAGAAGCCCGCCCCAGCCACGCCCCGCCGCAAGGCGAGCCGTCACCGCGGCGAGGGCCAGTGGGCCGTGGGTCACTTCACGCCGCTCAATGGGAACGAGCAGTTCAAGAAGGACGACGACGGTCTCAATGTGCGGACACGCATTGAGACGATCTACTCGAAGCGCGGCTTCGACTCCATCGACCCGAACGATCTCCGTGGGCGGATGCGCTGGTGGGGCCTTTACACCCAGCGCAAGCCCGGCATCGACGGCGGCAAGACGGCGATCCTGGAGCCGGAGGAGCTGGACGACGAGTACTTCATGCTGCGCGTGCGCATCGACGGCGGGCGGCTGACCACCGAGCAGCTTCGCGTCATCGGCGAGATCTCCGAGGAGTTCGCGCGCGGCACCGCCGACCTCACCGACCGGCAGAACGTGCAGTACCACTGGATCCGCATCGAGGACGTCCCCGAGATCTGGCGGCGGCTCGAAGCTGTGGGGCTCTCCACCACCGAGGCCTGCGGTGACACGCCGCGCGTCATCCTCGGCTCGCCCGTGGCGGGCATCGCCGAGAACGAGATCATCGACGGCTCCCCCGCCATCGACGAGATCCAGCGCCGCTTCATCGGCAACCCCGAGTTCTCGAACCTCCCGCGCAAGTTCAAGTCCGCGATCTCCGGCTCCCCGCAGCTGGACGTCGCCCACGAGATCAACGACGTCGCCTTCGTCGGCGTGCACCACCCCGAGCACGGCCCCGGCTTCGACCTCTGGGTCGGCGGCGGCCTCTCCACCAACCCGAAGCTGGGTGTGCGGCTCGGCGCCTGGGTGGCGCTGGAGGACGTACCGGACGTCTACGGCGGCGTCATCGGCATCTTCCGCGACTACGGCTACCGGCGGCTGCGCAACCGCGCCCGCCTGAAGTTCCTCGTCGCCGACTGGGGCCCGGAGAAGTTCCGCCAGGTCCTCGAGGACGAGTACCTCGGGCGCAGGCTCACCGACGGGCCCGCGCCCGAGCAGCCCGCCGGCACCTGGCGCGACCACCTCGGCGTGCACCGGCAGAAGGACGGCCGTTTCTACGTCGGCTTCGCGCCCCGCGTCGGCCGCGTGGACGGCACCACCCTCACGAAGATCGCCGAGGTCGCCGAGGCACACGGCTCGGGACGGCTGCGCACCACCGCCGAGCAGAAGATGATCGTGCTCGACGTGGCCGAGGACCAGGTCGACCCGCTCGTCTCCGCCTTGGAGGCGCTCGACCTGAAGGTCAACGCCTCGCCGTTCCGGCGCGGCACGATGGCCTGCACGGGCATCGAGTTCTGCAAGCTCGCCATCGTCGAGACCAAGGCGCGCGGCGCCTCGCTCATCGACGAACTGGAGCGCCGCATCCCGGAGTTCGACGAGCCGATCACCATCAACATCAACGGCTGCCCGAACGCCTGCGCCCGCATCCAGGTCGCCGACATCGGCCTCAAGGGCCAGTTGGTCCTGGACGACGACGGCAACCAGGTCGAGGGCTACCAGGTGCACCTGGGCGGCGCGCTCGGCCTCGACGCCGGCTTCGGCCGCAAGGTCCGCGGCCTGAAGGTCACCGCGGACGAACTGCCCGACTACGTCGAGCGGGTCCTCAAGCGCTTCCAGACGCAGCGCGCCGACGGCGAGCGGTTCGCCACGTGGGCCGCCCGCGCCGACGAGGAGGCCCTGACATGAGCGAGCGCGCGGCGCCCTTCCACTGCCCATACTGCGGCGACGAGGATCTGCGTCCGAACGAGACCGGGCACGGCGCGTGGGAATGCGCGGCGTGCAATCGCGCCTTCCAGCTGAAGTTCCTCGGGCTGCTCGCCCGGGGCGTTCAGCGCACCGACGGTGGAGGGGACGGGTCATGACGACCACTCAGCACCAGGAACAGCGTACGGACGAGGAGTTGAAGGCGCTCGCCGAGCAGGCCGGCCGTGACCTGGAGGACGCCTCCGCCCTGGAGATCCTCCAGTGGACGGCGGCCACCTTCGGCAAGCGGTTCTGCGTGACCTCCTCGATGGAGGACGCCGTCGTCGCCCACCTCGCCTCGCGGGCCATGCCGGGTGTCGACGTCGTTTTCCTCGACACCGGCTACCACTTCCCCGAGACGATCGGCACCCGCGACGCCGTCGAGGCCGTGATGGACGTCAACGTCCTTACGCTGACGCCTCGTCAGACGGTCGCCGAGCAGGACGCCGAGTACGGTCCGCGGCTGCACGACCGCGACCCGGATCTGTGCTGCAAACTGCGTAAGGTCACGCCGCTCGAAGAAGGTCTGGCACCATACGCCGCATGGGCCACGGGATTGCGCCGCGACGAGTCGACGACCCGCGCGAACACGCCGGTCGTCGGCTGGGACGAGAAGCGCCGGAAGGTCAAGGTGTCGCCGATCGCCCGCTGGACGCAGGAGGACGTCGACGCGTACGTCGCCGAGCACGGCGTGCTCACCAACCCCCTCCTGATGGACGGCTACGGCTCGGTGGGCTGCGCTCCGTGCACCCGCCGTCTGCTGGAGGGCGAGGACGCGCGGGCCGGCCGCTGGGCCGGGAACGCCAAGACCGAGTGCGGGATCCACGGATGACCGCGGCAGAGCAAGAGACTCAGGAGAACCACGTGAGCGGAGCCACCGTCTGGCTCACCGGCCTGCCCAGCGCCGGCAAGACGACCATCGCGTACGAACTGGCGGGCCGCCTGCGCGAGGAGGGCCGCCGCGTGGAGGTCCTCGACGGCGACGAGATCCGCGAGTTCCTCTCGGCGGGCCTCGGCTTCAGCCGCGAGGACCGGCACACCAACGTGCAGCGCATCGGCTACGTCGCCGAACTCCTCGCCCGCAACGGTGTCTTGGCGCTGGTGCCGGTCATCGCGCCGTTCGCGGACAGCCGTGAGGCGGTCCGCAAGCGCCATCAGGCGAACGGCACCGCATATGTGGAGGTGCATGTCGCGACGCCGGTCGAGGTCTGCTCCGTACGCGATGTGAAGGGCCTGTACGCCAAGCAGGCCGCGGGTGAGATATCCGGGCTGACCGGGGTCGACGACCCCTACGAGGAGCCCGTCTCGCCCGATCTGCGCATCGAGTCGCAGGACCAGACGGTGCGGGAGTCCGCCGAGGCCCTGCACACGCTGCTCACCGAGAGGGGTGTCCTGTGAGCGACGCATGCGCGGCCGCCCGGCCGCTGACGACCACGAGGCCCGCGCCTCCGCGCCGTGCAGGCGAAGAAGCGAACGAAAGGGGTGCAGCATGACGACCGTCGCCACGACGCCCGGCGAGGGAACCGGCAGCCCCTACGCCCTGAGCCACCTGGACGCCCTGGAGTCCGAGGCGGTGCACATCTTCCGCGAGGTGGCGGGCGAGTTCGAGCGGCCGGTGATCCTCTTCTCCGGCGGCAAGGACTCCATCGTCATGCTGCACCTGGCGCTGAAGGCGTTCGCCCCGGCGGCGGTCCCCTTCTCGCTGCTGCACGTGGACACCGGGCACAACTTCCCCGAGGTCATCGAGTACCGCGACCGGGCGGTGGCCAGGCACGGGCTGCGGCTGCACGTCGCGTCCGTGCAGGAGTACATCGACGCCGGAAAGCTGCGCGAGCGCCCCGACGGCACCCGCAATCCGCTTCAGACCGTGCCGCTCACCGAGAAGATCCAGAGCGAGAAGTTCGACGCGGTCTTCGGCGGCGGGCGCCGCGACGAGGAGAAGGCCCGCGCCAAGGAGCGGGTGTTCTCGCTGCGGGACGAGTTCTCGCAGTGGGACCCGCGCCGCCAGCGCCCCGAGCTGTGGCAGCTCTACAACGGCCGCCACGCCCCCGGCGAGCACGTCCGCGTCTTCCCGCTGTCCAACTGGACCGAGCTGGACGTGTGGCAGTACATCGCCCGCGAGAGCATCGAACTCCCCGAAATCTACTTCGCGCACGAGCGGGAGGTGTTCAAGCGCTCGGGGATGTGGCTGACCGCGGGTGAGTGGGGCGGCCCGAAGGACGGCGAGACGGTCGAGAAGCGGCTGATCCGCTACCGCACCGTGGGCGACATGTCCTGCACCGGCGCCGTCGACTCGGACGCCACCACGCTGGACGCCGTCATCGCCGAGATCGCCGCCTCCCGCCTCACCGAACGCGGGGCCACCCGGGCCGACGACAAGCTCTCCGAGGCCGCGATGGAAGACCGCAAGCGCGAGGGGTACTTCTAACCATGAGCAACACCACCGCCACCACGGAGCAGTTGGGCGACCTGTCGGCCACCACGCTGCTGCGCTTCGCGACCGCCGGGTCCGTCGACGACGGCAAGTCCACCCTGGTGGGCCGCCTCCTGCACGACTCCAAGTCAGTCCTCACCGACCAGTTGGAGGCCGTCGAGCGCGTGTCCGCCAGCCGCGGCGCCGACGCCCCCGACCTGGCGCTGCTCACCGACGGCCTGCGGGCCGAGCGCGAACAGGGCATCACCATCGACGTGGCGTACCGCTACTTCGCCACCGCCCGGCGCCGGTTCATCCTGGCCGACACCCCGGGCCACGTGCAGTACACCCGCAACATGGTCACCGGCGCGTCCACGGCCGACCTCGCCGTCGTCCTGGTCGACGCCCGCAACGGCGTCATCGAGCAGACCCGCCGCCACGCCGCGGTCGCCGCCCTGCTGCGCGTGCCGCACGTCGTCCTCGCCGTCAACAAGATGGACCTCGTCGCGTACGACGAGCGGGTCTTCGCCGAGATCGCCGAGGAATTCACCGCGTACGCGCTCGAGTTGGGCGTCCCGGAGATCACCGCGATCCCCATCTCCGCGCTCGCCGGCGACAATGTCGTCGAGCCGTCCGCGCACATGGACTGGTACGGCGGCCCCACCGTCCTTGAGCACCTGGAGACGGTCCCGGTCAGCCACGACCTGACCTCGTGCCACGCGCGGCTGCCCGTGCAGTACGTGATCCGGCCGCAGACCGCCGAGCACCCCGACTACCGCGGCTACGCGGGGCAGATCGCCGCCGGCACCTTCCGCGTCGGCGAGTCCGTGACGGTCCTGCCCTCGGGCCGCAGCTCGAAGATCACCGGGATCGACCTGCTGGGCAAGGCGGTGGACGTGGCGTGGACGCCGCAGTCCATCACCCTGCTCCTGGAGGACGACATCGACATCTCGCGCGGCGACCTCATCGTGCCGAGCGGTGACACCCCGCCGACCTCGCAGGACATCGAGGCGACGGTCTGCCATGTCGCCGACACGCCGCTGAACGTCGGCCAGCGGGTGCTGCTCAAGCACACCACCCGCACGGTCAAGGCGATCGTCAAGGAGATCCCCTCGCGGCTGACCCTGGACGACCTCTCCCAGCACCCGGAGCCCGGCCGGCTCGTCGCCAACGACATCGGGCGCGTGAAGGTCCGTACCGCCGAACCGCTGGCGCTCGACTCCTACGCGGACTCGCGGCGGACCGGATCGTTCCTCCTGATCGACCCGGCGGACGGCACGACGCTCGCGGCGGGCATGGCTGGCGAGGCCTTCGCCACCGCCGCCGAAGAGGCCGCCCCCGCCTCGGACGACGAGGGCTGGGACTTCTGACATGGCCCGTCTCGACATGTTCTCGACCTTCGCGAAGGAGGGCGGCCGCATCGGCAGCGGCGCCCTCGGCAGCGGGCAGGGCGGGGTCGCACGATGTGCGGCGTGACGCCTGCGGCGGGGGCGGTGCACGCGCACCGCCTGCGCGCCCACCGCCGCCCCGTCCTGTGGGGCACCCCCGTACGACATACGCGAAGACGACGACCTGCCGACCTCCCGGCCACGACCTGACGGCGTGCGCCCGGGCCGACGAGAGGAACACCTCCCGTGCCTGCACCACGTACCCGACGCACCGCCCTGCTGGCGCTGCCGCTGCTGGCCCTGACGCTCGGCGCCTGCGGCTACGGCTCCGAGTCGGTCGAGAACGAGGGCAAGGCCAAGATCGCCGCGGGCGCGGAGAAGATCGACGGCCTGGACAGCGTGCGGATCGGCTACTTCCCGAACCTCACCCACGCCACCGCCCTGGTCGGCAACCGCGAGGGCCTGTTCCAGAAGGAGCTGGGGGGCACGGAGGCGAAGTACTCGCAGTTCAACGCGGGTCCTTCGGAGATCGAGGCGCTGAACGCGGGCTCGATCGACATCGGCTGGATCGGCCCCTCCCCCGCCATCAACGGCTACACCAAGTCCGCGGGGAAGAACCTGCGCATCATCGGTGGCTCGGCCTCCGGCGGCGTGAAGCTCGTGGTGAACCCCGGGAAGATCAAGTCCCTGGACGACGTCAAGGGCAAGAAGATCGCGACGCCGCAGCTCGGCAACACCCAGGACGTGGCGTTCCTGAACTGGATCGCCGAGCGGGGCTGGGACGTCGACGCGCAGAGCGGCAAGGGCGACGTGTCGGTGGTCCGCACCGACAACAAGATCACCCCGGACGCCTACAAGTCCGGTTCCATCGACGGCGCGTGGGTGCCCGAGCCAACCGCGTCCAAGCTGGTCGCCGAGGGCGGCGAGGTCCTCCTCGACGAGGCGGACCTGTGGCCGGACAAGAAGTTCGTGATCACCAACATCATCGTGAAGCAGAGCTTCCTCGACGAGCACCCGAAGGCCGTCGAGGCCGTGCTGCGCGGCGCCGTGAAGACCAACGCCTGGATCGAGAAGAACCCGGACAAGGCGAAGGCCGCCGCGAACGCCCAGCTCGAGACGGACTCCGGCAAGCCCCTGCCCGCCAAGGTGCTCGACCCGGCGTGGAAGTCCATCACCACGACCGACGACCCGCTGGCCGCCACGCTGGAGGCGGAGGCGGACCACGCGGTCAAGGCCGGCCTGCTGGAGAAGCCGGACCTGCGGGGCATCTACGACCTCCGTCCGCTGAACAAGGTCCTGCGCGCCGAGGGCAGGCCCCCGGTCGACGACGCCGGTCTCGGCGTCAAGTAGCCCGTCCAGAAGCCGAGTTCCCAGGAGGTGACGACCATGGCGACCACTCTCGCCAAGGCCGCGGAGGACATCCGCACCGAGACAACGCACGCCGCCCGGATCGAGCACGTCTCGAAGTCCTTCGCCGGACCCGCCGGGTCACAACTCGTGCTCGACGACATCTCGCTCGATGTCGCGCCGGGCGAGTTCGTCACCCTCCTCGGAGCCTCGGGCTGCGGGAAGTCGACGCTGCTCAATCTGGTCGCCGGGCTCGACAAGCCCTCGGCGGGCGCCATCACGACGGACGGCCGCCCCGCCCTGATGTTCCAGGAGCACGCGCTCTTCCCGTGGCTGACCGCGGGCAAGAACATCGAACTGGCCCTGAAGCTGCGCGGCGTACCGAAGGCGGAGCGCCGCCCGAAGGCCGAGGAGCTGCTGGAACTCGTCCGGCTGCACGGCGCCTACCGCAAGCGGGTGCACGAACTGTCCGGCGGCATGCGCCAGCGCGTGGCGCTTGCGCGGGCTCTGGCGCAGGACAGCCGGCTCCTGCTGATGGACGAGCCGTTCGCGGCGCTCGACGCGATCACCCGCGACGTGCTGCACGACGAGCTGACCCGCGTCTGGCGCGAGACGAACGTCTCCGTCCTCTTCGTCACGCACAACGTCCGCGAGGCCGTGCGCCTCGCCCAGCGCGTCGTGCTCCTCTCGTCGCGTCCCGGCCGGGTGGCGCACGAGTGGCAGGTCGGCATTCCGCACCCGCGCCGCATCGAGGACTCCGCCGTGGCGGAACTGTCCGTCGAGATCACCGAACAACTGCGTGGGGAGATCCGCCGCCATGGCCAGCACTGAGACGTCCGGTCCGGTCAGTGAGACGGCCGGTCCGGCCGGCGGGACGCCCGTGAAGGAGGACGGCCAGGACCTCGCCGGTCTTGAGGCGGGCCTCGACGCTCTGGAGACGACGGCGGGGCCCACCCGCACGCCGGTGCGCCAAGTCCTGGTGCAGAAGGTGCTGCCGCCGCTCACCGCGGTGCTGTTGGTCCTGGTGGTCTGGCAGGTGCTGGTCTCCTTCAAGGTGGTCGACGACCCGAGCAAGCTGCCCTCGCCGTCCGCGGTGTGGGACGAGGTGCGCACGGCGTGGTTGCAGGGCACGCTCCTCGACTACATCTGGACGTCCGTCTCACGCGGCCTGCTCGGCTTCCTGCTCGCCCTGGCGATCGGTACGCCGCTCGGCCTGATCGTCGCCCGCGTGCGGTTCATCAGGGCCGCGATCGGCCCGATCCTCTCCGGTCTCCAGTCGCTGCCGTCGGTGGCGTGGGTGCCGCCCGCGGTGCTGTGGCTGGGCCTCAACAACCAGATGATGTACGCGGTGATCCTGCTCGGGGCGGTGCCCTCCATCGCCAACGGCCTGGTGTCGGGCGTCGACCAGGTGCCGCCGCTGTTCCTGCGCGCGGGCCGCACGCTCGGCGCGACGGGGCTGCGGCACACCTGGCACATCGTGCTCCCGGCGGCGCTGCCCGGCTATCTGGCGGGGCTCAAGCAGGGCTGGGCGTTCTCCTGGCGTTCCCTGATGGCCGCGGAGATCATCGCGTCGTCGCCGGAGCTCGGCGTGGGCCTCGGCCAGCTCCTGGAGAACGGCCGCAACGCCAGTTCCATGCCGATGATCTTCTTGGCGATCTTCCTCATCCTGATCGTCGGCATCGCCATCGACCTGCTCATCTTCAGCCCGTTGGAGCGGCGCGTGCTGCGCGGCCGTGGGCTCCTCGTGAAGAGCTGACCCGCCATGCGACGTCCCGTACTCCTCGTCATCGCCCACGGCAGCCGCGACCCGCGGCACGCCGCGACCGTGCACGCGCTGGCGCGCCGGGTACGGTCGCTGCGTCCCGGCCTGCGGGTGGAGACGGCCTTCCTCGACTTCGACACGCCTTCCGTGCCGGCCGTGTTGGACCGGCTCGCGGCCGAAGGCGTACGGGACGTCGTGGCGCTTCCCCTCCTCCTGACGCACGCGTTCCACGCGAAGGCGGACATCCCCGCGGTGCTGCGCGAGGCCCCCGCGTGTCTGCGCATCCGCCGGGCGGCGGTCCTCGGCCCGTCGCCGCTCCTCCTCTCGGCCCTGGAGCAGCGGTTGTACGAGGGGGGGCTCGACCCCGCCGACAAGCCCTCGACCGGGGTCGTGCTGGCCTCGGCGGGGTCCTCCGACCCGGAGGCGATCGCAGTGATCGCTGAAATCGCGCGGGAGTGGCGGCACACCGGTTGGTGCGCCGTGCGGCCTGCGTTCGCCTCCGCATCTCTGCCGCGCACGGAAGACGCGGTGCGCGCGCTGCGGGACGTACCGGGGGTACGGCGGGTGGCCGTCGCCCCCTACGTCCTCGCGCCCGGCTTCCTGCCGGACCGCATCGCGCGGGGCGCCGCGGGGGCCGACGTACTGGCGGACGTGCTCGGCCCCGCACCGGCGGTGGCGCGGCTGCTCGTGCGGCGCTACGAAGAGGCGTACGCGCCGGACACCTGCCCTGTTGCTCCTCTGGCGCGGATTCCCGCACTGGCCTAGCTTGTGGGTCCATGACCCCGAGTCGTTCCCGCACGCTCTGGCTGCGGACCGAACCCCTGCACGCGGTGATCTACTTCGAGGAGCGCTGCCGCGGCCTCGGCCGGGCGGTTGGCCTCAAGGGCTTCTGGATGGGGTACTTCGCCGCCCGCACCGCGCCGATGGGCCGCGTGGGGCCCGGCGTCGCCTCGGCGGCGCTCGGTGTCTTCGCACCGGGCATGGTGGCGCGCGCCCTCCCTTCGGCCTGGGAGTACGCCTCGCCGGACCGCGTCGTCGAGGAGCGGGCCCGCCTCACGGCCCGCGCGCTGCGCCAACTGGTCCCGGACATCGCGGTGTTGACCACGGCGGCGAACGGACCGCTGACGGCCCTGGTCGAGGAGGCTCCGCCACTGGCCCGCCCGCTCTTCGCCGCCAACCGCGACCTGACGGACCGCGTGGACCCGGTGGAACGCCTCTGGCAACTGGTCACCTGTGTACGGGAATTCCGCGGCGACGCCCACATCGCGGTCCTCGCCGACCACGGCCTGGACGCCCGCGAGGCCCTCGCCCTGGCCGCCGCGACCGGCAGGGTGGACGCGGCCCGCATCCGCCAGGACCGCGGCTGGACGGAGGAGGAGTGGCAGACGGCGGCGGACCGCCTGCGGGGCCGCGGCATGCTCGACGCGGCGGGCCGCGTGACGGAACGGGGCCTGACGGAACGCGAGTTGATAGAGGACGACACGGACCGCCTGACGGACCGCCTCCTGCGCCCCCTCCCCAAGCCCACCACGGACACCCTCCTCGCCGCCCTCCACCCGGCGGCCCGCGCCATCGTGAACTCCGGCATCGTGCCGTTCCCCAATCCGATCGGGTTGCCGCGGGTGGTGGGGTGAAGGGTGCGGCCCGGTGACACGGGGCGCGGTGAAACCGCTTGCCTCCGCCCGCCCCCGCCCCCTACCGTCTCGCGGATGACACCCGAACTGCGGTCCGAACGTCTTTCGCTCTCGGCCTATGTCGCCGCCGACGAGGCGCATTTTGTCGCGCTGTTCCAGGACGAGGCCGTGGGGCGCTGGTTCGGGGACGGGGTGCAGAGCGCTGCCGAGGACCGGGCGTTGTTCGGGCGGATATTCAGCCTCATCTACGCCGAGGAGCGCTTTCCCGTCTGGGCGGTGCGGTACGAGGGGCGCTATGTCGGGCACGCCGAGATCAAGCCCTCTCCGGAGAGCTGGCTCGACGGCCACGAGATCGTCTACGGGCTGACCCGGGAGAGCTGGGGCCTCGGGCTCGGGACCGAGCTGGCGCGGCTCCTGACCTCGTACGGCCATGAGGCGCTGGGGCTCGCCGAGGTGCACGCGACCGTGGACTCGGAGAACACCGCCTCCCTCTCCGTCCTCAAGCGCCTCGGCTACACGCAGGGCCGCGCGGTGCCCGAGGACAACGGCAGGACCACTCTGCTGCTCACCTCCCGGCTGCCCGCCGCGCCGCCCGCCGGCGGCTGAACCGGCGGCGCCCTCAGGAGAAGTCGAGGCCGCCCGTCCGGGTGCGCTTGAGCTCGAAGAGGTCCGGGTGTCCCGCCAGTACCCGGAAGGCGTCGAAGAGCCGGGCCGCCTCCTCGCCGCGCGGGATCGCGCGCAGCACGGGGCCGAACCAGGCGGTGCCGTCGACGTGGATCGTCGGGGTACCGACGTAGCCGTCGGCTAGCGGGTCCTTGCCGGCGTCGTGGCTGCGGCGCAGCGCCTCGTCGCCGGCCGCGTCGTCCGCCGCGGCCGCCAGTTCGCCCGGCAGGCCCAGCTCGGCCAGGGACGTCGCGGCGACCTCCTGGTAGTCCTCGTTCTTGTCCTGGTGGATCCGGGTGCCGAAAGCGGTGTAGAGGTCGCGGAGGGTCCGCTCGCCGTACCGCTCGGCGACGGCCGCGGCGATCCGCGTGAGGCCGAGCGAGCGGTCCACCAGATCCCGGTACCAGTCCGGCAGGTCGTTGCCTGCGTTGTGGAAGTACAGGCTCATCACGTGGAAGCGGAGGTCGAGGTCGCGGTGGCGTTCGACCTCCAGCATCCAGCGTGAGGTGATCCAGGCGAAGGGGCAGGCCGGGTCGGAGTAGAAGTCGACGCGGGCGCGGGAGTCGAGCGGCACGGATGTCTTGGTCATGCCGGGACATTAGCCAGCGAGTGGCGCTCGCCGGTGGGCCATTGCGGGGCTGTCCCTATGGGCCACTTCTGCGGCTGCCGAGCCTCTCGCGCGCGTACGTGCCCGCGCTCTCACTCTTCGGTGAACAGCGTCCCCTGGTGGAACCAGAGCCGCCACCCGTCCTCCGTACGCCGCCACAGCGAACTGCGGTGGGCGCGGCGGCCGTTGTCGTCCGTGTCGAAGGTCAGGTGCACGACGTCGTCGGCCAGCTGGACGCCGCGCATGTGCGAGGTCGTCGTGGGACGGCTCGCGGGCTCCGGCGCGGCCGTGAGGACCCGCACGATCGAATTCCGGTCCCACCGCGTCCCGGAGGCCCCGAACTCGGTGAACTCGGGGTGCAGCAGCGCCTCGAAGAGAGCGGGCGAGGCGCGCACCTCGGGGTCGAGGAGGCGCAGCTCGCCCTCGATGGCGGCTTCCACGGCGGGGGTGCGGTCAGTCACGGGTCATCTCCACGAGCCGGGTGACGGTGTTCCAGTTGCGGGTGGTGGCGACGAGGCCCTTGGTCAGGGCGGGCCGCGACAGCTGCTCGGCGAGCTTGGAGCGGCCGAGGCCGTCGGGTGCGTACAGGTAGAGTGCGCGGTCGCCGAGCCTGAATTCCTCGGGCAGAAAGGGGATTTGGTCGATTGCCGCGAAGCGGGCCGCGTCGACCGGCGCCGAGAAGTAGGTGACGTGGAGCTGCTTGCCCTGGAGTCCGGCGGCCGGGAAGGGGCAGGCGTCCGCCACCGCCCGCAGATACGCGCCGTCGCGCACCAGCACGTCGACGGCGAAGCCGAGCTCCTCCTCGATCGCCGCCCGCAGCCCCGCGGCGAGCGACTCCTCGTCGCCCCGGGCCGCGGTGAAGACCGCGTTGCCGCTCTGGAGGTACGTCTGTACGCCGCCGTGCCCGAGCCCCTCCAGGAGCGCGCGCAGCTGGGCCATCGGCACCTTATTGTGGCCGCTCACATTGATGCCGCGCAGCAGCGCCGCGTATCTCTTGGTCACCATGCGCACACGATAGAGCGGCCGCCGTGCCCCGTGGGGGTGGGCACGGCGGCCGCGGCTCAGCGGGCGGCGAGGATCACTCGACGACCTTCAGGAGCTTGTTGGGCGTGCCCTCGCTCGGGTTGGAGATCTTGTCCGGGGTGGCGCCGTCGGTCAGGGCCTTGGCGACGTCGGCGGGCTTGGCGTCCGGGTGGGCGGCGACGTAGACGGCGGCGGCGCCCACGACGTGCGGGGTCGCCATCGACGTACCGGAGATGGTGTTGGTGGCGTCGTCACCGGTGTTCCAGGCGGACGTGATGTCCGAGCCCGGGGCGTAGATGTCCACGGCGGAGCCGAAGTTGGAGAAGTCGGACTGCGCGTCGTCCTTGGTGGAGGAGGCGACCGTGATGGCCTCCTGCACGCGGGCCGGGGAGCCCTGGGAGGCGTCGGTCGACTCGTTGCCGGCGGCCACCGCGTAGGTGACGCCCGAGGCGATCGACTTCTGGACGGCCGCGTCGAGCGCTTCGTCCGCGCCGCCGCCGAGGCTCATGTTGGCGACGGAGGGGCCCTGGTGGTTCTTGGTGACCCAGTCGATGCCCGCCACGACCTGCTCGGTGGTGCCGGAGCCCTGGTCGTCCAGGACACGGACGGCGACGATCTTCGCCTTCTTGGCGACGCCGTGCGCGTCACCGGCGATGGTGCCGGCGACGTGCGTGCCGTGGCCGTTGCCGTCGTCGGCGTTGTCGTCGTTGTCCACGGCGTCGAAGCCGGAGACGGCGCGGCCGCCGAAGTCCTTGTGGCTGACGCGGACGCCCGTGTCGATGACGTACGCGGTGGCGCCCTCACCGCCCGCGTCCGGGTAGGTGTACTTCTTGTCGGCCGCGGTGTCCGCCTGGTCGATGCGGTCCAGGCCCCACGACGGCGGGTTGTCCTGGGTGGCGTCGATGGTGAACTTCTTCGACTGGACGACCTTGCCTACGGCCGGGTCGGCGGCCAGGCGCTTGGCCTCGGTCTCGGTCAGGCCCTTGGCGGAGAAGCCGTTGATCGCGGAGGAGTAGTTCCGCTTGAGCTCGCCGCCGTACTCCTTTGCGAGGTCGGACTTGGCGTCCTTGTTCACCTTCTCGTCGAGCATCACGATGTAGCTGCCGGCGACGGCGCCCTTGGCGTCCAGGCCGTACACCTTGCCCTCGGCGGGGGTGGCCGCTCCGGCGAATGAGGTGGCGAAGACCGTCACACCGACCGCGGTGGCGGCGGTGGCTATCGCGGCGGTGAGCTTCATCGTGCGAGCGCGCTTGTGTGTTGCCATGAAGAGGGGTCTCCTCAGTGCTGTGTGGGGGGTTGTGGGGGGCATTCAGCTGTCTTGCCAGAGCTGTGCCGCGGCGACAAGTTCGTCGCGACGCGCCCTGACGCCCGGAAGATCTCCGGGTGTTGGGACGAAACCCTGACCGATTGACGCGCGCAGATCAATACCTTCATGCAGCTGTGACTTGTTCAACAAGGTTCTGTAATAACAAACCGGCCCCGGCATGACGGAACGGACATCTGGTGACCCACCCACCCCAACTCCAGGTAACACCAAGCGTTTTGCGCCCCATACGCAACGCCGGGCGGGTCGGGGGAATCCCCGGCCCGCCCGGCGTCGCACCGGCCCGTGCGGTCAGGCCGCGACCGGCACCTTCCGCTCCTCGAAGGAGTCGATGGTCCGCGTGAAGTCCCTCGTCGAGAGCAGCAGCTTGTAGATGATGGCGAGCTCGAACACGAGCAGCAGCGCGCCGGACACGATCGTCGCGGGCACCACCACATCGAAGAGCGGGCCGATCATGAAGACGCCCATCTGGAACTCGATGCCGCTCACCAGGTGCGCGCGGATGCGGTGGCGCAGCAGGAAGGAGCGGGCCCGCAGATAGGCCGGAAACTTCCGCCGGAACTCCTGGTGCAGGTCGATCACCTGGGGCTTGGGGGCCACCGGTGCCGCCTCCCCGTCGGCACCGGTGGCCACAGGCTCCCGCGGGTCGTAAGCGGCCTCGCCCGCGGCCCGCTGGAGGTCCTGCTCGATGTCCGCCGAGGGGTTGTCCCGCAGCAGGTCCTCCATGAAGGCGAGCTCCGCCTGGTTCTGCGCGCGCCGCGCGGCCCTCATGCGCGACTTGATCTGCTTGCGCATGGAGTGGCGGATCTTGAAGATCTCCAGCGAGTTGATGTACCGCAGGGTGTCCAGCGCCACCACGACGAGCGCGAGCCAGATGTACAGGGTGTCGCCGGTGCGCTCGTACTGGCCGCCCATCAGGGCGACGCCGCACACCATGACGCGGATGCGGTCGAAGACGAAGTCGAGCCAGGCGCCGAAGACCGAGCCCTGCCCGGTCAGGCGGGCGACCTTGCCGTCCATGCAGTCGAGGATGAAGCTCAGGTGGTAGATGACGGCGCCGAGGGCGAGCCACTTCCAGTCGCCGAGCGCGAAGCACGCGGCGGAGCCGAGACCGAGAAGGAACGCGCCCCACGTGATCTGGTTGGGCGTGATTCTCGTACGCATCGCGGTGAACCGCACGAGCGGCGTGGCGACCGGGTCGACAAGCAACACGGTCCACCACGCGTCGCGCTTCTTCTGAGTGATGCGACGCACCTCGGCGAGGGGCGGTATGTCTCGACGCATGGGGGTCAACTTCCTGGTGTTCGACGAAAGTTCATCTCACGCTAGGGAAGGATTCGACCAAGGAACAAGATCTACGGAGTGCAACCTTTCACCGGGGGTAACGGTCAACTGTTCGGAGCGAGTCAATGGCCATTCCAGGACATTGGTGCGTTACCAGAGTGTTATCGAATGAGTGGAACCTCGAACCACGTCACGGAGCGTCACATCGCGACCGCGCGGCCCGCGCCTTCGCCAGCTCCTCCTCGATGAGGTCGGCCGCCATCCGGGTACCGCCCTCCGCCGCCATCGAGGCCTGGATCCCGGACAGCCTGCGGGCGACTTCCGGATCCTCGACCAGCGCGAGAACCGCCTCGCGCAACGCCTCGGCGGTCGCCTCCTCCCTCGGCAGATGACGGGCGACGCCGAGCCCCTGCAACATGTCGGCATTGCCGAACTGGTCGGCGGCCTGCGGCACGGCCACCATCGGCGTCGCGGTGGCGAGCCCCTCCTGACTGCCGCCCGCGCCGGCGTGCGTGATGAACGCGTCCGCCTTCCTCAGGACCGCCAACTGCGGCACCCACCGGTGCACTTCGACGTTCGCGGGCACCTCGCCGAGTTCCCCCGCGTCGACGTGCTTGCCGATCTGGAGCACCACGTGCCAGCCCGGCAGGCCCCCGAAGGCCTTGACGCACTCGCGGTAGAAATCGGGCTGCTTGGTGAAGGCCGAACCGAGCGAGACGAGCAGCACCCTGCGCGCACCGGCGGGCCGCTCCCACTCCCCCTGCTCCGCGCGCTCGCCCTGGCAGGCGCCGACGAAGGTGTGCACGCGCCCGTCGACCCGGTCGGCGAACGGCTGGAGGGCCCTCGGTATCAGCACCAGGGAGCGCGGGGGCCGGGCGACGAAGGAGTCGGGGTTTTGGGCGATGCCGTTCTCCGCGAGCCAGGAGGTGAAACGCGCCAGGTAGGCCCGGCCGCGCCCGGAGGCCTTCAGCTGCGCCTGCGTCGGCTCGGCGACCTCCTCCTCGTATCCGTCCCAGGCGACGAGGTTCGGCGAGAGGGAGATCTCGGGGACGCCCCAGCGGCGGGCCAGGACGCGCGCGGGGTAGGACGTGATGTCGTACAGGACGAGGTCGGGTTCGTCGCCCTCGTAGGCGCGGGCCAGCTCCGGCAGGACTTGGATCGCGTCGGTGAGGAACGGTTCGAGGTTGTCGACCAGTTCCGTGCCCCAGGCCTCCGGGTCGTCGTCCGGTGACGGCAGGGTCGTCTCGTAGGGTCTGGGCTCGGCGCCGGTCTCGGCGACCTTCTCCGCGAAGATGTGCGGGATGGCGTACGTGACGCGGTGACCGCGGGCGACGAGCTCCCGGATGACTTCGAGGCTCGGGTTCACATGCCCGTGGGCGGCGATCGAGAACATGGCGATGTGGGCGGGGCGAGGCGGGGTCATGCACCGACCTTAAACGAGACGAGACGTCTCGTGCAACCCTTTCCTGTGGCGGCCGGTTCGAGCTAGGGCTTGTTCAGATAGGTGAGGACGGCGCGGACACGGCGGTTGGTGTCGTCGTCATCGGAGATGCCGAGCTTGCCGAACATGGAGGTGGTGTACTTGCCGATGGCGCTCTCGCTGAGAAAGAGGCGGCGGCCGATGGCCTGGTTGGACAGCCCCTCGGCCATGAGGGCCAGCACGGAGTGCTCGCGTTCGGTGAGCCGCTCAAGCCCCCGGCTCGGGGAGCCGCTGGAGAGCAGTCTCGCGATGACGGCCGGGTCCATGGCGGTCCCGCCGCCCGCGACGCGCTCCAGGGCGCCGATGAACTGGTCGCCGTCGAACACGCTCTCTTTGAGGAGGTAGCCGATGCCGCCCGAGCCGTCGGCCAAGAGCTCGCGGGCGTACAGCTGCTCGACGTGCTGGGAGAGGATGAGGACCGGCAGTCCTGGCATCTCGCCCCGGGCGGCGAGCGCCGCCCGCAGGCCTTCGTCCGACTGGTCCGGCGGCATGCGGACGTCGATGACGGCCACATCCGGGCGCCACGTCCGCAGCGCGTCGAGCGTTTCGGGTCCGGTGGTCGCCGTCCCCACCACCTGGTGCCCGTACGCCTCGATCAGGCGGACCATCCCGTCGCGCAGGAGGTAGAGGTCTTCGGCTACGACGATTCGCATGGCAGCGCCATCCTGACACGGGTCGGGCCGCCCGGCGGGCTGGTGATCTCAAGGGTGCCGTCGAAGACCGCGAGGCGGCGGCGCAGACCGGCGAGCCCGCCGCCGGGCCGCTCGTCGGCCCCGCCCCGGCCGTCGTCCTCGACCTCGGCCTCGACGATGAGGCCGGCCTCGTCCCTGGCGAGGCGGACGCGCGCCCGTGACGCGTGGGCATGCCGGACCGCGTTGGTCAGCAACTCGGCGACGCCGAAGTAGACGGCCGACTCGATCGGCGGGTCCAGGGTCAGCCCGCCGTCAGCGCTGCCCTCAGTGCTGACGGCCACGTCGAGCGGGATGTCCAGAGCGAGGGCGCGCACCGCGTCGACGAGCCCCCGCTCGGCCAGCACCGGTGGGCTGATCCCCCGGGTCAGCTCGCGGAGTTCGGCCAGCGAGGCGGTGGCGCCGGCCCGCGCGTCCCGCATCAGCGCCTTGGCCCGCTCCGGGTCGGTCTCCATCAGCTTCTCCGCGGTCGCCAGGGAGAGTCCGAGCCCGACGAGGCGGGCCTGCGCCCCGTCGTGCAGGTCCCTTTCGATCCGGCGGATCTCGGCGGCCTGCGCGACCGTCGCGTCCGCGCGCTGGGCGGTCAGCTCTTCCACCCGGTCCGCCAGCGCCATCGTGGGGGACGGACGCAGGAAGCGGACGGCCACCGGCTCGATGAGCCGCCAGGCGTACGGTGCGCAGGCGACGGCCACGACCAGGCCGAGCGCCCCGACGAGGCGCGGGGCGAATCCCGGCCGGCCGAGCCCGAGGACCGCCGCGGCCACACCGGCCGGCGGGAGGGCGGCGACCACGCCCGCGGTGATCGGCACGATCCCGGTGAACCGCAGGTCGCGCCAGTTGGCGGGGTCCGTCCACCGGACCCGCCACTTCTGGTCCAGGAGGGCGTCCCGGCGGGTGCGCTCGTAGGAGAAGCCGTTCCACCAGTAACCGGTGGACATCCGCGTCACCGGTCCGGCCTGCCGGTACCCGGCGGGAATGACGGTGGCGGTCCACCGTGCGACAAGGAAGCGGACCGTCCGGCAGACCGGGCGGGACAGCGCGAACGTGCCCCCGCACACCAGCACGAGCGGCGCTGCCCACGACCACGGGTTTCCCGCCCCCCACCGGATCCCCAGCGCCACGGCGGCGGCCCACACGGCCGGGATCAGCATGCTGACGACGGCGACGACGCATGCCCGCACGAACCCCACGCCGACGCGCGCCACCCATGAACCCAGCTGCCTCATGACTCATCCTCCGCTTGCCGTTCGGTGCTCCCACTGTGCACCGAACGGAGCCCGCTCCTTGCCTGGTCAGCCAGGGAGTGGGGCTAGCCCCACCCCTCTGTGTGCCCAGGCGGACACCGCGTCGGCCAAGCGCTTCATGGCGCCGGTGAGCATGGAAACCAGCACGCACCCCACGGCCGAGGCGGCACTCCTCGACTCCGCCCGCACCCGAGGTGCCTTCGACACGGCGCGGAGCGGCATCAAGGTTCTCGGCGCACTGAGCGCCGCCGCCCTCCTGGCGGTCATCGCGGTATGGGTCGGCGGCCGCCGTGATGCAGGTCGTCTGCGTGCTGCCCGTCATCGGAGTCGCATGCACCACCCGAGGCTCCGCACTGCGCGCCGCCTTTCCCGAGGGGCGCTGACCGGCCCGGGTCCTCGCGCTCCGGCATGACACCTGTGACACCCCGTGACCCCACCGCCCGGCATCAGGGCCCCGTCAGGCGCATACGTCACGCTGCCACTGTCCGACAGCCGCGCGGGCACGGCAGCGCGTGCCCGGCAGACCCAGGGAGCGACCATGACCATACGACCGTTACGCATGCGCCGCCCGGGAGCGAGGGCAGTGGGCCTGGGGGCGGCCGCCCTCGCGGTGGTGCTCACCTGTGCCGGACAGGCACCGGTGTCGGCCTCTGACGACCCCGGCGGCTCCGGCATCGAGCGGGTGAACGTCTCCGGTGACGGCGCGCAGGCGGACGAGGCGAAGTGGCGCTCGGACGACGCCCCGGCGATCAGCTCCGACGGCCGCTACGTCGCGTTCAGCTCGACGTCCGACAACCTGGTCCCCGGGGACACGAACGGCGCCCTCGACGTGTTCGTACGCGACCGGCAGGAGAAGACGACCGAGCGGGTGAACGTGTCCAGTTCAGGAGCGCAGGCCTCCGGTGAGACCAAGGGGCATGGCCTCGCCCTCAGTCCGGACGGCCGGTACGTCGTGTTCGCGTCGAACGCGGACAACCTCGTCGCGGGCGACACGTGGACGAAGGGGTCCGACCTCTTCCTGCACGACCGACAGACCCGGACCACCGTCCGCATCGGCACGGGCGCCACCCACCAGTACCCGGACGCGGCGTTCAGCCCCGACGGCCGCTACCTCTCCCACACCGTCCATACGAAGGGCGGGCTGGTCCTGTACGACATGCAGACCCGCACCGGCCAGAAGCTCGGCACCTTCCACGGCAGTGCGCCGTCACTGAGCACCGACGCGCGCCGGATCGCCTTCACCTCCGACGACACGAACCTGGTCCCCGGCGACACCAACGGCGACACGGACGTCTTCGTGTACGAACGGCAGACCGGGGCCATCACCCGCGCCAATCTGACGAGCACCGGCGGGCAGGCGGTCAGCCTGGAGTGCTGTGGCTCCTTCGAACCGGCCATCAGCGCGGACGGCCGCATCGTCGCCTTCGAGTCCGATGCCCGCAACATGGTGCCGGACGACACGAACCAGATCGAGGACATGTTCGTGCGCGACCTCACCGCCAGGACCACCGAGCGCGTCAGCGTGGCCAGTGACGGTACCCAAGGTGAGTGGAACTGGGTCTACGGGCTGGGAGCCAGACAGGCCGAGATCACCGCGGACGGCCGATACGTCTTCTTCGCCTCCGACCTGAACGGCCTGGTCACCGGCTTCGACGGGTCCTGGAACAGGATCTACCGGCATGACCGCCAGACCCGTACGACAAGCGTGGTGAGCGACACGGACCCCAAGAGCGAGGAACTCGCCCTGAACCCCGCCATCACGCCCGAAGGACGCCACGTCGCCTTCAGCTCCGACTCCGGGACGCTCGTCCCGGGCGACACCAACGGGGACCGGGACATCTTCGTCCGCACCGGTTCACTGCTCGACCCTGCTCGCGTCGATCGTTCCGCCTCCTCCTGATCCCGTAGACCCCTACCGCTGATATCTGGCCAGCACCAGATTGCCGTCCTTCACCAGTCGCTTCCGCAGCTCGTCGAGGCCGATGGCCCCGCTGTAGTACTCCTGGAACGCGGGGGTGGCCACCTTGTCCTTCCACTCCGGATAGCCCCGCACGGACTGGGCGGGGGCCGAGCGCAGGTCCTCGGCGAGGGCCGTGCCCACCGCCCAGTCGTTCTTCTCCGTGCGCAGCGCGGGGTCCTTCAGGGCCTTCTCGCCGGTCGGCAGCATCCAGTCGCCGCGCGCCAGCTTCACCATGTTCTGCGGCTGGAGGAAGAAGTCGATGAACTCGGCCGCCGCCTTCTTGTGCGGGCTGTCCTCGGATACGGAGAGGGTCTGCGGGCTGACGCCCTGCGCGAGTCCCTCGGAGCCGGCGGGCGCGGGCAGTACCTGCCAGTCGAAGCCCTTCGGTGCCTGCTGGGCGATCTGCTGGCGGTAGGAGAAGCCGAGCGGGACCATCGCGTACTTGCCGCCGAAGAAACCGGGCAGGGTGTCGGAGCCGCCCATGCCGAGGGTCGTGCCGGAGGCGCTGTTGTCGTTGTTGACCTGGTCGTGGACCGTGCGGGGCATGATTTCGTCGGCCTCGCCGAAGCGGACGTCGACCTTGCCGTCCGCACCGCGGTGGAACATCCGGCCGCCCGCCGACAGGGAGAGGTTGAGCGTCGCGGATACCGGCTCCTTCAGGGGCCAGGCGACGCCGTACTTCCCGTCCTCGCCGTCGCCGAGTTCCTTGGTGACGTCCCTGAACTCCGCCCAGCTCCAGGGCTTCTCGGGGGTGGGGATCCGTACGCCCGACTTCTTCAGCCACTTCGCGTTGGCGATCAAGACGCGCGGCTCCTGGAGGAACGGCACGCCGTAGACCTTGCCGCCGAAGGTCGTCGTCTCCCAGCTGCGCTCGGGGATGTCGGACTTCAGGCGGTCGGGAAGCAGCTCGCCGAGGTCCGCGAGATAGCCGCCGTACGCGAAGTCGGCGAGGTCGTCCGAGGCGTCGTGGATGATGTCGGGCGCCTCACCGCCCTCGAAGGAGGTGAGCAGCTGGTCGTGGACGCTGTCCCAACTGCCCTGGACGTACTCGACCTTGACGTCGGGGTGGGTGGCGTTCCACTCCTCGACCAGGGCTTTGTTGGCGTCGACGGACTCCTTCTGCCAGGCCAGGGACTGGAACTGGAGGGTGATCTTCCCGTCGTCGTCGCTGCCGGAGTCACCGGTGCATCCGGTCAGGAGCAGGGCGAGAGCCGAGGCGGCAGCGGTCATAAGACGCGCCCGGCGCGCGCGCAGGGGGCGCATCAGGCCTTCACCGCCCCGGCCAGCATTCCACCCGTGATCCGCTTCTGGATGATGGCGAAGATGACCAGCGAGGGGATGGTCGCGAGGAACGCCGCGGCGGCGAGCGGCCCGAGGTCCGCGACGCCCTCGGCGCCGATGAAGCGGTTCAGGATGACCGGCAACGTCTGCTTCTGAGGGGTCTTGAGCAGGACGAGCGCGAAGAAGAACTCGTTCCACGCGGTGATGAAGGCGAACATCGCCGTGGCCACGACGCCGGGCGCCAGCAGCGGGGCGACGACCGACACGAATGTCCGTACCCTGCCCGCGCCGTCGACCGCCGCCGCCTCCTCCAGCTCGGCGGGGACCGCGCGGACGTAGCCGACGAGCATCCACAGCGCGAAGGGCAGCGACCACACCACGTACACCATGACCAGGCCGAGCAGGGAGTTGATCAGGTGGAGGTTCTTCAGGATCAGGAAGAGCGGGATGATGATCAGGACGAACGGGAACGCCTGGCTGATCACCACCCAGCCGGTGGCCGCCTTCGCGAGGCGGGTGCGGTGTCTGGCCATGACGTATGCCATCGGGGTCGCGATGACGACGGCGATCAGGGCCGCGCTGACCGCCGCGATCAGGGAGTTCCCCGCGGCCTGGAGGAGCGGCTGTTCGTCGAAGGCCTGCCGGAAGTTGTCCAGCGTCGGGTCCTTCGGGATCCAGGTGGGGTGCAGGCTGCCCAGTTCCCGCGCGGGCTTGAAGGCCGTGGAGATCAGCCACAGGAACGGGAAGGCGAGGAAGACCAGGTAGGCGGCGAGCGCCACGTACTGCGCGGCGCGCGTCGACTTCTTCGTGCGCATCATGCCTCGTCGCCCCCCTTCAGCCGGCCCGCGAGGTAGCAGGCGAGGATCACGGAGATCACGGCGACCATGACACAGCCCATGGCCGCGGCGTAGCCGAACTGGCCGTAGCGGAACGCTTCTTCGTAGGCGAAGAGCATGGGCAGGCGGGTGCGGCCGCCGGGGCCGCCCTGGGTGAGGACGTAGACCAGGGCGAAGGAGTTGAAGTTCCAGATGAAGTTGAGCGCCGTGATGGCGAGGGCGACCGGTTTGATCGCGGGCCAGGTGACCGTGCGGAAGCGGCGCCAGGCGCCCGCGCCGTCCATCGCCGCGGCCTCGTGCAGCTCGCGCGGCGTGTTCTGGAGTCCGGCGAGGAGCGCCACGGTGGTCTGCGGCATGCCCGCCCAGACGCCGACGACGATCACGGCGAGGAGCGCGGTGCCCGTGCCGGTCAGCCAGTCCTTGCCGTCGCCGAGCCCGAGGTCGGCCAGTGTTTCGTTGAGGACGCCGGCGTCCGGGTGGTAGACGAGGCGCCACATGATGCCGACGACCACCTCGGGCATCGCCCAGGGGATGATCGCGAGCGCCCGCGCCAGCCAGCGGAAGCGCAGGTTCTGATTGAGCAGCAGCGCGAGGCCGAGCGCCAGCAGGAACTGCGGCACGGTGACGCCGAACGCCCACAGCAGGCCGATGCGGAACGACTCCCAGAACAGCGTGTCGTGCAGCAGGTCCTGGAAGTTGAGGGCGCCGATCCACTGGGTGGGTTCGGTCCGGCCCGACTGGGAGTCGGTGAACGCCAGCGCGATGCCGTAGAGGAGCGGGCCGACGCTGAGGACGAGGATCGGGATCAACGCGGGCAGCACGAGGAACCACGCGCCGTGGTCCGCGGGCGGCTGTCCCGGCGTGCCTCTCGCTGACCGCTTCGTAGCGGTCGCCAATGTCACGGATCGGCTCCTTCGGGCGGCTCTTACGGGTCCGGCCGCCCTGGCGGCCCCCGTCATCGTGCTGATGTGGTCTTGATACGTCAAGGAGCTGCGCAGCCCGCTCAAGCCTGTTGGCCTGTGCGAATGCGAGACTGTCGGGCGAAGGGCGACGGGTGCGGGAGGCACGGGATGGACGAGGCACGGGCGCGACACGTACTGGACGCGGCGGAACTGGCGGTTCCGGTGGGCGGGGCCCAGCTGCTCGCCCTCGGCGAGAACGCGGTGTTCGGGATCGGCGACCTCGTCGTCAAGATCGGCCGCTCCGCCCCCGGACTCCTGGAGCGGGCCCGCCGCGAGCTGGGTGTCGCGCGCTGGCTGGAGCAGGCGGACGTCCCCGCCGCACGGCCCGCGCGGGACGAGCCCCTGGTCGTCGAAGGGCACGCGGTGACGCTCTGGCACCGGCTCCCGGCGGCCGTGCGCCCCGCCGAGCCGCGCGACCTCGCCGTGCTGCTGCGCCTGGTGCACGAGCTTGCGCCCCCTTCCTTCGAACTGCCGCGCCGTGAACTGCTCGGCGGTGTCAGGCGATGGCTGCGGCTCGCGGGCGACGCCATCGATCCGGCGGACGCCGACTTCCTGCGCGCGCGCAGGGACGACTTCGCCGCCGCTGCCGCCGCGCTGACCCCGCGTCTGCCGCGCGGCCCGATCCACGGCGACGCGCTGCCGCGCAACGTCCTGGTGGGCCCGGACGGCCCGGTACTCGTGGACCTGGAGACCTTCTCCTTCGACCTGCGCGAGCACGACCTGGTCGTCATGGCGCTCTCCCGCGACCGGTACGGACTCACGCCCGAGGCATACGACGGATTCGTCGACGCCTACGGGTGGGACGTGCGGGAGTGGGAGGGGTGCGCGGTGCTGCGCGGGGCCCGGGAGACCGCCAGTTGCGCGTGGGTCGCGCAGCACGCGCCCACCAACCCCAACGCCCTGGCCGAGTTCCGCAGGCGCGTGGCCTCGCTCCGGGACGGGGACGCCACGGTGCGCTGGTACCCCTTCTGAGGGACTAGGGCCTGTCTGACAATTCCCGCCTGCCTCGCGACGCCATGCACGCACTCTCGCCGCACCGGGCGCAGAGCCAAGTACATCCAGTACGAGGCCCTACGCCCGGCACGCCGAGAGCACGCACCTGACGCCGCGAGGCCGCCCTCCGGGCGACGACGCGAATTGTCAGACAGGCCCTAGCCCGCCGCCCTCAGGGGCCACATCCCGTCCACTACCGCGTCCGGATCGCCCTTCTTGCGCAGGAAGTTCTGGAAGTCCGCCGCCCACTCCGCGTACCACTCGATCTGGCGGCGGTGCAGCTCCGCCGGGCCGAGGGAGGCGACCTTGGGGTGGCGGTCGGCTATCGCGCAGGCGAGGCGGGCCGCGGCCTGGGCGTCCGCCGCCGCGTCGTGGGCGGCCTCCAGGACCACGCCGTACTCCGTGCAGACCGCCTCCAGATTCCGCTTTCCCTTGCGGTAGCGGTCCACGGAGCGGTCGATCGTGTACGGATCGATGACCGGGCCGGGCTCGGCGCCGCCGAGCCTCTCCCTGAGCGAGGGCAGGCCGTACCTCCTGAGCTCCGCGGAGAGCAGGCTCAGGTCGAAGACCGCGTTGTACGCGATGACCGGGACGCCCGACCGCCAGTACGAGACGAGGACCTCCGCGAGGGCGTCCGCCACGGCGGCGGCGGGCCTGCCCTCGGCCGCCGCGCGTTCGTTCGTGACGCCGTGCACCGCGACCGCGTCGTCCGGTATCGGCACTCCCGGGTCTGCCAGCCAGGTGCGGTGCCCCAGCGTCTCGCCGGCCTTGACCTCGATCACCGCCGCGGTGACGATGCGCGCTTCGTCCGGATCCGTCCCTGTCGTCTCCAGGTCGAAACCGATCAGCAGCTCCCGGTGCCAGCCCATGGCCGCCCCCTTCTTCGTGGTGCTTTCCCCCAGTGACCACCACGATCCCATGCGCCACTGACAATCCGAGGGGCGCGTTCCGCTTCGGGGGGGGGGTCGGACCGAGTCAGGGGCGGTTCAGGACACCGGCCGCGAGTCCGCCCACGCCACCTCGAACTCCTCGCGGTATGTCGGGAAAAGGCCGGTCTCGGCCGCATAGCCCGTATCACCCGATTTCACCACACGCCCGCCGCCGCGCAGCACCAGCACCGGCGCCTCCATGCCACGGGTCCTGCGCAGATACGACTGGACGACCGCGATGCCGTCCGCCCCGTCCCCGTCGACCAGGTACGCGGTGAAGCGCGGCGTCTCGTCGAAGACCTGGATCTCGAAGGCGCCCGGATCGCGCAGCCGGGCCCTGACCCGCCGCATGTGCAGGATGTTCATCTCCACGGAACGGCTCAACTCGCCCTTCTTGAGGCCGAGCTCGCGCTCTCTGCGCTTGACCGCGCTGCTCGCCGGGTTCAGGAAGAGCAGCCGCACCCGGCAGCCGGACTCCGCGAGCCGCACCAGACGGCGCCCGGAGAAGTTCTGCACGAGGAGGTTGAGACCGATGCCGATCGCGTCGAGACGGCGGGCGCCCCCGAAGATGTCCTCGGCCGGAAACTGCCGCAGCAGCCGCACACGGTCCGAATGCACGGCCACCACGTCCGCGTAGCGGTCGCCGACCAGGTCCTCGACGGCGTCGACGGGCAGGCGCCGGGCGGAGGGCGTGTCGGTACCCGCGCCGAGTATGTCCAAGAGCTTGGCCGAGGCACGCTCGGCCTGGGCGAGGACCGCCTCGGACAGAGCGCGGTTGCGGGAGACGACGTTCCGGGTGACCTCCAGCTCGTCGAGGGCCAGTTCGACGTCACGCCGGTCGTCGAGATACGGCTCGAAGCACGGCCAGTGCTGCACCATCAGCTCGCGCAGCTGCGGCAGCGTGAGGAAGCTGAGGACGTTGTCGTCCGCCGGGTCGAGCAAATAGCCCTTGCGGCGGCTCACTTCGCGTACGGCGACGGCCCGCTGCACCCACTCCTGGCCCGCGGGACCGGCGGCGGCCACCACCCACTCGTCGGCGTGGACGGGTTCGTAGATGGGACGCAGAACAGCGGCCACGACCGCGCGCAGCCGCTGTTCCACCAGGTTCAGCCAGATGTAGGCCCGCCCGGCACGCTGGGCGCGCGTACGGACCTCGCGCCAGTCGTCGGTGTCCCAGTCCAGTTCCGGTCCGATCTGAGATCCCGTCTCCATCGGCCGTGCCAACGACACCGCTCCGGCGGGTACGTCCGCGGAGCTCCCCTCGTGACCCTCGTCACCAGGGGGCAGCTCCCGCCCACCCGAGCTCACCCGCGCACCGCCTTCCGCTCCCCCGAGCCACTCCCCCGGTCAACGATCAAGGAAGGGTACTCCGGGAGCGGCGGGCGGTGCAGCCGGATGCACAGGGTGTTTTCTCAACCGCCCATCGGCGGCTGACCGTTCTGGTTCGCCAGGTCCTGCGGAGTGAGCGGGCTCATAGCGGTGACGTCGCGCGCGGCCAGCGAGAAGCCCTGCCAGTGGACCGGCATCGGCTGCTGGTCCTCGTCACGCGCGATGTGGTGGAAGCCGATGTGCACCCAGGTGACGGGGTGCGTCATGGTCTGGCCGTTCACCCACTTGTCGACACTCGACGGAGTGCCCGTCGGGCAGCCGATGTTGTTGCTCGCGTACTGCTCGCACTTCTTGTACTGGGTGAAGTACACGTCGTGCTTGGTGAAGGGCCGTCCCGCGTGCTTGTTGCTGGGACCGGGCACGATCTCGTACGACCTGGGGTGGCCGTCCTTGTTCTTGCCCGCGCCGCTGACCACGCGCCACCAGCGCATGTCCTTGCGGTCGCCCGCCAGCTCCTTGGTGACCTTGGTGCGGGTGGTCTTCGTGGTGGGGCTGCCCTGGCCGGTCGGCGGGGTGACCTTGGAGTCGTACTGCTCGACCTTGGCCTTCGGGGAGCCGTCCAGGCCGAAGTTGAGCCGCCAGAAGACGTTGTGCGCGTGGCTCTCGGCCTTGGCCTGGTCGCCCTTGCCTATCGGCCAGCCACGGCTGTCGCCGCCGTCGTAGTCGTACGGCGAGAGGCTGCCGGTCGCGCCCACGTTGGACGTGATGGTGCCGTCCGATGAGAAGCGCCACTCGGTGATGTACTCGTACCAGGACGCCTTGTTCACCGTGTAGACGAGCAGGTCCTTGCCCTGGCCGGTGTAGACCTTGCCGGTGCCGCCGGTGCTCTCGTCGTCGTTCAGGCGGTACGCGTGCCCACGCGCGCGCGTGGTGGTGCACAGGCCCTTCACGTCGCCCCGGTGCGGGACCTTGACGGTCTTGATGGTGCCGCCGGGGCACTCGCCGGGCGAGAGGTCCTGGAGAGCCTGGCCGAAGTCGGTCCCGGTGACGTCGTCGTACTCGGCCTCGCCGTCGTCGTAGGGGACGTGCACCTGGGCGAGCCGGGCGCTGGTCAGGACGGGTATCGGCTTCGCCTCGCCCTTCGGCTGGTAGCTGATCTTGTCGAGGATCAGGCCGGAGAGCGTGTTGTAGTGCCAGCACATGCGCCAGGTCGTGCCGCCGTCGACGGTCTGCTCGATCTTGTAGGCGTCACTGCAGTCGGCCGCGGGCGCGTTGGGCGCCTTCGGGGCGGCGGAGGCGGGGGCGGCGACGCCCAGGGCGCCGCCGAGGAGCGCGGAGACCGCGACGGCCATGGTGGCCTTGTTGCGGGCGCGCGAAAGTCTGTTCACGTGCATTGCGGAATGAACTCCCTCGTACGAGGAGAAGTTGATGTCGGTGTGCC
This sequence comes from Streptomyces sp. NPDC015345, assembly GCF_043078805.1. Classification (NCBI taxonomy): domain Bacteria; kingdom Bacillati; phylum Actinomycetota; class Actinomycetes; order Kitasatosporales; family Streptomycetaceae; genus Streptomyces; species Streptomyces sp. NPDC015345. Next base: position 509,955 of record NZ_JBIBTX010000002.1, on the reverse strand, counting down.
GGGTGTATCGGCGTGTCGATGGGCCGGCGGCATCAGCCGAGGCGGCCGACCTTGCGGGTGCTCAGGTCGACGACGAGGGACCGGGTGTCGATCCACGGACCGTTCTTGACCTTCGTGACGACCTGGAGGCACCGGTGCTCGCCGCACTCGGTGAGACCGGACGGCACGCGCTCGACGGTCTCCTTGCGGAAGACCATGCCGCTCAGCTGCAACTGGTCGGGGCCGGTCAGCTTCTTGCCGGTGGCGTGCTTGAAGTCCTGCTTCAGGCCCTTGCCGAGCGGGTCGGCGATCAGCAGCCTGGCGCCCTCGACGAGCTCCTCCTGGCTGGGCGGCGGCTGGACGTTCCGCGCGGTGGTCGTGTCGTCCACCTTGCCGGTCTCCAGGTTGACCGTCTTGGTGACGACGGCGTCCTTCTTGTAGTCGTAGTAGACGACCTCGGCCCGGCGCGGGGCCGAGGCCCCGGCGTCGCTCGGGTCCGGCTCGCTGAGGTTCGTGGACAGCAGCTGCGGGCCGCGGTCCCCCTCGACGTCCCGGGCGCTGGAGCGCAGCTGCCCGCTGACCGAGGCCTTCTCCGCGCGCTCGATCTCGTCGTCGGTCAGCGGGTCGCTGCCGACACCCTTCGCGCCCTCCTCGGGCGCGTCCTCCACGACGCCGTCCTTCGCGACGGCGTCCTGCTTCGCCGCTGCGGCGTTGGCCTGGCGGTCCCCCGACTCGCCTGCCTCCGACCCCGGCAGAGCGACGCCCACCAGCACGGCGGTCGCGGCCGCCGCGACCGCCGCGCCCGCCACCACCTTCCCCAGGTGGCGTCTGACTATCTCTCGCACTGCTCCCCCTACTCCCCTGGCGCCCCATTCATGGGCATGCCGAGTATGTGGTCAGACGGTTAGACGGGTTCAACTCAGGGGTGGTTGCTCCACTTTCGGGGAGACTCTGGCCAAAGTGGCCCCGCCCCGAGGGGGCATTAGTGAAAGAGTCGTATTCATGCAGGTCTGGCCTGGGCAGGCGTACCCCTTAGGTGCCACGTACGACGGAGCCGGCACGAATTTCGCGGTCTTCTCCGAGACCGCAGAGCGCATGGAGCTGTGTCTCCTGCACGACGACGGGTCGGAGACGGCCGTCGAACTGCGGGAGTCCGACGCGTTCGTGCGGCATGCCTACCTCCCCGGCGTCATGCCGGGACAGCGGTACGGCTTACGGGTGCACGGCCCCTACGCACCCGAGCGGGGGCACCGCTGCAACTCCGCGAAGCTGCTGCTCGATCCGTACGCGCGCGCGGTGAGCGGGCGCGTCGACTGGGGCGAGGAGGTGTACGGCTACCACTTCGCGGACCCCGGCAGGCGCAACGACCTCGACTCGGCGCCGCACATGATGACGTCGGTGGTGGTCAATCCGTACTTCGACTGGGGCGACGACCGGCCGCCCCGCACCCCGTACCACGAGACCGTGATCTACGAGGCCCATGTGAAGGGCCTGACCATGCTGCATCCGGACCTCCCGGACGAACTGCGCGGGTCGTACGCGGCGCTGGGTCACCCGGCGATCATCGAACATCTGACGGAGCTGGGGGTGACCGCCCTGGAGCTGATGCCGGTCCACCAGTTCGTGAACGACCACCGCCTGGTGGACATGGGCCTCAACAACTACTGGGGCTACAACACCATCGGCTTCTTCGCCCCGCACAACACGTACGCCTCCTGGGGCGACCGGGGCGAGCAGGTCCTGGAGTTCAAGCAGGCCGTGAAGGCGCTGCACGAGGCCGGCATCGAGGTGATCCTCGACGTCGTCTACAACCACACCGCCGAGGGCAACCACCTCGGCCCGACCTTGTCCTACAAGGGTCTGGACAACGCCTCGTACTACCGCCTCATGGACGATCCCCGCTACTACATGGACACCACGGGGACGGGCAACTCGCTCCTGATGCGCTCGCCGCACGTCCTCCAGATGATCATGGACTCGTTGCGCTACTGGGTCACGGAGATGCGGGTGGACGGCTTCCGCTTCGATCTCGCGGCGACGCTCGCGCGGCAGTTCCACGAGGTGGACCGCCTGTCGTCGTTCTTCGACCTCGTCCAGCAGGACCCCGTGGTCAGCCAGGTGAAACTGATCGCCGAGCCCTGGGACGTCGGCGAGGGCGGCTATCAGGTGGGCAACTTCCCGCCCCTGTGGACCGAGTGGAACGGCATGTACCGCGACACGGTGCGCGACCTATGGCGGGGCGAGCCCCGCACCCTCGCGGAGTTCGCGTCCCGCCTGACCGGCTCCTCCGACCTCTACCAGGACGACGGGAGGCGTCCGCTGGCCTCCATCAATTTCACCACCTGCCACGACGGTTTCACCCTGCACGACCTCGTCTCGTACAACGAGAAGCACAACGAGGCCAACGGCGAGGGCAACAAGGACGGCGAGAGCCACAACCGCTCCTGGAACTGCGGCGCCGAGGGCGAGACGGACGATCCGGCCGTACTCGCCCTGCGCGAGCGGCAGATGCGGAACTTCATCGCCACGCTCATGCTCTCCCAGGGCGTGCCGATGATCAGCCACGGTGACGAGTTCGCGCGCACGCAGGGCGGCAACAACAACGCGTACTGCCAGGACAACGAAGTGGCGTGGGTGCGCTGGCCGGACGGCGAGAGCTCGATCCTGGCGTTCACGCGCGCGATGGCGATGCTGCGGCGCGATCATCCGGTCTTCCGCCGACGCCGGTTCTTCCACGGCCGGCCGGTCCAGGGCACGCGCGACGAACTGTCCGACATCGCCTGGTTCACCCCGGCGGGCGACGAAATGGAGGACAGCGACTGGAACGCCTCGCACATGCGGGCCCTGACCGTGTTCATGAACGGCAACGCCATCTCGGAGCCGGGGCCGCGCGGTGAACGGATCTCCGACGACTCGTTCCTGCTGCTGTTCAACGCGTCGCCGGAACCGCTGGAGTTCGTGGTGCCGGTGAACCACGGCCGCCAGTGGCAGGTGGTGGTCGACACCGCGTGTGCGGAGGGCGTGCCGGAGGGAGCGGGTCCCAAGGTGCGGGCCGGGGACCGGCTGACGCTGACGGACCGGAGCCTGACGGTCCTGCGCCGCCCCGCCTGACGCGGGCGCTGCCCCGAGGGCCCCCGGGGCGGTGGCTCAGGCCGCCGCCCCCGTGGGGGCCTCTTCGGGGGCTTCTCCGGGCTTCTCGTGACGGGCGGGGCGGACTGGGCGGGCCAGCAGCGCGATGCCGAACGCGACGGCCGCGGCGCAGCTGCCCAGGGCGAAGGCGGCCCCCGCGCCGTGTGCCTCCGCCAGGCGTCCCGCCACCGCCAGCGTCACCGCCTGGCCGCCCACGAACGCGCTCGCGGCGAACGTCATGCCCTCCGCGAGCCTCTCCTGCGGCACGGCGCGTTCGGTCAGCGCGAAGCCCGTGATGAGGTTCGGGGCGTAGACCGCGCCGAACAAGGTGACCACTACGTAGAGGCCCGTCAGACTGTCCGTCCACACCAGGGGCAGTGACAGGAGCGCGGCGGTGGCCGTCGCCGCCCTCCAGCGGGCGAGCAGCCCGAAGCGTTCGGGCAGCGCGGCCATGGAGAGCCCCACCACGGCGCTCATGACACCCATCGCGGCGTAGACAAGACCGGCCTGGCCCGGCTGCCCCAGCTCCTGCGTCAGCGCCGTGATCCCGGCCCCGCAGGCGCCGAGCAGCACGCCGAGGAAGACCAGGCCGAGCCGCACCACGTACACCGGACGGGGCAGCCGGGGCCGTACCGCCGCTCCACGCGCGCGTGCCGGTTCCCGCGCGGCGCCGCGCCGCGCGGTGCGTCCCGTCGGGTGCAGGGCGAAGGCCGTCCCGCAGCCGGCGACCAGGAGCGCCGCCATGCCGAACGCGTACGCCGGGTGGCCCACGACGGCCGCCAGGCCCACGAGGGCGGGGCCGAGCACGAAGGAGAGCTCGTCCATGGTGCTCTCCAGGGACAGCACGGTGTTCGCGAGCCGGTCGTCGCCGCCCTTGGCGCGGATCAGCGGGACGACGCGGGCCCTGGCGAGGGGGCCGATCCCGGGGATCGTCGCACCGGCGAGCAGGCCCAGGGCGACGAGGGCGGGCGTGGGCAGGTCCGCGACGGCGCCCGCGGTGTAGACGGCGATCGCCACGGCGTTGACGAGCGAGAGGGCGAGCACGACGGCACGCTGTCCGTGCCGGTCGGCGAGGCGGCCGACGTACGGCCCGAGGGTGACCTGCCCGAGCGCCAGCGCGCAGGCGACGACGCCGCCGGTGGCCAGGGATCCGCTGGTCTCGGTGACCAGGAGCACGCTGCCGAACTGGATCATGGCCACCGGGAGCCTGCCGAAGAACGAGATGACGGGCAGCAGCGGCCCCGTCATGCCGATCACTGCGCGATACGCGTCCCGTGTCCTGTCCCGCGTGCTGTGAGCCATCGTCCGACGCTAACGACGCCGTCGCGTGGACATGCAGGAGCGGATGACACGAAAGCCCGTGGGGCGGGTACGTACTTTCGCATGACACCAGAGCACTCCAGGCCCGCGGTGCCGCCTTCGCCGACCGCCACGTACCGGCTCCAGCTCCAGCCGGACTTCCCCTTCGCCGCCGCGGAGGCGGCCGTCCCGTACCTCGCCTCGCTCGGCGTCTCACACCTGCATCTGTCGCCGGTGCTCGAGGCGGTGCCGGGGTCGACGCACGGGTACGACGTGGTGGACCACGCGCGCGTGCGGGACGAGCTGGGCGGTGAGGACGGGCTGCGGTCCTTGGCGCGTGTCGCCCGGGAGGCGGGGCTCGGCCTGGTCGTGGACATCGTGCCGAACCACATGGCGGCGGTGCCCCGGTACAACCGTGCGCTGTGGGAGGTGTTGCGCGAGGGGCCCGCCTCCCCGTACGCGCGCTGGTTCGACATCGACTGGGAGGCGGGCGGGGGGCGCGTCCTGCTGCCGTTCCTCGGGGGCAGGCTCGGGGACGAGCTGACGGCGCTGCGGGTCGACGGCGATGTGCTGCGCTATCACGAGCACGCGTTCCCGATCCGTGAGGGCACCGGTCAGCTGCCGCTGCCCGAGCTGCTGGACGCGCAGTGGTACCGCCTGTCCTGGTGGCGGCTGGCCCGTACGGAGTTGAACTACCGGCGGTTCTTCACCATTTCGGATCTGATCGGGGTGCGGGTCGAGGACCCGGAGGTCTTCGACGCGACGCACGGGAAGATCCTTCAGCTGTTGCGCGAGGGGGTCGTCGAGGGGCTGCGGATCGATCACCCGGACGGGCTCGCGGATCCGGGGGCGTATCTGCGGAAGCTGCACGAGGCGACGGGTGGGCGCTGGACGGTCGTGGAGAAGATCCTCGCCGACGGGGAGCAGCTGCCCGCCGCCTGGCCGGTGGCCGGAACCACCGGTTATGACGCGCTGCGTCACGTCGACGGCGTCTTCGTCGATCCGGCGGGCGCCGGTGAGTTGCTCGGCCAGTACCGCCGCTTCGCCGCACCGCCGGCGGACCGGGGCGGTGACTGGGACGCGACGGTGCGCCGCGCCGCGTACAAGGTGCTCACGCGGGAACTGGCGGCGGAGGTCGACCGGCTGACGCGCGAGGCGACGGCGATCTGCGCGGCGGACCCCGCGCTGCGCGACCACGCGCCGTGGGCGGTGCGCACGGCGTTGCGGGAGCTGCTGGTGCGGCTTGAGGTGTACCGGCCGTACGTGTCCGGGGGCGCCGCTCCCGAGACGGTGCTGACGGTGCGGGCCGCGGAGGAGGCGCGGGCCGCTTTCCGTGTGCCCGAGGAGGCCGGGACGGTCGGTGTGGTCCGGGATCTGGCGCTGGGCCGGGTCGGCGTGGCGGAGGGCGACCGGGAGAGCGCCGTCGCGGGGTTCCGGGCGCGGTTCGCGCAGGTGGCGTCGGCGTTGCGGGCCAAGGCCGTCGAGGACACCGCGTTCTACCGGCACGCTCCGGTCCTGTCGGCCGCGGAGGTGGGGGGCGCGCCCGAGCGTCCGGCGGTCTCGGTGGAGGAGTTCCACGCGTACTGTGCGCGCGTGCAGCGTGACTGGCCTTATACGGGCACGGTCCTGACGACGCATGACACCAAGCGCAGTGCCGATGTGCGGGCGGGCATCTCCGTCCTGACGCAGTGTCCGGGGCGCTGGGCTGATCTCTTGGTGGAGCTGACCGAGCAGACGGCGCGCGCGGGCGGGGCGTGCGCGCCGGACCAGCAGGTGGCGTGGGCGGCGTGGCAGACGGCGGTCGGTTTCGGTTTCCCCTATGACACGCGGTTGCGGGACGCGCTGGTGAAGCATGTGCGGGAGGCGGGTCTGCACACCAGCTGGACCGAGCCGAACGAGGCGTACGAGGGGGCGGTGGGCGCCTTCGTGGAGGCGGGCCCGTGCGGGCCGGCGCTGTACGAGGTGGCGTCGTTCGCGCGGGAGGTGGCGCCCCATGTGCGGGCCAACGCCCTGGGGGCCGCGCTCGTGCATCTGACCATGCCGGGGGTGCCCGACCTCTATCAGGGGACGGAGGGCGAGTACCGCGCGCTGGTCGATCCGGACAACCGGCGTCCCGCGCGCTTCCAGCCGCATGTCCTGGAGCGGCTCGACGCGCGGCGGGAGCCCTGCGATCTGTCGGAGGAGAAGCTGGCGCTCACGGCGGTGGCGCTGCGGTTGCGGAGGCGGCGCCCGGAGCTGTTCGGGGACGCGGGGGCGTACGAGCCGCTGGTGGCCGGGGGGCCGGGTGCCGCGCACTGTGTGGCGTTCGCGCGGGGCGGGGAGGTCGTGGTGGCGGTGACGCGGTTGTCGTTGCGTCTCGCGGAGGAGGGGGGCTGGCGGGAGACGGAGCTGCCGCTTCCGGCGGGGCGGTGGGCCGATCTGCTCGTGCCCGGACGGGAGTTCGAGGGGCGGGTGCGGGTGGCGGAGCTGCTCGCCGAGTGGCCGGTGGCGGTGCTGGAGCGGGCCCGGGAAGGGGGCGGCGGGGGGCGCGCGGCGGCGGCTTCCGAGGGGGTGGCCTGAGAGGCGCGGGAGGCCGTGGGGTGGTGGCGCGCCGGGGGTGGACGAGGGGGCGTGTGGTGTGCGGCGGGGCGTGTGGTGGGCCCTGTCGCACGCGTCCTTGACACATGTCCGAGGGCGTGGCGTACTGCGGATTGCGTCAGTGGCGTACCAGACGGGGGTGAGTCGACTGGCGGTGCAGCGTTATCCCAGCGTCCCCGAACTCCTCTCCTGCGCAAGGCAGTTGGCGGCTCTCCGGCCCGATCTGGGCGCCCTGCGTCAGGTCGGCGTCTCGCGCGCCGGACGGCCCCTGCATCTGCTGTCCGTGGGGCGGGCCCCGCGCGCGGTCCTGGTCGTCGCCGGGGCGCACGCCAATGAGCCGACCGGTGGCTCGACCCTCCTGCATCTCGCGGAGCGCACTCTGCGGGATCCGCGGTTGCGGGCCGACACCTCCTGGCACTTCCTGCTCTGCGCGGATCCGGACGGGGCGAGTCTGCATCGCACGCCCGCTCCGCGCACACTGCTCGACTACCACCGGAACTTCTTCCGGCCCGCGGGTCCGGAGCAGCCCGAGTGGTCGCCGTCGGTGCTGCCGCCGCACCGGCTGCCTCCCGAGACACGCGCGTTGACGGGGGTCATCGACGAGCTTCGGCCGTATTTGCAGGTCTCTCTGCACGGGACGGACCTGGGCGGCAGCTGGGTGCAGTTGACCGAGGACATTCCGGGGCTCGCCGAGCCGTTCGCCAAGTCGGCGGCGGAGTTGCACATCCCGGTGGAGACGGGCGCGTCGGACGCGGCGGGGTGGCCGGCCTCAGGCCCCGGCGTCCACGTGCTGCCCGGCCCGGAGGTGGACGCGGCCTATCCGAGCCTGCCGGAGGACGCCCGGCTCACCACCTGGCACCACGCCCACCGGTACGGCGGGCGTACGGCGATCGTCGAGGTGCCGATGTGGGCGAGTGATCTCGTCGACGATCCGGCGGCGCATCCGGCACCGGGTCCGGCCATGCGGGCGCTCGCGCGGCGGCTGCGCAGGGACGGGCGGCTCGTCGAGGAGATCCTGGGGGAGGCGCTGCCGCGGCTGGCCGGTGCCGACGGGCCGTTGCTGCGGGCGGCCCGCTGGGCGCTGGCGCTGGCGCCGGGCCTCGCCGACGACTGGGGGCGGCTGCCGCCCGCGGACACGACCATGGCGTACATCGGGAGCGTGGACGCCTTCGGGCGGCGGGTGCCGTTGCGGGCGGCGGCGATGCTGCTGCGGGTCCTGGTCGAGGCGGACGACCGGGCGGCGCCGCGCCTCGACCGGCTCGTGACGCGGTGGAGCGAGGCGTTCGCGGAGCGGTTCAGGGCCCGGTGGGTGCCGTTGGAGCATCAGGTGGAGCACCAGTCGCGGACCACGGTCGCCGCCGCGTGTCACGCGCGCGTGGGGCTCAGCTGACGGCGAGGCGGCTCAGCTCACGGCGAGTCGGAAGGCCATCCGGCCGAAGCTCACGAGGTCGCCGTCCTGGACGAGGGCGGCGCCGGTCACCCTGCGGCCGTTCACGGTCGTGCCGTTGGTGGAGCCGAGGTCGCGCAGCACCCACATGCCGCCCTGCCTGCGCAGTTCGGCGTGCACGCGGGAGACCGTGTCGTGGCTGAGTCGCAGGCCGTTGGCGGGGTCGCGGCCTATCCGCAGCGGGTGGGGGCTGTCGGGCGAGGGCAGCAGCAGCTTCGGCAGCCGTTCGGCCTGCCAGGCCCTGCGCAGCTTCATCGTGAACCCGGAGACCGCTCCCACACCGCCGAGCACCATGCGTGACCAGCGTCCCTCGGTCCGCAGGTCGGCGGTGAGGGCGGCCAGCTCCTCGGGCTTGCGGGCGGCGAGCACCAGCTCCATGCGGCGCACGAAGGTGTCGTGGGAGAGCCTGCCGACGGCCGCACCCTCCTTGAGTGCGTCCAGCGCCCGGTCGCGCTCGGCGTCCGTCACCCGCGCGGGGTACGTGGAGAACTCGAAAGAGGATGTCACTCATGGATTGTCGGGCAACGTCGGCCCGGGTGTCCAGAATGGGCGGGGCGAGGTCCGATTGATCACTTCCGCCCACGGACCGAGCACTTCTGACGCACCATGGGGACGCAGGTGTGGCGAGACAGGCGAATAGCGGACGAGGGGGCACGTCGGTGAGGTTCGAGGTGTGGGCGCCGGAGGCCGAGCAGGTCACGCTGGAGTGCGCGGGCACCGCGCGGGCGCTGGAGCGCGACGGTGAGCGCGCGGGCTGGTGGACCGGGGACGCCCCGGCGCAGGACGGCACACGGTACGGGTTCTCGCTGGACGGCGGCCCTCTCCTGCCCGATCCGCGTGCGCGCCGCCAGCCGGACGGCCCCGACGGGCTCAGCGCGGTCGTCGACCACGAGCGGTACGTGTGGCGGGAGCCGTGGGCCGGGCGCAGTGTGCGGGAGGCGGTGCTGTACGAACTGCATGTGGGGACGTACACCCGCGAGGGCACGCTCGACGCGGCGGCGGCCCGCCTCGGGCACCTCGCGGAGCTGGGCGTCACGCATGTGGAGCTGATGCCGCTGTGCCCCTTCCCGGGGCGGCACGGCTGGGGGTACGAAGGGGTGTCGCTGTGGGCGGTGCACGAGCCGTACGGCGGCCCCGAGGCGCTGAAGAGATTTGTCGACGCGGCGCACGGCCACGGTCTCGGCGTGGTCCTCGACGTCGTCCACAACCACCTGGGCCCCTCGGGCAACTACCTCCCCGCGTTCGGCCCGTACTTCACGGAGAGGCATCAGACGCCGTGGGGCGCGGCCGTGAACCTGGACGCGCCGGGTTCGGACGAGGTACGCGCGTACCTGATCGGCAGCGCGCTGGCCTGGCTGCGGGACTACCGCCTGGACGGGCTGCGGCTCGACGCGGTGCACGCGCTGAAGGACACGCGGGCGCTGCACTTCCTGGAGGAACTGTCCGCCGCCGTCGACAGGCTGGCCGATGAGCTGGGCAGGCCGCTGTTCCTGATCGGCGAGTCCGACCTGGGCGACCCCCGGATCGTCACCCCGCGCGCGAAGGGCGGCATCGGTCTGCACGCGCAGTGGAACGACGACTTCCACCACGCGCTGCACACCGCGCTCACCGGCGAGTCGCAGGGCTATTACGCGGACTTCGCGCGGGCTCCGCTGGCCGCGCTCGGCAAGACGATGACGCGCGGCTTCTTCCACGACGGGACGTACTCGTCGTTCCGCGGCCGCCGCCACGGCCGCCCGGTGGACCGCGCGCGAACGCCCGCCCACCGCTTCCTCGGCTATGCCCAGACCCACGACCAGATCGGCAACCGCGCGCAGGGCGACCGGCTCTCCGCGGCCCTCACCCCCGGGCTGCTCGCCTGCGCGGCCACGCTCACGCTCATGGGCCCCTTCACGCCGATGCTGTTCATGGGCGAGGAGTGGGGGGCCACGACGCCCTGGCAGTTCTTCACGGACCATACCGATCCCGAGCTCGCCGAGGCCGTGCGGCGGGGCAGGCGGCGGGAGTTCGCGGAGCACGGCTGGGCGGAGGAGGACATTCCGGACCCGCAGGACCCGGCCACCCGCGAGCGGTCCTGCCTGGACTGGTCGCAGCCGGCGTCGGGCCACCACGCGCGCCTGCTGGCCTGGCACCGCGAGCTGATCTCCCTGCGTCGCGCCCGCGCCGACCTGATGGATCCCGACCTGGCGGCGGTGCGGGTCGCGTACGACGAACAGGCGCGCTGGTTCGCGTTCCGGCGCGGGGACCTGAAGATCGCCGTGAACCTCGGCGAGGAGCCCGCCGCCGTCCCGCTCGGCCACAACCACGCGCGTATCCTCGCCGCCTGGGAATCCGTCGCGCCGCCGGAGGCGGACGGCGTGCTGCGGCTGCCGCCGGAGTCGTGCGCCGTCGTGGGCGTCGCGTAGGGCGCGGCGGACCCGTCGAGAAGGCCACCTCAGGCATCCGTCAAGGGTCGCCTCAAGGGATCCGCCAAGGGGAGGGACACGGACCATGAAGCAACGATTTCTCGGCCGGACCGGGCTGCGCGTCAGCGAGCTGTGCTTCGGGGCGATGATGTTCGGCAGCGGCGCCGACGAGGCGACGTCGCACCGCATGCTGGACGCGTTCACGGAGGCGGGCGGCACGTTCATCGACACCGCCGACATGTACGGACGCGGGGTGTCGGAGGAGATCCTCGGCCGCTGGCTGAAGGGCCGCCGCAGGGACGAACTCGTCATCGCCACCAAGGTGTTCAGCACGATGGGTGAGGCGCCGAACGCGGGCGGGCTGAGCCGCAAGCACATCCTGTCGGCGGTGGACGCGAGCCTGCGCCGCCTGGGCACCGAGTACATCGACCTCTACCAGACCCACGTGTGGGACGCGACGACGCCGGTCGAGGAGACGCTGTCCACCCTGGACACCCTCGTGAAGGCGGGCAAGGTGCGCTATCTGGGGGCGAGCAACCACTCCCCCGCCCAGCTCCAGAAGGCCCTGGACGTGGCGCGGGCGCGCGACTGGGAGCCGTACTGCTGTCTGCAACCGCTGTACAACCTCCTGGCGCGCGAGAGCGAGTGGGAGCTGCTGCCGCTCAGCGCGGCGGAGGGCGTCGGCGTCATCCCGTACAGCCCCTTGCAGGGCGGCTGGCTGACGGGGAAGTTCCGGCGCGGCATGGCGGCGCCGCCCGAGGGGGCGCGGGGTTCGGGCGCCTGGCGGGAGCGGGACACCGAGGAGACGTGGCGGGTCGTCGACGCGCTCCTCGCGGTCGCCGAGGAGGCGGGCCGGCCGCCGTCGCAGGTGGCGCTGCGGTGGCTGCTCCAGCGGCCGGGGGTGACCGCGCCGATCGTGGGGGCGCGGTCCGTGGAGCAGCTGGCCGACAATCTCGGCTGCGTGGAGTGGGAGTTGACGCCCCATCAGCTGGAACGGCTGACGTCGGCGAGTGCGCGGCCGCTGCCGTATCCGTACGACGTCCTCGCGTACTACCCGGGCCGTGAGCCGCGCAGCGGGCCCCGCACGGACTTCGCGTAGCGGGGCCCGCCTCAGTCGACGATCGCCATCTCGCGGGCGGTGGCGTTGAGGCGCCGTCCGCCGTCGTCGGTGACGGTCACGATGTCCTCGATGCGCACGCCGAAGCGGCCGGGCAGGTAGATGCCGGGCTCCACGGAGAAGCACATGCCCGGCACGAGCGGCTGCTCCTCGCCCTCGATCATGTAGGGCGGTTCGTGGGTGGTGACGCCGATGCCGTGGCCGGTGCGGTGGATGAAGTACGCGCCGTAGCCCGCGTCGGTGATCACGGCGCGGGCGGCGCGGTCCACGTCCTGGCAGGCCGCGCCGGGCCGCACCGCGGCGCAGCCCGCGGCCTGGGCCTCGCGCACGATGTCGTGCACCCGGCGTTCCTCGTCGGTGGGCTCGCCGACATGGACCGTACGGGAGGTGTCGGAGCCGTAGCCGTGCAGCAGGCCGCCGAAGTCGAGGACGACCATGTCGCCGTGCTCGATGACGCGCTCGCCCGCCTCGTGGTGGGGGTTGGCGCCGTTGGGTCCGGAGCCGACGACGGTGAAGTCGACCTGGGAGTGTCCGAAGCGGCGCAGCAGCGCGGCCAGATCGGCGGCGACGTCCGTCTCCTTGCGGCCCGCGAACGCCACCTTCTGGATCTCCTCGTACGCCGCGTCGGCCGCCGCGCCCGCCGCCGCGAGGCGTTCCAGCTCCGCTGCGTCCTTGACGGCGCGGAGCATGGGCAGCGCCTCGGTGAGGGATACGTAGGAGGTGCCGGGCAGCGCCTTCTGGAGGCCGAGGAGGTGCATCGCCCAGGCGTTGTCGCTCACCGCGAAGCGGCCGGACGCGTCCAGGAGCGGGGCGGTGACGGCGTACGGGTCCTTGCCGTCGGTCCAGTCGCGCAGCGTCAGCGCGGGGGCGCCCGCGGCGCGCTCCGCGTCCGGGGCCTCAAGGGTGGGCACGACGAGCACGGGGTCCTGCCCGGCGGCGAGCACGAGGACGGTCAGCCGCTCGGTGGCCGCCGTCGGCCGGTAGCCGGTGAGCCAGACGAGATCGGGCCCCGGGGCGACGAGGACCCCCGCGAGCCCCGCACCGGCGGCCGTGGCGGCGGCACGCTCCATACGGGCCCGGTAGTCGTCGGCGGTGAAGGGCGCGGGCGCGGTGCTCATGAGGACCTCCCTGTTGGCTACGCGAGCATTTTCCCTGCGGGGGGTGAGGGCGGCGAGTGGGGGGCCGGGGAGGGGTTGGGGGGCGCAGGGTGGTCGGCTCAGGTCACGATGCCCGGCCTGGCGGAGAGGGACTGGCGGCTGCCGTCCTTGTGGCGGACCGTCAGGGTGAGCTGCCTGCCGGGGCGGGCCGCGGCGACCGCCGACGCCAGGGCGGCCGCCGATGTGACGCGGGTCCCGCCGAACGTCAGCAGGGTGTCGCCGCGCACCAGGCCCGCCGTGTGGCCGGGGCCGGGCGTGTGCACGCCGACGATCAGGGCGCCCGCGCCCGGGCCGCCGGGCGCGTCGACGGCCTCGACGCCGAGGGTGGCGGCCCCGGTGGGCTTCGCGGGGGCGGACTTCGGCCGCGCGGGCTGCGGAGCCGCGGGCTCCACGACGCCGGGCTTCGGAGCGCCGGGCTTCGGAGCCTCGGGCTGCCGTACCGGGTTGCCGTCACCCGCGGGCGGCTGCGGCGCGGGCGCCCCCTGCCGCATCTCCGCGAGCGCGCTCATCCCTATGACCGTGGCGCCCACGGTGCCGATGCCGACCCCGGAGAGCAGCAGGAGCACCGCCAGCAGGACGCCTGACAGCACGGCCGCCAGCCGCCTGCCGCGGCGTCTCGCGGTGTACGGTCGGCCGTTCTTGCCGGGGTGGTCCTCAGGGTCCCGGCACGGGCTCTGGCCGGGGCTGTCACCGCGGTTACGGCCGGTGTTCCGGCCTGGCATCGGCTTGGGACGCAACGTGGTCTGTTCCATGGCTCGCCTCCGGCCACAGCCCTACCCGGCGTGGCCCGGCGACGATGCCTCACGAACGGGTGACGTCCAGCTGTGCGGCGAGCGCGGCGGCGGGCCCGCGCAGGGCGCCCGCGTGGAGCAGCTCCACGCGGTGGACGACGCGGGGCGCGGTCAGCGGCACGGCGACCGTGCCCGGCGCGTCGCCGGCGACCGAACGCGGCAGCAGCGTCAGGCCGTGGCCCGCCGCGGTCAGCGTGGCGAGGGCCCGCAGGTCCGTGCCGTCGTAACGCAGCGCGGGCCGGAACCCCGGCGTGCCGTTGGCGGCGCGGAGCTGGGCCAGCGGCACGCCGGTCCCGGGGGCGTCGAGCCAGCGCGCGTCGACGAGATCGCCGAGGCGGAGCCCGGAGCGGCGGGCCAGCGGGTGGCCTTCGGGGAGCAGGACGACGACGGGTTCCTGGCTGACGCCCCGCGCGGTGAGGGGCGCCACGTCGGGCAGGCGCAGGGGGTCGTTCGGCGCGGCGAGGCCGTCGACGAGGCCGAGGTCGGCGGCGCCGGTCGCGACGGCGGCGGGGATCTCGTCGCGGGGCAGCACGGTCAAGGTGACGCCCGCCGGGGGCAGCGCCTCGGCGGTGCCCCGCGTCAGCGCGGTCGGCGCGGCGGCCAGGGCCAGGCCCTGCTCGGGGGCGGCGGCCATGCGTACGACCTCGGCGCGGGCCGCGTCGAGGCGCAGCAGCAGGGGGCCCGCGTGTTCCAGGAGGCGGGTGCCCGCCGGGGTGGGGGTCACGGGGCGGCGGGTCAACAGGGCGGCGCCGAGGTCCTGTTCCAGCGCGGCGATGTGCTGGGAGACGGCGGACTGGGTGTAGCCGAGCTCGCGCGCGGCCTCGGAGAAGGAAGCGAGGCGGGCCACCGTCACGTACGTACGCAGGAGGTGCGGATCCATGGCGGCAAGGATCTCACCGCACCGGAAACCCCATCAGAAGCAGCATCAGGAACGCTTATGAGGGGTGCAGATTTCATCGTTGGACGTGAACCATGGGGCCCGCACAGGATGATCGCCATGACGACGTACACACAGACGCCCGCCCGAGCAGCCCGAGTCGCGCTGATCGGCGACCGTTCGCCGAGCGTGACCTCCCACAGCCGCGTCCCGCTCCTCCTGGACGCCCTCGCCGCCCATGACCGGCTGGTCCTCGACGCGTACTGGATCGGGACCGAGGACGCCGAGGAGCCGGACGCCGTACGCGGCTTCGACGCGGTGTGGGTGCTGCCCGGCAGTCCGTACCGCAGCGAGGCGGGGGCGCTGGCCGCCATCCGCACGGCGCGCGAGGAGAACATCCCCTTCCTCGGCACCTGCGGCGGCTTCCAGCACACCCTGCTCGAATTCGCGCGCCACGTGTGCGGCCTGACCGGTGTGGCGCACGCCGAGAACGACCCCGACGCGGAGGACCTGCTCATCGCGCCGCTCGCCTGCTCCCTGGTGGGCCACGAGGGCACGGTGACGCTGACCCCCGGCTCGCTCGCCGAGTCGGCGCTCGGCACCGACCGGTCCATCGAGCGCTACCACTGCTCCTACGGCCCCGGCCGCTACCTCGACACGCTGCGCGCGCACGGTCTGCGCTTCACGGGTGAGGACGAGACGGGCCAGGTGCGGGTCGCCGAACTGCCCGGCCATCCCTTCTTCCTGGCCACCCTCTTCCAGCCCGAGCTGTTCGGCGACGGCTCGCGCCCGCACCCGGTGGTGCGGGCGCTGGCGCGGGCCGCCGTGCGGCACGCGGAACTAGCGGGAGTGCCCGCCGGGGCCTGACGCGTCAGGGCGGTCACGACCGCCGTGGCCCGCTCCGTGGCCGCCGTGGCCCGCTCCGTGGTCGAATTTCAGGGCCTCCTTCGGCATCACCACGAAGGGCCGCATCATGCCCATGTCCTCGTGCTCCAGCAGGTGGCAGTGGTACATGAAGCGGCCGTACGCTCCGTCGAACTTGCCCATCACCCGCAGCATCTGGCCTCCCGGCACCCGGAAGACGTCCTTCCAGCCGTGCTCGTTCGGGGCCAGTGGGATGTCGGTCTGCGGGTCGAAGGCGATCGGGGCGCGGGTGCCGCCGAGGGTGACGTCGAAGCCCGAGACGTCGTACGCGTCCCGGCCGAGTATCTGGAAGTCCGCCAGGTGGATGTGCATCGGGTGGAGCACGGGCGGGTTCACCGCGAGGTTGAGGAAGCTCCACTGCTCGTGGCTGCCCTCGGCGATGGTGAAGCCCAGGCCGTCGTTGAAGGTGCGGGCGATCCGGCGGTAGGTCTTGGTCCTGCCGTCCTCGCCGCGCACCTGGATGATCCCCTCGGTCGGGACGCGGAAGTCGCCCGGCTCCTCGACCTCGGCCATCTCCCAGATCTCCGGATGGCCGCCGCCTCCCTTGGTGGCGGGCGGGGTCAGCACGATCAGCCGGTGGCCGTGCTCGATGTCGTGTGTCAGCGGGCGGAACGAACCGGAGAGGACCTCCGGCAGTTCGAAGGTGTCGGGTTCGGCGCACTCCCCCACGCGGAACTCCATGACCTGCGGATACCGCACGTCGTTGGCCACGTCCGGCACGCCGGGCGCCTGGCCGCGTCCCTTGTTGACGAGGCGCAGCCGCCGGCCCGCGAGTCCTCGGAAGTCGATGAGGAGGTCCATGCGCTCCGCGGGCGCGATGGTGAGGGTGGGCAGCGCTCCCTCGAAGTCGACCGGCACGGGGCGCGGCAGGAGGCCGCCGTCGCTGCCGATCTGGTGCAGGACGCCCTGGACGGGGTGGTCGTCCTCGTCGATCAGGACCAGGTCGTAGGTGCGCGCGTTCGACGCGTTGACCAGGCGGAGGCGATGCCAGGCCGGGGCCACGTCCGCATACGGCCAGATGCGGCCGTTGACCGTGGTGTAGGGGCCGGTGAAGGGCAGGGAGACCGGCTTGCCCGTCTCCGCGTTCTTCGGGTCGACGATGACCGTCTTGTGCAGGAGGCGGCCGTTGAGCCGGCCGTCGTCGTCCGTGTCGAGGTTGCGGTCGGCGAGCAGCAGGGGTATCTCCCGGTCCCCGGCGGGGAGTTGCAGCGCGTCCTCTTCGTCATCCCTGACGAGGTAGGTGCCGTACAGGCCCGCGAAGACGTTCCACCGCGTGATGTTCATGGCGTGGTCGTGGTACCACCACTGGACCGCCTGGTGGTCGTTCGGGTACTCGGAGAGCTGGGCGTCGCCGAAACCCACGGCGTTGTCCGCCCAGCCGTCGTTGCCACCGCCGGTCTGCGCGCCGTGCAGGTGGGTCACCGACCAGGGGGGCAGTGCCGCCACGTCCCTGTTCGGCGGGATGCCCGCGCGGCCGGGCTCCGTGCTGGGCGGCGGGTCCTTGCGCGGGTCGCCGCGCGGGACCTCGACGGCCGTGACGGGATACTCGCCGCCGTCCGGTATGCGGTTGGTCCAGGCGATGCGGACGCGCTGTCCGCGCCGCACCTCGATGGTGGGGCCCGGCACCGAGCCGTCGTACCCCCACATCAGAGTCGGCGGCAGCTGCGGGTGCAGGCGCACCCAGGTCGGCCGCAGCGCGATCTCCGTCTCCTCGCGCACGTCGGCGGAGTCGGGACGCAGGACGGGCGGGACGGTCAACGGCGCCACGAACGGCTCCAGTTCGGTGGCCGCGGTGGCGGCCCCCGCGGAGACCGCCGCCGCTTCGTCCGTCCCGCCGTCCGTCAGCTGGTCCGTGACACGCTCGATGATGTCGGTCAAGATCGAACACCCCCGTGTTCTTCCCCCATGTCGCGGCCTGTCGAAGGCCGCCTTCACTCAAGAGGACTCCCGACACATCCCGAGGGTTCCACGAATCCTGCATTCCGGATAAATCACCCGAACGATACCGTCCGCCCCGCCGGAACGCGTCAGCGCAACCCGGCGATCGAGGGAACGCTCGGCGCCCGGTCCGGCACGAAGCCGTGCGCCCGCCTCGCCAGGTCCCCGGCGCCGTACCGCCGACATCCGTGGTGCCAGTTCAGGATGCCCGCCATCCAGTTCCGCAGCTCCTCGACGTAACCCTCCATGACGGCGCGCCCCTCGGCCGTCAGCCCGAAGTCCTCGTACAGGACGGGGAATTCGTGCTCGGCCACGTGCTGGAACTGCCGCATGCGCTGGGTCATCAGGTCGTGGATGATGCCGAGCCCGGTCGGGTAGTCGCAGCCGAAGAAGTTCTGCACGACCAGGATGCCGTTGTGGACCTCGCCCTCGTACTCGATCTCCTTCTGATACGAGAAGACGTCGTTCAGGAGCATCGCGTAGTCCATCGCGGCGTTCTCCAGGGAACGGAAGGGGCCGCTGCGGTAGATCTCCGGGGGCACGGCGGGGCCGTGGCCCAAGCGGCACAGGCTCATGGTGAGTTCGGAGCCGAAGGTGGCGCGGCGCATCTCCAGGTAGTCGACCGGGTCGGGGATGCGGTTCTGGAACTGGTTGGCGAGTTCCCACAGCCAGCTCTCGGTCATGACCACCACGGTGTCCCGTACGGTCCGCCGCTGCTCCGCGGTCATGCCGGCGGTCGTACGCGCCCACAGGTCGGCGAGGCCGCGCTCCATGGCGTTCACGGGCACGGTGGCCGGCGCGCCCTCGATCGGCATGCAGCCGGCGAGGCGTTCCGTGCAGATCTTCGCGGCGGCGAAGTCACGGCGGTGGCCGAAGACCAGGGGGTAGTAGTCGTCGCCGTAGGTGCCCCAGGCCAGCCACTGCGAGCTGAGGTCGAGGGCGTCGGGGGTGCTGTCGGGGCCGATGCCGGCGGCGCACAGCGGAAGGTCGTACGCGTCGAGTTTGTCCTCGTCCCAGACGCCCTCCTCAAGGATGCCCATCGCGTGGCACCAGCGGGTGACCTCGTGGCGCGCGGCGTCCAAGTGCGGGCTGAGCCGCAGCGGGAACGGCATGAGGAAGTCGGGCAGGATCGAGGGGCCCACCTTCTGGAAGGGCACGTACGTGAAGGCGCGCAGCCGCTCCGCCCCGGCGGCCGCGAGCAGCGCGCCCACGTCGGCGGCGGAGGTGCCGAGGCCGGTGGGCCCGGCGAGCGGTGAGGTGGCGAGCGCGCCCTCGTTCATGTACCGGCTGGAGCGCAGGTGCCATTCGTGGCCGCCCGACTGCCAGTCCTGGAGCCCCCGGGTGTACGCGGCGACGGCGGCGGCCTCGGACGGGCCGAGCCCCTTCTCCAGGGCGAGGGCGGGCACTTCGGTGACCGCCGTGTGTTCGAACTGGTGCAGGCGCGAGGTCAGGATGTCGTTGACGGTGTCGGCGGCCTGCTGGGTCGTGCAGCCGAAGAAGGTCTCCAGGACGAGCACGCCGTTGCTCAGCTCGCCCTCGTCCTGGACCTCGCGCTGGTACGAGAAGAGGTCGTTGCGCAGATGGACGCCGTCGGAGAACGTCTCCATGAGCACGCGCAGCGGCCGCGTCCCGGCGACGGCGGCCGGCACTTCGGCGGTCGCGTACTCGACGAGCCCGGCCGACCACGGGGCGCCGCCGACCTTGCGGCGCATCTCGATGTACTCGACGGGGTTGGCGATCCGCCCTTCGTTGATGTTGGACAGCTCCCACAGGGATTCGTTGAGGAGGTGCTCGGTGGACTGCGCGAAGCGGCGGCGCCAGTCGACGGACATCGCGGGCACCGTACGCGCCCACAGGTCGGCGAGGCCTGCCTCGACCGGGTTGCGCGGCTCGGGGACGGGCGTCGCGAGGTCCATGGGCATGAAGAGGGGCAGCCGGTCGAGGTGGGCCTTGCCGGCCGCGCGGTCCTGGGTGCGCTTGTACATGTCCAGGAAGTGGTCGTCGAAGAAGAAGACCCACACATACCAGTCGGTGATCAGCGACAGCGCCGGGCCGTCGCAGTCGGGGTGGGTGTACGCGCACAACAGGCCGTAGTCGTGCGCGTCGAGGTCGCTCTGCTCCCAGATGCCGGAGCCCTCCAGCATGCCCATGTCGCGGGCCCACCGCGAGGAGTGTTCGCGGGCCTCCTCCAGGTGGGGGTTGAGCCGCGCCGGATACGGCATGTAGAAGTGCGGCAGTTCGAACGGCTGCGTCATGGCCCCGCCCTACCCCCGCCCCTCCCCCGCCATCCGGACGGCGGCAGATGATCGCACCATCGCGTGAACCGGGGGCGCACCAGGAGCGCGAGGGGGGCGCACGAGGGTAAGGGCGGCGGCCCTGCCGTGCCTCACGGAATCACCGGTTTCCCGGCGTGCGCACGGCTCACGCCTCTAGGCTGCGGTCCACATCCCCGGAAGGAAGCACCTCCATGACCGATGCGCTCGATGCGCCGCCGCGAGCGGAGCTGCTCCTGGACCACGAGGTCCCCGAGGACCTCGGCCGGGAGCTGGTCGCCGCGCTCGACGGGCTCGGCGCCCCGCCGGTCCGCGTCCGCCGCGCCCTCGCCCATCGCGGGGCGGCCGACATTCCCTGGATCGTCCTGGCGTCCCTGCCTCTTCAGGCGTTCCTGAGCGGGCTCGGCGCGGAGGCGGTCAAGGACGCGTACACCGCGTTCAAAGGTGTCGTACGGAGAACAGCGCGCCCGGGGTCTCCCACCGGCGGCGGTGCCCGGCCCCTGGTGCTTCAGGACCCGGTGGGCGGGGTGAGCGTCGTGCTGGAGCCCGACCTCCCCGCCGAGGCGTACGAACTGCTCGTCGGCCTCGACCTGACGGAGTTCACGGTGGGGCCGCTGCACTACGACCGCGCGCGGGGCCGCTGGCGCTCGGTCCTTGACGAGGCCGCCGGCTGACGCGCCGGCAGGAGGACGCGGCGGGATGTCCGCCGTGGATCGGGGGCTGACTGTGACTGCGCAGACCGCGGACGCCGCGGAGACGGAGCTGGGCCGCGCCGAGCGGGCCTGTCTCGCCGGGGAGTCGGCGCTGACGCGGGGCGACGGTGGGACGGCGGAGGGGTGTTTTCGGGAGGCGCTGGGGTTCGTGTCGGGCGGGGCCTCAGGGGCGGGGGGCGGCTTCCGGGAGGACGGTGCCGGTGATGCGGGCGGTGACTCCTCTGGCGCCGGGGGTGAAGGTCCCGGCGGCGGTGAGGGCTCAGGGCGGGGCGACGAACCCGAGGCCGGCCCTGGCCCCGGTTCCGACCCCGGTTCCAGCCCCGCCTTCGGTTCCATCCCCGCCACCGGCTCCGGTTCCGAAGAAGCCGCGCGGCGGATCGCGGCGCGTGCCCGTACCGGTGTGGGGCGTGTGCGGCTCGCCGCCGGGGACTTCGACGAAGCGGTGGCGGAGTTCGAGCGGGCGCGGCGGCTGCGGCCCACCGCCGCCGGGCCGCTGCACTGGCTGGGCTGCGCGGCCGCGCACCGCGGGGACCTCGCCGCCGCGCGGAGCCATCTCACCGCGGCCCTCGCCTGCGCCGTTCCGCACCGCCGCAGCCTGGTCCAACGCGCCTACGTCCACGCCCGCGCGGGCGATCAGGAGGCCGCCCTCGGTGACCTGCGCGCCGCGTCACGCATCGCCCCGCTGGACGACGAGGCCCGCTGGGTCCTCGCGGCGCTGTCGGGCCGCCCCGCGCGCGAGGTGGCGCTGCGGCTGCGCAAGGCCGCGGTCACGGAGCTGACGGGCGCCTGCCGTGAGCAGCGCGGTGGCGGCGCGGGCGGCGGCTCCGAGGCTCGGGAGGACGCCGGGTGGGTGCGGGCCGGGGCATTGATCGACGCGGCTCGGCGGCTCGACAGCGAGCCGGGCCCCCGCGCCCCGCTGACCGCCGTCGCCCTCATCCGCGGCGGTCGGCGCGAGGCCGCCGTAGAGCTCCTCGGGGAGGCCGTCCGGCAGGATCCCGCCGACCACCGGGTCACCCACACCCTGGCACTCGCCCTGCTCAACTCGCCGCACGGGGAGTCGGCTTCGGCGTGGGAGCGGTGCGTCGCCGCGTGGGCCGCCCTGCTGTACGACGCGGGGTTCTGGGAGCGGGTCCGGGCGAGCGCCGCTCGGCGGTACGGCGTGGCCGTGGAGGCCGCGCTCGTCCCGGTCCTGCGGGCGGGCCTGCGCGAGGCGCTGGAGCGGCGCATGCCCGATGACGGTGCCGGTACGCGCGTCGCTCCGGGGCCGCTGCTCCAGCGTGAGGCCGACGCCGCGAAGCTGCTCGCGGCCGTCGGCGGCTTCCCCTCGGCCGGGGGCGGCGGGGCGCCCCTGTACTGCGGGCCGCTGCGCATCGCGGAGCTGGGCAGGTCGGCGGAGTTCGGGGCGTTCGCCGCAGCCCACGAGGCCCGCACGCTCCAGGCCACCGCCGCAGAGGACTCTGCCGCCACCGGCACCTCATCGACGTACGCCTCCCTCACGTACGCCTTCTCCGAACTCGGCTTCGCCCAGCTGCTGCTGGGCCTGGACAAGCCCGCCGACGCCCTCGCCGCGCTCTGCGAGCTGCGCTGCTCCGAGTGCCGGGCCCGTGGCGGCCCGGGGGCGGCGGCCGTCTGCGAACCGGAGTGTGCGCGCTTCGACGAGCTGAACCCCGGGTACGCAGGGCTCCCGGACAAGCACCGCAGGCTGTCGCTCGACGCGCGCGGCCTGGCCCTGGAGGCACGGCTCAGCATGGGCCGCGCCGAACTGACGCGCGCACGGCCGGACTTCACGGCGGCGGCCGCGTACTGGCGGCGCGCCCTGGTCCACAGCAGGGAGCTGGAGCGGTACCGCGAGACGCAGACCGCCATCGTCGACATGGCGCTCGGCGCGGCCCGCGCGGCACACCGCGAGGGGCGGCTCAGCCTCGCGGTGTCCACTCTGGAGGCGACGCGTTCGGTGATCGGCGCCAATGAACGCGGGCGTCTTGAGGGCCAGTTGGCCCGCGTACTCGCGGACCGCGGCATCTCGGTGGCCAACGACGAGGAGGCGCTGCTCGACGAGCCCGCAGCAGATCTGCGCCGCTCGGTCGCGCTCAACCCGCACCTGCTGCGGGCGCAGGTCAGCCTCGGTGTCGTACTGCGCGGGCTCGCCGCCGCGCGCTGGAGCTCGGGCAGCCTGTCCGGCGCGCGGGACACCCTGCGCGAGGCCATCGACCAGCTCTCCGCCGCCCTCGTGCACTTCCCCGACGATCCCGACCTGGAGGAACAGCGGGAGGCCGCCGTCGCCGATCTCGACCACGTCATGTGGCAGCCCGACGAGAGCGAGCAGTGACGGCCATGCTCGCCTACGAGGAACTGCGCGTCCGGGTCCGCCGCGTCGGCGCCGCCCGCTATCTCGTGACGGCCAACGGCCCGGCGAGCGCCGCCGAGATCATCGCGGTCGGCGGGGAACCGGCGGCGTTCCGTGAGCAGTGGGACCGGCTGATCGCGGCGGAGCTCGCGCTGGCGCCGATGGGTGAGCAGCACACCGTGCGGCAGCTGCGGGAGCTCGGCCGCGGGGTGTTCCGGCTGCTGTTCGACGGCGAGGGGAAGGCCCCAGATCCCGTGGCGGGCGGAGCGAGCGGGAGCGGTGCCGGGGCGGGTGAGGGGATCGGGCCCCGCGTCGGTGCCTGCGTCGACGCCGCGCTCGACCGCGCCCAGCGGATGCGGCCGCCGCGCGGGCTGCGCCTCCGCTTCGACCTGCCGCCCGAGCTGCGCGATCTGCCACTGGAGGCGCTGTGCGCGCCGCCCGGCGGCCCGCAGCAGTCACTCGCCCTCAACCATGGCTACTCGCTGGCGCGTTCACTGCCGGGCGGGCCGCTGGGCCAGCGGCTGCCCGAGCCCGCGGACGAGCCGAGCCTGATCCGGCTCCTGGTGGCGTGCGCCTCGCCCGCCGGCCTGACGCGGCTGCGGGCCGCGACAGAGGTGGCCGCCCTCCGCCACGACCTGCCCGAAGTGGCCGTGCAGACCACGGTGGTGGAGCGGACCACGCGCACCGGCCTGGAGTCGGCGCTCGCCGAGCACCCCGAACTCCCCACGGCCGTCGTACTGATCGCGCACGGGACGTACGACCACGAGCTCGGCAAGGGCGTGGTGGCCCTGGAGACCGAGAGCGGCGGCGTCGACCGGGTGCCCGCGGATCTGCTCAGCGGGATCCTCCTGAAGGCGCAGCGGTTGCGGCTCGTCGCCCTCAACCTCTGCTTCGGGGCGGACAGTTCGCACCTTGAACCCTTCTCCGGGCTCGCGCAGGCGCTGATCGGCGGCGGTGTGCCCGCGGTGGTGGCGATGCGGGGGCTGGTCAGTGACGCGTCGGCGGGGGCCTTCAGCCCCGAACTCCTGAAGGGCATCGCGGCGAACAGGACCGTCGACGAGTCCATGGCCGCCGCGCGGCTGCACATCTCCCACCGGCCGGACCACACGGCGGTGGAGTGGGCGACGCCCACGCTGTTCCTGCACGAGGAGTGCCGGCAGGGCTGGCTGTTCAAGGCGCGCGAGGTGCGGGACGACGAGTTCGGCCCCGGGGCGGTGGCGGACCCGCTGCGCGAGGGCGCGGACGCGCTGCGGACGTTCCAGAGCCCCGTCGGCCACGTCGGTTCGGCCGTGCTGATCGGCGCGGCGCGCTTCCAGCGGGACCTCGGGCACTGGTCGCAGGTGCTGCGGATTCTGCGGACGCCGACCCGGAGTTACGCCGATGAGCAGCGGCGGATGCGCGCCGAGGCGGCCTTCGAGCTGGCCTGGCCCGAGGTGGAGAAGCTGTGCGAGCTGCTCGCCGGGGAGCGGGACGCGGCGGGCGCGGCGGCCCAACTTGCCGTGCTGGCGGACAAGTTGCCGGGCTCTGTCCCGGACTGTCTCACGGCGGAGGTGGCCGAGCTGGAGCGGCTGACCGCGCTCGTCGGGCAGGCGCGGGCCGCGGAGGCGTCGGCGGACTGGGCCACCGCGATCGGCCGCTACGAGGAAGTCCTCGCCGCGCGGCCCGCCGGGTTGCGGGACGTGCCGGAGCGGCTGGCGGCCGCCCGGGACGAGCTTCACGTGGCCCGGACCTGCGAGGCGGCGGAGCGTGCGCGGGGGGCGGGTGACTGGGCCGCGGCCGCCCGCGCCTACGGAACCGTCCTCGCGCTGCGTCCGGGGCACGTGACGGCCACGGCGTGGGCTTCGTACGCGCAGGGGCGCGCCGCCGAGTCGGCCGAGGACTGGCGGGCGGCCGAGTCCGCGTACGAGGCGTGCGGGGGCCTGGAGGACGCGGCGGGGCGGGCGGCCCATGCGCGGGGCCGGGCGGCGGCGCGGGACGGGGACTGGGCCGCCGCGCGGGAGGCGTTCGCGCGGGCCGGGTCCGAGCGGGGCGCGTGGTGCGCGTACGCGGCGGGGCGGGCGGCGGAGGCGGGCGGTGCGTGGGACGCGGCGGTGGAGTCCTACATGGCGGCGGACGGCTTCCTCGACAGCGGGGTGCGGCTCCTCTATGCGCGCGGGCGCGGCGCGGCGGACGCCGGTCACCTCGTCGAGGCGCTCACCGCTCTGTCGGCGGCGGCCGCGCGTGGCCGGGACACGGAGCCGTGGCTCGGGGAGCTGCGGCGCCGCGTGTACGAGGCGGCGCTGTGCGCGACGGAGTCCGCCGACTGGCCTGCGGCGCTCGCCCACCTGTCGCCCTTGCCGCCCGGGCACCGCGCCGCGGGGGCGCTTCTGCGGTACGTGCGGGGGCGGTTGGCGGTGGGCGCGGGTGACTGGGCGACGGCGGCGGAGGCGTTCGGGGAGGCCGCCGAGGGGTTCGGGGCGGCCGGTCCGGAACCGGTCGACGCGCCCCGGGACCGCCTGCCCCGCGACGCGCTCGCCCTCCGCACATACGCCCGGGGCCGCCTCTGCCAGGAGCAGGGTCGCTGGGTCGAGGCGCTCACGCACTTCGAGGGGTTGCCCTCGGACTTGACGGACGTACCGGACCGGGTGCTGTACTCCCGCGGGCGGGCCGCCGACGAGCGGGGCGAGTGGACGGGCGTCATCGACGGCTTCGGCCGGCTGCCCGACACCTACGCGGACGGCGAGGTGGGCGTCCGCCGCCTCTACGCACGCGCGCGCGTCGCCGCCGACCTGCGCGCCGACTGGCCGGCGGTCCTCAGCCTGCTCACCGGCGTCCCGGACACGGCCCGGGAGGGAGCCGTGGCCGCCCTGCGCCGCAAGGCAGAGGGCCGCCGGGCGGAGGAGGCGGGGGACTGGGCGACGGCCTGCGAGATCCATGCCCGCGCCTTCCCGGCCGACAGGCCGGGCCTGCCGGCCGCGGGGCGGGAACCGGCGTCGGGTGGCGTCCCGGGCGCGGGTAGGGGCCCAGCCCCCGAGAACGGCCCGCACGCCATGCCCGAGAAGGACCACCTCAGCGGGGCCCCGCATGCCGCCCCGGGCACCCGCCCCTGCGGGACTTCGGACGCCGCCCCCGGCACCGACCCAGGCGGGAGTCCCGCTTCCACTCGCGACACTCGCCCCGGCAGAACTCCGGACGCCACGCCCGGCACGCACCGAAGCAGGCGCCCGGACGCGACGCCCGACACCGGCCCCGAGGGCACTCCCGACGCCACCCGGGACACCGGCCCCGGCAGCACTCCGGACACC
>NZ_JBIBTX010000002.1:0-483601 GCF_043078805.1 Streptomyces sp. NPDC015345 | reverse complement strand
ACCACCCCCAACACCGGCCCAGGCGGAAGTCCCGCTTCCACTCGCGACACGCGCCCCGGCAGCACTCCGGACACCACGCCCGGCACGGACCGAAGCGGGCGCCCGGACGCGACGCCCGACACCGGCCCCGAGGGCACTCCCGACGCCACCCGGGACACCGGCCCCGGCAGCACTCCGGACACCACCCCCAACACCGGCCCAGGCGGAAGTCCCGCTTCCACTCGCGACACGCGCCCCGGCAGCACTCCGGACACCACGCCCGGCACGGACCGAAGCAGGCGCCCGGACGCGACGCCCGACACCGGCCCCGAGGGCACTCCCCACGCCACCCGGGACACGCGCCCCGGCAGCACTCCGGACACCACCCCCAACACCGGCCCCGGCGGGCGCACCATCTCAAGCGGCGCCCCAGACACCAGCCCACCCCCACCCGGCCCCACCCCCGGCGGGAGCCCCGCCTCCCCCCTCGACACGGGTCCCGGCGGGGGCCCGGACGAAGCCGTTCACCTCTACCACTACGCCCTCGCCCGCACCCACGAACTCGCCGGCCGCTGGCAGGACGCGCTGGCGCTCCATGAAGCGATGGACGAGCGGTGGGCCGACGTCGGGGCGCGGCGGCGTTACGTGCGGGCCCGGGTCGACGAGGGCACCGCCGAGGGACGTGACGCGTGGCGGCGGGTTGTCGCGGCGTACGAGGAGTTGGAGCGGGCGGGAGCCCAGGGGGTGAACGCCGGCACCCGAGGGCGGTACGCGCGCGTGCGGCTCGCCGAGGCCGAAGGGGACTGGGCCCGTGTCGTCGCCGAGGCCGACACGCTCGGCACGCACCGGGACGCGTCCGCCGTCGCCGCCTACGCGCGCGGCCGCCTCGCCGACGCGCACCAGGAGTGGCAGCGGGCCGCCGACGCCTTCCGGCAGTGCCCGGGGTACCGGGACGCCGACGCCCATCTGGCCTATGTCCAGGGGAGGTTGGCGGAGTCCGGCGGCAGGTGGAGCGCCGCCGTCGCCGCCTACGAGCGGGCCCGCGGCACACTCGACCGCGCCGACGTGCGGTGCCGCAGGCTGCGACGGCTCGTGGGGCTGCTTCCGTGGGCGGACGGGCTCACCGGCGCGCCCCTGGTCGCCGACCCCTTCGCCGTACGGGACCAGGCCTTTCCGTATCTGGCGCTGCGCGACGCGGGCGTCGACCCCGGCGCCTCCATGGACGTGGTGAAGAACGCCTCGTACGCACTGCTGGAGCGCGGGTCCATGTCCTGGCACGAGCGCGTCGCCCTGGAGGGGCTGCGGCTGCCCGGCCGGCGGCTGCGGCTCGACGCCCTGCTCTACCGCTGGCACTCCCCCGAAGCCCTGCGCGACGCCCTCGCCGAGCTCTCCCCGGACGAGGGGCCCGGCCTGCTGGACGCCCTGTGCGAACGCTTCCCCCGCGACGCCCCGCTGCTGCTGCTCCTCGCGCGGGACCGCGAGGCCGCCGCGGCCGAGTGGGAGCGGCGCCTGAAGGAGGCGCCCGGTGACATGGCCGTGGTGCACGGCCTGGCCGCGGCCCGGCTGTGGCAGGCGCAGGAGCTGGAGCAGACCGGGGCGTGGGAGCACGCGGTGAGCACCTGGGAGGCGGCGCTCGCGTACTGGGCGACGCTGCTGAGCGACGACGAGTACTGGGACGGCTGGCGCGCCGAACGCGCCGCCTGCTACGAACGGGACCTCACCCACGAGGACATGGCGTCGCTGCGGTGGGAGCTGAGCCAGCACCTCTTCGGCCAGCTGTCGGCCTACGAGCAGCGGCACACCGAACAGGACCGGCCCCAACAGGCCGCCGCCTACCAGGCGTTGGCAGGGCTCCTGGAATCAGAGCTGGGCGGCGCCCGCGTACTGAAGGACGTGGGCGGCCTGCCGTCCGTGCCGGGCGCGGGCGCCACGCTGGCCTGCGGCCCGCGCTATCTGCGGCTGCTGGGCCTCCAGGCGCCCCTCGGTGATCTCGTCGCGGACCTCGACACGGCCGCCCAGCAGGGCAAGGACCCCGGCGAGTACGCGGTGCGCGAGCTGCGGTGGGCCTTCTCGGAGCTGGCGCGGAGCTTCGCCCTGTCGGAGGTGCGCAAGTTCGGGCTCGCCCTGCGCGCCCTGCCCGCACTGCGCACACTGAGCACCCTGCCCGAGGACTGCACGGGCCCCTCTGCCGCCGGGCACGCCGACGGCTGCGCGCACTGCCAGGACTTCCTGCGGCGCAACCCCGCGTACGTGCGGCTGCCGCGCCGCCACGCCCGTCTGCTCCAGGACGGCGCCGAACTGGCCGTGCACGTCCGGCTCGCGCTGGCGAAGGCCGCCCTGACCCGTGGCGGCGGCGGGCTCGACGAGGCCCTCGACCACTGGCGGGAGCTGGTGCGGGTCTCCGGCGACGCGGGGATGCAGGCCCGCTCGAAGAAGGCCGTGATCCGCTCGGTCCTCGGCCGGGTGGAGGCGCTCACCGGGGAGGACGGCGTCCAGCTCGGCCCCTGCCTGGACGAGGCCGTCACGCTCGTCGAGTCGGCCACGGCCGTACTGCACCCCCTCGACCGCGAACTGCTCGGCCAACTGCACGCCAGACTTTCGGCGTTGCTGTCCATGCGGGGCGTGTGGCGCGGCTACACCCGCACCAAGCACGGCATGCGCTCCGACGTGTACGGCGCGGAGGCCGACCTGCGCCGCGCGCTCGCCCTCAACCCGGAGTCGAGCCACGCCCGCGACAACCTCGCGCGGGCCCTCGTGTTCACCCTGGACGAGCGGACGTACGAGGTGCCCGAACGCCTGGAGCTGCTCCACGAGGCGCTGGGCCTCCTGGACGTCGGCCTCGGGCAGGCCCTGACGCACCGCTACCGCGAGACGCTCGGCGAGGCCCTCGACGAGATGGAGAAGCTGCTCACCCGGCACCTCGGCGTCGGCGGCATGGGCGATCTGATCCGCAGCGACGGCCAGGAGACCCCGCCGGACGACGACGATCTGCCGTCCTGGGCGGCGGAGTTGACCGACAAGGCGGAGCGGGCGCTGCACCGCGGGGAGATCCTGTGGGCGCTGCACCATCTGATCCGCGCCACCCGCGCGGAGCCCACCGACAGCCGGATCAGGCGGGCCCTTCTCGACGCGGTGCACCGCTGGCTCGCCGAGCTGAGGACCGGACGGACGAGAAGCACGACCCCCCGGGCGACCCCGAACGAAGCAGGAGGCAGTGTCGCGTGATCAAGGACCCCGACGCGAGCTGGGAGGGCCCCTTTCCCTACGACGCGCTCGCCCCGGCCGGTGTGACCCCCTGGACGACGCACGCCGAGATGCGGGACGTCTCCTTCGAGCTCCTCGCCCGGCACCTGATGACGCCGGTCACCCAGCAGGCCTGGGACGAGCTGCGCGGCGTACGCCGCAGGCTCCTCGTCGACCTGCTCCTCTACGACGTGGACGCGACCGGGGAACTGCCGTTGGCGGCGGCGGAGTTGGACCGCCTGCTGGCCGCCGAGAGCGCGTCCCCGCCCGACGCGCCGCCCGGCCCGCTGCCGGAGGCGACCACGCGTCTCCTGGCCGACCTGATCCGCTTCGATGTCTGATCCGACGGCACGGCTCGCCTATGAGCACGCCCGCGCCCTGGCCGCCCGCGACGCGGCCCACCAGGCGCTCACCGAACGGCTGTTGCTGCGTTTCGCCGACGTCCTCGACTCCTTCGACAGGCTGCTCGCGGACGGCGCGGCGAGCGACGTGGAGACGTACCGGAGGAGTCTCGTGCTGATCGCCGGGCAGCTGGAGGCGGCGCTGGCCGAGGAGGGGATGGAAGAGGTCGGGCGGGTCGGCGAGCGGGCGGAGCCGGCGACACACCACGTCACCGAGGTGCGCCCCGCGCCGCCCGGCGCCGGTGACGACGAGGTCCTCGAGATTCTTCAGCGCGGGTATCGATACCGGGGGCACGTGCTGCGCGCCGCCCGGGTGGTCGTCGCCGTGGACGCCGACACGGTGGACGGCGACACGGTGAAACATGGCACGCAGCAAGGGACGGAGCGGGAATGAAGGCCATCGGCATCGACCTCGGCACCACCAACAGCGCGGTGGCCGCCTACGATCCGCACCGCGCGGACATCGCGGTGCTCACCAACAGCAAGGGCGAGCGGCTCACCCCGTCGGTCGTCGGCATCGCGCACCGTGACGGCAAGGACCAGCCGCTGGTCGGCGAGGACGCGCTGAACTGGGCCATCAGGCAGCCCAAGGAGACCATCGCCTCCGTGAAGCGCCTGATGGGGCGGGACTTCGCCGACGCGTCCGTGGCGCAGGCACGCGACCGGATGAGTTACGAGATCGTCGCGGGCCCCGAGACGGACCCCCGGGCACATGTGATGCTCGGCGGCCGGGCCCGCACCCCCGCCGAGATCTCCAGCGTGATCCTGGACAAGCTGGTCAGAGACGCCTCGCGCACCCTCGGCGAGCCGGTGACGCACGCCGTGATCACCGTGCCCGCCTACTTCCGTGACGCGCAGCGCGCCGCCACGCGCGAGGCCGCCGAGAAGGCGGGCCTGGTGGTGAAGAAGATCGTGGACGAGCCGACGGCCGCCGCGGTCGCCTTCGGCCTGCACAAGCCGGGCGGGGCGCGCAGCCGGGTCCTCGTCTACGACCTCGGTGGCGGCACGTTCGACATCTCGGTCCTGAACGCGGTCAAGGACCAGGAGGGCCGCAGCCAGTTCCAGGTGCTGCGCTCGGCCGGTGACATCTGGCTGGGCGGGGACGACTTCGACCTCGCGATCGTGGAGCACATCATCGCGTGGATGCGCGAGCGGCACCATGTGGACCCGGCCGGCGACAAGGCGTTCCTCTTCCACGCGAAGAAGGCCGCCGAGCGCGCGAAGCGGGAGCTGAACGACATGGAGGAGACGTACATCGTGGTCCCGGCCGCGTACCGGGGCGCGGACGGTGTCATCGACGTCGAGATGAAGCTGACGCGCGCCCAGTTCAACGCGATGATCGCGCCGCTGGTGAGCCGGACCATGGCGCTCGTGCAGGAGACCCTCGGACGGTACGAACTGTCGACGGACGACATCTCGGACGTGCTCCTGGTGGGCGGCGGCACGCTCACCCGGCCCGTGTACGAGGCGGTCGAGGCGTTCTTCGGCGCCGACAAGGTCCGCAGGAACATCAACCCCATGGAGTGCGTCGCCTTCGGCGCGGGTGTCCTCGCCGAGACACTGCGCGGCGTGGAGTGCTCGGATCCGGGGTGTGCGAAGGTCAACGAGTACGGGGCGGGCGCCTGCGCGGCGTGCGGCCGCAGCCTCGCCGACGGACGGTCCAAGGGCGACACGGGCCTGTACGAGTCGACGCCCATGGCGATGGGCATCGCCGCGATCAAGGGCAGCCAGCGCGACGTGTTCGTCGAGATCATCGAGGCGGGGTCGCCGTACCCGCTCTCCGAGCCGCGCCAGCGCACGTTCCACGCGACCGACAGCCGCCGCATCCGGGTGCCGGTGTACGAGGGCGACAGCAAGGTGGCGAGCGAGAACCACGAGCAGGGCGTGGTGGAGTTCGAGCTGCCGCAGGAGATCGAGGTCAACCGCCAGGTGGACGTCTCCTTCAACTACTCGGCGGACCGCATCATCACGGTGAAGATCAGCGTGCGCGGCACCGACATGGTCCTGGAGGCCACGCCCAACCGGGAGAAGCCGCGCACCCCGCCGCCCGAGCCGGTGGAGGAGCTGGTGGACAGCGCGGTCCTGCGCGAGCAGCTGGCCTTCGCCGAGCGGGAGGCCGACCACTTCCTGAAGCGGTACGGGCCCTACATCGAGCCGGTGCAGGCGATGAAGGTGCGCCGCGACATCGAGCAGGCGCAGCGGGCGGTCGCGATGGGCGACAGCGGCGAGTACAAGCGCCTCACCGAGCTGCTGCTCGACGACATGTACCGCCAGTGCGGTCTGGCGAGCCAGTTCCGCCAGGCCGAGCTGGCCTCGGAGGGCGCGCCGCCGGAGACGGTCCGGCAGATCAACGAGGCGGTCGAGTACGTCAAGCAGGCCCACCGGCAGGGCAATCGCGTGCAGACCGCCCAGCAGGCGCGCAACCTCGTGAACCTGGTGGCGGTCGCCCAGTCGGAGCGCGCCGTGCCGAGGCTCCCCGACAAGCCGGACTACGAGGGCATCCTGCGGTTCGCGGAAGAGACGGCAGGCGGATGACGCGGGCGCGGCAGGAGGACGGCGACGACCGCCCCGCCCCGGCGGCGCCGACGGCACCGTCATCGGCATCGGTGCCCGTCAGTCTCGGCATCGACTTCGGCGCCACGGGGCTGCGGGCGCTGTTCGCGCTGCCGGACCGGCCGGGGCGGCGCCTGGACGCCGGGGCCGAGGACGGGCCGTGGCTCCTGTGCGAGCCCGCCGAGACGGGCGAGCTGCCGGTGACCTTTCCCAGCCTCAAGAGCCGGCTGGGCAGTGGGCGCCCGGTGCGGGCGGGCGGCTCGGCGGTCGAGGCGGACGAGATCGTGGTGCGTCTGCTGCGGTCCCTGCGGGAGCGGGTGGAGGCGGCGGCGCCGGGGCGGGTGACGCAGACCGTGATCAGCGTGCCCGCGCGGTTCGGCTCGGCGCAGCGGGCGGCGCTGCGGGACGCGGCGCGTGCGGCGGGGCTCGATCCGGCGCGCCTCGTCAGCGACTCCATGGCCGCGGTGATCGGCCACATGACGGAGCGGGACAGCGGTACGTGCCTGGTCTACGGCATGGGGTACGAGGGGTTCGAGCTGGGCCTGATCCGCAGCGTGCGCGGCCACTTCCGCTCGCTGGGGTACGAGGGAGGGGCGACGTCGGGAGGCCGCTCGTTCGACGCGGAGCTGCTGTCGTCGGCGGTCCGGCTGCTGCGCAGGCAGCGCGGTACGGGCTCGGTCAAGGGGCTCGACGCGGCCATGTGGCAGGAGCTTCGCGCGCGCGGGCAGGAGGCGCGGGAGGCGCTCGGGTCGCCGGGCGGCCCGGAGGCGGCGGTCCTCGACCTGGAGTTCGGCGCGGGGCCGCCGCTGTGGGTGCGGATCGCGCGGCCCGACCTGGACGCGTACCTGGACCGGCATGTGCGGCGCACGCTCGACCGGGCACGGGCCCTGCTCGACCAGGCCGGGATGCGGCCGCAGGACATCGACACGGTGCTGCTGGTGGGTGGCAACGCCCGTATGGAGCAGGTGCGTTCGCGGGTCGAGGGGCTTGGCGGGCGGAGCGTCGTCGCGCCGTCCGAGCTGCTGGCGCTCGGCGCGCTGAAGCACGCGGTGCGGCTCGCGGGCGGCGCGGCGTCCTCGGGCCCCTCGGCCCTGGAGGAGGGCCCGCTGGAGCCGGCCGCCCCCTCCCAGGACACCCTCTCGGACGCGCCACCGCTCACCGCGACGCTGGTGGGCGCCGAAGGGGCACGGGAGCCCGGTGACGTACGGGATGAAGGTGCCGTACGAGATGGAGGCCCCGCCCCGGACGCGGGCGCCGCCGCGCGTGGTGACGGGAGTGGCCGGGCCGGGCGTGCGGCGCGTGACCCCCGCGAGGCCGTGGCGCCGCCCGAAGCGCGCGCCGAGCGGGAGCCCCCCGGTGGCGGCCGCGACGTGGAGCAGGCGCGGCTGCTCGTCCGCCGGGGGCGCCGGGAGGAGGCCGCCGCGCTGCTCCGCGAGATCATCGCCGAGGCGCGGGAGCTGCTCGACGTCCTGGACCGCCCGGACCGCCCGGACCGGCAGGACCGGCCCACGCCCCGCCCCGCCCCCACGGAGCCGCCCGGCCCTTCGACCGCACCGCCGGGACCGTCCGCCCCGGAGCCCGCGCCCGCCCCGGTCCTCGACTACGCCTCGCGGCGCCAACTGGCCCGCGCGCAGGCGCTGTTGTCCCTCGGGAGGTACGACCACGCGGTGCAGGCCGCGCACATCGCCTGGCAGGACGCGGCGACCAGGCCGGCCGGCGCCGACATGCTGGACGCGATGATCGACGTGCACTGCGCGGCCGCGATGGCCGACATGTCCCCCGAGCACTTCGCCGACGCCGAGCGGTGGCTCAACTGCGCGTACAACCACGATCCGACGAATGTGCGGGTGCGCGGCCTGCTCGCCGAGCGCACCTACCGGCACGCCGTGGAGCTGGACCGGCGCGGTGAGCGGGATGAGGCCATTGAGGCCCTGGGGAAGTGCCTCACGTGGGATCCTGAACACGCCGACGCCGAGGCGCTGTTGCGGCGTCTGAACCGTGACGGCAGGAACCGGCGAGGCAGGGGTGACGTCCTCGGATAGAGCCGCCCCGCGGCCACCTTGCAGGCCACCTCGCAGCTACCCGCACAAGCCACCCGCACAAGCCAGGGAGGAACCCGCTTGACGCCCGCACAACTGCTCGACAAAGCCTTGATCATCAAGGAGTTGCGGCGGCTTGCGGCCCTGCCGGCCCTGGAGCCGCGCGGCGCCGAACTGACCGCCCTGCACCGGGATCTGGGCTCGATGACCCGGCTCGACAGCTGGGCGGAGCTCGACCTCGTACAGGCATACGTACGGCCGGAGAGTGTGCGGACACCGCCCGAACAGACCTCGGAGCGCCGCGACCGCCTCCTGGAGGCGGCCCTCGGGATCCTCGTCTTCGTCCCCCTCCTGATCACCTGGTTCGGCCTGCGGGAGGCCGTGCGGGCCTACGGCGAGCTGGCCGAGGAGGACCGCAAGCAGGCGACGCGCCCCTTCCTCCAGCTGTGGCAGTCGGGCTTCGGCGGGCACCTGTCGTCGTTCGGCCGGTTCGAGAACGTGGCCCTGATGGCCGTCGTGCTCATCGCCCTGCTCGTGGGCCTGTCGGTGTGGCACGCGCGCGTGCGGGCCCACGCGGAGCGGGACGACGCGGCACGGGAGGCCGAGAAGGAGCGGCTGCTCGCCGAGCTGG
The DNA here is from genome assembly GCF_043078805.1 of Streptomyces sp. NPDC015345. Classification (NCBI taxonomy): domain Bacteria; kingdom Bacillati; phylum Actinomycetota; class Actinomycetes; order Kitasatosporales; family Streptomycetaceae; genus Streptomyces; species Streptomyces sp. NPDC015345. The sequence continues at coordinate 474,755 of NZ_JBIBTX010000002.1, read as the reverse complement.
CGTCGGTGCTCACCCGTACGCAGATGCTGCTCGCGCCGCACCGCAGCGCCTCCCCGCAGCAGTTCACGACCGAGCTGACGAAGGCCGCCAAGGAGATGGGCGACCTGGCGACGAAGGCCGAGCGGAGCCACAAGGCGCTCAGCGGCGCGACGGCGTCCGTGGGACAGGCCACCGACGCGCTGAAGAGCGCGGCCCTGTCCCTCACCAAGGAAGTGCCGAAGCTCGGCGCCGTCGCGGACCGCATCGACACCGCCCTGCGCGACGGTACGGCGGCGACCGCCAAGGCGGGCCGGGCCAACGCGCTCGCGGCCCGCGGGATCGCCGACCACGTCAAGGCGGCGGGCGACACGGTCGAGGCCTCCTTGAAGGCCCTGGTCGCCGCCCAGCAGTCACTCGTCGCGAAGTCGGAGTCGGTGGCGAAGGCGACGGAACTGGCCTCGCAGGCCCTGGTGTCGAGCACCGGCCGCACGGGCGACGCGGTGGACGGCATGCGCGAGGCCACGGAGCGGTGGGACGCGGCGGCCGCCCACTGGCAGGACGCGGCGGCCCGCCTCGACGCCCGCATGGACACGCTCGCCGGGGCGCTGCCCTCGCTCGCGCTCACCCCTGCCCCGGTCGCAGCCCAGGCCCACGCGGGTCCTTACGCCGGGAACGGCCACCCCAACGGCACGCCCACCGAGGGCGCTCCCCTCTCCCCGCCGCCGGCTCCCCGGGACGGAGGCTCCGCGTGACCCGAGCGCGGCCGGGGCGCGGGCGGGGCAAGCGGCTCGGCGTGGTCGCCCTCGCGGGGTGGCTCTTCGCCGACCTGCTGCTCGTCCTCGCGCTGGTGTCGATGGCCGACCGCCCGGACCCGCAGGCGGACGACCGCCCCAAGCCGTCTCCGTCGAAGGGCGGTTCGCCCTCCCCCACCCCGACGGGGCCCCGCTCCGTGGACCGCCACCCCGAGGAGTTCAAGGTGTCGGGCAGGGACAAGGGCGACCTCGTCTCGCAGATCGCGAAGGGCACCCGCAAGTGGTCGGGCCGCACGGCGGCGCTCGTGCTGACCTTCGGCGGCGGCCCGAACGGCACGGTCTACGCCCACCGCGTCAACGGCCTGCTCGGCAAGGGCCGGCCGGACATGTTCACCAAGAAGACGGCGACGGACGACTTCCACAACCTCGGCAAGCGGCCGGAGACCGCCGTGGTCCGGGTGTACTTCTACACGGCGCCGGGCGGCTGAGCCATGGCCGTCCTGCGCCCCGGCGAACACCCGAAGGCGAGCGGCGCCCGCCCGCCCCTGCACACCCTGCCGCGCACGCCCGGGATGCGGGGATACCTCGCGCTGCGCGACGCCCTGCGCGAGGCAGGCTTCCGGCACGCGGCCGACGCGCTGCGGGCCCCGGCGGCCGCACCCGCGACGGACGCCCTCTTCGGCAGGCTCCCGAGGGCCGACACGGACGACGGCTTCCGGGTCCTGGACGGCCTGTGGTTCCCCGGCCGCGGCGGCATCTGGCAGCGCGTCGACCCGCGTTACGTCCATGAGGCGGGCGCGCGGTGGCGGGCCTCGCCGGAGCCGCGCGGCCCCCGGGCCGCGGCGCTGACGGACGTCCTGGCGACGGTCCTCGCGGAGGACGCGATGGGCCTGCGCCGCATCGTCCTGTGGGAGGTGTGCTGCCTCCTCACCGAGGGCGGCCCCCGAGGTGGCGCAGCCCCGGGGGCCGCCGAGGCCGCGGCGCTCGGCGTGCACCGCAGCGAGGCGGCGCAGCTCGCCGCCGCGGTGGCCGCGGGGTTTCCCGGTCCGGGACCCGCCCGGCACGCCGCCGAGAGCCTCGCCGACGTCTGGCCGGGGGTCCGGCTGCGCGAGGCGGAGCGGACCGTGGCGCGGCTGCCGCGCGGCTCGGTCTACCCGGACGGGCCGGACGACCACCGGCTGGCCGCGCTCGTCGGCTCCGTGCGCGCGCGGGCCTCGGAAGTGGACCGGCTCACCGCCGAGGCCGCGGAGTCGGAGGCCACCGGCGCACTGCGCGCGTCCGCCCGCGCCTGGCTCGACGCGCTCCGCCTGGCCAGGGACGACGCCGACGCCCAGACCGGTCTGCTGCGGGTGGCGGCGCTCCTCGCCGACGACGCCTTCGCCCCGGCGGAGGCCGAGGTGGGCGCCGTGGCCGACGACCGGGACGTACGCCTGTCCTGGCGCCCGCCCCCGCGCCGGGCCGACGGCGTCACGTACCGCGTCCTGCGCTTCCCCGACGGCGCCCCGCACCTGGCGGTCGAGACGGCGGCGGCCGAGAGCGGCCCGGCCTCCGTCGACACCGGCGCGCCGGTGGGCCGCCCGCTGCGGTACGCCGTCTTCCCGCTGCGCCGCGACCGGCTCGCCGGAGTGCCGCGGGTCACCCGCCCGGTGCTGCTCACCCCCGTCGTGACGGAGCTGCGGGCCGCCGTGGTGCCGGGCGGCGTACGGCTGCGGTGGCGGCCCGACCCGGCGGCGGCCGAGGTGCGGGTGACGCGTTCGGGCGCCGCCGACGACGCCCCGGGCTGGGGCGGGCAGTCGCTGGTGCGGGTGGACTGCGAGCACGACGGGCTGCTCGACGCGCCCCTCGCCCCCGGCGCGTACACGTACGAGGTCCGCTGCGGCTACCGCGATCCGGACGGCGACCTCGTGTGGTCCCGTGGCGTCACGGTCGGCGCGCGCGCCGAGCGGTGGCCCTCGCCGGTGGAGGAGCTGATGGTGCGGCGGCACGCGGACCGCGGGCGGGTGACCATCGCCTGGCGGCCGCCCGCGGTCGGTGACGGGCTGCTGCTGCCCTGGACGGCGGGCCCGGTGCCGCCGGGCACCGACGTGTCGGACCTCGTGGGGGCGGCGGACCGCATCCCCGTGGCCTCGGTCGGCGCCGAGTCGTGCGTGGAGCTGGTCCCGCCGCCCGAGCGGCGCGTCCGCGTGACGGCGGTGAGCGTGCTCGGTGAGCGGGCCGTGTCCGGGCCGAGCGTCGTCATCGAACACCCGGCGGCGATCGGGGAGTTGTCGGTGCGGCGGCTGAGCGCCGACCGGGCCGAGTTGCGCTTCGAGTGGCCCGAGCCGGCGGTCCTGGTGCGCGTGGCGTGGAGCGACGGGACGCGGGGCGGGGAGCGCCGGGTGCCGCGCAGCGCGCTGCTCGCCGGGCGGGTGGAGATCCCCGTGTCCGCCGAGGAGTGCGCGCTCACCGCGGTGCCGCTGCCGCGCCCCGACGCCGTGGCCATCGACACGGCACCGGCCCGCGCGGTGCTGCCCGCGGCGCCCCCGCCCCCACCCCCGCCGCCTGTGCTGCCGCCCGCGCCGCCTTGGTGGCGGGGGTGGTGGGGGCGTTGGCTGCGCGGGCGGCCGTGAGGCGGCGGGGGCGCGGGGCGCCCGGGGTCACTCCTTGACCACGGCCTCCGTGCCGCTGCCGAACTCGATGAGCAGCCCCGACCGCAGCGCGATCGTCTTGCCCGGCTCCACGTCCCGTACGGTCCCGTCCTCCTTGCGGGCCGTCCACACGGACTTCGTACGGTTGGTGAGGCCGAACCGGCCGCGCTGCCGCGGGTGTTCGGTGACCTCGCCGACCACGGCGGAGAAGTCGTGCCGGTCGGGGTCGTCCCGCAGGTGGTGGGCGTAGACGCGGGCGCTCGGGGCGAGCCTGATGCCGCGGCGGCTGCGCAGCGTACCGGTGCCGGTGACCAGTTCGAGGCGGGGCGGCAGGGTGAGCGTGGTGCGGCACTTCCAGCAGGCGGGGGGCGCGCCGTCCGGCTGCGTGAGGTTCTGCTTGCCGCAGACGCCGCACTGCGTGATGGCGTCGAGGACCTGGCTGAGCGCGTCGCGCCACACCGTTTCGCGCACCCGCACCGCCGGGTTGCGCAGACCCTTCGTGAACGTGTCGATGAACAGGTCGCGCAGGATCTTCGGCAGCGCGCCCCACGTCGCCTCGACGGTCGGCTGCTCGCCGGGCACGGGTCGGTTGCGGGTGTCGGACGGGTCGTAGACGAAGACGGGGTCCGTGCCGTACAGCCGGCGCTTGGCCGCCTCGTCCATGCAGCGGATGTTCAGCGCGAGGGCGCCGTTGAACGGGTGGTCGTTCATCAGGAGCAGGAAGAGCAGCACGGCCAGGGAGTGCAGGTCGCTCTGGGTGCCGGGCTGCTTGCCCTTGTCGCCGCGGACCAGCTCGGGTGCCATGAAGTCCATCGTGCCCGCGACGCCGGCCTCGGCACCCTCCACGACGGCGTTGTCGTTGTCGCAGATCAGGACGTCGCCGGTGCGCGGGTCGAAGAAGATGTTGCCCCAGTTGATGTCGCGGTAGGCGATGCCCCGGGAGTGCAGCGCGCGGTAGGCCTCGACGGTGTGCAGCGCCACGGTGACCAGGGTGCGCATGGTCGCCGCGGACACCGAGGGGTCGCGGCGGAAGAGCGCGGGCAGGTCGCAGAAGCGTGCGGGGCGTACGTCCATGAGGTAACCGAAGCCGGGCAGCTTGCCCTCGGGGTCCATGACCATGGAGCGGGGCCACAGGAAGCGGGGGTCGTCCCACCCCTTGGCGATGAGCCCTTCGAGGATCTCCCGCTGGCGGGCGTCGGCCAGCTGGGGGTAGTACCACTTCACCGCCTGGTCACCGGTGGGTGTCGTGACGCGGTAGACCTCGCCCTGGCCGCCGGAGCCGAAGAGCTCGGCGACCTTCAGCTTCTCCCCCGACTCGGCCACCAGGGTCTTTCCGGCGGCGAGCATGCCGTTCACCATGCTGTTCCTCTCTGCCCGCGAGGCCTGCGCGGCCTCACGTCTCGTCGCTGCGCTGCGGGGGCGCCGCGATGGCGCCCATGAGGGTCGTGTCGTCCCCGGAGTACGTGGCGGCTCGCGCCAGCCAGTCCGGGAGCTGGGTCTGGACCGCCGCCGCGCCGTGCCGGGCGGCGCGGTCGCTGACGCCGGTGGCGAAGTCCAGGAACCCCTGGTGGTCGGCGAAGCTCTTGGAGAGCCCGTCGGTGGAGAGCAGCAGGCACGGCGGGACGCCGCCCGTGAACGGCTGCCAGTGCGAGCGCATCTTGCGCCAGGGCTCGGGCTCGCAGAGCGAGTCGGTCTCGTCGCCCATGTCGGGGCCGGTGAAGAGCGGGGTGTGCGGGGCGCCGGCGTCGTCGACGAGCACGATGTCCCCGTCGCCCAGCTGCCAGCAGAACACCATGCCCTCGGTGAGGACCGCGCCGACGAGGGTGCTTCCGTAGGCGGCGAGGTCCGGTGGTTCCTTGGGGTCGCGCTCCGTGGCCTCGCGCCCGGCCGGCAGCGAACGTGCGCCGTGCGCGGGCGAGTTGCGGTCGTACAGCAGGGCACGCTCGTGCCAGCGGTGGCCGACCTGCTGGGGCAGGCGGCGCGCCTCCTCGCGCAACGCGGTCCAGCCGGCGGCGTCACCGCCGACGCGGACCACCTCGCGTGCGAAGGTCCGCGCGCACGCGGTGAACTCCTCGACGGCCCAGAGCGCCCCGAGGTCGCTGCGGAAGTGGGCGGCGCTGCCGTGCCCGTCGGCGACCGCGAGGACGACCGCGCGGCCCCCGGCGACGGCCAGGGCGGCGCCGCGGTCCTGGCTGTACTTCTTCGCCACTCCCTTGACCGCGCCGCTGAGCAGCGCCCAGGGCGCGGCCGGCGTCTGGGCGCCGGACACCGGATCCGGTCCGGTCGCCGTCTGCGGTCCGGTCACCAGATGTCGTCTTCGCCCTTGGTCATCGACGGTACGTCGAGCGGCGTCGCGGGCTTCGCGCCGTCGTCGACCTTCGGGGTGGAGGCGTCCTTGACGACCGCGGTGGACATCCAGCGGATGGCGGCGGCGAGCTGGCGGGGGTTCTTCGCCTGGAGCGGCTCCAGTTCGGGGTTGCCGAGGAACTCCTTGAGCATGCTCTTGTCCGCGTCGTCGCCGATGGCCACGGCGACGCGCACGGCTCGCTTGCCCCACGGGGTGGCGTCGATGGCGCGCAGCCCGGCGCGCCAGTCGTCGGTGGGCTGGCCGTCGGAGGCCAGGGCGAGCACGGGCGGCAGGGCGCGCTGCGGCATGGGCGGGGTCTGGAGCGCGCCCGCCGCCAGCTTGAACGCGGCGCCCATGTCGGTGCCGCCGTAGATGTGCACGTCCTCCCAGGAGAACCGGTCGACAGGGGTGGGTTCGCTGACGTGCCAGCTCGCCCCGCTGGCGAAGGTGATGGCCCGTACGAGGAGCGAGGCGGCGGGGTTGGACTGGGCGGCCTGCTGCATTTCGGGGATGGCCTCGCGGATGGCGAAGTTCAGCTCGCCGATCTTGCCGTTCACGCCCATGGAGCCCGAGCAGTCGAGCATCCAGATGAAGTGCACGGGGCGGCTGGCCATGCTGCCGCCGGGGAAGTTGTCGACGACGACGGTCTCGCTGGTGTCGCTCACGCTGGTCCTTTCCTGTGGAGCGTGAAGGGTGATGTGTGCGTGGACCCGGCCGCCCTTGCCAGACGGGTCACGCGTACCGCTGCTTGATCTGGTGGCGCCATGCCGTCCATTCCTGTACGTCCTGGTTCTCGCGCTGGAGGACGGTGGCCACGCGGCCGAGGTGGTGCTCGTCCACGTGTACGAGGACGGGCGCGAGGACCTCGTCGAGCAGTTCCGCGGCGGTCCTGCGCCAGTCCTCGCTGACACCGTGCCGCCGCCGGGGCCGCCAGACATGGAAGTATGCGGCCAATTCGGCCGAACGGTGCGGCAGTTCGCGCAAGAGGCGATCTCTGGTGCGCTCATCGAGGAAGTACGCGCGGTAGGTCCCGAGCAGTTCGGGTCCGGCGGTGAACAGGAGCCGCAGTCCGTGCTCGCACACGTCGAGGGGGTTCGCCCCGGCGAGGGCGCGGCCCACCCGCTCGCCGATGCCCTGCCGCAGGATCGGGCTCTTCGGCGAGACCTTGCGGAACAGCTCTTCGAGGCGTTCGAGCGAGGACCGGGTGACGCCGAGGCGGCCGTCGGCCAGGTCCTGGGCGGTCACGAGCAGGTCGGCGGTGTGGCGGTCGGTGGCGCCGAGCAGGCCGTCGTCGCGCATGTCGCGGGCGAAGCCGACCAGTTCGGGGTCGCAGCGGTCCGGGTCGCCGAGCCAGCCGATGATGCGGCGGCCGAGGTCCGCCTCGACGATCAGGCGGGGTGTGCAGGTACGGGCGATCCAGGGCTGCTCGGCGCGGTCCGGCGGGGTGTTGCGCCACACGATGTGCCACAGCAGCCGCAGCGTCGTGACGTCCGTGACCCGCTGTCCGGGCAGGAGTTCGGTGAGCCGCCGGAAGAGTTCGGCTCCGCGCAGGTGGTCCGGCGGCCCGGTCCAGCGGGCGGCGGCCTCGGCGAGGCGGACGGTGAGCGGGGCCTCGTCGATGTGCCGCCGCAGCCAGTCGCCCTGCGGGGAGCGGGCCAGTTCCCGCAGGCGGTCGAGCTTGCGGTCGGTGAAGTCCACGATGAGCAGGCGCAGCACCCGGTGGGTGAAGGGGAGGTGGTCGACCTCTTCGAGGACCCGCACGGCGTGTGCGCAGTCGCGCCGGTCGGGGCGGAGCAGGCTGCTCGCGAGCCGGTCCATGGCCTCGGCGAGTCCGGGGCCGCCGTCGGCGCCCACGGCGAGGGCGAGCCGCAGCGGCTCCGCCCAGGTGGGGACGGGGCCGCGCAGGCTGCGGCGCAGGGCGTCGTCGGCGCGGTCGCCGTACTCCTCGCGCAGCTGCCGCCAGGCCTCCTGGCCGAGCGGCAGCCCTTCGAAGACGGTCAGGTCGGGCAGGGCGTCGTGGGCGCGGGGGGCATCGAGGTGGTGCTTGACCAGGGCGAGGGCCAGCGACCGTGCGGCGAGGGCCTGTTCGCCCTCCAGGCCTCGGCAGAGGCGTTCGAGCGCGTCCAGGGTGCGGGAGTCGGCCTCGCCCCGCACCACGGACCGGGTGAGAGCGTCGAAGACCTTGCGCAGGCGGTCGCCGCCGAGTCCCGCGAGATCGGCGCCCGGGAGGGCGCCCGCCGCGCCCTCGCCACCGGTCCCGGCCTCGGCCTCGGTCCCTTTTCCGGTCCCGGTACCCGCCCCGATCCCGCCGGAGATGAGCGGGAGCAGCGCGAAGGCGTCACCGGCGCGTACCGCGGCGCCGGGCGCGGGGCGCGGCGGGTTCCCGGAGATCCACCGCTCGGCGGCCAGCTCGGCCCAGGCGTCGAACTCGGCGGGCGGGCTCTGGGGGCCGCCGGTGCCGTCGTGCACGCGGTACAGGTACGTGACCGTCGCCTCGTCGGCGCGGTCGAACCCGGCGGCCGGGCCGATGCCGATGATCTGCTGCGGGGCGCCGCGCGGGTCGGTGGTCCCCGTGGTGAACGTCAGCGCGGGGACGTAGGCCTCGGGCAGTGAGGCGCAGGCGAGGGCGACCCAGTGGGCCACGGTCTCGGGGTCCTCCTCGACGAGGACGATCTGGCGGCCCGCGGGGTCGTCGAAGAGGCGGCGCACGTCGGTGAGGAAGGGCGCGACGCGGTCCGCGTGCGCCCGCGCGAAGTCCACGAGGCGCGCGCGGTCGAAATGCGCCTCGGGCACGGGCAGTTCGGACTCGACGAACCCCGCGGCGAGCGTGTCCGCGGCGCCGGGGTCCCAGGCGGCGGAGCGCCAGGTGTCGATCGGCCAGACGGGCCCGGGCCCCGGGGTGTCGGCGCCGAGGTGCAGCGCCTCCACGCGCCGGCCGGGCAGCGCCGCGCACAGGAGGCGGCCGCCGTCCGGCAGCAGGCTGTAGCTCAGCCCGGAGCCCGCTCCGATGATCCGCTCAACGGCGGCGCCGAACTCCCGTATCTCTCCCTTTTCCTGGTGTTCCCCCGGCTCGGCGGGGATCGGACGGACGGCTCCGGTGTCCGGCTCCTGAACGAGCCGGTAGCTGAGGCGGCGGATGGCCATGCCACATTCTGACCAACCGCGGCACCACGCCGCAGGCCGTCCGGCAAGTTCACCCCCGGTGCTCCCGGCCCGGCCGCGCGCCCTTGCGCGGTGGTGGAGTTGCGGTCACCGTGGTCGCGGGCCGGCGCCGACCGGCGCCGACCGGACGTGCCGGCGATCGGAGTCGATGTGGCCTCCTTCCTGCTCCCCCACACCCTGCTCGGCGAAGGGCCGCACAAGGTGATCGCGGTCCATGGCTGGTTCGCCGACCGGTCGGCGTACGAACCGGTCCTCGCGGATCTCGACACGGAGTCGTTCCAGTACGCGCTGGTGGACCTGCGCGGCTACGGCGAGGCCAAGGACGCGGTCGGCGCGTACACGACGGCGGAGGGCGCGGCCGATGTCCTCGACCTCGCCGACCGGCTCGGCTGGGAGTGGTTCTCCCTGGTCGGCCACTCGATGGGCGGCAGCGTCGCGCAGCGCGTCGTGGCCGCCGCCCCGCACCGGGTGCGCCGTCTCGTCGGGGTGTCGCCCGTGCCCGCCTCGGGGCTACGGCTGCCGCCCGAGCAGAAGGAGTTGTTCGCCTCCGCCGCGCACACGCCCGAGAACCGGCGCGCGATCATCGACTTCACCACGGGTGGTGTGCGCCCCCGCGCCTGGTTGGACCGCATGGTGGACCGCTCGCTCGCGGTCAGCGACGCCAAGGCGTTCCGCGCCTGGCTGGACTCCTGGGCGGGCGAGGACTTCCACGCCGAGGTCGAGGGGTCCCCCGTGCCCGCGCTCGCCGTCACCGGCGCGCTCGACCCGGCGCTCTCGGCGGACCTGATGCGGAGTACGTGGCTGCGCGCGTACCCGCGAGGGGAGCTTGCGGAGCTGCCCGGCGCGGGGCACTACGCGATGGACGAGGTGCCCCTCGAACTGATCCGCACGGTGGAGGACTTCCTGCGCGCCGACACCGGCCGGGAAGGCTCCGGGGCATGACTGCGCGCGGTGCGACGACGCCGCCCGTGCCCGACGTCTTCGACCCCCGTCTGTACGCGGCGGGGGTCCCCCGCGAGCGCTACCGCGTACTGCGCGACCACCACCCGGTGGCCTGGCAGGAGGAGCCCGGCGTGCTGGGCTGGCCCGCGGGTCCGGGGTTCTGGGCGGTCACCCGGCACGCCGACGTCGTCCGGGTCCTGAAGGACGCGGCCACCTTCTCCTCGTATCTGGGTGCGACCCAGATCCGTGATCCCGACCCCGGCGACCTGCCGTTCATCCGCCGCATGATGCTCAATCAGGATCCGCCCGCGCACGGGCGGTTGCGAAGGCTCGTCAGCCGGGCGTTCACGCCGAAGCGGGTCGCGCGCTTCGAGGCACGGGCGCGCGGGCGGGCGCGCGCCCTGCTCGCCGCGGGTCTGGAGGAGGCACGCGCGGGGGACGGCACCTTCGACGTCGTCACCGCCGTCACCGACGACTACGCCCTGCTCAACCTCGCCGATCTGCTCGGCGTCCCGCCGGCCGACCGCGGCCTCCTGCTGCACTGGACTCGGCGTGTCATCGGCTACCAGGACCCGGATGAGGCGGCCGGGGCCACCGGGGCCGGGACGGCTGGGGCAGCCGAAGCGGCCCCGACGGGCCTCCGCCCCGGCGGCGCTCCCGTCGCCCCCGCCGCCCCCGTCAATCCGCGCTCGCCCGCGATGCTGCGCGACATGTTCGACTACGCGCGGGCGCTGGCCGCGTACAAGCGCGACCACCCCGCCGACGACATCCTGACGACGCTCGCCACGGACGCCGGACTCGCCACCGCCGAACTGGAGATGTTCTTCTTCCTGCTCACCGTCGCGGGCAACGACACCGTGCGCTCCGCGGCGCCGGGCGGGCTGCTCGCGCTCGCCGAGCACCCGGGCGCGTACGAACAACTGCGCCACGGCACGGTCAACGCCGCCACGGCCGTGGACGAACTGCTGCGCGTACATCCGCCGGTGCTCAGTTTCCGGCGCACCGCGGCCCGCGACACGGAGCTGGCGGGGGTGCGGGTGGCGGCCGGGGACAAGGTCGTCGTCTTCCATGCCGCCGCCCACCACGACGAACGCGTCTTCGCCGACCCGCACCGCCTCGACCTGGCCCGTTCGCCCAACCCCCATGTGGCGTTCGGCGAGGGGCCGCACGTCTGCCTGGGCGCGCACTTCGCCCGGCTCCAACTGCGGGTGTTCCACGAGGAGGTGCCCCGCGCCCTGCCCGCGCTGCGGCTCGCGGCGCCGCCCCGGCGGCTGGTCTCGCACTTCATCAACGGCCTGAAGTCGCTGCGGCTGGAGGTCCCCGCGTAAGGTGCAAGATCCATTCGGATGCGCCGGGACGCGCACCCGGCACGCGGACCCGAGACCGGAGTAACGACGATGCACGCGGCAGCCGAGGCCGAGGACGAGTTCCACGACGAGATCTTCCCCTTCGTCCCCGCTCCGGAGGACGGCAGCCGCTGGCAGGCGCCCGCCGACCTCGAAGAGCATCTGTACGAGCTCTGCGAGGCCGACGACGCGTACACGTATCTGCGGGCCGTCGCCGTGGAGGGCCTGTACCGGCCGGTGGCGCTGCACGAGAAGGACCTCGGCGCGGGCGCGAGCCCGCTGCTCACCATCGACCTGCCGGACGGCCGGAAGGCGGCGCAGGTGTACACCGCCGGGCTGCTGCCGCGCCCGCACCCCGCCGTCGTCTATGAGTTCGTCACGCTCGGCGGGCTCGCCGAGGGCTGCCCCGACGACGTCGACATCCTGGTGATCAACGCGGCGACGCCCTGCGAGCAGTACTACCTGACGACCGACGAGGAGCGGGAGGTCTGGGCCGACCTGCACGAGCGCCACCACCGGGACGACGGCCTCGGCGACCGCATCGAGACCCGCCGCACCGGGGCGCCCGAACCCGGCCCGCTGCTGCACGGCCTGGCCTGCGGCGCGCACCTGTGCTTCGCCAACGGCGCCCCGTGGAACACCCTCGACTGGCACGGCGCGGGCCACCACAACGAGGTGGGCCGCCTGGCGGAATCCTGGGGCGTGCACGGCCGCGAGGACTGGCTCGCCGTCCAGGAGCGGCTGCTGACGCGTGAAGTCTCCCCCTGGTACTGGGACTTCGTCCTCGGCGCCCGGCTCGCGGTGATCGCCGAGGTCGGCCCCCGGCTTGACCCGGAGCGCTGGCGGGAGTGCGTCGAGGTCACCTTGCGCAACCGCGTCGTGGAGACGGGCGGCCCCGACACCCCGCACCGGCCGGGCGAGGACCCGGAACTGGACGACTTCGTGACGGCCATGCGCGGCCTGGTCGGGAAGATCCTCCGCTACGAGGCCCGCTTCCGCGCCGACGAGCTCCTGCCGCCCGACGGCTTCGTGCGCACCATCGCGGCCTGGGACATCGGCCGCGCCTCCAAGATGGCCCGCTGGGGCCGGGGCGCGCGGTACGCGACCGAGGCGGAGCTGCGCGCCGCCATCGAGCGGACGTCGCGGGCCGCGCGGTCGGCGTACGGCTCCTGGGAGGAGTTCTCGGCGGGGTACGTCCTGGGCCGCTGCCTCCACTTCGACGAGGAGTCGTTCGGCTCCTGGTACACGGACGTCCTGCACGCCCACCGGGCCCTGACCACGGACCCGGACAGCCCTTGGCTGACGGTGCCGTTCGACTGAGCGGGGGCACCGGGCCGCCCTGGCCCCACGCTCCCGCGGCACGCGCCCGGGCCCCCCGGCACGCCCCGCACAGCCCCGGCACGCCCCGGCCGCTCATCTGAGCCCGCGCTCCCCCGCATGCATCACGATCCGGTCTCACTCGCCCCCAGCTCCCTTTTCCCTCTTGCCAGCGGCCCGTGTAATCGATTCCAATCCTCCGTGTAATCGATTCCACAAGGAGGTGGACCGACGATGGCCTCTACTTCGGTGAGCATCAAGGACGTCGCGGCCGAGGCCGGCGTGTCCGTCGCCACCGTGTCGCGGGTGCTGAACAGCCACCCCTCGGTCAGCCCCGCGTCCCGCGCCCGGGTGGTCGCCGCCGTCGAGGCGCTCGGGTACCGCCCCAACGCCGTCGCCCGCTCCCTGCGCACCGACCAGACCCGCACCCTCGGCCTGGTCATCAGCGACGTGCTGAACCCGTACTTCACCGAGCTGGCCCGTTCCGTCGAGGAGGCGGCCCGCGCGCTCGGCTACAGCGTGATCATCGGCAACGCGGACGAGCGGCCCGAACTCCAGGACCACCACGTACGGACCCTCCTGGACCGGCGGATCGACGGACTGCTGGTCTCCCCCACCGACGGCGGCTCCCCGCTGATGCTGGACGCGGTGCGCGCCGGCACCCCGATGGTCTTCGTGGACCGGTGGATCCCGGGTGTGGACGTCCCCGTCGTCCGCTCCGACGGGCGCCAGGCCGTCCGTGACCTCGTCGCCCACCTGCACGGACTCGGCCACCGCAGGCTCGCCATCATCGCGGGCCCGGCCGCCACGACGACCGGCAGCGAGCGCGTCGAGGCCTTCCGCGACGCCCTGCGCGAGCACGGCATCGCCCTGCCCGACGCCTATATCGGCCAGGGCGACTTCCAGGCCGAGAGCGGGCGCCGCGCCACCGAGCGCTTCCTCGCCCTGCCCGAGCCGCCCGACGTCGTCTTCGCCGCCGACAATCTCATGGCGCTCGGCGCCCTCGACGCCATCCGCGCCCAGGGGCTGCGGGTCCCGCGCGACATCGGGCTCGCGGCCTTCGACGACATCCCGTGGTTCGTGCACACCGACCCGCCCGTCACCGCGATCGCCCAGCCGACCGGTGACCTCGGCAGGGCCGCCGTGCACGCCTTGATCGACCGGATCGAGGGCAGGAGCCCGCGGTCCGTGACCCTGCCCGCCCGCCTCGTCGTCCGGCGTTCCTGCGGCGAGGCCACCGGTGAGTGCGCCGGCGAGGACACCTCCGTACGATCCGAAGGAGCGACCCGTGAGTGACCAGAGCGAGCTGCTCCGCATCGAAGGCATGCGCAAGACGTTCCCCGGTGTCGTCGCGCTCGACTCCGTCGACTTCGATCTGCGCCGCGGCGAGGTGCACGTCCTGCTGGGTGAGAACGGCGCGGGCAAGAGCACCCTCATCAAGATGCTCTCCGGTGCCTACCGCCCCGACAGCGGTCGCATCGTCGTGGCCGGTGAGGACGTACGCATCCATGGCGCGCAGGACGCGGAGCGGCTCGGTATCGCCACGATCTACCAGGAGTTCAACCTCGTACCCGATCTGACGGTCGCCGAGAACATCTTCCTGGGCCGGCAGCCGCGCCGCTTCGGGATGATCGACCGCAAGAAGATGGAGGACGACGCCGAGGCCCTGCTCCGGCGGGTCGGCGTCCAGGTGTCGCCGCGCGCCAAGGTGCGCGAACTGGGCATCGCCCGGCTCCAGATGGTCGAGATCGCCAAGGCGCTGAGCCTGGACGCGCGCGTGCTCATCATGGACGAGCCGACCGCCGTGCTCACCTCCGAGGAGGTCGAGAAGCTCTTCGCCATCGTGCGCGCGCTGCGCGAGGACGGCGTCGGCATCGTCTTCATCACCCACCACCTGGAGGAGATCGCCGCGCTCGGCGACCGCGTCACCGTCCTGCGGGACGGCCGCAGCGTCGACCAGGTGCCCGCCTCCACCCCGGAGGAGGAACTCGTCCGCCTCATGGTGGGGCGCAGCATCGAGCAGCAGTATCCGCGCGAACGCCCGGACGTGGGCCCGCCGTTGCTGTCCGTCGAGGGGCTCACCCGTGACGGCGTCTTCCACGACGTCAGCTTCGAGGTGCGGGCCGGTGAGGTCGTCGGGCTCGCGGGGCTCGTCGGCGCGGGCCGCACGGAGGTGGCGCGCGCGGTATTCGGCGCGGATCCGTACGACGCGGGCAGCGTCGGCGTACGCGGTGAGCGCCTGCCCCGGCACGACGTGAACGCCGCGATGGGCGCGGGCATCGGCCTCGTTCCGGAGGACCGCAAGGGCCAGGGCCTGGTCCTGGACGCGTCCGTGCGGGAGAACCTCGGCCTGGTCACGCTGCGTTCGGCGACCCGGGCCGGGCTCGTGGACCTCAAGGGCCAGGCGAGGGACGCCGCCCGCATCGCCGAGCAGCTGAAGGTGCGCATGGCCGGGCTCGGCCAGCACGTGCGCACGCTCTCCGGCGGCAACCAGCAGAAGGTCGTCATCGGCAAGTGGCTGCTGGCGGACGTCAAGGTGCTGATCCTCGACGAGCCGACGCGCGGCATCGACGTGGGCGCGAAGGTCGAGATCTACCAGCTGATCAACGAACTGACGGCGTCCGGGCACGCCGTCCTGATGATCTCCAGCGACCTGCCCGAGGTGCTCGGCATGAGCGACCGGGTGCTTGTCATGGCGCAGGGCCGGATCGCCGGTGAGCTGAGCGCGGACGAGGCGACGCAGGACGCGGTGATGGCGCTGGCCGTCGGTACGGCGGCCCCATCGGACATACGGAACGAAGAAGAAGCAGAAGAAGCGGAGGGCTCCCGTGGCCACTGAAACCGTGAAGCGTGACGCGGGCGGCGCGGGTGGTGCGGCGACGCTCCGCCGCGTCCTGCTCGACAACGGCGCGCTGAGTGCCCTGATCGTCCTGGTCGTGGCGATGTCGCTGCTCTCCGGTGACTTCCTCACCACGCAGAACCTGCTCAACGTGGGCGTGCAGGCCGCCGTGACGGCGATCCTCGCGTTCGGCGTGACGTTCGTGATCGTCTCGGCGGGCATCGACCTGTCGGTCGGCTCGGTGGCCGCGCTCTCGGCCACCGTCCTTGCCTGGTCGGCGACTTCGGAGGGGCTGCCGGTCTGGCTCGCGGTCGTCCTCGCCGTCGGCACGGGCATGGCGTGCGGGTTCGTCAACGGCCTGCTCGTCTCGTACGGGAAGCTGCCGCCGTTCATCGCGACGCTCGCGATGCTGTCGGTGGCCCGCGGCCTTTCCCTGGTCATCTCGCAGGGCAGCCCGATCCCGTTCCCCGACGCGGTCTCGCACCTCGGTGACACCGTGGGCGGATGGCTGCCGGTCCCGGTGGTCGTGATGGTCGTGATGGGGCTGGTGACGGCCCTGGTGCTCGGCCGGACGTTCATCGGGCGCTCCATGTACGCGATCGGCGGCAACGAAGAGGCGGCCCGCCTCTCCGGCCTGCGCGTCAAGCGGCAGAAGCTCGTCATCTACGCGCTCTCCGGTCTCTTCGCGGCCGTCGCGGGCATCGTGCTCGCCTCCCGCCTGGTCTCCGCGCAGCCGCAGGCCGCGCAGGGGTACGAACTCGACGCCATCGCCGCGGTCGTCATCGGCGGCGCGAGCCTCGCGGGCGGCGTCGGCAAGGCGTCCGGCACGCTCATCGGCGCGCTGATCCTCGCGGTGCTGCGCAACGGCCTCAACCTCCTTTCGGTCTCCGCCTTCTGGCAGCAGGTCGTGATCGGTGTGGTCATCGCGCTCGCGGTCCTGCTGGACACGTTGCGGCGGCGGGCCGGGGCGACCCCCGGGGCCTCCTCGGGCACGTCAGGGGGCGTGCGGGGCAAGGGGCCGCAGGCGCTGAAGTACGCGGTGGCCGCCGTGGTCGTCGCGGCGGTGATCGGCGCGGTGTCCCTCTTCAACTCGGGCTCATCGGGCACGTCGACGAAGGTCGGCATGTCGCTCTCCACCCTCAACAACCCCTTCTTCGTCCAGATGAAGGAGGGCGCGCAGGCCGAGGCGGAGAAGGCGGGCGTCGACCTGACCGTCACCGACGCGCAGAACGACGCCTCCCAGCAGACCAACCAGCTGCAGAACTTCACCGGCGAGGGCGTGAAGTCGATCATCGTCAATCCGGTGGACTCCGACGCGGCGGGCCCGGCCGTGCGCGGCGCCAACAAGCAGGACATCCCGGTGGTCGCCGCCGACCGCGGCGTGAACAAGGCGAAGACGGCCACGCTCGTCGCCTCCGACAACGTGGCGGGCGGCAGGCTGGCGGCGAAGACGCTCGCCGAGAAGCTGGGCGGCAAGGGCAAGGTCGTCGTGCTCCAGGGCACGCCGGGCACCTCCGCGAGC
This sequence comes from Streptomyces sp. NPDC015345, assembly GCF_043078805.1. Classification (NCBI taxonomy): domain Bacteria; kingdom Bacillati; phylum Actinomycetota; class Actinomycetes; order Kitasatosporales; family Streptomycetaceae; genus Streptomyces; species Streptomyces sp. NPDC015345. Next base: position 457,922 of record NZ_JBIBTX010000002.1, on the reverse strand, counting down.
CGCGAGCGCGGGCAGGGCTTCACCGAGGGCATCAAGGCGTACCCCGGCATCGACGTCGTCGCCAAGCAGCCCGCGGACTTCGACCGCACCAAGGGCCTGGACGTCATGACGAACCTCCTCCAGTCCAACAAGGGCGTGAACGGCGTCTTCGCCGAGAACGACGAGATGGCGCTCGGCGCGGTCAAGGCGCTCGGCGCCAAGGCGGGCACGTCCGTGCCGGTGGTCGGCTTCGACGGCACCCCCGACGGGCTGAAGGCGGTCGAGGCGGGCACGCTGTACGCGTCCGTGGCTCAGCAGCCGAAGGAGCTGGGCCGGATCGCCGTGCGCAACGCGGTGCGGGCGGCCGAGGGCAAGCGGGTGCGGGAGCTGGTGAAGGTACCGGTGAAGGTCGTGACGTCGAAGAACGTGCAGGATTTCTCCTGACCACCGCCCCGCGGCAGCACCGTACGAAAGCAGGAAGCAGCACATGAACGACAACCACGCCGGCAGCACCGGCGACGCGGATTACGAGCTGCTCGTCGTGGGCTCCGCCAACGCCGATCTGGTGGTCGGCGTGGAGCGGCGCCCCGCGGCGGGCGAGACGGTCCTCGGCTCCGACCTGGCCGTCCACCCCGGCGGCAAGGGCGGCAACCAGGCGGTCGCCGCCGCCCGGCTCGGCGCCCGCACGGCGCTGCTCGCCCGGGTCGGCGACGACGCCCACGGCACGTTGCTGCTGGACGCGCAGCGCGCGGCCGGCGTGGACACCGCCGGTGTCCTGGTGGGCGGCGCGCCCACCGGCGTCGCGCTGATCACGGTCGATCCGTCGGGCGACAACAGCATCGTGGTCTCGCCCGGCGCCAACGCCCGCCTCACTCCCGAGGACATCCGCGCGGCGGGCCCTGTGCTCGCGGCGGCGCGGGTCGTCTCCAGCCAGTTGGAGATCCCGCTGGAGACGGTCGCCGAGGTGGTCCGCGGCTTGCGGCCCGGCGCCCGCTTCGTCCTGAACCCCTCGCCGCCGGCGCCGCTGCCCGCCGAGGTCCTCGCCGCCTGCGACCCGTTGGTGGTCAATGAGCACGAGGCGCGCGTGATCCTCGGCGAGGACGCGGGCGGGGCTCCGGAGGACTGGGCGCGGGGGCTGCTCGCGCTCGGGCCCCGCTCGGTGGTGATCACGCTGGGCGCCGAGGGGGCGCTCACCGCGGACGGCTCGGCGGGGTCTCCCGTACGGGTGCCGAGTCCGAGGGTCGACGCGGTGGACACGACCGGCGCGGGCGACGCCTTCACCGCGGCCCTCGGCTGGCGTCTCGGCCTCGGCGAGGATCTGCCGACGGCGGCCGCGTACGCGGTCCGGGTGGGGGCGGCGGCGGTCACCCGTAAGGGAGCGCAGGCCTCCTACCCGACGGCCTCGGAACTTCCGGCGGCCGCCCCGGGGGTCCCGTCACCGTGAAGAAGTCGGGCATACTGAACCGCCATCTCGCGGGCGCGCTCGCGGAGTTGGGGCACGGCGACACGGTCCTGGTCTGCGACGCGGGCATGCCGATCCCGGCGGGCCCGCGCGTGGTGGACCTGGCGTTCCGGGCCGGGGTCCCCGCCTTCGCGGAGGTCCTCGACGGCCTGCTCGCCGAGCTGGTGGTGGAGGGCGGGACGGCGGCGCGCGAGATCCGGGGGGCGAACCCGCAGGCGGCGCTGCTGCTGCGCGAGAGCCTGCCGGCGCTGGAGATGGTCGCCCACGAGGAGCTAAAGGGCCTCTCCGCGAGCGCCCGCCTCGTGGTCCGCACCGGCGAGGCCCGCCCGTACGCGAATGTGCTGTTGAGGTGCGGGGTCTTCTTCTGACGCCGTCCTGCACCGAGCGGAGGCCGCCGAGCCGTCCGCTATACGGACGCCGCTGACCGTATTCTGACCGGTTTCCTCTCTTGACGGGAGATCGTCGCGCCCTCAACATCAGGCAACGCACAGCTCCAAAGGCGCCCCGCGGCACCCGCGTCGCGGGGCGTTCCGCACGTTCCGTCCCCCTCGCTGTTCGGAATACGGAGCCCCACACATGAATCTCTTCAGACGTGCGGCCGTCGGTGCCGCCACCCTGGCCATCGGCGGCCTGCTCGCCACCGCCGCTCCCGCCACCGCCGCGCCCGCCGCCCCGTCACCCGCGCTCGCGGCACCCGACCTCCCGCTCGCCAACGTCAAGGCACACCTCTCGCAGCTCCAGTCCATAGCCTCGGCCAACGGCGGCAACCGCGCGCACGGCCGCCCCGGCTACAAGGCCTCCATCGACTACGTGAAGGGCAAGCTGGACGCGGCCGGATTCACCACGACCGTCCAGCAGTTCACGTCCGGCGGCGCCACGGGCTACAACCTCGTCGCGGACTGGCCGGGCGGCGACCCGAACAAGGTCCTGATGGCGGGCGCGCACCTCGACAGCGTCTCCTCCGGGCCCGGCATCAACGACAACGGCTCGGGCTCGGCGGGTGTCCTGGAGACGGCGCTCGCGGTCTCCCGCGCGCAGCTCAAACCGACGAAGCACCTGCGGTTCGCCTGGTGGGGCGCCGAGGAGCTGGGCATGGTCGGCTCCCGCCACTACGTGAACAACCTCCCCACGGCGGAGCGTTCAAAGGTCAGCGGCTATCTGAACTTCGACATGATCGGCTCGCCGAACGCCGGCTACTTCGTCTACGACGACGACCCGGTCATCGAGAAGACGTTCAAGGACTACTACGCCGGCCTCAGCGTCCCGACGGAGATCGAGACCGAGGGCGACGGCCGCTCCGACCACGCCCCGTTCAAGAACGTCGGCATCCCCGTCGGCGGCCTGTTCAGCGGCGCCGAGCGCGCCAAGTCCAGTGCGCAGGCGCAGAAGTGGGGCGGCACGGCGGGCCAGGCCTTCGACCGCTGCTACCACTCGTCGTGCGACACCACGACGAACGTCAACGACACCGCCCTGGACCGCAACAGCGACGCCATCGCGCACGCCGTCTGGACCCTCGGCACGGACACCCCGGTCCCGCCCGGTGACGCGTACGAGAACACCACGGACGTCACCATCCCGGACAACGGCGCCGCGGTGACCTCGACGGTGAACGTGACCGGCCGCACGGGCAACGCCCCGGCCGCCCTCAAGGTGGACGTCGACATCCGCCACACCTGGCGGGGCGACGTGGTGATCGACCTCCTCGCCCCGGACGGCACCGCGTACCGCCTGAAGGGTTCCAGCGGCAACGACTCGGCGGACAACGTCATCGCGACGTACACGGTCGACGCGTCGAGCGAGAGCGCCAACGGCGCGTGGAAGCTGCGGGTGCAGGATGTCGCGGCGCAGGACACCGGCTACATCAACAGCTGGAAGCTGACGTTCTAACCGGCGTCCGCTCGCCCCACGGATCCGCGCTGCAAGGATTCCGCAAGCACCGCGCAAGCCTTCCGCCCGGACTTCGGGGCACCCCCCGGCCAAGCCCGAACACCCAACGGGAGCCAATACCACCGGGGGACACCATGGCGGTTGAGCACAGCACCACCTCCACGGAGCCGTTACCCGGGTCCGGAGCCCTCTCCGGACCCGGGCACGACGCGCAGTGGCTGACCCTGACCCACTGCAAGCGCGTCCTCGTCGTCGTCCACACCGAGGTCTACGGCAGCCGGCTGCGGGACGTGCTCCCGCTGCTGGAGTCGGACCTGCGGATCCAGACCCACTTCACCATCGCTCCACACGCCTTCAACGCGGGAGCGGAGCGCATCCTTCGCGCACTGAACAGCACGGTGCTGCCCTGGGAAGAGGCGGTGCGCCGGGAGTTCGACCTGGTGCTCGCGGCCGGTTCCCAGGGCATCGACCGGCTGCGCGGCCCCCTGCTGCGGATGCCGCACGGGGCGGGCCACATCAAGCTGTCCCGTACGACGGACGACCGCGATCCGGGGGCGCCGCGCACCGTCGGGGAGCTGGGGCGGCAGTATCTGACCCGTGACGGCAAGGTGGTGCCGAAGGCGCTGGCCCTCGCGCACCGCGAGGATCTGGCCACCTTGGCCCGCACCTGCCCCGAGGCGCTGCCGGTGAGCGAGGTGGTGGGCGACGCCTGTCACGACCGGATCGTGGCGAGCCTGCCGCTGCGCCGGCGCTACCGTACGGCCCTCGGCCTGCGCCGGGGACAGCGGCTGGTCCTCGTCTCCTCCACCTGGGGGCTCGGCTCGTCGTTCAACCGCCTGGACGCCCTCCTGCCCCGGCTGCTGACGGAGCTCGACCCCGCACGGCACCGCATCGCGGTCCTGGTGCACCCCAACGTCTGGTCCGGGCACGGCGACTGGCAGGTCCGGTCGTGGCTGGCCGGTGCCGAACGGCGGGGCATCACCGTGCTGCCACCGGAAACGGACTGGCGCATTCCGCTCATCGCCGCCGACTGGGTGCTCGGTGACCACGGCTCGGTGACGCTGTACGCCACGCTCACCCGCGCGGTCATCCTGCTGACCCGCTACCCCGGCGCCGACGTCAACCCCGACTCCCCCGCGGCGGAACTGGCCACGACCGCGCCCGCCCTGTCCCCGGCGCACCCGCTGCCGGAGCAGCTCGCCTACGCGCGCGCCGAGTACCCCGCCGAGGAGTACGCGCGGATCGGGCGGCGCATCTCCTCGGAGCCGGGCCGGTTCGCCCGCAACACACGCAGGCTGATGTACCGGATCCTCGGGATCGGGCAGCCCGCCTACGAGGCGTCGCTGCCGGTGCTGCCGGTCCCGGCCGCGCGGATGGCCACGGGAGCCCCCGACGGGATCCCGGCATGAGAACACCCGCCGAGTCCATCGCACCGTCCTGTGCAACAGCCCCGGCAGATCCCTTCGATCCGTTGATCGTCTGCCTCGACTGCCCCCGGCCGTGCCACGTCACGGGCCGCCCCGGAGGCGAACGGTGGCGGCAGTGCGCCGACGTGCTCTACGCGGGCCGCCCGCGCCCCTGCCCCGACACGGCGCCGCTGGCCCTGCGCGCCCTGGAGCGCTATCCCGGCTGCCTGCTGGTGGTGGTCCGCCGGGCGGGCGGCACTCAGGTGACGCACGCCCGCCGGGGCTCCCGGCGGGCCGGGCCGTCCGTGGAGACGAGGGGCCTGGCGGGACGGGACGTCGTATCCCTGTTGCGCGCGTGGTACGCGGACCTGCTGCCGAAGCGGCCCGCGGCCCCGAGGACCCAAGCCCTCAGTCCAGACCCCCCGGGCCCAGACCACTCAGACGGTCTTCGAGCCGCCGCACATCAGGAGCGCTGACACTCCGATAGCGGGCCAGGGCATGGCCGTACCAGACCCTGGCCCGCTCCGTCTCGCCCCGCTCCTCGGCCGCCTCGCCGAGCATCTCCAGGACGCGGCCCTGCCAGTGCACGGAGCCGGTCGCCTCGAACTCGCCGAGGGCTTCCGTCAGTTGCGTCTTCGCCGCCTCCACCGCGGTCGCGTCGTCGCCCGCGCACCTCAGCGCGGCCTGGCCGAGGAAGGCCAGGGCGCGGGCGGCGTCGTAGGGGTCGTCCTCGGACAGCAGGGCCGCCCTGGCTGCGGCCAGTTCGGGCAGCGCCTCCTCGGGACGTCCGGCGGCCAGCGCCACGTCGCCGAGGCAGATCCGGGTCAGGGCCGCCCCGCGCGTGTATCCGATCGCCTCGCGCAGCGGCAGCGCCAGTCGGAAGCAGCGCAGGGCCTCGGCCAGCCGGCCGGCCAGGCGGTGGGACTGCCCCAGGCCGTGCAGCGCCTGCGCCTCGGCCCGGCGGGCGGCCGTCAGGGCGTCCGGGCCACCCGGGCCGGGGAGCTGCTCCCGCGCCGCCACTCTCTCCCGCGCCACCTCCAGCGCCTGCTCGAACCAGCCGACCGCCTCGTCGGGCCGGCCCGCGTTGCGCAGCCCGGCGCCGCCGGAGGTGAGCATCTGGCTCTCGGCCTCCCTGTCCCCCGCCCGGCGGGCCGCGGCGAGCCCGATCTCATGGGCCTCGACCCACAACTCGTACGGGCGAAGGCGGAGGAAGAGCGGCCACATGGCGTCGGCGAGCATCCACGCCGTGTCGTGCCAGCCGTGCTCGGCGGCGGTACGCAACGCCGCCATCAGATGAGCCCGTTCGGTGTCGAGCCAGTCGAGCGCGCCGCGCGCGTCGGCGAAGGGCGGGGGCGGTGCCGGGCGGCGGTCGTAGCGGCGCGGCAGGATCCGGTGGCTGGGTGTGAGGAGGGCCTCCGCCTCGGTCGCGGCGTACAGGTAGAAGTCCACGACGCGCCGCACCGCCGCCCCGCTGCCGGTGGGCCCCTCGTGTGTGGCGGCGAGCTGCCCCGCGTGCGCCCTGACGAGGTCGTGGAAGCGGTAGCGGCCGCTCCCCGTGCGGGGGTCGGGGCCGAGGTCTTCGAGGAGGTTCACCTCGGCCAGCTCGTCCAGCAGCTGATCCGCCTCCCGCGTGCGCAGCGCGCAGGCCGCGGCGGCGGCCTCGACGCCGATCAGCGGCACGGGGGCCAGGCCCAACCGCCGGTAGCCACGCGCGAGTTCGGGGCTTAGCAGGCGGTACGAGGCGTCGAGGGCGCCCCGCACGGCGTACTCCCCCTCGACGCGCAGCACGTCCAGCGCGCCGCCCGCGCCGCCCCCCAGCGCGCCCGCCATCGCCGCCAGTGGCTGGCGCGGGCGCGACGCCATCCGCGCCGCCGCGACGCACACGGCGAGCGGCAGGCCCGCGCAGGCCTCGGCCACCGCCAGGGCGGCCTCGGGCTCCCGGGTGACGCGGTCGGCGCCGATCCGGCGGCGGAGCAGCTCCACCGCGTCGCCGGTGCCGAGCACGTCCAGCGGGTGGAACGTCGCGCCGTCCATGCCGAGGCCGCTCAGCCGCCCCCGGCTCGTCACCGCCGTCAGCGCCCGAGCGCCGCCGGGCAGCAGCGGGCGGACCTGCGCGGCACTGAGCGCGTTGTCCAGGAGCACGGCGATGCGGCTGCCGGCGGTCGCCGAGCGCCACAGGGCGGCCTGCTCCCCCAGGTCGGCGGGGAGGCGCTCCTGCCCGAGGGCGCGCAGGAACTGCCCGAGCAGTTCCCCCGGCCGGGCGGGTCCGCCCTCGGAGTGGCCGCGCAGATCGGCGTAGAGCTGGCCGTCGGGGAAGGCGTCGGCAAGGCCGAGCAGCCAGCGCCTGGCCAGCGTGGTCTTGCCGACCCCGGCGGGACCGCTGATGACCGCGATGACCGGCGCCCCCGGTGAGTCCGCCGCCCGCTGGTCCAGGTCGGCCAGTTCGCGCACCCGGTCGGTGAAGTGGTCCGGTACGGGCAGCAGTTGGCGCGGGACGTCGAAGCCGCGGGGCACGGCGGGGGCGGCCGGGGCGGGGTGGATGTGCACGTCGCCGTGGATGCCGTGGGCCTGGATGGCGGTGCCCTGGACACGGGCCGACCCGTCGATGGAGTTGCCGGCCCGCGCGGGGGCGGGGCTGAGGGTGGCGGTGATCCAGTGCCGCAACTCCCGCGCCAGCTCCGGGCGGTGCGCGGCCTGCTGCGCCAGGGCGGCGCTCAGCGTCCGTGCGGTCTCGCCGGGGTCCTCGGCCGGCTCCGCCGACTCCCACGCGCGGAGCAGATCGGCGGTGGCGGGGTCCACCGACGCGCTCACCGCGTCGAGCAGCGCGCGCCGTGCCCTGGGCCGGGCGGCCGCCAGTGTCAGGGCGGCCGTCAATTCCAGGGCCGTCACCTGGTCCATCGCGCCGCCTCCCCCGAGATCCACGGCTCACGCCGTTTCAGCGTCCTACCCGCAGGGCGCTCACGTCAGACCGAACGCCCCTACCGAACACCTCACCAAGAAGAGTGACCAAGCCAAAACAAGCCAATGAAGTGAACGAATGACCGTCACTATTTGAACGATATCGACCTCATGCGATTCTTTGACGCTCATTCATAGCGCAGGCCGACCGGTGGACGGGGGCACTCGTGAAGCTCGGCATTCGCGTCCTGGGAACCGTCGCCCTGGAATACGACGGGCGAATCGATCTCCTCGGCTCCGCGAAAGAGCGCCTCGCCTTGGCGGCGCTGGCCCTTGACGCGGGCCGCCCCGTCTCCCTGGACACCCTGATCCACCGCCTGTGGGACGACTCGCCGCCCGCCAAGGCGCGCGCGGGACTGCACACCTACGCGGCCCGGATCCGCCGGCGGCTGCGCGAGGGCACCGGCGACGACCTGCTCGTCCAGCGAGCCCACACCTACCTGCTCGACGTCCGCCCCGAGCAGGTCGACTGCCACCGGTTCGAGCAGATCGCCGCCCGGGCCCGCACCCTGGCCGACGGCGCGGACGACACCGCGGCCCTCGGCCTGCTGCGGGAGGCGGCGGACCTGTGGCGCGGAGAGCCGCTGGCCGGGCTCGGCGGCCTGTGGGCCGAGAGCGTCCGCGCGAGCCTGTCCCAGAAGCGGCTCGCCGCCCAGCTGACCCGGATCGAGGCCGAACTGCGCCGGGGCCACTACGCCGAACTCGTCCCCGACATCGCCGCGCTCCTCGATCGGCATCCCGGCGACGAGACCCTCGCCGCCCTGCTCATGACCGCGACCTACGGCTGCGGCAGACAGGCCGAAGCCCTGCACGTGTACGACACCGTCCGCCGCCAGCTGCGTGAGCACCTCGGCACCGACCCGGGCGAGGCGCTCACGCGGCTGCACCGCCTCGTGCTGAACGGCGCCCCGGCGCGGCAGCTGCTCCCTCGCCAGGAGCCGGCCACCACCGCCCCGCACACCTTGCCGCGCCACGCCGAACTGGTGGGCCGCGAGGAGGAGTTGGCGGCCATCGTCCACGCGGCACAGCGGGGCGACGGCGGCGTGATCGCGTTGCAGGCCATCTCGGGCATGGCGGGGATCGGCAAGACGCTGCTCGCGCTGCACGCGGCCCGGCGCCTGGAACCCCTGTTCCCCGACGGCCAGCTCCACCTCGACCTGCGCGCCCACTCCCCGGGCCGCACCCCCCTCTGCGCCACGTCCGCCCTCGGGGCACTGCTGCGCATGCTCGGGGTCCCCGCGTCGGACCTGCCGGGCCGGCTCGACGAACTCGTCAGCCTCTGGCGTACGTTGCTCAGCCACCGCCGCGCCGTCATCGTCCTGGACGACGTGGCCGACGCCGAGCACGTGAAACCCCTGCTCCCCGGCCCCTCCCCCTCGCTGATGATCGTCACCAGCCGCCGCCGGCTCTCCGGGCTGCCCGGAGTCCGGCCGGTCCTGCTCGACGTACTACCCGAGGAGGACGCCGTCGCCCTGTTCCGGGAGCTGGCCGGTGAGGGCCGCACGCCGCGCGTCCGCGAGGTCGCCGCCATCGTCCGGCTCTGCGGACGGCTTCCGCTGGCCACCGAGATCGCCGCGAGACGCCTGGCCTCCCGCCCCTCCTGGACGACCGGCCACCTGCTGCACCGGCTCACCCACGGGCACGGCAGGCTGCGCGAGATCCGCGACGGCAACCAGGAGATGGCCCGCGCCTTCGAGGTCTCCTACTCCACGCTCCATCCCGAGGAAAGATCCGTTTTCCGGCTTCTCGGCCTGCAACTCGGAACGGATTACGACGCGTTCAGCACGGCCGCGCTCACCGATCTCGCATTCGATCACGCGGAGCGCACCCTCGAAGGCCTCCTCGACGCCCATCTCATTCAGGAACCGGCACCCGACCGATACACCACTCATGATCTTCTCGGGGAATACTCGCGCATGCTGGCGGCATCCGAACTGGGGCCCGCCGAACGGGAAAGCGCCCAGCGCCGATTGATCGATTTCTACGTACAGGCATCCGACGCGGCGGACCGGCTCATCGCCCCTCGCCGCCCGCGTCCGCAACTTCCCCGGCGCCTTTGCGCCTACCGGATACCCGCGTGGAGCGGCGCCGCCGACGCCCGGCGCTGGCTGACCTCGGAGTGCTCCGCGCTGATCGCGGCGGAACGCCACTGCCGGGCGCACGGCCGGCCGCACGAGGCGGCGCTGCTCGCCGGATCCCTCGCGGGCTTCCTGCTGGAGGAGCGGCACTCGGCCGACACCCAGGGCATGCACCGGGCGGCCGCGGAGCACTGGCGGACCGTCGCCCACCCGGAGGCCGAGGTGTACGCCCTGGTCGACCAGGGCACCGCGCTGTCGCGGAGCGGACAGTACGCCCAGGCCCTGACCGTCCTCGGGCGAGCGTTGCGCACGGCACGGACCATCGGCGACACGGCGGTGGCGGAGGTGCTCCACGCGCGGGGCGTACTGCTGTGGAACCTCGGCCACCTGCCGGAGGCGCTCGCCGACCAGGAGGAGACCCTCGCGCTGCGGACACGTGCGGACGATCCATGGCAGATCGCACGATCCCGCAACAACCTCGGCATCACGCACCTGTACCTGGGTGATTTCACGGCCGCCCGTGATCATTTCCATTCGGCGCTCGACATGTTCCGCACGGCGGGCGACGCGCATGAAGAGGCCCATGTGCTCAATAATCTGTCGGATCTCAAGCTGCACATCGGCGAAAGGGAATCCGCGCGGAAATACCTCCAGGAGGCGCGGAAACTACTCGCGGTTTCCGGCACCGCCGCGGAGCATGCCATGGCGCAGGTCAATCTCGCGAATACCATGGATTCCCCGCGGGAACTCCCTGCCATGCTCGACCTGTACCAGGATTCCCTCAGCGCGTTTCAGCGTCTGGGAGACCGGCGCAATGCGTCGATAACCCTGCATGGAATGGGCCTCGCCCTGCACGCGGCGGCCCGCTTCGAGGAGTCGACGGATCATCACTCCCGGGCCCTGGATCTCGCGCGGAGCATCGGCTCGGCACACGAGGAAGCGCAGGCCCTGCGTGGTCTGGGGGCGGCCGAGCACCGCCTGGGCCGCACGGCATCGGCGGCGGACCACCTCGCCGCGGCGGTGGCCGTGGCCGAACGCACGGGTGCGGCGGACGAGGCGGCCCGGGCGCGGGCCGCGTTGGCGGAGATAAGGACGGAATCGGTCATTCCGGATGGAAATCCCGGGCATCGGGTCTGAATTCCCAGGGATCTCCAATTTCTCTCACGAACGCCACTCGGGGACGGTACCTTCAACCCGTCAACAACCCGCATGACCGAGAGTGGAGTTCATCCGCACATGGCAGGTACGCAATACAGGAGAACCTCGAAGTACGTCCGGCTCGCCACCATCGCCGGGCTCGCAGTACCCGCCGTGGGAGTACTGATTTGTATGCCCTCAGGGGGCTCCACCGCTGAAGCGAACGCCGGGAAGAACCCCGCTCGCACCGCCGCTCCCCACCCGGGAGGGCCCCGCGCCTGACCGCGCACGCACGCACGGCGGCGGTGATCCCGCCGCCGTGCTCACAAGCCGTGCCCCGCTCAGTCCTCGTCCGCCGTCAGCCGCAGCGAGATCGAGTTGATGCAGTACCGCTGATCCGTCGGCGTCGGATACCCCTCGCCCTCGAAGACATGGCCGAGGTGCGACCCGCACCGCGCACACCGCACCTCCGTGCGCACCATGCCGTGCGAGGTGTCCTGGAGCAGTTCGACCGCGTCCGTGTCCTTGGGGTCGAAGAAGCTCGGCCAGCCGCAGTGCGACTCGAACTTCTCCGCCGAGGTGAACAGCTCCGCGCCGCACGCGCGGCAGGAGTAGACACCCTTGGTCTTGGTGTCCGTGTACTCACCGACGAAGGCGGGTTCCGTGCCGGCCTGGCGCAGCACCGCGTACTCCGAGGGGGTCAGCTCCGCCCGCCACTGCTCGTCCGGCTTCTCGACGTCGTACGCCATGGGTGACATCCCCTTACTTCGACAAGTGGGCCAGGATCCGCGGGCCGAGGTCCGTGACGTCGCCCGCTCCCATGGTCAGAACGAGATCACCGGGCTTCGCCATTCCCGCGATCGCCGCCACGGCCGCGTCCTTGTCCGCAGCGGCCGCCACCTCGGCGCCCGCCGCGCGGGCCGCGTCGATGATCAGGGCGCTGGTGACGCCGGGGATCGGGTCCTCGCGGGCGGGGTAGATGTCGAGGACCACCGAGGAGTCGGCGAGGGCGAGGGCCTGGCCCATCTCGGTGCCCAGTTCCTGGGTGCGCGAGAAGAGGTGGGGCTGGAAGAGGACGAGGATGCGGGAGTCGCCCGCGGCGGAGCGCATCGCCTCCAGGTCGGCCGTCATCTCCGTCGGGTGGTGCGCGTACGAGTCGATGACCTGCACGCCCGCGGCCTCGCCCTTGAGCTGGAGGCGGCGCTTGACGCCGGTGTACGACTTCAGGGCGCCCGCGAGGTTCCGGGACGGGATGCCGAGGGCGATGCCCGCCGCGAGGGCGGCGACCGCGTTGTTCGCGTAGTGGCGGCCGGGCACCGAGACCGTGAAGGTCAGCAGCTTGCCGTCGAGGAGAACGGTGACCTCGCTGGTCAGGCCGCGCGCGGTGATCTTGTGGATGCGCAGGTCGGCGCCCTCGGACTCGCCGTACGTGACGACCTTCAGCTCGCCCAGGTCCCGCACGCGCTTGGTCAGCTCGACGGCGCCCGCCTGGTCCGCCGAGATCACCAGCGTGCCGCCGGGGACGACCTTGCCCGCGAAGATCTCGAAGGACTCGTAGATCTCGTCCATCGACGCGTAGTTGGCGTGGTGGTCGAGCTCCACGTTGAGGACGATGGCGACCTCGGGCGCGTACTTGTGGAAGCTGCGGTCGCTCTCGTCGGCCTCGGCGACGAAGATGTCGCCCTCGCCGTGCAGGGCGTTCGACCCCGGCACGTCCAGGTCACCGCCGATCGCGTACGACGGGGCGAGGCCGAGGGTGGCGAGCGTGACGGCGAGCATCGACGTCGTCGTGGTCTTGCCGTGCGTACCCGCCACGGCGATCGGGCGCCGGCCGTTCATCAGGGAGGCCAGGGCGTCCGAGCGGTGCACCACGGGGATGCCGAGCTCGGCGGCGCGGGCCAGCTCGGGGTTGTCGGCGCGGATCGCGGAGGAGACGACGACGCAGGTCGCGTCGGACGCGAGGTGCGCGGCGTCGTGCCCGATGTGGACCGTGACGCCGAGCGCCCGCAGCGCCTCGGCCGTGGCGGACTCCCGGGCGTCACTGCCCGCGACCTTGGCGCCGCGCTGGGCCAGGATCTTCGCGATGCCCGACATTCCGGCGCCGCCGATGCCGATGAAGTGCGGTCGGTCCATGTCGGCCATGGACTGGGGCAGGCCGGATGCCATGCGTGTGTCTCCCCTGGGTGGTGCGACGGTGTCGCGTTCGTACGACGGTGAAGGCCCCAGCCTATTCCCTGCGTGGAGGACGACATCGCGCGCCGCCAGGGGCGCCCCGAAGGGGCGCGGGGAACTGCGCGACCAGCCCCCACGAACCCGCAGGACAGAGAAACCGCCCCCGCACAGCGGGGCGTCACGCCTCGCTGTGCGAGAACAGCTTGAGGACCGGCACGCCCACCTTGTGCCGCGCCCGCGAGGCCCAGTCCCGGTGGAAGAACTCCTCCACGTAGTGCGGGTCGGTCAGCACGATCACCTCGTCGGCGTCCGCCTCGTCGACCAGGGTCCTCAGGGCGTCCAGCGGGTGGTCCTCGATCAGCCGCCCCTGCGCCTCGCACCCCGCCGCGTGCAGCGCCGCCAGCGATACCCGCAGCGCCTGTTCGCCGAGGGCCGCCGCGTCCGCCCCCTCGGGGGTCTCGCCCTCGCGTGCCGCCTCGTCGAGCTCGCCCAGGGCGACGTCGTCGATGGCCCGCAGCAGCCGGTCCGCCTGATCGCCCCGGGGCTGGAGCAGCACGTGGAAGGTGACCGGCTCGTCACCGTGCAAGGTGGTGACGAATTCCACGTCGGCGGACGTCAGGGCCTTCTCGATCATCAATACGCTTGTGAACACGACAGGCGCCCTTCTCATCCGTGGGCCGTCCTGAGGCCCTTGCGGAAACCATCCTGCCCCGTGGCCGCACGGGGGTCTGCGAGATCTAGTGTGCCCGGCGAAAGACAAACGGAACGACTGATTCCGCTGATTCTCAGCTACGACGGTATCGGGTGAAAAGGAACCCGGCTTCCTCCAGTACGGACGTAAGTACGAATTGATCGGGGGTGGCCAGCGCGTGCCCGCCCGCGATCCGCTGCGCGTCCCCGGCGGTGAGCATCGGCGAGACCGTCAGGCAGAGCTCGTCCAGCGCCCCCGCGGCCACGAACTGCCCGAGCAGGCGCGGCCCGCCCTCGGTGAGCAGCCGGGTGAGCCCCCGCTCCGCGAGGGCGGGCGCCACGCGCGTCGGGTCCACGGTCGCGCCCTCCCCGGCGATCACCACGACGGCGCCCGCCCGCTCGGCGGCGGTGACCCTGTCGGCGGGCGCGGCGGCGCCGGTCACCACGAGGGTGGGCGTCAGCGGCTCCGTGAAAAGCGGAAGCGAGAAATCCAGGTCGAGGCTCGCGCTGACGACCGCGATGGCGGGCGCCGGGGTCTGCCCGGCCGCGGCCCTGCGCGCCGCGAAGGCCTCACGCGCGCGCGCCGGGCGGTAGCCCTCCAGGCGTACCGTTTCCGCTCCCACGACCACGGCGTCGGCGAGCCCACGCAGGGTGCCGAAGATCCGCATGTCGGTGTCGTTGGAGATGGGCTGGGAGCGGCCGTCGTGCTGGGCGGCGCCGTCGAGCGTGGACACCATGTTGGCGCGCAGCCAGGTCGCCTCCCCGGCGAGCACCCCCGGGGGGTAGGCATAGGCCTCGGCCAGCTCGTCCAGGCTCCAGTCCCGCGCGGCCGCGGCGCTCGTACCGCTCGCACCCACGGCGTCGGCGGCGTCTGCCGTCCGGTCGGCTGTCTGGTCGGTCACAGGGAACAGGCGTCGCATATCCGCAGTCTCGCACGCCCCCTAAACTGGGGAACCGTGTCGCCCTCCACCACCGCCTCCGGGCCCAGCTCCCTCCCCGACGTGGCTCCGCAGTCCCTGTGCGCCCGCGAGCCCCACGTCCCCGCCGGCCGTCTGGTCGCCGAGATGGTGCCGCCGCCGCGCTTCGACGCGGTCCGCTTCGACACGTACATCCCGGACGCGAACCAGCCCAGCCAGACCGAGGCCGTCCGCGTCCTGAGCGGCTTCGCGGCCGGGCTCGGCGGGGCGCACGCCTCGGGGGCGGGCAAGAGGCGCTGGTTCCAGAAGAAGGCGCCCGCGCCCACGGGACCGCGCGGCGTCTACCTCGACGGTGGCTACGGCGTCGGCAAGACCCACCTCCTCGCCTCGCTCTGGCACGCGACGCCCGCGGCGCCCGAGCAGAAGGCGTTCGGCACCTTCGTCGAGCTGACGAACCTGGTGGGGGCGCTCGGCTTCCAGCAGACGGTGCGCACGCTCAGTGACCACCGGCTGCTCTGCATCGACGAGTTCGAGCTCGACGACCCGGGCGACACGGTGCTCGTCTCCTCGCTGCTCGCCAAGCTCGTCGAGCAGGGCGTGGCGCTGGCCGCGACCTCGAACACGCTGCCGGGCAAGCTCGGCGAGGGCCGGTTCGCCGCCACCGACTTCATGCGGGAGATCCAGGGCCTGTCCGCGCACTTCACGGCGTTGCGCATCGACGGCGAGGACTACCGCCACCGCGGTCTTCCGGAGGCTCCCGCCCCGTACTCGGAGGAGCAGGTCACCAAGGCGGCGTACGCGACCGCGGGCGCCTCCCTCGACGACTTCCCGCACCTGCTCACGCACCTGGCCAAGGTCCACCCGAGCCGCTACGGCGCGCTGACCGACCAGCTCACGGCCGTCTGCCTCACGGATGTGACGCCGGTGCCCGACCAGTCGACCGCGCTGCGCCTCGTGGTGCTCGCCGACCGGCTGTACGACCGGGAGGTCCCGGTGCTGGCCTCCGGTGTGCCCTTCGATCAACTGTTCAGCGAGGACATGCTGAACGGCGGGTACCGCAAGAAGTACTTCCGCGCCATATCGCGGCTCACGGCGCTCGCCCGTGACGCCAAGGGGCTCGTCCACGAGTAGCCGGTGCGCGGCAGGGGGCTGCCGCGCCGCCGCCACGCCGAACCGATCTCTACGCGCGTGGTTCCCGCGCACCAAGGCACGTGGTACACACATCCGGTCATATTCCTGTCCGCCAGCAGGAGGTTGCCCATCATGTCTGCCACTCGACGTCAGGTTCTCGCCCGCACCGGTGCCGTAGGCGCGGGGATCGCCTTCACCGGCGCGCTCTCCGAACTCTTCGCGGGCACCGCGGCCGCGCACGGAAAGGCCGGATACGGCCCCCTCGTCCCCGACCCCAAGGGCCTGCTCGACCTGCCGAAAGGTTTCCGCTACCGGGTCCTCTCCCGCGAGGGCGACGAACTCCGGTCGGGCGAGGGCAAGGTGCCCAGCAACCACGACGGCATGGCCGCCTTCCCGGGCAAGGGCGGCGGCGTCCACCTCGTGCGCAACCACGAGAACCGCGTCACCGGCAAGATCGGCGTGCCGACGGTCGAAGGCCTCACCTACGACCGGGCCGCCAAGGGCGGCTGTACGGCGCTGGCCCTGGACCGGAGAGACAACGTCCTGGACGAACGCGTCGCGATCGCCGGGACGGCGGTGAACTGCGCGGGCGGGCCGACCCCCTGGGGCACCTGGCTCACCTGCGAGGAGACCGAGGACAAGGCCGGCACGAACGGCTACACCAAGGACCACGGCTTCATCTTCGAGGTCGACCCGGTGGACCCGCGCCGCACCGGCGCCGTGCCGCTCACCGCGATGGGCCGCTTCCAGCACGAGGCCATCGCCGTCGACCCCCGGCGCGGCGTCGTCTACGAGACCGAGGACGCCTTCCAGAAGCCGTTCGGTCTCTTCTACCGCTTCCTGCCCGAGAAGCCGGGGGGCGGTCGCGGTTCGCTGCGCGCGGGCGGCAGGCTCCAGGCGATGCGGGTGCCGGGCGTACCGGACCTGTCCTCGGTCCAGGAGACGGGCGCGCGCTTCGACGGCATCGAGTGGGCCGACGTCCCGGACCCGCTGGCCGCGCAGACCCCCATCCGCCACCAGGACTTCGGCCCGAAGGGCATCACGCACGCACAGAAGCTGGAGGGCTGCTACTGGGGCGGCTCGTCCGTCTACTTCGTCTCGTCCTTCGCGCGCAGCGCGGAGGGCTCGGCGGGCGACCACTTCGGCCAGGTCTGGCGGTACGACCCGGCGGGGCGCCGCCTCACCCTCGTCATCGTCTTCGGCCCGAGCACGGACATCCAGCTGCCCGGCGAGTCCCCCGACAACATCTGCCTCGCGCCCAGTGGCGGCCTGATGGTGTGCGAGGACGGCGACGGCGCGCAGCACGTCTACGGCCTCACGCGGCGGGGCGAGGTCTACGCGATGGCCCGCAACCGCCAGACCATCGGCACCCCCGAGAAGCCCGAGTGGGGCGAGTTCGCGGGCGTCACGTTCTCCCCCGACCACGACACGATGTACGTCAACTGCTACTCCCCCGGCACGACGTTCGCCGTGACGGGGCCCTGGCACAAGTAGCGGCACGCCCGGCGGGGCACGGCTCTCGTGTCCCCGCCGGGTGCCCGGTGATCAGTACGCCGTCACGGGGTAGTGGTCCGAGAGATTCGTGTACGTGTACTTCGTGCCCCAGCTGGAGACCGTCCAGGGCGCGCTCTGCTCCTTGAGCACGTTGTTGTGCCAGGTGGCGGGGCGGGCGTGGCCCTTGCGGTGCAGGATGTGGTCCAGGTCCTCGCGGGGGTCGTCGGGGTAGCGCTCGGCGGCGATCGAGTTGTCCCGGGTGTCGAAGGAGTACGGGTGGCCCGTGCGCGCGTCGGCCGGGACGAAGCCGCCGTCCGCGAGCATCGAGGCGTACTCCGGGCTGTGCGTGTCGACGTTGAAGTCGCCGGCCACGATGACCTGTTCGTCGGCCGGGATGTTCTTGGCGTCGAGGAAGGCGTCCATCTCCTTGAACTGCTTGGCGCGCGTCGCGGCCGCCTCGCCGCTGCCGCAGCCCGGGTCGGTGGACTGGGCGTGCGTGCCCACCACGTGCGCCCGGTTGCCGTTCACGTCCAGCACGGCATAGACGAAGCCCTTGTTGGAGTACGCGTCGGAGCCGCAGGCGTCCTTGTAGACGTACTGCTCCTTGCGCTGGACCGGCCACTTGCTCAGCACCGTCACGCCGCCGTCCTCGGGCGTCACGGAGGAGTACGCGCCGCCGGTGGCGTCCCAGCCGTCCTTGCCTCGGCCCATCACGGGGGTCTGGTGCGGATAGCGCTCCTTGGCGGCGGCCTTCAGCGCGTCGGAGGAGGAGTTGTCGAACGCCTCCTGGAGCACGACGACGTCCTGCCCCCCGAAGAAGCCGGCCGCCGGTATGGCCCTGGCGCGGTGGTCCTGGCCCCAGTTGGGGTAGAGCGTCTTGCTGAACAGGAACGTGTTGTACGTGAGCACCTTGAGCGAGGGGGTCGCGGCGGACCCGTCGGCGGCGGTCGCGGCCGGGGCGACGGCGGCGAGGGTGGCGGCGGCGAGCGCGGTGGCGACCGCCGCCGCGTGGGACCTGCGCAGCGCTGAGTGCGGCACGGAGACTCCTGAGGGTGGGGGGTGGTTGCTGCTGTTCCGGATGGTGCGGAAGGCGCCCCCGTTCGGACGCTCGAACATCCAATCAGCCGCGGTTACTTCTGGGGATACTTCGCGTGAACACGTCCGTTCGTTTCCCCTGCCCCCCTCGGAAAAACCCGCTCCGGCGGCGCCCGGAAAGGCCCCGTGCGGCCCTTCGGCGGCCGTGCGGGCGGCGTTTGGGCCGGGACCGGGCGAGGCCACGGCCATCCTCCGCACGGGCGCGTCAGGCAGCGGCCGAAGCTCTCCCACCGCCTCCCACAAACCCCGCCTGACCTGCGCTTACCCCTCTCCGCGACCTACAATTCCCGTACCGCGAAAGGGGACTTGATGGACCGCGACATCCGCACGACCGACGACGTGATGAACCTTCTCGACGACCTGTTCGCGCCCGAGGCCGACCGCTGGACGTCCGACGGCGCCTCCTGGTGGGACGACTTCTACGCCGACCGCACCAAGCCCGTGCCGTTCTTCGTGGCGAAGCCGGACGAGAACCTCGTCTCCTATGCCGAGCGGGGCCTCCTCACGCCGGGCCGCGCCCTCGACCTCGGCTGCGGCCCGGGCCGCAACGCCCTGCACCTCGCCTCCCTCGGCTTCGAGGTGGACGCCGTCGACCTGTCACCGGCCGCCATCGCCTGGGCCGGGGAGCGCGCCCGCGAGGCGGGGGCCGACGTGCGCTTCCACCAGGGCGACGCCTTCGCGCTGACGCGGGCGGAGTTGGCGGGGCCGTACGACCTGGTCTACGACTCGGGCTGCTTCCACCACCTGCCGCCGCACCGCCGCGTCAGCTATCTCGCGCTCCTGGACCGCGTCCTGGCTCCCGGCGGCCACTTCGCGCTCACGTGCTTCGCGGCCGGCGAGGGCGGCATGGGTTCCGAGCTGCCCGACGCGGCCTTCTACCGCGACGCGCGGCTGCACGGCGGCCTCGCCTACGAGGACGAGTCGCTGCGGCGGATCTTCCGCGACCTGACGGAGGTGGAGCTGCGCCGCATGCGCGACGAGCCCGCGGACTCCGCGCTCTTCGGCGAACCCTTCCTCTGGACGGGCCTGTTCCGCAACGACGCGCCCGCCGGGCAAGCCCGCTAGCCCTGTCGCACCAGCCGCACCTTGTCGACGCCGAGCAGCCCCGCGAGCGGCACCTTCGCGGTGGTCTGCCGGGCGTCGACCGTCACCCCGTCGGCGCGCAGGATGTCCAGCAGCATCTCGGCCAGCGGCATCACCATGTGCCGTCCCCAGCAGCGTTCCGAGGCGTGCCCGAAGGGGAGGTAGCCGGGGTGGTCGTCGGGGTCGAGGGTGGCCCAGCGCTCCGGACGGAACGTGTCGGGTTCGTCCCAGAGCGCCGGGTCGCGGTGGCTGAGCAGCGGCAGCAGCAGGACGTCGTCGCCGGTACCGATGCGGGCGTCGAGGGCGGGGTACTCCGGGGACGCGTTGCGCAGGATGTTCCAGGAGGGCGGCAGCAGCCGCATCGCCTCGTACAGGATGTGCTCGTTCGGTGTGTCGTCGTCGAAGGGCGCCCCGAGCCAGTACGCGTTCGCGACGAGCGTGGAGACGGTGAAGCAGACGGGGGCCGCGGCCCGCCGGTACAGGCCCATCGCGTACCGCCGGTCGCTGTAGTTCGCGGCGTCGGCGGTCAGCCCGGCGATCGCGGTCACGGGCGCTCCGGGGCGGAGCCGGCCGGGGAGCGCCGCACCGGCCGCGATGACCGTCCAGGTCAGTTTGGGCGTCAGCTCCAGGGTGCGGTCCATGAGGACGCGCAGCCGGTAGGGGTCGGCGCCGAGGATCAGGTCGCGCAGGTGGACGTGGCCGACATGCGGCCACACGCCGGTCAGGTCGGTCCCGCCCGGCACGGGTGCGCGCAGCGCGGCGCGTACGTCGCGGCCGATCGCCCGCATGACGCCCGATGCCTCGGGGCGGGAGATGGAGCGGCCGTGCAGCGGCTTGAAGGTCGGGCGTTCATGTTCCGTGGCCGGCCGGGCGGCGAGGATCCGGTCGGTGAGCTCGGGTCCGGCGACGCCCATCGTGTCGGCGTCCAGGCGGAACACGTCCTCGCCTCGGTGGTCGCGCAGCAGGGCGTGGAGTCGGGGCGTGAAGACGGTGGTCCGGGCGGACCGGTCGGTACCGGAGAGGGGCATCGGTGGTCTCCAGGGGCGGGCGGCCCGCGTCCGGCGGCCGCTCGGGCACGCCGGACGCGGCTCTGAGGGACGGTTCGCCGGCCTAGGGCCTGTCTGACAATTCCCGTCGTCGCCCGGAGGGCGGCCTCGCGGCGTCAGGTGCGTGCTCTCGGCGTGCCGGGCGTAGGGCCTCGTACTGGATGTACTTGGCTCTGCGCCCGGTGCGGCGAGAGTGCGTGCATGGCGTCGCGAGGCAGGCGGGAATTGTCAGACAGGCCCTAGTACCAGTGGTACCAGGCGTACGCCTTCAGGCTCTTCTCTCCGGTGATCCTCTTCTTGAGCGAACGGACGATCTTCATGCACATACCTCCGGTCGTTTCCGCTGGTTCACGTGGACCAGCGGAGCGTGCGGGGAGGCGATCAACATCCGATGAACGGACACCGGGGCCGCGTGAGCGGTACGTCAGCGCGGCGCGTGTCAGAGGTCGGCGAGCGCGCCGTCCACCGTGGCGAGCAGGGTCTCGCGGTCGTCGTGCACGCGGCTGAGGACGCGCAGCCCGTAGTAGGTGCTCTGCACCCGGCGGGCCACGGTCCGCGCGTCGCCGGTGGAGCGGATCTCGCCCGCGCGCCGTCCCTCCTCCACGACCGCGCACAGCTCCTCCTCGACCCGGTCGAAGCAGCGCCGCACGGCGCCCCTGACCTCGGGGTCGAGCCCCACGGCCTCGACGGCGGCGTTGATCGCGAAGCAGCCGCGTCCGTCCGCCTCGTCGAGGTCGGTGTCGACGGCGTGCAGCATCATGGCGCGCAGCCGCTCCTTCGCCGGGCCCGGGCCGCGGAGGATCTCGACCTGTTCGGCGGTGGCGGTGTCGTGGTAGCGCTCAAGGGCACGGAGGTAGAGCTGCCGCTTGCCGCCGAAGGTGTTGTAGAGGCTCGAAGGCCCGAGGCCGGTGCTGTCGCACAGGTCGCGCGTCGAGGTGCCCTCGTACCCGTGGCGCCAGAACGTCTCCATGGCCGCCGTGACGACGCGGTCCTCGTTGAACTCTCGTGGCCTGGCCATGGACCCCACAGTAGACGTTTTGGAACACACTCACAAAACTCGCGCCCCTCAACCCCCGACGGCGCCGATCGCCTCGATCTCGATCAGCCACTCGGGGTCGGCGAGCGCGGCGACCTGGACGAAGGACTCGGCGGGGAACGGCGCGGCGTAGTGCTCCGCGCGGAGTCCGGCGAAGACGTCCTGGTGGGCCATGTCGGTGACGAACACGGTGAGCTTGACCAGCCGGTCGAGACCGGAGCCCCCGTGGGTGAGAACGGTGGCGAGATTGGCAAGCGCCTGCCGGGCCTGCGCCTCGAAGTCCCCGACACCGACGGTGACACCGTACGCGTCGATCGGAGCCTGCCCCGAGGTGAAGACGAGGCCACCGACGCGGATACCGAGCGAGATGCCGGCCGATTCGTACCAGTCGGGGTCGGCGGTCACCCTGATGCGGGTGGCGGGGGCTTCCTGGGCGAGGGTCACGTGGGGCATGGGGGGCACCTGGGCGCCGGTTTCACGGGTTTCCTGGGGGCGGGTCATGGGGGTCTCCTCGGGGCGGGGCTCGCGGGCTTCCTGGGGGCGGGTCACGGGGGTCTCCTGAGCGCGGGTCGCGCGGGCTTCCTCGGGATGGGTCACGGGGGCTTCACGGGCGGCTCCCGCCGCGCTCCGGCGCTCACGGCCTCGCCTTGGCCGGCTCGGGGGAGATCACGGCCGTACGCGGCTGCGTCCCCGCCCGTTTCGGCTCCGAGCGCTGGAGGTGCGCCGCCCACAGCACGCCGGCCGCTCCCGCCACGGCCAGGCCCGAGCCGACCCAGGCCACCGACGCGTAGCCGTGTCCGGCGTCGATGGCCAGGCCGCCGAGCAGCGGGGCCACGGTGTTGCCGACGTTGAACGCGGCCGTGTTGGTCGCACCCACGAGTGTCGGGGCGTCCGGGGCGAGCGTGAACACCCGTGACTGAAGGGCGGGGTTGGTGACGTACCCGACGAGGCCGAGCAGGAAGACCAGCACGACCACCACGGCCGTCACCTGCGCGGTGAGGGCGAGCAGCGCGGAGAACACGGCGAGGGCGCCGAGCCCGAGGCCCAGCGTGCCGAGGGGCCTCGTCTGGCCGGTGCGTCCGCCGATCACGATGCCCGCGAGGCCGCCGACGCCGAACAGGGCGAGGATCACCGGCACCCACCCTTCCGGGACCCCGCTGACCTCGGTCAGGAGCGCCGCCAGATAGCTGAAGGTGACGATGACCGCCCCGAAGGCGAAGGCCGTGACGGCGTACGAGAGCCACAGTTGCGGCCGGGCCATGCCCCGCAGCTCGGCCCTGACCGAGGGCCGCTCGCCCTCGGGGCGGCCGCCGGGGACCACGAGCAGCGTGCAGACGAGGCTCACCACGGTGGCCGCGGCCACCGCCCAGAACGCGGCGCGCCAGCTGGAGTACTGGCTCAGCACCGTGCCGGCGGGGACGCCGACGATCGTGGCGAGCGTCAGCCCACCGGCCACCACGGCGACCGCCCGCGCCTTGGCCGCCGCCGGGACGAGCGCGACCGCCGTGGCCACGGCGACGCCCCAGTAACCGGCGTACGCGAGGGCGCTGACGACGCGTGAGACGAACAGCACCGCGTAGCCGGGCGCGAGGGCGCCGACCACGTGCGCCACGACGAAGGCGGCCTGGAGCGAGACGAGCGCCGTGCGGCGGGGCCAGCTGAGGGTGGCGATGGCGAGCAGCGGCGCGCCGACGACCATGCCGATCGCGAAGGCCGAGATGAGCAGGCCCGCGTCCGGGATCGACACCCCCAAGTCGTCGGCCATGCCCGGCAGCAGGCCGGACAGCATGAACTCCGAGGTTCCTTGGGTGAAGATGCCGAGCCCCACTATGTACACCGCAGGTGGCATGGGGATCCTCCGATCGTGATTCGGGAGTCGGGATTCGGGATTCGGGACGGAAGGGGAAGGGATGGGCCGACGGTTTTTTGGAGCGAGTGCTTCAGAATCGGCGAGTCAGGACGCTAGCACATTCTGAAACGAGTGCTTCAGAACGGGGGGCAGACGGGTGGCCGCGCCACACTCTTCGGACCGATAACCTCATTTGTCGCATTTGCGCATATATCGTCGCCGCGTGATCACTTCCGTACGGAGACGCGCCGCGCTCTGCGCCCTCGGCGCCCTCGGCGCCCTGACCACCGTCCTCGCCGGCTGCTCGTCCGGCGACCCCGCGACGCCCGGCCGGCCGGGCCGGCCCGCGGCGTCCGCCCCGCCCACGCTCGCGCCCGGCCCCGCCGGTCTCACCCCGGTGTTCGCCCACGGGTCCCGCACCCAGGGCCGTACCGTCGCGCTCACCTTCGACGCCGACATGACCGCGAACCAGGGAGCGCGCGCGGCGGCGGGCGAGCGGTTCGACCATCCCGAGCTGGTGGCGACGCTGCGCCGGCTGAAGGTGCCCGCGACCTTCTTCATGACGGGCCGCTGGGCCGAGGAGTATCCCGACCAGGCCAAGGCCATCGGCCGGGACCCGCTCTTCGAGGTGGCCAACCATTCGTACAGCCACCACGCCTTCACCCGCGACTGCTACGGCCTGCCGACCGTGCCGCCGGAGCGGATGCGCGCCGACGTGGACCGCGCCTTCGACGCCCTCCGCAAGGCGGGCGTCAAGCGTCCGATGCCGTACTTCCGCTTTCCCGGAGGCTGTTACGACGAGCGGTCCCTGCGCACGCTCGCGCCCGGCGGCGTCACCGCCGTGCAGTGGGACGTGGTGAGCGGCGACGCCTTCGCGACGGACGCCGACGCGGTGGCCCGACAGGTGCTCGACGGAGTACGGCCGGGGTCGGTCGTCGTCATGCACTGCACACGCAGCGCCGCCCCGACGACGGAGCGCGCGCTGCGGACGATCATCCCGAAGCTGCGTGAGCGCGGCTTCCGGTTCGTGAAGGTGTCGGAGCAGATCCGGTCGAAGCGGGCGTCCGGGGCGCGGAGCTAGGGCCTGTCTGACAATTCGCGTCGTCGCCCGGAGGGCGGCCTCGCGGCGTCAGGTGCGTGCTCTCGGCGTGCCGGGCGTAGGGCCTCGTACTGGATGTACTTGGCTCTGCGCCCGGTGCGGCGAGAGTGCGTGCATGGCGTCGCGAGGCAGGCGGGAATTGTCAGACAAGCCCTAGGCTGGACCGTATGGCGGACGACGACTACTGCGCGGGGACGAGCAGGAACACGGCGGGGGCCGGCACGAGTATGAGTATGAGCCCGGCGGACGGCCCCTTCGCCGCCTGCGTGCTGTGCCAGTCCCCCACCGAGTACCCCGAGTCCCACAAGGGCATCACGCTCTGCCCCGTCTGCGAGTGGCAGGAGGCCGAGCGCACGATGTGCTCGGGCTGAGCGGACCGGCCGCACGTGCCGAGCCTCGCGCTGGGGCGCGGCCCGCCCGCCCCTGCCGGGCATGCCAGGCGCCGTCAGGACCGCCGCGAGGTGAGCGCGCAGGCCGTCCACACCGCCGCCACCGCCACGGCGAACGCCCCGGCGGACGCGCCCAGCGGCCACGGTACGACCCCCTCCCGCGAGCCCGTGGTCAGAGCGGTCAGCACCGTCTGGGCCGGGGAACCGGTGGTGACCAGCAGGAACAGCGCGCCGAGCAGCATCGCCGGCACCGCCGTGCCCGCCGAGCGCAGCAGCGGCCACGCGGTGAGCGCCCCGACGGCGGTCCCGAGCAATGCGCTGACCAGCATCGCCAGCAGTCCGGCGGCGCCCGCGGGGAGGCGCGCCACCGGCAGCCGTCCGTTGGTGCTCCCCGCGTCGCTGATCACCGTCACGACGAGCACCGCAAGGACCCCGAGCGCGGCCGCCGCGAGGAACGCGGCCAGCAGCGCGGCGAGGTGGGCCCGCGCGGGCCCGGCCGCGGCGGCGGAGCATGTGCGCGCCGCGGGCGGTTCGTTGCTCACGCAGATCCGCACCAGCCAGGCGGCCACCGGCAGCAGCGCCGCGGCGGCGTACGCGAGCGAGTCCAGGATGGGCTGCCCGCCCTGGACGCCGACGGCGAGGAAGACGGCGTACAGGATCACCGGAGCCAGCCACCGCTGCGACCGTGCCAGCAGGGCGAGTTGGTAGTGGAGGAGGGCGCTCATCGGTGGGCCCGCCCGTCAGTCTCCGGGGCGGGGGCCGGGGCCGGGCCGGGGACCACCGGCGCGCGTTCCACCGTCACCACGTGCCAGGGCGGCCGCGCCGTCAGCAGTTCCCGCAGGACCAGATCCGAGTGGCTCTCCGGGACCGTGAGCCGCGTGACCCTCCCGGCCGCCGGAGCGTCGGTCGCCTCGCATGAAGCCCCCCTCGTACGTAGTCCCCTCGTACGAAGAAGCCGAGGCGCGCGGGGGCGCGTCGGCCGTCGCCTCCACCGCCGCCGCGGCGACCGGTCCCGGCAGCTCCGCGCCGTGCGGGCCGCGCGTGACGATGACGACCGTGGGGCCGCGCCGCATCGCGGACTCCCGGTCCTCGGCCGTCGGTGAAGTCCCGCCGGGCGTACGCCGTTTCACCACCGTCCCGTCCACCGCGTACGCCTCGTCGACCGCACCCGCGAGGCGGCGCGGGTCGTGGTCGACGAAGACGACGGAGCCGCCCTCGGCCGTGCGCTCGGCCACCGCACGGTCCAGTTCCGCGCGGGCGGCGGTGTCCAGGCCCGTCCACGCCTCGTCGAGGACCAGCAGGTCGGGAGCCGCCACCAGGGCCTGGGCCACGGCCACCTTCTGGCTGCTGCCCTTGGACAGGTGCGAGAGGGGCGTCCGCAGGAAGCCGCCCACGCCGAAGCGCTCCAGCCACTGCTCCGCGCTCCGCTCCGCCGCGCCCCGCGCGAGACCGTGCACGCGGGCCATGTGCGTGAGGTAGCCGAGCGCGGTGAACGGCATCGCGGCGGGGAAGCGTTCCGGTACGAACGCCGTGCGCGGACGTCCGGTCACCCGCCCCTGGGAGGGGGTGTCGATACCGGCGAGGATCCTCAACAGGGTCGACTTACCACTGCCGTTGGCGCCTTCCACGCGCACCAGCGTGCCCGCGCCGATGCCGAGGTCGACGCCGCGCAGCACCCACGGGCCCCGCACGCCATAGCGCCGGCCCACCCCGCCGAGCCGCACCACGAGATCACGTTCCATGCGGGCCATCCTCGCGTACGGGCTTCCCCAGGCGGGCGGCGCCCGCCCGCCTGGCAGACTTGCCCCGTGAGCAGCGACGAGACGACCACCATCCCCGCTACCGGCACCCCGGGCACCTCCGACGCCCCCGACAGCCCCTTCCGTCACGCGAGCACCGCGCGTGACGAGGCCCCGCAGTTCGTGCTGCCCCTCGTCGCCCGCATCGAGCGCGCCGCTCCCCCTGCCCGCACGGACGCCCTGGAGACCGCCGCCCGCGCGGTCCTCGTGATGCTTGGCGACGAGCGCTCCATCGGGGACGGCGAGTGGGCGCAGGCGATGCGCGACTGGCAGGACGCCCGCATCCGCAAGGTGGTGCGCCGGGCGCGCGGCGCCGAGTGGCGCAGGGCCGAGGCGCTGCCCGGCATCACGGTCACCGGCAAGTCGGCGGAGGTCCGCGTCTTCCCGCCGGTGCCGCTGGACGGCTGGCCCAAGGACCTGGCCCGCCTCCAGGTCTCCGGCACGGACCTGGACGACCCGGAGCCCCCGGCCGGTGCCGACCCGACGCACCCCGTCCTGTGGATGAGCCCGGACGTCGCGATGTCGGCGGGCAAGGCCATGGCCCAGGCGGGCCACGGCGCCCAACTGGCCTGGTGGGAGCTGTCGGCCGAGGACCGCACCGCCTGGCGCGACGCCGGTTTCCCGCTCTCCGTGCGCACGCCCGGCCCCGCCCACTGGCGCGAACTCACCGCGAGCGGCCTGCCGGTGGTCCGTGACGCGGGTTTCACGGAGATCGCGCCGGGGTCCTGCACGGTGGTCGCCGACCACCCGGCCCTGCGCCGGGCCCGGCCGTGACCGCGTATCCCGCGCGCCGGCGAACGCCACACCCCTCGCCGAGCCGCCCGCCCACCCCCTGAGGCACACGCCCGCGTACGACGCATCCGACGCCCCCAGCCTCTCGCGCCGTTGAACGCCCCGCCCGTATCTTCCGTACTCCCCGGTACCACCGGCGACACGGAGCACCACGGGAGGCACCTTGCGGCGCGTCAACGGCACGACTCTGATCATCGCGGCGCTCGTCGCCACACTGGGCGCGATCGCGTTCCCCGTGTGGTCGTACGCCGACCGCTCCGGCACCGGACCCGCCGAGCTGGCCGCCGGGACCGTGGCCACCCAGTGGGGGCCGCTCTCGGCCGCCGACCGGGACCTGCTGGTGAAGGTGCGGCTCGCCGGGCTCTGGGAGATACCCGCGGGGCAGCAGGCCATGGAGCGCGCGCCCACCGAGGCCATCAAGGAGGCGGGCGACCACCTCATCGTCGGCCACACCGACCTCGACCAGCGGGTCCGTGGCGTCGCCGCGCAGCTCGGCGTGGAGCTGCCCAACCAGCCGACGGAGCAGCAGCAGGGCTGGCTGAAGGAGTTGACGGAGGCGAGCGGCGAGACGTACCAGCGGAAGTTCGCGAATCTGCTGCGCGTCGCGCACGGCAAGGTCTTCAGCGTGATCGCCCAGGTGCGGGACACCACCCGCAACACGCTGATCCGGCAGCTCGCCACCGACGCCAACCAGACCGTCCTGGACCACATCACGATGCTGGAGGCCACCGGGCTCGTCGACTTCGACGGGATCGCGAACGGCGCCGCGTCGAACGCGACCGCCGTGCCCACCGGGCCGCCCCCGCCCTCCGGTGCCAGGCCCCGCGAGCCCGTCCCCGCCGGCCCCCGCGGCGAGGTGCCCACCAAGTCCCGGCCCTCGCCGGCGCCACCGGGCCAGGTCAACACCGGTCGGCCGGAACCTCAAATGTAGCTCTGAACGTCTCCCTGTGAGGGTTCGGCCGGTGCGGCCCGGGTGAAAGTGCTGGGGACGGGGGACCGGGGGACGGGGCTCCAGGGGGACGACTAGGGGGAGCGACATGCGGCGACTTGGCACGGGCATCGGCTGGCGGCCCGAGATCGCGGACGCCGTGGAGGCGATGCCGGGCATCGACTGGGTGGAGGCCGTCGCGGAGAACGTCTGCCCGGGGCATCTGCCCGACTCGCTGGTGCGGCTGCGCGAGCGCGGTGTGAGCGTCGTGCCGCACGGCGTCTCGCTGGGGCTCGGCGGCGCGGACCGCCCCGACGAGGGGCGCCTGGCCGCGCTCGCCGAGCGGGCGGTGGCCTTGGATTCGCCGCTGGTCAGCGAGCACATCGCGTTCGTGCGCGGCGGGGGCGACCTGACCGCTACGCAGCCCCTGGAGGCCGGGCATCTGCTGCCGGTGCCGCGCACCCGTGACGCGCTCGACGTGCTCTGCGAGAACATCCGCATCGCGCAGGACGCGCTGCCCGTGCCGCTCGCCGTGGAGAACATCGCGGCCCTGATCTCCTGGCCGGACGGGGAGATGACGGAGGGGCAGTTCCTGTACGAGCTGGTCGAGCGGACCGGCGTACGTCTCCTCATCGACGTCGCCAACCTCCACACCAACCACGTCAACCGCGGCGAGGACCCGGCCGAGGCGCTCGACGAACTGCCGGTCGAGGCCATCGCGTACGTCCATGTCGCGGGCGGCTTCGAGCGGGACGGCGTCTGGCACGACAGCCACGCGCACCCGGTGCCCGAGCCGGTCCTCGCGATCCTGGCCAATCTCGCCTCGCGGGTGACGCCGCCGGGCGTGCTCCTGGAGCGGGACGAGAACTTCCCCGGACCGGCCGAGCTGGAGCGGGAGCTGGACGCGATACGGGCCACGGTGAAGGCCTCGGGCGAACTGCCCGCAGACCCGCCGGGCACTCGCGCACCGGTCCCGTCGGCCCCCGCCGCCGCCCGGCAGCGCACCGCCGTCGCCCAGGTCGCCCTGCTCTCCGCGCTCGTCGCGGGCACCCCGGCGCCCGAGGGATTCGACCACGCGCGCCTGAAGGTGCAGAGCCGCGCGCTGGCCGCCAAGCGGGCCGACGTGGTCGCGAAGGTCGCGCCCGAGCTGCCGGACATCCTCGGCGCGGCGTACCGTTCCGCCTTCCTCGACTACGCCAGGGCCCGGCCCATGACGGGCGGCTACCGCCAGGACGCGCTGGCCTTCGCCGGGCACCTGCTGCTCGCGGGGCAGCCCGTGAGTGCCGACGCCGATGCCGACGCCGAGGCGCGGGGGCGGTTGGGCGACTGGTGGCTGGAGCGCTCGGGCCCGGCACCGCTGTCCCGGCGGCCCGCCGCCCGGCTGCTGCGCGCCACCCGCCGCGCCCTGCTGGGGCGGTGACGCCATGAGCATCGCGGGCATCATCTACACGATCGCCGTCGCGCTCTCCTGCGCCGCGCTGATTAGGGCCGTCGTGGCGGCCGGCAGCGCCCAGGTCCCGGCCGGCGGCCATGACGACGAGGTCGCCTTCGTCCGCGGCACGGCGGAGGCCGCGTTCCTCTCGGGCGGTCCCGCGCGGGTCGCCGACGCGGTGATCGCGGGTCTGCACGAGGACGGCCGCCTGGTGGTGGCCGGGCCCGGTGTCGTCGGCATGCCGCGGCCCACCGCCAGGAACGCCGTCGAGCAGGCGGTCGTCGACGCCCATGCGGCGGCTCCGCACGGCTCGCTGCACTGGCTGCGGGCGGCCGTGATGCGCAGCCGTCCGGTGCAGGAGACGGGCGACGCGCTCGCGGCGCGCGGCCTCGTCATGCGGCCGGGACCGCGCCGCACCGGCCTGCGCTGGGCCCTGACGCAGCTCTTCGTGGGCCTCCTCGGGTTCCTGGTGGCGGCGATGCTGACGGTGGCGCAGTACGCGGGCGAGGCCGTCGAGTTCGGGGGCGCCGACCGCACGGTGGACGGCGTCCTCGCCCTGGTGCCCGTGCTCGTCCTCAACTTCGCCGTGACGCTGATCTGCTCGGCGGTATGCGAGAAGCAGCTCACCGGTGCCGGGCGCCGTGCCCTCGCCGCGTACGTCGCCTCGGCCGGCCATCTCACGGGCGCGGCGCACCTCGTGGCGACCCGGGGCCTGGCCGCCGCCCACCCCGACCTGCGGGCGCAGCTGGTCGCCGCCGCGCGGCTCGGTCGCGGGCGGTCCGCCGCGGGCGCGCAACCCGCCCTGCTCCCGGGCCCGCATCTGTGGGGTGCGGCAGCGGCGGTCTGGTGCTCCTCGGGCGGCGGGGGCGGCGGCTTCGCGTGCTCGGGCTCCGGGGGCGGTGGAGGCGGCGGCTCGGCGTGTTCGGGCGGCGGGGGCGGCTCCTCCTGTTCCAGCGGCTCGTCCGGCGGCTCCTCCTGCTCCAGCGGCTCCTCCTGTTCCAGCGGTTCTTCCGGCGGGTCCTCCTGTTCCGGTGGCTCCTCCAGCTCCGGCGGCGGGTCCAGTTGCGGCAGCTCGTCCTCCTCCTCCTGACGGGCGTACACCCCGGAGATCAACCAGCCTCACCAATACGGCAGTTGGCGTACCGCACGCCATAACGCATCCTCCCGTGCCCGAGGCGCACTAACGTGCGGTGCCGCACCTGGAGGCACCATGCGTTTCCCCGCCATCAACGGAACCGGCCTCATCGTCGCGGGACTCGTCGCGACCGTGGCCGCGCTGCTCTTCCCCCTCTGGTCCTACGCGGACCGCTCCGGAACCGGCCTCGACAGACTGAACGCCGAGACGGTGCCGACCGACTTCGGGCCGCTGTCCGCCCTGGACCGGGACTTCATCGCGAAGGTGCGCCTCGCGGGCCTGTGGGAGCTGCCCGCCGGGCAGCAGGCCGAGGAGCGCGGCACCACCAAGGCGGTGCGGACCGCGGGCCGGCACCTCGTCGAGGGCCACACCTTCCTCGACGCCCGCGTACGTGAGGTCGCGACCCGGCTCGGCCTCGAACTGCCGAGCCAGCCGGACTCCCGGCAGCGCCGGTGGCTCACGGAGCTGAGCCGTGCGCGCGGCGAGACGTACGACGAGAAGTTCGCGAACATCCTGCGCCGCGCGCACGGCAAGGTCTTCTCCGTGGTGGCGGAGGTCCGGGCGAACACCCGCAACTCGCTGGTGCGCGCCCTGGCCGACGACGCGAACACCACCGTCCTCGATCACATCACGGTCCTGGAGGAGACCGGCCTCGTCGACTTCGAGGGCCTCGCGCGGGACGCCGCGACCACGGGCCCGCCGCCCCTGACCCGCTCCCCCGCGCCGCCCGGCCCGACCGCGTCACCGGCCCCGGCGGCGCCGGTCACCCCGTCCCCTGACTTCCCGCTGCCGCCCGCCGCGTCCCGCCCGAACCCGGACGCGCCGGACGCGCCGGACGCGTCGGACCCCAGGGCTCAAGCGGAACGTTACCCACCCGTCACCCCACGTCCGCATGGTGAATAAGCCGTGGCGCGCGGGGGCGCCTTCGCATAGAAAACCGCCATGTTCTGGGTCCCCTTGCTTCTCCTCGCCTGGGCCGTGACCGGCCTCGCCTGCGGCCGGCTCTGTCTGACCGCGAGCCGCGCCGCCGACCAGGAGGCGTGCGCGCCTTGTGGGCATGAACTCACCCTGTACGAGGCCGCGTTCCTCGCCGGCGGCCCCGCCCGCGTCGCCGACGTGACGCTCGTGGCGATGGCGCGGACACGGCGGCTGCTCATCGCGCACACCGGCTGGGCGACCGTGGTCGATCCGGTGGGCCGCGACGCGATGGAGCGTTCCGTGCTCGGCGCGATCGGCCCGGCGGGCCAGGCCCGGATAGCCCCGATACGCCGGGGCGCGGCCACCGCCGATGCCGTACGGGCGCTCGCGGACCGGCTGGTCGGCGCGGGTCTCGCCGTGCCGGACGGCGTCGCCTCGGGTGTCGCGGCCGCCGTGCGCCAAGTGCGGGCCGCGACGGCGGTGGTGCTCGCGCTCGGCGCCGCGGCGGTACTGATGCCGGGTCAGACGCGCGGGGGCGCGGGGCAGGTGCCGGTGGCCGTCTGGTTCGGTCTTCCGCTGCTGCTGTGCGTGGGCTGCCTGGTGATCGCGCGCGTGGAGGTCCATCCGTACCCGCGCTGGGCGTCCCCCGCGGGCCGGCGGCTGCTGGGCGCGCTGTCCACCCGCGACGACCACCTCACCGCGGTGGCCGTGCGCGGGGTCGGCGCCGTCGCCGATCCTGGCCTGCGGGCGGCCCTCTCCACCCGTCGCGGCCCGGGAGCCGCGCACGGGGGGCATTGATCCGACGCCGGATCCGACACCGGGTCCGACACCGGCGGTCGGTGCTTTACTTCGTCGATAATCACACGAATCATCCCTTTTGTTCGAACGTCCTGAGGTTCGGACGTCATCCGGAGCGCGCCAACTGGAGCGCCCGGCCGGACAGAAGAGGTGGAGAAGCGCGATGAGAGCAGCAGCCGCCCGCTATGGAACCGCCGGATCCCTGGTCCTGACGGCCCTCGTCGCCGCTCCCGCGGGGAGCGCGGGCGCCGCCCCGCCCTCCCCCGAGACCCGTGGCACCACCGTCGCCGCGCAGCGCGCCGAGGCCGCCGGTATCCGCTGGGGTGCCTGCGCCAAGGCCGAGGATCTGCCCTCGTTCCTCCGGTGCGGCACGGTCTCCGTACCGCTGGACTACGCCCGCCCGTACGGCCCGCAGATCAGACTGACCGTCAGCCGCGCCAAGGCGACGGGCACGTCGGCGAAGCGGCCCCTCGCGCGGCAGGGCGCCCTCGTCTTCAACCCGGGCGGCCCCGGCGCCTCCGGCATGTACTTCCCGCTGATGGGCCTCATGCCCGAGTGGAAGCGGCTCGCGGCGGCGTACGACTTCGTCGGGTACGCGCCGCGCGGTGTCGGCCGCTCGGCGCCGCTGTCCTGCCAGGACCCGAAGGAGTTCACCAAGGCGCCCACGCAGTCCCAGAGCTACCCCGACCCGTCGTACAAGCGTGAGCGCATCGCCCAGGCGAAGGTGTACGCGCGCGGGTGCGCCGCCCGCAATCCGGGGCTGCGGCACTACACGACGCTGAACAACGCGCGCGACCTCGATGTGCTGCGGGCCGCGCTCGGCCAGCGGAAGCTGACGTTCATGGGGGCGTCGTACGGCACCTACTTCGGGGCGGTGTACGCGACGCTCTTCCCGGCGCACGTGCGCCGCATGGTCTTCGACTCGGCGGTCAACCCCGCCCCTTCCCAGATCTGGTACCGCAACAACCTCGACCAGTCGGCGGCCTTCGAACGGCGCTGGGCGGACTTCCGCGCCTGGGTCGCCAAGCACGACAGGACGTACCACCTGGGCAAGACGCCCGATGAGGTGCTCCGCAACTACGAGAAGGTGCGCGCCGAGCTGGCCCACAAGCCCGCCGGCGGCAAGGTCGGCCCCGGCCAGCTCCAGGCCGCCTACCTCATGGCCGGGTACTACGACGACTACTGGCCCGCCCGCGCCAAGGCGCTCTCCGCGTATCTGAAGGGCGACGCGAGGCCGCTGATCCAGCAGGCCGCGCCCGAGCCGCGGGCGGCGGTCGAGGAGGAGAACGGCAACGCCGTCTACACGGCCGTCGAGTGCAACGACGCGCCGTGGCCGACGGACTTCGCCACCTGGGACCGCGACAACACCGCCCTGGCCCGTGTCGCGCCCTTCGAGACGTGGGACAACGCCTGGATGAACCTGCCGTGCGCCTACTGGTCCGCGCCCCGGCAGCGGCCGGTCGACGTGGGAGCGGCGAAGGGCACGCTGGCCCCGACGCTGATCCTGGCCGCCGAGCGCGACGCGGCGACCCCGTACGGCGGCGCGCTGGAGCTGCACCGCAGGCTGTCCGGTTCGGTCCTTGTCACCGAGCGGGACGCGGGCACGCACGGCATCGGCGGCGGCCCCAACCGCTGCGTCAACGGGTACCTGGAGGCGTACCTCCTGGAGGGCCGCCTCCCGGTGCGGCACGCCGCGTGCGCGCCGCACAAGGAGCCGGAACCGACGTCCGGTGTCCGGGCGAGGGTCCTGCCCAGGAAGCGCTAGGACGGCCGCCGGCCGGTCACAGCGCCCCGAGCCGCTCCAGCGGGAACGGCGGCCGGGCGAGCGGGCGCACCGCGAGCCGCGTCAGCGGCAGGGCGTTGTCGTCGCCCGCGGTGCGGTTGGCGTGCAGGACGCCGCAGTGGGTGCAGCGGTGGACGAGAACCCATTCGCCGTCTCCCCGTACGGAGATGGCGAGGGGTTCCATCCGGGCACCGCAGTCAGCGGCCCGGTCGCCCGGCGTGTCGTCGAGGTGACGGCTCCACAGGCAGGTCGGGCAGTGGTTGCGGTGGTCGGTGCCGGGTGCGGCCATCGGTACGTCGAGGCCGCAGTGCAGGCAGCGGAAGGACTCGGCGCGCGCCTCAGTGCGGGCCCGCCGGGATCTGTTGCGAGATGTGTCGCGGGACATGGCTGGAGTGACTCCTGAGCGATGCGGAAGGGGCTGACTTCGAGCTGTTCCGCAGGGCCCTGGGCATACACTCACCGGCTTTCTGTCCGCGTATGGACACGCATGAGCATGCGATCGACGCACGAGAGGCCGGACCCCGGTGGGCCCGACCTCTCGATGAAACCCGCGCGGGGCGGGACGCGGCAAGCGAATTACCGGTTACGGCTAGGCGAGACCCGCCACCAGCTCCGCGACGGACTTGCGGCGGCCGGTGTAGAACGGCACCTCTTCGCGTACGTGCATGCGGGCCTCGGAGGCGCGCAGGTGACGCATCAGGTCGACGATGCGGTACAGCTCGTCGGCCTCGAAGGCCAGCAGCCATTCGTAGTCGCCGAGGGAGAACGAGGCGACGGTGTTGGCGCGCACGTCGGGGTAGCCGCGGGCCATCTTGCCGTGGTCGGCGAGCATGCGGCGGCGGTCCTCGTCGGGCAGCAGGTACCAGTCGTAGGAGCGCACGAAGGGGTAGACGCTGACGTAGTTGCGCGGCGTCTCGTCGGCCAGGAAGGCCGGGATGTGCGACTTGTTGAACTCGGCGGGGCGGTGCAGCGCCATGTTCGACCAGACCGGCTCCAGGGCGCGGCCGAGCCTGGTGCGGCGGAAGAGGTTGTAGGCCTCCTGGAGCTCGTCGGCGGTCTCGGCGTGCCACCAGATCATGACGTCGGCGTCGGCGCGCAGGCCGGAGACGTCGTAGGTGCCGCGGACGGTGACGTCCTTGGCGGCGAGCTGGTCGAACAGCTCCTGGACCTCGTCGGCGTAGCCGTCGCGGTTCTCCGGAAGCACGTCACGCAGCTTGAAGACCGACCACAGGGTGTAGCGGATGACCTCGTTGAGGTCCTTGGCCTTCTTGCCTGCGTTGGGGGTCTTGGCGGGGGCGTCGTCACTCATGGGGCTATTCTCCTCCGCCGCCGTGCAGGCTCTGCACCGGGTTGCGGGTGAGCTCCTCCACACCCGTGAGATCCCCCGCCAGCTGGTCGACGGCCGCGTTGGCGCTCGCGACGCACGCGGGGATGCCGACGCCGTCGTACGCCGCTCCGCAGACCGCGAGGCCGGGCAGCGCGGCCACGTGGGCGCGGACGCGGGCCACGCGCGCGTGGTGGCCGACGGGGTACTGCGGGAGGCCGTCGTCCCAGCGGGTGACGCGGGAGGCGACGGGCGTGGCGCTCAGCCCGGTGGCCTCGCGCAGGTCGTGGCGGGAGATGTCGACGAGGTCGGCGTCGTCCTTCTCCAGGACCGCCGTGTCGCCGTACCGCCCGACGGAGGTGCGCAGGACCAGCAGGCCGGGGTCCTGCCGGTCGATCCATCCCCACTTGCGGCTCGCGAAGGTGGACGCCTTGATGGTGTGCCCGTCGACGGGCGGCACGAGGAAGCCGCTGCCTTCGGGGAGGTCGGTCCCGGCGCGCCGGTAGGCGAGCGTGATCAGCGCCATGGAGGCGTACTCGACGGTGCGCAGCTCGGCGGCCGCGGCGGGCGACTCGGCGGCCAGGAGCCGCGCGGCGGCGGGCGCGGGCAGGGCGAGGACGACGGCGTCGGCCTCGTGGACGCCGCTGTCGGTGACCACGCGCCAGCGCTCCCCCGTGCGGTGCAGCCCGGTGACCGGTGTGCCGGTCAGGATGCGTGCGCCACGCGCGCGTACCGCATCGGCGACGGCGAGCGGCAACTGTCCGATGCCGCCGTCGATGCCCATGAAGACGGGGCCGGTCTGCTGGTTTTGGGCGGCGCGCGCCTGGATGTCGCGGACGCCCTCCGTGAGGGAGGTGTGCGTGCGGGCGGCCTCGAAGAGCTGCGGGACGGCCGAGCGCATCGAGATGCGGTACGCGTCGCCCGCGTAGACCCCGCCGAGCAGGGGCTCCACGAGGCGGTCTACGACCTCGCGGCCGAGGCGTGCGGCGACGTACTCACCGACGGCGACGTCGTCGCCGACCTCGGTGGGCGGCAGCTCGCGGTCCCGCTCGATGCGGCGCAGGCCCTCTTCGGAGAGGACCCCGCAGAGGGCGGAGGCGTCGCCGGGCACGCCCATGACGTGGCCCTTGGGCATGGGGCGCAGGGCGCCGCGGGTCCAGATCGAGGCGGTGGCGGTGGCGGGCGGCTGGAGTCGGCCGTCGAGGCCGACCTCGCGGGCGAGCGCGACGGCCTCCGGGCGGCGGGCGAGCATCGACTCGGCGCCGAGGTCGACGCCGACGCCGGCGATCTCCCCGGCGTGCAGCTTGCCGCCGAGCCGGCTGGAGGCCTCCAGGACGGTCACACGGCTCGTCGGGACGGTGGCAAGGAGCCGGTGTGCGGCGGCGAGGCCGGCGATCCCGCCGCCGATGACGACGGCGTGGCCGGTGCCCGTGCCCGCACCCGTACATGTGTCCGTTTCGCGCATGTCCCCACTCTCTCAGACCGCACTCTCTCGGATCGCCGAGTCCCGACCGTGACCGCATCGGGACCGGTCGGCAACCACCGTCGCGGCCTCCCCGGCGTCGTAGGAGCATCACTGGCCACGTCTCTCGGGGGTACGCCGATGCACACGTCCGGCACGTCTCGTCATCGCACGTCCAGGCACCGCGCGGTCCGTGCCCTCTCCGGGGTGTTGCTGGCTGCCGCGCTCGCGCTCACGGGGTGCACCGCGAGCGGCGGCGACAGCGGAGACCACGACAAGGCGGCGGGCGCGGGCGACCGGGCCGCCGGTCTGGAGGGCGCCAAGGGCGCCGCAGGCGGACAGAGCGACAAGTCCGGCGGCCAGAAGCGCCCCGAGCTCAGCGGCACGCACGTCATCCGCACCGCGACGCTCACCGTCCGCGTCAAGGACGTCCCCAAGGCGCTGGCCGAGGCCCGGGCGGCGGCCGAGGACGCGGGCGGCATGGTGGGGAACGAGAGCACCTCGCGCGACGACGAGGGCCGCGAGCGGTCCCGTGTCGTGCTGCGGGTGCCGCAGGCCACGTACGAGGACGTCCTGAAGTCCCTCGAAGGGACAGGCAGGTTGATCGACCGCGAGGCCAAGGCACAGGACGTCACCGACCAGGTCGTCGACGTCGAGAGCCGCGTCAAGACGCAGCGGGCGAGCGTGGCGCGCGTGCGGGAGCTGATGGACAAGGCGACGAAGCTGAGCGATGTGGTGACCCTGGAAGGGGAGTTGAGCACCCGTCAGGCCGACCTGGAGTCGCTGCTCGCGCAGCGGGCCGCGCTGAAGGACCGCACGAGCATGGCGACGATCACCCTGTCCCTCACGGAGAGCGCGGGGAAGACCGACGGCGGGGGCGACGACACGACGTTCGGTGACGCGCTCGCGGGCGGCTGGGACGCGTTCGTCACGGGCCTGCGCTGGATCGGCATCGCCCTGGCCGCAGTCCTCCCGTTCGCGGCAACCGCGGCGCTGCTGCTCCTGCTGTGGCTACGGGTGACGCGCCGCCGAACAACGCGCCCCGGCCCGGACAGCGCCCCGTGATGAGCGCGGGGACTGGCGCCCCGTGATGAGCGCGGGGACTGGCGCCCCGTAAGGGGCGCGGGGAACTGCGCGACCAGCCACCACAGACCAGCACACACATCACCACACCGGCCAACACGGCGCTCAGGGGCGCGAGGAACTGCGCGACCAGCCACCACAGACCGGCAGACAACATCACCGCACCACCACCGCCCCGCCGCCACCCCCGTAGCGTGTCCACATGAGCAGCACACAAGAGCGACTGGTGGTCATCGGAGGCGACGCGACCGGCATGTCCGCCGCGTCACAGGCACGCAGGCTCAAGGGCCCGAACGAGCTGGAGATCGTCGCGTTCGAGCGCGGCGACTTCACCTCGTACTCCGCCTGCGGCATCCCGTACTGGGTGGGCGGCTCCGTCGGCGACCGGGACGAGTTGGTCGCGCGTACGCCCGAGGAGCACCGGGAGCGCGCGATCGACCTGCGGATGCGCACCGAGGCGCGGCGGATCGACGTGGAGGGCCGGCGCGTGCTCGCCCGTGACCTGGAGTCGGGCGAGGAGTACTGGACGGCGTACGACAAGCTCGTCGTCGCCACCGGCGCCCGGCCGCTGCGTCCGCCGCTGCCCGGCGTCGACGCGCCGGGCGTGCACGGCGTGCAGACCCTCGGCGACGGCCAGGCCCTGATCGACACCCTGACCCGCACCGAGGGCCGCCGGGCGGTGGTCGTCGGGGCCGGTTACATCGGCGTGGAGATGGCGGAGGCGCTGATCCAGCGCGGCTATGACGTCACGGTCGTCAACCGCGGCAAGGAGCCGATGTCCACGCTCGACCCGGACATGGGCCGCCTGGTGCACGAGGCGATGACCGGCATGGGCATCGAGATGGTGAACGACGCCGAGGTCACCAAGATCCTCACGGGCGAGGACGGCCGGGTCGCCGCGGTGGCCACGGAGGACGCCGAGTACCCGGCGGACGTGGTGATCCTCGGTGTTGGCGTGCGCCCCGAGACCGAGCTGGCGCGTGCGGCGGGGCTGCCGCTGGGCGAGCACGGCGGCCTGCTGACGGACCTCGCGATGCGGGTGCGCGGCCACGAGGACATCTGGGCGGGCGGGGACTGCGTGGAGGTCCTCGACCTGATGTCGGGGCGGGAGCGGCACATCGCCCTCGGCACGCACGCGAACAAGCACGGGCAGGTCATCGGCTCGAACGTGGGCGGGGGCTACGCGACCTTCCCCGGCGTCGTCGGCACGGCCGTCAGCAAGGTGTGCGACCTGGAGATCGCGCGTACGGGCCTGCGCGAGAAGGACGCGCTGGCGGCCGGGCTGCGGTTCGTGGCGGTGACCATCGAGTCGACGAGCCGGGCCGGCTACTACCCGGGCGCGGCCCTGATGACGGTGAAGATGCTGGCCGAGCGGCGCACGGGCCGGCTCCTCGGCGTGCAGATCGTGGGGCGCGAGGGCGCCGGCAAGCGGGTCGACGTCGCGGCGGTCGCGCTGACGGCGGGGATGACGGTGGAGCAGATGACGGCGCTCGACCTCGGGTACGCGCCCCCGTTCTCGCCGGTGTGGGATCCGATCCTGGTGGCGGCGCGCAAGGCGGTGGCGGCGGTACGGGCGGACACGGCCTGAGACCACCGCTGCCGCTCGGCGTGGAACGCGCTTGCCGCGCAGGTCAGTACGGACTTTCCGGGAGAATGGCGGCCGTCCGGCGAGCGGGCCCGGTTGGCTGAATCCATGCGCTTCGGGCCGCTCTCCTTTCCCGCTCCGTGGGAGCCCGCCCACGGTGGGCGCGTGTATCCGGCACCCACACGTGGCGCGGGCACGGGCGACCCCTCTGAGCGGCCACGGCGCCCTGGAAGCCGCGCTTGCGGGGCGCATCGCGCTTCCGGCGTCCCTCATGGCGCAACGCCGAGGACGTCCCACCTCTTTTCCGCCACCTTTCACAGAATCGGCACAGACTCCACAGAGGGGCCCCACTATGTGACGCGTCAGAGCGGCACGGACACGCACCGCGACGTGTGACCGTGCCGTTTGGGGGGCGGCCCGCGGGTGGAGACACCCCCGCGGCCCGACCGTGGAGGGGACCACACACCGCATGAATCACACCGCGCGAGCGGCGGCTCCCGGCGCCGGCGCATCGCTTCCCGTACCCTCGCCGCCCGGCGCTCCCGCCTCGCTCCCCAAGGGAGCGTGAGGACGCCGTGCGCATACTCCTTCTGGGCTCCACCGGATACCTGGGCGGGCACGTCGCCGAGCGGCTGCGCGCCCTGCCGGGCGTACGGCTGCTGCGCGGGGGCCGCGCGCCCGTCGACGACCACCGGATCGACCTCGCCACCATCACCGCCGACGCGCTCGCCGAGCAGCTCGGCCGGGCGGCGCCGGACGCCGTGGTCAACTGCGCGGGCACGGTCACCGGCACCGCCCTGAACCTCGCCGGGGTCAACTCCCGTGGCCCCGCGGTCCTCTGCCAGGCCCTGCGGGCCGCGTCGCCGAGCGCGCGCCTGGTGCACCTCGGATCGGCGGCCGAGTACGGCCCGAGAGGCGTCGGCGAGCGCACCGCGGAGGACGCACCCACCCGCCCGATCGCCCTCTACGGCGCCACCAAGCTGGCCGGCACCCTCGCCGTCCTGGAGGCCCGGATCGACGCCCTGGTGCTGCGGGTCACCGACCCGGTGGGCCCCGGCGCGCCCCCGGCCGGGCTGCCGGGCCGCCTCACCGCCGAGCTGAGCCGGGCCGTCGCGCGCACCCCGCACGGCACGGTGCGGGTCGGCGACCTCTCCGCGCGGCAGGACTTCGTCGACGTACGCGATGTCGCGCAGGCCGTGACGCTGGCGCTGGCCCTGCCGGGGCGGCTGCCGCGCCTGCTGAACATCGGCAGCGGGCGGGCCGCCCCGGCACGCGACCTTGCGCGGGGGCTGGCGGACGCGGCGGGCTTCACCGGTGACGTCGAGGAGACGCTCGGCGCGGCGGGCCGGCCGACGGCGGCACCCTGGCAGTGCTCGGACGTCACCGCCGCGGAGTGGGAGCTGGGCTGGCGCCCGCGGTTCACCCTGCGGGAGTCGCTGGCCGCGCTCTGGGCCTCGGACGGCGACCCGCGCCTCGCGCCGGCCACCGGGAGCCGCGGCACGAGCGTTCCGTGACGTACCGCCACGTCAAAGGGTCCCTGTCCGGCCGGACAGGGACCCTTTCAGGACATTCTTCAGACAGCGGTACGCGTGTGGACGTACTCCACGAGCCGGGTCAGCGCCTCGGGGTCCGTGGTCGGCAGGACGCCGTGGCCGAGGTTGAAGATGTGGCCCTCCAGGCCGCTCGCCGCGGCGAGCACCTCGTCCGTCTTCGCCTCGACGGCCTCGCGCGTGGAGAAGAGGACGGCGGGGTCGAGGTTGCCCTGGAGCGCCTTGCCGGGACCGACGCGGCGCGCCGCCTCGTCCATCGGCACGCGCCAGTCGACGCCGACGACATCCGCGCCCGCCTCGCCCATGGCCCCGAGCAGCTCGCCGGTGCCGACGCCGAAGTGGATCCGGGGCACGCCGTACGAGGCGACGGCGTCGAAGACCTTCGCCGACGCGGGCATCACCGAGCGCCGGTAGTCGGCGGGCGAGAGCGCGCCCACCCACGAGTCGAAGAGCTGCACGGCGCTCGCGCCCGCCTCGATCTGCACCTTCAGGAAGGCCGCGGTGATCTCCGCGAGCCGGTCGAGCAGGTCCGCCCAGAGCTGCGGGTCGCCGTACATGAGCGCCTTGGTGTGCTCGTGGTTGCGGCTCGGGCCGCCCTCCACGAGGTAACTCGCGAGAGTGAAAGGCGCGCCCGCGAACCCGATGAGCGGGGTGGCGCCGAGCTCGCCCGTCAGCATCCCGATCGCCTCGGTGACGTAGTGCACGTCCTCCGGGGTGAGGTCCCGCAGCTGCGCGAGGTCGGCGCGCGAGC
Source organism: Streptomyces sp. NPDC015345 (assembly GCF_043078805.1). Classification (NCBI taxonomy): domain Bacteria; kingdom Bacillati; phylum Actinomycetota; class Actinomycetes; order Kitasatosporales; family Streptomycetaceae; genus Streptomyces; species Streptomyces sp. NPDC015345. The sequence continues at coordinate 415,674 of NZ_JBIBTX010000002.1, read as the reverse complement.
GGATGGGGTTCTCGACGACCGGACCGATGCCGGGCTTGATGTCGAGGTCGATGCCGATCGCCTTCAGCGGTACGACGATGTCGCTGAAGTAGATCGCGGCGTCCACGTTGTGGCGGCGCACCGGCTGGAGCGTGATCTCGGTGACCAGGTCGGGCCGCATGCAGGACTCCAGCATGGCGGTGCCCTCGCGGACCTTGCGGTACTCGGGCAGTGAGCGCCCCGCCTGCCGCATGAACCAGACCGGCGTGTGCGGCACGGCCTCGCGCCTGCACGCCTTCATGAAGGCGGAGTCGTACGTCGCTGCGTTCTGCCGGCCCGCGGGGCTCTGGCTGTTGTTGGCACTCACGCGGAAAGTCTCGCACGTTGACCGGGGACCCCCTCACGGGTGTCTCTCCCTGCGCGAAGGCGCCGTTCCCCTTAACCTTCCCCGCATGGCTGCGGCTCAGGGACAACGGTCGGACGGCGCTGGAGAGATGGACGGTTCGGAGGGGAAGGTGGCGGATTCGGCTCCGCGGGCCTTCCGCGCGGCGGTCGAGGCGCTGCGGGGGGCACGGCTGCGGCCGGAGATCGAGATCGATGCGACGCGGGCGCCGCAGCGGCTCGCGCCGTACGCGTACGCGCTGGAGGCGGCGGTCGTGGCCGGCGAGGAGGACCTCGCGGACGGGCGGCTCGTGCTGCTGCACGATCCGGCGGGGCACGACGCCTGGCAGGGCACCTTCCGGCTCGTCACGCTGGTGCGGGCGGAGCTGGAGCCGGAGATGGCGGCGGACCCGCTGCTTCCGGAGGTGTGCTGGTCGTGGCTGACCGGCGCGCTGCACTCGCGGGGGCTCTCCGTGGGTGAGGCCAGCGGCACGGTGACGCGTGCGGGGTCGTACTACTTCGGGGGGCTCGCGGAGCGGCCGCCCGCCTCGCAGATCGAGATCCGGGCGTCGTGGACCCCCCGGGAGGGCGGCGGCGGGGTGCCGGACACCGGGGCGCATCTCGCCGCGTGGTGCGAGTTGCTCTGCCAGATCGCCGGGCTGCCGCCGGCCGGCCCCGGGAACGGGTCGGGGGACGGCTCCGTCGTCTCCCTTCCGCAACGCCGGGGGCCACTCGCTCCCTGACGGCTCAACCGGTCTTCTCGGCCCCGCGGCTCACCGCCGCGGGGCCGCTGTGCGTGGGTCGCCCGGACGGCGGCTTGTTCGGTCATTCTCCGGAAGGTCGAGCGCGCGTCCGAATTGCCCCGATTGGCTCTCACCAAATCGTGATCATTCCCTAAAGGCGGGCGGGTTTGCTGCCGAAGAGGTTTGTGACCTTGAAAGCACGGTTCGTCCCGGCTTCATCCCCGAGCCGGTCCCGTCCCGCCCCCACCAGGAGGCCTGGTGTCCGTTCTCCTCGAGCAGCCCGCAAGCCTGGTCGCCTACCGCCCGAACAAGCCGACCGCCATGGTCGTCGTGGCCGACCCCCGCGTCCGTTCCACCGTCACCCGCCACCTGTGGGCGCTCGGTGTACGCGACGTCATCGAGGCCTCGTCCATCGCTGAGGCTCGTCCCCGCATCGGCAACCCCCGGGACATCTGCGTCGCAGACGTCCATCTCCCCGACGGCTCCGGCCTGACGCTCCTCTCCGAGACCCGTGCCGCGGGCTGGCCCAACGGCCTCGCCCTCTCCGCCGCCGACGACATCGGTGCCGTGCGCAACGCCCTCGCGGGCGGCGTCAAGGGCTACGTCGTCACCGGCACGCGTACGAACGTCGGACTCCCCACCCGCCCCGGCGCCGCTCCCATCGGTTCGGCCGCCGCCCGAATGCACCGCCGCCCGCCGGGCGCCCCGAGCCACCCCGGCGGTTACCGCGAGCTGTCCGGCCGTGAGGTCGAGGTGCTCAGGCTCGTCGCCGAGGGCCAGTCCAACAAGGCCATCGGCGTCTCCATGGGCCTGTCCGCCCTGACCGTGAAGAGTCACCTCGCCCGGATCGCGCGCAAGCTCGGCACGGGTGACCGGGCCGGGATGGTGGCGGTCGCGCTGCGTACCGGAATCATTCACTGACTGATTTACAACCCTCCCGCGCCCGTCGACGGAACGTTCCGTCGACGGGCGCCGTGCATACACAGATACCCTTGACAGGTGACCGACGCCCAAGAGACCGCAGCAGACAGCTCACTGCGAACCACCGGAGGCGCCCCTCCGGACGACGGCCTCGCTTGTGAAGGGCTGCCGACCCCCTTGCTCGAACCCCGTGACGGCATCCCGCCGGTGATCGCCGACGAGGAATCCCTCGCCGCGATGATCGCCGAGTACGCCCGCGGCACCGGCCCGGTGGCCGTGGACGCCGAACGCGCGTCGGGCTACAGGTACGGCCAGCGCGCCTACCTCGTGCAGCTCCGCCGCGAGGGCGCGGGCTCCGCGCTCATCGACCCCGTCGCCTGTCCCGACCTCTCGGGTCTCGGCGAGGCCATCGCCGACACCGAGTGGGTCCTGCACGCCGCCACCCAGGACCTGCCGTGCCTGCGCGAGATAGGCATGGTCCCCTCGCAGATCTTCGACACGGAGCTCGCGGGGCGGCTCGCCGGGTTCCCGCGCGTGGGGCTCGGCGCGATGGTCGAGGGCGTACTCGGCTTCGTACTGGAGAAGGGGCACTCCGCCGTCGACTGGTCGACCCGGCCGCTGCCCGAGCCCTGGCTGCGGTACGCCGCGCTCGACGTCGAACTCCTCATCGACCTGCGCGACGCCCTGGAGAAGGAGCTGGACCGGCAGGGCAAGCTGGAGTGGGCCCGCGAGGAGTTCGACGCCATCGCCTCCGCGCCGCCCGCGCCGCCCCGCAAGGACCCCTGGCGCCGGACGTCCGGCATGCACAAGGTGCGCAGGCGCCGGCAGATGGCGGTCGTACGGGAGCTGTGGACCGCGCGGGACCGCATCGCGCAGCGGCGTGACGTCTCGCCGGGCAAGGTGCTCAGCGACGGCGCGATCGTCGAGGCGGCGCTCGCCCTGCCGCCCAACGTCCACGCGCTCGCCGGGCTGCCCGGCTTCGGGCACCGCATGGGGCGCCGTCAGCTGGAGCAGTGGCAGGCCGCGGTGGACCGCGCCAAGGCGCTGCCCGACGCGGAGCTGCCGCAGCCGGGGCAGACGGTGAGCGGGCCGCCGCCGCCGCGCTCCTGGGCGGACCGGGACCCGGCCGCCGCGGCGCGGCTCTCCGCCGCGCGGGCCGCGGTCTCCGCGCTCGCCGAGCAGCTGAACATGCCGCAGGAGAACCTGATCACGCCGGACACGGTCCGGCGCGTCTGCTGGGAGCCGCCGGCTCAGGTGGACGTGGACTCCGTGGCGTCGGCGCTGGCCGCGCATGGCGCGCGTCGGTGGCAGATCGAGCAGGTCACCCCGGCCCTGGTGACGGCCCTCTCCTGAGCGGGCCGCCGTCGGGCGGGGACAGGTCAGGGTTCACTCCGATGCTCCCGTCAGGGTGTGTGCGATGTGGTCGCACAGGCGGGGCAGCCAGTCCGCGCGCGCGTTGCCGAGGAGGTGGTCGCCGTGGGGGACGGACAGGTGGGTGCCGTGGGGCGCCAGGCGGGCCAGGGGCTCGCCGTTCGTGACGCCGGGGATGACGTCCCGGCCGCCGTCCACGACCAGCAGCGGCGCCGTGATGCGGGGTGCCCGGACGGTGAGGTCCACCTGGCGGGCGAACGCGCGGGCGGCGTCGGTTCCTCCGGTGCGGCGGGCCATGATCTCCCGTACGGGCGGGGGCAGTTCCTCCCAGTCGAGGCGGAAGGGGCCGCTGACGGTGGCGACGGCCGCCAGGCGGGGCTCAAGCGATGCGGCCCGGGCCGCGAAGTAGCCGCCCAGGCTCAGGCCGACGAGCCCGACGCGAGGGACGCCGAGGGCGTCGACGACCCGTCCGACGACGTGCTCGTACTCCGGCACGAGGGCCGTGGTGGCCGCGAGGACGCCTTGCCCCGGGCCGTCCATGGCGAACACCGCGAGGCCCCTGGCCAGCAGCGCGGACGCCAGATCGAGGAACTCCTCCTTGGCCGAGTCCAGACCGGGGACGATCACCACGGTCCCGGGCGCGTCGGCGGGGCCGCGCAGCCACCCGGTGAAGCCCTCGCCGCTCACGCGCCGCGCACCGGGCTCCAGCAGCGTGAGCGCCCTCCCCAGGGCATGGTCGGCCTCGGTGGCGGCGTGGTGCGCCTCCGCGTACGGCGCCAGGGTGGCCAGGTGGAACCAGCGGGCGGCCGTCAGCAGGAACTCACCCGCGGACAGGGGTGATCCCGCCTCCTGCGCGCGCCGGAGGTGGCCGCGTGCGGTGCGGACGAAGGACGGACCCCAGTCAGCGACGGAGGTCAGGCCGTCGGTGACGCGCCGGTACTCGCGGGGGTCCACGCCCGCGCCGGTGGCGCGGGTCCACTGGGCGGCGGCGAAGTCGGTGGCGCTCATCGCGCTCCCCCGGTCAGCAGGACGGCCTTGCCGCGTATCCGGCGCTCGCGCAGGTCGACCAGGGTGGCGGCGGCCTCCGTCCAGTCGGCGGTGCGGCCGATCTCCGGGTGCAGCCGGCCCTGTTCGACCAGCCGCACCAGAGCCGAGAGATCCGCGCGCCGGATGTCCGACCACGCGGTGCCGATGCCGGGGCCCGAGCCGTCGGCCGCCTCCTGCACGACGAGCCCCGCGATGTCCTTGCCGGGCAGCAGCCCCGGTTCCGGGTGTTCGAGAAGGAAGGTCTCGCCCCGGTTCGGCGCGAACGCCTCGACCTTGATCAGTGCCTCACCGGGCGCCGGTACGGGCTGGTGGGCCTCGGTCAGGGCGACCGGGCGCGTCGCTTCCCCCGTGGGAATCAGTCTTCGCATGGAGGGGATGCAACCGTCGCGGCCGTCCGGAGAGCCAACAACGGACGAGCATCACCCACAACTGTTGGTTGTCGCTTATGGTGAGCGCCGTGGATCTTGATGTCGCGCAGGTGCGTGCCTTCGTGCGCACCGCCGAGGAACTGCACTTCGGGCGGGCCGCCGGGACGCTCGCGATCTCGCAGCAGGCGCTGTCCAAGAGGATCGCCCGGCTCGAAGCGCTGCTCGGCACCCGACTGCTCCTGCGCGGCGGCAGCGGGGTGCGCCTCACCGGGGCCGGGCGGCGCTTTCTCGGACCGGCCCGGCGGAGCGTGGCCGCCGCCGACGCCGCGGTCGCGGCGGTGTCCGGCGCGGATCGTCCGCTGCACGTGGACACCTGGGGCCACCTCTACGCGCCGATGCGCACGCTGGCCCGGGTGGCCGGGCGGGCCGGGGAGCTGGTGTCGGGGCACGGGCGCGATCTGCCGTCAGTGGCGAAGGCGCTGCTGAACGGCGACGTCGACGCGGCGTTCGGCCGGGTCCACCCGCCGCTGCCCGCCGGTCTCGCCCACCGTCTGATCCGCCTCGAACCTGTGGACGCCGTACTGAGTGCCGACCATCCGCTCGCGGCCGAACCGGCGCTGCGGCCCGACCGGTTGAGCGGCGGCGTGCTGTGGGCGCCGGGCCCGCTGGACCGGCTCGACTTCCTCCACCGGTTCGCCGTGCGGTTCGGCGTCCGGCACACGGCGACGAGCGTCAATCTGGGGCTCGCCCACTTTCTCGCCGAGGTGGCGCGCGAGCCGGACCGCTTCTCGCTGATGCCCGCCGATGTGCCCTTGCCGCGGGTCCCGGGGCTGCGCTCCGTCCCGTTGATCGATCCGACACCCCTGTACGCGTGGTCGCTGCTGTGGCGTTCCGGGGACGAGCACCCGGGGCTGAAGGGGCTCGTCACCGCCTGCGCGGAGGAGGGAGGGCGCAGCCGCTGGCTGGAGTACGACCCGGCTCGCGACTGGCTGCCGGAGCCGCCCGCGAGCGGACCGGAACCAGTGTGACCTTCGCCTCGCAGAGGCGGTACCGGGCAGCTCTTGGCCACATAGTTACCGACAAGTAGCATGGCCCCAGGAAGCGCGCCGCAGGCGTGGCGCAACCGCACCCTGGAGGAGAGCCATCGTGCCTCGTACCGTCAGGGACGTCGTCTTCGTGGACGGCGTCCGCACCCCGTTCGGCAAGGCGGGTCCGAAGGGCATCTACCACGAGACCCGTGCCGATGACCTCGTCGTGAAGGCCATCCGGGAGCTGCTGCGCCGCAACCCGGACCTCGACCCCGCCAAGATCGACGAGGTCGCCATCGCGGCGACCACGCAGATCGGCGACCAGGGTCTGACGATCGGCCGCACCGCCGGCATCCTCGCCGGGCTGCCGCAGTCCGTGCCCGGCTACTCCATCGACCGCATGTGCGCCGGTGCCCTCACCGCCGTGACCTCGGTCGCGGGCAGCGTGGCGTTCGGCGCGTACGACATCGCCGTCGCCGGTGGTGTCGAGCACATGGGCCGCCACCCCATGGGTGAGGGCGTCGACCCCAACCCGCGGTTCGTGAGCGAGAAGCTCGTGGACGAGTCCGCGCTGTTCATGGGCATGACCGCCGAGAACCTGCACGACCGCTACCCGAGCATCACCAAGCTGCGCGCCGACGAGTACGCGGTGCGCTCGCAGGAGAAGGCCGCCAAGGCGTACGCCGACGGCAAGATCCAGGCGGACCTGGTGCCGATCTCCGTACGCCGTACCAACGCGGAGGCCGGTGAGACCGGCTGGGGCCTCGCCACCGCCGACGAGCCGATGCGCCCGGGCACGACGCTGGAGAACCTCGCGGGGCTGAAGACGCCGTTCCGTACGCACGGCCGCGTCACGGCCGGTAACGCCGCCGGTCTCAACGACGGCGCCACCGCCTCCCTCATCGCCTCCGAGGAGTTCGCGCGGGAGAACAACCTCCCGGTCAAGATGCGCCTCGTCTCGTACGCCTTCGCGGGCGTCGAGCCGGAGGTCATGGGCTACGGCCCGATCCCGGCCACGGAGAAGGCGCTCGCCAAGGCGGGCCTGTCCATCTCCGACATCGGTCTCTTCGAGATCAACGAGGCCTTCGCCGTGCAGGTGCTCGCCTTCCTCGAGCACTACGGCATCGCGGACGACGACGCGCGCGTCAACCAGTACGGCGGCGCCATCGCCTTCGGCCACCCGCTCGCCTCCTCCGGCGTACGCCTGATGACGCAGCTGGCGCGGCAGTTCGAGGAGCAGCCCGAGGTGCGGTACGGCCTCACGACCATGTGCGTCGGCTTCGGCATGGGCGCGACGGTCATCTGGGAGAACCCGAACCACAAGGACGCCGGAGGCGACAAGTGAGCACCACGACCACCGAGCTTCTGAAGGGTGCGGCCGAGCTGTTCCCGGACGAGGTCGTCACGCAGGCGCACGTACGCCACCTCGACCTCCCCCAGGGTGCGGGCCGCTTCGCGCTCATCACGCTGGACAACGGCTTCGACCACACCAAGCCGACCACCTTCGGCCCGCAGTCCCTCGCCAACCTGAACACGGCGATCGACCAGGTCGAGAAGGAGGCCGCCGAGGGCTCCATCGTCGGTGTCGGCATCACCGGCAAGCCGTTCATCTTCGCCGTCGGCGCCGACCTCAAGGGTGTGGAGCTGCTCAAGCACCACGAGGACGCGCTCGCCATCGGCAAGGGCGGCCACGAGGTCTTCAAGCGGCTCTCGGGCCTCGCCGTGCCGACCTTCGCGTACTACAACGGCGCCGCGATGGGCGGTGGCGTCGAGGTCGGTCTGCACTGCTCCTACCGCACCGTCTCCAAGGCGCTGCCCGCCTTCTCGCTGCCCGAGGTCTTCCTCGGCCTGGTGCCCGGCTGGGGCGGCTGCGCGCTGCTGCCGAACCTCATCGGCGCGGACCGCGCGGTCACGGTCATCATCGAGAACTCGCTCAACCAGAACCGCCAGCTCAAGGGCAAGCAGGTCTTCGAGCTCGGCATCGCCGACGCGATGTTCGAGGGCGCGGACTTCCTGGAGCAGTCGCTGATCTGGACGGCCTCCGTCCTCAACGGCTCGGTCGAGGTCGTCCGGCCCGAGATCGACCGCGGCGAGGGCTGGGATGCCGCCGTCGCGCGCGGCCGTGCCATCGCTGACTCCAAGGTGCACGGCGCCGCTCCGGCCGCCTACCGCGCCCTGGAGATCATCGCGGCCGCCAAGGACGGCGACCTCCAGCAGGGCTTCGACGCCGAGGACGTCGCGCTCGCCGACCTCATCATGGGCGGTGAACTGCGCGCGGGCATCTACTCGTTCAACCTCGTGCAGAAGCGTGCCAAGCGCCCCGCGGGCGCCCCGGACAAGAACCTGGCGCGCCCGGTCACCAAGGTCGGCGTCGTCGGTGCCGGTCTGATGGCCTCGCAGCTGGCGCTGCTCTTCCTGCGCCGCCTTGAGGTGCCGGTCGTGCTGACCGACATCGACCAGGAGCGCGTCGACAAGGGTGTGGGCTACGTCCAGGCCGAGATCGACAAGCTGCTCGGCAAGGGCCGCATCAACCAGGACAAGGCCAACCGCCTGAAGGCGCTGGTCTCCGGTGTCCTGGACAAGGCCGAGGGCTTCTCCGACGCCGACTTCATCATCGAGGCCGTCTTCGAGGAGATCGGCGTCAAGCAGCAGGTGTTCGCCGAGGTCGAGGCGGTCGCCCCGGCGCACGCGATCCTCGCCACGAACACCTCCTCGCTGTCGGTCACCGAGATGGCGTCGAAGCTGAAGCACCCCGAGCGGGTCGTCGGCTTCCACTTCTTCAACCCGGTCGCGATCCTGCCGCTCCTGGAGATCGTGCGCGGCGAGCAGACGGACGACGCGTCGCTGGCCACGGCCTTCGGTGTCGCCAAGAAGCTGAAGAAGACCGCGGTGCTCGTGAAGGACGCCCCGGCGTTCGTCGTGAACCGCATCCTGACGCGCTTCATGGGCGAGATCCAGAACGTCATCGACGAGGGCACCCCGGTCGCCGTCGCCGAGAAGGCCGTCGAGCCGCTCGGTCTGCCGATGTCGCCGCTGGTTCTCCTTGAGCTGGTCGGCCCGGCCATCGGCCTGCACGTCTCCGAGACCCTGAACCGCGCCTTCCCGGAGCGCTTCACCGTCTCCCCGAACCTCGCCGCCGTCGTGAAGGCGGGCAAGCGCGGCTTCTACGTGTACGACTCCGGGAAGCCGGAGCTGGACCCGGAGGTCGCCGCGCTCCTGAAGCAGGGCGACAAGGTCCTGACCGAGGAGCAGGTGCGGGACCGCGTGCTCGACGCGGTGGCGCAGGAGATCGGGCTCATGCTCGACGAGGGTGTCGTCGCCGAGGCGCAGGACATCGACCTGTGCCTGATCACCGGCGCGGGCTGGCCCTTCCACCTGGGCGGCATCACGCCGTACCTGGACCGTGAGGGTGTCAGCGAGCGGGTGAACGGCAAGCGGTTCCTGGCGCAGGGCGTCGCGAGCGTCCCGGCGTAGCGGGTACCACAACGACGGTGGGCCGTACGGGAATCGTCCCGTACGGCCCACCGTCGTCCGTTCACGTCACACCCGGGTCCACGCCTCCAGCGCGAGGCCCGGCTCCGCCTTCTGGCGCGCGAGGCGCAGGGTGCCGTCGAGGCCGATCGCCGCCATGACGACGCGGCCCCGCGCGTCCAGCGCCAACGCCGGGGCGCCCAGGCACGGTTCGCCCGTCGCGGCCCACCACAGGCCCGCTTCCTCGTCCTCGGTGGGGAACGCGGCCAGTTCGGGGCGGCCGGCGGCCGTGCGGTGCGCGAGGACCGTGCAGTCGTGGCCGTCTATGGCGGTGCGCAGGGCCGCGACGGGGCCGGTGCCCGGGGCGCCGCCGAGGGGGATGGCGGGGCCGCCGAGCGCGGGGCGGTGGGCGAGGACGCCGCTGCCGAGCGCGTCGGCGGCGTAGTACGTGAGGCGGTCGGGGGCGGTCTCCAGGGCGGTGCCGGAGCCGGGGGCCGGGGCGAGCGGGATGTCGTCCGCGCGGGTGAGTTCGCCGCCCTGCTTCTCCTGCGCCCAGCGCAGGGTGGCCTTGGCGCCGGGTGCGAGGACTTCGACCCGGCCGGTGGAGGTGGCGAGGGCGGCGATGCCGTCCAGGGCCTCGCGGACCTTGAAGTCCTTCCAGCCCTCCCACTTGCCGCCCTTGCCCTCACGGCGCATACGTACGCTGTTCACGGCGTCCCGCACGAAGACATGCACCGTGCCCGCGGCGTCCACGGCGGCGGCGGGCGCGCCGAGGCGCGGCGCGCGCTCCACGAGCTTGGTGTGCGGGTTGCCGAGGGAGCGCCAGTCCATGAGCGGCCGCCCCGACTGGTACTGCACGGAGTGCACGAGGTCGACGACGGCCTCGCCCTTCTCGTCGCGCCGCTCCCTGCGGCCGACGAAGTGCACGTATCCGTCGGCGCCCTGGGCGAGGGTGAGGTACGTCAGGTCGGGCGCCTCGAAGAAGTCGGGGCCGTCCCACTCGGGGCCGCCGGCCCTGGCCTCGGTCCAGCGCAGCAGGCCGTCCTCGGCGCGGGCGTACGCGCTGAGGCGGCCGTCCTTGCCGCGCAGCAGCCAGCGGGCGGTGTCCGGGGCACCGGTGCTGAGGTTCCTCGTCCTCGACGGCATGACTCGGCGGCACCCTTCCACGTCCACGTACACGTGCGCATACGCACAGCGTTCTGCCGATTAGTTTACGTTTGCCGTATGAGAACTCTTGTCGTCGTCGACGCCGCGAACGTGGTGGGTTCCGTGCCCGACGGCTGGTGGCACGACCGCCGCGGGGCCGCCGAGCGGCTACGGGACCGGCTCGTCCCGTACGCGCAGGAGGGCATCGCCGGGCATCCGGGCCCGGTGGAGGTCGTCCTCGTCGTCGAGGGCGCCGCGCGCGGCGTCGAGTCCATCCCCGGCGTCCGCGTCGAGAGCGCACCCGCCGACGGCGACGACCGCATCGTGGAGGTGGCCGCCGAGGCGGCGGACCGCCCGTGCGTGGTGATCACGGCCGACCGTGAACTGCGCCGCAGGGTCGAGGAGTCGGGGGCGGAGTGCGTGGGGCCGCGGACGGTGCGGCCGTAGCGCGCGGCTCCGTCCGCCCCCGCCCCGCCAGGGGCGCGGGGAACTGCGCGCGCAACCCACAACCCACCCGCAGCCGCCACGCAGGCCCCCACAGGCAGACGCGTCCGCAGAGCCCGCACTCCTGGCCCGTGCGACTCGTCGTGGGCTGAGCGCGCAGTTCCCCGCGCCCCCAACGGAGGCTGCTGCCACGGCGGCGACCTCGCACCCCCCTCAGGGGCGTGAGGAACTGCGCGCGCAACCCAGAACCCACCCGCAGCCGCCACACAGCCGCCGAAGGCAGACGCGTCTGCGAAGACCGGACCGCAGGCCGCCGCAAGTCGTGACGGGCTGAGCGCGCAGTTCCCCGCGCCCCCAACGGAGGCTGCTGCCACGGCGGCGACCTCGCACCCCGGCCCCTTGCCCCCGCACCTCACCGCGCCGCCCCGCCCGCTCTCGCGTACACCACCGCCCCCTCCACCCACAGCACCGGCTCATACCCCACCGCCAAGGCCCTCCGCAGAGACGGCACCCTGGAGGGGGCGTACGGCTTGCCGCGGGAGTCGTCGATCACCAGGGTCGGGGGGTGGGCGTGCCACTCCTCGCGGAAGGCCGCCCAGGCGCCCTCCACCGCGTACTTCTCCCCCACCTGTGGGCCGTTGCGGCCGCCGCTGTAGTTGGTGAGCAGGCCCGCCGTGAGGAAGCGGCTCGCGGGAGGGCGGTCGGCCAGCCAGTAGCCTTCCGGGTGTATGCCCCAGAACAGCACCTTCGCGTCGGGCCGCGTGTGTGCCCTCACCGTCTCCGCGAGGCGCGTCGCGTGGGCCAGTTCGGGGCGCGGCGCGGTCAGGCCCCAGGCCAGGAACACCGCGCAGGCGCACCCCGACGTGACGATCGCCCTGACCGTCCGCTCGCGCGGCAGGATCTGGAGTGCCGCCGTGCCCAACAGCGCGAGCGGCGGCGTGAGTTGCAGGTAGTAGTGGCCGAAGAAGTGGAAGCCGAGCAGCACCGCCGCCACCGACGAGGCGAGCCACAGCCACAGCTCCCCCGCCCCGGTGCGGGCGACACGCAGGACGCGTACGACCGGCGGGGCGAGGCCCGCGCAGGCCGCGGCGAGAATCGCGGCGTTCGCCAAGCCCCGCCCGAGGACGTGGAGTTCGGAGCCGGTGAAGGAGGCGTAGGCACCCGATCCCGTCACCGTCCAGAACAGGAAGCCCGAGGGTGAGGTCAGCAGGGCCGCGGCCAGGACGGGCCCGCACAGTCCGGCCGCCAGGCGCGGGCCGCCGCTCCGGGGCGCCCCGGAGCGCCACAGCAGCCAGAGCACCGGCAGGAGCACCGCCCCGCCGGTCTGCTTGGCGAGGAAGGCGCAGGCCACCGCCGCGCCCGCCGTGCCCCACCGGCGGCGGTCCGCGCACCACATGGCGGCGGCCGTGCACGGCAGCATGAAGACCTCGAAGGTGGCCGCCTGGGCGTCCTCGGGGTTCAGGCCGATCGAGATCAGGAGGTACAGCACGCCCGCCGTGCGGCCCGCCCCGTCGCCCCAGCGCCGCCGGGCCAGCGAGGCCAGGAGCAGCGCCGTCAGGAGCTGTGCGGCGACGGCGAGGATCTTGAGGGGCAGGAGCGAGGAGTCGCCGAAGAGCGCGAAGGCGCCGGCGTAGAGCCAGGGGACGAGCGGCGGCTTGCGGTCGACCACCGTCTCGTAGAGCTCGCCGCCGTCGGCCAATATCCGTGCCTGGACGGCGAGATAGCCCTCGTCGGGGTTCCACAGCGGCAGCCGGAAAGAGGGCAGTCGGGTCACGCACGCCAGGGCCGCGAGCAGGGGGAGCAGGCGCCTCCAGTAACCGGTCCGGGGGGCGGTCAGGGGCTCCTTGCGCGGCCCCGGCACCCGGAGGCCGCGTACGGAGCGTAGTGGGGTGGCGGGCGCGGCGGGCATACGGTGCACGCTATCCGGCCCCGCAGTTCCGATCGGATCGGGACATACGGGGCCGGTGAGAAATGCCTTCCGAACGGCGGCGGCTACCGTGCGTCGTCGGCGTGGAGCTGCTTCCCGCGTCGGCCCAGCCGGCTGTGCGAACGCCCGTACACGAAGTAGACGACGAAGCCGAGCGCCATCCAGATGCCGAACCGCAGCCAGGTCTCGGCGGGCAGGTTCAGCATCAGCCACACCGAGGCCGCCACCGAGAGGATGGGCACGAGGGGCACCATCGGCGTGCGGAAGGCTCGGGGCAGGTCGGGGCGGGTGCGGCGCAGGATGATGACGCTCAGGGCGACGACGACAAAGGCGAAGAGCGTGCCGATGTTCACCAGTTCGGCGAGTTCGTTGAGGCTGGTGAAGCCCGCGAGGATCGCGATGAGCACGCCGAGGAGGATGGTCGGCCGGTGCGGCGTCTTGTACTTCGGGTGGACGTGGGAGAAGAACCGGGGCAGCAGCCCGTCCCTGCTCATCGCGAAGAAGACGCGGGTCTGGCCGAGCAGCAGGATCATGCAGACGGTGGTGAGGCCGACGGCGGCGCCGAAGCTGATGATGCCCGCGTAGAAGGGATGCCCGGTGGCCTTGAAGGCGTCGGCCAGTGGGGCGTCCACGGAGAGTTCGCTGTAGTGCTGCATGCCCGTGACGACGATGGACACGGCGACGTACAGGAGCGTGCAGATGAGGAGGGAGCCGAGGATGCCGCGCGGCATGTCGCGCTGCGGCAGCCTGGTCTCCTCGGCGGCGGTGGCCACGATGTCGAAGCCGATGAAGGCGAAGAAGACGACCGAGGCGGCCGTGAAGATGCCGAGGACGCCGAAGTTGGTGGGCGCGTACCCGAACATCAGCTGGATCAGCGGCGACTGGATGCTGTCGCCCGGCGGCACCTCCTGCGCCTTGGGGATGAACGGCTTGTAGTTGTCGGCCTTGATGAAGAAGGCGCCCGCGATGATGACGATCAGGACGACGGCCACCTTGATGGCCACGACGACCGTGGTGACGCGCGCGGAGAGCTTCATGCCGAGGACGAGGATGACGGTGAGGACGAGGACCAGCGCGAAGGCGAGGATGTCAAAGCCGAAGCCCTCGGCGGCGTCGGGCCCGGTGAGCGTCTCCGGCAGATGCCAGCCCGCGTTGTCCAGCAGCGAGCGGACGTAGCCGGACCAGCCGACGGCGACGACGGCGGTGCCGAGAGCGAATTCCAGCACCAGGTCCCAGCCGATGATCCAGGCGGGCAGCTCGCCCAGTGAGGCGTAGGAGAAGGTGTACGCCGACCCGGCCACCGGCACGGTCGAGGCGAACTCCGCGTAGCAGAGGGCCGCGAGCGCGCAGACGACGCCCGCCGCGACGAAGGCGAGCGCGGTGGCGGGCCCCGCGGTCTCCTTGGCCACCTTTCCGGTGAGGACGAAGATGCCGGTGCCGATGATGACACCGACGCCGAACACGGTGAGGTCGAGGGCGGAGAGCGACTTCTTGAGCGCGTGCTCCGGTTCCTCGGTGTCCTGGATGGACTGTTCGACGCTCTTTGTTCGGAACAGGGTGCTTGTCACGGGCGAACCTCCACGCTTGCCTCCACGCTTGTCGTCCCCGACATGATCGAGAGGCCAGGTATCGCACACCGTCCGGCACGACCCTATTCACGCGAATGGGCCGGTCCCACCACCCGTACAGGGTGCCGGAACCGGCCCATCGGCCGTGTCGGGTCGACGTCAGTCGCGGGCGGGCTCCACGGCTGCGGCCGTGTCGCGCTCGTACCTGCCGTCCAGCTTGGCGACCAGACCCGTGACCTGGCGGGCGATGTCCGGCGCGGTCAGACCGATCTCGGCCATGATCTCCTTGCGGGAGGCGTGGTCGAGGAAGCGCGGCGGGATGCCGAAGTCACGCAGCGGTACGTCGACGCCCGCGTCGCGCAGGGCCTGGGCGATCGCCGAACCGACGCCGCCGGCGCGGGAGTTGTCCTCGACGGTGACGACGACGCGGTGCTTCTCGGCGAGCGGCGCCATGGCCTCGTCGACCGGCTTGACCCAGCGCGGGTCGACCACGGTCGTGGTGATGCCCTGCTTGTCGAGCAGGCCCGCGATCTCCAGGCACATGGGCGCGAGCGCGCCGACGGAGACCAGCAGCACGTCGGGCCGGTCGCTGCCCGCCTCGCGCAGCACGTCCATGCCGCCGACCGTGCCGACGGCCTTGACGGCCGGGCCGACCGCGCCCTTGGAGTAGCGCACGACGGTCGGCGCGTCGTCGACCTCGACGGCCTCGCGCAGCTGGAGGCGGACCTGGTCGGCGTCGCGCGGGGCGGCGATCCGCACCGTCGGCACGCACTGGAGGATCGACATGTCCCACATGCCGTTGTGCGAGGCGCCGTCGGTGCCGGTGACGCCCGCCCGGTCCAGGACGAAGGTCACACCGCACTTGTGCAGGGCCACGTCCATCAGGAGCTGGTCGAAGGCGCGGTTGAGGAAGGTGGCGTAGACCGCGAATACGGGGTGCAGGCCGCCGGTGGCCAGGCCCGCCGCGGAGACCGCCGCGTGCTGCTCGGCGATGCCGACGTCGTAGACCCGGTCGGGGAACTCCTTGGCGAATTTGGCCAGGCCGACGGGCTGGAGCATGGCCGCCGTGATGGCGACGATGTCCTCGCGCTCGTGGCCGAGCTTGACCATCTCCTCGCCGAAGACGGACGTCCAGTCCATGCCGCCCGCGGCGATGGGCAGGCCGGTGTCGGGGTGGATCGGGCCGATGCCGTGGAAGTGGTCGGCCTCGTCCTCCTCGGCTGGCTTGTAGCCGCGGCCCTTCTCGGTGAGGCAGTGCACGATGACCGGGCCGCCGAAGCGCTTGGCGCGCGTCAGGGCGGACTCCAGGGCCTCGATGTCGTGGCCGTCGATCGGGCCCACGTACTTCAGGCCGAGGTCCTCGAACATGCCCTGCGGGGCGATGAAGTCCTTCAGGCCCTTCTTGGCGCCGTGCAGCGTCTCGTAGAGCGGCCTGCCGACGACCGGGGTGCGTTCCAGGATGTCCTTGCCGCGGGCCAGGAAGCGCTCGTAGCCGTCCGTCGTGCGCAGCGTGGCGAGGTGGTTGGCGAGACCGCCGATCGTGGGGGCGTAGGAACGCTCGTTGTCGTTGACGACGATCACCAGTGGGCGGTCCTTGGCGGCCGCGATGTTGTTCAGCGCCTCCCAGGCCATGCCGCCGGTGAGCGCGCCGTCACCGATGACGGCGACGACGTGGTCGTCCTTGCCGCGCACCTCATTGGCCTTGGCGAGGCCGTCGGCCCAGCCGAGGACCGTGGAGGCGTGGCTGTTCTCGATCACGTCGTGGTCGGACTCGGCCCGCGAGGGGTAGCCGGAGATGCCGCCCTTGGCGCGCAGCCTCTCGAAGTCCTGGCGGCCGGTGAGCAGCTTGTGGACGTAGCTCTGGTGGCCCGTGTCGAAGAGGACCTTGTCCTTGGGGGAGTCGAAGACGCGGTGCAGGGCGATGGTCAGCTCGACCACGCCGAGGTTGGGGCCGAGGTGGCCGCCGGTCTTGGAGACTGCGTCGACGAGGAAGCCGCGGATCTCTCCGGCCAGCTCGTCCAGCTCCTCGGGGCTGAGCCGGTCCAGATCGCGCGGTCCCGTGATGCGGGTCAGCAGCGGCACCCGTGCCTCCTTGCAGTAGAGCTGAGATGTGCTGTTCGAGCGTTGCCGGGTCTGTCGAGTCTAATGTTCCGCCACCGGGCGCTGCGCCCGGGAGGCGGGTTTCCCGGACAAGGGAAACCCCGCGCCCCTGAGCAGGGACGCGGGGAAGAGCCCCGATAGCAGCCGGGGGGGGGAAGCCCCCGTAAGGGGCGCGGGGCCGTGACATGTGCGGCTCCGCCGCGTGGGCGCGACCAGCCACGACGAACCCGCAGCCGAAAGCGGCCCGACCAGCGGAGCGCCTACGCGCGCCCCGCGGACTTCTGCGTCCGCCGCGAGACGGAGTCGATGACCACCGCGGCCAGCAGCACCGCCCCCGTGATCATGTACTGGATCTCACTCGCCATGCCGAGCAGGTTCAGCCCCTGCTGGATGGACTGGATCACCAGCATGCCGAGCAGCGCGGACCACACCTTGCCGCGCCCGCCGAAGAGGCTCGTACCACCGATGACGGCCGCCGCGATCACCATCATCAGCGTGTTGCCGCCGCCCAGGCTCTTCGTCGCGCCACCGGAGAGGCTCGCGATGAACAGTCCGCCGAAGGCCGCCAGCATGCCGGAGATGGCGAAGACGGTGATCCGGACCCGGTCCACGTTGATGCCGGCGCGCCGCGCCGCCTCCGCGTTGCCGCCGACCGCGAAGACCTGCCGGCCGAAGGTGGTGCGGCGCGCCACGAAGTCCGCGATCACCAGGACGGCGAGGAAGAGCACCAGGGCCAGCGGCAGGCCGCGGGCGCCGGCGGGCTCGTTCAGGACGTACGCCGCGCCGCCCGCGAGGACCGCGACGACGACCGTGCGCAGCACGATCTCGCTGACCGGGCGCGAGGGCAGCCCGGCGGCCTTGCGGCGCTTGCTGTCGAGCAGCAGGGAGGCGGCGTACGCGATGATCGCGACGGCCGCGAGACCGTACGCCGCGGCCTTGTCCGCGAAGAAGTGGCCGGTGAGGTCCTCGACGACACTGCCCTCGGGCGTGTTGATGCTGCCCTCGCCGCCCATCAGCCAGATCTGGAGGCCGCTCCAGCCGAGGAAGCCCGCCAGGGTGACCACGAAGGCGGGCACGCCGATCTTGGCGAAAAACGCTCCGTGGACGGCGCCGATGACGAGGCCGGTGAGGACGGCGAGGAGGACCGCGAGCCAGTCGTTCAGGCCGTGGGTGACGCTCAGCACGGCCCAGACGGCCGCGCCCATGCCGGCCACCGAGCCGACCGAGAGGTCGATCTCGCCGAGCAGCAGGACGAAGACGATGCCGACGGCCATGATGCCGAGGCCGGAGGTGAAGACCGCGATGTTCGCGAGGCTGCTCGCGTCCAGGAAGTGGTCGTTCTTCAGCTGGAAGACGACCGCGATGACGATCAGGCCGATGACGACGGGCAGCGAGCCGAGCTCGCCGCCGCGCATCTTGCGCTTGAACTCGGTCCAGTACCCGGCCAGGCCCTCCTCGCGGACGAGGAGGCGCGGGTCGACGGCGGGGACGGGCGCCGCGGAGGCCGGGGCGTCGGTGTTCTTGCTCGTCGGGGTCTTGGCGAGGTCGCTCACTTCGCTCCCTCCTTCGGTGCCGTGGCCGTGCGCGCCTTGCGGCGGGTCACGGCGTTGTCCGTGGCGCCGGTGATCGCGGCGATGATCTCTTCGTTGGTGGTGTCGGCGACGGAGAACGTGCCGTTGTTGCGGCCGAGCCGCAGCACCGCCACGCGGTCCGCGACGGCCTTCACGTCGGCCATGTTGTGGCTGATGAGGATCACGCCGTGGCCGCGCTCGCGCAGCCGCTCCACCAGGTCGAGGACCTGCGCGGTCTGCTCGACGCCGAGGGCGGCGGTGGGCTCGTCGAGGATGACGACCTTGGGGTCGCCGACCAGCGCGCGGGCGATGGCGACGACCTGACGCTGACCGCCGGAGAGCGCCGCGACCGGGATGCGGACGCTGGGGATGCGGATGGAGAGGGTGTCCAGGAGTTCCCTGGCCCGCTTCTCCATCTTGATCTCGTCGAGGACTGAAGCGCTCTTCAGCTCGCTGCCGAGGAAGAGGTTGGCGACGACGTCGAGGTTGTCGCAGAGCGCGAGGTCCTGGTAGACGGTGGCCACGCCGAGGTTCTGGGCGTCGTGCGGCCGGCCGATGCGGACCGGGCGGCCCTCCCACTCGATGGTGCCGTCGTCGATCGGGTGAACGCCCGAGATCGTCTTGACGAGGGTGGACTTGCCGGCGCCGTTGTCGCCGACCAGGGCGACCACCTCACCGGTGTGGATTTCGAGGTCTACGTCCGTGAGCGCCTGGACGGCGCCGAACCGCTTGGAGACCCCGCGCAACGCCAGCACGGGCGTAGCGGACACGTGAATCATCTCCTTCGCCGCCTGACCGGCGGGGATGGTGGTACAGCGAGAGCAGAGCAGCGGGCCGTGGAGCGCTCTCACGAACGCCCCACGGGACCCACGGGGTGCGAACGGCTCGGCCGTCCGCGGGAGTTGCGGGGGTTACTTGATGCCCGCGGTGTCGCACGCCTTCTTGTACTGGGCGGTGCAGATCTCGCTGACCTTGTAGACCTTGTCCTTGATGATCGTGTCGGCGATCTCGTCCTTGGTGATCGCCTGCGCGTCGAACAGCTTGGCCGGAATGCCCTTGAAGTCGCCGCTGAGCGAGTCGACCTTGCGGTCGGTGAGGGGCTCGATGGCCTTGCCCTTGAGGAGCGCCACGGCGATCTCGGCGGTGGTCTCGGCCTCCGGCTTGATCTCCTTGTAGATCGTGTAGTCCTGGTCGCCGCTCAGCAGGCGCTGCACGCCCGCGAGCTCGGCGTCCTGGCCGCCGACCGGGACCTTGATGCCGCGCTGCTTGAGGGCGGTGATCACGCCGCCCGCCATGCCGTCGTTGGCGGCGTAGACGCCCTGGATGCCGTCCTTGCCGAGCTTGTCGATCGCGGAGGACATCTTCTTGTTCGCCTCGTCGGGCGACCAGTCCGGGATGTCCTGCTCGTACGCGATCTTCTTGACCTTCTTGTCGAGCACCGAGTGGGCGCCCTTCTTGAAGAAGGGGGCGTTCGGGTCGGTCGGCGAGCCGTTGATCATGACGACGTTGGCGTCCTTGGCCTCGGAGCCGAGCGCCTTGACCATGGCCCCGCCCTGGAGGCGGCCGATCTTCTCGTTGTCGTAGGACACGTAGGCGGCGAGCGGGCCCTCGGCGAGGCGGTCGTACGCCACGACCTTCACGCCCTGCTTGTCGGCCTGCTTGACCCACGACTTCGTCGACTTGTAGTCGACCGCGTCCAGGATGATCACCTTGACGCCCTGGGTGACGAGGGCGTCGAACTGCTTCTTCTGGTTCTCGATGTCCTGAGCGGCGTTGTTGTACTTGACCTTGCAGTCCGAGCAGAGTTCCTTGATCTTCGCCTCCATGATGGGGCGGTCGAAGGTCTCGTACCGGGTGGTCTTGTTCTCGGGGAGCAGCAGACCGATGGTCTTGTCGTCGCCGCCGCTGCCCTTGTCGTCGCCGTCGCCGGCCTTGCCGCACGCGGTCATGGCCAGTGCCATCGAAACCGCGGCCGTGCCTATGACGACGCGACGCGTCATTGCGTTCATGGTGGGGTGCCTCCCTGACGAGGCCGCGTCGTTGCGGCCGAGGTGGCTCGAAGTCAACTCGGCCGCCACACCAGCGTCAAGGAGTAAATCCTTAACGAGATGACAACGGTGCCATGCGTTATCTAAGTGAAGGCAGGCGTCCCGGCGGGCAGCGTCCCGTCCAAAAGGGTTGAATCGCCCATCTCGCTCAGCGCGAGGGCGAGCGCGCCCAGCACCTCCGCCCGTCCGCCAAGTGCCCCGGGCAGTACGGACAGTTGGCGCGCGGCGCTCGGGATCGCGTACCGCCCGACCGACTCCCTGATGGGCCCGAGCACCAGTTCCCCGGCCTCCGCGAGGTCCCCGCCGAGCACCACCCGGGAGGGGTTGAGCAGGTTGCAGAGGTTCGCGACGCCGCTGCCGATGTGCCGCCCGACGTCGGCGATCACCCGTCGGCACCCCGGGTCGCCGTCCCGCGCGAGACCCACCACGCGCTCCATGGTCAGGTCGGTGCCGTGGCTGGACTGGAGCAACGGCAGGACATAACGGGCGGCGGTGAAGGTCTCCAGGCAGCCGCGGTTGCCGCAGCGGCAGACCGGGCCCGACTCGTCGAGCGTGATGTGCCCGATCTCCCCGGCCGTGCCACCGGGGCCCCGGTAGATCCGTCCGCTGATCACCAGCCCGGCGCCGACACCGCTCGCCACCTTGATGTACGCGAGGTCCTTGACCCCCCGGCCGCTCCCCCAGACCAGCTCGCCCAGGGCGCCGAGGTTGGCGTCGTTGTCCACGTGCACCGGCACGCCGAGCCGGGCGCCCAGCTCCTCGGCGGGCTTCGTCCCGGTCCAGCCCGGCAGGATCGATGTCGAGCCGAGCGTCCCGGACTCCACGTCGATGGGCCCCGGCACGCCGAGCCCCACTCCGGCGATCTTCGCCGGGTCCACTCCCGTGGCCGCGATCAAGCGGCTGACCAGCTGCTCGGCCCGGTCGAAGCCCTGCGCGGCGGACGCGTCCACGTCCAGCGGTTCGGCCTCCTCGGCGAGCACCTGATGGGCGAGGTTGCCGACGGCCACGCGCAAGTGCGTGTGCCCGAAGTCGACGCCGATGACGATGCCCGCGTCCCCGCTGAGCGAGACGCTGCGAGCCCGCCTGCCGCCCGCCGAGGTGGGCGTGACCTCGACGGTGCCGCCGTCCTTCAGCTCCCGCACGATGTTGGAGACCGTCGCCGCCGACAGGCCCGTCGTCCTCGCGATCTCCGCCTGCGTGAGCGAACCGGCGAGGCGTACGGCGCGTACGACCCGCTCAAGATTGGCCCGGTGCAGAGACGACTGCGACCCCGGAGTCTCCATTGACTCTCACCTTTGCCCTCTTTACGGACGACCCGAGGCCCCCCGCGACGCCGGTCCCGGAAACGGCTACCGGGCCATGTACAAGTTGTGAACTCCAAACTCTGCTGAAGGAGATGCCGCAGTCAAGTCGTTGAGGGAAATCCGCCACCGCGACCTGTCCGACCTCGCGGACCCCCGTGGGCCCGTGCGAGGGGCGGGGCGTGACCGTGTGCAAGAGATGTCGGCATGCCGCCCGGCCTCTTGTCCGGGTGCGGGGCGCGCGAGACGATCTGCCCCGTCGGTTGCACGGCTCGCCCCGACACGGGATACGGGAGACGCGGGGACACGGGGACACGGGGGCAGGGGGACACGGTGAGACGACTGACAGGGACCGATCCGGTGGAGGTCGGGCGCTACCGCTCGATCGCGGAGCTCGGCCGGGGCGGCATGGGGCGGGTCCTGCTGAGCAGCGATCCGGACGGCCGCCTCGTCGCGCTGAAGCAGGTGCGTACGCAGTTCGTCGAGGACGACGGTTTCCGTGCCCGCTTCCGCCGTGAGGTGGCGGCCTCCCGCAAGGTGTCAGGAGCCCATACGTCGGCGGTGATCGACGCGGACGCGGACGCGGAAGAGCCGTGGCTGACCTCGGAGTTCGTGCCCGGGCCCTCGTTGCAGCAGGCGGTGGCCGCGGTCGGCGCGCTGCCCGAGGAAGCGGTCCTGCGCATGGCCGCGGGGCTCGCTTCGGCACTGGTCGACATCCATCGGGCCGGGCTGGTGCACCGGGACCTGAAGCCGTCGAACGTGCTGCTCGCCGACGACGGGCCCCGCGTGATCGACTTCGGCATCGCCCGGGCGACCGAGAACGAGACCGGCACCGGCACCGGCACCGGCACGGACCTGACGCATACGGGACGTCTGGTCGGCTCGCCCGGCTTCATGTCCCCCGAGCAGGCCGAGGGGCGGCCGCTCGGTCCGGCCAGTGACGTGTTCTCGCTGGGGACGGTGCTGGTCATGGCGTGCACGGGAACGTGCCCCTTCGTCGGACCCTCCGTGCCGCAGACGCTGTACAACATCGTGCACACCGAGCCCGACCTCGGCGGGCTGCCCCCGAGGGTCCGCCCCCTCGTCGCCCGCTGCCTCGCGAAGGACCCCGGGGCGCGTCCGACGCCCGCCCAGCTCCTTGAGGACATCGGCCGGATCACGTCGCGGGAGCGGCCCTGGCCCACGGAGGTGCACGAGCTGATCGCGGCCCAGCAGGCCGAGATCGCCCGGCTCCGGGAGGAGTTGGAGCGTCGCCCGCGGGAAGAGCGCGACGAGGCGGCGGTCGCCGTCGAGGGGGCGCCGCCCGGCGCGAGTGGCCCCGCCGGCCCGGCGCGCGGGTTCGCCGCGCTCGCGGTGACGGCCGTCGCGGTCGCCGCGCTGACCGCCACGGCCGTCATCGCGCTGAACCCATGGCGCGAGGACGGCACCCGGACCGTCGACCGCCCGCAGCGGGTGACCGAGACGGTCCAGCGGACGCCCGCGCCGCGCCCCCCGGAACCGACCGCCGAGCCGTCGCCGACCGCCGAGCCGTCGCCGGCCGTCGAGAAGGAGACGGCGCCCGGCCCCGGGCCCTCGGCCGTGCGCGAGCCCTCCCGGCAGCCTCCGCCCAGGGTCGGGACGAGGCCGAGCACGCGGCCCGCCGCCATCGCCGACTGCGGCGGGCAGGCGCTGGACAGGCCGGACCGGCTCCTGGTCGCCTGCGGCGACGGGAAGGTTGGGCTCCTGGGCCTGTCGTGGTCGGGCTGGGGCGAGCCCACGGCCCGCGCCACCGGGCGCGGTTGGCACGTCACCTGCGAGCCGAGCTGCGCGGAGGGCAGGGAAGTCCGGTACCCGGTGACGGTGACCGTCGGCGGCCTGGCGGGCGGGCGCTACACGACGATGCGGGTCGACGCCCCCCAATCAGCCGACGACCCCGTCCGTTCCTACTCCCTCGACACGCTCGGACCGACGCGGCGCAACTGACACGCACTCCTCAAGCGCCCCACGCGGTGAACGCCCCCCCCAGCCGAGCTGCGCGGAAGGCAAGAAGAGGTCCGGTACCCGGTGAGGTTCACCGTCAGCGGCCTGGCCGGCTGGTGCTACACGCTCGGGCCGACGCGACGCGACCGACACGCGCTCCCCAGGCGCTCCAAGCTGTGAACGCCGCCCGGCCGAGCTGTGCGGAGGGCGGGGACGGGTCAGGGTGTGGCGCGCTGAAGGCCGCCGGAACCGACGGCGGCGACTCCCTCGGAACCCATGGTGATCATCCCCAGGTGCTTCTCGTCGATCCCCATCGAGTACATCTGGGCAGGCAGGGAAGCCGGGCAGGCGGTGTCGGCGGAGTCGTCCCGGGGCGACCCCGGCTCCAGGGTCGTGGTGAAGAGGAAGTCCTTCTTCTCGCCGGAGATCGAGAACACGCCGCCCTGGTAGTAGCACCAGGTGGCCTTACCGGGCTTCCCGGCCTTCAGGGAGACCGCGACCTTGCTGGTGAGGAGCACCTTTCCCGGATCGATGGTGACCGTCTGGAGCTGGAGCTTCCGGTCTCGCGAGAAGCCGCTGTCGTCCTCCCTGAGTCGCCAGTGGCCCGTGAACACTGCCGGCACCTCCTGCTTGACGGCGATCTTCGGCTTCTTGAACAGCGTGACCGCGTAGTCGCCGAACTCCCACTTGAGCGTCGTCACCTCGCTTTTCTCCGCACCCTCCGCGACGAAGCTGCCGATCCGCTGCCCCGCGCACGCGTCCTTCTCGGATGCGGGTGCGCCGGTCCTGAGCTTCGGCGTGCCGAGCACCAGCCGGTCGTAGAACTCCTTCTTCACCTTGACGGGGGCGGATTCCACGATGCAGAAACGCTCGGAGTCGACGGTCTGCACGGAGATCTTGGCGTCGCCGGGCAGGATCTCGACCCGTACGACGCGATCGCTCCTCATCGCGCCCTTCTTGGCGAGCTGCCCCTCCCAGGTGCCCGTGAACTTGCTCGGGACGGTGGCCATGGTGACTTCGTCGGCTGTTTCTCCCTTTCCAGCCGTTCCATCACCGCCGCTGCCGCCGTCTTCCCACGGCTCGAGCGCGACCAGCCCACCGACGGCGGCGATCGCCGCGGCCACTGCCCCCGCCGTGACGGCCGTACGGCGGCGGCGCCGTGCGGGCTCTGACGGCGGCGGTGCGGCAGGGGGCCGCGCGGGCATGGTCGGGAACGGGGGCGGCGGCCCGGGGGTGCGAACCGTGGCCGGGTGGGCCCGCGATGCGGCCAAGGCAGCCGGCGCCGGGTCGTAGTCGAGCAACTCGGCGGTGCGGCGGGCCAGTTGGGCGAGCACCTCGCCGGGTAGCCAGGGCTCGGTCGACCCGTCCTCGGTGTGCTCGGCGATCTGGCCGGGGGTGGGGCGCTGCCGTGGGTCCTTCGCCAGGCAGTCCCGCACGAGATCCACCAGCGAAGACGGCACTCCGCTCAGGTCCGGCTCATCCTCGGCCACACTGAACAGCTGGGCGGCGAGCCCGCCGTTTCCGCCCGCGCCGAACGGCTGACGCCCCGTGGCCGCGTACACGAGGACGGAGCCGAGGCAGAACACATCGCTGGCCGGGGTGAGTTCGCGACCGCGGGCCTGCTCGGGGGACATGAACCCGGGTGAGCCGATGACCATGCCCGTGCGGGTCATCGCCGGTTCCGCGGCCGTCGCGTCCAGGGCGTCGAGGGCCCGCGCGATCCCGAAGTCGATGACACGCGGCCCGTCGACCGTGACCAGGATGTTCGACGGTTTGAGGTCGCGGTGGATCAACCCGCCGCCGTGTACGGCCTGGAGGGCGAGGGCGAGGCGGCAGGCGAGGAAGCGTACGGAACGCTCGGGGAGCGGGGCGAAGTCCTGTGCGACCACGGTGTGCAGATCCGGGCCCGGGATGTACTGAGTGGCCACCCAAGGGACGGCCGCTTCGACGTCGGCGTCGAGAACGGCCGCGGTCCACGGTCCGGCCACACGCCGCGCGGCATCCACCTCGCGCGCGAACCGCCGCCGGAAGTCGGGGACTTGGGCGATCTCACTCCGCACGACCTTGAGCGCGACCGTGCGTCCGCCCTCCGACCGGCCCATGTACACGCGGCCCATGCCGCCCTCGCCGAGCACACCCAGGAGCCGATACGCCCCTATGCGTGCTGGATCCCCGTCGCCCAGTGCCTTCACGCCGTCCCCCGCTGTCTGCCGTGCCTGGTCGAAGGTCAAAGTACCCCACTCGCGTGCGGCGGGGCGGGGAGTCGAGTACGCCACCCACCGCCCGCGCCAGAGCCACTGACCAGCTGCACATCAGGTCCGCTCCTCAGACGCCCCACGCGGTGAACGCCGCCCAGTGGACCGGTGAGGCGAACGGGCGGTCCTGCGTCGCCCTCGCGTGGGCGGCGTACCGGTCCGCGAGGTCCGCGAGGTGCGGATGCGTGTCCGTGTACCGCGCGAACTCCTCCCACGTGAGGCGGCGCAACCAGCGGCGCGCGCGGCGCAGTGCCGGTACCGGTACCGGTTCCTCGGCCTGGCAGAGGAATTCGTAGAAGCGCGTCATCAGGAACGCGGTGGCCATGTCGTCCACCTGCCACAGGCCGGTCACCGCGCAGGCGGCGCCCGCCTGGAGGAAGGCGGCAGGAAGGCCCTGGAACTCATCGGGCGTCTCGATGATTCCGTAGTGCCCCGACTGGCATGCGCTTGCCACCGCCAGTCTGCACAGCGGGAGTTGGTGCCGCACGAGGGTGTCCATGTCCAGGTGGCCGTCGGCGAGGACGAGCGAGCCGCCCCGGCTGTCGGAGCCCGCGCTGCCGTGACAGCTCAGATGCAGGTACGACGCCTCGGCGAGGTGGTCGAGCACCCAGCCCACCGTGGCCTCCTCCCCCACCGCGCGGCTGACCTCGCCGCGCGGCGCGAACAGCGCCTGGACCTCGGCGAGTTCGCCACGGCTGCCGGGGAGCGAGCCGTCGGGGTCGGTGACGGCCACCAGACGCGGCACGGCGCGCGGCGGGCGAGCGGCGCGGTCCCGGGAGACGGCGTGGACGGCCGCGGACGGGGTGAGGGTCACGGTGCCGAGGTCGTCGACCACCTGGTCGGGGCCGAGCGGCACGGCGTGCAGCGGGACGAGGCCGAGCAGGCCGGTCGGGACGACGACCGCCTCGTTGCGCGGATCGTCGGCGAGGAGCTCGGCGAGGGGGCGCATGAGGGGTTCGAGGGCGGTGAGCCGCTCCAGCGTGGCGGGGAAGGTGCGCCGCCACGCCAGCCTCGTGCCGTACTGCGCGAGCCACAGGCCGGTGGTGCCCTCGTCCGGGTCGATGACCAGGAGGTGCAGCAGGGTGACGCTGCTGACCTCGGGGACGTGTACGGCCCGCACCGCGGGTTCGGC
Organism: Streptomyces sp. NPDC015345; assembly: GCF_043078805.1. NCBI lineage: Bacteria > Bacillati > Actinomycetota > Actinomycetes > Kitasatosporales > Streptomycetaceae > Streptomyces > Streptomyces sp. NPDC015345. The sequence goes on along the minus strand of NZ_JBIBTX010000002.1, from coordinate 388,914 downwards.
GCCGGTGACCACGAGGACGTAGCTGCCCCAGGGCGCGTTGACCAGGTACGCGAGCGGTTTGCCGCCCGCGGCCTTGACGATGTCGCGCAGTTCGGTGGTGCGCAGGAAGTCCTCGAAGCCGGGGATGGCGCGGATCTCCTCGACCACCGTGCGCACGGCGCGTTCGGCGTCCGCCTGTGCGCGCGTCGCGGAGGCGGGGCCGCCGGGTGTCGTCGCGGTCGGTTCCGTGGCGCAGGCGCTGTAGCGGGCCCGGGCGGCGCGGTAACGGCGGGCGACGACGGGGTCGACGCGGTCGAGTTCCGCGAGGTCGGCCGCTCCCCGCCCCGCCACCACCGAGAGCTCGCAGGCGAGGCCGCGTTCCAGCGCTTCCACCGCGCGCTCGGGCCGGCCCGCGCGGGCCAGCAGGAAGGCGGTCCAGCGGGCGAGCCGGTCCACCTGCACCAGGACGCCCCGGCGGCTCTCGACGGTCACTTGGGCGTCGTACAGCACGTTCACGGCGGTCAGCATGCCGGACGCGATGTCGGCCGCCTCTTCCCAACGGCCCGCGTCCGCGCAGCTGTCGACCAGCTCGCGGGCGATGCTGAGGTGCAGGGAGGGCGCGAGGGCGGGTGGTACGGCGGCCAGGGCCGCGCGGCGCAAGCGGAGGCTCTCGGCACTGTCCGGCCCGTCGATGAGGTCGCTGGACCGGGCCAGCAGCCAGGTGATGCGGCCGGTGTCGAGCAGGCCGGGGTGCTCCGTGGCCAGGTCGAGCACGGCCGAGGCGGCGGCCCGTGCGCCGTACGGGTCCGGGGGGTCGCGGGTGAGGAGCAGGTCGGCGAGGTTGTACTGGGCCTGTGCCCAGAGGGCGGGGTCGTCGCCGGGTGCGAGGTGGCTCAGGGTGTCCCGGTAGCAGCGTTCGGCCTCGCCCAGGTCGTCCGGCTCGGCGCGGCGCTGGAGGAGCAGGCCGAGATTGACCATGGAGTAGGCCCAGTTGACGGTGGAGCGCTCCGGGGAGCGTTCTTCGAGACCGGCCCTGATGTGGCGGATGCCGAGGCCGAGGTCCGTGGCGTCGCCGCCCGGCCGCTCCGACAGGAGCAGGCCGTAGTTGGTCTGGATGCGCGCCCAGAACTCGGGGTGTGCGCGCCGGTCGAGCTCGCCGGCGCGGGCGAGCAGGTCGCGGGCGGTCTCCCAGACCTCCAGGCGGTCGCCGTCGTCGCGCGCGTAGTGGGCGCTGGCGAGGTTGTTCGCCGTGTGCACCCACTCCAGGCTGCCTTCGGGGAGCCGGGCCAGGGCGTGTTCGAGAAGCGTGACCGCTTCGGACAGGTCGGCGTCGGGCCCGGCGTGGGCGGCGGCCACCAGGCGCTCGCCGAGCAGGGCGGCGATCTCGGTCTCCAGCTCCTCTTCGCCGAGGTCGGCGGCGAGGGCCAGCGCCTCGCGGGCCGGTGCGATGGACGCGGTTCCCTCGGCGGTGCGGGCCGTCTCGTACAGCGCGTACAGCCGTTCCCGCAGGTCGCCGCCGAGGGCGCTCAGGGAGTCGAAGTAGCGCTGGAGCGCCTCCTCCTGCGGGGTGCGGCCGTCGCTGAGGTCTTCCAGGAGCCGCTGGCGCCGGCGCAGGTCCGGTTCGAACGGGGCGCCCGCGGCCGCCTCCAGTTCCGCGCGCCCGGCGTCGCGCACCTTTGTGCCGCGGGTCAACTCCGGTCGGGTGCGCAGGAGTTCTCTCAGCTGGTCCGGGAGGCTGGTCAGTACGGCGTACAGCAGGCCGTTCACCTCGGTCTGCTCCCGGTCCTGTGCGAGGTGGTGCAGGAAGGTCTCGTAGTTGTCGGCCGTCGGCTCCCCCTGCGGCGCCAGCTCGGCGCGGGCCGCCGCCGGGTCGGCCAGGTCCCGGTCGAGGTCACGGGTGAGGACGACCGGCAGCAGCCTGCGGGGCAGCGGGATCACCTGCCCGTGGAAGACGGTGTCGCGGAAGGCTCCGGCCCGCCCGGCCTCGTCGAGCAGGACGGGCGCGGACGGCAGGGCCCCCGACCGGAGCTCCGTGAGGGAGAGCGCGAGCAACAGGGGTGCCGTCACGCCCGGTCGCAGGACGAGCAGCGGCGCGTCGATGGCCGTCCGCGCGCCGCATCCGGAACAGTCCGCCCACGCCAGGCCGGGGCTCTCCCCGCTCAGGGCATCGGCGCGCTCACGAGCGTCGACGACCCGCCAGACGACGGCCGCGCTCTCCCGCTCACACCCCTCGCACCGCCACGAGTAGGTCACCCTCGCCGAGACCGCCATCCTGCCTCCGTAGATATGCCTGCCGGGTCCGGGGGTTGCCGGGCTCGGCGGCCGGGCCTGCCCCCCCGAACCTGGTCGCCGAATCCCGTCCCCCTACTTCCCCCCGCTGATCCGCGAAAGCAACGCCGTGAAGACCCGGCCAAGCGCCGCCTCCTTCATGGCCCGCTTGTGGATGGTCAGGCTCCATTTCCCTTCCGTGTCCCGCCTCACGCGGACCTCGGTCTGGAGGAGGACGACGACGAGCACGGTGACCGAGAGGCCGACGGGGTCGAAGCGCTGCATCGGCGAGCGTGCGTAGTCGACGGCCTCGCCGACCGTGCGTGACAGGTCTTCGCCCTGGGAGGCCGCGTACTCCAGGGTGGCGCGGGCCAGTTCCCCCTCGGTCGCCTCGGGCCGGTCCGGCCCGACGTACTCCGCGACGTCCTCGCTCTCCAGCGTCTCGGCCAGCTCCCCGCCGTCCCAGTCGGCGGCGTGGGCCCGGGGCAGGAGCCCCCGCTCCTCGACCACGGCCGCGAGGGCGCGCACGGCGGCCTCGTCGGAGAGTTCCCGGATGTCCCGCTCCAGTTGTTCTCGCATCTGCATGTCTCGATTCTCGCCGGAGCGGCGGCTGTTGGGGGGCCGCTTCACCGACCCCGCCAGCTACTTCACCGACCCCGCCGTGAGCCCCGACACCACATGCCGCTCGATGAAGGCGAACAGCACGACGACCGGGATGATCGCGACCACCGACGCGGCGAAGAGGTAGTTCCACTGCACCGTGTAGTTGCCGATGAAGTTGCTGATGCCGACCGTCAGCGGCTGCTTGTCCGGTTCCGTGGTGAGGGTCAGGCCCATCACGAACTCGTTCCAGGACGTGATGAAGGTGAAGATCACCGCCGTGACCACGCCCGGCAGCGCCAGCGGCAGCGTCACCTTGATCATGGCGCCGAAGCGGCTGGTGCCGTCCACCATGGCGGCCTCTTCCAGCTCCGGGGGGATGGAGGAGATGTACGCCGTCAGGATCCAGACCGCGAAGGCGAGGTTGAACGCCGCGTTGGTGAGGATCAGGGTCCAGACCGAGTTCAGCATGTCCAGCTGGTGGAACTCACGGTAGAGGCCGACCAGCAGGGCCGTGGGCTGGAACATCTGGGTGATCAGGACCAGGAGCAGGAAGAGCTTGCGGCCCCGGTAGCGCATGCGGGCCGTGTAGTACGCCGCCGGGAGGGAGACCAGGAGGACCAGGAGCGTCGCGCCGCCCGACACCAGCAGGGTGACCTGGAGGTTCTGGCCGAGATCGGACTCCTTCCATACCTCGATGAAGTTCGCCCACTCCAGGTTCTGCGGCAGGTAGGTGCGGTCCCGCAGCTCCTCCTTGGGGCGCAGGGCGGTGACGATCATCTCCAGGTACGGCGCGAGGAAGACCGCCGCGAGGAGCCAGGCGCAGGCCGTGATGACCAGGGTGCGGGGCCGGAAGGCACGCCGGGGCTTCTCGCGCCCGCCGGGTCCGGGGGGCGCGGGGCGGGTCGCCGTCGCCGTGGCCATCAGTCCTCCTCGTTCCATCGGCTGACCTTCAGGAAGATCAGCACGAGCACCACGACCATCAGGAAGTTGACGACCGACATGGCCGCGGACTCACCGATGTCGGTCTCCTTCAGCTTGTACATGAACACCATCGACGTGGAGGTGTCGTAACCCGGCCCGCCCTGGGTCATGGCCCAGATGATCGGGAAGGAGTTGAAGACGTTGATGAGGTTGATGACGACGCCGACGAGGAAGGCGGGCCGCAGCATCGGCAGCGTGATGTGGCGGTACGTCTGCCAGGGCCCCGCCCCGTCGATGCGCGAGGCCTCGTAGACCTCCTGGGGGATGGTCTGGAGCCCGGCGAGCAGCGTGTACGTGGTGAAGGGGAGGGAGACGAAGACGGCCACGGCCATCATCCAGGGCCAGGCGGTCTCCGGTCTGCCCAGCCAGTCCTTGGAGCTGTCGATGAGGCCGAGGTCGAGCATCAGGGTGTTGAGGACGCCGGCGGTCTGGTTGAGCATCCACTTGAAGCCGATGGCGGTCATCAGGACGGAGGCGGCCCAGGGGGCGATGAGCGCCCAGCGGGTGATGCGGCGGCCGGGGAACTTCTGGTTGAAGAGCTGCGCGAGGGCCAGGGAGAGCACCATCGTGACGGTGACGACGACGAGCGTCCACACGACGGTCCAGAGCAGGACGGCCCCGAAGTCGCTCTCCTCGAAGAGCTTCTTGAACTTGTCGGTCCCGGCGCTGCCGCGCACCTTGCCGGCGATGGAGATGTTGAGGAACGAGGTGCGGATCAGCTCGATGACGGGCCAGACGACCACGGCGAGGATCAGCAGGATGACGGGCGCTATCCAGGGCAGCGGGCCGAGCCGGGCGATTCCGCCGCGGCGGCTCACCGGCCGGGGTGCGCGCCCGCTCCGTCCCCGGCCGGAGCCGGCCGGGGACGGAGGGGCCTTCAGTGACACAAGGACTCCTTGCGGACGGGGAGGTGTGACAGGAGCGGGGTGAGCGCGCTACTTGGCCTCGGCCGCCGCCGTCTGCGCCTTCTTCTGGAGGTCGCCGAGTACCTGCTTCGGGTCGTCGACGACGGCCTTGCCGCCGGTCTTCTTGATCTCGGCGGAGACGAGGTCCCAGGTGGTGTCGCCCAGCGGGTAGAACTTGGCGCTCGGCAGCACCTCGAAGAACGGCTCCAGGTCCTTGTGCTTGCCGTTGGTCTGCATTTCCTTCAGGGCGTCCTGGGTGACCGGCATGAGGTTGTACATCTCGTCGAACGCCAGCATCTTCTTGGAGTACGTGAAGTCCAGGAACTTCTTCACGCCCTCCTTCTCCGCGCCACCGTCCTTGAACGCCATCATCCAGTCGGCCACGCCGAGGGTGCTCTTCAGCGGGCCCTCCTTGCCGGGGATGGGCGCGACGCCGTAGTCGACCTTGCCGCCCTTGGCCATCTGGATGAGGCTCGGGTGGCCGTTGAGCATGCCGACCTTGCCGGCCGCGAAGTCGGCGAAGGCCGTCTTGCGGTCGGTGGAGGCGGGGTTGGCGTAGGTGAGGCCCGGCTTGACCAGCTCGGTCTTGAGCCACTCGAACGTCTCGACGTTCTGGGGGCTGTCGATGGTGTACTTGCCGCTCGCGTCGGTGTAGCCGCCGCCGTTGCCCAGTTCCCACATCATCGTCTCGCCCTGGGTCTCCTCGGGGCCGAGCGGCAGGGCGTAGGGGGTCTCGGCGGCCTTCTTGTCCTTGATCTTCTTCGCGGCGGCGGCGAGTTCGTCCCAGGTCTTCGGCGGGGTCTTCACACCGGCCTTCTTGAAGACGTCCTTGTTGTAGAACATGACGCGGCTGGAGGAGACCCAGGGGATGCCGTACTGGGTGCCGTCGACCTCCCCGGCCTTGGCGAAGGTGGGGATGAGGTTGTCGCGGGTCTTGGCGGACATGACCTCGTCCGCCTTGTAGAGGAGGTCGTCGGCGACCTTGTCGGCGTAGCCGCCGGTCTGGAGCAGGTCGGGTTCGTCGCCCGCCTGGATCATGTTCTTGACGGACTTGTCGATCTCATTCCAGTTGATGACCTGGACGTCGACCTTGTAGCCCTTGTTGGCCTTCTCGAATTCCTTCTTGACCTGGTTCCAGTACACCTTGGAGGCGTTGGAGGCCTTGTCGCCGTAGTCGGCGGCGACGAGCTTGATCGTCTTGCCGTCACCGCTGTCGCTGTCCCCGCCGCAGGCGGTAAGTCCAAGCGCCAGGCAGAGCGTTGCCGCACCGGTGGCGACCATTCGATTCCTCATGCTGTTCAACCCTTCGACATCGGTGTCGACTTGGCGCGTACAGTCGCCCCCCGCGGCGCCGTCGCGCCGACACTACTCACGTCCGGTTTTGGCCCGACAGGCCTAGACCACTTTCGTGGCCAAGCTGAAATCACCTGCTTCACCAGGTCACTTGAGCGCTCCGGAGGTCAGACCGGCCTGTACCTGTCGCTGGAAGACGGCGTACACGACGAGCACCGGGAGCATGGCGATGGTCAGGCCCGCGAAGAGCGCGCCCCAGTCCCCGCGGTAGCCCTGGGAGACCGCGAGCGAGGCGAGTCCCTGCGGCAGCACGTAGTTCTTCTCCTCCTCGTTGTTGAGCAGCAGCGGAAGCAGGTACTGGTTCCACTGGCCGAGGAAGTTGAAGATGCCGATGCTGACCAGGCCCGGCTTGGCCATCGGAAGCATGATCTGGAAGAACGTGCGGGTGTGCGAGGCCCCGTCGACCATCGCCGCCTCCTGCACGCCGGTCGGCAGCGTGCGGAAGAAGGAGGTCAGGAAGAAGGTGGTGAAGGGCAGCGAGTAGGCGATGTACGCGATCATCAGGCCCGGCCGGGTGTCGAGGAGCCCGAAGTTCTCCATGACGGCGAAGAGCGGGACGAGCGCGAGGATGACCGGGAACATCATGCCGCCCGCGAACAGCATGAAGACGAAGCGGTTGCCGGGGAAGGTGAAGCGGGCGATGACGTAGGCCGCCATGGAGCCGAGCAGCATGGTGCCGGTCAGCGAACCGCAGAGGATGACCAGCGAGTTGATGGTGTACCGGCCGATGTCGGCCTTGCTCCAGGCGTTGGTGAAGTTCTCCCAGTGGAACGCGGCGGGCCAGCCCATCGGGTCGCTGAGGATCTCGGCCGACGGCCGGAACGCGGTGAGCGCGACCCAGATCAGGGGCCCGGCGGCCAGAACCACCCACAGGACGAGGAAGGCGTGCGAGAAGACGTTGAGGGTGCCGCCCGACTCCCTCTCGCCGCGGGGTGCGGCGGTGCTGTCGGGGCGGGGCGCGGCGGTGGCGGTCGTGGTCATGATGCAGTGGCTCCCGCGGTGTCAGTATTCGATCCGGTCGCGGTTCCCGACCCGCATGACGATCAGGGAGAACGCCACGCTCAGGACGAGGAGGACGACGCCGATGGACGTGGCGTAGCCGTACTGGCCGTCACGGAAGCGTTCGTAGAGGAAGACCGGGGTCACCTTGAGGACGTGCGGCGGCACCATGACGAGGCAGATCGCGAAGGTGTCGAGCGCCTGGATGCCCATGTAGATCCAGCCGGTGCGCACCGTGTCCCAGATCAGCGGGAGCGTGACGCCGAAGAAGCTGCGGGCGCGGCCCGCGCCGTCCAGGAGCGCGGCCTCGTGGATGTCCTTGGGGATGGCCCCCATCGCCGCGGAGAACAGCACGACGTAGAAGCCGACGAAGCTCCAGCTGATGACGGTGAGCAGCGCGATGAGGGCGAGGGTCTCGTCGCCGCCGAGCCAGGCGGGCCCGTCGATGCCGGCCTTCTCCAGACCGCCGTTGATCAGGCCGCTGTTGGTGTTGAAGACGCGCCCCCACACCACGGCGATGATGGAGACGGACAGCACCTGCGGGAAGAAGTAGACGACCTTGTAGAAGGACGAGCCGGCGACGCCCGCGATGGCCTTGCCCCTGCGGTGCCGGCCGCCCGCGGTGATCATGTAGGCGAAGAACATGCCGAGTACGAGCGTCAGAAGGGGTGCGACGACCAGCAGGAGCGCGCTGACCTGGAGCGAGTCCCAGAACCGGACGTCGTCCCACATCTTCCGGTAGTTGTCGAACCCGATGAAGTTCGCGACCGGGCCGCCGGACCAGTCGGTGAAGGAGTAGTAGATCGCCTGGAGGAACGGCGAGACGACGAACAGCGCGTAGAAGGCGAGCGGCACGGCCAGGAAGCCCACGATGAAGCGGTACTTGTCGAGCGTGCGGTAGCGCCGGTCGTAGCGGACGCGCCTCGGGGTGAGGCCGGGCGGCAGCAGTACCGCCGGCCACAGCAGCAGGCCGGGGAGCGGGGGCGGCGGCGGCTTGTGCTCGGTCCGCGTCTTCTTCGAGGGTGGCGGTTCGCCCACCCGGGTCTCGGTCTTCACGCTGCTCAGCCCCGCCCGCTCCTGTGCCTCGTCGGCTTTGGTGTGTCGTCCGCTCAGGCCTTCTTGACCTTGGTGATGTCGGGGTCCTTCAGGATCCGCTCGGAGGCCTTCTGCATGGTGTCCATCGCCTGCTTGGGGCCGATCTGGCCCTGCATGAACTTGTGGATCATGTTGTTGAAGTCCTCGCGGAACAGCTCGTTGTACCAGTCCATGAACTGGGGGATGACGATGTTCTCGCCGGCCGCCTTGATGGCCGCCTGGGCGCTCGCCGTGCCCGAGGGCAGCTTCACGCCGTCGATGGCGCCCTTGACGACGGGCATCGAGCCGACCTCCTTGAAGAGGTTGAGGGCGGCTTCCTTGCTGTACATCATCCGCATCCACTCCAGGCCGCCCTGCCGGTTCCTGGCCTTGGCGGGGACGATGAAGGGCTCACCGGCGGGGGCGTAGAGCGTGCCGAACGGCATCTTGTCGCCGGAGTCGAGCGACGGGGTCGCGCCCACCGCCATCCGGAAGTCCTTGGGCGTGGTGTCCTTCGCCTCGTTCTCCACCCAGGAGCCGTTGGGCACGAAGAGGCACTTGCCCTCCTTCGTCCACGCGGTCTGCATCTCGGTGTGGGCCTGCTGGCCGTCGAAGCCGGTCAGCACGTACTTCTTGGCGACCAGTTCCTCCCAGGCCTCGAAGACGTCCTTGACGGCGTCGTGCCGCCAGGCGTCCGGCTCCAGGTAGTCCATCGCCTCGATGACCTCGCGGCCGCCGCGCTGGGCGAACATCGCGTACATGCTGAAGAACATGTAGCGCGGGTGGCCGCCCGGGTAGCTCCAGCCGTGGATGCCCTTGGCCTTGGCCTTCTTGCAGACGGCGAGCATCTCGTCCCAGGTCTTGGGGTACGCGCTGTCGAGCCCGTCCTCCAGGAGCTTGGCGGAGTACCAGTTGCCGTACACCGTCAGCGCGATGTTGAGCTGGTAGCACTCCTCGCCGCCGAAGCGGCCCATCTGCTCGACGACCGGCACCAGGGTCTCGCGCACGGTGACGTCCGGGTCGTCCCAGGAGGGTGCGTCGAGCACCTCGACGAGGTCGGCGACCTGCTTGTTGTGCACCAGTTTGCCGATGTTCATCTGCTCGGCGCCGGAGTTGTTGACGACGTCCGCCGTGGGCTTGCCACGGACGATCTTCGGCTGGACCTGGGTGGCGATCTTCTCGGTCGCCTTCTGCTCCGGCTTGGCCTCGGGGTACTTCTTCGCGTACATGTCCGTGACGAACTGGGCGTACTTGTCGCCGTATCCGCCGTTGAAGATGTAGACCGTCAGGGCCGCGTCCTGCTTCACCCCGAGCGGGTTCTTCTTGGACTTCTCGCCCTTCTCGGCCTCGTTCTCCCCGCCGCCTCCGCTGGCGCAGGAGCTCAGCGCCCCGACGGCCGGCACGGCGAGGAGGCCGGCGGCCGCCGCCCTCTTCATCACATCACGACGGTTGACGCTGGTGGATCCCATGCTCAAGTCCTCGCCTTCTCCAGGACTCAGGCGGTGAACCGGACCCTCCCCGGCACCGCGGTGGTGTGAAGCTGGGGTCGTGCGATCGTGCCGAACGGCTGCGCGAATGCCGACAGGTATAGTCCACTCCCGGTTGGCTGGGCAAGATCGAATACAGGTTTCCGCCACAGGTTCTCCGAGTTGAGACCTGCGGAGATCCATGGTCAAAACCTCTCGCACATCGCCTGGCCGGCGCGTGGACTTTCGCGCCGGTCCCCATGGACTTTCCCGCGCGGCCGCGCGCGACGCCGGGTGTGCCCTCCCCCTCGGGGCGGGCGTGCCCGGCGTCGGGGTGGGCGGCTCAGGCGTCGATGATCACAGGAATGATCAGGGGCCTGCGTCGGTAGGTGCGGAACGCCCAGTTCGCCACGGCTCGCGCGATGAGCTGTTCGAGCTGGTGCGCGTCCCCGACGCCTTCCTGGGCGGCGTTGGCCAAGGCCTTCTCGATCACGGGGACGACCGACTCGAAGGTGGTCTCGTCGTGGACGAAGCCGCGGGCCAGGAAGTCGGGGGCCTCGGCCAGGGCGCCGGTGTCGGCGTCGACGATCGCCACCACCGTCACCACGCCCTCCTCGGCGAGGGTCCGGCGGTCCTTGAGGGAGGCTTCCGTGGCGCCGCCGACCTCCATGCCGTCCACGTAGACGTAGCCCGCCGGGACCTTCCCGGTGATCTTGGCGCGTCCGTCGAGGAGGTCGACGACGACGCCGTCCTCGGCGATGACCACCCGGTCGGGGTCGACCCCGGTACGGATGGCCAGGTCGGCGTTGGCCTTCAGGTGCTTGAACTCGCCGTGCACCGGCATGACGTTGCGGGGCTTGACGATGTTGTAGCAGTACACGAGTTCGCCGGCGCTGGCGTGCCCGGAGACGTGCACCTTGGCGTTGCCCTTGTGGACGACGTTCGCGCCCCAGCGGGTCAGGCCGTTGATGACGCGGTAGATGGCGCTCTCGTTGCCCGGGATGAGGGAGCTGGCGAGCAGGACCGTGTCGCCCTTGCCGATGCGGATCTGGTGGTCGCGGTTGGCCATCCGGGAGAGCGCGGCCATCGGTTCGCCCTGGGAGCCGGTGCACACCAGGGTGACCTTGTGGTCGGGCAGGTTCTCCAGTTCCTTGACGTTGACCACCAGGTTGGCGGGGACCTTCAGATAGCCGAGGTCACGGGCGATGCCCATGTTGCGGACCATCGAGCGGCCCACGAAGGCGACCTTGCGGCCGTGCTGGTGGGCGGCGTCCAGGATCTGCTGGATACGGTGCACATGGCTGGCGAAGCTGGAGACGATCACGCGGCGCGGCGCGGTCCGCATGACCTGCTCGATCGCGGGGTTCAGCTCCCGCTCGGAGGTGGTGAAACCGGGCACCTCGGCGTTGGTGGAGTCGGTCAGGAACAGGTCCACGCCCTCCTCGCCGAGCCGGGCGAAGGCGCGCAGGTCGGTGATGCGGTCGTCCAGCGGGAACTGGTCCATCTTGAAGTCCCCGGTGTGCAGGACCAGTCCGGCGCTGGTACGGATCGCGACCGCGAGGCTGTCCGGGATGGAGTGGTTGACCGCCACGAACTCGCATTCGAAGGGACCAAAACCGCGCCGGTCGCCCTCGCGCACGCGTACCGTACGCGGCCGGATGCCGTGCTCCTTGAGCTTGGCCTCCAAGAACGCCAGCGTCAGCTTCGAGCCGATGACGGGGATGTCGGACCGCTCGCGCAGCAGGTAGGGCACACCGCCGATGTGGTCCTCGTGGCCGTGGGTCAGCACGATCGCCGCCACGTCGTCGAGGCGGTCCCGGATGGAGGTGAAGTCCGGCAGGATCACATCCACCCCGGGCTGGGTCTCCTCGGGGAAGAGCACACCGCAGTCGACGATCAGCAGCTTGCCCGCGTGTTCGAAGACGGTCATGTTGCGGCCGATCTCACCCAGACCGCCGAGGGCGACGATCCTCAGCCCACGCTTGTTCAGTGGAGGGGCGGCTTTCAACTCTGGATGTGGATGACTCATGCCCCGACGCTACCGGAGAGGCGCGCGGGTGATCCTTTGCCGGTGCCGGACCCGTTCCGCCGACCACCCGATCTGCCCCGGGGCGTCCCGTTCGGCCTCGTACGTGGCATCAGCCCCGCGAATAACGCCAACAGCCTTGACACCCTTCGTCACTTGACTCCCTACTAGACCTTGCGCAGCGATCGTGACAACGTTGTCCAACTCGCAGGGAGGGGCTCGGGGATGCCGCACATGGCACGCAGATCTCGTCATAGACACCATCGTCCGCCGGTGGCCATCGGCACGCTGGCGCTCGCGCTCGTCGTGGCCGCGCAGGGGGCCGCCGTCGCGGGGCCCGAGAAACCGCCGCGCGTCGAGAAGGAGTTCGCTTCCTCGTTCGAGGAGGGCGAAGCGCGGCCCGACTGGCTGAACACCGTGGAGACGGCCCCCGGCGGCGGCAAGAAGGCCTCGGGCGTGAACGGCGCGTTCAGTTCCGGCCTGCCCGGCAGCGTGATGGACCACGTCACCGAGGTCCGGGCCAGCGGCGAGAACGCGGGCTCGGGCGAGGTCGCGGAGAACCTCGTCGACGGCGAGGCCACCAGCAAGTGGCTGACGTTCGCGACGTCCGGCTGGGTCGAGTTCGACCTGAAGGAGCCGGCCGAGGTGGTGACGTACGCGCTGACGTCCGCCAACGACCACGCCCCGCGCGACCCCAAGGACTGGACCCTGAAGGGCTCCGCCGACGGCAAGGAGTGGAAGGTCCTCGATGAGCGCAAGGGCGAGGCCTTCGACGGCCGGCACAAGACGAAGAAGTACGACTTCGCCAACACCACTGCGTACCGCCACTACCGCCTGGACGTCACCGCGAACAACGGCGCGCCCGACATAGTCCAACTGGCCGATGTGCAGCTCTCGGTGGGCGGCGCCGAAGCCCCCGCCCCCGAGGACATGCTGAGCCTGGTGGACCGGGGCCCCAGCGGTTCGCCCACCGCCAAGTCGCGGGCCGGGTTCACGGGCAGGCACGCGCTGCGCTATGCGGGCACCCACAAGGCCGACGGCCGCGGGTACTCGTACAACAAGGTCTTCGACGTGAACGTGCCGGTGCGGCGGAACACCGAGCTGGGCTACCGCGTCTTTCCCTCGATGGCCGAGGGCGACCTCGACTACGCGGCGACGCACGTCTCCGTGGACCTGGCGTTCACCGACGGCACCTATCTGAGTGACCTCAAGGCCACGGACCAGCACGGCTTCCCGCTGGACCCGCGCGGCCAGGGCGCCGCCAAGGTGCTCTACGTCAACCAGTGGAACAACGTCTCCTCCCGCGTCGGCGAGGTCGCGCGCGGCAAGACGGTCGACCGGATCCTCGTCGCGTACGACGCGCCGAAGGGCCCGGCGAAGTTCCGCGGCTGGCTGGACGACGTGTCATTGAAGGAGAAGGCCCCGCCGAGGCCCAAGGCGCACCCCTCCGACTACGCGGACACCACCCGCGGCACCAACTCCAGCGGCGGCTTCTCGCGCGGCAACACCTTCCCGGCGACGGCGGTCCCGCACGGCTTCAACTTCTGGACGCCGGTGACCAACGCGGGATCCTTGAGCTGGCTGTACGACTACGCGCGCGGCAACAACGACGACAACCTGCCGACGATGCAGGCGTTCGGCGCGAGCCACGAGCCGAGCCCGTGGATGGGCGACCGGCAGACGTTCCAGCTGATGCCGTCCGTCGACAAGGACACCCCGAACGCCTCGCGGACCAAGCGGGCGCTGCCCTTCCGGCACGAGAAGGAGACGGCGCGACCGCACTACTACGGCGTGACGTTCGAGAACGGCCTCAAGGCCGAGATGGCGCCGACCGACCACGCCGCGATGATGCGATTCACCTATCCGGGTGACGACGCGAGCGTGATCTTCGACAACGTCTCGGAGAAGGGCGGTCTCACCCTCGACGAGGAGAAGGGGATCGTCTCCGGTTTCTCGGACGTCAAGTCCGGCCTGTCGACGGGCGCCACGCGCCTGTTCGTGTACGGGACCTTCGACGCGCCGGTCACCGCGGGCGGCAAGCTGGCGGGCGGCGGTGGCGGTGACGTCACCGGCTACCTGCGTTTCGCCCCCGGCAAGGACCGCACGGTCACTCTCCGTCTCGCCACGTCCCTGATCAGCGTGGACCAGGCGAAGGCCAACCTCGGCCAGGAGATCCCGGCGGGCACCTCCTTCGACCGCGTCAAGGACCGCGCCCAGAAGCAGTGGGACGCGATCCTCGGCAAGGTGGAGGTGGAGGGTGCGAGCCAGGGCCAGCTGACGACGCTGTACTCGTCGCTGTACCGGCTGTACCTGTACCCCAACTCGGGCTTCGAGAAGGTCGCTTCAGCGGGCGGCAAGTACACGTACAAGTACGCCTCGCCCTTCTCCCCGCAGACCGGCCCGGACACCCCGACGCACACCGGCGCGAAGATCGTCGAGGGCAAGCCGTACGTCAACAACGGCTTCTGGGACACCTACCGGACGACGTGGCCCGCGTACTCCCTGCTCACGCCGAAGAAGGCGGGCGAGCTGGTCGACGGGTTCGTGCAGCAGTACAAGGACGGCGGCTGGACCTCGCGCTGGTCGTCGCCGGGCTACGCGGATCTGATGACGGGCACCTCGTCGGACGTCGCGTTCGCCGACGCGTACGTCAAGGGCGTGAAGTTCGACGCGAAGGCCGCGTACGAGGCCGCGCTGAAGAACGCGACGGTCGTGCCGCCGAGCGCGGGCGTCGGCCGCAAGGGCATGAAGACCTCGCCGTTCCTCGGCTACACGAGCAGCGAGACGCATGAGGGCCTGTCGTGGGCGCTGGAGGGCTACCTCAACGACTACGGCATCTCCCGCATGGGTGAGGCGCTTCACAAGAAGACGGGCGTCAAGCGCTACAAGGAGGAGTCGCGGTACTTCCTCAACCGCGCCCGGGAGTACGTGAACCTCTTCGACGAGAAGGCGGCGGGCGCCGGCACGGCCCCCGGCTTCTTCCAGGGCAAGGACGCCAAGGGCAAGTGGCGTGTCCCCTCCGACAAGTTCGACCCGCGCGTGTGGGGTCACGACTACACGGAGACCAACGCCTGGGGTTACGCCTTCACGGCCCCGCAGGACTCCCGCGGCCTCGCCAACCTCTACGGCGGCCGCAAGAAGCTGGGCGAGAAGCTGGACACGTACTTCGCGACGCCCGAGACCGGCTCCGCCGAGTTCGCGGGTTCGTACGGGGGCGTCATCCACGAGATGACGGAGGCGCGCGACGTCCGCATGGGCATGTACGGCCACTCCAACCAGGTCGCCCACCACGTGGCGTACATGTACGACGCGGCCGGGCAGCCGGCCAAGACGCAGGAGAAGGTCCGCGAGGTCCTCGCCCGCCTCTACACGGGCAGCGAGATCGGCCAGGGCTACCACGGCGACGAGGACAACGGCGAGCAGTCCGCCTGGTACCTCTTCTCCTCGCTCGGCTTCTACCCGCTGGTGATGGGCAGCGGTGAATACGCCATCGGCTCACCGCAGTTCAAGAAGATGACCGTGCACCTGGACAACGGCCGCGACCTGGTCGTCAAGGCGCCGAGGAACAGCGCGAAGAACGTGTACGTGCAGGGGCTCAAGGTCAACGGCAAGGCGTGGACGTCGACCGCGCTCCCCCACAAGCTGATCGCGCGCGGCGGGGTCCTGGAGTTCGACATGGGCCCGAAGCCGTCGGCGTGGGGTTCCGGCAAGAACGCCCAGCCGGTGTCGATCACCCAGGACGACAAGGTGCCGTCGCCGAGGCGGGACGTCCTCAAGGGTGACGGCGCGCTCTTCGACGACTCCTCGGCCACGGCGGCCACTTCGGAGTCGGGAGCCCTGGAGCTCCCGGTCGGCAAGGCGACCAAGGCGGTGCAGTACACGCTGACGTCGTCCACCGACAGGGCGAAGGCGCCGCGCGGCTGGGTGCTGGAAGGATCCGCCGACGGCCGCACGTGGAAGCGGCTGGACAAGCGCTCCGGTGAATCCTTCGCCTGGGACCAGCAGACGCGGGTGTTCACGGTGGCGCGGCCGGGGACGTACGGGCACTACCGGCTGGTGCCGCGGGGCTCCGCGACCCTCGCGGAGGTGGAGCTGCTCAGCTGATCCGCCGACCCGCGGGCTCCGTCGCCGCGGGGACGGGTGTGGCGCGTGCCACCCCGTCCCCGCGGCTTCCGTGTCAGGACGCCGGGGACTTACGGGCCGAGGTCACCTGGCAGGAGTAGACGAGCCGGTCGTTGGTGCTGTGGGAGGCGTGCACCGTGACGGACCGGTCGCCGCTCGGGGCGACCGTCACCGTCTCGAACCGGG
This sequence comes from Streptomyces sp. NPDC015345, assembly GCF_043078805.1. Taxonomy (NCBI): domain Bacteria; kingdom Bacillati; phylum Actinomycetota; class Actinomycetes; order Kitasatosporales; family Streptomycetaceae; genus Streptomyces; species Streptomyces sp. NPDC015345. The sequence continues at coordinate 372,952 of NZ_JBIBTX010000002.1, read as the reverse complement.
AGCCGATGCTCTTGCTCGCGACGGTGGAGTTGGGGTACATGCCGACCTTGAACTCCACCGTGAAGTTGTACCGGTAGGCGAAGTCGGTCGACGCGTTCTGGAGGTCGACGTCGTAGCTGATCCGCCCGGCGGAACGCTCGAAACGGCAGTTCTCGCCGATCACCTCGCTGAGGGCGTCCGCGTTGTACGACGGCTGCGCCGTGGGGCTGGCGCTGCTGCCGCCGATTCCGCCGGTTCCTCCAGAGGTGCCGGTTCCTCCAGAGGTGCCGGTTCCTCCAGAGGTGCCGGGAGCGTCGGGCAGTCCGCTCGGCGGAGTCATCGTGAACGACGGATTCGGCCCGGTCGGTGGCGCGGGCATGTCGCCGAGGCCTCCGAAGGCCTTGTCGTTCGGATTGTCGGTACAGCCGGACAGTACGGCGATGGCGGCGAGCGCGAGAGTGGCAGCGCCGACGGCACGACGGACACGCATGTGATGATCCCCCGAAAAAACAGAATGCGCAGATGGTTCAGGTGGTTCAGACGGTTCAAGCGGTGCGAACGGTTGCTTGAAAGGCGAAGGGCCCGGGGCAGGCTACCGGATCACCCGCCCCTGGTATTGATACTTTGGGCCGCTCCCGCACTGATGCGCGGGGAAAGCATTCACCATCGGGGGAACCATGAACCAGCCCTGGCAGTCGCACCCGCCTCAGCACAACCCGTACGGCCAGCCCGTACAGCCACCCGCACCGCAGCCGGGGTACGGCTACCCCGCCCCTTACCCGCCGCAGCAGCCGATGCAGCCCATGCAGCCCGGCCACCCGTACCCGTACGCCCCCGGCTTCCCGCCGCCCAGTGGCGCGAAGCCGGGCAAGGCCTTCTTCCTCGGCCTGCTCGTCGCGGCGGCCGTGGGCTCGGCCTACGCGGGCATCCTGCTCGCCTCGAACGAGGATCTGTCCCGCGTAGGCCTTCAGGCCGGCTACCTGGTCGTGGCAGCCCTGCTCGCGGTGGGTGTCGGAACGGTGGTGGGCCGCACCGGAGGCCGCGGGGCGGGACCGCACGTCTGGGCCGCCGTCCTGGCCGCGCTCGGCGCGTACTTCGGCGTCGCCAACGGCTACGTGTTCACCCTGCTCGACGCCGGCGGCACCGACCTGCTCGAATTCGTGCTGGAGAACGAGCCCATGGCTCCGCACAAGTTCTGGTGGAAGCGCCTCAACGGCGGTGTCGCCCTCCTGGGTCTCGCCGTGGCCGCGGGGGGCGCCTACGGCATGGCCCACATGATCAGCAAGAAGCGGCCGAACCAGTACTGATCTCGAACCACACGACCTTGCCCGGGTCGCGCTCCGTCACGCCCCACTTGTCCGCGAGCGCGGCCACGAGCAGCAGCCCCCGCCCCGATTCGTCGGTGTCCTCCACGACGCCGCCGCACCGGGGCCGGCCGCCGCCGCTGTCGTGCACCTCGACGCGGACGACGTCGGCGTCGAGGTGGAGGAGCAGCAGAAAACCGCGTCCGGGCGGGACGCCGTGCAGCAGCGCGTTGGTCGCCAACTCGCTGACGCAGAGCGTGATGTCGTCCGCGCGTTCCCGGATTCCCCAGCCGTTGAGGGCTGCCCGGACGAAGCCGCGGGCTTTGGGGATGGACTGGCGTTCGCGCCGGTAGAAGCGTTCGCGCGGCTCCCGCCGGGAGGGGAGAGGAGTTTTCTCGTTCACGTGACGAGAGTCACGCTGCGTGGCCATCATGGAGCAGTACGTGAGGTCGTACGGCCGGGCTGTACGGACCCCCGGCGTAGAAACACGGTTCCTGATGGGGAGTTGTACCGCATGAGCAGCCCAAGGCGACGATCACGCAGGAATGCCTCGGCGATGAGGATGGTGGGCGCACTGCTCGCCATCCACCGGGAGGCGGCGGGGTACACGCAGAAATCACTGGCCGAGCACTTCGTCGTGGGCGAGGAGCAGATCGCCTCCATCGAACAGGGGCGGCGCCCCCTGAAGATGGACTTGGCGGTGCAGTTGGACGCGCTGCTGGGCACGAACCGGACGCTGGAGACCGCCGTCGACCATATGCCGGACGTGGATCTGATCCCTCGGTGGGCGGAGGAGTACCTGGACTGCGAGCGGGAGGCCATCGCCATCTCCTGGTACGAGAGCCTCTTGGTGCCTGGGTTGCTCCAGACTGAGGCGTACGCGCGGGCGGTCTTCCGCAGCCGCGTCCCGGTGTACGACGAGGACGAGATCGAGCAGCTCGTCGCGGCGCGCATCGACCGCCGGGAGGTACTCCACCGCAAGCAGCCACCGACGGCCAGCTTCGTGATCTGGGAGGCCGCACTGCGCGATCAGTTGGGAGGTCCCGGGGTGTACGCCGAGCAGCTGCGCCACCTGCGTCAGTACGCCGAACTGCCCGGCGTCGCCCTGCAAATTCTGCCACTGGGGCGCACCGCCCACGCCGGACTCGAAGGTGCCTTCATCCTGTTGGAGACACCTGAGCACCAACGCCTCGGGTACACGGAAACGCAACGCGGCAGCCAGCTGATCGCAGATCCAGATGAGGTAGCGATCCTGACCCAGAAATATGCGATGCTGCGGACACAGGCCCTGAACGCGGAGGACACCAGGGATCTGCTCGACCGTCTGCTAGGAGAGCAATGAGCGACACGGCGCTTGAGTGGTTCAAGTCGACCTACAGTGGAAGTGAGGGCGGCGAGTGCCTCGAAGTCGCCTACGCCTGGCGCAAGTCTAGTTACAGCAGCGGCGAAGGCGGCGCCTGCGTCGAAATCGCCGCCCACCCCGCCGCCGTACACATCCGCGACTCCAAGAACCCGGACGACGGCCCGCAGCTCACCGTCGCGCCGGACGCCTGGACCGCCTTCCTGTCCCTCCCCCAGGCGTCCGCCTGACGGCAGAGCCGTACCGGGTCACGCGGTGTGCAGCCGCAGCCCGTACCGCTGAAGGATCTCGTTCACCGGCTGGAACCACGTCTCGCCGCCGCTGGCGCAGTTGCCCCAGCCGCCTGACGTCACGCCCTGGGCCTGGTCGCCGCTGATGAACGAGCCGCCCGAGTCACCGCCCTGGGCGCAGACGCTGGTCTTGGTCAGCTGGTGGACGACCGTGCCGTCGGAGTAGTTGACGGTCTCGTTCTTGGCGAGGAGCCGGCCGCAGTGCCATTTCGTGGTGGAACCGGAACGGCAGATCGACGCCCCGACCGGTGCCTCCGCCGAGCCGCGCACCAGCTGGTCGGGGACGGTGCCCCAGCCGAGTACGACCGGCACGGTCCACCAGCCGTTGCCGACGGACACCCACGCGTAGTCGTTGTCGGGGAACGAGGAGCCCTGGAAGGTGCCGATGGCGGAGCCGTCCCAGCCGCGCACCGCCGCGCCCGCCCGACCGCAGTGCCCGGCCGTGACGAAGCCGCCGTGCACGGAGAAGCCGATGGAGCAGCGGACGTTGCCGGTGTAGTACGGGTCGCCGCCGACGGTCCCGGCGGCGAAGGTGCTCGGCGCCTCGGGGACCGTGTCCACCCGTACGGGCGCGGTGGCGCGGGCGCGCCGCAGGAACGCGGAGACATCGTTGTCGCCGCGGTGACCGGCGACGACATCGACGACGACGCGGTTGGCCCGCGGGTCGACCCGCCAACTGGCCACGCCCGAGGGCGCCTTGAACTTGTCGATGCGGTTCTTCGCGGCGTCCAGGGCGGCCGCGCTGTGCTCGACGAGCCGTACGTCAACGCCGTCGCCACCACCGGACCGGCGTACGTCCGTGGCGGCCCGCCGCTCGGTCACGGCGACGGTGAGCCGCCCGCGCCCGGCGTCGAACCAGGCACCGCCGAACGCCGCTCCGGCCGCCTTCCGCGCCGCGCGTTCGGTCGTGACGGCCCGCCGCTCGTCGGCGAGTCGCTCGCGCGCGGCGGCGGGTGTCAGGCCGAGGTCGCGCCGCATGGCGTCGAGGAGCGCGGCGGAGGCGGGCGGGCGAGGTGCGGGGCGGGAGTCGGCGGCCGCGGTGGGGGCGAGGCCCGTGGCGGCGCAAGTGGCCGTCACGAGCAGGGCGGACAGGGCGAGGCGTGCTCCGGTTACGCGTCTCACAGGGGGGCCTCTCGTCGTTCCAACGGGGTGGGGGTGGAACAGCGTTACGTCGTGCGTTGCTGAGAGCGCTCTCATTCGGTGCGCGGCAGAGCGTAGGGAGGGGGCGCGGACAAGTCCATACCTTCAGCCGCGGGCGCGGTTCCGCGGCCTTCCGCCGAGGAGCGCGAAGACGATGACGCCGAGGACCAGGCAGACCCCGGCCATCCCCCACAGCACCAGGTGGAACGCGTCGTCGTACGACCGTGACGCCGTGAGCGTGGTGAGCACCGAGCCGTACAGCGCCACCGCGACCGCCTCGCTGCCGAGCCGCAGCGTGTTGAGGAAGCCCGCGGCCATGCCCGCCTTCGCGGGGTCGACGAGTGCCAGGGCCTGGCCGTCGACGAGGCCCGCGGCCAGGGCCATGCCCGCGCCGGTGACGATCATCGGCAGGGCGACGACGGCGACGGTCACGTCCGGCCCGAAGACCGTCAGGGCGGCGTCGCCGACGACCAGGGCGGCCAGGCTGGCGTAGATGAGGGTGAGGGCGGGGACGCCGCGGGCCACCAGCTTGGCGGCGAGCAGCGGGAAGACGAGCATCGGCGCGGTGAGCAGGACCATGAGCAGGCCGGCGGCGCCCGTGCCGCGGCCGGTGACCTCCGTCAGGTAACTCGGCAGGTAGGTGAGCATCGTGACGAAGCCGAAGGAGCCGGCGACCGGCACCAGGCACAGGCCCAGGAAGCGGCGGTCACGCAGCAGGCCCAGGTCCAGCATGGGGTGGGCGCGGCGCTTCTCGACGGCGGCGAAGGCCGCCAGCGCGGCGGCGGCCCCGGCGAAGAGCCCGAGCACGCCCGCGCTGCCCCAGCCCCACTGGGAGCCCTGCACGATGGCCGTGGTCAGCAGCACCATGGCGACGACGAAGACCGCGCTGCCGGGTATGTCGACGCGTGCGCCGGCCGGGCGGGGCGTGGCCGGGAGCGAGCGCGCGACGGCCGGTACGGCGACCAGCACGGCGGCGAGCGCCACCGCGTGCACGGCGAACACCCAGCGCCAGTTCACGCTCTGGAGCAGCGCCCCGGAGAGCGAGGGGCCGACCGCGACGCCCACGCCCGCGACGGTGCCGAAGAGCGCGAACGCCTTGGCGCGCGCAGGGCCTTCGTACACCGTGGACAGGATCGCCGCGCCGCAGGAGAAGATCGCCGCGCCGCCGATGCCCGCGAGGGCGCGGGCCGCGTCCAGGAGCAGGACGTCGGAGGCGAGGGCACTGGCGAGCGAGGCGGCGGCGTAGAGGGCCGCGCCGGTGGTGAAGGCCCTGACGCGGCCGACGATGTCGGCGACCGAGCCCCAGACGAGGGTGCAGCAGGCGAAGGCGACGTTGAAGGCGTTGACCACCCACTGGAGCGGGGCCGCCCCGGCGTCCAGGTCGGCGCCGATGCCGGGCAGGGCGACGGCGGTCCCGGAGATGGACATGGGGACGACGAAGACGGCGAGGAGGATCGCGGCGAGCGGCAGCCACGGTGGCTCGGGCGGCGCCGTGTCGGGTGCGGTGGGCGCGAGCGGCGGTGTCTGTGGTCCGGGCATGACTGGAAGACCCCCGAGAGGAGATGACGCAAGGTCGCAAGGTTCGGATTTGATCGAACCTGACCTTGGCACGCCCGGGAGGTACGATGCAAGTCGAACCTATCGAGGTCGAAGCTATCGAGGAGGCTTCCCATGCCGGACGACGAGGGCCACCCCCTCCCGCAGGAGATGGACCTGCGCACGGTCCTGCACGCACTCGCCGACCCGCTGCGCTTCGGGGTGATCGCCCGCTTCCTGCGCGAACCGGCGGGCGCCGAACGCACCTGCGCGTACTTCCAGTTGCCCGTCTCGAAGTCCACCACCTCCCACCACTTCAAGGTGATGCGCGAGGCGGGCCTGCTGCGCATGGTCGACCACGGGAACAGCAGGACGGCCGTGCTGCGCAGAGAGGAGCTGGACGAGCGGTTCCCGGGGCTCCTGGACCTGGTGGCCGCCGGATAACCGGATGCGTCCCGGCACGGGATCGGCTACCTTGCCACCCATGTCCGTGACCAAGTAACTCCAGGTGCCCCACCCGCCCCGCGGGTCCGTGGCACGGAAGCGCCCTGTCTTCCTCAGCCCCCGCCGCACACCGGCCAGGGGCCGACCTGGAGTGCCCACCACATGAACACCTTCACCGTGCGCCTCTCCGCGCGCGCCGCCGCGCGGCGACGCACCCCCGTCCTCGCGCTGCTCTCCCTCCTCCAGTTCCTCATCGCCATCGACGTGACCGTGGTCAACGTCGCCCTCCCCGCCATCGGCGCCCGCTTCGACGCGGAACCGGCCGCCCTGTCGTGGGTCGTCACCGGCTACACCCTCGTCGGCGGCGGCCTCCTGCTGCTCGGCGGGCGGCTCACCGACCTGCTCGGCCGGCGGCGGATGTTCCTGCTCGGCGCCGCGCTCTTCGCCCTCGCCTCGCTGGCGGCCGGGCTCGCGCCGAACCTTCCGACGCTCGTCGCCGCCCGCTTCGCGCAGGGCGCGGGCGAGGCACTCGCCTCCCCCGCCGCGATGTCGCTCATCGCCCTGCTGTACCCCTCCCCCGAGGAGCGCGCCAAGGCGCTCGGCATCTGGGGGGCGATCTCCGCGAGTGGCCTCGTCGTCGGGGTCCTGCTGTCCGGCGCGCTCGTCCAACTCCTCGACTGGCGCTGGATCTTCGGCGTCAACGTGCCCCTCACCGCGACGGTGCTCGCCCTGACCCCGGTGCTCGTACGCCCCGACGGGCCGCGCCCCGCACGGTCCGGCCGTCTCGACCTGCCCGGCGCCACCCTCCTGACGGCGGGACCGCTCGCCCTGGTCTACGGCGTGCTGCGCGGCTCCGCCGCCGCCCTGCTCGCGGGAGCCGTCCTCCTCGCCGCTTTCGTCCTCGTCGAGGCGCGGTCCAGGAATCCCCTCGTACCGCTCGCGTTCTTCGCGCACCGCGCCCGGGCGCTCGCGAACGCGGTGACGGTGCCGCTCAGCGCGGGGCTCTCCGGCACCTTCTTCCTGGCCACGCTCTACCTCCAGGAGGTCATCGAACTCAGCCCGCTCCAGGCCGGGTTGGCCTACCTGCCGTTCTGCGCCGCGCTCCTGCTGGCCGTCTCCCAGGTGGCCCGGCTGATCCGCGCGCTCGGCGTCACGTACACCGCGCTCCTCGGACTGCTCCTGACGGCGGCCGGCCTCGGCTGGCTCGCCCGGCTCCCCGACCACGGCGGATTCCTGGCGGACGTACTGCCGGGCATGCTGGGTGTCGCGGCGGGGATGGGCATCGGCCTGGTGGCCCTCCAGCACGCGGCGCTCTCCGACGTGACCGAGGACGACGCGGGCACCGCATCCGGCGTGCAGCGCTCCGTCGACCAACTCGGCGGCTCACTCGGCCTCGCCGTCCTGGTGGGCGCGGCACTCGGCGGCGGCACCCCTCAAGGCGCCGACTACCGGACGGCGTTCGGGTGGGCGGCACTCGGCGTGCTGGCGGCGGCCGTGGCCGTGGCGGCGCTGGGCCGCAGGAAATAGCTCTCGACAGCGCGGAGTCGCCGTGCATAAGATCCACGGCGACATCGCGTGCCGGTCACCGACCGGGTGAGGCATGGAGGTGTCAGGAGATGCCTGTTGGAGGCATTCCTTGTCAGTCGAGTTGAACCACACGATCGTCCACGCCCGGGACAACCGGGAGTCCGCCGAGTTCTTCGCGGACCTGCTCGGCCTCGAAATCACCGCGGAATGGGGCCCGTTCATCGCGGTGGCCCTGAGCAACGGCGTCACTCTGGACTTCGCCACCATCCCCGCCGAACACCTCACCCCGCAGCACTACGCCTTCCTCGTCTCCGACGCGGAGTTCGACGCGGCGTACGACAAGATCCGGGCGCGCGGCGTCCAGCACTGGGCGGACCCGCACCAGAAGCAGCCGGGCGAGATCAACCGCAACGACGGGGGCAAGGGGGTCTACTTCCTCGACCCGTCGGACCACGCCATGGAACTGATCACGGTGCCGTACGGCGGCTAGGGCCTGTCTGACAATTCGCGTCGTCGCCCGGAGGGCGGCCTCGCGGCGTCAGGTGCGTGCTCTCGGCGTGCCGGGCGTAGGGCCTCGTACTGGATGTACTTGGCTCTGCGCCCGGTGCGGCGAGAGTGCGTGCATGGCGTCGCGAGGCAGGCGGGAATTGTCAGACAGGCCCTAGGGCGTCTCCCGCCGGTCCGGCCGGCCGAGCAAAACCAGGTGCGGCCGGTCGCGGCGATGGTGTGAGATGCGGGGCATGACGATCGTTCTGAACGAGCCCGGCGTCGACGGGCTGACCAGGGTCGTGGATGCCCTCCGCGGGTGGCAGGACGACCGCACCCCGCTGCAACTGCATCCGGGAGACCTCGGCTGGGCCTGGGCGCTGGGCGCGGAGAGGCTGGCCGCGGCCGTCCGCACCTGGAGCGTGGACGGACGGATCATCGCCGTCGGGTACCTGGACGCCCCTGATGTGCTGCGTCTGACGACCGCGCCGGAGCTGCGACAGGACGGTGACCTGGCGCGCCGGATGCTGGCGGACCTCAATGACCCGGAGCGCGGGGTCCTGCCTCCCGGGAAGGTCGGCCTCGAAATTCCCAACGGCGCCCTGCTCCGCGAGGTCCTCTTGGAGGCGGGCTGGCATCCGGACGAGCCGTGGACGCCGCTGCGCCGCGACCTCTCCGAGCCGGTGGAGGACTCCGGCCTGCGGGTCGAGGTAGCCGGTCCGCAAACGGCGGGGGTGCGGACCGCGGTGCACCGCTCGGCGTTCGGCAGCCCGTGGTTCACCGAGGAGATCTGGCACGTCCTGGCGGCCGGGCCGGTCTATGCCGACGCGCGCTGCCTGATCGGCTACGACGACCAGGACAACGCGGTGGCCGCGGCGACGGTCTGGTCGGCCGGGCCCGGCAGGCCCGGCCTGCTGGAGCCGGTGGGCGTGCACGCCGACCATCGCGGTCGCGGCCACGGGACGGCGATCAGCGTCGCCGCCGCGGCGGTGCTGCGTGAACTGGGCGCGTCAAGCGCACTCGTCTCCACCCCGAGCTCGAACGCCGCCGCCGTCGCCACCTACAGGGCGGCTGGATACGAGCCATCGTCCGAACGACTGGACGTCAGCCGAGCCGCCTGAGGATGACCCTGCACGGGCCCCGTCAGGGGCGCGGGGAACCGCGCGACCAGCCCCCACGGCCCGCAGACGAAAAAGCGAGGGCCGCACCCCGTACGAAAAAACGGGATGCGGCCCTCGACTACTGCGTACCGTCAGCCTACTTGCGGATCAGGCTGCGCAGCACGTACTGCATGATGCCGCCGTTGCGGTAGTAGTCGGCCTCACCGGGCGTGTCGATGCGGACGACCGCGTCGAACTCGACACCCGTGTCGGTGGTGACCTTCACCGTGCGCGGCGTCGTGCCGTCGTTCAGCTCGGTCACGCCGGAGAAGGAGAAGGTCTCCTCGCCGGTCAGGCCGAGGGAGGAGGCGGACATGCCCTCCGGGTACTGGAGCGGCAGGACGCCCATGCCGATGAGGTTCGAGCGGTGGATTCGCTCGTACGACTCGGCGATGACGGCCTTGACGCCGAGGAGCGCGGTGCCCTTGGCGGCCCAGTCGCGGGACGAGCCGGAGCCGTACTCCTTGCCCGCGAGGACGACGAGCGGGATGCCCTGCTCGATGTAGTTGCGCGAGGCGTCGTAGATGAACGAGACCGGCGCGTCCTCCTGCGTGAAGTCACGCGTGAAGCCGCCCTCGGTGCCCGGCGCGATCTGGTTGCGCAGGCGGATGTTGGCGAACGTACCGCGGATCATGACCTCGTGGTTGCCTCGGCGCGAGCCGTAGGAGTTGAAGTCGCGGCGCTGCACGCCGTGCTCCGTGAGGTACTTGCCGGCCGGGGTGTCGGCCTTGATCGCACCGGCCGGGGAGATGTGGTCGGTGGTGACCGAGTCGCCCAGCTTGGCCAGGACCCGGGCGCCCGTGATGTCGGAGACCGGGGTGGTCTCCATCGTCATGCCCTCGAAGTACGGGGGCTTGCGGACGTACGTCGACTCGGTGTCCCACTCGAAGGTGTTGCCGGTCGGGATGGAGAGGGCCTGCCACTGGGCGTCGCCCGCGAAGACGTCCTGGTAGGACTTGTTGAACATGTCCTCGCCGATGGAGTTGGCGACGACGTCGTTGACCTCGGCCTCGGAGGGCCAGATGTCCTTGAGGTAGACCGGGTTGCCGTCCTGGTCGGTGCCGAGCGCCTCGGTGGTGATGTCGATCTTCATCGAGCCGGCGAGGGCGTACGCGACGACCAGCGGCGGGGACGCCAGGTAGTTCATCTTGACGTCGGGGTTGATGCGGCCCTCGAAGTTCCGGTTGCCGGAGAGGACGGACGTCACGGCCAGGTCGTGGTCGTTGACGGCCTTCGAGACCTCCTCGGGCAGCGGGCCCGAGTTGCCGATGCAGGTGGTGCAGCCGTAGCCGACCAGGTTGAAGCCGACCTTGTCGAGGTAGGGGGTCAGGCCCGCCTTGTCGAAGTAGTCGGTGACGACCTTCGAGCCCGGGGCGAGGGTCGTCTTGACCCACGGCTTGCGGGTCAGGCCCTTCTCGACGGCCTTCTTCGCGACGAGCGCGGCGGCGACCATCACGTACGGGTTCGAGGTGTTGGTGCAGGAGGTGATGGCCGCGACCGTCACCGCGCCGTGGTCCAGCTCGTACGTCGAGCCGTCGGCGGCGGTCACGAGGACCGGGTTCGACGGGACGCCGTTCGTGGTGGCCGGGGCGTCGGAGGCCGGGAAGGACTCCTTGCCCGCCTCGTCCACGGAGTCGACGTAGTTGCGGACGTCGATCTTGAACTGCTCGGCGGCGTTGGCGAGGACGATGCGGTCCTGCGGACGCTTCGGTCCTGCGATGGAGGGGACGACCGTGGAGAGGTCGAGCTCCAGCTTCTCGGAGAAGTCCGGCTCGGCGGCCGGGTCCAGCCAGAGGCCCTGCTCCTTGGCGTACGCCTCGACGAGCGCGACCTGCTGCTCGGAGCGGCCGGTCAGCTTCAGGTACTTCAGGGTCTCGTCGTCGATCGGGAAGATCGCGGCGGTGGAGCCGAACTCCGGCGACATGTTGCCGATGGTGGCGCGGTTGGCGAGGCTCGTGGCCGCCACACCCTCGCCGTAGAACTCGACGAACTTGCCGACGACGCCGTGCTTGCGCAGCATCTCGGTGATGGTGAGGACGAGGTCCGTGGCGGTGGTGCCCGGCTTCAGCTCACCGGTCAGCTTGAAGCCCACGACGCGCGGGATCAGCATGGAGACCGGCTGGCCGAGCATCGCGGCCTCGGCCTCGATGCCGCCGACGCCCCAGCCGAGGACACCCAGGCCGTTGACCATCGTGGTGTGCGAGTCGGTGCCGACGAGCGTGTCGGGGTACGCCTGGCCGTTCCGGACCATGACCGTGCGGGCCAGGTGCTCGATGTTCACCTGGTGGACGATGCCGGTGCCCGGGGGGACGACCTTGAACTCGTCGAAGGCGGTCTGCCCCCAGCGCAGGAACTGGTAGCGCTCCTTGTTGCGGCCGTACTCCAGCTCGACGTTCTGGCCGAAGGCGTCCGCCGTGCCGAACTTGTCGGCGATCACGGAGTGGTCGATGACCAGCTCGGCCGGGGCCAGCGGGTTGATCTTCGCCGGGTCGCCGCCGAGCTCCTTCACGGCCTCACGCATGGTGGCGAGGTCCACGACGCAGGGCACGCCGGTGAAGTCCTGCATGATCACGCGGGCCGGCGTGAACTGGATCTCCTGCGACGGCTGTGCCTGGGAGTCCCAGTCGCCGAGCGCGCGGATGTGGTCGGCGGTGATGTTCGCGCCGTCCTCGGTACGGAGCAGGTTCTCAAGGAGGACCTTCAGGCTATAGGGCAGCCGTGCGGAGCCCTCGACCTTGTCCAGCTTGAAGATCTCGTACGACTCGTCGCCCACGCGCAGCGTGCTGCGGGCGTCGAAGCTGTTCGCCGACACGACAGTCTCCTTCAGATTTTTCGCGCGTTTCGTCACATCCTGCCGCCACGACTCCTCGTCGATCCGCTAAGGTAAGGCTTAGTTAGGTAACCCTTACCAAGTGGCGGCTTCTGGTGCGCCTCGGCAGATATCTCGATGTCGAGATAACTCTAGTACATGACCCGGCGTGACGACGAGGGGTGTCGCCCTGTGCTGCCTGACCGCTGACATCCGTGCCGGGTGGCCGTACCGGTCGGAGTGGATCTTGCGGAGCCGTCCGCTGTTGGACTGCCTACGATCGGGGCGGCATCACTCCATCGACTCCAAGATGCGGTCGAGGGTCCGGCGCCCCATCGTGCTCATCGTCGGATTGCTCTCGACGTAGTACCAGACGACACCCATCGCCTGTTGGAACGCCCATGCCTTGCCGCGCTCCCACTCCAGATCGTCACAGACCAGTGTCCGCCGAAGCACTTCCCGCGGGCCGGGCCGCAACAGGTGCCAGGCGCTGACCAGATCCAGCGCGGGGTCGGCCGGGCCGAAGCCGCCGGTGTCGAGTACGCCGCTGAGCCGGTCGCCCGTGACCAGTACATTGCCGGGAATCAAGTCACCATGGCTCATGACGTCGGCACCCGTGCGCGGCAACTCCCGAAAGTGGCTCCACACTTGGCGCAGCCGGGGCACGTCGAGCAGCCCCTTGCTCTCCTCGAAGCACTTCGCCATCCAATCGTCGTGGTGAGCGAGAGAACCGCCACGACCCTCGCCGCTGAAAAGCCGCCCCTGCGTCTCGGCGTCCCGCAGGGCTGCGATGAAGGCCGCAAGGTCCTCGGCAAAAGCGTCCGACCCACTCGGGTCGGCATCAAAGGCGACCGTTCCCGGCAACCATGTCTGGACCGACCACGGCATGGGATAGCCCGCTCCAGGCTTTCCCAGGGCGACGGGTTCCGGAGCGGGGAACCGAGACACCTGTGCCAGCTCCGCGCTCGCCTGGGCTTCCTGTTCCAAGACCGCCAGCGCCTCGGCAGCATCGGCCGGACGCAGGGGGAAACGCGCAGAGAGGTCGCTCCCGATGCGGAAGATGGCGTTGACCGTCCCGGTCGACGGCAGTGGTTGGATCGCCTTGCCGCTCCACTGAGGGAACTGCTCCTGGATCAAGGCCGCAACGATTTCGGTGGTCACGTCCACTTGGTCATCGTGCATGGTCAATCTCGCAGGCCCTCCACCAGTCAGTTCGAAACGCGGGAAGCAGACCAGATCAACTGAGACGACAGCCAGTATTCAGACGCCAGGGTCCAGATCAACTGAGATTTTTCCGGCCACCCCACGTGCCGGCACCGGCCGCCGGGAGCACCGCCAGGTCCAGCGCGCGCAGCCGCCGCCGGTCCGCGATCACCTCGTACGCCGCGACCCGGCCGCCCTCGACACGGATCCGCAGCGCGAGGAGAAGCCGCCCGTAGGGGGCCACGACCAGGCCGACGGCGCCGTCGATCAGCGCGGGCTCGGCGAAGCGGGCGTTGCGGCGGAGCAGGACCGTCTCCTCGGCCACGGCCCGGGCGCCCTGGATCCGTGCGGCGCGGCCCCCCGGCAGCGCGGTGAGGTCGGCGCCGCGTACGACATCGGGGGCGAGGACGGTGAGCAGCGCCGCGAGGTCGCCGTTGCGGGCGGCCGCGAGGAAGGCCGCGACGACGCGCCGCTCCTCTTCGAGCTCCGGGGCGGCGGCGCTCGGCGCGCCGCGGACCTTGCCGCGCGCACGGCTCGCGAGCTTCTTCGCGGCGACCGGGGTGCGCTCCACGACGGGCGCGATCTGCGTGAACGGCACGGCGAACAGGTCGTGCAGCACGAAGGCGACGCGTTCGGCGGGGCCCAGCGTGTCGAGGACGACGAGCAGGGCGCGGCCGACCGACTCGGCGACCAGTGCCTGTTCCTCGGGCTCCTGGGGTTCGCTCTCTCGCGCGGCGGCGCGCCCGCCGAGGTGGTCGGGGAGTGTGCCGCCGACCGCCTCCTCGTGGCGTGCCGCGCCGGAGCGCAGCATGTCGAGGCAGAGGCGGGAGACGACGGTGCGGAGCCAGGCGGCAAGATTCTCGATCTCCTCGGCGTCGGTACGGCTCAGCCGCAGCCAGGCCTCCTGTACGGCGTCGTCGGCGTCGCTGAGCGAGCCGAGCATGCGGTAGGCGACGCCGCGCAGCTGCCCCCGGTGGGCCTCGAACCGTTCCGCCAGTGCCTGCTGCCCGTCGTCCATCGGTCACCTTTCCCGGCCGTTCCCCGTCACTTCCGTGACTCGGTCACTTTCATGCCGCGGTCACCTTCATGACGCGCGCGGCGAGGAGACCGTGACATCGGCCCGCGAAGGAGACATGCCATGACCCGCACCACCACTCTGCCCGCCCTCACCCAGCCCCTGCTCGGCGGCTTCGATCTCGGGGACCTGCGCCTGCCCAACCGCGTGGTGATGGCCCCGCTCACCCGGGCCCGTGCCACGGGTGAGGGCCTCGCGCCGACGGAGCTGCACGTCGCCTACTACGGGCAGCGGGCCGGGGCGGGGCTGATCGTGACCGAGGGGACCTGGGTCAGCGAGCGGGCGATCGGCTTCGTCCACGTCCCCGGCGTCTACACGCAGGAGCAGGTCGCCGGCTGGCGGCGCGTCACCGACGTCGTACACGCGCTCGGCGGCCGCATCGTGCAGCAGCTGTGGCACACGGGCGCCGCCTCGCACCCCGACCACCTCGGCGGCGAACTGCCCGCCGGGCCCTCGGCGGTCGACCCGTGCGAGAAGTCCTTCACGGCGAACGGCTTCAAGGAGACGGTCACGCCCCGTGCGATGAGCCTCGCGGCCATCGAGGAGACCGTCGAGGAGTACCGCGTGGCCTCCGAGAACGCGCGACGCGCCGGGTTCGACGGCATCGAGATCGGCGCCCTCGGCGTCTTCCTGCTCGCCCAGTTCCTCAACCCGAGGCTCAACCGCCGTACGGACGCCTACGGCGGTGACCGCGCGCGGCGGCGGCGCCTGCTGCTCGACGTCGTCGACGCGGCGGCCACGGCGTGGGGCCGCCGGGGCGTGGGCGTGCGGCTCTCGCCGTGGTGGACCGGCGGTCGCTTCACCGCCGACGCGGCGACGCTCGCGGACTACGACGAACTCGTGACCGCCCTCAACAACCACCCCGTGGCCTATCTGCACCTGCGCGGCCCGGACCTCACGCACCCCTCGGACACTCCGGACCCCGGGGTGTTCACCCGCCACCGGCGGCGCTTCGACGGCCCGCTCATCGTCAACAACGGCTTCGACCAGGCCTGCGCCAACACGGCCGTACGGGAGGGCGTCGCCGACGCCGTGTCATTCGCCCGGCACTTCGTCGCCAACCCGGACCTCGTCAGCCGGTTCGCGCTGGGCCGCGAGTTGGCCGCCGGTGACCCGGCCACGTACTACGAGGGTGGAGCGCGGGGATACACGGACTACCCTGCGGCGGGATGACGGGGCCGGAGCGGCGCGCGCTGCTCGCGAGTGACTCTTGTGGCCGATATCGCTCCCTCGAAGTGCGCCGCACGCGTGGCGGATGCAGAGTGGAACCGACGCACTGTCGTCGGCAGGACGCGCTGCCGCCGCCCGGGTGACGCGGGCGGCGGCAACTCCCTTGCGGGGAGCGGCCCGCGGAGGAGCGCTTCCCGAACGGCCCACCCCAGCGCGCGCGTCATCTCATATCTGAGATAGCCTGCGACGCATGGCAGACGACTACCTCGTACGCATCGGCAAGCTCATCCGCGACGCCCGTCAGCACCGGGGCTGGACGCAGACGCAGCTCGCCGAAGCGCTCAGCACCAGCCAGAGCGCCGTGAACCGCATCGAGCGCGGCAACCAGAACATCAGCCTTGAGATGATCGCCCGTATCGGTGAGGCGCTCGACAGCGAGATCGTGTCGCTCGGCTACGCCGGGCCGATGCACCTGCGGGTGGTCGGCGGCCGCCGGCTCTCCGGCTCCATCGACGTCAAGACGAGCAAGAACGCGTGCGTGGCGCTGCTCTGCGCGTCGCTGCTCAACAAGGGCCGTACGGTACTGCGCCGGGTGGCCCGCATCGAGGAGGTCTACCGCCTCCTGGAGGTGCTCAACTCCATCGGCGTACGCACCCGTTGGATCAACGACGGCGTCGACCTGGAGATCGTGCCGCCCGCCAAGCTGGAGATGGACGCGATCGACGCGGAGGCCGCGCGCCGCACCCGCTCGATCATCATGTTCCTCGGCCCGCTGCTGCACCGCATGGACCGCTTCAAGCTGCCGTACGCGGGCGGCTGCGACCTGGGCACCCGCACGATCGAGCCACACATGATCGCGCTGCGCCGGTTCGGCCTGGACATCGCGGCGACCGAGGGGCTGTACCACGCCGAGGTCGCGCGGGACGTCTCCCCCGACCGGCCCATCGTCCTCACCGAACGCGGGGACACCGTCACGGAGAACGCGCTGCTGGCCGCCGCCCGCAGCGACGGCACGACGGTCATCCGCAACGCCTCCTCCAACTACATGGTCCAGGACCTGTGCTTCTTCCTGGAGGCACTCGGCGTCAAGGTCGAGGGCATCGGCACGACGACGCTGACCGTGCACGGCGTGCCGACCATCGACGTCGACGTCGACTACTCCCCCTCCGAGGACCCGGTCGAGGCGATGAGCCTGCTCGCCGCCGCCGTCGTCACGGAGTCCGAGCTGACGGTGTGCCGGGTGCCGATCGAGTTCCTGGAGATCGAGCTGGCGGTCCTGGAGGAGATGGGCCTGGACCACGACCGCTCGGCGGAGTACCCCGCGGACAACGGCCGCACCCGCCTCATCGACCTCACCGTGCGCCCCTCCAAGCTGGAGGCGCCCATCGACAAGATCCACCCGATGCCGTTCCCCGGCCTGAACATCGACAACGTCCCCTTCTTCGCGGCCATCGCGGCGGCGGCGCAGGGCAAGACGCTGATCCACGACTGGGTCTACGACAACCGCGCGATCTACCTGACGGACCTCAACCGCCTCGGCGGCCGCCTCCAACTCCTCGATCCGCACCGGGTCCTGGTCGAGGGCCCGACCCGCTGGCGCGCCGCCGAGATGATGTGCCCGCCCGCGCTGCGCCCCGCCGTGGTCGTCCTGCTCGCCATGATGGCGGCCGAGGGCACGTCGGTGCTGCGCAACGTGTACGTGATCAACCGCGGCTATGAGGACCTGGCGGAGCGGCTGAACTCCGTGGGGGCGCAGATCGAGACGTTCCGGGACATCTGAGGGGCACCGGGCCCGCAGACCACGAAGAGCGGCCCGCCGGGGAGGATTTCCGGCGGGCCGCTCTTCCGGCGTGGGTCACGGAGTTGTTGACGCTGTCCTGCCGAGGAAGTCCGGGGACCCGTCCGGCGGCCGGCGGGGGCAAGGAGCGATTACCGTCCCGCCGCCGCGGCTTCCTTGAGGTCGACCACCTCGCCCTTGGACGGGGTCTTCGGGCGTACGGGCTTGCCGTAGTCGGAGAACGTCGCCTCGTTCGGCTCGTCGCCACCCTTCACGGTGGTGCGCAGGATGTACGGCTCGCCCTCCGTGGCGACGTACATCGTGTGCGTCTCGCCCCCGGACGCCTTCTTCTTCAGTGTGATGGCTTCCTTCCCGCCGACGGTCGTGGTGTCGCCCTTCTTCATGCCTTTACGGGTCGACTTGTCCTCGTCCATCGAGGCGATCAGGCCCTGCTTGTCGCACATGCCGGACGTCGAGGCGTCGTCGGCGGGCATCTTCACCCACTTGTCGACGACCTTGGACATCACCTTGTCCGAACCGGGCCGGCCTTTCAGGCTATTCTTCCAGTACTGCTCGTCGCCGCGCACGTACAGCGTGCCGTTCATGTGCCGCAGCTCGGCCTTGGCGCCCGCGCTGTCGAAGGTCCCCTCGCAGTTCTTCTCCTGGTCGACCACGAGATCCAGGCTGACCGTCCTGCCGTCCTGCCGCATGTCTCCCTTGAGGCGCATCGAGTCGGCCTTCTTGGTGGCCTCGACCGCCTTGGCGGCGATCTGGTCGGCGCTGTCCTTGGCGAAGGGCTTGTCGGAGCCGCCCCCGTCGCCTCCGTCACCGCAGCCCGTCAGCAGAGCGGCCGACAGGCCGACGATCCCGATGACACCCGAAACCTTGCTCGCACGCACGTCTTCACCCCTCCTCGACACCGCGGTCCCGTTGACCGCGGCTGTCTCCGTGTACCCCGCAACTCCGGTGCGACGCGGGGCAGTTGCACAGCGGCACGGGAGGGGACCGGCGGCCCTCAGTCCAGGACCGCCACCCCGTCGAGCTCGACCAGGGCCTGGTCGTCCCATAGCCGGACGGCGCCCACCACCGCCATCGCGGGATAGTCGCGGCCCGCCAACCGCCGCCAGATGCGGCCCAGTTCGGGCGCGTGCTCGCGGTAGTCGGCGACGTCCGTGGCGTAGACGGTGACGCGGGCGAGATCGGCGGGGGTGCCGCCCGCGTGGCGCAGGGCGGTCAGGAGGTTGGTGAGCGCCCGCTCGAACTGCGCGGGCAGGCCGGCTCCGACGACCTTGCCGTCGCCGTCCAGAGAGGTCTGCCCGGCGAGGAAGACGAGGCGGGACCCGGTCGCGGTGACGGCGTGCGAGAAGCCGGTGGGCGGGGAGAGTTCGGCGGGGTTCACGCGGTGCAGGGGCATGGTCCGGCTCCAGGGGTGATGGGGCAGTGGTGATGGGGGGAGGGTGACGAGGCAGAGGTGGTGGGGCAAGGGCGGTGGGTCCGGGGCGGTGGGCAAGGGTGGTACCCGTTATCGGTCGTACAGCTCCTTGGCGATGATCGTCCGCTGCACCTCGCTCGCCCCCTCATAGATCCGCGGCGCACGCACCTCGCGGTAGAGGTGTTCCAGGAGGTGGCCCCGCTGGAGCGCGCGGGCGCCGTGCAGTTGCACCGCCGCGTCGACCACGTACTGCGCGGTCTCGGTGGCGAGCAGCTTCGCCATGGCCGCCTGTCGGGCGATGCCGGGGCCCCTGGCCCCCTCCGCGCCCGCCGCCCCCATTTCGTCGTACGCCGCCGCTGCCGCGTAGACCATCAGGCGGGCCGCCTCGGTGCGCGTGGCCATCTCGGCGATCTGGTGGGCGACAGACTGGAGGTCCTTCAACTTGCCGCCGAACGCGTCCCGTTCCGCGGTGTGGGCGAGGCTCGCGTCCAGCGCGGCGGTGGCCATGCCGACCGCGAAGGCGCCGACGCTCGGGCGGAACCGGTTCAGGGTGGTCATCGCCACCCGGAAGCCCCGGTCGATCTCCCCCAGGACGTCGTCTCGGCCGACCCGTACGGAGTCGAAGGCGAGCGCGCCGATCGGGTGCGGGGAGAGCATGTCGATGGGCGTACCCGTCAGGCCCGGCCGGTCGGCCGGGACGAGGAAGGCGGTGACGCCGCGCGCCCCCGCGCCCGGGGACGTACGGGCGAACACGGTGTAGAAATCCGCTTCGGGGGCGTTGGAGATCCAGCGTTTCCCGCCCGTGAGGCGCCAGCCGCCGGAGCCGTCCGGCTCCGCCGTCAGGGACAGGGCCGCCGCGTCGGAGCCGGCGCCCGGTTCGGAGAGCGCGAAGGCGGCGATGGCGCGCCCGGCGCGAGCCTCGGGCAGCCAGCGCTCGCGCTGGGCCGCTGAGCCGTACGCGTGCACGGGGTGGGCGCCGAGGCCCTGGAGCGCGAGGGCGGTCTCGGCCTCCGTGCAGGCGTAGGCGAGGGATTCGCGCATCAGACACAGGCCGAGGGCTCCGGACGTCGGGCCCGCCCCCTCCCCCTCCTCGAACAGACGGTCGAGCAGACCGAGTTCGCCCAGCGTCTCGACCAGTGGCCGGTTCACGTGTCCCGGCTCGCCCTTCTCCGCCAGGGGACGCAGACGTTCGGCGGAGAGCGTGCGCAGCTCCGAGCACCAGGCGGTTTGTTCTGGATCGAGGGAGAATGTCGGCATCGCGGGCCCCTCCTTTATCGCGCACCGTTGACTGTCGTCACTATCACGATACGCTCGTCAGGCGAGCCCACCACAGCGCCCGACCGGCAGGCAAGGGGGCAGAGCCGCCATGGAACCCAACGGCATCCCAGGGCTGACACCATCCGGCCACATCGACAGCTTCGCCCGGGACCATCTCCCCCCACGCGACCAGTGGCCCGCCCTCGTCCACGACCGCCCCGAGCTGCACTACCCCGACCGTCTCAACTGCGGCACGGAGCTGCTCGACCGGACGGCGGACCGGCTGGGCGCCGAGCGGCCCGCCTTCCACGCCGCGTCCGGCGAGACCTGGACGTACGCCCGGCTGCGCGGCCACGTCGACCGCATCGCGCACGCGCTGACCTCCGAACTCGACGTCCGGCCCGGCGAGCGCGTGCTGCTTCGCGGACCCACCACGCCGTGGCTCGCGGCCTGCTGGCTCGCCGTGATGAAGGCGGGCGCCGTCGCCGTGACCGTGCTCGCCCAGCAGCGCGCGCAGGAGCTCGCCACCATGTGCGAGATCGCCGAGGTGCGGCACGCGCTGTGCGACGTCCGCTCGGTGGACGACCTGATCAAGGCCGGTGTGCCGGGCCTGCACGTCACGACGTACGGCGGTGAGGGCCCCGACGACCTGCTGGCGCGCGCCGCCCGGCAGTCCGGGCGCTATGAGGCCGTGGACACGGCCGCCGACGATGTCGCGCTCATCGCCTTCACCTCCGGCACGACGGGCCGCCCCAAGGGCTGTATGCACTTCCACCGCGATGTGCTCGCCGTCGCCGACACCTTCGCGCGGCACATCCTCAAGCCGGTTCCCGACGACGTGTTCGCGGGCAGCCCGCCGCTCGGCTTCACGTTCGGGCTCGGCGGTCTCGTCATCTTCCCGCTGCGCTTCGGCGCCTCGTCGGTGCTGCTCGAACAGGCGGCCCCCAAGCAGCTGCTGCCCGCGATCGAGCGGCATCGCATCACCGTCCTGTTCACCGCGCCGACCGCGTACCGCACCATGCTGGACCAGCTCGACGGACACGACGTCTCTTCCCTGCGCCGCTGCGTCTCGGCGGGCGAGAACCTGCCGGCGGCCACCTGGCAGGCCTGGCACCGGCGCACGGGGCACCGCGTCATCAACGGAATCGGCGCGACGGAACTCCTGCACATCTTCATCTCCGCCGCCGACGACGCCATCCGGCCGGGTACGACGGGGCGGCCCGTGCCGGGCTGGCAGGCGCGCGTCGTGGACGGCTCCGGCGTGCCGGTGCCGGACGGCGAGCCCGGACTGCTCGCGGTGCGCGGCCCGGTCGGCTGCCGCTATCTCGCGGACGAGCG
The DNA here is from genome assembly GCF_043078805.1 of Streptomyces sp. NPDC015345. Lineage (NCBI taxonomy): Bacteria > Bacillati > Actinomycetota > Actinomycetes > Kitasatosporales > Streptomycetaceae > Streptomyces > Streptomyces sp. NPDC015345. The sequence continues at coordinate 351,665 of NZ_JBIBTX010000002.1, read as the reverse complement.
CCAGCTCCAGTACGTGCGCCACGGCTGGAACATCACCGGCGACACGTATGTCCGCGACGCCGACGGCTACTTCCGCTATGTCGCGCGTGCCGACGACATGATCATCTCGGCGGGGTACAACATCGCGGGGCCCGAGGTCGAGGAGGCGCTGCTGCGGCATCCGGACGTCGCGGAGACGGCTGTCGTGGGGCACCCCGACGAGCTGCGCGGACAGATCGTCGTGGCGTACGTGGTGCCGCGCGAGGGCGCGCCGCGGGACGCGGAGCGGCTGCGGGCGTTCGTGAAGGCGGAGCTGGTCCCCTACAAGTGTCCGCGCGAGATCGTCTTCCTGGACGCGCTGCCGAGGACCGCGACGGGCAAGCTCCAGCGGTTCCGGCTGCGTACGCCACCCGCCACGCATCCTGCGGCCGGGCCGGGGCCCGTAGAGTGATCACGTGTCCGAGCAGCACACTCCACGGTCCCTGATCGTCACCTTCTACGGCGCCTACGGGCGGACCGCGCCCGGCCCGGTGCCGGTCGCCGAGCTGGTGCGCCTCCTCGCGCCGGTCGGTGTCGACGCGCCGTCGGTGCGTTCGTCGGTGTCCCGGCTCAAGCGGCGCGGGCTGCTCGTACCGGCGCGTACCGAGTCGGGTGCGGCGGGGTACGCGCTGTCGCCGGACGCCCGTCAGCTCCTGGAGGACGGCGACCGGCGCATCTACGGCCCGCCGGGCTCGCGGGACGCGCGGGAGGGTGCGGGCTGGGTCCTCGCCGTCTTCTCCGTGCCGGAGGCGGAGCGCCACAAGCGGCACGTGCTGCGTTCGCGCCTGGCGGGGCTCGGCTTCGGTACGGCGGCGCCGGGCGTCTGGATCGCTCCCGCGCATCTCTACGAGGAGACCCGGCACACTCTGGAGCGCCTCCAACTCGCCTCGTACGTCGATCTGTTCCGGGGCGAGCATCTGGGTTTCGCGGCGACGGCGGAGGCGGTGGGCCGCTGGTGGGACCTCGCCTCGCTGGCCAAGCAGCACGAGGCGTTCCTGGACCTCCATGAGCCGGTGCTGCGTTCCTGGGAGGCCCGGGGGGACGCGCCCCCGCCGCCCGAGGAGGCCTACCGCGACTACCTCCTGGCCCTCGACTCCTGGCGCCGGCTTCCGTACGCCGATCCCGGGTTGCCCGCCGAGCTGCTGCCGGCGGGCTGGCCGGGCACTCGTTCGGCCGCGGTGTTCGCCGGGCTCGACGGGCTGCTGCGGGAGGCGGGCGCGCTCTTCGTGGCGCCGCGGGAGTGAACCCCGCCCCTCGTCAACTCCGCAGCGACAGGCGGGGCTTGGGCGCGTCGGTGCGGCCCGTCTGGGGGCGGCGGCTGCCCGCGCGGTACGGGAGCGGCCAGACGGCGCCCGGACCCGCGTACTCCTGCTCGGCCGCCGCGTGCAGGGTCCAGTGGGGGTCGTAGAGGTGGGGCCGGGCCAGTGCGCAGAGGTCCGCGCGGCCCGCCAGAAGAAGGGAGTTGACGTCGTCCCAGGAGGAGATGGCGCCGACGGTGATGACGGGGATGCCGGTCCGGTTGCGGATGAGGTCGGCGTAGGGCGTCTGGTAGGAGCGTCCGTACGCGGGGCGTTCGTCCGCGACCACCTGGCCGGTGGAGACGTCGATCGCGTCGGCGCCGTGGGCCGCGAAGGCGCGGGCGATCTCCACGGCGTCCTCGGCCGTGGTGCCGCCGTCGGCCCAGTCGGTGGCCGAGATGCGGACGGTCATCGGCTTCCCGGCCGGCCACACCTTGCGGACGGCGTCGAAGACTTCGAGGGGGAAGCGGAGGCGGGCGGAGAGGGAGCCGCCGTACGCGTCCGCGCGGTGGTTGGTGAGCGGGGAGAGGAAGCCGGAGAGCAAGTAGCCGTGGGCGCAGTGGAGTTCGAGGAGGTCGAAGCCCGCGTCGCATGCGCGGCGGGCCGCCCCGACGAACTGCTCGCGGATCTCCGTGAGCCCGGCGCGGGTGAGCTCGCGGGGGGTCTGGCTGCCGGGCTTGTACGGGAGCGGTGAGGCGGCACGGAGCGGCCAGTTGCCGTCGGGCAGGGGGTCGTCGATGCCTTCCCACATCAGTTTCGTGGAGCCCTTGCGGCCCGAGTGGCCGAGCTGGACGCCGATCGCCGTGCCGGGGGCCTGGGCGTGCGCGAAGTCGGTGACGCGCCGCCAGGCCCGCGCCTGCTCGTCGGTGTAGAGCCCGGCGCAGCCAGGGGTGATGCGGCCGTGTTCGCTGACGCAGACCATCTCGGTCATGACCAGGCCGGCGCCGCCCAGGGCGCGCGCGCCGAGGTGGACGAGGTGGAAGTCGCCGGGGACGCCGTCCACGGCGGAGTACATGTCCATCGGGGAGACCACGACGCGGTTGCGCAGGGTGAGGTCGCGGAGGCTGAAGGGCGTGAACATGGGGGGCGTGCCGTCGGGGCAGCCGAATTCGCGCTCCACGGAGCGGGTGAAGCGGGCGTCGCGCAGGCGGAGGTTGTCGTGGGTGACGCGGCGGCTGCGGGTCAGGAGGTTGAACGCGAACTGGCGTGGCGGCTGGTCGATGTGGTCGGGCAGGCGCTCGAACCACTCCAGGCTGGCGCGGGCGGCGCGTTGGGTGGACTCGACCACGGGGCGGCGTTCCGTCTCGTACGCCTGGAGGGCGCTCGGGATGTCCGGCTGTTCCTGGAGGCAGGCGGCGAGCGCGAGGGCGTCCTCGACGGCGAGCTTCGTGCCGGAGCCGATGGAGAAGTGGGCGGTGTGCGCGGCGTCGCCGAGCAGGACCGTGTTGCCGTGCGACCAGCGGGAGTTGACGACGGTGCGGAAGGTGGTCCAGGCCGATTTGTTGCCGTGCAGGGGGCGGCCGCCGAGGGCCTCCGTGAAGATCTTGGCGCAGCGGTCGGCGGACTCGCGTTCGTCGAGGCCGTCGAAGCCGGCGGCCTCCCAGACCTCCTCGCGCATCTCGACGATGACGGTGGAAGCGCCGGAACCGGAGGCGGAGAAGGGGTAGCCGTGGAGCTGCATCACGCCGTGCTCGGTCTCGGCGATCTCGAAGCGGAAGGCGTCGAAGGCGAAGTCGGCGGCGAGCCAGATGTAGCGGCAGCGGTGGGTGGTGATCGTCGGCCGGAACGCTTCGGCATGCGTCTCACGGGTGAGGCTGTGCACGCCGTCAGCGGCCACGACCAGGTCGTACGCCGTGGCGAGTGCGGCGGCGGGCGGCGCTTCGGTGCAAAAGCGCAGCTCGACGCCGAGCTCGCGGCAGCGGGTGTGCAGGATCTCCAGGAGCCGTCGCCGCCCGAGCGCGGCGAAGCCGTGGCCGCCGGAGGTGTGGCGCCGGTCGCGGTGCACGATGTCGATGTCGTCCCAGCGTACGAACTCGGCCTGGAGGGCGGCGTAGACGACGGGGTCGGCGTGCTCGATGCCGCCGAGCGTCTCGTCGGAGAGGACGACCCCGAAGCCGAAGGTGTCCTCGGGTGCGTTGCGCTCCCAGACGGTCACTTCACGCGCGGGGTCGAGCCGCTTGAGCAGAGCGGCGGCGTAGAGCCCGCCGGGGCCGCCGCCGATCACGGCGATGCGGTGGGGGGTGCGGGCGGGGGTCGCGGAGCCTTCGGCGGAGACAGGGCCCACCCGTGACGAAGCCACGCCATCCCCGGCACCCGCGCCCCGCGCCGCCACCCCGCTTCCCCGCGGTCCGAGGGGTGGGGTGGGCGTCGCCGTGACGTCCGGCCCGGGGAAGGGGGCGGCGGGCCCCCTCTTCCCCGCCCTCACCGGCCCCGCCACTTCGGCGGGCGCTTCTCCGTGAAGGCGGCGTGGAACTCGGCGTAGTCCTCGCCGTTCATCAGCAGAGCCTGGGTCGCCGCGTCCAGTTCCACGGAGGCGGCCAGCGGCATGTCCAGTTCGGAGGTGAGCAGCGCCTTCGTCTGGGCGTAGGCCAGGGCGGGGCCGTCTGCGAGGCGGCGGGCCAGGGTCCGGGCGGCCTCCGCCGCCTTGCCTTCGTCCGTCAGCTCGCTGATCAGGCCGATCCGCTCGGCCTCCGGGGCCCGCACCGCGTCGCCCAGCATCAGCAGCCGCGTGGCGTGGCCGAGGCCGACGACACGGGGCAGGAGGTAGGCGGCGCCCATGTCGCCGCCGGAGAGCCCGACCCGGGTGAAGAGGAAGGAGAAGCGGGCGCTCGGGTCCGCGACGCGGAAGTCCGCGGCGAGGGCGAGCACGGCGCCGGCGCCCGCGGCGACCCCGTGCACGGCGGCGATCACCGGGAAGGGGCACTCCCTGATGGCCCGCACGACCTGGCCCGTCATGCGGTTGAAGTCGAGGAGCTGGGCGGTGTCCATGGCGAGGGTCGCGCCGATGATCTCGTCGACGTCGCCGCCCGAGCAGAATCCGCGCCCCTCACCGCCGAGCACGAGGGCTCGTACGGACTTGTCCCGGGAGAGCTCGGCGAGGAGGTCGCGCAAGTCGGCGTAGGCGCCGAAGGTGAGCGCGTTGAGCCGGTCGGGGCGGGCGAGGGTGACCGTGGCGACCCCGTCGTCGACGGCGAGGCGCAGATGCCGCCACTCGGGGGTGCGGGACGCGGAGCCGGTGAAGGGACTCATCAGGTGCGGCCTCCTCGGCCTGAGGGCTGAGATCGCTTGAGTCTGAGATCGCTGAGTCTGAGTTCGCGAGTCTGAGTTCGCTAACCCCGAAGCTATCACCGATTCGTGACTGTCGTCATGAGTACGCGATACGGTCACGGAGAGCCCAGGGTCGGAGGTCCCACGCGGGCCCGACCGTCGCCCCTGTCGACATGGCGCTTAGGATTCGTACGGTTGAACGCAGCACCGCCTGCTGCCCCGAACGGACCCGCCTTGCACGAGCCTGCCTCCCCCGCCTCCTGGCGCATCGCGCTGCCGCACACCGCGGCGGCCGTGCCCGTCGCGCGCGCCCTGGTCCGCACCGCGCTCACCGACATCGACTCGTCCGCCGACACCGACACAGCCGAACTGCTCACCGCGGAGCTGGTCGCCAACGCCGTCGAGCACACCGTGGGGCGTGACCCCATAGAGCTGGTGATCGAGCTGCTGCCGACCGGCTGCCAGGTCGAGGTGCACGACTCAAGCCCGCTGCCGCCCGGCGACCTCACCGCCCCGGACTCGCCCGGCGCGCCGGACCCCTGGCAGGAGCACGGCCGCGGGCTGCTCCTGATCCGCACCCTCAGCTCGTCCTGCGGCCACCGGCCCACCGGCTCCGGCAAAGCCGTCTGGTTCACCCTCCCCACACGCCGTGGGGCGGACGGTCACTGAGCCGGTCCGCACCGTCCCGCCGCCGCTCCGGCCGCGTCCGGTGAGGGGCTCGCCGAGTCGGAGGGGCAGTCCTGCGGGGTGGACGGGTCAGGGCTCGGCGTGGGCGGGTCGGTGGGGGTCGGCGTCGGCGAGGGGCCGGGGGTGGGAGAGCCGGACGGGGCGGGGCCGGGGTCCGTCGCGGACGGGGACGGGCGTGGCGACGGCGAGGGCGGCACCGGGTGCGAGGAAGAGGGAGACGGAGAGGGAGACGGGGTGTCGGGTCTGCCGGGGCCGGGGCCGATGATGACGCCGCCGTCACCGTCACCTCCCTTGCCGCCGTCACCTCCCTTGCCGCCGCGGCCGCCCTCGTCGGCCGGCTCCGTCGCCGGGGCGTCGCTCCCGGCTCCAGGAGACTTCGGGATGACGCCTTCGCCGTCGGGGACGGCGTGCACGCCCCTGCGGTAGAAGTCCAGCCAGTGGCGGACCAGTTCCAGGTAGGACCGCGAGTGGTTGTAGCTGAGGACCGCCCGGTCGAGGTCGGCCGCCCGGCTCAGGTCGCGGTCCCCGGCGCACAGGTAGTGCCCGGCGGCCAGCGCCGCGTCGAAGATGTTGTCGGGGTCGCCGCGGCCGTCCCCGTTGCCGTCCGCGCCCCAGCGCGCCCACGTCGACGGCAGGAACTGCATCGGCCCCACCGCCCGGTCGTACACCGTGTCGCCGTCGTGGACGCCGTCGTCGCTGTCCAGGATCAGGGCGAAGTTCCGGCCGTCGAGCGCCGGGCCGGTGATCCGGCCGAGCGTGGTGCCGTGCCGGTCGACCGCGCCGCCGCGTGCCTGCCCGGACTCCACCTTGCCGATGGCGGCGAGCAGTTCCCAGGGCAGCGCGCAGCCGGGGTCCGTGCGGCCGACGGACCGCTCCGCGGCACGGTAGGCGCGCAGCACGGTGCCGGGGATGCCGGACTGGGTACGTACCGGGGCGGCCTGCGTGGCGCGCGGCGGGGCGTCCGGGGACACCAGGGGCGGGAGTTCGGTGTGGTACGAACCGTCGTGGGGCGGGGCGAGTTCGGCGTACGGAAGGTCCGCGGCCGGGGCGGGCGGGCCGTCGGCGGCCGGGCGGACACCCTCCTTCTGCGGCAGTCCGGGGGCCTGGGAGGCGGTGAGCGCCGCCACCGCGGCCACGGCGACGGCGGTGGCCCGCAGGCCCTGCCGGGTCCGGACGGGCAGGCGTGGGGCGCGGTGTTCGGGCATGGTCGGTTCACTCCCTGGTGGTGAGGGGCGTGCGGGTTCTCCCGGGGCGAGGGCGGCTTTTCCTTGAGCGGGGGGGGGCGGGCGGGTCTCCCTGGTGGTGAGGGGCAGGCACGACCCCCGGCGGCAACGGGCAGGCACGGCCAGCGGTGACGACGGGCGGGCACGCCCCCCGGCGGCAAGACGCAGGCGCGTCCTCCCGGCGGTGACGGGCGAGCACGGCCCCCCGGCGGCAAGAGACAGGCGCGGCCCCCGTCGCAAGAGGCAGGCACCTTCAGCGGCTGAAGGTGTCGATGGCCGAGACGAGCCAACGGCCGTCGCGCCGCACGACGTCGACCGCGAACATCGCCCCGGCGTAGGTGCCGTCGTCATCGGCCTTCTTGTCGCCCGCCGTGCTGACGCTGCTCTGATCGGCGTAGACCAGGACGCGCGCCCGGTCGCCGTCGATGCGCTCGACCGCGCTGTCGGTGACCGTGGTCGTGATCACCGCCTTCTGCTTGTCGGCCCGCGTGCGGATGTCGCCGAGCAGGTCCCGGTGCTGGGCGACGGCGCGTCCCGTGAGCCACGTGCTCGCGGCCTTGTCGAGGGCGCCGCGGTCGGCGTGGTCGTACGAGAAGAGCGCGCCGACGGCCTTGGTCGACTGGCCCTTGATCTCGCTGGTGCGGGCGGTGTCGGACAGGGCGGTGTTGCGTGCCGCCGGGGCGTCGCGGATCGCCTCCGCGCGGGCGTGCGCCCAGCCGGCGAAGCCGCCGAGTACGAGGGTGAGCAGGCAGAGGATGACGAGGGCGCGGCTGCGGCGGGGCGGGGGCCCAGGGTTTCGGGGAGCCGCCGTTCCGTCGCGGGTCGTGTGCCGCGTACGGGTCGGTCGCGGCTGGTCACGCGGTTCCCCGCGCCCCTTGGCGACGGTGCTCGTGACCGGGGGGTGGAGGGACTCCCGGGCCTGGCGGCGGCGTGCGTTGTTCAGGTGATGGCGGGTCGTCGGCATCGTGTTCGTCCTCTCCTGCGGCCGGTCGGCCGGTCGGCCGGTCAGCCTGCCGACGTGCCGCCGACCGGGGCCTGCCCCAGGGCGCTGAGTTTCCAGTGGCCGTCGGTGCGGGTCAGTTCGCCGAGCATGCGGCTGTCCTTGTCGGTGCTCGCGTCGCCGGGGGCTTTCACCGTCACCCGCAGGGCGACGAGGACGCGGGCCCGGCCGGCCCGGTCGTCGAGTTCGGTGAGCGCGCCGGAGAGCACCTTCGCCGTGGTCACGGTCTTCGCGGTCCGCACCTTGGCGGCGAACTCCTCGCGCCCGGAGGCCAGTTGCTCGTGCAGCTCGCCGGTGGTTGAGGACTCCCAGAGGTCCAGGCCGCGGCTGATGCTGCGGTGGTCGAGAGTGTTGAGATTCTGGACGGCCTGTTCACCGGCGGCGAGGGCCGCGTCTCGCTGCTCGGCGTAGCCCGCGGTGTCGTCGTGGGCCGCGGCGTACCAGTCCCAGCCCGCCCATGTGCCGAAGCCGGCCGCGGTCAGGGCGAGGACGACGGCGAGGGCCGTGAGCGGCGGTGCCCCGAGCCCGGCCGGTCCCCTGGTCCCGCGTCTCATCCGTCTTCCCCTCTCCTCGCGCCCGCTCAGCGGGGCTTCATGTCGACGATTCGCCACTGGTCGTCCTCCCATCGCGCGGTCACCGTGAGCTGGGCCGCCGCGGAGGTGGTGCGGCCCTTTCCGCGGTGCGAGAGCTGATCGAGGAAGACGAGCAACCGTGCGCTGTCACCGTCGAGTTCGATCACTCCGATACGTACGGCCTGGGTGCTGAGGGTGACGCGCTGCGCGGCGAGGTCCGCGCGCATCCGGCCCATCAGCTCCGTGTACTGGCGCTCCGCCCGCCCCGCGAGAACGGACCGCGCGGCACGCTCGGTGGCGTCCAGACCGCCCGGTGTGTACGAGAAGACGCGCGCGAGGGCGTTGCCGACGTCACCGGCGACGCGGCTGGTCGCCTCGGCGTCGGTCAGCGCGTGGTTGTCGGCGGACGGGGCGGACCTCAGCTGATGGGCGCCGTGGAAGAAGCCACCGCCTGCGAGGACGAGCAGCGTGGCGCACACCGCGGGGACGAGGCGCCGGACGAGGACACGCGAACGCCGGCCGCCACCGCGACCGTCCACCGGCTCGACAGGCGGCGCCTCTTGGCCGGACGCGACGTCAGTGCCGCCGCCGGGGTGGGGGGCGTCCTCTTCCCGTCCCGCGGGTGGGGCGGTGGGGGTCCGGGGGCGTCCGAGGTGCCGTAGCGGTGTCATCGGCTCTCGTCCTCCTTCGCCGTCCGCGCGAGCGGTACCGCGCTCAGTGCCTTGACCTTCCACTCGCCTTCGCCCGTGCGGGCGAGGACCGCCTCCAGACGCTTGCGGTCCGTGGTCGGCGTCTTCGCCCCCGTGGGCGTGACCTCGACGCGCACGGTGGCGACGAGCTTCGCGGTGCCCGCGCGCGTGTCGAGGGCGGTGAGTGCGGCCTCGGTGACCGTGCCCCGAGCCGAGGGACCCTTTCTGGGGACGGTGGCGCCCAGTTCCTGCCGCAGCGGACCGGTCGCGGCGGCACGCCAGTCCTCGATGCCCGCCCGCGCCCGCTGCCGGGACGAGGCGTCGAGGGTGTTGAGGACGGCGAGCCGCTCGCGCCCGTCGCCCAGCGCCTCGTCGCGCTCACGGCCGTACACGAGGGAGTCGTCGCCCCGCGCCTGCGCGTACGTCCACGCCCCGGCGCCGCAGAACGCCAGTGCCAGTACCAGTCCCGCCCCGGCGACGGCCCGCGTCCGCCTCATCGGCCCGCCTCCGGGTCCGCGCCAAGCAGCCCCGGCAGCCCGGCCGCCCCGGTGCCGCCCGTGCCCGGGAGGGCCAGCGCGCCGGGCGCCGAAGCGGTACCGCCCGTGCGGCCCTTGCTGCCCGTGCTGCCCGAGGGCAGGGAGCCGGGCCTGGCCGGTTCGGGCAGCGCTCCGCCCCGGGGGGCGTTGGCGGACCCTCGTACGTTGACCCCGCTCGCGGCCGGTGCCGTGCAGGCGGCGCCGGTGTTGAGGGCGGGGGCGGTACCGAGGTCCAGGCCGGTGCGGTACCGGGTGCCGCCGTAGCCGTCGGTGCAGGGCAGGGGCTTGAAGAAGGTGACGGCCAGGCCGAGCCGGAGCTTTCCTCCGTCGACGGCGGTGGCACCGGCCGAGACGGCCGCCGGGTACTTCACGAGGAGTTCCTCGACGCCGCGCTGCCGGGTGACGGCGATCTCGGAGGTGGTGACCAGGTTGGCGAGGACCACGCCGAGGCTGGGGTCGAGGTCCCGGAGCAACCCGCTGACCTGCGTGGCGGCGTCCGGCGTGACGGTGAGGAGCCGGCGTAGATCGGTGTCGGAACCCTTGAGGGCGCGGGCGAGTTCCGTGGCACCGTCGGCGAAGCCGCGGATGGCCTTCGCCTCCTCGGCCTGGGTGCGCAGCACGGTCTCGCCGTCGACGAGCAGGCGGCTGGTCGAGGGCAGATCGCGGTCGGCGGCCTCGATGAAGGCACTGCCGCTGTCGAGGAGCACCCGCAGATCGTCGCCGTGCCCGTCGAAGGTCTTGCCGAACTCGTCGACCACCGTGCGCAGTTCCCTCAGCGGCACGGACCGGGTGAGGTCGTTCACGCTGGTGAGGACGTCGGTGACGGGCACGGGCACCTCGGTGTCCGGCTGTTCGATCCGGGTGCCGTCGGCGAGGTGGGGGCCGGTGTCGCTCTCCGGCCGCAGGTCGATGTACTGCTCGCCCACCGCGGAGAGTCCGGCCACCACGGCCCGCGTGTCGGCGGGGATGCGGGGGGCGGACTTCTTGATGCGCAGCTCCGCGACCACCCCGTCCTCGGTCAGCTCGATCGGGCCGACCCGGCCCACCGACACACCTCGGTAGGTGACGTCGGAGTGGGTGAAGAGCCCGCCCGTCCGGGCGAGTTCGACCTTGACCGTGTAGTGGTCGGCGACGCCGACGTAGCGGCCGAGGTCCGCGTAACGGATGCCGAGGAAGCCGAGGACGAGGACGGCGATGACGAGGAAGGCGAGGTTCTTCAGGCGTACGGCGAGGGTGATCATCCTGGCGTGCCTCCGTCCTCGGGACTTCGGGTGGGTTCCGGTGGTACGGACGGCAGGGGCAGCGGCGCCGAGGGCGAGGCCGTGGTCTTGGCGCCGGACCGCTTCTTGGGCGCGGCGGTGGGCGAAGGGGTGCCGCGCGGCACCAGAGGAGGGATCACCTGGGTGCCGGGGACGGCGGTCATCTTCAGGTAGACGTTGAGGTAGTCGCCCTTGACGCCGTTCAGCACCTCATCGGTGAACGGGTAGGTGAGCAGGACTTGAAGGGAGTCCGGCAGGTCGGTCCCCGCGTCGGCGAGGGCCTTGAGGGTGGGGGCGAGGGCCTTGAGGTCGGCGACCATGTCGTCCTTGCTCGCTTCGACGGTGGAGACGGCGACACCGGACAGCCTGTCCAGGGAGCGCAGCATGGTCAGCAGGGAGCCGCGCTGCTCCTCCAGGGTCTTCAGGCCGGGTGAGAGACCGGTCAGGACGGTGCGTACGTCGTCCTTGCGGCCGGCGAGGGTCGTGGCGAGCCGGTTGACGCCGTCGAGGGCGTCGGTGATGTCACCGCGGTGGTCGTCCAGGTTCCCCACGAGTTCCTCGACCCGTTTCAGCATGGAGCGGACCTCGGGTTCGCGTCCGCCGAGGGCCTTGTTGAGTTCCCGTGTGATGGTCTTGAGCTGGTTGACGCCGCCACCGTTGAGCAGCAGGGACAACGCGCCGAACACCTCTTCGACCTCGGTGTTGCGGCCGGTGCGGGAGAGCGGGATGACGGCGCCGTCGCCGAGCCGTGCCGCCGGTCGTGCCGACTTGGCGGGCGCGATGAGACTGACGTACTTCTCGCCGAGCAGGCTCGACTGTTCCAGGCGGGCGCCCGCGTCGCGGGGCAGCCGGACGTCGCCGTTGATCTCCATCGTGACGCGGGCCGACCACTTGTCGCCGTCGAGGCGTACGGCGGTGACCCGGCCGACGGCGACGTCGTTGACCTTGACCGCGGCGTGGGGCACCAGACTGAGGGCGTCGGCCAGTTCGGCGGTGACGGTGTAGGGGTGCGGGCCGAGGTCGGCGCCGCCCGGCAGGGGCAGGTCCTCGATGCCGTCGAAGCGGGGGGCGGTAACGGAGAAGGCGCCGAGGGCGAGCGCGAAGCCGAGGCCGAGGGCGAGCAGTCCGCCGAGACCGGCGCCGGTGGCGGCTCCGGTGGTGAGCGCCCGCCGTCGTACGAGGCGCTTCACCGCGCGCCTTCCCTCGTGGGTGAGACCGAGGGTGAGGACGAGGGTGTGGATGAGGGCGAGGGTGAGCCGGAAGGCTCGGTACCGCCCGTCACCGGCAGCGGCAGCAGCGGGCCGCCCATGCTGATCTCGTTGAGGTTGGCGCGGCCGTCGATCCTGCCGGTGCCGGTGTCGTAGGCGCCGACCAGGTTGTCCGCGGCGAGCGGGGCGACGTCCAGGGCCTCGGCCAGCGAGGTGCGGTTGCGGGCCAGGGCCCGGGTGATCGGGACGAGCCGTTCGACGTTCTTGCTCAGCTCGCCCCGGTTGTCCTTGACGAAGGTCTTCACCTGGCCGAGTGCGGTGCCGAGTTCCTTCAGCGCGCCCGCGAGGTCGTCCTTGTTGTCGGCGAAGTAGCCGACGACGGTGTCCAGCCGCTCCTGTGCCGTGCGTACGTCGGTGTCCTTGTCCTTCAGCATGGTGGTGAAGGTCTGGAGGTTGCGGAGGGTGGCGAACAGGTCGCCGCTGGAGCCGTCGAGGGTCTTGGTTGCCTTGCCGAACTCCTCGATGCCGCTGCCGATGGCCTCGCCGTTGCCGTCGAGGTTGGCGGCACCCGTCCTCAGCAGCTTGGACAGGGCCCCGGAGGAGTTGGCCCCGTCCGGCCCGAGCGCCTCGCTGAGCTCGGTGATCGAGGCGTAGAGCTGGTCGATCTCGACCGGGGTGCGGTTGCGGGAGGCGGGCAGTACGGCGCCGTCGGCGAGGGCGGGCCCTGACCGGTAGGCCGGGGTGAGCTGCACGTAGCGGTCGGCGACGACGCTGGGCGCGACCACCAGGGCCCGCGCCGACTTCGGTACGCGTATGCCGTCGTCCAGCGCCAGCTCGACCCGCACGCGGGTGCCCTGGGGGTGGACCGACTCCACCTCGCCGACCCGGACGCCGAGGACGCGCAGGTCGGAACCGGCGTAGATGCCGACGGCACGGTCGAAGTAGGCGGTGACGCGGGTGCCGGTGGAGTCCAGGGCGCGCACCGTGACGAGTCCGGCGGCGACCACGGCGAGGGCGATCGCGGCCGCGAGGAGTTTCCTGCGCGAGGCGAAAGGCATGCCGCGCGCCGTAAGGCGTTTGCCGCGCGCCGCGAGAAGCTTTCCGCGCGCCGCCACGAGGAATCTGCGCTTGCTCATTGTTCACCGCTCCCCCGGGCCGCCGCCGACTGCTTGGGCGGCATGCACGACGTCTTGGGCTGGGACCGCGCGGGCAGGTAGTCGCGGGGCACCACCCCGCACAGATAGCTGTCGAACCAGCGGCCGTTGCCGAGGGTGTTGCCGACGAGCCGGTAATAGGGGCCGACCAGGGCGAGCGTCCGGTCGAGCCGGGTGCTGTTCTCCTTCAGGACGGTCGTGACGCGGCCGAGCGCCTTCAGGGTGGGGCCGAGCTGCTTCTCGTTGTCGTCCACCAGGCCGCTCAGTTCCGTTCCGAGGGCGCGGCTGCCCTTCAGCAGAGCGGTGATGGCCTTGCGCCGGTCCTGGAGTTCGCCGAGCAGCGGGCCCGCGTCCTGGATGAGGGTCTCGAAGCTGGACTTCTTCTCCTTCAGCGTCTTGGTGAACTTGGCGCTGCCCTTGAGGAGTTCGGACAGTTCGCGGTCGCGCTTGGAGACCGAACGCGACAGGTCCGACAGTCCGGTGGCGGCCTTGCGGACGTGCGGCGGCGAGTTCTCGAAGGTGTCCGAGATCGTCTCGAAGCTCTTGGCGAGCTGCTCGGTGTCGATGGCACCGGCGGTGGAACCGAGGTCCTGGAACGCCTGGGTGACGTCGTACGGTGAGGTGGTCCGCGTCCGCGGGATGCGGTCGCCGGGGTCCTGCTCCCCCGTGCCGAGCGGATCGAGCGCCAGGTACTTGTCGCCGAGCAGGGTCTTGATGGCGATGGCGGCGGTGGTCCGGTCGCCGATCCAGGCCTTCTCGACCTCGAAGGTGACCTTCACCCGGTCCCTGTCGAGGCTCACGCCGGTGACCTCGCCGACCTTGACGCCCGCGACGCGCACCTCGTCGCCCTCGTCCAGGCCCGCCGCCTCGGTGAAGTCGGCGCTGTAGGTGGTGCCGCCGCCGGTGAGGGGCAGCCGGTCGGCGTTGTAGGCGAAGGCGGTGAGCAGCGCCAGCAGGAGCAGCCCCACGAGGGCCACGGCGACCGGGTCGCGGTCCTTGACCGGCTTCAGGCGCGGCGGGCGGAAGCGGCGGGGCGCGGGAGCGGGGGTGTCGTGGCGTTCGGGCCGCAGCAGCAGGGTCATGCGCCGCACCTCGCTTCGGTGACCGCGATGCCGGTGGGCGGCTCGGCGCCGGTGGAGGTGGTCACGCCGTCCACGCGGGCCTCGCAGAGGTAGAGGTTGAACCAGGAGCCGTAGGAGGACAGGCGGCCCAGGGCGGTCAGCTTGGCGGGGGTCCGCTCAAGGAAGTCCTCGATCTGCGGGGTGGCGTCGCCGAGGTTGTCCGAGAGGCGGCCCAACTGGCGGATGTCCTTCTTCAGGGGGGCGCGTCCCTCGTCGATGAGGTCGGCGGTCACGGTGGTCAGGTCGCCCATGGCCGTGACGGCCTTGCCGAGGGGCTTGCGGTCGGCGTTGAAGCCGGTGACGAGTTTCTGGAGGGTGTCCACGAGGCCGTCGAAGTCGGCCTCGCGGTCGTTGAGAGTGGTCAGGACGGTGTTGAGGTTCTTGACCACCTTGCCGATGACCTTGTCCTTGGCGGCGACCGTCGTACTGAGGGAGCCGACGTGCCGGATGAGGCTGTCGACGGTGCCGCCCTCGCCCTGGAGGACCTGCACGATGGAGCCGGCGAGTTCGTTGACGTCCTTCGGGGAGAGGCCCTCGAAGAGCGGCTTGAAGCCGTTGAAGAGCAGGGTCAGGTCCAGCGCGGGGGCGGTCCGGCCGAGCGGGATGGTGTCGCCGGCGTCGAGTGCGCCGGCGATGCCGCCGCTGCCCCGGTCCAGGGCGATGTAGCGCTGCCCGACCATGTTGAGGTACTTCACGGCGGCGGTGGTCGACGCGGGCAGGGTGCGGTCGTCGCGGACGGTGAAGGTGACCTGGGCGGTGCGCCGGCCGACGACGCGGACGTCGGTGACCCGGCCGACCTCGACCCCGGAGATGCGGACGCTGTCGCCGTCGGTGACTCCGGTGGCGTCGGTGAACAGCGCCTTGTAGGAGAGGCTGTCGTCGCCGACGCCGGTGCCGGAGACGCTCAGCCCGAGGACGGCCGTGGCCAGCGCGGTGACCACCAGGAAGGCGAGGGACTTGAGCACCGGGCCGGTCAGCGGACGGCGCCGGGTGGGGGCGGTGTGCCGGGTGTCGGCGGTGCGCCGGAGCATCATCGCAGGGTCACCTCCGTGCCGCGCAGTGCCGGGCCCGCGAGCAGGGTGCTCCACTCGGGGAGGTCGGCGGCGGCCTTGCCTGCGGCCGGTGCGAGGAGTTCGTTGACGAGGTCGTTCTCCTGTGGGGAGTTGGCGGGGCCGAGGTCCTGCCCGGCCCCCGCGGGGGCCCGCACGGCCGGTTTCGCGGCGACGCCGAGGTAGGGCACGGGGTAGCAGCGGGGGCCGCCGTCCGCGTCGTACGAAGGGGTGTCGCGGCCGGGGCGGTAGGCGCCTCGGGAGGGCACGGTGGTGACGTCGACCCGCAGGCCGGGCCGGTCGGTGCCCTTGCCGAGGGCCTTGTCCATGGCCGGCACGGAGTCGGCGAGGGTGCGCAGGGTGCAGGGGAAGGCCGAGGAGTACTCGGCGAGCAGTTCCAGGGTGGGCCGGGAGGAGGCGGAGAGCCGGATGATGTTGTCCTCGTTCTGCCGCAGGAAGGCGGTCAGGTCCTCGGCCGTCCTGGTGGTGGCGCCGAAGGTGCCGGCCAGTTCGCTCTCCTTCTCGGCCAGGGTGCCGCTGGTGGTGGTGAAGTCGGTGAGGGCCGTGAGGATGTCGGGGGCGGCGTCGGCGTAGACATGGCTGACCTTCACGAGGTGCTTCAAGTCGCGGTTCAGTGTGGGCAGTCGGGGGTTGAACTTCCGCAGGTGGGAGTCGAGGAGGGTGAGGGTGTCCCCGAGCCGGTCGCCGCGTCCCTCCAGGGCCTGGGCGACGGCGGAGAGGGTGGCGGACAGCTTCTGTGGCTGGACGGCGGTCAGCATGGGCAGCACGTCGTCGAGGACCTGCTGGAGTTCGACGGCGTTCGCGGAGCGGTCCTGCGGGATGACGGCACCCGCGGCCAGCGGTCGCGCGGACGGCGACGCGGGCGGCACCAGCGCGACGAAGCGTTCGCCGAACAGGGTGGTGGGCAGCATCTGGGCGCGTACGTCGGCGGGTATCCGGGCGAGGGTATTGGGGCGCAGGGCGAGGGTGAGCCGGGCGCCGTCGTCGGTGGCGTCGATCTCGCGGACCTCGCCGACGACGACGCCGCGCAGTTTCACCTCGGCGCCCAGGTGCATCTCGTTGCCGACGCTGCCGGTCTCCACGACCACCGGGGCGGAGTCGGTGAACCGCTTGTCGTAGACGGCGACCGCGAGCCACACCAGCAGGGCGGGGACCACCAGGAAGACCACTCCGGCGAGCCGGCGGCGCACGGTCGCGCCCCGCGCCAGGTTCACCGCGACCATGTCAGCCCGCCACCTTCACGGTCGTGGTGGCGCCCCACAGGGCCAGCGACAGGAAGAAGTCGGTGACGCTGATCAGCACGATGGCGTTGCGCACCGACCGGCCGACGGCGACGCCCACTCCGGCCGGGCCGCCGGAGGCGCGGTAGCCGTAGTAGCAGTGGGCGACGATCACCATCACGCTGAAGATGAGCACCTTCAGGACGGAGAGCAGCACGTCCGTGGGGGAGAGGAAGAGATTGAAGTAGTGGTCGTACGTTCCCCGGGACTGGCCGTTGAAGAGGACCGTGACGTAGCGGGATGCCAGGTAGGAGGAGAGCAGCCCGATCGTGTAGAGGGGGATGATGGCGACGACGCCGGCGATGATGCGGGTGGTGACCAGGTAGGGCAGGGAGCGGATGCCCATGCCTTCGAGGGCGTCGACCTCCTCGTTGATGCGCATGGCGCCGAGCTGGGCGGTGAAGCCGGCGCCGACGGTCGCGGAGAGGGCGAGCCCGGCGACCAGCGGGGCGATCTCACGGGTGTTGAAGTACGCGGAGACGAACCCGGTGAAGGCGGCGGTGCCGATCTGGTCGAGGGCCGCGTATCCCTGAAGGCCCACCACGGTCCCCGTGAACAGGGTCATCGCGATCATCACGCCGATGGTGCCGCCGATGACCCCGAGTCCGCCGGTGCCGAAGGCGACCTCGGCGAGGAGGCGCTGCACCTCTTTGAGGTAGCGGCGCAGGGTGCGGGGGATCCAGAGCAGGGAGCGTACGTAGAACAGGAGTTGGTCGCCGGAGCGGTCCAGCCAGGCGAGCGGGGAAGCCACGGGACTCAGCCTCCCTTCGGCGGCACGAGTTGGAGGTAGACGCCCGTCATCACCATGTTGACGAAGAAGAGCAGCAGGAAGGTGATGACGACGGACTGGTTGACGGCGTCGCCGACGCCCTTGGGGCCGCCGCGCGGGTTCAGGCCGCGGTAGGCGGCGACGACGCCCGCGATGAACCCGAAGACCAGGGCCTTGAGTTCGCTGATGTAGAGGTCGGAGAGCTGGGCGAGGGCGGAGAAGCTGGAGAGGTAGGCGCCGGGGGTGCCGCCCTGGAGGAAGACGTTGAAGGCGTAGCCCCCGAGGATGCCGACCACGGAGACCAGGCCGTTGAGCAGGACCGCGACGCCCATGGTGGCCAGGACGCGGGGTACCACCAGGCGTTGCACGGGCGATACGCCCATGACCTCCATGGCGTCCAGTTCCTCGCGGATGGTGCGCGAGCCGAGGTCGGCGCAGATCGCGGAGCCGGCCGCGCCCGCGATGAGCAGGGCGACGATCAGCGGGCTCGCCTGCTGTACGACGGCCAGCACGCTGGCGCCGCCGGTGAAGGACTGGGCGCCGAGCTGCTGGGTGAGCGAGCCGACCTGGAGGGCGATCACGGCGCCGAACGGGATCGCGACCAGGGCGGCGGGCAGGATGGTCACCCCGGCGATGAACCAGAACTGCTCCACGAACTCCCGGAACTGGAACGGCCGCCGGAAGATCGCCCGCGCCACCTCGACGGCGAGCGCGAACAGCCGCCCGGTCTGCCGCAGGGCACCGGCGATCACGCCCCACTCCCGTTGGCCCGCGTCGGGAGGGTGGGGGTGCCGGGCGCGGCCGAGGCGCCGGACACGCTGGACGCGCCGGGCCCACCGGAGGTGCCGGTCCCACCGGAGGTGCCGGGCGCGCCGCCCGTCACATGGACGGCGTACGTATGGGTGATGGCGGTGCGGGCCGCGGGCGGCAGGCGGTCGAGCATGCCGAGGACCCGCTCCTTGCGCCGGGTGACGGCGCGGCGCGGCGGAAGTCCGGGGGACGGCTCCAGTTGCGGGATGATCTCCCGCGGGGCGTCGGCGCCCCGCGCCCCCGCGGCCTCGGCGGCGAGGGTGGCGGCGTCCTTCTCCTCCGACATCCCGATCGGACCTTCGCGGCGGCCGGACAGGAACTGCGCCACGACCGGTTCCTCACTGGTCAGAAGCACCTCGCGCGGGCCGAAGGTGACCAGTTCGCGCCGGAAGAGCATGCCCATGTTGTCGGGAACCGTGGCGGCGATGTCGAGATTGTGGGTGACGATCAGCATCGTCGCGTCGATCTGCGCGTTCAGGTCGATCAGCAGCTGGGAGAGGTAGGCCGTACGGACGGGATCGAGCCCGGAGTCGGGTTCGTCGCACAGGATGATCTGCGGGTCGAGCACGAGTGCGCGGGCGAGCCCGGCCCGCTTGCGCATGCCGCCGCTGATCTCCCCGGGCAATTTGCCCTCGGCGCCCAGCAGTCCGACGACGTCGATCCGCTCCATGACGATGCGGCGGATCTCCGACTCCTTCTTCCGCGTGTGCTCGCGCAGCGGAAAGGCGATGTTGTCGAAGAGGGACATGGAACCGAAAAGAGCACCGTCCTGGAACATGAGCCCAAATTTTTTGCGGGTCTCGTAGATATCCCGTTCCGGGCTGTTCACCATGTCGACGCCATCGATGAGGACACGGCCGCGCTCCGGCTTCAGCAGCCCGATGAGCGATTTGAGGAAAACGGTCTTTCCGGTGCCGGACGGGCCGAGCATGACGCTGACCTCTCCGGCTGGCAGGGTGAGACTCACGTCCTGCCAGATCCGCTGCGTGCCGAATGATTTGGTGAGGCCCTCGACCACCACTTCGATTCCCATATCGCCTCCAAAGTGGGTGCCTGCGGTCGAGTCCGTGTGCGGGGTTCGGGGCAGGGCCGCGCGGCTCCCGAGGGGGGCGCGGCGCCGCACGGCCCTGCCGTCGGACGGCTGTCCGCCCCTGTAGGAGGGCAGGGCCGGAAAGTCGTCCGGGACGCCTCCTCGGCAGGGGTTCCCACCAGGAGATCAGCGCCTGGTCCGGCACGCTACGGCTGAGTAACCTGGCGGGGCAAGAGAAGGATCCGAATTTCCCCAAGGTTTGAGTTCAGCCACCGCCTCTTTGTCACCGCGGCGACAAGTGCCCGCCTCCGCTTTGTCACTCGGTGAGCAGCACAGGCCCCGGCAAGCACCGATGCCTTTCTTAGCAACGGATGACTAAGCGGGGGCCCGGACTGCTCACCCGGGGAACAGGCATTTCCACTCACCGAAAGAATCTTGGCCGATCCCATTGTTCGCCTAAGTTTCCCGCAAGTAACGTCGTGGGTCGCGGCCGAGGAATTCCGAGCCGCGTACCGCCCGTTCTTCCGCTCCATGAGTACGGGCGCGCTCCCCTTCTGCCGGTCAAACCACAAGGGAGTCCCCACGTCATGAAGAAGTCCCTGACAAGAATCGCCGTCGTGACGGGCGCGGGTACCGCCGCCTTCGTCATGGCCGTCGCCCCCGCATCGGCCGTCCCCTCCACGATCTGGACCGTCACACCGTCGCCGGCCAACTTCTCGGCGGCCAACAGCGGGAACATCGTGCTGACCGCCAACATCCCGATGACGTGTACGACGTCCAGCGCCTCGGGCACGATGGCCGGCGCCACCGGCAACCCCGCGACGGTGGGCAACATCAACGCCATCAACTTCGGCACCAGCGCCTCACCGTGCACCAGCGTCCTCGGCAACGTCACGACCATCGCGACCACGCCCTGGACCGTCGTCGCCCAGGACTACACCGCCTCGTCCGGTGTGACGAAGGGCCACATCGGCAACGTCAACGCGAAGGTGACCGCCGGCGCCTGCGTGTTCACCGTGCAGGGCAAGGCCACCGGCACCTACACCAACTCCACCGGCATCCTCGCGGTCACCAGCGTCAGCGGCGACCTGGCCGTCACCTCGGCCTCCGGCTGCGGCACCGTGGTCACCACCGCCACCAAGCCCACCTTCAAGGGCAACTACGCGGTCAAGGTCACGGGCACGAACACCATCCCGAAGATCGTCGGATCCAACCCGTGAGCGGAGCCGTGAGAGCGGAGCCGTGAGAGCGGAGCCGTGAGAGCGGAGCCGTGAGCGGAACGCGGCTCGCCGTACGCCCGGCCGGTGGTCCCGGCCGGGCGTGCGGGCCGCCCGCACGCGGCCGCCGCCGTCGGCCATCCGACCCCAGGACGATCCGAGCGGAGTGACAGATGACAGGCCCCCGCACCGCTGCCCGACGGGCGGTCCGCAGCCGTGCGCGCGGCGCGGCGATCGCCGCGTTCGTCGTGCTGGCCGCCACCGTGCCCGCGGCGGCCGGGGCGTCCGGTACGCAGCAGATCGACGTCGCGCTGCCCTACGTATGCCTGTTCCCCTCCGGAGAGCACTCCGCGGCGGTACGGATCTCGGCGGCCTTCCCCGAGCGGGTGGCGGCCGGTGAGCCGATCGAACCCGCGGACGTGACCACGACCGTCGAGCTGCCGAAGCCGGCGGTCGCGGACCTCGCGGCGCTCGGTGCGGCCGGCGTGCGCGCGGCGACCCGGCTCGAGGTCGGCGTCACACAGGACGAGGCCACCGCCGAGGCGACCTGGCACGGCAGCACGGAACCCGCGGCCCTGCCCGCGGAGGGGCCGCTGACCCTGACCGCGACGGGAGACGTCCCCTCGGTCACCGGGCGTGGTGCGGGCGAACTGTCCATGACGGCGGGCGACTTCAGCCTGGACTTCACCCTGACCACCGCCGACGGCGGCGCCCCCGACCCCGCCGAGGTGACCGTCGACTGCGCCCTCGCCGAGGACGTCCCGGACGGGGGCCGGCTGGTCGGCGTCCTGGTCGGCGCGGACGACGACGGCGGCACGGACGGCCCCGGCGGACCGCCCTCCGGATCACCGTCAGGATCGCCCTCCGGCGTGCCGTCCGCCTCCGGCGCACCGGGGCAGCCCGAGGAGGGCCCGCCGGGCCGGCAGGGCGAGCGCGCCCCGAAGGTCACCGAACCCGGCCAGGGCGGTGCCGCCGCCAAGGCGACGGCGCCGACCTGCAAGTACGACGAGAGATACCCGGCCGGGCCGATGTCGCTCAACGCCTACATCACCGGCTACTCCAACGTGAACAAGCTCGATGGCGCCGCGCTGATCCCGCCGTTCTGCACGCTCATCACCCAGGGCGAGCCCCAGTTCGAGTTCTTCCCGGACTACAGCGGCGCCTGGATCACCCAGCACTCCACCGCCGACCTCTACCACCGGCAGCGCAAGCAGACCCCGCCCTTCGAGGCGACCTTCCTGACCTTCGACTTCACTCCCACGACGGCCACGATGGTGCTGGAGCAGACGGGCCCGATGACCATCGACTCGCACGGCACCACCGACTTCGTGTTCACCAGCACGGACACCCACGTCCGGGCGCCGCTCGTGCTCCGGGTGACGAAGCTGGAGGTCAACGGCACCCCGCTGGACGTCGGGGCGAACTGCCGGACCAAGACCTCCCTCGCCTCCCCGGAGCCGGAACCGGCGAAGTACCCCGGTGACCACCTGGTCCTGCACGGCCGGGGCGAACAGACCACCGGCGAGCCCGCCACCGGCTATCTGCTGCTGTCCGGCGGTCCGCTGACCGGCAAGGTCACCATCCCCGCCTTCACGGGCTGCGGCACCGCCGACGGTGAGGACCTCGACCGCCTGCTCACGGCCTCGGTGTCCGGTTCCGGCAACTACGTCAAGCAGATCCAGGGGCAGACCTGCTTCGTCTCGGCCGATGTGCTCAACCCCGACGAGTGCACCGACGACGCCCAGCCCCGCAAGGTCCCCGTCGCCGAACGGTGACCCCCTCGCCACACCCTTCACCCCCTCCACCCTCTCCCCTCCCCTCTCCCCTCTCCCCTGACCAGGAAGGCCCCATGATGCGGTTCTCCCTCCGCGCCACAGCCGCCACCACCGCCGCCACCACCGCCACCGTCCTCGGCACCGCGCTCGGCGTAGTCGCCTCCATGGGCACCGCCACCGCGGCCGCCGCCGTGCCGAACGGCGAGTGGGCGCCCTTCACCCGCTGTCCCGTGGACGCCCCGGCGATGCTGGCCGCCGACGGCCTGGACCGCACCCCCCAGTGCGTGGTCTCCACCTCGCCGAACGGCTCCATCAAACTGGGCAAAACCACAGTGCCCACGGGCCGGACCAACCTCCAGATCGGGGTCGTGCAGAACGCCGACGGGACCAGCTCCGTGGTGGCCCCGCCCGGCGGTGCCCTCATCGCCGACTCCGCGACCGTCCCCGGCGGCCTGCTCGGGCTGATGTGCCCGAGCGACATCCCCGCGATCTCGGACATCTGCGAGCAGCTCAGCGACAGCACCCTCAACAAGATCACGGCGACGGTGGAGTCCGTGGGCACGCCCTACGACTTCGACCAGACCGCCGGCATCGTCACCGACAAGCCGATCGTCGCCATACCGGTCCGCATCCACCTGAAGAACCCGTTCCTCGGCAGCAAGTGCTACATCGGCACCGCCGCCAAGCCCGTCGTTCTGCGGCCAGAGAACCTGCAGTTCCCCGAGTTCGGCATGTCGTTCTTCCGCGGTGACGGCACCATCGCCGAGGACGGCGAGATGAGCCGCGTCAACCTCACCGGGGCCGCGCAGAACGACAGCACCTTCGCCGTGCCGGGCGCCAGTGGCTGCGGTCTCGGCCTGCTCGGCCTGATCGACGCGGCGGTCAACGCCAAGACCGGACTGCCCTCCGCCGCCGGGAAGAACACCCTGACGCTCAACAACGCCCAGACCCACCTCGCCGGCCTGACCGCCCCCGGCACCTTCGCCCCCGACGCGGGCAGGCGCCTCGCGGAGAACTGGCACTCCGCCGTCGGCTGATGGCCGCGCGACGGCGATTCTCAGCCGTCCCGGCAGCTATACCACGCCCCACCGCACCGAAATGTGCACGGACTGTGTACGTCCCACCGAACTTGTCTTAGCTTCAGCAGCCCAGACACGTGGCACCTCAGGTCCGGTCGTGCGCCCCGCCCGTGCAGGAGCGGGGCACACGACCGGTGCATCGTGGGCACCGAAGAGCAAGGGACGGCACTCATGCCTTCATCCACGCCACCGATTGAAGGCGGTGAACCTCTGGGGCCTCTCCCCAAGGAGCTCGCCGCCTACATGAGACCGGAGTTACCCGGCCTCATGAAGCAGATCGGCGCCGAGGTCACGCGGGCCTATCCGGTGTACGGGCGGCTGCTCAACGGCCCCCACGCCGAGCCCATCCGGCAGGGTGTCGAGCAGGCCCTGTCCGTCTTCGTGGACCGCGTCGCCGACCCCGGCAAGAACGTCGTGCTCCGCGACGAACTGCTGCGCGAGTTCGGCCGCGTGGAAGCCTACGAGGGACGCGCGATGGAGACCCTCCAGGGGGCGTACCGGCTCGGCGCCCGCGTCGCGCTGCGCCGCGCCAAGGCCTTGGGCCAGCAGTACCGGCTCTCCCCCACCCTCATCCTCGCCTTCGCCGACGCCCTGTTCGCCTACGTCGACGAACTGGAGCAGATCTCCCGCGAGGGCTACGCCGAGGTGCGGGCGCGGGCCTTCTCCGAGGTTCCGGTGCGGCGCAGACGACTGCTGCACCTCATCCTCGCCGCTCCCCCGCTGCCCCAGGAGCTCCCCGGGCTCTGTGAGGCCGCCGCCTGGCGCCTGCCCGCCGAGGTCACCATGGTCGCCCTGCGCTCACCGGTCCCGGGGCACCTGGAGGCGGGTCTCGCCGACGACGTCCTGTGCGACCTGGACACCCCGCAGCCGCACCTGCTGGTGCCCGGGGCCCTCACCCCGGAACGCCTGGCGACGCTCGACTCGGCGCTGGCGGGCGCCCGCGGCGCGGTGGGCCTGACCGTGCCGCCGGTCGAGGCGGCCGACTCCATCCGCTGGGCGCGCCGTGTGCTCCAGCTGATCGACGAGGGTGTGGTGGCCGACGCTCCCCTGGTCCGCTGCGAAGACCATCTCGTGACGCTGTGGCTGCTGTCCGACCCGGCTCTGGTGAAACACCTCGCGGCCGGGGAGCTGGCGCCGATCGACCACCTGCCGGCCAGCCGCCGCGACCGGCTCGTCGAGACCCTGCGGGTGCACGTCTCCACGCGCGCGCCGGCGGAGCAGGTCGGCGAGCTGCTGGGCGTACACGCGCAGACCGTGCGCTACCGCCTGCGGAACCTGGACGTCCTGCTGGGCGACCGCCTCGCCGACCCCGATCACCGCTTCGCCCTGGAGGCCTCGCTGCGCGCCCTGCAACTGCTCTCCCGCGACCACGGCACCGGGGAGTAGCGGGGCCGAAGGTGCCCCTACGCCCCCGGCACCGGGTCCCGCGTCACGGGGCAGCTCATGCACCGCGGCCCGCCCCGGCCGCGCCCCAGCTCGCTCCCCAGGATCTCGATCACCTCGAGGCCCTGCTTGCGCAGATAGGTGTTGGTCGTCGCGTTCCGCTCGTACGCCAGCACGACGCCCGGCTCGACCGCGAGGACGTTGCAGCCGTCGTCCCACTGCTCCCGCTCGGCCGCGTGCACGTCCTGGGTGGCGGTGAGCACCCGGATCGTGTCCAGTCCGAGCGCGGCGGCGATCGCCCGGTGCATGTTCTCCGGCGGGTGGTCGGTGACCTTCAACTCCCGGTCGCCGACGCCGGGTTCGATGGTGTAGGAGCGGAGCATGCCAAGGCCCGCGTACTGCGTGAAGGTGTCGCCGTCGACCATCGTCATGACCGTGTCGAGGTGCATGAACGCGCGCCGCTTCGGCATGTCGAGCGCCACGATGGTCTGCGCGGAGCCCGCCGCGAACAGCTTGTGGGCGAGCATCTCGACGGCCTGCGGCGTGGTGCGCTCGCTCATGCCGATGAGCACCGCGCCCTTGCCGATGACGAGGACGTCGCCGCCCTCGATGGTCGAGGGGTAGTCCGCCTGGCCCTGCGACCAGACGTTGAAGTGCTCGCCGCGGAACAGCGGGTGGTACCGGTAGATCGCCTCGAAGTGCACGGTCTCGCGCTGCCGGGCGGGCCAGCGCATCGCGTTGATGGAGACGCCGTCGTAGATCCAGGCCGACGTGTCACGCGTGAAGAGGTGGTTGGGCAGTGGGCCGAGCAGGAAGTCGTCCAGGTCCATGCAGTGGAAGCGCACGGAGGTCGGCTCGGGGTGGGCCTCCAGGAACTCCCGTTTGGTCATGCCGCCCACCAGCGCCTCGGCCAGCTCCACCGACGGCAGCGTCTCGAACGCGATCCGCAGGTGGTCGGTGGCCAGAGGGCCGTACTCCTTCTCGTCGAAGACGCGGTCCAGGATGAGCAGGCGGGCCTCGGGCACGTCCAGGGTCTCTTTCAGCAGGTCGCCGAAGAGGTGCACCGCCACGCCCCGGTCGCGCAGCACGTCCGCGAAGCCGTCGTGCTCCTGGCGGGCCCTGCGCACCCACAGCACGTCGTCGAAGAGCAGTGCGTCCTTGTTGCTCGGAGTCAGCCGCTTGAGCTCCAGATCGGGGCGGTGCAGTATGACGCGGCGCAGCCGCCCGGCCTCGGAGTCGACATGGAATCCCATGGGTCCATCTTTCCCCGGCCGGGCGGCTCACGCGCGGTCAACACGGCACCTGATGACTGTTCAGGCGCCGTGCGCCCGAACTCAGAGCCGCGGGTCCACCGGCTCCGACTCCAGGGCGAGTACCGCGAAGACCGCCTCGTGGACGCGCCACAGCGGCTCACCGTCCGCCAGCCGGTCCAGGGCCTCCAGGCCGAGCGCGTACTCGCGCAGGGCGAGCGACCGCTTGTGGGCGAGGGTGCGGCCCCGCAGCTTCTCCAGGTTCTGCGGCCGTGTGTACTCCGGGCCGTAGATGATCCGCAGGTACTCGCGGCCACGGCACTTGACGCCGGGCTGCACAAGGCGTCCATGAGCGTTCCTGGCCAGGGCCTCGACCGGCTTGACGACCATGCCCTCGCCGCCGCGGCCCGTCATCTCCAGCCACCAGTCGACGCCTGCCCGCACCGACGCCTCGTCGTCGGTGTCGACGTAGAGGCGGCGGGTGGTCTGGAGCAGGTCGGAGCCCTGGCTGCCGTCGTGCTCCACCATCCGGTCGATCAGGGCCAGTTGCCGGTCGTGCGGCAGCCCGGCGAGGCTGCGGCCCTGGACGGCCAGGATCTGGAACGGCGCGAGGCGTACGCCCTCCAGGCCGTCGGTCGGCCAGCAGTAGCGGCGGTAGGCATCGGTGAACGCGGCGGCGTCCGCGGCCCGTTCACGCTGCCGGGCGAGCAGCGCGCCCGCGTCGACACCGCGCGACACCGCGGCCTCCAGGGCGGCCAGCGCGCCGGGGAAGGCGGCCCCGGCGGCGGCGCCCACGGCCGCGTACTCCGTGCGGAGCAGACCGGACGCCTTCAGCGACCAGGGCATCAGCTCGGCGTCGAGCAGCAGCCAGTCCGTCTCCAGCTCCTCCCACAGACCCGCCTCGGTGACGGCGGCGCGCACCCGGCCGAGCAGCTCCTCGGTGACGGACGGGTCGGCGAAGAAGGGGCGGCCCGTGCGGGTGTAGAGGGAGCCGCTCGGACCGTCCACGCCGAAGCGCTCCCGGGCCACGTCCGCGTCGCGGCAGACCAGGGCGACCGCGCGCGAGCCCATGTGCTTCTCCTCGCACACGACGCGGCCGACGCCGTCCTGCGCGTACGAGGCGAAGGCCTCGGCCGGGTGTTCCAGGTAGCCCTCCCGCCGTGACGTGGCGATGGGCGCCATCGTCGGCGGCAGGTAGGGCAGCAGGCGCGGGTCGGTCGCGAAGCGGCTCATGACTTCGAGGGCCGCCGCCGCGTTCTCCTCGCGCACGGCGACGCGGCCCGCGTGCCGGGTCTCCACCACGCGGCGACCGTGTACGTCGGTGAGGTCGAGCGGCCGTCCGTCGTGGCCGCCCGGTGCCTCGCCGCGCAGCGGCTTGGCGGGCTCGTACCAGACCCGCTCCGCGGGGACGTCGACGAGCTCGCGCTCCGGCCAGCGCAGCGCGGTCAGCTTGCCGCCGAAGACGGCGCCGGTGTCCAGGCAGATGGTGTTGTTCAGCCAGGTCGCGGTGGGCACGGGGGTGTGGCCGTAGACGACCGCGGCCCGGCCGCGGTACTCCTCCGCCCACGGATAGCGCACCGGCAGTCCGAACTCGTCGGTCTCGCCGGTGGTGTCGCCGTACAGCGCGTGCGAGCGCACCCGCCCCGACGTGCGCCCGTGGTACTTCTCGGGCAGCCCTGCGTGGCAGACGACCAGCTTGCCGCCGTCGAGGACGTAGTGGGACACGAGCCCGTCCACGAACTCCCGCACCCGCGCGCGGAATTCGTCGCTCTCCCCCGCCAGCTGCCCGACGGTCTCGGCCAGGCCGTGGGTGTGCTGGACGCTGCGGCCCTTGAGGTGGCGGCCGAGCTTGTTCTCGTGGTTGCCGGGCACGCACAGCGCGGTGCCGGCGGCGACCATCGCCATGACGCGGCGCAGCACGCCCGGGGTGTCGGGGCCGCGGTCGACGAGGTCGCCGACGAAGACGGCGGTACGCCCTTCGGGGTGCGCCCCGTCGACGTAGCCGAGTTCGCGCAGAAGGGTCTCCAGCTCGGCGGCGCAGCCGTGGACGTCGCCGATGATGTCGAAGGGGCCGGTGAGGTGGGAGAGGTCGTTGTAGCGCTTCTCGGTGACGACGCGGGCGCCGTCGATCTCCTGAACGCCGCGCAGGACGTGCACCTTGCGAAAGCCCTCGCGTTCCAAGTGCCGCAGGGAGCGGCGCAGTTCGCGCTGGTGGCGCTGGATGACGCGGCGGGGCAGGCCGGCCCTGTCCGCGCGCATGGCGTTGCGCGCGGCGCAGACGTCCTCGGGCACGTCGAGCACGATGGCGATGGGCAGCACGTCGTACCGCCTGGCCAGCTCGATCAGCTGCTTACGGCTGTCGCTCTGCACGTTGGTGGCGTCGACGACGGTGCGGCGGCCCGCGGCCAGCCGCTTGCCCGCGATGTAGTGCAGCACGTCGAAGGCGTCACCGCTGGCGCTCTGGTCGTTCTCGTCGTCGGCGACGAGCCCCCGGCAGAAGTCGCTGCCGATCACCTCGGTGGGCTTGAAGTGGCGCCGGGCGAAGGTGGACTTGCCGGAGCCGGTGGCGCCGACGAGTACGACGAGGGAGAGGTCGGTGACGGGAAGCACGCGGCCTCTCACGTCGGTATCGGTGGTGGCATCGGCGTTGTCGTCGTGGGTCATGCTGCCCGCACCTGCTTCACGTTCTTGTCCGTCTTGGTGATCGTGGGGTCCGTCCGGTGGAAGACGGCCAGCTGGGTCGGCGGGCCCACTTCGGGGTCCTCGTCGCCGACCGGCTCGAACTCCACGTCGTAGCCGTGGCGTTCGGCGACCCGGCGCGCCCACGCCCGGAACTCCTCGCGGGTCCACTCGAAGCGGTGGTCGCCGTGACGGGCGTGGCCGGCCGGGAGGGCCTCATAGCGGACGTTGTACTCGACGTTCGGCGTCGTCACCAGGACCGTGCGGGGCCGCGCCGAGCCGAACACCGCGTACTCCAGGGCGGGCAGCCGCTCCACGTCGAGGTGCTCGATCACCTCGCAGAGGACCGCCGCGTCGTACCCCTTGAGCCGCTTGTCGGTGTACGCCAGCGAGCCCTGGAGGAGCGTGACGCGCTGCGCCCTGCGGTCGCCCATGCTCTCCAGCTTGAGCCGCCGCGCGGCGGCGGTCAGCGCGCGCATGGACACGTCGACCCCGACGATCTCGGTGAACCGCTGGTCCTTGAGCAGCGCCTGCACCAACTGGCCCTGGCCGCAGCCGAGGTCGAGCACGCGCCCGGCCCCCGCGGCGGTCAGCGCCGCGAGGATCGCCTCGCGGCGCCGCACGGCGAGCGGCACCGGCTTCTCCTCCGTGTCGCTCTCCTCGTCGACGGCGTTGTCGATCTCGGCGACGTCAGTGTCGTCCGCCTCGGCGAGCCGCAGCAGTTCGAGGCGCTCCTGCGCCTCGCGGGTCAGGGACCGGCGCCGCGACAGATAGCGGCTGGTGATGAGGTGCTGCTCCGGGTGGTCCGCGAGCCAGCCCTCACCGGCCCGCAGCAGCTTGTCGACCTCGTCCGCCGAGACCCAGTAGTGCTTGGCGTCGTCGAGGACGGGGAGCAGGACATAGAGGTGGCGCAGTGCCTCGCCGAGAGTCAACCGCTCCTCGGGCGCGTCGAGCACGAGGCCCACGTACCGCGAGTCGCCCCACTGCGGGAACCGCTCGTCCAGCGGCACCGGCGTCACCGTCACCGTCCAGCCCAGCGGCGCGAAGAGCGCCCGCACCAGGTCGGCACCGCCGTGCGCGGGCAGCGCGGGCACCTCGACGCGCAGCGGCAGCGGCAGCGCCGCCCGCTCGGGCCGTGCGGGGCACACGCCGCGCATCGCGCTGGAGAACACCGCGCCGATCGCGACGGCGAGCAGCGACGACGCGGCGTAGGGCCGGTCGTTCACGTACCGCGCGAGTGCCGCGTCGGGGGCGCCGCCCCGGCCCTTGCCCTTCCCGCGCCGCACGAGCGCGACGGGATCGATCTCCAGGAGCAGCGCGGCCGTGCACCGCCCGGCGGTCGCCTCGGGGTAGAGGACGTGCGCGGTGCCGTACGAGGTCGAGAACGCCTGCGCCTTGCCGGGATGCTTGTGCAGCAGGAAACCGAGGTCGGTCGCGGGGCGTTCAGGGGTGCCGGTGGTGCTGATCGTCAGGAACACGGTGGGTGGCCTCGAAACGGGATGAGGGCTGTGGATGCGCGCTCCGGGACCATGAACGCGGCCCCTTGTACGGGCTCGCGGCGGTACGTACGCCGCGCCGCGGCAACCCCCGCGCAACGGCGCCCCGCCCCCGGTACGCCCCCTCAACGTACCGCGCGCGCCGCCCGCGCACCCGGGAATTTTCCCTCGTCAGCCAGGTGCGGGGAGCGCGGGAGCGGTGTCTTCGGCGGCGCCGCCGCCGGGGGCGCCCGGCATGCGGGGCGATGTTTCGTGCGTGATGATCTGGACACTGGAGGCCTCAGCACCACGTACCGCATCCGTCCCGCGAAGGAGTCCACCGTGCGCGCCCTGGCACTCGTCTGCACCCTCTCCCCCTCCCCCGCCCCGTCCAGCAGTGAGCTGCTGGCGGGGCAGGTGCTGACCGAGATGGAGAAGCTGGGTGTCGGCGTGGAGTCCGTGCGGATCGCCGACCACGACGTGCGGTCGGGCGTCTCGACGGACCTGGGCGAGGGCGACGCCTGGCCCGCGCTGCGCGAGAAGATGCTCGCGGCCGACATCCTGCTGCTGGCCACCCCGATCTGGCTCGGCCACCCCGCGAGCATCTGTCAGCGCGTCCTCGAACGGCTGAACGCCGAGACCGAGACCGACGACGAGGGGCGCCCGCTGATCCACGGCAAGGTGGCGGCCGTGGCGGTCGTGGGCAACGAGGACGGCGCGCACAAGGTGAGCGCCGACGTCTTCCAGGGGCTCAACGACATCGGCTTCAGCCTGGCGCCGGGGGCCGTCACCTACTGGGTGGGCGAGGCCCAGCAGGGCACCGACTACCAGGATCTCGACGAGACCCCGGAGGCCGTCGCCGACACCACCCGGGCCCTCGCGGCGAACACCGTCCACCTGGCGCGGCTGCTGCGCGACGCCCCTTTCCCTCCCCCGGCATCCTGACGGTCCGACGAGCCGACGGCCGCCTCCCCGAAGTGGCCGCTTACGTCCACTCACGTCCGCTCACGTCCGCTCACGTCGGTAAACATCCGCGTTGATCCGTCGGTAATCGTTTGTTGATCGGTTCCGATCACCCTGTGCCCGTCGATATTCGGGGGAAGACAGGGAAAGACCAGTGTCGGATACACGCATATCGGTGGCCGTACACGCCGCCGACCCCCTCAGCCGCGCCGGAGTGATCAGTCACCTCCGCCACCAGCCCAGCGTCGAGCTGGTGGACCGCACCGAGGACCCATCGCAGACACCATCGCAGGCACATCGGAACAACACCCAC
Source organism: Streptomyces sp. NPDC015345 (assembly GCF_043078805.1). Classification (NCBI taxonomy): domain Bacteria; kingdom Bacillati; phylum Actinomycetota; class Actinomycetes; order Kitasatosporales; family Streptomycetaceae; genus Streptomyces; species Streptomyces sp. NPDC015345. The sequence continues at coordinate 320,540 of NZ_JBIBTX010000002.1, read as the reverse complement.
GGCACGGCGCCCGCACCGGAGCGGGTCGCCGTCATGCTCGTGGACCGGCTCGACGACCCCGCGGGCACCGAACTGCGCCGGCTCGCCAGGTCCGCCGAGCAGCGCGTCGTCCTCATCGCCAGCGAACTGCGCGAGCCGGAGCTGCTCGCGGTCGTCGAGTGCGGCGTACGCGCCATCCTCTGGCGGCACCAGGCGACCCCGCAGAAGCTGCTGCGCGCCGTCCACAGCGCGGCGCGCGGCGAGGGGGAGCTGCCGCCCGACCTCATCAACCGGCTCATGACCCAGCTCGGGCGGCTGCGGCTCTCGGCGCTGGACGGGTCGCCGTCCGCCGCCGGGGCCCTCGTGCCGACGCTGGGCATGGCTCCCCGCGAGGTCGACGTCGTGCGGCTGATCGCGGAGGGCCTCGACACCAAGCAGATCTCGGAGAAGCTCGCCTACTCCGAACGCACCGTCAAGAACGTCCTGCACGCGCTGATGACGCGCTTGCAGCTCCAGAACCGCGCGCATGCCGTCGCGTACGCGCTGCGGGAGGGATACATCTGATGCCGCCGATCCACCGCCTCCGCCCGTCCGGGCCGGGGGTTTCGCCGTGATCCATGAAGTGGACGAAGCGCTGCGCCAGTTGCTGCGGGCCGCGCTCCCCGAAGGGTCCGGCGAGGTCGTCTTCGAGGCGCCCAACCGCGACTGGGCGGCGCGCCGCAACGCGCCCACGCTCAACTCGTACCTGTACGACATCCGCGAGGACGTGGCGCGGCGCGAGCGCGGCGCGTACGCGGAGCGGGGGCCGGACGGCGTGGTGCTGCGCAGGCGGCAGCCGCCGCGCTGGTTCCGGCTCTCGTACCTGCTCACCGCCTGGACCAACCGCCCCGAGGACGAGCACCGGCTCCTCTCGGCGGCCCTCGGCACCCTGCTCCCGCACGAACTGCTGCCGCCGGACCGGCTGCCGGACGCGCTCGCCGCGCTCGGGGTCCCGCTGCCGCTCAGCGTCGCGGTGCCGCCGCCCGAGTCCCGGTCCATCGCGGACATCTGGTCGGCGCTCGGCGGTGAGCTCAAGCCGTCCCTGGACGTGGTGATCACGGTGCCGTTCCCGGTGTCGCCGACGTACGACGTGGCGCCGCCCGTCACCGAAGGCGCCGTCGTCGCCGTACGCGGCATCAGCGGCGAGCCGGGCGACGCGCGCCCGCGGATGCTGCGGACCAGGCCCAGCGAGCGCAAGGGCGGCACCCCGTGAGCGCCCCCGACACGCTGCTCGCGCTGCTCGACGCCCTGCGCGGGCGCGTGGCGGAGCTGGTGGAGCGGCGCGGCTTTGCCGACCCGACGGCGGCCGACCCGCTGCGCGGCATGTATGTGACGCAGGAACTGGCCCACCGGCTGGCCACGGCTCCCCCGCAGCCCCCCGCGGCGGTCACCGGGACGGACGAGATGGGCGGCACACTGGGCGAGACGGCGCGGGCCTTCGGACTGTCCGCCCTGGACCAGCGCATCCTGCTGGCCGCCTGCGCACCGGACGTGGACCGCCGCTTCGAGCCGCTGTACGGGTATCTCAACGACGACGTGGGGCGGCGCAGGGCCACGGTCGCGCTCGCCCTCGACCTCGCGGGCACCGCCCCGCACGACCCGGCCGCCCGCGCCCGCTTCCACCCCCTCGCGCCACTGCGCGCCGGGGGCCTCCTCACGCTTGAGGACGAGGACCGGCCGCTGCCGGGTCGGGCGCTGCGGGTACCGGAGCGGGTGGTGGCGCGGCTGCTCGGCGACGACGGGCTCCTCGACCCGGAACTGGCGGGCCGGGGCGTCGAGTTGCTGCTTCCGGTGGCACGGGAGGCCCACACCTCCGGTGATGCGCTGGCCGCGCGCGTCGCGGACCTCGCCGCCGACCGGGTGCTCCTCGTCCACCTGCGGGAACGCAGGGACGGCTCCGCCGCCGAGCCGGTGGCCGACGCGCTGCGGGCCGCCGGGCTGCCCGTGCTGCGCCACCGGCCGGCGGCCGGGCCGGGAGACGACACCGGCCGCGTCGCCCTCGCCCTGCTGCGGGAGGCACGGCTGCGCGGAGCCGCGATCGTCGTGGGTCCGCTGCCCGCCGAACCGGGGCCCGTGGTGCGGTCCTTGGCGACCGGGGACGTCCCCGTGGTGTTCGTCGGAAGTGAGCCCTACGACCCCGGGTGGGCGCCGGACGCGGGACTGCTCGCGCTGGACGCGCCGCCGCCGGACGGGATCGACGCGGCGCTGGTGTGGCGCGCCGAGCTGGCCCGGTACGGGCACGAGCACCACGCCCCCGACGCCGACGCCGACGCCGACGCCGACCACGGTCCCGGTTTCGACCTGGCAGAGGCCGTCGCCCCCTACCGGCTCAGCGCCGCGCAGATCCGCCGGGCCGCCCGCGCCGCCGCGAACCTCGCCGCGTTCGACGGCACCGCGCCGACCGCCGCGCACCTCCAGAGCAGTGCCCGGCTCCAGTCCGCGCCCCTCCTGGACAAGCACGCCCGGCGGATCCGGCCCGAGGTGGGGTTCGACGACCTCGTACTGCCGGACGAACCGCTCGCGATGCTGCGTGAGCTGGCGCTGCGCGCCCGGCACCGCGACAAGGTGCTCGGCGAATGGCGGCTGCGCACCGGCGGCGGACGCGGGCGCGGCGTCATCGCGCTGTTCGCCGGGGACTCCGGCACCGGCAAGACGCTGTCGGCCGAGGTGGTCGCCGGTGAACTGGGCCTCGACCTCTACGTGGTGGACCTGTCGGCGGTGGTCGACAAGTACGTCGGCGAGACGGAGAAGAACCTGGAGCGCATCTTCGTCGAGGCGGACCGTACGGACGCCGTGCTGCTCTTCGACGAGGCCGACGCCGTCTTCGGCAAGCGCTCGGAGGTCAAGAGCTCGCACGACCGGTACGCCAACCTGGAGAGCGCCTATCTGCTCCAGCGGCTGGAGGCCTTCGACGGCATCGCGGTGCTGACCACCAATCTGCGGTCCAACATCGATGACGCGTTCACCCGGCGCCTGGACCTGGTGGTCGACTTCCCGTTCCCGGACGTCGACCAGCGCGTCACGCTGTGGCGGACCTGCCTGTCCGGGACACCCTGCGCACCCGATCTGGAGGCCGAACTCACCCGGTGCGCCAAGGAGTTCGAGCTCGCGGGCGGCGGTATCCGGTCGGCCGCGGTGACCGCCGCCTATCTGGCGGCGGGGCGCGGCGGCCCGGTCTCGGGCGCCGATGTACGGGCCGGGGCGCGGCGCGAGTACCGCAAGATGGGCCGGCTCGAACCGGGTGGGGCACTGCCCTGGCAGTGACCCACCCGCCTCCGAGGAACGGAACGGAACGGAACGGAGCGGGGCTGGTCTACTCGGGCCAGTCGGAGATGGTCCAGCCCATGCTCTTGCTGTTGTCGTCGCACTTCCAGGTGACCGCGCTCGTGTCGTTCTGCATGTCGACGAGGCACTCACCGGAACCGACGGCGACGATCCGCGTCAGCCCGTCGGGCCGCTTCTCCAGCTTCCACTTCTGGTTGTCCGGCAGCTGCCCCGACTCGATGTTCTCCGGCGGGGCGTGGAAGATCTGGGCGATGTTGGTGTTCAGCTTCTGGTCGAGGACGGTGCCGGGGGCGTGGGCGGGCTCCAGGGCGTAGGTGTCCGACTCCGGGTAGTGATGGAGGATCCAGTCCTGGTTTTGGCCGAACTCGTCGGTGAGGGACGGGTTCTGGCCGACGTAGGTGCCGTCCTCCCGCTTGCCCTCCTTGACCTCCAGGTACCAGCCGCCGCCCTCGGCGCTGCGGATGGTGTGCGTCTTGGGACCCTCGGGTTCCTCTTCCTTCTCCTCACCGCCGCCGCCGGACTCGGACTCCGGTTCCTCGCCCTTGCCCTCGTCGGCCGGGGGCGCGGGCTTCTCCTTCTTCTCCTCGCTCGGCTCGGGCTTGGGGCTCGGCGCCTTCTTCATCTTGTCGCCCTGCGGGAGCTGCTGCTGCTTGCCGGGCAGCTCCCTCGCCTGGCTGGTCAGGGCCGGCTTGTGCTGGAACCACAGCACGGCCGCCGCGATGCCCAGCGCGACCAGGACCGAGAGCACCGCCATCGCCCAGCGCGGGATCACCGAAGGCTGTACGTACGTGCCGCGCAGCTCGACGGGCTCGGGGACCCCGGCCCGCAGCACGGAGACGGTGAACGGATGCTTGCTGGTGCCGCCGACCCAGCTCACCGCGCCCGGCTTCAGGCGCAGGTCGGCGAAGCCGGCGCGGCCCGGGGCGACCTGGACGGAGCCCGGCTCGGACTCGACCTCCAGCTCCTCGCCGTTCTCCCGGCCGGAGAAGGAGGCGGTCAGCTGCTGGTTGCCGATGTTGTCGACGGCCACGGCGGCCCGTGCGCCGAACCGGCCGCGTACGACCAACGGCAGGAGTTCCGTGCGCAGTTCGGTGAAGGGGCCGACGGTCACCTGGCCCTCGACGACGTCCGCGGTGTGCGGCGCCTCGCGCGGCACCACCCGCACGCCCACCGGTGTCGGTCCCGCCGCCGCGTCCGGTGTCCGGGGCGGCGCGAGCTCGACATCGGCCGTGGCCTCCGCGCCCGGATACAGGCGCAGTACGTCGGGCTGTACGCGGGCCCAGCCCGCCGTGGCGCCGACCACCTGGAGGCGGTACTCCTCGACGGTGTCACCCGTGTTGCGCACCCGCAGCCGCATCTTCGCGGTGGAGCCGGGCTCCACCGTCGTCGCGGCGGGTTCCAATGCTGTCCACATGTCGCTCATCGCCCTACCACGCCGGGATTCTTCACGCTTCCGCCGACCATCGCCCGAAGGGTCGCGCTGTCCGCGACGCCGGTCCGTGGGAGGCCGACGGCCCCCTGGTACTCCTTGATGTGGGCGGCGGTGTTACTGCTGTACCTGGCCGTGGTCGGCGCGCTGCGGCCATTTGCGAAGTAGGCGACGCCGTGCTCGGCGTAGGCCCGGTCGCGGTTCAGGTCGTCGTCGCTGATACCGGCCTGCGAGGCCCACCAGAACGCGGCCTGCAACTGCACGACCTCCCAGTTGTCGGCGCCGGAGCGGACGTCGTCGGCGCGGATGCCCTGGGCCCACAGGGAGGTGAGGGTGGCCCGGCCGAGGGTGCCCTTGTCGTCGGTGGCGAAGATCTGGGCGGTGTTCTTGCCGCTGCTCTCGCCGGCACGGACCACGGCTTCCTGGTAACAGATCAGCGAGGCCTCGGTGTTGGCGTCGATGACGCCCGGGGTCACGCGGCCGTTCAGCGTGCACGGATTCTTCGAGCCGAGGGCGGCGAGGCGGTGCTGGGCGTACTCCACGACGACGTCGGCCTTGTAGCCGCGCTTCCACGGCGGTCCCGCCTTGGAAGTACCGCCGGAGCGGGGGGCCTTCGGCCTGTCCGCGGCCGTGCTGCCGTCGCTTCCCCCACCACCTCCGCCGCCGCCACCGCCGCCACCGCCTCCGCCGGAGCCGCCCTTGTCGCCGCCGGGCAGCTCCGCTCCACCGCCACCGCCACCATCCGGTTCGTCGCTGATCTTCTTGTCCTTGGGGGGCTCGGGGGCGTTCACGAGCTTCTTCTTCTCGCCGCCCTGCGGAGCCGCGTCCGGGGCCGGGGCGGCCTGGTTCTCGCGGGCGGAGCCGGTCAGCTTGGGGGCGAAGGAGAACCAGAGCACCACGAACGCGACGGCGAGGGCGGCGAGGACGCCGCCGAGGGCGAGGAGCCCGCGCGGCAGGACCGGCCGCTGGTCGAAGCTGCCGGGCAGCTCGTGGGCCGTCTCGTCGCCGGACCGGCGTACGGAGACGGTGAGCGGGTGCGGCTTCGCCTGGCCCGTCCACAGCACCTGCTGCGGGCGGATCGTCACCTTGGCGAACGCGGCCCGGCCCGGCGCCACTTGGATGCCGGCCGGCAGGACCTCGAACGTCAGCAGCTCGGCGTCGTCGCGGGCGGTCAGGGACGCGGTGAGCGGGGTGTTGCCGAGGTTGTCCACGGCGACGCGGGCCCGGCCGCGGAAGCGTCCGACGACGGTGGGCGGCAGCAGCTCGGCCCGGATCTCGGAGAACGGCGTGAGCGTGACCTGCCCCTCGACGACGTCGCGGGTCTGCGGGTTCTCGCGGGGCTCCACGCGGATGCCGAACGGCGTCGGCCCCGCCGTCGAGTCCGGTGAGCGGGGCGGCGCGAAGGAGATCTCGGCGGTGCCCTCGCTGCCCGGGTAGAGCCGCAGGACCTCCGGTTCGACGCGGGACCAGCCCGCCGGGGCGCCGACCACCCCGAGCCGGTACTCCTCGACCGTGTCTCCCGTATTGCGTACGCGAAGCCGTACGGTTGCTCGGCCACCGGGGTCAACGGTCACCGCGGCCGGGTCAAGGGAGTTCCACCACGTCATACGGGCACGGTAGAGCCCGCCGCCGGGGCTCTCCTTGTACGAAAGGGCCACGTCAGGGGCAGCCCGCACTGCCCTCCCGTACGGGCCCGCGGGCCGTGCCGGGGCGGCTCAGCCGTGAGCCGACAGGAGGGGCCGGTCCGCGCCGGCCCTGGGCTTCCACTGGGCGAGCTGCTCGGCGAGCTCGGTGGCCTCCATGGCGCCGCGCCGGTCCATGACGCGGTAGGCGATCAGCAGGGCGGCCCTGGCCCGGTCGAGGTCGCCGAGAGCGAGCAGCGCCCGGCCGCGCGCGGCCATCGCCAGGGCGTGGCAGAACGCGTCGCCCAGCTCTCCCTCGACGGCCAGCGCCGCGTCCGCGCAGTCCATGGCCTTGCCGGGGCTGCCGAGCTCCAGTTCGCAGGCGGCGAGGCGGGCCCAGCACAGCGCCTCCCAGCGGGGATCGCGCGCGCGGGCGTGCAGCCGCCGCGCCTCGCGCAGCCGGTCGGCGGCCTCGGCGGCCCGGCCGTCCGCCAGCAGCGCGCAGCCCGCCTGGTAGAGGACGTGCGCGAGGGTGGACGTGCCGCCCAAGTGCCGTGCCTGGCGCACGGCTTCGGTCAGGGCGGTGTCGGCTTCCGCGCGCCGCCCGAGGGTGACGTGCACCCGCGCCATGTGGGAGAGGACGCGGATGCGGTCGCTGTGTCCGCCGAGTGCTCCGAACCGGGCGTAGGCCAGGCGCAGTTGTTCCAGGGCCGCCGCGGGGCGGCCCGTGCCCATGAGGACGATGCCCAGCTCGTGGGTGCCCTCGGCGCCGACCAGCGGATCGCCCGCGGTCGCGGCCAGGCGCAGGCTCTCGCGCAGGGCCCGCTCGGCGCGGCCGTAGGTCTCTGTGCCGTAGTGCGGGGCGCCGAGGAGCCGCAGGGCGCGGGCCGCGGCGAGGTCGTCGCCGTGGCGGCGGGCGGTGCGCAGGGCGAGTTCGGCGAGGGGTTCCAGGTCGCGGTGGCGGGCGGTGCCGGCCAGCAGGTGGGACCAGGCGGTGAGCAGGTCCACGGTGGGGCGCAGGCCGGACGGTGCGCCGCCGTCGTCCCCCGCCGCGTCCGGGATGTGCCGCAGGGCGTTCTCGGCGGCCGCGTACAGGCGGGTGTGCGCGACGACCAGCCAGTCGCGTGCGGCGGCCTCGTCCGGCAGGTCCTTGCCCGGGGAGGCCGGCCGGTGCAGCAGGCCGGGCAGCACGCTGTGCGGCTTCAGGTGGCGGATGGCGGTGACGACGGTGGCCAGGACGTAGTCGAGGAAGCGGAGCCGGGCGTCGGCGCGCTCTCGGGGGCTCTCCCGGCGCTCGCACTGCCGGCGCGCGAAGAGCCGTACGAGGTCGTGGAAGCGGTAGCGGTCCTCGCCGTGCAGCTCCATCAGGCCCGCGTCGACGAGGCGTTCCACCGCCGTCTCCGCCTCGTCGTCGGGCACGTCGAGCAGGGCGCCCGCCGCGCCCCGGCAGAAGGAGGGCATGTAGCAGAGCGACACCATGCGGAAGGCGCGGGCGAGGTCCGCGTCGAGCGCCTCATAGCCGAGCCGGAAGGTGGCCTCGACGCCGAGGTCGTCCACCCGCAGCTCGTCCAGCCTGCGGTGCTCGTCGCGCAGCCGGGCGGCGAGGTCGGCGACGGAGCGGCCGGGCCTGGCGGCCAGGCGGGCGGCGGCGATGCGGACGGCGAGGGGCAGTCCGCCGCAGGTGGCGACCAGTTCGCGGGCGGCGGCCGGTTCGGCGGCCACGCGGTCGTCGCCGATCATGGCGGCGAGCAGGCCGAGCGCCTCCCGTTCGTCCATGGTCTCGACGTCGACGAGGCGGGCGCCGGGCAGGGTGATGGTCCGTGAGCGGCTGGTCACCAGGACCGCGCAGCCGGGGGTGCCGGGGAGCAGGGGCCGTATCTGCGCGGTGTCGCGGGCGTTGTCGAGGAGGACGAGCACGCGGCGCCCGGCGAGGAGCGAGCGGTACAGGGCGGTCTGCTGGTCGAGGCCGTCCGGTACGGCGCTCTCGGAGACGCCGAGGGCGCGCAGGAAGCCGGTGAGCGCGCTGCCGCTGTCGACGCCCGGCGCGGGGTCCGCGCCACGCAGGTCCACGTACAGCTGCCCGTCGGGGAAGTCCTCGCGTAAGGCGTGGGCGACGTGCACCGCCAGTGCGGTCTTGCCGACGCCGCCGAGTCCGGTGAGCGTGGCGACGGCCATCGTGGTGCCGGTCACGGCCCTGCCGAGCGTCTCCCGCAGCAGGCCGACTTCAGCCTCGCGGCCCGCGAAGTCGGGTACGTCGGGCAGGAGTTGGGCGGGGGCCGCGCCGCCGCCCACGCCGCCGTCCACGTGGCGTACGGGGACGCGGGGACGGGGGCTGTCCGCGAGGCGCGGCGGGGCGTTCAGCGGGGTGGCGTTCAGCGGGGTGGCGTTCCGGGGCGGGCCGGGGGTGGCCGCGGCTGCCGGCGGGAGCGGGCCGCCGCCTCGCAGGCCGTTGTACAGGTCGGTGAGTTCGGGGCCGGGGGCGACGCCGAGTTCGGTGGCGAGCGTGCGGCGCGCCGTCTCGTACACCGCGACGGCGTCCGCCTGCCGGCCGCAGCGGTGCAGGGCCAGCATCAGCAGGGCCTGGGCGCGCTCGCGCAGCGGATGTTCGGCGGCGAACACCCGCAAGGGGGCGGTCGTCTCGCTGTGCCGGCCGAGCGCCAGGGCGCAGGCGAGGAGTTCCTCCTGGGCGGTGACGATCAGTTCGGTGAGCCGGTCGCGCTGGCGTTCGGCGTAGGGGCCGGGCAGGCCGGCCAGAGGTGTGCCGTCGGACAGGGCGAGCGCCGCCGTCAGCTCCTCGTGGGCGTCGGCGTGCCGTCCCGCGCCGCTCATGCGCCGCGCCGCGGCCACCCGGTCCTCCAGCTCGCACGCGTCCAGGGCGGCGCGCGGGACCCGCAGGGCGTAGCCGTCACCGGCCGACACCAGGAGCCGGGCGGGTTCGCGGGCACGCCGGTCGGGTTCGAGCAGGGCGCGCAGCCGGGAGACGTACGTACGCAGTGTGCCCACCGCCCGCGGCGGCGGCTCCTCGCCCCACAGCGCGTCGACCAGCTCGGAGGCGGAGACCGGCCGCCCGTCGCGCAGCAGCAGCACGGCGAGGGTGGCGCGCTGCTGTGGCGAGCCGAGCTTCAGCTGCTGCCCGTCGCGCCGGGCCCGCACCGGCCCGAGGACCTGGAACCACAGTCCCGCGCCGGGGTCGCCGCGGTCGGCCGCCCGCTCGCCGTCGCCGTCGTGGCCCGGAACACCCCGCGCGTCGCCCCACATGGTCAGCCCGTACCCCTTGCCCGTGAAGCACCGCGGATGTGCCCGTTCGTACTGGCCACGGATGGCCATCAGCACCAAACGTTACGACAGTCGTACCGCCCTTCCGACACACCCGGCCCACTTGCGCCACCTTGTTGACCAGGTATTGACGCTGCTGAGACGCGGTGCGGGGCATATGCGCCAAGGAACACGCACATTCGGCCGAGCCGGGCGCCGCGGGGAACGGCGGGCCCTTTCTTGCCCTCGCCGGCGCCCCGGCGGGTGTCCGGACGGGCAGCGCGCGTTGCCCCCGGCGACGGCCGCGGGCGCGCCGCCCCGCACGCCGTCGCCGGTGAGCCGGACCGGGCGGCCGAACGGGCAGCGGCCTCTGCCCTCGTTGACGTCCGTTCGTCTCTACGCACCGGCCCGCGCGTGAGACATCGTCACCGATATCGACCGGTCACGGACCCACGTCGAACCGTCGATCGCCCTCCCTCCAGGAAGAGAGCCAGGACCCACATGCCCACGTACCTGTCCCCCGGTGTCTACATCGAGGAAGTAGCCAGCGGTTCTCGACCCATCGAGGGCGTCGGCACTTCCGTGGCGGCCTTCGTCGGTCTGGCGCCGCGCGGTCCGCTCAATGAGCCGACGCTCGTGACCAACTGGTCACAGTACGTCGCGGCGTTCGGCGAGTTCACCGACGGGTACTACCTGGCGCACTCCGTGTACGGGTTCTTCAACAACGGCGGCGCCGCCGCGTACGTCGTCCGGGTCGGCGGCACCGACACTGCCGAGGCGGGCCCGCAGGGCGCGGCCCCCGCGCAGGCGCCGAAGCAGCTGACCGCGGGCGAGCCGGTGGCGCTCGGCGCCTTCACGGTGTCGGCGATCACGGCGGGCGCCACGGGCGGGGCCCTCACCGTCGAGGTGCAGGACGGCGAGGGCGAGAGCGCCGCCGACCGCTTCAAGCTGGTCGTCAAGGACGGCGAGAAGGTCGTCGAGAGCTTCGACGTGAGCGCGAAGAAGACCGCGCGCAACTACGTCGTCACCCAGGTCAAGCAGCGTTCCAAGGTCATCGTCCTGGAAGAGGCGTCGGCGGGCGGCCAGGTGGCACGGCCCGAGGCCCAGACGGTCACGCTGGCGCCGCCCGCGCCCGCCGCCGCCGTGCCCGCGACGGCCTCGCCGGGCGGCGTCGCGCCCCGCGTCGAGACCGCCCAGTTCATCGGCGACTCCGCCGACCGCACCGGGTTCGGCGGTCTGGAGGCCCTGGACGAGATCAACATGGTGGCGGTGCCGGACCTGATGGCCGCCTACCAGCAGGGCCTGATCGACGAGGAGCAGGTCAAGGCCGTCCAGCTCGGGCTGATCTCGCACTGCGAGCTGATGGGCGACCGCATGGCCATCATCGACCCGCCCCCGTCGCTCAACGCCCGCCAGGTGCGCCAGTGGCGCCAGGAGACCGCGGGCTACGACTCGCGTTACGCGGCCCTCTACTACCCGTGGATCAAGTCCTTCGACCCGGCCACCGGCCAGTCGGTCCTCGTGCCGCCGTCCGGCCACATGGCGGGCGTCTGGGCGCGCAACGACTCCGAGCGCGGCGTGCACAAGGCGCCGGCCAACGAGATCGTGCGCGGCGCGGTCGACCTGGAGCTCCAGATCACCCGTGGTGAGCAGGACCTGCTCAACCCGATCGGCGTCAACTGCATCCGCGCCTTCCCGGGCCGCGGCATCCGCGTGTGGGGCGCGCGGACGATGGCGTCCGACCCGGCGTGGCGCTACCTGAACGTGCGCCGCTACTTCAACTACCTCGAGGAGTCGATCCTCATCGGCACCCAGTGGGTGGTCTTCGAGCCGAACGACCACGCGCTGTGGGCGCGCATCCGCCGCAACGTCTCGGCGTTCCTGGTCAACGAGTGGCGCTCGGGCGCCCTGTTCGGCCAGCGCCCCGAGGACGCCTTCTACGTCAAGTGCGACGAGGAGACGAACCCCGCCGAGTCGGTCGACCTCGGCCGTGTCGTCTGCGAGATCGGCATCGCGCCGGTCAAGCCCGCCGAGTTCGTGGTGTTCCGGCTCGCGCAGTTCTCCGGCGGGGGCGGCGAGCTGGAGGAGTAGACCGCGTACGCCCGTCAAGCACCGCCCACGACACACGCACGAGAACCGCTACAGGAGTGAACCCCCTTGTCCCTTCAGCCCGGTGACGCTCTCACCACACACAACTTCGGCCTCCAGATCGACGGCGTCATGGTCGAGTACCTGCAGGAGGTCAGCGGCCTGTCGATGGAGCAGGACGTCATCGAGTACCAGCAGGTGTCGGCGGACGGGAAGCCCGTCGTGAAGAAGATGCCCGGCGTGAAGAAGGCCGGTGAGTGCACGGTCACGCGCGGCATGACGCAGAGCCCCGTCTTCAGCGAGTGGATCAACAAGTCCATCGCGGGCGACATGGGTTCGGCGCGCAAGAACGCCACGATCATGATGATGGACTACCAGAACTCCCCGGTGAAGCGGTACAACCTGCGCAACGCCTGGTGCAGCAAGGTGGAGACCAGCGGGGTCAAGGCGGGCGACGCCGCCGCCCTGACCGAGGCGGTCACCATCGTCTTCGAAGAGCTGGTCATCGAGTAATGCGGCGCGAAGGCCCGGCGGCGCCCGGGGCAGCAGCGGCGGGGACCCGTGAACCGCTGCGCACGGAGTTCGAGTTCGAGCTGCCGCGCGGTTTCGTCGACGAGTCCGGCACGGTGCACCGCAACGGCGCGATGCGGCTGGCGACGGCGCGCGACGAGCTGGTCCCGCTGCGGGACGTGCGGGTGCGCGAGAACCCCGCGTACCTCTCGGTGGTGCTGCTCGGCCGGGTCATCACCCGGCTCGGCACGCTCGGCGCCGTCCACGACGGCACGGTGGAGAACATGTTCGCCTCCGACCTCGCCTTCCTCCAGGACTTCTACCGGCAGATCAACGCGGAGGGGCACACGCGGGCCGCCGTGGCCTGCCCGCACTGCGAGGAGTCCTTCGAGGTGGAGCTGGCCGGGAGCCGCCTGGGGGAATCGTGACGTACGCCGCCGACCGCATCGAGGAGGAAGTCGCGTACCTCGCCTACCACTTCCACTGGGGCATGAACGACATCCTCGACCTCGAACACGCGGACCGGCGCGCGTACGTGGCGCGGACGGCCACGTTGGTGGAGCGGGCGGAAGCGGGTCGGTGAGTCGGTGGGTCAGGCAAGTCGGTGAGTCGAGGTAAGTGATGGGCTTGTTCGGGTGGCGACGCGGGTCGCGGAGCCGTGGGGCGGAGGAACCGGCGCGGGCTGACGCCGGTGCGGGTTCCGATGCCGGTGCGGGTTCCGGTTCCGGTGCCGAGGTGCGGCGTGACGGCGGCTGGGCTGCCGTGCCGCCGGTCCAGCGTGTCCTCGCCGTGCCGCGTACGGTCGCCGAGCGGGGCTTCGGCGCGACGCTCGCCACCCACCAGAACCCGTCCTTCGGCGGGGAGCTGGGCCACGCGGTGCGTGCCTCGGCCCCCGGCGGCCTGCTGCGTGACGTACTCAGGCCCGTGGCCGGCCGGCCGGGCAGCCTCGACCTGCCCGCGCTGCGCCTGCCGGTCCGCGGGATGCCGGAGCCGCTGGGCGAGGATGCGGGTCCCATGGGTGTACGACACGCCGCCGGGCGCGCCACGCCTTCCGCTGCGTCTGCCGGCGGTACGAGGGCGGCCACCGGTGGCCCGGAGGCCTCGCGGCGTCCCGGCCCTGCTGCCCCTCCGGCCTCCGGCACGGGCGGACATGCGGTGACGTCCGCGGTGGCGCCCCCCGCTGTGCCGTCGGCGCCGGCTCCCGCCCCCGGCAGACCTGTACAGCGAGCCGCCGACCGGCCGACCGGGGCCACGGCTCCGCGCCCGGCGGAGAGCACCGCTGCCCGCGGTACCTCTGCCTCGGGCACGGCCCCCGCTCCCGGGAAGCCGGCAGCGCCCGCCGAGGGCATGACCGCGCACAGGCCGGACGACGGTGCGGCTCCTCTCACCGGCGGCCCCGTCACACCGACGCCGAGCGTCACCCCCGCTACGGGGAAAGCCACGCCGCGACCGGCCACGCCCGCCGAGGGCATGACTGTGCAGAGGTCGGACAGCGGTGCGGCTCCTCTCACCGGCGGCCCCGTCACACCGACGCCGAGCGTCACCCCCGCCCCCGGGAAGACCGCACCGCGACCGGCCACGCCCGCCGAGGGCATGACTGTGCAGAGGTCGGACAGCGGTACGGCTCCTCTCATCGGCGGCCCCGTCACACCGACGCCGAGCGTCACCCCCGCTTCCGTGCCCGCTCCCGGGAAAGCCGCACCGCAGCCCGCCACGCCTGCCAAGGGCACGACCGCGCACAAGCCGGACGGCAGTACGGCCCCTCTCATCGGCGGCCCCGTCACACCGACGCCGAGCGTCACCCCCGCCCCCGGGAAGACCGCACCGCGACCGGCCACGCCCGCCAAGGGCATGACTGTGCAGAGGTCGGACAGCGGTACAGCCCCCCTCATCGGCGGCCCCGTCACACCGACGCCGAGCGTCACCCCCGCTTCCGTGCCCGCTCCCGGGAAAGCCGCACCGCAAACCGCCGCACCCACCAAGGGCACGACCACACCGGCGCCGAGCGTCGCGCCTGCTACCGCCCCCGGGAAGACGGCACCACAGCCCGCCGCACCCACCAGGGGCACAGCCGCGCCGACGCCAAGCGTCGCACCCGCTCCCGGGAAGGCGGCACCACAGCCCGCCACGCCCACCGCCCCCGCCAAGGACACGCCCACCCGCAAGCCCGCCGACGGCACGGCTCCGCTCAGCAGCAGCCGCAGTGCCTCGGCAGTTCCGGGAGCAACCACCGCTCCCCACAAGGGCATACCGGGGGCCAAGGGCCCGGCCTCCGGCACATCAGGCAGCGATACAGCCCCCCTCATCGGCAACCCCAGCACGCCGATGCCGAGCGTCACCCCCACCCCCGTCCAGACCGCACCTCAGACCACCGCACCTCGGACCACCGCACCTCAGGCCACCGCGCCCGCGAGGAACCACGCCGGCCACAACACCCCGCAGCCGCCGCCCGGCCGAGCCCCCGGGGCCGCCACGAATCCCGCGCCGGGAGCGGCCCGCACTCCCGGTAGCAGCGCCGCACCGCCTACCACCCCGCCCGCCGACGGCCCCTCGCGGCCCTCCGGCCAAGCCCCCAAGGCCACCGGCAGTCCGGCCCCCGCCCAACCCCACCCCGTGCAACGCAAGGCGTCCCCTACAGGCCCCCGGCCCGCCCCCGCCGACAGCGTCGCCCCGCTCACCGGCACCCGGACGCCTCCCGCCCCCAGCGCGCACCCCGACCGACTCAGCCACGGACCGGACGCACGGCCCACGCCCCCGCATGCGCACCCGCAGCCGTCCGGCGCACAGCCCACCGCCGCCACCGTCCGGCACGCCGAAACCTCCCGCGCCGCGACGTCCCCCGACTGCGCCCCACCCGTACCCCTGGTACAACGCACACCCGCAGCGCGTTCCCCCTTGGTGTCCGCCGTGCCGAGCGTGGTCCCCCAGCGGCGGCTGTTCCCCGTCGGGGCCGTGCGCAGGGCGAGCGTGGGCCATGCCGATGCCCCGGACGGGCCGAGCCCTCGAACCGGTTCGTCTTCCGCACCGGACGCCTCCCCCGGCGTCCGGACCACCGATGTCCCCGGGCCGGTGCCCCCCGCCGGCCCGGGGATGCCTGCCGCAGCCGTTCCCGCCCCCGGGGACGTGTCCGCGGCGGCAGACCCCGTCGCTGTGCGGGCGGATTCCCCCGTCCAGCCCGTACAGCGACGGCCTCTCGTACGCCGCGTCCGGCGCTCCCCGGACGACGGCGCCACCCCGGGCGGGCGTCCGCGCACCGGGCTCGGCAAGCCGCTGCCCCAGCAGGACGCCTCCGCACCCGGAAGCCCCGCGCCGGTCACTCCCGTGCAGAAGGCCACGACAGCCGCCCCCTCCACGCAGCCCTCGGCCCCCGCTCCCACCCCGGAGCCCCGGCCCACTGCCGCCACACCCGCACCCACGCCCGCCGCCTCGAAGCCGCTGCCCGTCGTACCGCTCAACCGAAGCGTCACTCCCGCCAGCCACCGCCCCGCGGCCGCCGCGGCCGCCCTCCCGCTGGCGCCCTCCCGGAGCCTGACCGTCCAGCCCGCGGCGGCAGACCGCGCCACCCCTTCGCCGCGCGCCCCCGAGGGACGGCCGGTACCGACCCCCGTGCCGCTCCAACGCTCCGCGGGCACGTCCACGACCGCCGCCGCGGCCACCGCCCCGGTCGTCGTCCCCCTGGGCAAGCCGGGCCCCCGAACACCGCGCCGGACGGCTGCCCCCGCGCCCGCTCCCCCGGCTGCGCCCGCCACCCCCGGCTTCACCTCCGTACCGGCCGCGCCCCCCGTACGTGCCTCTGCCCAACCCGCCGCCCGACCGGCCACCGTCCAGCGGCGCTCGGCCCAGCCCGCACCCACGCCCGCACCCACGCCCACGCCCGCCCCGGCCCCCGCCGCACGCCCCCCGCACACCGCCACGACCACCACGGCGAGCACCGCCACTCCCCCCACCCCCGGCGAGAACGGCAACGGCGGCGGCGCGAGCCCCGGTGCCTCCGCGTCCCGCCCGCCCGCCTCCGAATCCAGCCCCGCCGAACTCGACGACCTCGCCCGGCGCCTGCTGGCCCCCCTCTCCCGGCTGCTGCGCGCGGAGCTGCGCGGTGATCGCGAGCGGATCGGCCGGCTGCGCGACCACGGCCGCTGACCGGCCCGCCCGCACGCCCACCCGCCCGTCCACGCCCGTCTCGCCGCCACAGGAAAGAACCCCCGATGCCCTCGACCCTGGACCCCGGTTCCACCGTCTTCTTCAAGCTCACCATCGACGGCCAGGACCTCGGCCTGTTCAACGGCTGCGACGGGCTCTCCTCCGAGGTGGAGGTGGAGCAGCGCCAGGAGGGCGGCAACAACGGGTTCGTGTGGCAGCTGCCGACCCGCGTGACGTTCTCCACCATCCGCCTCACCCGGCCGCTGACCGCCGACACCTCGCGCGTGGCGTCCTGGATCTCCTCCATCGCGACCGGGATCTCCCGGCCCACGGCCCAGATCGCCGCCCTGCGCGCGGACGGGTCCATCGTCGCGCAGTGGGGCCTCGTGGAGGTGCTGCCGGTGCGCTGGCAGGGGCCGAGCCTCAGTCCGGACAGCCCGAGCGTGGCGACCGAGACGCTGGAGATCGCGCACCACGGGTTCACCGACGCGGGAGGTGTCTGAGATGGCCGCGCCGACCGGCGGCAAGGCGGGCGCGAGCCTCGTACGGGCCGCGCTCGCCATCCATCAGCCGCCCACCGACCTGGGCGGCTCGCTGGGCGGGAAGATCGGCGAGGTCGAGTTCCAGTTCAACCCGACGCAGCTCCAGATGGGCCGCTCCGCGGAGTGGCGCACGCAGCCCGCGGTGGCCTACATGCGGGGCGCGCCGCCGAAGTTCACCGGATCCGTGCCCGCCACGCTCCAGCTGGAGGTCTTCCTCGACTCCTCGGGGGCGCCGAACTCCGGCAAGGTGCAGAAGCAGGTGGAGCTGCTGCTCTCCTGCTGCGAGGTGACGCCGCAGAGCGTGACCTCCAAGCGGCCCTCGCCGCCCTGGGTGCGGTTCTCCTGGGGGTCGTTCAACACCGTGCAGTTCGTGGCGTACGTGACCAGTGTCAGCGCGACGTACACCCTGTTCAATCCGACCGGCGAGCCGATCCGCGCGACGTGCGCGCTGTCGCTCACCGAAGTGGCGATGCCCACCAAGGGGCAGAACCCGACGTCCGGCGCGCTCTCCGCCCGCCGCGTGCACCGCACCGTGGCCGGTGACTCGCTGGCCTCGCTCGCCTGGCGGGAGTACGGCGACGCCACCCGCTGGCGGCTGATCGCCGAGGCGAACGACATCGACGACCCGATGCGGCTGAGACCCGGCACCGAACTGCTGCTGCCCGCCGCCGAAGAGGCCCGCCCCGCGCCCGCGCACAGGGAGTCCGCATGAGCGAGAAGACGTACACGAGCGTCCTGCACGCCGAGATCGGCGGCGCCCGGCTGCCCGACAAGCTGGCGGTCCTGCTCGTCGAGGGCTGGGTGGACTCCAGCGTGAACGTGCCGTCCGCCTTCCAGCTCACGTTCGCCGACGAGGGCGGTGACATCCTGGAGAAGTTCCCGCAGATCGAGGTGGGCGCCAAGGCCGTCCTGTGTCCGTTCACGGACGGCGTGCGCGGCAAGCCGATGCTGACCGGCGAGGTGACCGCCCTGGAGGTGGACGCCGACGGGGGCGGCAAGTCCCTCGTCGTACGCGGCTACGACCCCGGACACCGGCTGCTGCGCAACCGCCGCGTGCAGGGCTTCCCGAACATGACGGCCTCCGACATCGTGCGCCGCGTGGCCGCCCTCAACAGCCTGAAGCTCGGCAAGATCGAGGCGACGCCGACGGTCTACGAACTGGCCACCCAGCCCAACATCACCGACTGGGACTTCCTGTCGCGCCTCGCCCAGGAGAACGACGCCCACCTGTCGTTCGACGAGAACGGCAAGCTGTGCTTCGGCAAGCTCAAGCCCGCCGCGGGCGCGCCCGCCGACACGACGCCCGCCGCGCAGAACCCCTACGTCCTCGAATTCAAGCACAACGCGCTGCACAGCCGCGTCGCGGTGACCGCCGCCGGGCAGGTCTCCACGGCGGAGGCGCGCGGCTGGGACATGCGGACCAAGCGGCCCCTGTCCGCGCGGGCCCCGGCGGTCAGCAGCAAGGACATCGTCGCCGACATCACGCCCGCCCAGCTCTCGCGGCCCTTCGGTAAGGCCGAACTGACCAGTACACATACTCCGTACACCACGCAGGCCCAAGTGCGTCACGCGGCGCAGGCGTTGGCGGACGACGTGGCCGGTTCCTTCGCGGAGCTGGAGGTCGCGGTCACCGGCAACCCGGACCTGAGGCCGGGGCAGCCCGTGGCTCTGAAGGGCGCCGGTTTCCCCTTCGAGGGGAAGTACACGGCGACCGGCGTGCGCCATGTCTTCGAATCGGGGCGGCAGTTCACGACCTGGCTGACGGTGTCGGGGCGGCAGTTCCGCTCGCTGTACGGCCTCGCCTCGGGTGGCGCCGACGCCGCGCCGCCGATGCCGGGCGTCGCCATGGCCCTGGTCAGCAACGCCAAGGACCCGCTCAAGCTGAACCGCGTCAAGCTGCGCTTCCCGTGGCTCTCGGAGACGTACGAGAGCGACTGGTGCCGCATCGCGCAGCTGGGCGGTGTGCGGGGCGGCGGCCTGATGCTGCCCGAGGTCGGCGACGAGGTGCTGGTGGCGTTCGACCGGGGCTCGCTCGAACATCCGTACGTACTCGCCGGGTTGTACAACGGTGTCGACAAGCCGACGCCCAACACGGACGGCCTACAGCCCATCGACCCGACCAGCGGCCGGGTCAACTGGCGCTCCATGGCCTCGCGCAGCGGTCACACAGTGGAGCTGGTGGACGCCAAGTCGCGCATGAAGAGCGGCATCCGGTTGCAGACCGGCAACGGCCGGCTCACCGTCCACATGGACGAGACGCGCACCAGCGTGACGATCCGCAGCGACGGTTCGGTGTCCATCTCCGGCACCCGCAACGTCAGCATCAGGGCGGGCGGCAACCTGTCGCTGACCGCGGGCGGCTCGCTGACGATGAGTGCGGGCGGGGCCGTGGACATCAAGGCGGGCGCGAAGTTCGGCGTCGTCGCGGGCGGCGCGGCGGACATCAACGCGACCGGCATGGTCAGCCTCAAGTCGGCCGGCGCGATCGCGGTCAACTCGGTGGGCGCGGTCACCGTCAGCGCGGTCGGCGCGGTGGCCGTCAACGCGGGCGCCGCGGCGGCCATCAGCTCGCCGGCCACGGTCGCGCTGAGCGCACCGGCCGTCCTGCGCAACGGCATTCCGTTCTAAGGGGCGCGACAGACATGCGTTCATGCGTTCCGTTCCGAGAGGGCGACAGAGATGAGTGAGCAGTTCGTCGGCGCGGGCTGGACCTTCCCGCTGCGCACGGACGCGGGCGGCGGCATAGCGCTGGCCCGCCGCGAACGCGAGATCGAGGAGTCGATCCGGCTGGTGCTCGCCACGGCACCCGGTGAGCGGCCGATGCGGCCCGAGTTCGGCTGCGCCGTCCACGACCTGGTGTTCGCGCCGGTCAACGAGGCGACGGCGGGCCGGATCCGGTACGAGGTGCGGTCCTCGCTCGACCGGTGGGAGCCCCGCATCGAGGTCATCGACGTCGAGGTCGGCCCGGCGCCCGACGATCCGTCCGTCCTGTTCATCGACGTGAGCTACACCGTGCGCGGCACCAACAACCCGCGCAGCCTCGTCTTTCCCTTCTACGTGATCCCGTCCACGGAATCAGAGAGCGGAGTCTGAAGTCCGATGGCCCTGCCCGCACCCCACCTCGACGACCGGCGTTTCCAGCAGTTCGTCGACGACGCCAAGCGCTACATCCAGCAGCGCTGCCCGGAGTGGACCGATCACAACGTCTCCGACCCGGGCGTCACCCTCGTCGAGGCGGTCGCGCACATGGCCGACCAGGTCGTCTACCGCCTCAACCGCGTGCCCGAGAAGAACCACCTGGCCTTCCTCGACCTGCTCGGCGTCACCCTCTTCCCGCCCTCGGCGGCCCGCGCCGACGTCACCTTCTGGCTCTCGGCGCCGCAGCCCGAGCCGGTGGTGCTGCCCGCCGGTACGGAGGTGGCCACCAGCCGCACGGAGACCGAGGAGGCGGTGGCCTTCGCGACCGAGGCCGACCTGACGGTGGTGCCCTGCGAACTGGACGCCATCCTGCGCCAGGAGGCGGCAGGCACCCCGCAGGACTGCGGGCAGGACGTCTTCGGCGGGCGCGACGTGGGGGTCTTCGCCGAGCACCCGCGGCCGGGCGACACGCTGCTGTTCGGGCTGAGTGCCGCCGTGCCGCGCAATGTGGCCGTGCTCCAGCTGGACAGCCGCGTCGACGGTGTCGGCGTCGACCCGCGCCAGCCGCCGCTGGTCTGGGAGGCGTGGACCGCCGAGGGCTGGACGGAGTGCGAGGTGGAGGAGGACTCCACCGGCGGCCTCAACCGGCCCGGCGACGTCGTCCTGCACATCCCGGCCGGGCACGTCGTCTCGCGGGTGGGGCGGCAGGACGCGGGCTGGGTGCGGTGCCGCGTCGTCGAGGCCGCGCAGGGGCAGCCGTTCTACAGCGCGTCGCCGACCGTGCGGGCGGCGTCCGCGTTCACCATCGGCGGGACGACGGTCGTCGCGCACGCCGACGTCGTGCGCGACGAGCTGCTCGGCGACTCCACGGGCGTGCCGGGCCAGCGGGTCCGGCTCGCCCAGGCCCCGGTCGTCGCCGACCGGCCGCCGCTCCTCCTGGAAGTCTCCGAGGGCGCCGGGGGCTCCGACGAGGACGGCGTGGGCTGGCAGGAGTGGCAGGTCGTGGACCACTTCGCGGCGTCGGGGCCGCACGACCGGCATGTGACGCTGGACGCGGCGACCGGCGAGATCGCCTTCGGCCCCGCCGTACGCGAACCGGACGGGTCGCTGCGGCAGTTCGGCGCGGTGCCCGCCAAGGGCGCCGCCCTGCGCGCCACTCGCTACCGCACCGGCGGCGGGCGCGCGGGCAATGTGGCGCGCGGCGCGATCCAGGTGCTGCGCAGCTCCATCCCGTACGTCGCCCGGGTGGAGAACCGCGAGGCGGCGCGCGGCGGGGTGGACGGCGAGACGGTGCAGGAGGCCAAGGTCCGCGCGCCGATCGCGCTGCGCGCCCAGGAGCGGGCGGTCACCGCGCGCGACTACGAGGAGCTCGCGCGGCGCGCGGCGCCCGAGACGGCTCGCATCCACTGCCTGGCCGCCGACGCGGCGGACGCGGGCGAGAACGCGGTGCGGGTCCTCGTCGTCCCGCAGGCCGTGCCGGACCGCGGCGGCCGCCTCCGCTTCGAGCAACTGGTCCCCGGCGACGAACTGCTCTCCCGCGTCACGGACTTCCTCGACGACCGCCGCCCCATCGGCACCCGGCTCGCGGTCGGGCCACCCTTCTACCAGGGCGTCACGGTCGTCGCGACGCTGCACTCCTTCCGCGCCGCGCAGGCCGAGCGGGTGCGGGCGGAGGCCCTCGACGCGCTCTACGCCTACCTGGACCCGCTGACCGGCGGGGCGCACGGCGCGGGCTGGCCGTTCGGGCGCCCGCTGCGGGCGGGCGAGATCTTCGCGGCGCTCCAGCGGGTGCCGGGCGTGGAGCTGGTCGACGAGGTCCTCCTGCACCCGGCCGACCCCCTCACGGGCCGCCGGGGCGACGCCACCGACCGCATCGAACTCACCCCGTCCGCGCTGCTGTTCCCCTTCGACCACCGCGTGCGCGTCATCGAGGCGCGATGACGGCGCCGACGGGCTCGGTGGGCTCGGTGGGCTCGGGTCCCGCACTGCTGCGCAAGGCCGGGGGCGCCGCCTCTTCGGGGCCGGGGGGCGGCTCGCGGCGCGGTTCGCTGCCGTCGCTGGTCTCCGCGCATCCGCTGGGCGAGCAGCTGCCCGCGGTCTTCGCCGACGACGACTTCGCGCTGCGCTTCGTCTCCGGTCTCGACATCGTGCTGGCGCCC
The DNA here is from genome assembly GCF_043078805.1 of Streptomyces sp. NPDC015345. NCBI lineage: Bacteria > Bacillati > Actinomycetota > Actinomycetes > Kitasatosporales > Streptomycetaceae > Streptomyces > Streptomyces sp. NPDC015345. The sequence goes on along the minus strand of NZ_JBIBTX010000002.1, from coordinate 298,354 downwards.
GTCTTCACGGTCCTGGACTGCCTGGAGGCGTACTTCACGCCCGCCCTGGCGCCCGAGGACTTCCTCGGCTGGCTCACGGACTGGGTCGGCACGGAGCTCGACGGCACCGAGCCGCTGTCGTTGCGCCGCCACGCGGTGGCCTCGGCCGTGGCCCTGCACCGGGTGCGCGGCACCCGCCGCGGCCTGTCCGCCGCCGTCGAACTGGCCTTCGGCGTACGGCCCCTGATCACCGAGAGCGGCGGCGCGACCTGGTCCGCGCGTCCGCTCGGCCCCTTCCCCGGGGCTCCGCGCCCCGGCCTGCACGTGACCCTGCGGGTGCCCGACCCGGCCTCGGTGGACCCCTACCGCCTGCGGTCCGTGGTCGCCGCGGCCCGCCCCGCCCACCTCCCCTTCACGGCCGAGGTGACCGCCCTGCCCTCCCCTGAAGGAACCTGATGCCCGAGCAGCCTGAGACGGACCCGATGCCCAACTCCCCTTCCCCTGCCTCCTCCACGTCCCCCAGCCCCTCGTGTCCCGAGTGCGGCGCCCCCGCCCGGCAGCGGGGCCAGTCCTTCTGCGACTCCTGCGGCGCCTTCCTCCGCTGGGACACCCCGGCGAGCCCGGTGAACGCCCCCGCCCAGGACGGCGCCGCCGCCCCGAGCACTCCCGCCCCGCCCCGTCCGCACCAGGCCGCCGCCTCGGACCGCCCCGCGCCCGCGCCCACTCCCGCACCGGGCGCCACGGACACCACCGTCCCGCTCCCGACGACCGCACCGACCGAGCCCCCCGGCAGCACACCCGCGGGCGCCTCGTCGTCAAGCGACTCGGCATCGGGCGGCTCCGGCGGCGCACCCGCGTCCGGGACACCCTCGGGCAGCGCGCCCCCCGGCAACTCGTCTCCCGACAGTTCCTCCTCCGGTGGGACACCCCCGCGCGGCTCGTCCTCCGGAACCGGCATGTCCGACACCGCCATCCGCTCGCTGCTCGTCCCCGTACCGGAGGCCTCCGAGCCCGTCGCCCCCGCGGAGACACCGGGCGGTGTGCTGCCGGGCAGGCCCGAGGCGGCGCGCCCGCGCGTACGCCGGCCCGCCGTGCCTGCCGAGCCCGAGTCCGGCGCCCCGTGCCGTGGCTGCGGGACGGCCAACGCCCCGCGCCGGCACTTCTGCCGCAGCTGCGCCACCCCCCTGAAGGACTCCGCGGCCACGACCGCCGAAGGCCCGTACGCCGGTCAACGGCCGCGCCTGCACCGCGACCGCACCCGGTGGATCGCCCGCGCCGTGGGCGTCGCGGTGGTCGTCGGCCTGGTGGCCGGCGGCATCTTCGGCGGGCCCCCGGCCGCCCGCGCCGTGCAGGACCACTTCGCCAAGCGGGTGCCCGTGCACCCGACCGACTCCAGCGCCTCGCACTCCGCCCCCAAGCAGGCGGCGAAGCTGGCCTTCGACGGCTACTCCAACACCTGGTGGGGCACGGGTTACGCGGGCGACTCGGCGGGCCAGTGGATCCAGGCCGACTTCGGCCAGCCCACCGACCTGCTCAACCTGCTCATCACGCCGGGCACCTCCCCCCGCACCGCCCAGGCCGCCCAGCAGGCCAGGCCCATGGAATTCGACCTGGTGGTCAGCGATTCGGCGGGCAAGGAGCACACCATGCACCGCCGGATCAACGACGGCGGCATCCAGAAGATCGACGTACGCGTACGGGACGCGGTGAGCGCACGGCTGATCCTGCGCTCCGCGTACGGCGTGGCGGACAACCGCCAGGTGGCCATCGCCGAGCTGGAGTTCTTCGGCCGCTCGACCGGGCAGTAACCGCCCCGACGCCGGGCAGCGGGACCGCGCGACCGGCCGTGGGAGTGGCCGCCGGGCACCGGAGGGGTGCGCCCGGCGGCCACGACTGGGGGGCCGCCACGTGGACCGGACCGGCGGCTAGGACAGCTGGGACTGAACCTGCGAGGAGATCAGCTCCAGGTGGTCCAGGTCGGCGAGGTCCAGGCACTGGAGGTAGATGCGGCTCGCGCCGATCGCCTCGTACCGCCCGATCTTGTCGACGACCTCGGCCGGGGAGCCCGCGAGGCCGTTGGCCTTGAGCTCGTCCACCTCCCGTCCGATGGCCGCCGCGCGCCGGGCGACCTCCGCGTCGTCCTTGCCGACGCAGGCCACAAGGGCGCTGGAGTAGACCAGGTCGCCGCCCTTGCGCCCGGCCTGCTCGGCCGCCGCGCGGACCCGGCCGAACTGCCGCTCGCTGTCCTCGACCGAGGCGAAGGGGATGTTGAACTCGTCGGCGTACCGCGCGGCGAGGCGCGGGGTGCGCGTCGCGCCGTGGCCGCCGATGAGCACGGGCACCTTGGCCTGCGCGGGCTTGGGCAGGGCCGGGGAGTCGGTGAGCCGGTAGTGCTTGCCGTCGAAGTCGAAGGTCTGGCCGATCTCCGTGGCCCACAGGCCGGTGACGATCTCCAGCTGCTCCTCCAGGCGGGCGAACTTCTCCTTCGGGAAGGGGATGCCATACGCCTTGTGCTCCTCCTCGAACCAGCCTGCCCCGAGGCCCAGTTCGACCCGGCCGCCGGACATCTGGTCGACCTGCGCCACCTGGATCGCGAGGACGCCGGGCAGGCGGAAGGTGCCCGCCGTCATGAGCGTGCCCAGCCTGATCCGCCTGGTCTCCCGCGCGAGCCCGGCCAGGGTGATCCACGCGTCCGTGGGACCTGGCAGCCCGTCGGCGGAGCCCATGCGCAGGTAGTGGTCGGAGCGGAAGAAGGCGTCAAAGCCGAGGTCCTCCGCGGCCTTGGCGACGGTGAGCAGGGTGTCGTAGGTCGCCCCTTGCTGGGGCTCGGTGAAGATGCGAAGATCCATGGCTCCATCCTGCCCGGTCGCATGCCCGTCGGCCCCGCCGGTCCCGCCGGTCCGCGGCTGCCCCGGTCGGGTGAAAAAGCGTCGGCACCGCCGCCCCGCCCGGGCGGCGCCGGCGCGCACCGGCGCCTCATGCCGGCCCCGCCGCCGAGTCGGGCTCCGGCAGACCGCGCTCGCGCACCGCGAGCCTGCGCAGCATCTCAAGGACCCGGTCCCTCGACTCGTCGGCGGCGTCTATCGCCTCCATGCACTGCCAGTACACCCCCTCGTCGGCGGCACCCATCGCGACACCGACGAGCGCGATGCCGACCTCGCCGAGGAGCCGGTCGAGGGCGACCAGGACCGCATGGGTGTCGCCGGTCTCGGTGAGCCGCGCGGCTCTGATGTCCTCCGTCCCGAGGTGCGGGGCGTCGAGCAGTCCGCAGGCCCTGCCGCCCACTTCGCTCAGCCCCAGCGCCTCGCCCCGTAACTCGGGAGGGCCCGTGACCGCGAGGCGGCTGCCGATCGCCTGCGCGAGCGCCTGCGACTGCCACACCTCCACGACGATGCCGATCGGGTCCTGGCTCAGCGCCAGCGCACGCCGGTTCACCTCGATGAGCCGCATCGCGTCCATGCGCAGCCCCCCATCCATCCCGCGCGCCCACACCGCACGTCCGCCCGAACTCGCCTGTCCACTACCCAGAGTGATACTCATCCGGGCGAAAAGCCAGGGGAGGGCGGAATTCTGTGGACAAGTAATCGAAATTGGACAAGGCATCCACTCCGGAGAGTGACGAAAATATCGAGGAAGGGGTGCTACGGGCCCTCGGGAGCCGGAAAACGCTCCTCGTTCCGCTCGATCTTCGCCGCGAGCGCGGCCAGCGCGTCGATCCCCAGGACCTCGCAGAACTGGAGCAGATACGCGAGGACATCGGCCACCTCGTCCGTCACCCGGTGCGCGGTGTCCGGGTCCCGCATCACCTGTTCCGACTGCTCCGGCGTCAACCACTGGAAGATCTCGACCAGTTCGGACGCCTCCACGCTGAGCGCGGCGGCCAGGTTCTTCGGGGTGTGGTACTGCTCCCAGTCGCGGGCCGCCGCGAACCGGGCCAGCCTTCGTTGCAGTCCCGCCACATCAAGTCGTTCCGTCACGCCCCAGGTCTACCACCGAGGCGTCGGCGGCGTCGGCCGCCCCGGCGGCGTCGCGCACCGCCCCGACCAGGCGGATGTGGCCGCGGGCGCAGGTCCGCGCCGCCAGTTCGCCGAGCGCGCGCACCTGCCGCGCGTCCAGTCGGCGGTCGAGGTCGTCGGCGAGGACGGTGAGGGTCTGGTACGCCTCCGGGACCTCCGCGACCGGATCGACGGCCAGGACACCGGGTCCTGTGAGCAGGACGAGCGCCAGCGCGAGGTACCTCAACTCGCTGTCGCCGAGGCGTGCCAGAGGCGTACGCACACCGTCCCCCCGGTCGATGAACGCCTGCACCGATCCGTCCTCCGCCTCCTCGGCGAACACGTCGGCGACCGGCCCCGCGCATCCTTCGCGCACCGCCGTGACGAGCAGCGCGTGGCGTCCCGCGCACTCGGCGCGGGTGCGCCACAGGACCTCCGCGAGGTTGTCGCAGCCGCTCAGCAGGCGGCCCGCGCCGATCAGTCCGGCCGGGACCGGGGCGCGCATCCGGCTGGGCCGCGGATCGCAGGCGAACGCCGAGCGCAGCGCGACGACGACCTGTTCGGCCGCCGCGAGCACCAGGCGCTGCCCGTCGGTCTTGCCCGCCACGCGCAGCGGCACGAGCGCCGTGCCGAGCCGGTCGTCCGGCATGGGGGCGCGGGTCACGGGCGCGGTGCCCGCGGTGTGCCAGGCGGCCTGGACCATGCGCCGCCCGGGGTCGCGCAGCGCCGTCTCCAGGAGGGCGAGGCCGCCACGCGTCAACCGCTCGCCCACGACGCGGAGTTCCGGTTCGGCCTGGACGGCGAGGTCGAGCCGGATGGTGCCTGCGGGCCCCTCGACCGTGCAGCCGATGCGGAACCCGCGGCGCCGCTGGCCGTCGGCGCGGGCCCGTTCGGGCACGCACGCCGCGGGGTCGTCGAAGACGTCGACCAGTTCGGCACCGGCGCTGAGCCGCGCGAGGGCCTCGTACGCCCGCAGCGCGCTGGTCTTGCCGCTGCCGCTGGGTCCCGTGATCAGCGTGAGCGGACCGAACGGGAGGACCGTGCCGCGATGCCCGGCGAAGGCGGACAGCCGCAGCTCGGTGACCTGCGGCCGGTCCAGGCCTGCCGGCGGCCGAGCGGCCGGCACCGGGGAGAACACCGTCATGTCCGGAAGCTAAGCGGCGTCGCACGGGGCGAACCGTTCCGCCAAGCCGACCTTCCTACGATCGGGGGATTCCCCCCGAAGCTCCCCCACACCGCCTCTCCGAGGGGATACAGCCGAACTCCCGCCCACCGGGGTCGGGCCGGTGAACGGGAGCTCCTCGGTTTCTCGTCAGGCGCGCTCGAACAGCCACTCCTGGCTCGGGGACAGGGTGCCGGACTCGATGATGGCCTGGGTGCCCTCGGAGTCACTGGAGAGCGTGGCGACCTGGAGGGTGCCGGGGTAGCTGACGCGGTAGGCGTTCTCGGCCACGGGGGCGAGCGACCAGACGACGTAGAACGGCTGGACGGCCAGCTTGGGCGGGTACGACCGGTCGGTGGAGAGGTTCAGGAAGAGCTCACCGAGGACCGACCTGATGATGACCTCGTACGGGCTGTGCGTCTGGGTGATCTCCCACTTCTGGTTCTCGCTCTTCTGCCAGTGCCAGCCGATGACGGGCACGTTGGGCGCGGTGATGCCGCCGCTCAGGTCGAGCACGCGGTCCGCGTAGGCGGCGCACTTGATGAAGTAGGTACCGGATTCGATGGCCACGGATTCTCCCCGGTGGACGCAGACGTCGGATGGGACGTGCGGGTGCCATGCGGCGTTCACGGTAGGCGGCGGCAACACGGCTGCGTAACCAGGGGTTTGAGTCGGCATGGCGGCTCTTGCCGGAGGGGTTTGCCGGTGGCGTGATTGGTGCCGGGGTTTCCGGCCGCGGCAGCCGAGGGGGCACGGTTCGGGCGGCGCCCCGGCCGTCGGCGGTGGCCGAAGCCCGGCGGGGACCCATAGCGGTCCGGCCTGCCGCGCCCCGCCGACGGCCGGTGCCGCGGGGGCGGCCGGTACGGGGAAGGGCCGGTGGTTCACGGGAAGACCGCGCGCCCGTGGCCGACAACGACCCGGGCGACGCCGTGGACGGCTCGCCGCTACCAGGTGACCGGCAGTGCCACCGGCCCTCGGATGAGTACGTCCTTCTGCCAGGGCACCTGCGCGGGATCGACGGCCAGTCGCAGGTCGGGGAGGCGTGCGAGCAGCGTGGTCAGCAGCAGCTCGGCCTCCATGCGGGCCAGCAGCGGCGCGACGCAGTGGTGGGGGCCGTAGCCGAAGGCGAGGTGGGGCGGGCCCTCGCGGTCGATGTCGATCCGGTGCGGTTCGGGGTAGCACCGTTCGTCCCAGTTCGCCGCGACGTACGAGACGTAGACGGCCTCGCCTCGGCGGACCAGGACGCCCGCGACCTCCACGTCCTCGGTGGCGATGCGGGCTTGCCCCACGCCGTGCTTGTGGGGGATCCAGCGCAGCAGTTCTTCCACGGCCGCCGGTACGGCCCGCGGGTCGGATCGCAGCCGGCTCCGCAGGCTCTCGTCGGTGAGCAGGACGTAGACCATGTTGGAGGTGTGGTTGCGTACCGCGTGCCAGCCGTTGAGCGCCATCAGCGTGGCCAGGGCGAGGAGTTCCTCCTCCTCGATCCTGCCGCTGTCGACGGCGGCTCCCAGTTCGCTGACGAGGTCGTCCTGCGGCCGGCGCCGGCGTTCGCGGGCCAGTTCCAGGAAGAAGGCGCGGGCCTCTTCCTTGACGAGCTGTGCGCGCTCGACCTCCGTCTCGTCCTTCGCCCGGGTCAGGACGGCGCTCGCCCACGTGCGCAGGCGCGGCCGGTCTGCTTCCGGTACGCCCAGCATGGCTCCGATGACATGCATGGGGAAGGGAGAGGTCACGTGCTGGATGAGGTCGGCGGGCGGCCCGGCGGCGACCATGGCGTCGACGAGCCGGTCGAGCACGGCCTGGGCGCGAGGGCGCAGGGCCGCCATGCCGGAGCGGTTGAACGCCGAGGAGACCACGGAACGGACGCGGGTGTGGTCGGGCGGGTCGACGAAGCTGACCGCGCGGTCCAGCGGGATGAGGTACCTGTTCATGGTGGGCAGCGGTCGGCCGACGATGTCACGGGTGAATCTGGAGTCAGAGGTGACGAACCGGACGGCGTCGTGCCGTGTCGCCAGCCAGCACTCGCCGGGGGCTCCGTGGGGCAGTCGGATCCGGATGACCGGTTCGGTCCGCAGCGCTTGGCGCAGAAAGGGGTCGAAGTCGAGGGCGGCCAAGTCCGACACCTCGTACAGCGGGGCGGGCCCGTCCTGCATCACTGGCTCCTCGTCATGGCCGGCTTCGCGTCGGCGGGTCGTGGCGCAGCGGGGTGAGCTGCTCGATGTCGTAGCGGCGGCGCAGCGCGGTGATGGCCTCGTGGTCCACGGGCCCGTCGGCGGAGAGGATCTCCAGGAGTTCCTCGAAGTAGCGCTCGTGGTTCGGAGGCGGGGACGACTGGAAGAACATCCGGGCCGGGTCGCCGGTGGGGTTGGCGAAGGCGTGCGGGCAGCCGGGCGGGACCAGGATGACCGTGCCGGGCGTGGCACGGACCACGCGCTCGCCCTTCGGCGACTGCCATCCCCGCCAGCTGTCCGCGGTGCGTACCCCTGGCTCGAAGGCGAGGACGTCGAGTTCGCCCTCGAGGACGTAGAACAGTTCCTCGCTGCGGGCGTGGACGTGGGCCCCGACGTCGAAACCGGGCGGTACGAGCACCTCGAAGCTCGACGAGAAGCGCGACTGCCCGCCGGTCACCTTGAACGTCACGTCCTGGGCGGCCGCGCGCAGCGTACGGCCCTCACCGGGCGGGACGACCAGGCCGCTGCCCGGGGTCGCCGTGATCAGGGGGTGGGCGGTCATCGGGTTTCCTGGGGAGCGGGGCAGGACGTGCGGCTCCACCGGCCCAGTGCCATCTCGGCGGTGATGCCGGGGCCGAATCCGGCCAGGAGGCCGCGCGCCTGGTCCGCGGCGCCTCCCTCGTCGAACAGCCGGCGCAGCGCGTCCAGTACGACGGCGCTTGCGATGTTCCCGTACTCGCTCAGGGTGGCCCTGCTGTGGCGGAAGGCCTCCGGGTCGACGTGCAGGAAGGTGCTCAGGTCGTCGAGGATGCGTGGCCCGCCGGCGTGCACGATGTAGAAGTCGAGGTCGGACGCGTCCCAGCCGTGGTCGTCCGCGAGGTCGCTCAGTGCGGGGGCCAGCGGCTCCATGGTGCCCGGTACGCGCTTGTCCAGCAGGAAGTGGAAACCGGTCGCCCGTACGTCGTACGCGATCCAGTCCTCGGTCTCCGGGATGAGGTACGAGCCGTTGCGTTCCAGGCGGATGCCGTAGCCGCCGGTCCCGCGGACGACGGCGGCGGCCACACCGTCTCCGAACAGGCCGTTGGACAGCAGCGATCCGACACCGACGTCGGTGGGCTGGTAGCACAGCGAGCAGAACTCGCAGGCCACGATCAGCACGTTCGCCCCCGGGTGGGCCGTGCAGAAGTCGTGCGCCCGGTTGATCGCCGCCCCGCCCGCCGCGCAGCCCAGCTGCGCGATCGGCAGTTGCCGCGTGGTGGACCGGAAGCCCATCGAGTTGATCAGCCAGGCGGTGAGCGAGGGCATCATGAACCCGGTGCAGGACACATAGATGATCATGTCGATGTCGGCGGCCCGCAGCTCGCCGTCCTCCAGCGCGCGCCGCACGACCATCGGCACACGGGCCTTCGCCTCGGCCGCGTACAGCCGGTTGCGCTCCTCGAAGCCCGGGTGCGTGAGCGTCTGGGCGATCGGCTGCACCAGACGCCGGGTCCGTACGCCGGTGTTCTCGATCAGGCGCAACGCCAGAGGCAGCTGGGGATGGCCCGCATGGCGCGTGCGAGCCAGCTCCAGCGTGTCCTCCATGGTGATGACGTATTCCGGAACCGAGACGGCCGGCCGACACAAGGTCGCCATGCGACACCCTTACTCCACCGGCACAGAGTGCCTTCGTTGACCCGGGACGGGTCCTTAACGAACACCATCCCCCCAAGGTCACCGATTGGTGCCGAGGACGCGGCAAGCGGGTGACGGGAGACGGGCGGCGCCGACCGTCCCGGGCCTGTCCCGGCGGTCAGGGCTGTGCCACGGCCTCCACCAGACCCTGCACCTCCGTGCCGGGCGGGGCGAGGAGGAAGACGTTCTTGTCGACCCGGTGCATGCCGCAGCCGAGGCCCATCACCACACCGCTGCTGAAGTCGAGGACGCGCTTGGCGACGTCCGTCTCGGCGCCCGTCAGGTCGAGCAGGACCGGGATCTGCGACATGACCGTCTCGGCGACCTCGCGGGCGTCCGAGAAGACGTTGACCCGCATCACCACGAACCGCCGGCGTGTCTCGGTCTCCGCTTCGGGCAGCGCGCGGTGTCCGGGCCATGAAGGCCATTCGTTGCGGCTGCGCAGCGGTACGACCTGGGCGAGCCCTTCCCACTGTTCGTCGGTGACGTCGTGGCGCTGACTGCTGCTCACTTGCCCACCCCGTCCTGGCTCGCACTCTTAGTCTGCACCGGCCAATTCTTACGCCAAGTCACCCGTTCAGCCCAACAGCGACACGGACGGCGCACCGAAGACGGTCCCGGACGGGGCGGCCCAGGGGCCCCGCGGGCGCTCCTGCCGGCAGCCGGGAGCCGGAAACCACCTGGTCACCAGTAGAGTGCCAGGGCGCAGCCCCTCCCGAACCCCGAGGTATCAGCAGTGATCCCCGCATCCCCGGCCTCCCCCGCAGGCATACCGGCCGTCACCGTCGTCGGGATCGGGGCCGACGGGTGGGCCGGGCTCCCGGCCGCCTCCCGCGCCGTCCTCGCGGACGCCGAGGTCATCGTCGGCGGCCCGCGCCAGCTCGGCCTGCTGCCCGCCGACGCCTGCCCCGGCGAGCGCGTGGCCTGGCCCTCGCCGCTGCGGCCCGCCGTGCGCGCACTGCTCGACGGCCACGCCGGGCGCCGCGTCGCCGTCCTCGCCAGCGGCGACCCCATGTTCTACGGCATCGGGCGCGCCCTCACCGAGGAGCTGGGCGCCGACAGGCTGCGCGTCCTCCCGCACCCGTCCTCGGTCTCCCTCGCCTGCGCGCGCCTCGGCTGGCCCGTCGAGGACACCGAGGTGATCACGCTCGTCGGGCGCCCGGCGGCGCGCCTGGCCGCCGCGCTGCACGACGGACGCCGCCTGCTCGTGCTCAGCGCGGGCGCCGCGACGCCGGGCGAGGTCGCCGCGCTGCTGCGGGACCGGGGCTTCGGGCCGAGCCGGATGCGCGTACTGGAACAGCTGGGGTCGGCGCACGAGTGTGCGTACGAGGGTGTCGCCGACGCCTGGTCGCACGCGCCCGGCGATCCCCTGAACGTCGTCGCGGTCGAGTGCCGCCGCGCCCCGGACGCCCTGCGGCTCGGCGCGGCGCCGGGGCTGCCCGACGCGGCGTACGAGAGCGACGGGCAGCTGACCAAGCGGCATGTGCGCGCCGCGACCCTGGCCGCGCTCGCGCCCGCGCCCGGCGAGCTGCTGTGGGACGTGGGCGGCGGCTCCGGGTCGATCGCGGTGGAGTGGATGCGCACGCACCCCTCGTGCCGCGCCGTCACCGTGGAGAAGAACGCCGTGCGGGCCGAGCGGATCGTCCGGAACGCCGAGCACCTGGGCGTGCCCGGCCTGCGCGTCGTCACCGGCGCCGCGCCCGCCGCGCTGGACGGACTGCCCACGCCCGACGCCGTGTTCATCGGCGGCGGCCTCACGGCGCCCGGCCTGCTGGACGCCTGCTGGGCGGCGCTGCCCGCCGGCGGGCGGCTCGTCGCGAACACCGTCACGATGGAGTCCGAGGCGCTGCTCGCCGACCGGTACCGGCGCCACGGCGGCGAGTTGGTACGGCTCGCGGTCGCGCAGGCCGTGCCCGTCGGCGGTTTCACCGGGTGGCGGCAGGCCATGCCGGTCACCCAATGGTCCGTCACCAAGCGCGCAGAGCCAAGCGATCGAGGAGATCAAGAACGATGACCGTGTACTTCATCGGCGCCGGCCCCGGCGCCGCCGACCTGATCACGGTGCGCGGCGCCCGGACGCTCGCCGCCTGCCAGGTCTGCCTGTACGCGGGCAGCCTCGTCCCGCGGGAACTCCTCGCCGAATGCCCGGACGGGGCACGGCTCGTGGATACCGCGCAGCTCAATCTGGACGAGATCACGGCCGAGTTGGTGCGCGCCCACGAGGCGGGGCTCGACGTGGCGCGGCTGCACTCGGGCGACCCGTCCGTGTTCAGCGCCGTCGCCGAGCAGATGCGGCGGCTCGACGCGGCGGGTGTCCCGTACGAAGTGGTCCCGGGCGTCCCGGCGTTCGCGGCCGCCGCCGCCGCGCTGAAGCGGGAGCTGACGGTGCCGACGGTCGGGCAGACGGTGATCCTCACGCGGGTCGCGCAGCGGGCCACGGCCATGCCCGAGGGCGAGGACCTCGCCACGCTGGGCCGCAGCGGGGCGCTGCTGGTGCTGCACCTGGCCGCCGGGTATGTCGACCGGGTGGTCGAGGAGCTGCTGCCTCATTACGGCGCCGACTGCCCCGCCGCCGTGGTGGCTCTCGCCAGCCGGCCCGACGAGGTGATCCTGCGGGGCACGCTGGCGGACATCGCCGGGCAGGTGAAGGAGGCGGGGATCGTGCGGACCGCCGTGATCATGGTGGGGCGGACGTTGGGGGCCTCGCAGTTCCGGGACAGCCATCTGTACTCGGCGGACAGGGAACGGCACGTGTGCTGAGTTCTTGGGTGCGGGTTCGCCGTGGCTGGTCGCGCGGTTCCCCGCGCCCCTCGGGGGGCGCCACTCACGGAGTCGCGGTACTTCGCCCCACCACCGTGCCCGCTCGGTCGATGCAGATGACGTCCACCGCGACCGGGGCGCCCCGCAGTACCGCCAGGGCCTCGTCGCGCGCCGCGACCGCCACCAGGTCGCCCAGGCCTACGTCCGCCGCCTCGCACAGGCGCAGTGCCTCCAGGCCGGTGTTGGCGTCGGCCACCCGCGCCGCCAGAGCCTCGTCCGCCCCGCCCGCGCGCGCCAGCTCCGCGAGGAAGGCCTTGTCGACCTGGGAGCGGGCCGAGTGGAGGTCGAGGTGTCCTGCCGCCAGCTTGGACAGCTTGGCGAAGCCGCCGCAGATGGTGAGGCGGTCGACGGGGTGGCGGCGTACGTACTTCAGGACCGCGCCCGCGAAGTCGCCCATGTCCAGGAGCGCGTCCTCGGGCAGGCCGTACTCGGCGACGACGGTCTTCTCGGAGGTCGAGCCGGTGCACCCGGCGACATGCGTACGCCCGGCCGCCCGCGCCACGTCCACGCCCCGCCGGATCGAGTCGATCCACGCCGAGCAGGAGTAGGGCACGACGATGCCGGTGGTGCCGAGGATGGACAGGCCCCCGAGGATGCCGAGGCGAGGGTTCCAGGTGGAGCGGGCGATCTCCTCGCCGTGGTCGACGGAGACGGTGATCTCCACGTCCCCGCTGCCGCCGTGCGCCGCCGCCACCCGCGCCACGTGGTCCCGCATCAGCTGACGCGGCACCGGGTTGATCGCGGGCTCGCCGACGTCCAGGGGCAGTCCGGGGCGGGTGACCGTGCCGACGCCGGGCCCCGCCTTGAAGACGACGCCGGAGCCGGGCGGCAGCCGCCGCACCGTGGACCGCACGAGCGCGCCGTGCGTGACGTCCGGGTCGTCGCCCGCGTCCTTGACGATGCCCGCCATGGCGTACGCGTCCGTCAGCTCCTCGGCGGCGAGCGCGAAGGCCGGCGTCTGGCCCTTGGGCAGCGTGATGGTCACCGGGTCGGGAAAGTCGCCGGTCAGCAGCGCCGTGTACGCGGCGGTCGTGGCGGCGGTCGCACAGGCGCCGGTCGTCCAGCCGGGCCGCAGACCGGTGTGCTTGAGTTGGGCGCCGCGTCCGCCCTGCGCCTCGTGCGGGCCGCTTGCCTTACTCATGAGGGGAACCGAACTCCGTGCACGTACTGATTCTGGGGGGAACGACCGAGGCCCGCCGCCTGGCGGAGCTGCTCGCGGGCGACGCGGGCCTGCGGGTGACCAGTTCCCTGGCGGGACGGGTCGCCGCGCCCCGGCTGCCGCCCGGCGAGGTCCGTGTCGGCGGGTTCGGCGGGGCCGAGGGGATGGCGGCGTGGCTGCGGGAGCACCGCGTGGACGCGCTCATCGACGCCACCCATCCTTTCGCCAAGGCCATCTCGTTCAACGCGGCGTCGGCCGCCGCCACCGCCCATGTTCCCCTGCTCGCCCTGCGCCGCCCCGGCTGGGTCGCGGGAGAGGGCGACGACTGGCACACGGTCGACTCCCTGGAGCAGGCGGCACGGGTGCTGCCCGCCCTGGGCGAGCGGGTGTTCCTCGCCACCGGGCGGATGGGCCTCGCGGCGTTCGCGGGCCCCGGGACGGCGGCCCTGTGGTTCCTCGTACGCTCCGTCGACGCGCCCGAGCCGCCGTACCCCTCCCGGATGGAGGTGCTCCTGGACCGGGGCCCGTTCACGCTCGACGGGGAGCGGGAGCTGGTGCGCCGCCACCGGGTCGACGTCGTGGTGACGAAGGACAGCGGGGGCGCGGCGACGGCCCCGAAACTTGTCGCTGCGCGCGAGGCGGGGGTTCCGGTCGTGGTGGTCCGGCGCCCTGCCCTGCCGGAGGCCGTCCCCGAGGTCGCCACACCGGAGGAGGCCGTCGAGTGGGTGCGTTCCGCTGCGTGGTGAGGTGCGGGTGCGTTGTGGCTGGTCGCGCAGTTCCCCGCGCCCCTGAAAACGGGGCTGCGCGCCCCGTCAGGGGCGCGGGGAACTGCGCGCTCGGCCACAGCACACCCGCAGACGACGCCCCACAGAATCACCCCTCGGGGTACCTGCGAGGCGTCCAGACGATCTGCTCCCTACCCCCGCGCCGCCGCGACACCCGCGTCTGCGAAGAGCCGACGATCAGGAGCGTCCGCATGTCGACCTCGGCGGGGTCGAGGTCCCCGAGGCGTACGATCCGCACGCTCTCCTCGGGGCCGCCCACATCCCGTCCGAGGACGACCGGCGTGTCCGGCGCCCGGTGTTCGAGCAGCAGCTCCCGGGCCTTGCCCACCTGCCAGGTGCGGCTGCGCGACCCCGGGTTGTAGAGCGCGAGGACGAGATCCGCCGAGGCCGCCGCGGCCAGGCGCTCCGCGATGACCTCCCACGGCTTCAGGCGGTCGGAGAGGGAGATCGTGGCGTAGTCGTGGCCGAGCGGCGCCCCCGCCCGCGCGGCGGCGGCGTTCGCGGCGGTCACGCCCGGCAGCACCCGGACCGGAATGTCCTCGTACGCGTCCTGTGAGGCCGCCTCCAGGACCGCCGTGGCCATCGCGAAGACGCCGGGGTCGCCACCCGAGACGACCGCCACGCGCCGCCCGCGCCGCGCCAGCTCCAGAGCGAACTCGGCGCGCTCGGACTCCACGCGGTTGTCGGAGCCGTGCCGCCGCTGCCCGGCGCGGTGCGGCACCCGGTCGACGTACGTGGTGTAGCCGACCAGGTCGTCGGCGGCGGCGAGCGCGCCACGCGTCTCGGGGGTCAGCCACAGCGGCCCCGCGGGGCCCGTGCCGACCACGACGACCTCTCCGCACCGCTCCGCGGGCGGTTCCGGCGCGGGCCCGCCCGTCAGGGGCGCCACCCGGCTCGGCAGCACCGCCACGGAGAAGTAGGGGACGGATTCGGGGTCCACGTCGGCGAGGCGGCCGGTGCGCTCGCCCTCCATGGTGGCCCGCTCGACATAGCGCGCCTCGTCGAGGCGGCCCGCGCTCTCCAGAGCACCGCGCACCTTTCCGAACGTACGGCCGAGCTTCATGACGACCGCCGAGTCCGTCGCCGCGAGGCGCGCGGCCAGCTCCTCCTCGGGCAGCGTGCCCGGCAGGATCGTGAGAACCTCCTCGGCCTCCACCAGGGGCTCGCCCAGGCGGGCCGCCGCCGCGCTCACCGAGGTGACGCCGGGGATCACCTCGGTCGGGTAGCGGTGCGCGAGCCGCTTGTGCATGTGCTGGTAGGAGCCGTAGAAGAGCGGGTCGCCCTCGGCGAGGACGGCGACGGTGCGCCCGGCGTCCAGGTGGGCGGCGAGGCGGGCGGCTGCCTCCTCGTAGAAGTCGTCGAGGGCGCCGCGGTAGCCGCCGGGGTGGTCGGTGGTCTCCGTGGTGACGGGGTAGACCAGCGGCTCCTCGATGTGGTCGGTGCGCAGGTGCTTCTCCGCGATCCGGCGGGCGATGGAGCGGCCGTGCCGGGCCGAGTGGTACGCGATCACGTCGGCGGCGGCGATGACCTCGACGGCGCGCACGGTCATCAGGGAGGGGTCGCCGGGCCCGAGCCCGACCCCGTACAGCTTCCCCTGGGTGTTCTGGGTGTTCACTCGGCCTCGCTCGCAATCGCGTTGATCGCCGCCGCGGCCATCGCGCTGCCGCCGCGACGCCCCCGTACGACCAGGTACTCAAGGCCCGAGCGGTGTTCGGCGAGCGCGTCCTTGGACTCGGCGGCGCCGACGAAGCCGACCGGGATGCCGAGGACGGCGGCCGGGCGTGGGGCGCCCTCCTCGATCATCTCCAGGAGGCGGAAGAGCGCGGTGGGGGCGTTGCCGATGGCGACGACGGAGCCTTCGAGGCGGTCGCGCCACAACTCCATGGCGGCGGCGCTGCGGGTGGTGCCGAGCCGCGCCGCGAGGCCGGGGACGGCGGGGTCGGTGAGCGTGCAGATCACGTCGTTGTCGGCGGGCAGCCGCTTGCGCGTGACGCCGCTCGCGACCATGTTGGCGTCGCACAGGATCGGCGCGCCGTCGCGAAGGGCCTTGCGGGCGTCGGCCACCACGCGCGGGCTGAAGGCGAGGTCGCGGACGAGGTCGACCATCCCGCAGGCGTGGATCATCCGCACCGCGACCTGGCTGACGTCGGCGGGCAGACCCGCGAGGTCCGCCTCCGCGCGGATGGTGGCAAAGGACTCGCGGTAGATCGCCGCGCCGTCCTTCTCGTAGTCGAACACTGTGCTCTCGCTCATCTCGTGGCCGTTGTTGTGGTGGTTGCGGATGTCGTACGTGCCCTCGTGACCGTCTCGGTCAGGTTCGCGCCGCTCACTGGCGCCGCCGTGCCGCCGGTGCGCACCGTCACCTCGTACCGCCCGTCCCCGGTGGCGAGGGCGTCCACCCAGTCGCCGCGCGGGTGCCCGCACCGCCGCTCGCAGCCGGAGAAGTGGACGGGCAGGCCACCGGCGCCGGGGACGGCGTCGGCGCGGACGTCGGCGAGGGACTTGGCGCAGCCGGGTCGGCCGGTGCAGGCGGAGACGCCGAGCCAGGGCGAGCGGGGGTCGGCGATGAAACCGGCGTCGGCCAGCGCGCGCAGCCTTTCGCGGGCCGCCGCGTCGTCCTCGAAGCCGGGGAGCACGAAGCCGCGCCACGGAGTGACGCGCAGTTCGTCGGCCGGGGCGGGCAGCAGGGCCCGCCACCGGGCGGCGCTCACGCGGCCGAGGGGGGCGCCGACAGCCACCGCGCGGCCGCAGACGCCGGGCAGGTGCGGGGCGGCGCCGGGCGGGCCGAAGGGGGCGGCGGCCGGTCCGGCGTCGATGCCCTGCCGCGCCAGCGCCCCGGCGAGGTCGACGGGGTGCCCCGCGGGCAGCTCCCGGACCCGCCACGCCCCGTTGCCCGCGTCGCGCGCGGCGGCGAGGAAGGCCCCGGCGGCGGCGAGAGCGGCACGCGGGGCGGCGGCGGCGGAGACCCGCAGGGCGCGGTCACCGACGCGGACGAGCGCCGTGCCGCCCGGGTCCGCGGATGCCGTGCCGCCCGAAGTCATGGACACGGCCGCTGCCCCGCCCGACTCCCCGCGCACGCACTCCGCCCCGCACGACTCCCCGGACACACACCCCGCCCCGCCCGATTCTGCGATCAAGGTCACATCGCCGCCGAGCCCGGCCACGTCCCCTCGCCCGTCGTCCAGGACGAACAGGAAGCGGCCGGAGAGCGCCGTCGTCCACTCCTCGGCGCAGAGCAGTCCGTCGAGCTCGCGGGCCCACAACTGCACGTCGGCGTGGCCGAGTCCGTCGAGCGTGGCGAGCGGCGAGGCCACGATGTTGCGGACGCGTTCGTGGCGTTCGGAGGGCAGCAGGCCCGCGTCCGCGAGAACCGCGGAGAGTTCCGTGCCGCAGCTCGCGCCGAGGCCGCGCAGCTCGATGTTGCCGCGCGAGGTGATGCTGAGGTGGCCGTCCGCGAGGCGTTCCGCCACGTCTGCCAGTATCGCCGCCTGACGGGACGTCAATACACCTGCGGGCACGCGGAGTCGGGCCAGTGCGCCGTCGTCGGCGCGGTGCAGTCGGAGCGCTCCGGGGCAGGCGTCGCCCCGGTCGCGGACCGGGGTACGTATGAGGGATTCGCCCTGGTTCGTGGAGGTTGCTCGGGTGGGCGGCATGGCGGCGAGCATACCCACGCCGTTCCGGCCGGTCGCCTCCCGAGACGGGCCGTCCCGGCAGGTGGCCGCCCCATCGGCGGCGGTCAGGACTTACTATGCAGGCGGCGGGCCGCCAGGTCCGCCGACGCCAGCGACGGCGTGGGTCCGCCAGGACCCGGGGGAGGAAGCCCGGTGCGAATCCGGCGCGGTCCCGCCACTGTGAGCCCCATCCGTGGGGCGAGCCAGGAACTCCTGCCGTCCATACGACCACCCGGGGCGCGGACACCCCGAGGAAGGCCTGCGCACGCATGCTTCTGCTGCTGTCGACCTCCGACACCGACCTGCTCAGCGCCCGCGCGGCGGGGGGTCCGGTCGACTACCGGTTCGCCAACCCGTCCCGCCTGGACCTCACCGAGCTGCCCTCGCTCCTGGCGGGCGCCGACCTCGTCGTCGTACGCCTCCTCGGTGGCGTCCGCGCCTGGCAGGACGGTCTGGACCAGCTCATCGCCAGCGGTCTGCCGGTGGTCGTACTCACCGGTGAACAGGCGCCCGACGCCCAGCTGATGGCCTCCTCCACCGTGCCGGTCGGCATCGCCGCCGAGGCGCACGCCTACCTCGCGCACGGCGGCCCCGCCAACCTTGAGCAGCTGGCCCGCTTCCTCTCCGACACCGTGCTCCTCACCGGCCACGGCTTCGACCCGCCGGCGCCCGCGCCGTCCTGGGGCCCGCTGGAGCGCACGGCGCGCGACATCGACGGCCCGACCGTCGCGGTGCTCTACTACCGCGCCCACCACATGAGCGGCAACACCGCCTTCATCGACGACCTGTGCGGCGCGATCGAGGACGCGGGCGGGCGCCCGATGCCGCTGTACGTGGCCTCGCTGCGCGCCCCCGAGCCGGAGCTGATCGACGCGCTGCGCCCCGCCGACGCCATCGTGACGACGGTCCTCGCAGCCGGTGGCACCAAGCCCGCCGAGGCCTCCGCGGGCGGCGACGACGAGTCGTGGGACGCGGGCGCGCTGACCGGCCTCGACGTGCCGATCCTCCAGGCGCTGTGCCTGACCGGGTCGCGTTCGGCCTGGGAGGAGAACGACGAGGGCGTCTCGCCGCTGGACGCCGCGAGCCAGATCGCGGTGCCGGAGTTCGACGGGCGGCTCATCACCGTCCCGTTCTCGTTCAAGGAGATCGACGAGGACGGGCTCCCGGCGTACGTCGCCGACGCCGAGCGCGCGGCGCGGGTCGCCGGCATCGCCGTACGGCACGCGCGCCTGAAGCACATCCCGGCCGCCGACAAGCGCCTGGCCCTCGTCCTGTCCGCGTACCCGACCAAGCACTCCCGGATCGGCAACGCGGTCGGCCTCGACACCCCGGCGTCCGCCGTCGCGCTGCTGCGCAGGCTGCGCGCCGAGGGCTACGACTTCGGCCCCGAGGCCGACATCCCGGGTCTCGTCTCCGGTGACGGCGACGAGCTGATCCGCGCGCTCATCGACGCGGGCGGCCACGACCAGGAGTGGCTCACCGAGGAGCAGCTCGCCGCCAACCCGGTGCGCATCCCGGCCGCCGACTACAAGCGCTGGTACGCGACGCTGCCGCAGGAGCTGCGGGACTCGGTCGAGCAGCACTGGGGGCCGCCGCCCGGCGAGATGTTCCTGGACCGTTCGCGGGTCGGCGACGGCGGTGACCCGGAGGGCGACATCGTGCTTGCCGCCCTGCGGCGCGGCAACCTCCTCATCCTCATCCAGCCGCCGCGCGGCTTCGGCGAGAACCCCATCGCGATCTACCACGACCCGGATCTGCCGCCCTCGCACCACTACTTGGCCGCGTACCGCTGGATCGCGGCCCCCGCGGCGGACGGCGGCTTCGGGGCCGACGCGATGGTCCACCTCGGCAAGCACGGCAACCTGGAGTGGCTGCCCGGCAAGAACGCGGGCCTCTCGGCGGCCTGCGGCCCCGACGCCGCGCTCGGCGACCTGCCGCTGATCTACCCCTTCCTGGTCAACGACCCGGGCGAGGGCACCCAGGCCAAGCGCCGCGTGCACGCCACGCTCATCGACCACCTCGTGCCGCCGATGGCCCGCGCCGACTCCTACGGCGACATCGCGCGCCTGGAGCAGCTCCTCGACGAGTACGCGCAGATCAGCTCCATGGACCCGGCGAAGCTGCCGGCGATCCGCGCGCAGATCTGGACGCTCATCCAGGCCGCGAAGCTCGACCACGACCTGGGCCTTGAGGACCGCCCCGACGACGACGGCTTCGACGACTTCCTCCTCCACGTCGACGGCTGGCTCTGCGAGATCAAGGACATGCAGATCCGCGACGGTCTGCACGTGCTCGGCACCGCCCCGGCCGGTGCCGACCGCGTCAACCTCGTCCTCGCGATCCTGCGCGCCCGCCAGATCTGGGGCGGCACCTCCGCCCTGCCCGGCCTGCGCGAGGCGCTCGGCCTCGACGAGTCCGCGGCGACGCGCGTGAGCGCCGACGAGGCCGAGGACAAGGCCCGCGCGCTGGTCCAGGCGATGGACGACGCGGGCTGGGACCTCGCCGCCGTCCCCCGCGACCAGGGCGAACAGGTCGCCGCGATCCTGGAGTTCGCCGCCCGCGAGGTGGTCCCGCGCCTGGAGGGAACCACCGCCGAACTGGACAACGCCGTACGGGCGTTGGAGGGCCGCTTCGTCCCCGCCGGTCCCTCCGGCTCCCCGCTGCGCGGCCTGGTCAACGTCCTGCCGACCGGCCGCAACTTCTACTCGGTCGACCCCAAGGCCGTCCCCTCCCGCCTCGCGTGGGAGACCGGCGAGGCCCTCGCCGACTCGCTCATCGAGCGGTACAGGAACGACAACGGCGACTACCCCACCTCCGTGGGCCTTTCCCTGTGGGGCACCAGCGCGATGCGCACGGCGGGCGACGACGTCGCCGAGGCCATGGCGCTGCTCGGCGTGCGCCCCGTCTGGGACGACGCGTCGCGCCGCGTCACCGGCCTGGAGGCCATCCCGTACGAGGAGTTGGGCCGTCCCCGCATCGACGTGACGCTGCGCATCTCGGGCTTCTTCCGCGACGCGTTCCCGCACACGATCGGCCTGCTCGACGACGCGGTGCGGCTCGCGGCCTCGCTTGACGAGCCCGCCGAGCACAACTACGTACGCGCCCACGCCCAGGCCGACCTGGCCGAGCACGGCGACGAGCGGCGGGCCACCACCCGCATCTTCGGCTCGCGTCCGGGGACGTACGGCGCGGGGCTGCTCCAGCTCATCGACTCCCGCGACTGGCGCACGGACGCGGATCTCGCCGAGGTCTACACGGTCTGGGGCGGCTACGCCTACGGCCGCGGGCTCGAAGGCCGCCCGGCGCGGGCCGAGATGGAGACCGCGTACAAGCGCATCGCGGTCGCCGCGAAGAACACCGACACCCGCGAGCACGACATCGCGGACTCCGACGACTACTTCCAGTACCACGGCGGCATGGTGGCGACGGTCCGCGCCCTGCGCGGCACGGCGCCGGAGGCCTACATCGGCGACTCGACGCGCCCCGAGACGGTCCGCACGCGCACGCTGGTGGAGGAGACCTCGCGGGTCTTCCGCGCCCGCGTCGTCAACCCCAAGTGGATCGAGGCGATGCGCCGCCACGGTTACAAGGGCGCCTTCGAACTCGCCGCCACCGTGGACTACTTGTTCGGGTACGACGCCACGACGGGCGTCGTCGCCGACTGGATGTACGACAAGCTCACGGAGACGTACGTCCTGGACCCGACGAACCGTCAGTTCCTCCAGGAGAACAACCCCTGGGCGCTGCACGGCATCGCGGAACGCCTCCTGGAGGCGGAGTCGCGCGGCATGTGGGCGAAGCCGGACCCGGCGGTGCTCGAAGCGCTGCGGCAGGCGTACCTGGAGACGGAAGGCAACCTGGAGGACGAGGGCTGATCCGCGGCTACTTCCCGGTGTCGCCGCACGGCGCCGCCTTCTTCGGCCGCCAGTGCCCGCACTCGCGGGCCTGGTGCGGCTGCCCCTCGGCCACCCGCGCGTCGAAGCAGGTGGCCACGCCGGTGAAGACGAGACCGCCGATCGCCGCCACGGCACCGACGGCGGTCCCCATGCGCAGCCACGCGGCC
This sequence comes from Streptomyces sp. NPDC015345, assembly GCF_043078805.1. Taxonomy (NCBI): domain Bacteria; kingdom Bacillati; phylum Actinomycetota; class Actinomycetes; order Kitasatosporales; family Streptomycetaceae; genus Streptomyces; species Streptomyces sp. NPDC015345. The sequence goes on along the minus strand of NZ_JBIBTX010000002.1, from coordinate 276,878 downwards.
CGACGCCATCGGGCCCGCGGCTCCTTTGCCCGCGCGGAACTGCGGCTGTCCCGCGGTCGGCCCGGCCCCCGCCGCGCCGACCGCGCCGCCACCCGCCGCGCCGCACGCCCGCGGCTCGTCCGCCGCGTCCACCATCTTCAGCGTCCCGGCGGGCCCTGACGTCCCGGCGGGCCCAGGGGTCCGCCGCCGGAACCGCGTCAGCGCTCCGCGCGTCCCCTCAGCCGATACTCATGATCAGGAAGGGGGCCGTTCCGTCATGACCGGGAGCGCCGTCCGTCACCTCTACCTCGCCCGGCACGGCGAGGCCACGCCCGATGAGAGCCGCCTGACGGAGGGCGGCCGTCGGCAGGCCGTCCTTCTCGGGGAGCGGCTGCGCGGCGTTCCTCTCTCCGCGGTCCACCACGGGCCGCTGCCACGGGCCGAGGAGACCGCCCGGCTGATCGCCGGGCGGCTCGACGGCGTGCCCCTGCACCGCTCGGACGCAGCGGGTGACTACATCCCGTACATGCCGTGCGAGAACGAACTCCCCCCGGAGAGCGCCGAGTCGACGCTCCAGCGGCTCGGCGGATTTCCCGAGGAGGAGCGCGCGGGCGGGCCCGCGCTCGCCCGTGACGCGCTGGCCCGCTTCACCGGCCCGGCGCCGGGCACCGAACCGCGCCACGAACTGGTCGTCACGCACAACTTCCTCATCGGCTGGCTCGTCCGGGACGCCCTCGACGCCCCGCCGTGGCGCTGGCTCGGCCTCAACCACTGCAACGCCGCCCTGACCGTCATCCGCTACGCGCCGGGGCGGCCCGCCTCGCTGCTCTTCTACAACGACATGCGGCATCTGCCCCCTGAGCTGCGCTGGACCGGATTCCCGCCGGAGTTCCGCGCCTGCGAGCCGGGCGGCGGCGACAACTAGCGCAGGAGCGGAACGGCGACGCCGTTGATCAGCGGCCCTTCGACGGTCACCCCTTCCGAGATCAGCGTCTCCAGGTGCGGCAGCGGATTCGGGTTGGCCGCACCCCGCGGGGCCGCCGAGGCCGGGGCGGCGAGCGCGACGGTGGCCAGGGTGAGAGCCCCGAGCAGGGTGACGGCCGGAACGCGACGATGACGCATGCGGCTGACTTCTTTCTCCGGCTTCTTTCTCCGGGGGTTCAGGGGATGTTGGGGGCATCGGACGACCCGTTCGTATGATCGTCGGTGACTTCTTGGACGCGCGGGGGGTTACCCACGGCAGCGGGCCGCGACCGGCGGCCCATGCGCTTGCTCCAAGGAGGCTTGCTGTGAACAGCAGTTGGGTGCGGAAGATGTCCCGTTGGGCGCTGGTCGCGGCGGTGACGGCCACGCCGGCCGTGCTGTGTTCCGGCACGGCACACGCCGACGAGACGCACAAGGACTCGCACAACGCCCCCAGTGTCGCGCTGATCAGCACCGGACAGATCGACGACCCGATGGAGGACGTGCTGGAGCACACCCTCAACTTCGGCGACGGCTACCGCTGGAGCTGACCGCAGGGCAGCCGCCTCCCGGTGGCGCACGCGCGCGGCTCCGGAGCCTTCACGCAAGTGCGCCACCGAACAGGGGGCCCTCAGGTCACGCTGGTCACGGCGCGAGGCACGCGGTGCCCGGCACCTCGGTGGGAACACCGAGCGCGGTCGGGTCGACGATCGTGGTCAGGTCCCCGACCGCCTGCGCCGCGCAGTCGACGGTCGCGATCGGATCCGGCACGGCGGCGGCGGGCCCGGCGAGAACCCCCAGCAGGGTGACGGCCCCAAGGATGACGGCGGCGGTACGGCGCATGTGAACTCTCTTTCGTCACGGCGGAGTTGCCTGCGGCCCGGGCTTTTCCCCGGGCCCCTCCGTGCCTCCCCAGCCCCCTCACCCGATACGCCCCATATCACCCGTACGAGGATGAGGGAACGATCCGCCTCACTTGCCTCGAGTGTCAGCACACTCAGGACAACGCGAGGTGTTCATGGGCGCCGCCCCACTGCGGTGCGCGCGGGCCCGTACGCCGCGTACGGGCCCGCGCGCGGCTCAGACGACGATGACCTCGGGCCCCTCGGAGGGCAGGCCGTCGTTCTCCATCTGGGCGGCGATCTTCATCGCCTCTTCGATGAGGGTCTCCACGATCCTCGACTCCGGGACGGTCTTGATGACCTCACCCTTGACGAAGATCTGCCCCTTGCCGTTGCCGGAGGCCACGCCGAGGTCGGCCTCACGCGCCTCACCGGGCCCGTTGACGACACACCCCATCACCGCCACCCGCAGCGGCACCTCCATGCCCTCCAGACCGGCGGTGACCTCCTCCGCCAACCGGTAGACATCCACCTGCGCCCGACCACACGACGGACACGAGACGATCTCAAGGCGCCGCTGCCGCAACCCCAACGACTCCAGGATCTGGATGCCGACCTTGACCTCCTCCACCGGCGGCGCCGACAACGACACCCGGATCGTGTCGCCGATGCCCTCGGAGAGCAGCGCGCCGAAGGCGACCGCCGACTTGATGGTGCCCTGGAAAGCCGGACCCGCCTCCGTCACGCCGAGGTGCAGGGGATAGTCGCACCGGGCGGCCAGCTGACGGTAGGCATTCACCATCACCACCGGATCGTTGTGCTTCACCGAGATCTTGATGTCCCGGAACCCGTGCTCCTCGAAGAGCGACGCCTCCCACAGCGCGGACTCCACCAGCGCCTCGGGGGTCGCCTTGCCGTACTTCTCCAGCAACCGCCTGTCGAGCGAACCCGCGTTGACACCGATACGGATCGGCGTCCCCGCATCCCCCGCTGCCTTCGCGATCTCCTTCACCTTGTCGTCGAACTGCTTGATGTTGCCCGGATTGACCCGGACCGCCGCACACCCCGCGTCGATCGCCGCGAACACGTACTTCGGCTGGAAGTGGATGTCCGCGATCACCGGGATCTGCGACTTCCGCGCGATCGTCCCCAGCGCGTCCGCGTCGTCCTGCGTCGGACACGCCACCCGCACGATCTGGCAGCCCGACGCCGTCAACTCCGCGATCTGCTGCAACGTCGCCCCGACATCCGACGTACGCGTCGTCGTCATCGACTGCACCGAAACCGGCGCACCCCCGCCCACCGGCACCGAACCCACCTCGATACGCCGCGAGACACGACGCTCCGCCAACGTGAGCGGTACGGACGGCATTCCCAGTGAGACCTGCACGGCGCTGCCCCCTTCAGGGACTCGTTCACGGACTCGATTCGTCACGACGGCCTCCGTGCCATCGGCTGTGCGTTCGCCGGCTGTCGGCGCGCCCGCCCCACGAGCGTGTCCGCCAGCGCCCCGGCCACGTGTCCGCCCGTCAGCCCGCAGCGCTCCAGGACGTCGGCGCGTGAGCCATGGTCGAGGAAGCTCTGCGGCAGGCCGAAGTTCCGTACGGGCGTGGGTACTTCCGCGTCGGCGAGGGCCTGTGTGACCGCCGCGCCGACGCCGCCCGCGCGGCCGTTGTCCTCGACGGTGGCGACCAGACGGTAGGTGGCGGCCAGCTCCACCAGTGCCTGCGGTACCGGTTTGACCCAGCGTGGATCGACGACCGTCACGCCGTGGCCGTGCCCGGCGAGGAGGTCGGCGGCCTCCAGGCACGTCTGCGCCATCGCGCCCACGGAGACGAGCAGCAGCTCCGCCTCCGGGTCGCGGCGCAGCACGTCGAGGCCGCCGATGGTGTCGATCGCCGGGACGTCCTCCCCCGTACGGCCCTTCGGGAAGCGGACGGCGGTCGGGCCGTCGTCGACGGCCACGGCCTCGCGCAGGGCCCTGCGCAGGGTGGCGGCGTCGCGCGGCGCGGCCAGGCGCAGGCCCGGTACGAGCTGGAGCAGCGACATGTCCCACATGCCGTGGTGGGAGGGCCCGTCGTCGCCGGTCACTCCCGCGCGGTCCAGGACGAGGGTCACCGGGGCGCGGTGCAGGGCGGTGTCGAGGAGCAGCTGGTCGAAGGCCCGGTTGAGGAACGTCGCGTAGAGGGCGACCACCGGGTGCATGCCGCCCAGTGCCAGGCCCGCCGCGGCGGTCACCGCGTGCTGCTCGGCGATGCCCACGTCGACGGCGCGGTCGGGGAAGCGGGCGGCGAACTCGGTCAGGCCGGTCGGGCCCGGCATGGCCGCCGTGAGGGCCACGACGTCCGGGCGGTCCACGCCGATCTCGACCAGCTCCCGGCCGAAGACCGAGGTCCAGGAGAGCGCCGCACCGGTGTTCCCGGTGCCGCTCCCGCTCCCGGCCCCGCCACCCTGCGGCCTGGCCCGGACCGCGTGGAAGCGTTCCGCGTCGTCCGCGAGGGCCGGGGCGTGGCCGCGGCCCTTCTCGGTGACGCAGTGGACGACGACCGGGCGTCCGGTGCCCGCCGCCCGGCGCAGCGCGTTCTCCAGCGCGGCGACGTCGTGACCGTCCACCGGCCCCAGATAGGCCATGCCGAGTCCCTCGAAGAAGCTCTTCGGGACGCCGTGGGCGCGGAGTTCGGCCAGGTGAGCGGCGAGGGCGCCGACCGTGGGTGCGTAGGAGCGGCCGTTGTCGTTGAGCACGACGATCACCGGGCGGTCGGCGGACGCGATGTTGTTCAGCGCCTCCCAGGCCATGCCCCCGGTCAGCGCGCCGTCCCCGACGACCGCCACCACGGCGCGGTCGTCGAGGCCGCGCAGGGCGTGGGCGCGGGCCAGGCCATCGGCCCAGGACAGGGCGGTGGAGGCGTGCGAGTTCTCGATCACGTCGTGGTCGGACTCGGCGCGGGAGGGGTAGCCGGAGAGGCCGCCCGTACTGCGCAGGGTGGTGAAGTCGCGGCCGCGGCCGGTCAGGAGTTTGTGTACGTAGGTCTGGTGGCCGGTGTCCCACAGGATGCGGTCGCGGGGCGAGTCGAACACCCGGTGCAGGGCGATCGACAGCTCCACGACGCCCAGGTTGGGGCCCAGGTGGCCGCCGGTGCGGGTGACCGTGTCGATCAGGAGCCGGCGGATCCGGGGCACCAGCCGCCGTACCTCCTGCGGGGACAGGGCCCGCAGGTCCGCGGGGTCCGCGAAGTCCAAGAGGTCCGGGGTGACCTCCGGGAGGGCCGCTATGGGGGTGATGTCCTCGACTGATGGGTTCATGAGGCCTCGTCCGCCAACGGGGTGCGGGGTATCCGGCCGGTGACCGGGTCGGTGAGCCGTCCGGGCATGGAGAAGACGACGTCCTCGTCCGCGCCCCGCCGCACCTGGACGTCGTCGTGGCCCAGCTCCGCGAGGCGCTGCACCAGCTCGCGGACCAGGATCTCCGGCGCGCTGGCCCCCGAGCTGACGCCGACGCTGCGCACGCCCCGGAGCCACCGCTCGTCGAGGTGGCCGACGTCGGGGACGAGGTGGGCCGCGCAGCCGTGCTCGCGGGCCACCTCCACCATGCGCAGGGAGTTGCTCGAGTTGCGGGAGCCTACGACCAGCACCAGGTCGCAATCGGCGGCCAGTTCCTTGACGGCGTTCTGCCGGTTCTGGCTCGCGTAGCAGATGTCGTCGCTGCCCGGCGAGACGATGTCGGTGAACCTGCGGTGCAGCGCCTCGACGATGCGTGCCGTCTCGTCGAAGGACAGGGTGGTCTGGGTGAGGCAGGCGACCGGGGTGTCGTCGGGCAGTGCGCACCGCTCGGCGTCCTCGACGGTCTCGATGACGACCGTGCGGTCGGGTGCCTCGCCCCGGACGCCCTCGATCTCCTCGTGACCGGCGTGCCCGACGAGCAGGACCGTGCGGCCCTCACGCGCGTACCGCAGCGCCTCCTGGTGCACCTTGGCCACCAGCGGGCACGTCGCGTCGATGACTTCGAGGCGCCGGTCGTCCGAGGCGGCGCGCACGGCGGGCGAGACGCCGTGCGCGGAGAAGACGCAGACGGCGCCCTCGGGGACCTCCGCCTCGCTGTCCACGAAACGGGCGCCGCGCTTCTCCAGCTCGGACACGATGTAGTGGTTGTGCACGATCTCCTTGCGGACGTACACCGGGGCCCCATGGAGCTCCAGGGCGCGCTCCACGATGCCGATGGCGCGGCGCACCCCGGCACAGAAGCCTCTGGGCTCGGCGAGGACCGTCTGCCGTTTCTCCGTCATGGGCATGCTGCTGTCTCCTGTCCCTACTGGCCGGGGGTGCGGGCGGTCAGTCGCAGGCGCAGCCGGCGCGGCTGGTAGACGGTGGCCAGCGGGATGGGCCGTACGTCGACGCCGGGTTCGCAGGTGACCCGCCACTTGCCGAGGATGGTGGCGAGCGCGAGGGTCGCCTCGGTGCGGGCGTAGAGGTCGCCGATGCACTTGCGGGCGCCGGTGCCGAACGCCATGAAGGCCTGCCGCGCCAGGGGCGAGACCCGGTCGGGCAGCCAGCGGTCGGGGTCGAACTGCCGCTCCCTGGGGTAGGCATCGGTGTTGAGCGCCACCGCCGCGGGGCTGAACACGACGGTGCTCCCCGCGGGCAGCCGCAGCCCCGCCACGTCCAGGTCGGTGGCGGTGAGCCGGGTGAAGAGCCAGGCGGGCGGGTAGAGCCGCAGGGTCTCGGTGATGATCCGGTCGGTCAGTTCGAGCCGCGCGATGTCGTCGAACTCCGGTGCCCTGCCGCCGAGGACCTCGTCGATCTCCGCGTACAGCCGCTCCTCGATCCGCGGGTACTTCGAGAGCAGGTAGAAGATCCAGGTGAGGGTGGCGGCGACGGTCTCGGTGCCGGCCGCCATCACGGTGATGACCTGGTCGTGGATCTCCTTGTCGTCCAGCCTGCCGCCGTCGTCGTCGCGGGAGTCGAGGAGGGCGGACAGGAGGTCGTCGTGGTCGACGCCGTCGCGGCGGTAGTCGTCGATGAGGGTCTGGGTGGTGCGGTGCAGGTAGTCGAGGTTCGCGCGGTAGCGGCGGTTGCCTGGGCTCGGCATCTTGCGTACCGCGGTGGGCAGGAACATCTGCCGGAACAGCCCCTTCAGCACGGCGTCGAAGGCGCGCTCCACGCTGTCGGCGAGTTCCTTGCTGACGGGCGTGGAGTACAGCGTGCGGCCGACGGTGCGTAGCGCCATGCCGTACATCTCCGGGAACGCGTCGACGACCACGCCGTCGTGCCAGCGTTCCGCGGTGGTCTCGATCTCCGCGTGCATCGCGGAGGCGTACCGCTTGAGCTGGGGGCGGGTGAAGGCCGACTGCATGAGCCTTCGCTGCCGCCGGTGGTCGGCGTAGGGGCAGGTGACCAGGCCGTTGCCCGCGATATCCCGGGCGCGGTCGTAGAAGATGCCGCCCTTGTCGTAGTCGCTGTCGCTGGTCAGGACCTGGCGGAGCAGGGTGGGGTGGGTCGGTACGTGGGCCTCGGTGGGGCCGAGGCGTATCTTCACGAGGTCGCCGTGCGTGGACAGGGACGACATGAACTGGAGCGGGCGGCGCATCATCTGCCAGGCGTGTCCGACGAAGGGCGCGGCGCCGGGCGCGGTGCCCGCGACGAAGGTCTGCTGCTCGGTCTGGGCGGTCTGCTGGACCATGGGGTTCTCCTCGGCTTTCCTGGGGTGGTTCGGGGCGGGTGGTCGGGCCCGTCAGCGGAGGCTGCCGAGTTCCTCCAGGTAGCCCTGGCGGCTGGCGGCCAGCGCGAACTCGGCGTCGTAGCGCCCCGAGGAGCGGTGCCAGTCGTAGGAGCCGCGGATGACGGGGCGTACCGCGTCGAGCCGGTAGCGTTCGACGGCCTCGCGCTCGTCCGCGGTGAGGGAGAAAGCGTCGCAGACCTTGGGCAGGATGCTCTCCAGGAGCAGGAACTCCTCCAGCCGTACGCGGACTTCGTCCTGCATGTACGCGATGCTGCGGCTTCTGGGCCAGCCGTGCTCGCGCATGAGGATGAAGACCAGGTTGTTCGTCTCGCCGCGCGCCTCCTCCTTCTCCAGCGAGGCGATGTCGTTGAGCATGAGGTTGACGTCGACGGCGACGCGCAGCATGGCCGACATCACGGCGCTGTCGAACACCCGGTGCGGGACCTCGAAGTGCCCGGTGGCCTCGGCGAGGTCGACCGTGGGCTGTACCCCTATGGTGTGGCGGCGCATGCCGAGGTATTCGCGGGCCGAGGTGCAGGGGGTGTCGTCGAAGCGGCCGGCCGCCTCGTCGACGTATCCCTGGAAGTAGTTGCGCCAGTGCTGGGCGCTGCGGGCGCACCACTCCTTCGACATGCCCTCGCGGGTACGGCGCCAGATGTCGGCGAAGCCGTGGGCGATCAGCGGCGCCGAGGCGGGCAGCGGGCCGTCCAGGGCGGCGGCGACGGCGTCGGTCAGCTCCTTGGTCCGTCGCGGGTCCTCACCGCGCGGACCGTCGAAGAGGTCGTCGAAGAGGAAGAACCAGGACATCAGGTCGACGCCGAGGTCGAGGTCGGCGCCGCTGGTGGAGGGGTAGAAGCGGGCGGCGAGGTCGGCGTAGCCGCCCTTGCGGTGGCGCTCCGCCGCGGCCTCGGTGTTGATCAGCCCGAACGACCGGGGCCAGGCGATGTGTTCGGCCTCGGCGCGCGCGTGATCGGGGCTGCGGCGGCTGGGCAGGGGTATGGAGAAATCGACGTCCTGCGGCATGGGGGAATCTCCCTGGGCTTCACAGGGGCACGGACAGGCGCCCGAGGTGGGGTGGTGGGGCCGCGGACCGGGGCGACGCTGCCCGCGGTGCGGTGGGGAGGGGCGGGTGACGAGCCGGGGGATGACGGCCCGTGGGGTGCGCGGTGGGGCGGCGCCGGTCGGCCCGCGGCGGGTGGGGGTTGCCGCGCGGGCCGGGGCGCCGGTGTCGGGGGCGGCTACATGTCGCGGCCCACGATGAAGCCGCCGAGCGCGATGAGTTCCTCGCGCGCGGCCGGGTCGAGCGCGGCGTCGCGCAGCGCCGCCTCGCCCAGCTCCAGGCGCCGGGTGGCCTCGGCGACGGCCCAGGTGCGGCCGCCCGCCTCCTCGACGAGGTCGGCGGCGCGGCGCAGTTCGGTCTCGTCCGGCTCGTCGGGTGCGCTGAGCCAGGCGGCGAGTTCGACGCTGGAGGTGCCCTGCTGGTTGAGGGCGTAGGCGACGGGCAGCGACTTCTTGCGGGTCCGCAGGTCGTTGTGGACCGGCTTGCCGGTGCGGGCCGGGTCGCCCCAGACGCCGAGTACGTCGTCGATGAGCTGGAAGGCGATGCCGACCTGGTCGCCGTAGAGCGCGAGGGCGTCCACCACGGTGACCGGGGCGCCGGCGAGCACCGCGCCGATCGCGGCGCTCGCGGAGAGCAGCGCGCCGGTCTTCCCGGCGGCCATCTCGACGCACTCCTCGACGGTGACGTGCGCCCGGTTCTCGAACGACATGTCCTGCACCTGCCCGCGGATCAGCTCGCGGGTGGCGCGGGAGAGCAGCCGGGCCGCGGCGGCCGCGGTCGGCTGCCCGCACTCCAGGAGGACCTCCTGGGCGAGCGCGAGCAGGGCGTCGCCGGTGAGGATCGCGCCCGATGCGCCGTAGAGGGACCACACGGTGCGGCGGTGGCGGCGCTGCTCGTCGCCGTCCATCAGGTCGTCGTGCAGCAGCGAGAAGTTGTGGACCAGTTCGACGGCCACGGCGCCCGGCAGGCCTCGCTCGGGCCGGGCCCCCGCCGCCTGGGCGGAGAGCAGGGCCAGCGCGGGCCGTACGGCCTTGCCGCCGCCGTCACGGGCCGGGGCGCCCGCGGCGTCGATCCAGCCGAAGTGGTAGGCCGCCTGGCGGCGGCTCTCCTCGTCGAGCCGGTCGAGCGCCGCCCTCAGGGCGGGCGTGAGCGTGTCGCGGACCCGGTGCAGACTGCTCGGTGTCGCGGTCACGCGGCGCCCCCTTCGCGCCACGGCTCCGCCGGGTCGTCGAAGATGGTCACGACCTTGCGCAGGATGCGGCGCTCGGCCGGGTCGAACGGCAGCCGGGAGTGGATGGTGCCCAGCTGGTCCCACATGACGAGGTCGCCGGGCTGCCAGGTGTGGGTGTAGGTGAGCGCGGGCTCACCGGCCCTGGCGAACAGCTCCTTGAGTACGGCGCCGCTGGCCCCGGGGTCGAGTTCGAGGATCCGCTTGGTGTTGAGCGGGTTGGCGTACACGGCGCGGCGGCCGGTGCGCGGGTTGCGCGCGATCAGCGGGTGGACGGTGGAGGTGCCGTCCTCGGGCTGCACCTCGGGCGCCTTGCCGGCGGCCGTGAGGCTGACCTCGCCCTGGTACTCCTCCTCGATGACGTCCTCGTAGCCGGAGCGCAGGGCGTGGCGGGCACGGTAGGAGCGGTAGCTCTCCCGCACGTCGGCGGGGAGCGAGTCGTAGACGCCGTACGTGCTGGTGAAGGCCGTCTCGCCGCCGCCGCTCACCGGCAGTTCCACCGCCGCGAGGAAGCCGATCTGGGCGACGCGCGGGCGGAAGGAGTAGTCGGTGTGCCAGTCCATCCCCTCCGGCTCGCCGACGCCGATGCGGCGGCCGTTCTCCACGATGTTGGAGATGATGAGGATCTCGTTGTGCTCGGGGCTCGCGCCGTTGGTCAGTCCCGTGCGCGGGATGTGCCCGAAATGGCGGCCGAACTCCATGAGCTGGGTGTCGGTGGGGTCGTCGTGTCCCCGGAAGACGATGACGAGGTGCTCGTCGAGCGCCTGCCAGATCTCCTCGATCTCCCGCGGGGTGATGTCACCCGAGATGGTGGCGCCGCGCACGACGGCGCCGAACGACGAGCCGGGTATGGGCGTTACGTCCACTTGCGTTGGCTCCTCTTCGGTGGGGCGTGTTGACGTTCATGTCGCGTGGGGGTGGCGGTGATCAGCGCAGTTCGAGCCCGGCGAGGTCGTCGGCCTGCCGCCAACGGCGCAGGATCTCGACGAACTCCACCGATCCGCCTCCGTAACTGGAGTTGAGGATCTTGACGTCCTCGGGCCGGCCTTCGTTGTTGAAGAGGCCGGGGGTGCACGCCTCGGCGAAGTCGAGGTTGCGGTTGGCCAGTTTGAGGATCGTGTCGACCCACTCCTGCTCGGCGGTGGCGGACGCCTCGACGACGCCGTGGCCGCGCCCCGTCACGGACCTGACGATGTACGCCAGGTGCTTGCTCTGTTCGTTGAGCATGTAGGGGACGTTGACGTGCAGGCCGGACTGGGCCTTGGACATGATGAAACAGTTGGGGAACCCGTTGACCTGGAGGCCGTGGAGGGTGCGGGCGCCCTCCGCCCACTTCTCCGAGAGGCGGATGCCGTCACGTCCGACCGGGTCGTAGCCGGCGCGGCTGGTGTAGGGGACGGCGAACTCGGACTCGTACCCCGACGCGAAGATCACGCAGTCGAGCGCGGTCTCCCGTCCGGCGGCGACCACACCGCGCGGGGTGAGCCGCTCCACGCCGCGCCCCTGGGTGTCCACGAGCGTGACGTCGGGCCGGTTGAAGGTGTCGAGGAAGCCGTCGTGGAAGCACGGGCGCTTGCAGAACAGCCGGTAGTACGGTTTCAGCGCGGCGGCCACGGCCTTGTCGCGCACCGACTGGTCGACGCGGCGCCGCAGCTCCTCCATGCGCCGCAGGTCGGCGAGTTCGATGGCGGCGCCCCTGGCCGCCGGGTCCTCGTCCGTGCCGGACTTGGGCAGGATCGCGGCGAGCTTGGCCGTGATCTCCGTCCAGCCGTCGTTCACGAGGTCCGTGTCCGCGTCGGCCCCGGAGGTCAGCGCGTGGAAGTTGTCCATGCGCCGCTGCTGCCAGCCCGGCTCCAGGGTCTTGACCCAGTCGGCGTCGGTGGGCCGGTTGCCGCGGGGGTTCACGGCGGGCGGGGTGCGCTGGAAGACGTACAGGTGGGCGGAGTACTCGGCCAGGTGGGGGATGACCTGCACGGCGGTCGCCCCGGTCCCGATGATCCCCACCTTCTTGTCCCGCAGCCCGGTCAGGCCGCCGTGGATGTCGCCGCCGGTGTAGGCGAAGTCCCAGCGGGAGGCGTGGAACGCATGCCCCTCGAAGCTGTTGATGCCCGGCACCGTGGGGATCTTCGGCCGGTGCAGCGAGCCGATCGCCATGCAGACGAAGCGGGAGCGGAAGCGGTCACCGCGATCCGTGCGCACGGTCCAGCGCCGCGCTTCCTCGTCCCACTCCAGGCCGGTGACCGAGGTCTGGAAGAGCGCTGCACGCCGGAGGTCGAACCTGTCGGCGAGGGCCCGGCAGTGGGCGAAGATCTCGTCGCCGGTCGCGTACTTCTCCGAGGGCATGGTGCCCACGTCGTCGAGCAGCGGCATGTAGATGTAGCTCTCGACGTCGCAGCGCAGCCCGGGGAAGCGGTTCCAGTACCAGGTGCCGCCCACGTCGCCGGCGGTGTCGACCAGCCGGATCGAGAGCGGACCGCACTCCTGGCGCAGCCGGGCCCCGGCGAGCAGCCCGCCGATCCCGGCACCGATCACGGTGACGTCGACCTCGTCCTGGACCGGCGACCGGTCGACGGGCTCGGCGTAGGGGTCCTGCCCGAAGCGGGCGAACTCGCCGCGCGCGCCATGGTATTCGCGTCTTCGGTCGGGCCCGAGGCGCTTACGGCGCTCTTCCTGGTACTTCGCTCGTGCTGCCTGTATGTCAGGGGTGTCAGAGGTGTCAGGAGTCTCAGGGGTCTCGGGGGTGTCGGGGAGCGGCACTGCGGCATCTCCTTCAGGTGGTTCGACCGTACGAGAAGTGCTCAGGGTGTCGCGTGTTGACGGGCGGTCAGCCAGGCTGTGCCGACCGCTGGTTGGGGGTGACCGGCGGTGGCGATTCCGTCTCCAGGTGGTGTCGTACGTCCTCGTACTGGGCGTCGATGCGGTCCGGCGCGTCGGCGTTGGTGAAGAGGTAGAAGCGGTCGGAGCCGAGCGCGTCCCACACCGTCCGCGCCACCTCGTCGGCGCCGACCGTGGTGGCCCCGGTCGCGTCACGCGGCGCCACCAGGCCGCGCGTCATGGGGGTGTCGACCCGCCCGGGGCACAGTACGGAGACCCGCACCGGCGTGCCGCGCAGATCGGCCCGCAGGCTGCGTGCCACGGCGAGGTCCGCGTGCTTGGACGCCGCGTAGGCGGCGGAGCCCGCGCCGACGACGAACGCCGACATGGACGCGGTCTGCACGAGGTGCGCCGGGCGCCCGCCGGCGAGGAGGCGCGGCACGAAGGCACGCGCGACGTAGAGGTGCGACCAGTAGTTCACGTCGAGGACGCCGCGCACCTCGTCGAGGGGCACCTCCCACAGGGGCCGGCCCACCGGCCCCACGACTCCGGCGTTGTTGCACACGACGTCGACCGCGCCGAGCCGCTCGTACGCCGTCGCGGCCAGTTCCTCGACCGCCTTCTCGTCCACGAGGTCGGCGACGAAGGTGCTGACGTCGGCACCATCCCGCGTCAACTCTCGCGCGGAGTACGCCAGACCATCGCCGTCGACGTCCGTCATCACCACGCGCGCGCCCTCTCGCGCCAGCCGGGCGCTGAGCGCGCGGCCTATGCCGCTCGCGGCCCCGGTGACCACGGCCGCCCCCACCTCGAAACGCATCCCGCCGTCTCCCCCGTCGTCGATGTCATGCAGGTGAATTCATGCAAGTGAATTGCCTTGTACGCGCCGCTATTTGGGCTCGGGCAGCCGCAGGCTCAGGACGAAGATCACCACCGAGAACAGTGCCAGCATCAGGAGCACCCCGATGGCGCCGGCCCGGTCGTCCATCGACGAGCCGAGCGAGAGGAACACGGTCCCGCCGATCGTCGCGCCGAGGGCCGTGGCCGTCTGCTGGCTGGTGACCAGCACGCCGCTGCTCGCCCCCGCCGCCGATGCGGGAACGTCCGCGAGCGTCATCCGCAGCAGGGTGGGGCCGATCAGCGCCTGGCCGACGCCGGTGAACGCGAGGATCAGCAGGACCACCACGAGCGGCAGGTCCGGCCAGGCCAGCGCGATCAGCAGAGCCATCAGGAGCAGGCCCGCGCCCTGGATGACGGCGCCCACCGAGACGATGCGCCGCCCGATCCTGGCCGCGATCTTCGGGGTGAACAGCGACATCACGAAGAAGGCCGAGGCGAAGGGCGCGAGGACGGCGCCGGAGGCCAGCGCGCCGAGCCCGAAGTTCGTCTGCGCCACCAGCGCGTAGACGAACATGAACGTGCCGAAGCCGATGGAGAAGGGGATCACCGCGAGCAGCCCCGCCCGCATGCTCTGGATGGAGAGCACCGACGGAGGCAGCAGCGGCACCTTCCCGCGTGCCTCCAGGCCCCGCTCCACCCTCACCAGCGCGACACCCGCCGCGCAGGCGATCACCGGCAGGACCCACAGCCACAGCGGCCAGCCCAGTACGTGCCCTTCGATGATGACCAGCAGGACACAGACGAGGGCGATGCCGAACAGCAGGGTGCCCAGGTAGTCCATGCCGGGCTTGCGCTCCGCACGGGTGGCGGGCATCTTCCGCACGAGCAGCAGGGTGACCAGGCCGATGGGCGCGTTGATCACGAAGACGATGCGCCAGCCGAAGTCGCCCGCGTCCAGCGAGAGCAGGACACCGCCGAGGATCTGCCCCACCACCGCGGCGAGCCCGGCGGTGGCCCCGTACAGGCTCATCGCCCGGGCCCGCGCCTCGCCGCTGGTCGCCGTCTGGATGGTGCTCAGCACCTGCGGCACGAGCATCGCGGCCGCCGCGCCCTGGAGGATGCGCGCGACGACGAGGAAGGCGATGCCGGGCGCGAATCCGCACAGGGTCGACGTCACCGTGAACGCGACGAGTCCGTAGGTGAACAGCCGCCTCCTGCCGAACGCGTCGCCCAGCCGTCCGCCCATGACCAGGAAGAGGGCGTACGCGATGCCGTACCCGGACACCACCAGTTCGAGCCCGGCCTCGGAGGCGTCCAGGTCCTTCTTGATGTCGTTCAGGGCGACGTTGACGATGAAGATGTCGACGATGGACAGCGCGAACCCGGCGAGGATCACCGCGAGACCGGCTCCCGACAGCCCCGAGGCGGGCTCGCCGCCTCGTCCCGCCCCGGGTGCGCCGTCCGCGACGGCGCCCGCCGGACGCCCTTGTGCAGTCACTGTGTTACCTCTCCGACGGCGCGCGAAGGCGTTCGCCGTTCCGCTTCGGTGGGGGGTTATTCCGCTGACCCGCGGGTCATTCGGCTTGTCCGCGGGTCATTCGGCTTCGATGGGCGTGCCGGTGATCTTCGCCATGATTCCCTTGCTGGCGTCCTTCGCCGACTCCGTCCACGGGGTCACGGCGTTGAAGCCGCGGTGCGACGTCGCGGGCTGCACCCGCGTGTCCATCGACATCCGCATCAGGGGCGGTTCCGTCGCCAGGTTGGGGACCGACTTGTGGCACATGAAGGCGTGGAAGATGAGCACGTCGCCCTGGTCCATCTCGGAGTAGCGCAGGGTCTCGCCCGGCTCGATGTCCTGCGGCGGGATGCCGCGCACGGGGTGGTTGAACCGGCGGTAGTTCTCGTTGAGCACGTGCTCGCGCGGGCCCCTCTTGTGGCTGCCGTCCGCGAGGGCGACGCCGCCGGTGCCCGCGGTGGTGCCGATCAGCGGCACCCAGGCGGTCCGGAAGTCCTTGTTGGGACCTATGTAGAAGCCGTCCTGGTGATACGGCGTCAGGTAGGAGAAGTTCGGTTCCCGCGCCGCCGCCTGTGAGGGGTAGTAGCGGATGGTCGTGGAGCGGAAGACGAAGACCGGCTCGCCGAAGACCTGCTCGAAGACCTTCAGGGTCGAGGGGTGGTTCCAGAAGTCGTCGTACTTCACGTAACCGTGCATCGCCACCTCGTCGACCGCCTCGAAGGAGTCGATGACGAGGTCGTCGAGCGTGGCCTCGGGGCGCGCCGCGCCGAGCGCGACGAGGCCGGCCAGCATCTCCTCGGCGGACTTGCGCACGAGGTCGCGGTCCAGGACGCCGCGCAGGAAGACGTAGCCGTGCTCGTCGTAGAACTCGTCGAGGGCCTTGCGGTCGTCGAGGAGGGGCGTGCAGTCCACGTACTCGGCGAAGTCCGTGGGGGCGGTCGGCGTGTTGGTCATGGGTGTACCTCTCCGCGTGACTCGGCACTGATGATGTACGCCCGCGAGCCGGCCGGGCGGCGGCGGGCAGACGGCTGCGGCGAACGGCACGGGGCCGCGGCCGGCAGGCCACAGCGATGGGGCCTTGATCTTCCGGGGGGGGCTTCCGGTCGGGTGATGTCGCCGGCGAAGGCGCATGGGAAAGCCCCCCTTGCGGCGCTCCAGCGGCATTGCTGGGAGCGCACAGGAGGGGGCTTGCGGCCGAGGGAGTCAGGAGCCGGGGCGGCGGGTCAGAGGGAGGCGCCGACCTTCAGCGCCAGGTCGATGAGGCGGTTCGAGTAGCCCCACTCGTTGTCGTACCAGCCGACGACCTTGACCTGCGGCCCGACCACGCGGGTGAGACCGGCGTCGTAGATACAGGAGGCCGGGTCGGTGACGATGTCCGAGCTGACGATCGGCGCCTCGGTGTAGGAGAGCAGCCCCTTGTACGCGCCGGCGGCGGCCTTCGCGTACGCCTCGTTGATCTCCTCGACGGTGGTGCGGCGGCTCGTGGTGACCGTCAGGTCGGTGACCGATCCGGTCGGCACGGGAACCCGCAGCGCGAACGCGTCGAGACGGCCCTGGAGTTCGGGCAGGACCAGGCCGATGGCCTTGGCCGCGCCGCTGGACGTCGGCACCACGTTGACGGCCGCCGAGCGGGCGCGGCGCAGATCCTTGTGGGGAGCGTCCTGGAGGTTCTGGTCCTGGGTGTAGGCGTGGACCGTGGTCATCATCCCGTACTCGATGCCGACGCTGTCGTGCAGCACCTTGGCGAGGACGCCGAGGCAGTTGGTGGTGCAGGAGGCGTTGGAGATGATCGCGTGCCGCTCGGGGTCGTACGTGTCGTCGTTGACACCGAGGACGATCGTGACGTCCTCGTCGCTGGCGGGGGCGGCGATGATCACCTTCTTGGCGCCGCCGTCGAGGTGCGCGCGCGCCTTCTCCGCCTTGGTGAAGATGCCCGTGGACTCGATGACCACGTCGACACCGAGGTCGCCCCAGGGCAGCGCGGCCGGGTCGCGCTCGGCGAGGACGGTGACCTTGCGGTCGCCGGCCCGGATCGCTCCGGGCTCGGCGGTGATCTCTTCCGGGAAACGGCCGAGGACCGAGTCGTAGGTCAGGAGGTGGGCCATGGTCGGCACGTCGCCCAGGTCATTGACCGCGACGATCTCCAGGTCCGCGTTCCTGGCGGCAACCGCCCGGAAGACGTTCCTCCCGATGCGGCCGAAGCCGTTGATACCTACACGAACAGTCATGCGTTCCTCTCACGATGGTTAAGAGAAGGCAGCTGCGCGCGGCGCATCGCGTCGCGGCGACCACCCGGAACACCATAAGCAACTTGTATAAGCTATCAATACATCGCCGCTCCGCAAGCTATAAGCTCCCCCGAGTGCACGCCTCCTTCAACGATCTGAATGTGACTCACTTCACTGACGGAGTAGAGGACTTCAACCGTTTCTACATCCGTTTGCCACGGCGGCGGAAGCTGCCGTTCAGCACCCTGTCGGTCCTGGACGCCCTGGCCTTCGACGGCAGCCCGAAGCGCCTGGCCGAGCTGTCCGCGGGCGAACAGCTGAGCCAGCCCGGCCTCACCCAGCTCGTGCAGCGCCTGGAACGCGACGGCCTGGTGGTACGCGGCGGCGACCCGCGCGACGGCCGGGCCGTCCTCGTCCACATCACCGAGGAGGGCCGCGGCATCGGCGTCTCCCGCAGGCGCGAGCGGATCGGCCAACTCACCTCGCTCGTCGCGCTGTTGCCCCCGGAGGACCGCAGGGCACTCGCCAAGGCGATCCCCGCGCTGGAGCGGCTGGCACAGCTGGGCAGGGAGAGCGCGGGCGCGGCTCACGCGGCGGTATGAGGCGACCGGCACGCCTCGGCGGCGTGGGCGTGTCCCGGAGAGTCGAGAACCGGGCTCAGAAGGCGTACCTGACGCGCAGCCACGGCGTGTGCTCCGTGAGCAGTCGCCGCAGGCGCGCCAGGGAGTCCTGCTTGACGTCAAGGGCGTAGCGCACGTTGAGGGCCCCGTTCTGCGAGCGCTTGGTCTCCTGGATGTCCGGCTGCCACAGCGCCTCCTCGGCACGGGGATGCCATCTGAGGTTGACCTCGTGGAGCGCCTCGTTGTGCGTCAGCATGATGATCTCGGCGGCTGCCTGCTCCTTCACCCGGGCGGGCAGGACGTCGTCGAGACGGGTGAGCAGGTCGGCCCAGTCGCGCTCCCAGCCGGGGCGCAGGACGACGGGCGAGAGGTTGAAGTGGACCTCGTAGCCGGCGTCGAGGAAGTCGGCGGCCGCGGCGATCCGCTCGGCGACCGGGCTGGTGCGGATGTCGAGGAGCCGGGCGTCCTCGGGCGGCATGACGGAGAAGCGCACTCGTGTGCGCCCCTGGGGGTCGAGCGCGAGCAGGTCCGGGTTGACGAACTTGGTCGCGAAGGACGCCTTGGCGGTCGGCAGGCCGCGGAACGCGCTGATGAGGTCCGCGGTGTTGTCGCAGACCAGGGCGTCGACGGAGCAGTCGCCGTTCTCGCCGATGTCGTAGACCCACGACGAAGGGTCGCACTGGTTGGGTTCCTTCTTGGGCCCCTGAGCCCGCACGTGGCGCCGCACATGGGCGACGATCGCCTCGATGTTGGTGAACAGCGTGATCGGATTGGCATAGCCCTTGCGCCGGGGGACATAGCAGTAGGCGCAGGCCATCGCGCATCCGTTGGAGGGCCCCGGAGCGATCCAGTCGGCCGACCTGCCGTTGGGGCGCGTCACGAGGTGGTGCTTGACCCCGAGGACGAGCGTCTCGGTCTTGATGCGGACCCACCGCTCGACGTTGCCGTCGTTCCCGTGCAGGGAGGGGATACGCCAGTGGCCCGCGACCTCGGTCACCCGCACCCCCGGCAGCCGGGCCATGATCTGCTGCCCGCGCGGGGAGTCGAGGGCCGCGGGCTCCGCGTAGACCTCTCGCACGTCAAGCATCCGCCGCGCCTCGGGGCTGTCCCGGAACGACCCGTGTGCGGGCCGCGCCGCGGCGGTGTCCGTCCACCCGAAGAGGGCGGGCTGCTCCGGTCCGCCCGGAGTGCTCGCCGCCGCTGACTGATCCACGTGCCGTCCCTGCCGTCTCACCCGTTCGATGCGCCGCGCTCCTCACTCTCCCGCTCATCCGGGCCCGGCGCATCACGACGGGCCCGGGACGGCACGCCCCCCAGGGGCCGAGCGGTGCGGCACACGCGTGCGGCAGCAGCCGGCGGCCGGTGTCAGGAACCGTGCGCGCTGGTCGGCATGGAGCGGCCGAAGTACGTGTACGGGTCCTTGGAGAGCCCCGCGGCCGCCGCCGAGAAGCTGACGCCGTGCGAGGCGCTGACGCCACCGGCGGAGCCACGCAGGCTCCACAGCGCGCCATTGCCGGTGTTCTCCATGGGAGCGCCGACGGCCAGGTCGGCGCGGCCGTCACGGTTGGTGTCCGTCAGACGCACGGCGGATCCGAAGCGGTCGTACGCCTCGTTCGCACCCGGCACGCCTTCGGTCCCCTGGTGCACGACCTCGGCGCCGGTGCCGCTGAGGCCCTCGGCCGAGCCGCGCAGGACGACGACCTCGCCGGCGTTGGGAACCGAGCCGATGGTCTCGAACTCGGCGCCCACGGCCGCGTCGGCGTAACCGTCGCCGTTCAGGTCGCCCACCGCGACCGCCTCGCCGAAGGCGTCCTCGGGCTCGTCGGCGCCCGGGACACCAGGGCTGTCCTGGGTGAGGGTGCGCCGCGCGGACGCCTTCAGGCCCTCGGCGGTGCCGACGTAAGTGATGACGCTGTTGTCGTCGGGGGAACCGAGGAGCAGGTCGTCCCGGCCGTCGCCGTCGAAGTCCCCCGTGGCGGCGGCGTGCGCCTCGTCGGGCAGGGCGGTGTAGGTGCCGGCAGCCCCCGGGTAGACGAGCGAGGCGCCGTCGAAGCTGCCGTCCTCGTCGTAGCGTCCCCCTACGACGAGGTCGTCGCGGCCGTCGCCGTCGAAGTCGCCGGCCGCCAGGGAGCGGTAATAGTCGGAGCCGTCCGGGGCGATCGCGGTCTTCAGCTCGCGGTGGCCCGCGGTGCCCGACTTGGTGACGCCGTCGAAGATCCACACGTCGTCGCGGCTGGTGCCGACGGCCAGCTCGGGCCTTCCGTCACCGTCGAAGTCGCCGACCGCGAGGCGGTTGCCGAAGAGGTCGTGCGCGGCGGGTGCCGGGTCGGGGAGCGTCGTACCGCCGGCGAGCCCGGACTTCGACCCCCACAGGACGGCGACGGTGCCGCCGTCCGCGTCGCCGTCGACGTCCTCGTTCGGAGTGCCGGCGACCACGTCGGTGTAGCCGTCGCCGTTGAGGTCACCTGTGGCGAGCGCCGCCCCGAACTCGTCGTCCTTCTCGGCGGCGCCGGGGACGCCGGACGAGTTCTGCGTGACGATCTGGGTCCGGCCTGCCGAGACGCCACTGGACGAACCGGTGTTCACGACGACCGCACCGGCGCCCGAGGCTCCCGACACGGCGGCTTCGGAGGCGGTGACGAGGTCGCCGTACCCGTCTCCGTTCACGTCGCTCTGTCCGCTCGGAGAAGCGGTGGGCGCGGCCTGCGCGGGCGCCGCGGCGAGCAGCCCGGCGGCGAGAGCGAGGGCGAGAGCGGGGGCGGTGCGGTAGCGGTGGTGCATGGGCCCTTCTCTGTCGTTGGGGCGGAGCCGTGACGTCCTTATGACACGTCACGGCCGACAGAGGGAAGACACGCACGAGGCCCGAAGAGTTGTACGAGGCGGCAGGGAAAGTCACGGCCCGGTGCCGCGACAACTCCTGGCGAGCACCACCGCTGACCCGAGTGCGTCAGTTGACGACCGTGCCCAGAATCGGCAGCGCGGGGGCGGCGGACTCGTCCTTGACGTGGGACTTCTGACGAATCTCATTGCACTGGAAGGCGCGCGCCTGGTCCAGGACCTCGATGGTGATGACGGCGTCGATGTCCTGCACGGTCGGACACACGTCACGGATGATCTCGACGTTCTGCGACTTGTGGCCGCGAACCTCTTCGTCGGCCACGGCCGGCGTGACCGCCATACCGGTCGCGACCAAGGTCAGCACCGATCCGGCCAGCACCTTCTTGTCCGTAGAGTTCATTTCTCCAGCGCTCCTGTCCGGTACGACACGGCACCCCGACCGGATGCCGCCGCCGGACCCAACCGGCCCACCGCGGCAAAGGTTGCGCGAGGCGCCGGGCTTTCACTCGGTCGCCGCCGGCCTCCGGGGTGAGGTCGGCGAGGGTGGGACAGCCGTCCACCGCCATGGTCAGGTCGGCTTCGGCGAGCAGTGCGCGCAGGACGTGGACGACGCCGTGGCGGTGAAACCACCAGGCGGCCTCGGCCACGCTCTGATCAACCGCAGCCGACGACCACGGAAAGCTGAAGGGGGCGTGCGGCAGGCTGACGGTGATGTCGCCGTTCCCCACGTGGAGTGTGTGCCCGGAGCGGGACTCGAACCCGCACGGCCGCAGCGCGGCCAGGGACTTTTAAGGTCCCGGTGTCTGACCAGTTCCACCACCCGGGCGCGAGTGGGAGACGTGAGTACCCGGCCCGGCTTCGGTACGGACCACCGGGTCCGTACCGAAGCCGCGGTCAACGGCAACCGCACACGCTCTACTCGGCCACGCGGTAGACGGAGTCCTTGAGGGTGCGCACCCTCTCGTAGTCCGCGGTGAGTTGGCGCTCGTCAGGAGCCGTCATGTGAACGCGCAATATGCTGGTGAGCAGACTGTCGGTGGGAACGATCCGGTCGCCGGGCTTCAGTTTGACGGTGACGTGGTGGACGCTCCCCAATGAGCGGATCGAGGCGACGGTCCGTTCGTCGACGGCGCTCACCGTGCCGGTGGCCGTCGTGGGCGCTTCGTAGACGGCGGCAGGCTGAAGCCTGGTGTATGCCTTACGGCCGTACTGTTCCTTGAAGACGTCCGGTCGCAGGTAGGCAAGTGCGGTCAGGCCCGCCTGGTCGTGGCCGAGACACCTGTCGTGGAAGCCGGAGTCGATGTGGCCGCTGAGCCGGGTGCCGATCTCCACCAGGGTGGGGCCGTCCGGTGTCACGATGACCTCCGCGTGTGCCGGGCCCCAGCGGACGTCGAGGGCGGCGAGGACCTCGTCGATGTATGCGGTGAGGTCGGTGACGAGAGAGTCGTGGCCGTCGAGCAGGATGTCCCGGTCGTAGATGTTCTTGCCGTTGGGCAGCAATGACTTCTCGTACTGCCATACGCCGCAGGTGTACCGCTGCCCGTCGCAGCTGACCGTGTCCACGATGTATTCGGTGCCTGCCAGGTAGGACTGGACGAGGATCTCCCGGTTCCGCCTCCCGAAGATGTCGGGGGTGGCGAGTACGGCCTGGGCGGCCCGCGACACTTCTTCGCTGTCCTTGCAGATGGACACCCCGTCGGACGCCGCTGAACTCAGGGGCTTGACGACCACCGGATAGGTGCCGCGCGCCATGGCCCAGTCCACGATGGCCTGCGGGTCCTCGCTCTTGAACTGATCGGCGCAGCGGACACCGGCCCGGCGCAGGGCTTCGATCATCTCGTACTTGTCCCGGCGGGCCGGGGACAGCAGCGTGCCGTTGGAAGGTACCCCCAGGGCCTCACCCAGCTGGTCGGCCAGGGTGACCGCTCCGTCCTGGCCGGCCACCACACACACGGGGTGGTACGGCTTGAGCCGGCGCACCAGGGCTTCCAGGTCGCCATCGGCCGACACCACGTTCTCCACGTACTCCGAGAGCTTCGGAGCGCTCAGTGTCGGCATGAGCTCCGCGGTGCTCTGGACGTGAAGGACCTCGGCACCAAGAGCGGCGAAGGCACCGGGGTAGAAGTTTCCGGCCGAATAGCCGTCGACGACGACAGCGACGGCGGCGCTGCCTTCGAGGTTGTCGGAGAGAGGCATGATTGGTGATCGCTTTCTGTCAGGAGACCCGGATGCGGTCTTGAACGGTCGGCTCGGGAGCGGCGGGAGGCGGCTGGAACCCGGGCAGTCCGACGAGAGCCTTGAACCCGACGGCCACCGCGAGTCCGAGAGCCAGCACGGAGAGCCAGAGCGTTCCGTAGCCGAAGGCACCTGCCAGCACGATGCCCGCGGGGCCGCCGACGGCGGCTGCCGCGTTCCACGCGAAGAACATGGAGCCCTGGTAGGTGCTGACCTTGCCCTCGGGTGCGCGGTTGGCGACGAATCCGGCGGACGTGGGCGCCCAAAGCACCTCGCCCAGGGTCCATATCAACGTGGAGACGATGAAGGCAGGTACGGAATGGGCGAAGGCGTTGGCGCCGAAACCCAGCGCGATCAGTGCCGCGGACAGCGCCAGTGGTACTTCCTCGCGCATGTTCCGGGCGACTCTCGGCGCCAGCGGCAGCAGGATGACGGAGGCCACGGCGTTCACCGCGAGCACGAGTCCGACCTGGCCGGGGGTCATGCCCTCGCTGCGCATGCCCAGCGGCAGCGAGGAGTTGACCTGGAGGTAGATGCAGGCCATGAGGAAGGTCAGGACCAGGAATGCGACCAGCACCCGGGACCGGAAGGGTTCGGCGATGGAGCGGACGGTCTCCCGGACCAAGGAGGTGTCGGAGGCCCGGCGCCGGACGGTGACGGCGTCCGCGGGCAGTCCGATCAGGAGCAGGCCGTAGAGCGCGCTGCACACGGCCCAGACGATGAACAGCAGGGACGGTGAGAACGCCAGGAGGAATCCGGAGATGACCGGGCTCAGCGACATGCCGATGTTGAATCCGACGAGGTAGAAGCTGTAGGCACGCTCGAAGTCGGCTCGGGGAACGATCTTGTGGATCAGTCCGGCGCTTGCCGGGCGGTCGACCGCCGAGAGGAATCCGGTGACCAGGGCCAGCAGGCACAGCGCGACGATGTTGGTGGTGAAGAGGTAGAGCAGTGCGGTGGCGACCGCGATCGGCTGGGCGCCGACGATCGTGCGGCGCGGGCCGATCATGTCGGCGAGTGCTCCGCCCACCAGTCCCGATACGACGACGCCGATTCCGAACAGTCCGACGATCAGGGGTGTGGTCCGGGCGTCGACCAGCTTCCCCTGCTCCAGGTAGAGCACGAGAAAGGCAGGAGCGAGAATTCCGACGCGGTTCAGCGCCTGTCCGCACCACAGGAGCCAGAACGCCTTGGGGAAGCGCATCAGAGGTCTCCCTTCACGACTGTGCCCGCCGCGCTGCCGACGGCGACCCGAGGGGTGGTGGGGTCGTCCCGGTCCGCGACCTGCGGTGCGGGAGTGGTCACCGGCTGGGCGAAGGCGCTGCGGCGGCGGCCGTAGACCGCGTACAGGAGCAGGCCGGCTCCGAGCCAGATCAGGAAGGTCAACCAGGTGAGCAGGGACAGGTTGATCATGAGGTAGAGGCAGGCGGCGAATGAGATTCCGGGCAGCAGCGGGACGAGCGGCACGCGGAAGGGGCGGGGCAGTGCGGGCCGGGTGCGGCGCAGGATGACGACACCGGCGGAGACGAGCATGAAGGCGAAGAGGGTGCCGATGTTCACCAGGTCGGCCAGCACACCTATGTCCACGAAGCCCGACAGAAGCGTCATCACCACGCCGAGCGCGATGAGACTGCGATGAGGGGTGGCGTACCGCGGGTGCACCGCGGCGAAGGCCGGGGGGAGCAGCCGATCGCGGCTCATGGCCAGCAGCACTCTGCTCTGGCCCCTGATGCTCACCATGCAGACCGTGACGAGACCGACCACCACGCCCATGCTGATGACCGCCCCCACCATGGGATGCCCCACAGCCTTGAAGGCCTCGGCGACGGGTGCGTCCACCGACAGCCGGCCGTACGACTGCATTCCGGTGAGAACCAGGCTCACCACGACGTACAGGACGGTCACGATCGCGAGCGAACCCAGCAAGCCGATGGGCAGGTCACGCTGGGGCCGTCGTGTTTCCTCGGCCGAGGTCGCCACGACGTCGAATCCGATGTACGCGACGAAGACCATGGCCGCTGCCGTGATGACGCCCGTGATTCCGAAGGCGGACGTCGTGCCCGGGAGGAGGGACTGCAGCAGCGGTGTGTGCATCCCGGTGGCCGTCTCCGCCGGGGCGGAGGGCGGGATGAAGGGGCTGTAGTTGGACGCATCGATGAAGAAGGCGCCCACGACGATGACGAACAGGACCACCGCCACCTTGACGGCGACCAGGACCCGGGTGGCCCCCTTGGAGACCGTTCCGCCCCGGATGAGCAGTGCGACCAGGAGCAGGATGAGCAGCATGGCGGGCAGGTTCATGACTGAGCCCTCGCCCCCGCGGACCGCTGCGGGCAGGTGGATGCCCGCTGTGTCCATCAGCGATTGGAGGTAGCCGGACCAGCCGACGGCCACGACACACGCGGAGAGCGTGAGTTCGAGCATGAGCGCCCAGCCGATCACCCAGGCAGCCAGTTCGCCGAGGGTGGCGTACGTGAAGGTATAGGCCGAGCCGGCGACCGGAAGGGCGGACGCCAGCTCGGCGTAGCACAGGGCGGCGCACCCGCAGACGGCCGCGGCCAGGACGAATGAGACGGCGACCGAGGGGCCCGCCATCTGTTTCGCCACCTGCCCGGTGAAGACGAAGATGCCCGTCCCGAGCACCATTCCCACGCCGGTGACGATCAGGTCGAACCACCCCTGGTCGCGGCGGAGCCGTCCGTTTCCTGCGCTCTCCGCGGATGCGAGAACTTGCTCAACTGACTTGACGCGCATGGAGCTTTATCCTTGTGCCCTAAAGATGTACATAGTGGCTACTTTCTTGTGATTCGTCGTGGCGGACGTCTCAGGCGACCGACGCGAAGACCCCGTCGGCGTGCTCGTCCAGCCATGGCTCGCGGGCGAGGATGGCCTGGTGCAGCTTGTCGGCCATGCGGCCGGGCTCCACGCCAAAGCGGCTGATGAGTGTCGAGCGCAGGAGCCGGAAGGTGGCGAGGGCTTCCGCGGTCCGTCCTGCGCGGTAGAGCGCCGTCATCAACAGCGCTTGGACCTTCTCCCGCTCCGGGTGACGCAGAGCCAGCTGGCGCAGGTCGCTGAGGACCATGAGTTCTCTGCCCAGCCGCAGGTCGATCTCAAGCCTGCGCTCCAGGGTGGACGTCCACGCCTCGTCGAGTACGGTGCCGAGCTCCCGCAGGGCGGGCACGTCGCGCATGTCCGCCAACGCGGGACCGCGCCACAGGGCGAGCGCCTGGCGCAGGCGCCGGACCTCGCGCTCCAGGGCGTCGCGGCCACCATCCTCGAAGCTTTCCTGATGGTGGGCCAGAGCCCGGAACTCGACCAGGTCAAGGGAACTTTCGCCCAGCCGGAGAATATAGCCGGGCAGGCTGGTCGAGATCCCGTCGGGGTCGAATCCGAAGCTCGTCAGGTGCCGCCGGATCTTGGAAATGTACACCTGTAGGGCAGCTCGGGCAGTCGAGGGCTGACCCTCTTCTCCCCAAAGGTTCTCCGCAAGGCTGGACGCCGACAGACACTGGTCGTGATGGATCACCAGCAGCGCCAAAAGCGATCGCTGCTTGAAGGCTTTTGGGGTGCAGATTTCCTTTCCATCGGACACGACCTCGAAGTGGCCGAGAATCTTGAATTCCATAGGTGGATCCCCTGGGGTGAGAGGCGACTGCGCAAGGGCGGCGAGCTCGACCTCTGGCTACATCTGGACGGCAGCACCCGGTCGGGTGCACCTCCGGCGCGACACAACGTACCTCAGCTGTGAGCTGCGGGTTCTCTCTCCGCGCCCCCCTCGCCTCGGTGTTTTCCCCTGTGCCACCAGGAGAGTTGGGGGGCGAGCGGGCGCACATGGCGACCGATACTTTGGCAACTCTCCTGTCCGCAGCACCACGACGAACCCAGCTTCCGCATGAAGGGTTATCGACTGCGCTCCTGGACACACCAAAGCGGCGCTGAAGCCGCGGCGAACCAGATCTTTCTTCCGTCCGTTCCGATGATGCACTTCAGGAATGGTCTGCTTATGGTCGGGTGGCCACCAGGGCTCAGTCGCCCACACACCCCGAACGTCTTCGACTTTCCTTTGAAAGGACATCCCGTGATTGCGGACCAGGGCACCAAGAAGATCTCCCCGTTCGACGAGATGGAGAACCCGCGCGTCATCGAGGCGGAGCGAATTACGAGGGACGACCTCCTCTCGCTGGCCCACGGAGAGGCCATCGCGATCGTCGTCCGTGACTACTGCCCCCAGGACCTGTGCGCACGTGCCACACAGCAGCTGCTGCACGACAGCCTCTACGGCGAGTACGCGAACGTGCCCGGTGTGCACAAGTGGGGCCTGAACACGTACGAGGGGCTGTCCAGCAAGGAGCGCGAGCAGCACTACTTCTCGGAGGCCGTGGCTGCCGTCCAGTCGCTGCGGGACGCCTGGGCGCCGTACCTGTCGCCCATCGACCGCCTCCGGCTGGAGCTGCAGGAGGGCTGGCCGGGCGGTGCCAACATGGAGCACCTGGAGGGCAATCCGCTGTTCGTCGGCCAGGCCCGTGTGTTCACCGAGGGCAAGGGCGCAATCCCCCACCAGGACTTCCTGTCCTGGGAGTTGGAGGACCTTCGTCGGGAGGACCGCTCCGACGGCAAGGCCGAACTGCTGACGCAGATGACAGCCAACCTGTACCTGCAGACCGCCGATGAGGGCGGGGAGCTCGAACTGTGGTCGCGCGGTTACGAACACGCGGAGTACGACGTTCTGCGCGCTTCCGCGGACAGCTACGGGCTCAACCGCGACCTGATTCCCGAGCCCGCCGTGGCGCTGAAGCCGACCGCCGGCATGCTGATCCTCTCCCATGCCTCGCGCATCCACGCGGTCCGGCCTTCCAAGGGGCGCGACCGAGCGGCCGTGAGCTTCTTCATCGGAGTACGCGGCACCGAGCAGCCGCTCACCTACTGGAGCTGACCAGCACCGCGGTGGCGCGGGTGCGGCCGTCCGCCGCACCCGCGCCGCGCCGCACGGCACGCGGGTCACCGAGAGAAGAGACGAAGCACTGTGAGTACCGCAGATCTGCTGCCCCGAAGCCGGGCGCTTCATCCGTATGTGCGCGGGCGCCTGGCCGGACAGTTCGCCGAACTCGCCGCGGGGCAGGCGGACATGGCCGCCACGCTCCATTCGCTTGCCGAGTGCGAGGTGCCGTTCCCCCTGCGTTCGGTGCTGTCCGCTCACGCCGCGCAGTACGAGCGGGAGGCGGCACTGTCCTGCTCCATGGGCCGGAGTCTCGAAACCCCGGAGCATCCGCGGGAGAGGGCGCCGCTGGTACGGCCGCCGTCGCGGCGCCGCGCAGCGGACAGCGAGGACAGCCGGTGGTACATGCGCGTCAGCACCTGCTACCTCCTGCGTGACGGCGTACTCATCACCACCGCCCTGTCGGCGCTGCACGGAGATCTGCGAGCCGTCGCGGCATCGGACGATCTCGTGGCGGAGGTCGCGTCCATGAGTGAAGCGGCGGCCGTACGCCGGAACCAGGCATACGCAGTGGTGCGAGACGCTGTTCGCGATCACGGCTCAGGAATCTCCGCGGCAGCCCTCAGCCGGCTCGACGACCTGGTACGCGAGTTGGTCGGGCCGGAGCGGACCGGGGCGATGCCCACGAATCCCGTGGCGCTGAGAGACAGGGCCGAGACACTGGTCAGGTGTTGGGACGCGGCGTGTGAGCGGGCAGTCGAACTCTTCACCTCACTGGGGCTGCCCGCACAGGACGACGAGGTGAGGAGGCGCTGGCACCTCGCTGCGCGCGACGCTCTCGCGGAGCATGACCGGCGGTGGGGGCGGAAACACTGCGTGACGCAAGCCGCCGCTGCGGGACTGCTGCCGCTCACGCTGCCCGGCGCGCAGCCGGCACATGCAGCCGCGAGTCTGCTCCGCCCAGGCGGCTGAAGGCGAAGGCCGCAGACAGCAATGTCATGTGATGGTGCCAGCCGGGATAGGAACGGCCCTCGAAGGCGGCCATGCCGAACTCGTCGGTGAGGGCCTTCATGGCGGACGAGGCATCGGCATGCCTGCTCAGCCGGTACAACTTCTCCGGAGTCTCTTCGACGAGATTGGTGATCCACAGCCGGTCCTGCTGCTCCGGCGCCGAGACGGAGAACAGGCGGCACTCAGGCGATCCGGCCGCCACTCCTGGCAGGCCGACCGATCGACTGCGCATACGGATGCCCCCTCGGCCCACAGGGTCCTCCACCGTCCCCTCAAGCCCTAGAAGGCGACGCGCAGCGAGCACTGGTCCGGAACGAGTCCGCGCCGGGAGGCTGTCCGGTACGGCGACGACGAAGTCGTAATGGCGCGCTCGCAGTGTCCGCAGAAGCCATCCGACCCCCTGCTCGTGGGAGAGATCGGTCACCAGGGGACGCGGGGCGGACCCGCTGTCGGCGACCAGGGAGTCCACAAGTTCGAGAACGTGACCGACCAGCGTGGTGTCACGAACGGCCGCAGGGATTCTGGTGCGCGCGCGCAGCCCTTCGTCCTGCGCCCATCTGCCCGGCAGGAGCAGCCTCCACGCGACAGGCATGTGCGCCTGCCTGCCGGCCAGGAACATCCCGATGCCTGCCTGGCAGTTGACGGTGCGCCCCCGTTCGGGGAGGAAACGCTGATGCACACCCGCACAGTGCTCTCCACGCCTCGCCACTGTCGCCATCCCGACCACCCAGGCGCGGATGCGGTCTCGCTCCTCCACCCACTGCAACAGCGAGCGGCGGACCGGAAGCCAGTCCCACGGGCTGGCGTTGACGAACTGGTGGAAATTGTGAGCCGCCTCCGGCATACCCACGGAATCCGCCAGATTGCGGCCCGATTTGCGCCCTGGAGCGGTCAACAGCGCCCGGGTGTAGATGTGCGCCCATTGCCGCTGATCGGCACGCGGCAGTGCCGCGAAGATCTCCTGCGTAAAGCGTTGCAAGGGCTCGCTGTCCCGCGATGCGGACAGCTGAGCCACGTCCGGCGGTGTCATGATCGAACTGTCTTTCCGTGAACTGGGTCCGGGTGCTGGACGGGGTCCTCACCGGCGACCGAGGTGGCCTCCCGCGCGTCATCGACCTCGGGCGGAGCGGTGGTCCGCAGCCGCAGGAGGATGCCTGGAGCGGCCAGGCCCGGCAGGACGAGCCGCCACAGCGCCGAGGTCCGGGCGAGCAGGTCCCGGCGGTCGCTGTAGACCTGCGACATCACCTGGAGACCGGTGAACGACCCGACGATGGTCTCGGCGACTTCCTGGAAGTCGGTGCCCGGCAGGAGCTCACCCTGCTCCCCGGCTTGCCGCAACAGGTCTGAAACCGCCGCGACGGACTGCTCGTAGGGGGTGCGGGCCGAAGGAGTGAACGACGACTGCTCGACAGCGAGCCGCACACTGGCCCGCAGAAGGGTGTCGTACTGCAGTTGGTGCGCGAAACCCAGCGTGAGATCGATCGCGGCCTGCAACCGCACT
The DNA here is from genome assembly GCF_043078805.1 of Streptomyces sp. NPDC015345. Taxonomy (NCBI): domain Bacteria; kingdom Bacillati; phylum Actinomycetota; class Actinomycetes; order Kitasatosporales; family Streptomycetaceae; genus Streptomyces; species Streptomyces sp. NPDC015345. Next base: position 246,551 of record NZ_JBIBTX010000002.1, on the reverse strand, counting down.
TCCCGGTAGGGAACCGCCAGGGCTTCACCATGGGCCTCGATCAGCGCTGAGGCGATCGCCTCCTTCGAGGGGAAGTGGTGGTAGAGAGCACCACGGGTGAGGTCGGCCCTGGCGAGGATCTCAGTCGTGCTCGCCGCGTCGTACCCGCGCTGGTCGAACACGTGGGCCGCGGCCTCAAGGATCGATTGCCGGGACCTGATGCCACGCTCTTGTTGCGCCATCGCGTCTCCTCACTTCCTCTTGACAGAACCAAGCGAACTTGTCTGCACCTTTTCAGCTTCGCGTGGCCGTTGCGCACGAGTGGGTGTCGCGGCATCCCCGCACAGGGTTCGAGGGCGTGTACGGCATGCTCCCATCCTGTCGTCACCGAGGCCGCGTTGCCAGCACCCCTTCAGTGTGCCAAATTCGCAGGTCAGCGCGGTATCCGTCTCGATGATCGAGAGGTCGGGCAGCCCGCGGGACGACTCACGAAGGCGTAGGGAAATCCACGGCACGCCGTGCGGGACAGCTCGGCGCACGGCCACCGGCGAACTGTTACGCCGCTCACCATTCGAGACATTACCAGGCAACCTTGTCTGGTTATCAACCCCCTCCGATAGAGGAACACGCCCAGGCAGGGCCTGTAAGCAAGCATCGAAGACCCTCCTGTATGCGAATATTTGGTACTTAGCGGACCGTTGGGGCCGGGCAGCCCTTTCGAGTCCCACAGGCAGGGGTACCGAAGGTGGGCAAACCGCACACAGAAACAAGGCAGGGTTGCCTGCTTCTGATGGGTTCACTGGTCGAAGGGCCGGTATGGCTGCCTCTATCTTTTGGCTGCACACGTTCCGCCCCGACGGGGCAAACGGGCCCAACCCGTCACACTCCGTGCCCAGAAAGACAGGAGCGCCTGAAATGCTGAGTGCCATTCCCGCGCCCCGGATCGACACCGTCCCTTCGCCGAGCCCCTGGTCCACCACGACGGTTCCGCGCGGGTACGTCCACCGCGCCGCCGTTGCGGAAGTACTGCTCACCGGGTGGGAAAGCGCCGGAGGTTCCGGAACAGGCCCACAGGATTCCTTCCTCGTCAGGGCACAGTGGCCCCGGGGGCACGCCCTCTTCGCTCCCTCCGGCGGCCACCAGGACCCGATGCTCTTGATCGAGTCGATCCGGCAGGCGGGAAGCCTGCTGTCCCACGCCGAATACGGAGTGCCCTTCGGACATCAGTTCCTGATGTGGGACATGTCCTTCGCCGCCGAACCCGCCGCGTTCACGGTCGGCCCCACCCCGACCGAAGTCGAACTGCACACGACGTGTCACGACATCGTTCGGCGCGGCCGGACCATCGCCGGCATGCGCTACAGCGTCTCCGTCCTGCGTGACGGACACGCCGTTGCTGTCGGTGGCGCACGTTTCAGCTGCACCAGCCCCACCGCCCACCGCCGCCTGCGCGGCGAACGGCCCACCGCGACGGAGGGCATCCTTCCCCCTGCGGTCGCGCCCGCGGCCGTCGGCCGCACCTCTCAGAAGGACGTCCTGCTGGCCGCGCCGGCGCAGGGCGAACCGCATTGGGAGCTGCGCATCGACACCGACCATCCCATCTACTTCGACCACCCGGTCGACCACATACCTGGCATGGTGCTCATCGAAGCCGGTCGGCAGGCGGCACGCGCCGTGACCCACCGGCCCGACGCGATCCTCGTCGGGATGGAGAGCACGTTCATCCGCTACGCGGAACTCGACGCACCGTGCCGGATGGAAGCGGAGGTCGAGGGTCTGGACTCCGATGGACATCTCCGCGTGCACGTGACCGCGATGCAGCAGGGCACGCAGGTCTTCAACGCCGACCTGACACTCCGAGATCCGCGCTCATGACGGCGATTCCTGGGACACCCCCTGTCCGCACCGTCCTGGTCACTGGCGCCGCGGGCTTCATAGGCAGCCACGTGGCTCGCGAGGCGGCCTCGCACCAGAACCTGCGCCTCGTGCTGATGTCACACCGTCGGCCCGTGTCCGTCACAGCCCGCCGCGAGCGCATCGTTTCGGCGGATGTCTCCGACCCCCGTTCACTCCACGGCGCCCTTGACGGCGTCGACGTCCTGCTGCACTGCGCATCACACGTCGGCCCGACAACCGAACTCAACAGGTCGGTCAACGCGGAGGGAACACAGAACCTGGTCGATGAGGCTCTCCGAGCGGGAGTCAAGCGCATCGTGTACGTAAGCACCGCATCCGTCTACGGCAGAGGCACATTCCGGAACGCCACGCCCCTCCAGCTCACCAGAAACCCCGGATCCCAGACCTCCCTCACCCGGGCCGAGGCCGAAGACGCGGTCTTCGACGCCGGTGGCATCGTCCTTCGCCCTCATCTGGTCTACGGCGAAGGGGACACCTGGTTGCTGCCGGGCCTGGCCCGACTCCTCCGAGCCCTGCCCGGCACCGTGGAGGGCTGGACCGCCAGACTGTCCGTCGTCTCAGCCCTGGATCTTGCCCGCCTGGTGGTGGCCAGTGGTCTCGCACAGGCGGAGCGGCTGTCGACAACCGCGTACCACGCCAGTCATCCTGCCCCCCTCCAGGCGTCCACCCTGCTCCGCGCGGTCGCCACGCACTACGGGATTCCCTGGCCGGATCAGGACCTCTCCCGTTCCCGCGCCCAGCAGATCCTGGCCGAGGAACCTTCGCGGCGCGGCCTGGCGATGCTGACGACCGACCACTGGTTCGATGGGACCCGCCTCTGGCAGGACCTCCAACTGGCCCCTGGCCCAGGCTTCGAGGCGGAATTCCAACCCAGCCGGACGCGATCCCGTGATGCTGCCCTTCGGACGGGCTGAGCAGTTCAAGAGGTTCGGGGCCCGTAACGCCCACACCGCCGGCGGCAGATGCTGCCGGGGAAGAAGTGGCCGGTCGCCTGCTCATCCGTTCGGTCGCTGTCCGCTCGCACACCTCCGGCGGCCCGCATCAGATGGATTCCATCCGATCTGCCCGGGTCTCCGGGTGAGAAGCCGACCGTCGGGTACGCGAAAAGTCACCGTGGATCTGGAAGGAGAGCCCCCAAGACCCTCGGCCACTGACGCCGCCGGTCGTCACCATGTCCGACGTCTGAGCGTCTCCGCGCAAGTAGGGCGCAAGCGCGACAGACGTTCCTTTTGTACGTTCCTTTTGTGCCCCTGTGTACCTGTGTCCCCGAGTCGAGGAACGGTGTCCCGATGACCGAGTACGAACGTTCGCGCACGATGCCCGCACTGCCCGAGCACGTTTTCGACCAGGCCGCCGACGTCGACCAGATGGACGCGTGGCTGCCGCAGGAACTGCACGTGGACGCCGGTGAGCCACCCGCCGTCACCGTGCACGAGGACCGCACAGACCAGGACGTGTCCGCCCTGCTGCGGGCCCGGCGCGACCAGATGCGACTTGAGTGGGGCACCCGCGAACAGGGCGGCTACACCGGCTGGCTCCAGGTCGCCGGCATGGACAGCGGCACCAGTGAGGTCACGGTGCACCTGTCGTTCTTCGAGGAGGGGCACGACCCGGGGGAACAGGCCGTGCGCACCGCCCTCGACCGCAGCCTCCAGCGGCTGGAGGAACAGGTGCGGCTGCGCGTCGACAACGCGGCCGGCTGAGGACCGGTCCCTGGAGCCGCAGGGCCGGTTGAACGCTGACCGTCACCGGGCGCGGCTGCCGCGTTCGGCCGGAGGAGCCGTCCGGGGATCAGGCGTCGGGGTGGCTGCCGTCGAAGTACTGCTTGGACTCCGCCCAGACGTCGCGGGCGAGTTCGCGGGCCTGCGCGTCGGCCTCGGTGTGGTCGAACTCCCAGTGCACGCCGCCCCACAGGCGCGACTCGCCCACCTCCTGGGCCGCGTCGGAGAACGTGTCCCACTTGAGCGCGATGTCCTTCGACGGCATACCGGTCTCGATGCCCGAGCTGCCCGCCTTGATGACGCCCGTGCCGCCGTACTCGTCGGACCCGGTGAACTGCTCGAGGATCTCCGCCCCGGCGGCGGTGAAGCCGGTGTGCCCCGAGCCGTAGGCCGCGAAGGCAGGCGTCTTCAGGTACGGCTGCCACTTGGCGCCGTCGATCACCTTGGTGCCCTGGCCGGGGCCCGCGTAGCCGCGGATCATCTTGCCGTCCATCGCGTAGCGGATCATGGTGATCGGACGGCCGTAGTCGAAGTGGACCTTGGTCTTCCAGTCGACGACAGCCTCATCGCCCTCCGCGATGTTCAGGGCGAAGAACATCTTCACGTCCTGGTCGAGGCCGTGGTGGTCGCGCTTGGACACGAAGGCCGCCCACTCCTGCGGGATGGACGACGACGAGGTGTCCCGGTACTGCCAGAACTCGGCGAGCGCCTTCTGGCGCTCCGTCAGACCGGCGTTTATGTCCATCTGTTGGGCTATCGCACGCTTCGATGCGGCGCTGCCGTACTTCGGGGGCGCCGACGGGAGGTAGCTGTCCACGTCGTTGATGACGAACGGCTTCGACGCCGCGAAATGCGGGGTGAGGAAGTTGTGCGTCATGCCGTTCAGGGTCAGCGGCGTCCACCGGTTCGGGTCGACGATCTTGCTCTTGTCGAAGTGGTTCACGTCCTGCGCCGGGTTGACCGGCTTGTAGAAGCCCTCCGGCGACGTGTACGGCGGGTCGCCCAGCTGGTTGGAACCGTCCTGATGGCGGACCTCCAGCAGCGCGTCGGTCGCCTCGACCGCCACGGCGGCGGGCGTTCCCGCCGCGGCGGTGTCGGCCTCCGCCGCGTCGTAGCCGAGCGCCGCGAGCTTGGCGTCGAAGGTCGCCCGCTGCTTGGGGAACAGGTCGCTCAGCGCGCGGTGCGCCGCGAAGCTGACCGCCTTGCGCTTGTTGGCCTCGGTGCGCTCCACCGCGGGGCGGCGCAGGTCACCGCCGAGCTGGGTGCCGACGGCCTTCGCGTCGTACGCGGCCCAGGCGTCGTACATCGCGTTGTGCACCACCGCGAGCGTCCGGCCGCCGACCGGCGGCGGAGTGGGGTGCATGGAGCCCTGGTTGTTCACCGCCATGGCTTCGCTGATCAGCTTGTTCCACTGCAGGACGACGTTGTCGCCGTCGGCCCGCGCCTGAACGGCGAACGGGGCCGGCCCGGCGTCGCCGGCCGCCGCGGACGCGGGTCCGGTGACCGTGGTGGCGAGACTCATGGCGGTGACGGAACCGAAGACCGCCCAGCGCTTGAGGGAGTTCGTATGGAGACGGATGGACTTCATGACGGTGTCACGGAGCCTTTCTCAATGGTGGGGTGAGGAGTGGGGTGGGGTGCGGTGAGGGGGCGGCGGTCGGCGCCGTTGGTGGGTTACTCGGGCCAGCGCGATTCCGTGATGACGTCGACGAAGTTCGGCCGCACGTAGCCCTCGGTGTAGCGCGCGAGGACATCGGCCTTGATGTTGCCGAAGGTGGTGTCGGGGCGGTGCGCGATGCCGTCGTTGAAGGCCTGAAGGATCCGGCGCTTGAAGTCGGGGCGGGGGTGCGCCGCGACGACGGCGGCCCGCTGCTCGTCGGCGATGTCGTCGTAGCCGATGCCCAGGACGTCGAGCTCGACACCGGCTGTGACCAGGGCGATCTCGGGAGCCATGTAGGTGGGGATCTCGGGGGTGGTGTGCAGGGCGATGGCCTCCCACACCACTCGGGCCGCGTCCTCGGTGACGCCGCGCGCCAGGAGGAACTCCTTGGCGTCCTCGGCGCCGTCGATCTCGAAGCGACGGGTGGACGTGCGGTGCTTCTCGGTGAGCCCGAGGTCGTGGAACATCGCGCCCACGTAGAGCAGTTCGGCGTCGTACGACAGACCGCGCCGGTTCCCCTGCAGCGCGCCGAAGAGGTACACGCGGCGGGAGTGGTGGAAGATCAGTTCGTCGGCCGTGTCCCGGACCAGCTCCGTGGCCTCCTTGGCCAGGACGCTGTCGGGCACCTTGATGTCGGCAATGGTCATGTGTGCTCCTGAGGGCGGGTGCAGCGGAAAAGGAAGGCGCGGCGCGCCGTGGTGGGCGACTTCGGAGTGCGGCCCGGACAGGTGTCCGGCGCATGCTCGTCGGCGACGGGCAAGACAGTAGGTACGCGGTGGGCGGCGGCACAGGACGCGGGCCGCGACTTCGTCAACTGGGCTGTACGCGGGTGTGGTTCGGCCCCCCTGCCCATGGGATCGGGCTGCCTGCGGGGAGACTTGACAGAGCCTGCGGGGGTCGCTGTCCCGGCGGCGCGGCTCTCCCTAGGATCCACCGCATGATGAGCCAACGGGCCGTCGGCCTCGTGGAACAACTCGCCGCCGAAGGGGTCCAGTCATGGCTGGCCGTGGAAGGCGCACCACACATCGCCGTCCCGGACCAGCTCCCGCACACCCTTCGGGCCCCGGCCGGTGTGCTGCTCCCCGCTCACGCACCGCCCGACCTGCAGGCGGTGCGGCGCCTGTGCGAGCGGGCGCGGGCGGCGTCCGCGTCCCCGCTCGGCGGGTCTTCGCCCGGACTGGTGTCGGCTCCGGTCGATCCCGCGTACGCCGATGACGCCCCGTCCCTGGTACGGGCCGCCCGATCGCTCCGGGCGTCCGTGGACCGGCCGAACCTACTGGTCCAGATTCCGGCCACCGAGGCGGGCCTGGAGGCGATGAGCGAGTGCCTCGCCCTGGGCATCAGCGTCAACGCCACACTGATCTGCACGGTCGAGCAGGCCGACCGGGTCTTCGACGCGCTGCTCGACGGCATGGAGCGGGCCCTGGTCGCGGGCACGGCTCCCGTGGAGACCCGGGTTTTCCTGACCTGTCCGGTCGGCCTCTTGGACGACGTCGGCGTACCGGACGCCGGCGTGGCGACCGCCGGCGTCGCGATGGCCCGGCTCCTGTACGCGCTCCGCGAACGACGCCTGAGGAACACGTGGTGGCGAGTGCTGCGGGCCGGCAGCATCGCTCCCCCGACGCTCCTGTGGACGTCACTGCGGACACACCACCTGCCCCGGCTCATCGGCTGGAACACGGGCGTGGCCCTCACCGCTCCCGAGCTGGAAGCGGCGGCGTCCGGCGCCGAGTTGGCGGGTGACGTCATGCCGGGCGTGCGGGAGGGGGAGGAGGAACTGCTGCTGTGCGGCGCGGGTGGCGGGGCCGGCGCCCGGACGGCCGCGGATCTGCTCGCGGCGGAGCTGACCCGGTGCCGCGACGCCTGGCACGCCGCCGCCCGCTGACCGGTGCCGAGCGGTGGGCAGGGACGGACTCGCGTGGGACGGAGGCACAGGGCTCAGCCGTCCGTCCGCCGGCCCAGCGTCCGTGCGGTGAGCTCCGCCCCGGTCAGCGTCCGCAGCGGCACCGCCTTCACCATCGTCTCCGCGAACTCCTCGGCCGGGTCGGACAGCGTGACGATCGCTCCGCCGACGCCGTAGGTGACCCGGTCGTCGGTGACCACGGCGGTCCGGATGACGACGCTCAGATCAGCCGCTCCCGAGAGGGAGAAGTAGCCAAGGGCGCCGGAGTAGACACCGCGCGCCCCGCCTTCGAGCCGGTCGAGCACGCGCATCGTGCGCACCTTCGGGGCGCCGGTCATGGAGCCGGCCGGGAAGGCCGCCCGCACGCAGTCCACGGCGGTGCGCCCCGGGGCGAGCCAACCCTGCACGGTGCTCACCAGCTGGTGCACGGTGGCGTACGTCTCCACCTCGAACAGCCCGGTGACCCGTACGCTGCCGGGCCGCGCGCAGCGCCCTATGTCGTTGCGGACCAGGTCGACGATCATGAGGTTCTCGGCGCGGTCCTTCTCACTGCCCAGCAGATCGGCGACGTGCGCGGCGTCCTGGGCCGGGCTCTCCCCGCGTGGTCTCGTTCCCTTGATGGGCTTGGACTCGATCCGCCCGTCGGCCGAGACGGTCAGGAAGCGCTCGGGCGAGGTGCTCAGGACCGAGAACCCGTCGAACAGGAGCAGCGCGCCGAACGGCGCGGGGTGGGCGCGGCGCAGCAGCCGGTACCCCTCCCACGGGTCGAACGTCCCGTGCGCCCGGGCCTGGTTGGTGAGGCACACCTCGTACGTCTCGCCCGCGGCCAGTTCCTCCCGGCAGGCGTCGATGAGGTCCAGGTAGGCGGCGCGGTCGTGGCGGAGGCGGAGGTCGGGCGCGTTGACGGGCGGCACGGGGGCGGCGAGCCGCGGGGCGGGCACGCCGCGGAGCAGGGCCTCGGTGGCCGTCAGCCAGTCGACGGCGGCATCCGTCCGCTCGTCCGGGCCGTCCTCGACCAGGGCGAGCAGATGGGTGAGGCCCGTCAGGTGGTCGAGGACCAGGGCGCGGTCGGCGAAGACCATGACGGCGTCGGGCTGCGGGGAGCGGTGCACCGCTTCGCCGCCGCACTGGGCCTTGAGTTCGTAGCCGAGATATCCGACCCAGCCGAGCGCGAAGCCGCCCGGCAGGTCCGGGAGTCGGACGCTCATGCCGTGCAGGTCCCGGTCGAGCCAGTCCAGGAAAGGGCCGCCGACCACTTCCGTTCCCGCGCGTGAGGTCACGGAGACCGTGCCGCTCGCGACGTCGGCGGTGGCCACGCGGGCCAGCGGCCCCGAGGCGTCGCCCAGCACCGAGAACCTGCCGCGGGCCGGGTCGAAACGGCTGCTGTCGAGCCAGAAGGCGTGGGCGTTCGGGCGGAAGAGACGGTCGTACGTCTCCTCGGCACCCCAGCGGGTCGGCAGCTGCCGGGTGAGCACCCGCAGCCTGCGCGGGGCCGGCGCATCCGGTGCCGCGGGCGGTGAACCGGCGGCCACGTGCCGCCCGACCTTCGCGGGAACGGGACGCTCCGCCCCACACCCGCGCGCCAAGTCGGCGAAGTTGCGCATGAGTTGTAAGCCGTGCTCCGTGCAGATGGACTCCGGGTGGAACTGCACCCCCCACATCGGCCGGGTCCGGTGGCGAAGGCCCATCAGCACGCCGTCCGGGGTCCACGCGGTGGCGGCCAGTTCGGCCGGCAGGTCGGTGACCGCCAAGGAGTGGTAGCGGACCGCCTCCAGCGGCGAGGGAAGTCCCCGGAACAGTTCCCGTCCGTCGTGCAGGACGGGGGAGAGCCGTCCGTGGCGCGGTTCCGGTGCCCGGCCGATCCGCGCGCCGTGGGCCAGCCCGATGCCCTGGTGGCCGAGGCAGATGCCGAGCAGCGGCAGTTCGGTGCGCTCGACGATCTCCCGGCAGATCCCGAAGTCACCGGGGCGGCGCGGGTTCCCGGGGCCCGGCGAGATGATCACGCTGTCGAAGCCGGACAGCATGCCGGTGCGCCAGTGGGGGTCGTCGTTGCGGACCACATCGGGCTCGTTGCCGGTCACTTCGGTGACGTAGTGGAAGAGGTTGTACGTGAAGGAGTCGTAGTTGTCGACGAGCAGAGTGCGCACGAGTGTCTGCTCCAGGGGTCAGCGGCCGGCGGGGACGACTTCGAGGAGCAGGTGCTCGACCCGGTCGCTGCCGTACACGCCCTCGAGCACGTCGACGGCGGCCACCGTGCGCAGTTCCCGGCCGCACTCGTCGGCGATCCGGTGCAGTACGCCGAGGTCTCCGCGGGTGCTGAAGTGGAGCAGGGCCCTGCCGTGCGGCGTCAGGCGCTCGGGAGCCTCGGCCAGGAAGCGGCGGTGGGCGCGGTAGCCGACGTCGACGTAGGCGCACTCGTGGACGGAGCGGTACTGGTAACCCTCGGGCGCCAGGACGTAGTTGGAGCTCCAGAAGACCGTGTCGAAGCGCTCGTCGGGGGCGAGTCCGTCGAACATGTCGCTGTGCACCGACCGCACGCGGTCCGCCACGCCGTGCCGGCGGGCGTTGAGGTCGGCGTTGCGCACGGCCCGGTGGTTGATGTCCAGGGCGACGACCCGCTCGGCGCCGGCCAGCGCCGCCTGGACGGCGATGACCCCCGTGCCGGTCCCCACGTCGAGGAACGACCGCGTCGAGGACGCCGGGGCGCCTCCGGCGAGGCCGAGGAAGTCCAGGCCGATGCCCGTCGAGGGAGAGTAGACGGGGGCGAACACCTCGTCCAGGAGGTCCCACTCGCGATCGCACAGGTGGAAGGTACGGGGTCTGTCCGCCCTGGTCAGGGAGGTGCGACTGCGCTCGAGGGAGCGTTCGTAGTTCTGGACGTGCAGCGTCATCGAGCGTCTCCAAAGGGGGTTTCGGTGACTCTGCGGCATAGGGCGAGCACCGGGTGTGGGCATCACCCTGCCGCCCCGAAAGTGCCGCGGGAAGGTGCCTCCGCGACAGGCCGGACCGCCACCAGCGGTGACCGGGCCACCGAGCCCCAGCTCTGACCTGCGTTTTTCACTTCAACAATCTGTTGACCTCCAGTTGACCCTTCTTTAAGGTTCTGCGGTTGTGGGCGAGGGCCCGGCACGGGCCGGGCCGGAAGGCCACAACGGGGGAGGAACCATGCACCAGGGCGACGCGACCGACGAAATCGTGGGCATACTCGACCAGTTGGCCGTGGGAGCGACGCCTGACCGGCTGAAGCAGGTGGAGCGGGCCAAGGACCTCGCGTTGCGCGTGCAGGGGCTGATGTCCCAGCAGCACAGCCGGCAGACCGGACTCGCGGCGCTCATCGACACCGCGCGCGAGCTGACCCGTCCCTACGACCTGAGCAGCCTGCTCACCGTCATCGCGCGCCGGGCCCGCTTCCTGCTCGGCCTCGACATGGCCTGGCTGTCGATCCACTCCCCCGCGGGCGGTGAGTCGGTGGTGCACGCGGCCGACGGCCACATCAGCATGGTCAGCGTGGGAATGCGGGTGCCCACCGCGGGCGGGCTCGGCAATCTGGTGACCGAGCGGGCCGCCCCCGTGTGGACCGCCGACTACCTCAACGAGGACGAGATCCCGCGCACCGACACCACGCACGGCGCGGTGCGGGCGGAGGGGCTGCGCGCCGTGCTCGGGGTGCCGCTGCGCCGGGACGCCGCCATCCTGGGCGTGCTCTACGTCGGGCACCGGCAGGTGCGGTCGTTCACGGCGGACGAGATCACCCTCATGTCGTCGCTGGGCGACCTGGCGGCGGTCGCGATCGAGAAGGCGCAACGGCTGGGCCGGGCGCAGGACGAGGTGAGCGAGCTCCGGCTCGACGCTTCCCGCGCCGAGGACTCGTACGCCTCGGCGCAGCGGCTCAACCTCGTCTACGCCAGGCTCATCGACCTGGTGCTGCGCGGCGGTGATCTGCACACGCTGGTGGACGAGGCAGGCGAGCTGCTCGGGGGCACGTTCCTGGTCCGCGACCCGAGCGGCACCGATCTGACGGCCACGCCGGTCCCGGGGCTCGACGAGGCCGAGCTCCGCAAGGTCGCCATGGGGGCGCACCCCGGAGGGCAGCCGGTGATGACGCCCGGCGGCACCTGGGTGTGCCCGATCCTGGCGGGCGAGGAACCGCTCGGCACGCTGATCCTGGCCACGGACCGGCCGCTCGACGAGCAGCAGACGCACATCATCTCCCTGACGGCGCGGGTCACCGCCGTCTCCCTGCTCCTTCAGCAGAGCACCAGCCTCGCCGAACTCCAGGTGCGCAGCGAGGTGTTCCAGGACCTGATCCACGGCGAGCAGCTGTCCGCGCGGCAGTTGGCCGACCGCGCCCGCAGACTCGCCGTCGACCTGAGCGTGCCGCATGTGCTCGTCGTGGCCCGCCCCGAGAACGACCCGCAGGGCAGGGGGGCCTTCTGGGCGTCGTCGTACGCGCATCAGCGTTCCGGCCTGAAGAGCGTGGAGTCGGACGGGATCGTGCTCCTGCTGCCGGGCGCGGACGCCGGGGCCACCGGCCGGACCGTGGCCACGGAGTTCGCCGCGGCGCTGGGGCATCCGGTGACGGTGGGCAGCGCAGGGCCGGTCACGTCCGCGGAGACGCTCTCGGAGGCCTTTCAGGAGGCGCAGCGCTGCCTGGACGCGCTGACCGCGCTCGGTTCGGCGGGCGGCGCCGCCTCGTCGCGCGAACTGGGTTTTCTGGGGCTGCTGTTGTCCGACGAGCCCAACGCGGGAGGGTTCATCGCGGACGCCATCGGCCCGGTCCTGGAGTACGACGCCCAGCAGGGCACCGAGCTCACCCGGACCCTGGAGACCTACTTCTCCCTTGGCGGCAGCGCCACCCGCACGGCCGACGCCCTGCACGTCCACCCCAACACGGTGGCCCGCAGGCTGGAGCGGATCACCGAACTGCTCGGTGAACGCTGGCAGGACTCGACGCAGCGTCTCGAGGTGCAGATCGCGCTCCGGCTGAACCGGATCCGGCACACGGTACGCGCGCGGGGCGGCGGCCTGACGGCGCGGCGCTGATCCGCCGTCCCAGGACGACGGAGGCGCGGGTCCGGGCCCTGGCGGGGGGCGCCTCCGACAGGGCGGCGACGGCGTGCGCGACGGAGGCCAGCGTCATGTGGCGGTGCCAGCCGCCGAAGGACCGGCCTTCGAAGTCCCGCAGGCCGACCCGTGCGCCGACGTTGTCCACGCCGTGCGCGGTCCAGCCGCTCAGCTTCGTCAGGCGCAGCAGTTCGGGGACCGGGGTCCGGGTCAGGTCGGTGAGCCAGACGCGGGTCGGCGGCAGCCGGGGATCCTCCCACTCGCCGACGAGGAGCAAGGATCGCCGGCCTTCGAGTCCCGCGCGCGCCGCCCCGCGCTCGGGGCGGGGCAGGGCCACCGGGATCGCCATGGCCAGCGAGGTGTGCCGCCGGCCCGAGGCGTGGTCGACCCACTCCACCGCCCGCCGCAGGCCCTTGACCGACTCCAGGATGTGGCGGGCGGTGAGCGGGCCCGATCCGAAGCCGGGCATCGCCGGCGCGGCCACCTCGCAGGCGGTCAGCGAGCCGACCCTGGCGATCAGCGGCACGGAGATCGCGTCGAGCCCGGTGGCCAGGCGGCGCACGTCGGCCCCCGGTACGTCGAAGACCACGGGCCTGGCGGGCAACCGCCAGCTCCGCAGGGGTTCGAGGGCGGTCGCGGTGGCGCACTCCTCGGGGGTCGTGCCGATGACTTCCGTGGGGATGCCCGCCCGGCGTCTGCGGGTCTGGTCACCGGTCCACCGGTCCGACAGGAAGAGGCGCCAGTTCACCGGGACGCTCAGCTCGTCCGACGCCGACCACAGGCCGTAGGCGTACTGGCCGCTGGAGGGCTCGCCGGCCTGTCTGTCGCTCCGGGGGTCGACGCCCACCGACCACTCCCCCACCTTGGGGATGACGTGCGGCCGGACCACCCAGGCGCTCGGCGGCGCGCTCCGCTGGAGATAGTGGGCGAGCGCCTCCCTCGCGGGCCGCCAGTCCCAGGTCGAGGCGCTGATGAAGTGGTGCATGCTCTGCTCCGCGGCGCCGCCGCCGAGCAGGGCGGCGATGTTGCGCATGGACTTGCGCCCCTGTGCCGCGAGCAGCCCGCCCACGTACTGCTCACCCTTGCTGAGCTGGTCCCTGCGGTGCAGGGAGTGCGGCAGCACGTACCCCGTCAGTTGCGAGGCCGAAGCCGGTCGCGAGACCGAAACCGGTTGCGAGGCCGGAGAGAGCTCCCTGCCCTCATGACCTTCTGTCTGCCTCGTGAGTGCGGTGGAAACCACGAGATCCCCCTTCTGGCTCGGTGTACGGCATCGGGCTGAGCACCACAGTGGCCGCTGGACGACGCGCGGACGATGTGGCACCGGCACCCCGTTGGGGCGGTGACCGGTGGCTGCCGCACCGGGGCGCCCGCCGCCGGGGGGCGAATCGGATGCCGTACGGGGATCGGGGTGTGGGCCGCCCACCATGGGGGGGCGGCCCACACGTCCGGGGGCCCGGCCGCGGACATCGCGGCCGGGCCCCTGGGCGGCGGGCGTCAGACGAGCTCGGCGCGGACCTCCGGTCCGCCGAGCGTCCCGGACGCGCGCAGCGCGGCCCGCCGCACCTTGCCCGACACCGTCATCGGCAGCCGTGCGGCGATCTCGACGACCCTGACGGCCTGCTCCGGTGGCAGTTCGGTGGCCGCGAAGTCGAGCAGCGCCCCGGCCGCCCCGTCCCGGTCGAGCCAGTCGGGGGCGAGGACCACGAAGGCCTTCGGCACCCACAGGCCCACGGGGTCCGGCACCGGGACCACGGCGGCCTGCGCCACCGCGGGGTGCCGCAGCAACACGCGCTCCAGCTCCAGCGGGGAGATGCGGTGGTCGAACGACTTGAACATGTCGTCGTCCCGGCCCGCGTAGCGCAGCGCCCCGTCGACGCCCAGGGAGACCAGGTCTCCCGTGTGGTACCGGCCGTCCGCGAACGCCCGCGCGGTCTTCTCCTCGTCGTCGAGGTATCCGGTCATCAGGCCCATGGGCCGGTTGGTCAGTTCCAGGCAGAGCTCGCCGGTGGCGCCGGGCGCGGTGGGCAGGCCGGAGGCGGGGTCGACGACCACCACGTCGTATCCCGGCAGGACACTGCCCATCGTGCCGGGCGCGGTGCGGGCCCCGGATATGTGGCCGAGCTGCGCGGTGGTCTCGGTCTGGCCGTAGCCGTCCCGCACCTGGACGCCCCAGGCCCCCGCGACCCGGTCGACGAGGGACGCCTCCAGCGGCTCCCCGGCGCAGGTGGCCTCCCGCAGCACCGGCGGCACCGTGCCGAGGCCTTCGGCGAGCAGGCCGCGCCAGATGGTGGGCGGGGCGCAGAAGCTGGTGACGGAGCGGGTGCGCAGCGCGTCGAGGATGTCGGCGGCGGCGGGCCGCGGGTCGGTGAGCGCGACCACGGTGGCCTCCGCGTTCCACGGCACGAAGAAGGAGCTCCAGGCGTGCTTGGCCCAGCCCGGCGCGGAGATGTTCAGGTGGGTGTCGCCGGGGCGCAGTCCGTTCCAGAACATGCCGGACAGATGGCCCACCGGATAGCTGCTGTGGGTGTGCGCCACCATCTTGGGCCGTGAGGTGGTGCCCGAGGTGAAGTAGAGGAACAGCGGATCACTGGCGCGGGTGAGGACCTCCGGCACGAACCGCTCGCCGGACGCGGTCCACGAGTCCTCGTACGACAGCCAGCCCGGGACCCGCTCGCCTGTGGCGATGCGGGTCCAGTCGCCCGGCGTGCCGGCGAAGCGGCCGGTCAGTGAGGCGTCGGTGAGGACGTGCTTCACCTTGGCCCGCGACAGCCGGTCGGCGAGGTCGTCCGGTGTCGCGGTGGCGTAGGTGGGGACCACCACCGCGCCCAGCTTGATCGCCGCCAGCATGGTCTCCCACAGCGTCCGGCCGTTGTAGAGGGCGATCAGGATCCGGTCCCCGCGCCGCACGCCCAAGTGGCGCAGCCAGTGCGCGACTTGGTCGGAGCGGAGGAACAACTCGTCGTAGGAGATGAGCTCGTCGTCCGTCGTGCCGGGTCCGACGAGGTGCAGGGCCGTCTTCGCGTTGCCCTCGGCCAAGACGTCGAACCAGTCGAAGGCCCAGTTGAAGTGGGTGAGGCTGGGCCAGGAGAAGACGTTCCGCGCGCCGGTGAGGTCACCGTGGTGGTCGAGCAGGACATCGCGGGCGGCGCGGAAGGCCCGGCTCCCCTCGGGGCTGTGCACGCTCATGCCGCACGCCCCGCGACGAGCGTGGCCGGTTCGGCCCTGGCCGCGTCGCGGGCCGCGCGCAGCATGTCGAGGGCGATGGCGTCGGCGTCCTGCCGGAACAGGGTGTTCAGTCCCGGCTTGCCGCTGCCGACCTGGGTGAACCAGCGGGTGTGCTCGGTCGGGATGCCGAGGGCGTACAGGCCGTAGCGGACCGTCCCGTCGGCGGAGACGACGTGGAAAGGCGCCATGGTCACGTTCAGGCCTCCGGTGGCGCGGGTGCGGCCGGAGACCGGTTCCTCGTGGATGAACTCGCTCACCAGGCCCTCGGCCCTCAGGGACCGGGCCAGCGGGGAGACGTCGCGGTGCAGATTCGGGGTGGGGATACGGGCGTCGATGAGCGTCTCGGCGGCGCGGTCGGACCCGGCCACCTGGGGCGAGCCGATCCGGAAGCGACCCGTGGCCTCGTCCGCCGTGAACCGCGTGGCGGGCCCGGCCACCTCCACCACGCCGCTTTCGACGAGGGTGAGGAGCTGCTCCACCCGCTCGATGGGCGGGCCGGCCGAGAGCAGCGCGTTGACCGGCACGAAGTCGCGCTGGAACTCCTCCGCGTGCGAGTCGGGGTGGAGTCCGCCGAAGTCCACGGCTTCCCTGACGACGTTGCGGATGTCGCGCAGCACGTCGAGCGCCGCCTTGAGCGGGCCCGCTACGTTGCCCAGGGCGGCCTGCGCCAGGTCCTCACGCATGGTCTCCACGAGCCGATCGCGGAATGCCGCGGGAGAGTCGAACCGGGCGTCCTTGAAGGGGCGGGCCAGCGCGTGCAGGTCGAGTGGCGGCAGCGGTTGTGTGGCTCCCGACGCCCGGTGTGCGGAGCGGTACACATGGTCGAGGTCCTTCAGGAGCAGGGGCAGTACGTCCTCGTCGAAGCGCAGCCTGTCGCTGCCGGTGGCCGAGTACCGGCGCTTCCGGGCCGCGGCGACGGCCTCCTTGGTGAGGAAGCGCGGCCGGAAGGTGTGGTCGGGCTCCTTCTGGTTCCTGCCGCGGGCCGGGATCGGCAGGCCACTGCGCGAGCCGGTGACGATCCTGGGTTCGAGGCCGCTGGGCACGTAACGGAGCCGGCCGTCCCCGGCCTGCTCGAAGGTGCCGCCGCGGCCGACCGTGAGGGAGAGCATCACGTCGTAGAACGACAGGCCCATGCCCCGGATGCCGACGGTGCTGCCGGGGGCGATATCCCGCACGGAGAGCGGCATGTCCGCCGCGGAGTCGCCGCACAGGTACGTGATGCCGGGGTGGCGTTCCGCGAAGTCGAGGAGCTCGGCCTCGTGCGGGTCCGGGGCGTTCCTGGGGTGTCCGGTGGCGAGGAGGACCTTGTCGGCGTCGATCAGGTAGGGCGGGCAGTCGAGTTCGAGGGCGTAGCCGCCGCGTGAGGCGGCGACGACGGAGGTGACCGAGCCGCGGGTCTCGGTCACTTCGACGTTCGTCGGTAGGTGGTCGAGGATCGTCCGGTAGACGGAGCGCAGGTACTGGCCGTACCGGCGCCGGGAGGCGTAGTCGTCGGCGTCCAGCGCGGGTTCGCCGTGGGTGGCGGCGCGCCGGGCGATCCACTGCCCGAGGGACGGTCCCGCGCCGGGCCGGACCGGGCCCCCGTCGGGGACGCCGGAGTACATCGTCACCTGGCCGACGACGGTGTTCATGGTGAACCACTCGTCCTGGTCGGTGCGCCAGACGCGTCCGGCGCCCGGCTCGGTCGCGTCGATGACATGGATACGTACGGTGTGGTCGGCGAGTTCGCCCTCCGCCAGCCGGACGGCGAGCCGCTCCAGTACGGAGATGCCGCGCGGGCCGGTGCCGATGACCGCGATGGTGAGGGTGGGGCGTCTGCTGCTTTCTTCGGGCACGTTCGATTCAGTCCTTCAAGAGGGCGGTGGAGAGGAGGGCGGAGGGGCCGGCCGTCGGGAGTTCCTCCAACGCGGCGTCGTCGTACCGCCGTTGCACAAAACTGAGCATGTCCAGAAAGGCGTCGGCGCGCAGTTGACGCGCTCCGGCCGGGGCGGTCGTGGTGATCGGCATCGACCCGGCGGACTGCCATTGGAGGGTGCCGTCGCCGGCTATGTAGCTGCGGGAGCGCTGGGCGTTGTCGGCGTGCAGGCAGTAGGGCACGTCCAAGTAGCCCTTGGCGAAGGCCTTGAGGAGGGCCGTCCCGATGTCCGCGTCCAGGTTGAGGACGGCGTCGATGAGGGCGCGCGCCTCGGCGTAGACCGGGTTGTCGCCCGCGGGGTCCGCGGCGGCGGCGCCCAGGGCGTCCAGCGGCAGCCGAGCGGCCGACTCCGCCGCGCGTGCCGCTTCCTGGAGGGCCTGGATGTTGTCGGCCACGGTGGGGATGCGATGGGCCTCGGCGGGGGTCTTGACGATCATCCGCTCGGTGCCGGTCACCGCGGCGAGCACGGCGCTGTCCCGCAGCAGGGACAGCGCTCCGGCCGGTGTCCGGGGGAACACGCCCATGTAGGTGTAGAGCACGACGTGCCACTGCAGATCGCCGAGGAGTTCGCCCGCGAGACGGCGCATGGCCCCGATCGCGTCGACGTCCTGGGCGAAGCTGGTCCCCTGGGCGTAGCTCAACGACACGCTGCGCAGGCCGTGCTGCTTGAAGAACATCCCTTCCAGCACGGAGATGGCCACCAGCAGTCCGGGTGGGCACAGCTGGCCGAGCATGCAGCCGCCGAAGCTCTCCAGGTGGGCGCCGTCGACCTGCTCCGCGAGCAGCTCGCAGCTGTCCGCCCAGGCGGTCACGGCTTCGGCGAGCGGGGTGCGGCTGTAGGGCAGGCAGTACGAGACCGGGCCGCCCTCGGTCGCGTCGAGCCCCGCGTCCAGCAGGGCCTGCACGATGCCCAGCGGCAGCGGCGAACCGTGCCGGACCTGGATGGCGAAGTCGGCGCCGCCGCCCACCCGGGCGATCATGTCGCGGGTGACATCGGCGCCGTGCGCCACGATCGGGAAGCCGTTGAGGTCGCTCCCCTCGTCGAGGGCCTTGCGCGCCGACGCGTGGTCGCCGACCCGGGTGTAGCTGTCGAGCGTCACGGTGCCGACGGTGGTGGCGTCGGCCGCGGTCACCGCCCGCAGGCCGGTGAGCATGCCGGCCACGTCGGGGAAGCCCATGCGGGGCTGGACCACGAGCCGGCCGGCCGCCGCGGCGGCGGCCACCGCCGCCCCGAAGGGCGTGGTGGAGCGCCGCCGCACGGCGGCCGGGGCACCGGCCGCGAGCAACGTATTCGTCCTCATACGGTCTCTCCCGAAGCGACGAGAGCGGGGGTGCGGGTGGGGACGGGGGTGGGGCGCGGGGCGGGGTCGAGCCCCGGCCTGCCGGCCTCCGCGAGATACCTGCGGAACGGGGCGACGCCCGCGGTGTCCTCGAAGACCGCGTCGAAGCCCGCGGCGATCAACTCCGGTCCGTACGCGCGGTTCTCCGCGCCGCGGGTGCCGAGCTTGCCGCCGATGACGACGGGCAGCCCGCTCAGTCCGGGCTCGGCGCGCAGCCGGCCGATGAGCCGGCGGCCGTCCAGATGGCCGTGCCCGTTGACGCTGCTGATCACCACCATGTCGGGGGCGGTACGACGGCACTCCTCGATCAGCAGCTCATCGGGGACACAGGAGCCGAGATTGATCACTTCGTGTCCCAGCTCTTCCAGCATGAGCTGGAGGAAGACCAGATTCCACGTGTGGGAGTCCGAGGAGACGCTGGAGACCAGGACGCGCCGGCCGCTGTCCCGGACATCGGGCGGGGCGTCGCCTGTCGGTGCGGGCGAGTGCATGAACCTCTCTCATTCGACGAGCCGTTGTTCGGTGACGGTGGCCTGGCGGCTGGGCGCCGGCCTGGTGAAAGCCGGTCGCTCAGACGGAGGCGACCGCGCGGATCGGGCCCTGCGGCACCCGCGCCCGCGCCGGGCGGGTGCGGACGGCGAGGACGGTGCAGCCGGCGGCGCTGGACATCTGGTGCTGGGTGCCGGGGCCCTCGACGACCAGGTCGCCCTTGACGTACGAGGCGCCGTCGCTGTGGTCCAGCTGACCGTCGAGGACGAGCATCAGCTCATACCCGAGGTGCTCGTGGAAGTCGCCGTGGGCCGTCGGCGGGAAGCGGAGGAGCAGGCCGACCGAGTCCTCACCGCTCTCGGTGTCCGGCGCCCACAGCACGTGGTGCTCGACGCCGGCCCGCCCGGGTTCCTGCCAGGACGTCCACTCGATGTCGGTCAGCTCGAACCCGCTGCGGAAGACGTTCTTGATGTACTCGATCTCGGACATGTTCCTGCTTTCCTTTTCGGTTGCGACGGGAATCGCTTCTCGAAAAGAAATCTATCCGGGGCGGAAGGTCACACAACGGGCCGGTGTTCGATGGGGGGCAACGGAAGAACCGCACGCCCTGAAGTTGACTAAGTCATCCGGCAGCCGGTGACGCGGGCATCCGTGACCCAGCAGAATGGGCGGATATATCAATGGCCGGAGGGGCGACCATGGAAATTACGCTGTACCAGGTGAGAACTTTCCTGGAGGTGGTGCGCACCGGCAGCATCACGCGGGCCGGACGCAATCTGGGTTACTCGCAGTCGACCGCGGCGGCCCATATACGGGCGCTGGAATCACAGGTCGGCACCTCACTTTTCCAACGCCTCTACCACGGGGTGCGCCCCACGCCGGACGGCGAGACCTTCCACGGCTACGCGGTGCGGCTGCTCGGCCTGGTCGACGAGTTGACCACGTCGCTGGCCGACGGCCGCGAGGTCAGCGGGCGGGTGTCCGTGGGCGCCTCCCCGCTCTCCGTCGACCAGGAGCTGACCCGGCTCGTCTGGGAATGCAGATACCGCTATCCGAAGCTGGAGCTCGCGCCGGCGGGAATGGATTCGCAGCGCATCACGGAAGAGATATCCGCCGGACGTCTTGACATGGGGCTGATTCTTGAGCCGCCGAACCGCGGCGCGAATGTACCGGCCGGTCTGCACATCGAGGACCTGCGCTCCGTGGATGTGGTGGCGGTGGCCGGACGAGAACTCATCGGACTGCTCGAAGAGACTTCTGAAGGAAACGCGGAAAATTCGCTCACCGAGTGGCAGGTAAAGGCCCGGCACAGCACTGTTCGGCTGCTGCACGTGGATTCCGACGACAGCTCTCTCGAAAAATTCAGGTCAGCCATCGAAGGCACCTACTCGCTGGGTACGGAATTCATGTCGATAGCGTCCGTGCAGGGTGCGCTCGAACTCCTCAGGAACGGCCCGTGCATCGCGGTCCTGCCACGGGAGTCGGCGGCCCGGGAGATCGAGAACGGCGAGGTGGGCGTGGTCGAGGGCGTGCCCGGTGAACGCCACGTCGTGCGCATGGTCTGGAACCAGCAGACCTGGCTCCCGCCGGCTCTCGCGGCCACCCTCGAACTGGCCCGGCGGATCGGCCCACCGGCTGTCACCGTTGCCTGATCCATCGCCTGACCGATCGTCCGGTCATACACCGAATCCCGCACCGCGAGCGACGCGGTGCGGGATTCGGTGTATGACCGGACGGCCTGGACTACCACCAGTAGGACGGGTAGGAGGGGGCGGCCCGGTTCAGGCCCGCCGCCATGCCGATGACGACCAGCACGACGGCCGCCAGGGCCAGCAGCGACAGGAAGGGCAGCACCGCCGGCTCCGTCAGGACGACGATCACCGCGGTGGCCGCGGCGGGTGAGTGCGGGGTACGCGCCACCACCATCACGCCGAGCGCGAGTCCCCCCGCCACCGCGGCGGCGGCCATCGAGCCACCGCCCACGGCGAGTACGACGAAACCGGTGCCTGCGGAGAGCAGTTGCCCTCCCACGACGCTGCGCGGCTGCGACAGCGGGAGCGCCGGGGCGCCGAAGATCAGCGCGGCGCTGGCGGCCAGCGGCGGCACGAGCAGCACCTGATGCGCCAGGGCACCGAGACCCACCAGGGCCAGCAGGGCGGCCACGGCGCACAGGGTGGCGGGGATCAGCCCCTTCCACGCCGGCCTCGGGGGCGCCTTGCTGGTCAGGATCCTGAGCAGCGGGCGATCCGCTCGGGAGGACGTGTCGACGTCCCGCGTCTCGGTCACGGTCGGGGTCGGGGACGGGGACGGGGTCGGGGACGGGGACGGGGTCGGGGACGGGGTCGGGGTCTCTGTTGCCATGCGCATGACGCTAAATTCCGCCGGGGCGGCGACAGAAGGCGCGCTGTGTCACTTAGTCAGGTCCGCTTCTCAGATCCGCTTCTCAGGTCCGCTTCTCAGATCCACTCGCCAGATCCACGGGCCGTAGCGCGCGCAGCTCGTTGCCGTAGTACACGGCCGGGTCCGCCTCGCCCGCCTGCGCCCACGTGACCGTGCCGACCACGAGCGTGTGGTCGAACAGGGGCACCAGCTCGTGGACCTCGCACACCATCGCCGCGGCGGACCGGCTGAGGACGGGGACCTGGTGCATGAGGTCCCAGCCGACCCCGGCGAACCGTTCGGCCGCCGTACCGGTGGCGAACTTCCGGGTGAGCGCGCGGTCGGACCAGGTCAGCACGTTCACGGCGAAGGAGCCCGCCGCCCGGATCCGCTCCAGGGTGGCGCTCCGGCCGCCCAGGGAGACCAGGAGGCTCGGCGGCTCCAGGGAGAGCGACATGACCGCGTTGGCCGTGCAGCCGACCGGGCCTTCGGGCCCGCTCGCGGTGATGACGGTGACTCCGGTGGGCAGTCTGGAGACGGCGGCGCGGTAGCCGTCCGCGGTGACCGCGGGCGAGGCGTCGTCCAGGAGCGCGAGCGGCGGGCTGCCGGGGACCAGCGTGGGTTCAGCCATGACGGGCCTTCAGGCTCGCGGCCAGGACCTTCCGGTCGATCTTGCCGTTGTCGTTGAGCGGCAGCTCGGCGAAGACCGCGATGCCGCGCGGCACCATGTACGCGGGCAGCCGCGCCCGCAGCGCGCGGGCCAGGTCGTCCGGGTCCGGACCGCTCCCCGTGCAGACCGCCTCCAGTACGGTCTCGCCGCCGTGTCCCGCGACCGCGACGACGACCGCGTCACCCACTCCTGGCTGTGCGCGCAACACGGCCTCGATCTCGCCGAGTTCCACCCGGTAGCCGCGCACCTTGACCTGCTGGTCGAGCCGGCCGAGGTGGACGAGCCCGGTTTCGGGGCCGGCACGGCGGACTCGGTCCCCGGTGCGGTACCAGTGCTCGTCGGTCAGCGGCCCGTCGCCCTCGTAGCTCTCCGCGGCCGTCGACCCGCCCTCGGCGTACCGCACGAACCGGCCCGCGTTGTCGGCCGGGTCGAGGTAGCCGGGAAACCGCTGGGCGCCGCGCACGACCAGCTCGCCCTGGTCGGCGGGCCGGCCCCGCTCGTCCAGGATCCGGTGTTCGAGCCCCGGATAGAGCTGCCCGACGGGAACGGTGCCGTTGCCGGTCTCCGGCCACGCGTCGGGGTCGGCCGGAAGCCTGAACTGGGCGCAGCTGATGGTGAGCTCGGTCGGCCCGTACAGGTTCTCCAGCGTGCTGTTCGGCGCCGCGCCGGCCCAGGCACGTGCCTGCTGCACGGTCAGTGGCTCACCGCAGAAGAGGCTCCAGCGCAAGGAGGGCATCCGGTCGGGGCCCAGGGAGCGCATACGGCTCGCGTAGGAGACCATCGACGGTACGGAGAACCAGTGGGTCAGCTCCTGCCGGGCGGCCCAACGCACGGGCGCCATCAGGTCCCCCCGGTCCGGCACCACCAGAGTGCCGCCGCCGCCCCAGGCGGTGAACATGTCGAAGACCGAGAGGTCGAAGGTCAGATCGAAGGTCTGTGAGACACGGCTGCCCGGCCGCACCTCGTACCGCTCCACGACGTGCGAGAGATACGCGCACACCTCGCGGTGCCGGATCGGCACGCCCTTCGGCCTGCCCGTCGAGCCGGAGGTGAACAGCACGTACGCGATGCCGTCCGGGGTGGCGCGGTATGGGGAAAGCTCCGGCAACGCACGGGCGTGCGGCGCCGTCAGGTCCGGTACGAGGACGGGAACGGAGAGGCCGGCCGCGCTCCCCCGCTCCTCGGCGAGGACGAGGCCGAGGCGGCCCGCCGTCACCACGGCCTCGGTACGGGCCGCCGGGAAGGCGGGGTTGAGCGGCACGACGGTGGCGCCGAGGCGCTGCACCGCCAGGTACCCGGCGTAGGCCGTGGCGCTGCGCTCGGCGAGCAGCCCGACCCGGTCGGGCACACCGCCGTGGGCCGCGACCAGCTCGGCGGCGAGGCGCTCGGCCAGCGCGTCCAGTTGCCCGTAGGTCAGGCGGTCCGTGCCCACCTCGAGGGCGGGTTCGTGCGGGTGCGCGGCGACCGACGCCGCGAACCACTCGTACAGGGTCTCCTTCACTGCTGTCCTTCCAGGGTGTGCGGGGGCGCCGGGAGCGCTGGGAATGCGGGGGTGTGCAGGTCGTCCGGGAGCGGCCGGAGCGCGTCGAGCAGCCTGTCGAAGGCCGCGCCCACAAGCCCCGCACGCGGGCGTCCGCGCTCGGCGGACTGGGCCGCGAAGCGCAGGGCGCGCGGCAGTTCGGCCCAGAGGGCGGTCAGCGTGTCCACGTCCGCGCGGCTCATGGCGCCGGACTCGGCGAGCACGGTCAGGCGGTGGGCGTGGTGACAGCCCGCCGCCCACAGGTCGTCGGCGTACCGGCCGGGCGCCGTCGGTTCGGCGACGAGCACGTCGCGTACGTACGAGAGGACGTCGGGCAGACCGAACAGCCAGCTCCCCTCGTCGGGCGCGGTGGCCCCGGTGCCGAGAACGGTGGCTTCCGGGGCGTCGGGGGCCGGACAGGTCCCGTCCGCCGCCGGCTCCCGCTCCAGCCACCGGAAGTGGCCGGGGCCGGGCACCGGGGCGGCGCTGCCCAGGGCGAGCCTGTCCCGCAGCGCGACCTCCGGCGCCGGGTCGGGCACCGGTGTGAGGGCCAGGGTCAGTTCGTCTCCGTCCAGCCAGCCCAGGTAGGGCTCCTGCGGGCCGTGCGGTGTGAGGGCGGTGAAGTGGTCGGCGACCAGCCAGCACCCGTCGCGGTGGTCGTGCAGGAGCAGCCAGTGCGGCGCGTCGGCGCGGCCGTACCCCGGCGACCAGGGCAGGTGGCGGGTGTTGCCGACGGCGAGAACCCGGCCGCGCAGGGCGAGTTCGCGGGCGAGCCCGGCATGGGCCCGCTGCCGGTCGGCGGCGCTCCGGTAGGCGAGCGGGCCGAGGCCCGTCGCCGTGTCGACCCGGGTGTGGTGGGAGAAGGCCAGCCGGCCCGGTGGCAGGCCGGTGCGGACGGCGAGTCGTACGGATGCGGCGAAGTGCCGTCCGGCGTCGGGCAGGTCCGCGGACAGGTAGGCGACCAGGTTCGTGGTGTAGCAGCTCAGGCGCGGTGGCGAGGCCGTGAGGGTCGTCGTCGTCATCATCGCTCCAGGTCCGTGAAGGCACAGCTCAGAGGGATCGGCGAGCGGCGCAGGCTCACCCAGCGGTAGGGGCCCCAGTGGCCCCTGTCGCGGCCCGGTTCCACGTCGATCGTCCAGGGGCTGCCGGCGAGCCCGGTGCCCTCCGCCTTCACGCAGGCCTCCTGCACGGTCCACACGCGGGCGAACTCGGTGGACCTGTCGGGTTCCGGCAGGGCGGACACCTGGGGGGCGCGGCCCCGCAGACACCGGCGCACCAATGCGTCCGAGAGCGGCTCGGGCGGCAGTTGGACGTCGACGCCGACACGCCGCCCCGGCCCCACGGCGGCGGCGATGGTGCCGCCGTCGTGGGAGACGCTGATCCCGACGCCGGGGTGCCCGTCGAGGATCGGCCGGCCGCGCCGGTCCTTGCGCACCGCCGCGCCGACGAGGTCGGCGCGCACCTGGCGCAGCAGGCGGCGCAGCACCGCCCGGCTCGCGGTGAACTCCTCGGCGCGCCAGCGGGGCAGCCCGCGCGCCTGCCGCAGGTCGTCCTCGGTGGGCGCGGCCCCGGCGGGAAGGTCGTCCTGCGGGCCGCTGAGCACCCAGGTCCGGTCGGCCACCTCCACGGCCCGCCAGGCGGTGGCGGTCATGCGCGCAGCCTCTCCAGGAGCGGTTCCGCGCCGTCGGCGACGTTGCCGAGCAGCAGTCCGGTGGCCCCGCCGCCGATGCCGAGGACGGCGGCCTCGGCCCGGATCTGCTGCGCGCGGCCGCGCAGGAACCCGTCCGCTCCCTGGAGCTGCGCACAGCAGGCGAGCACCTCGTCCGCGGCCAGGCCCACGGCGGACTTCAGGAGGGCCGCGGCCGCCAGATCCTGCTCCTCGACGATGCGTCGCGCATGCGTCTCGTACAGGGCGCGAAGGCCGGAGACCTTGACGAGGCAGGCCGCGAAGTCGCGGCGCACCACGTCGTTGTGCCACAGGGGTACGCCGTCGACGCTGCGCCCTTGGAGTACGTCGAGTGTCTGGGCGAGGACTCTGCCGGTGAGCGCGACGGCCCACTGCGCGCCGGCGAGCCGCTCGGTGCCCATGTGCCGGGCGAAGGCGGCCATCCCGCGCCCCTGCCTGCCGATGACGTGGTCGGCGGGGAGCCGGACGGAGTCGAACCGGATGTGGCCGGTGGCCGATCCGGGCAGCAGGTCCGTCGCCGCGTCCACGATCTCGACGCCGGGCGCGTCCGCGGGGACGAGCACCCAGGTGAAGCTGGTGAAGTGGCGGCCCGGCCGGTGCCTGGCGAGGACCAGGAGATGGCCGGCCACGCAGGCGCCGGTGGCCCACCGCTTGCCGCCGGTAAGTGTCAACTCACCGCCGCTCGCGCTTACTTCGGTGCCGAGTCCGGCCAGGTCCGAGCCGGGGGCCGCGGCGTCCGTGGCGGCGAGGGCCACGGTCGTCGCCCCGCGCAGCGTCTCCTCGTACACCCGTGCCGCGGGCGATCCCGCCGGGGCGGACCCCAGTAGGGGCACCGCGCTCGCCGTCTGCACCAGCACGCCGAGCGTGACGCCGTTGTCGCCCCGGGCATCCGTGGCGGCCAGCAGCGCCCCTAGCCGTCCCGGGTCGGCGACGGGTCCGTCACGGCCCGTGCGTCGGTAGACCCCGGCGAGGATTCCGGCGGCGCCGAGCGCACCGCACACCCGCGGGAGCGTGGCGTCCCCGGACAGCGGTTCCAGGGCCCGCCCGACCGCCGCCCGGAAGCCGTCACGGAGAGACGGGTGGATGCCGTCGCGGAGAGACGGGTCGGTTCCGTCGTCAGACAAAGCGCACCTCCGGATCGAGGAGTGCGAGCCTGCCGTCCGCCAGGTGCAGGCGGTCGTTGCTGTAGTTCAGTGCGGCCGAGCGCAGATCGCGCAGCGCCTGCTCCAGGCGGGTCGGCGAGTTCTTGAGGTAGCCGTGACGCATGCCGGCCGCGGTCACCAGCTCGTCGACCGCGCTGTGGCACATCTCGGCCGCGGTGATCTTGAGGGCGTTGAGCTGGAGCTGCACACGGGGCACGCTCAGGTCCGGACTGTCCTGGACGGTCTGCCGCGTCCTGGTGAGCAGGGCGTGCACGGTGTCCAAGCGCTGGCGGACCTTCGACAGACGCGTGAGCAGCAGCTCGGAGGACAGGTCCGTGCTTCCCCGGCCCTGCGGGGAGCGGAGCAGCTTCAGCACCCGCGAGAGCGCTCCGGCCGCCGTGCCCAGCCAACACGCCGACCAGCCCAGGTGCGCGAGCGGCCCGAACACGGTGGCGGCGACGGTGTGGAACTGCCCGTGCTCGCCGATGACGTGATGGGCCGGCACCGTGCCGGTCAGCTGGAGCGCTCCGCTGTGGCTGGCCCGCATGCCCAGGGGCTGCCACTCCCCGGAGGGCCGGATGTCGAGCTGTGCCCGGTCCGCGTAGACGAGGGAGACCTGGCCGGGCCCCGCGGCGCCGGGGGCGAGCATGGTGACCAGGAATCCGTCGGCGTGGCCGCCACCGGTGACGATGGGCGCGAAGCGGTCGATGACGAGCTCGTCGCCCGCGGTGGCGAGCGCCGCCCGCGAGGTGAGCAGGTGGCCGCCCTTGCCCGCCTCGGTGGTGACCGAGGCAAGGTACACCTGGCCGGCGGCGATCCGCGGCAGGAGTTCGGCGCGCAGCCGTGCGCTGCCGTGGCGGACCACGGCCTCGGTCTGCTGGCAGTGCATCGCGAAGATCATCGCTACGGACGTGTCGGCCCTGCCGAGCGTGATGCCCGCCTCGACCAGGTCGGCGACGGTGCCGCCGAGTCCGCCGTACTCCCGTGGCACCAGCAGGCCGAGCAGCCGGGTGCGGCGCAGTTCGGTGAGCGCTTCGGCGGGGAAGGACGCGTCCTGGTCCCTGCGCGCCGCGTGCTCGGCGGCGACGGCCGCCACGGCGGCGACCCGGTCGGCCCACCGCACGTCGGCGTCGACGGCCTCTTCGAGCTCGGTGAGCGTCACGCCGCCACGCCCTGGGCCGTCAGTGCCGCGTCGATCGCCTGCCACAGGCTGCCCGCCGTGGCGAACGTCGCGTCGTTCATGTCGTCGTCCGGGAGTGTCACCTCGAAGGTGTCCTCGATCGCGAAGAGCAGCTCGATGGCCTGCATCGAGTCGAGCCCGAGATCGCGCAGGGAGGAATCCGCGCCGATCTCGTGCTCGCCCAGGAACTTGAGGGAAGGGGTGAGCAGTTCAATGAAACGAGCGTCCATCAGTCCATGACTCCTTGCCTGATAAGGGTGGTACGGGATATCTCCGGGGGCGTCCCCGGGCGGTCGCTGTCGACCACGGCCTCCGCGGGCAGTGGATGCCCGAGGAAGGCGACGAGGCTCGCCGACAGGCCGTAGGCGCCGACGTTGGGCACGGCGACCAGGTCGTGCGGGCGCAGCGCGGGCAGCCGCGCGGCACGGGACCAGGTGTCGAGGGGGGTGCACAGGGGTCCCGCGACGAGAGCCGTCAACTCCTCTGCTTCCCGCGGCTCCTGGGCGGCGACCAGGGTCGGGTTGAGCGGGGGGAGCCGCCGCATCCCCGCCATGCCGCCCAGGTGGTTGATGCCGGATTCGAGGACCACGATGTCCTTGCCGTGCGAGCGCTTGACGTCGAGTACGGCCGTGAGCAGGGTGCCCGCGGTCCCGACGAGGTGGCGCCCGGACTCGAAGACGACCTCGGGGCCGCCGTCGCGCCAGCCGGGTATCTCCTCGTCGAACAGTGCCTCCAGGCGGGGCCGCAGGGCCCGCAGGTCGGGGGCGTGGCCGGCGCGGGCGAAGGGCGCGCCGAAGCCGCCGCCGAGGTCGAGCACCTCGCAGCGCACCCCGTGCGCGGACAGGGTGGCGTCGAGAGTCCGCGCGGTGCGCAGGGCGCGGGCGAACTGCGCCTCCAGGGCGTCGACTTCGCCGAGGTTGCTGCCCATGTACAGGTGCAGGCCGACGACGCGGGCGTGCGGCCGGTTCGCGAACCGGGCGGGTTCGGCGAGGACCCAGCCGGCGTCCGCACCGAACTGCGAGGCCACCCCGGTCATCGCGAGGCCCTGCCCCGGCACCGGCTCGTCGTCGTTGATCCGCAGCAGACAGCGGGCGGGGGCCCCGGACTCCTCCGCCAGGCGGCTCAGTTGCTCGATGGCGTGCGGCGAGTCGACGGAGAAGAACCGTACGCCGCGCTCCAGCGCGTCGGTGATCTCCGCGTCACGCTTTCCGGGGCCTGTGTACAGCACCGTGTCGGCGGCCCAGCCCGCCTCCAGCGCGGCGGTGAGTTCGCCGGTGGAGCACACCTCGGGCCTGGCGCCGCCTTCGCGCAGGGTGCGCAGCAGCGCGGGGTGCGGGTTGGCCTTCAGCGAGTAGTACAGGCCGGCCCGCTCGGGCAGGGAGGCCCGCAACCGCGCCTGGTTGCGGCGGACTTCGGCGAGGTCGTAGACGTAGGCGGGGGTCGGTACGTCCGCGAGGTCCTCCAGCGGGACGGGCAGCAAGGCCGCGCCCTCCTGAGGGGCGGGCCGGGACGCGGCGTCAGCGGGTGTGGACACGGCTGGCCCCTTCCTCCAGGGCGACGAGCGCCTTGCGGTCGGTCTTGCCGTTGCCGGTCAGCGGCAGGGCGTCGATGACCAGGCAGCCGCGCGGAATCTTGAACTCCTCGATCTGCTCCCGCATGCGCAGCAGCACATCGGCTCCGGTGAGCTCGCCGGTGACCTGTACGAAGAGCCGGGCGGCCCGGTCGCCCTCCGGGGCGAGCACGGCCGCGGCCTCCACTCCGGGCACGCGGCGCGCGGCCGCCTCCACCTCGGTGGCGCTCACCCGGAAGCCGTTCGTCTTGTAGAGGTCGTCGCGGCGTCCGCTGAAGTACAGGAAGCCGTCCTCGTCGAGCCAGCCGTAGTCGCCCGTGCGCAGCTCGGGGAAGAGGCCTTCCGCACGGTGGAACCGCTGGGCGGTCAGTTCGGGGCGGCGCCAGTACCCGGCCATGACATGAGGGCCTCGTACGGTGATCTCCCCGATCTCGCCGGGCGGCAGGCGACGGCCGGCGTCGTCGACGACGAACACCTCGGTGCCGGGCAGCGCCCGGCCGCTCGCACCGGGCCGTACGAGGTCCTCGTCCGCGGGCATGATGGTGGCGCGCTTGCACTCGGTGAGGCCGAACATCAGATGCACCCGGAGCCCGGGGACGGCCTCGCGCAGCGCGGTGAGGGCCTGCTGCGGCATCGCGGCGCCGGTGTTCGTCAGCATCCGCAGCCGGGGGGTGCGGTCGGCGCCGGCCCGGCGCAGCAGCCGGGCCAGGGCGTCGGCGACGGCGGGGACGGCGGGCAGGACGGTCGCCCCGGCGCGCAGCAGGTTCGTCAGGAGCCGCGGCCCGACCTCGGCCGGCCGGCCGAGCCAGAGGTGCGCGCCGCTGCTCGTGGCGAGGAAGAGCTGGTAGAGGCCGTAATCGAAGGACTGCGGCAGCGGGCTGTAGATCACGTCGTCGGACCGGTAGCCGAGCACCCGCTGTATCGCCCGTACCGCGAACACCGCCTGCTGGTGGGTGCTGACCACGGCCTTCGGAAGCGCCGTGGTGCCGGAGGTGTAGATCAGGCAGAACGGGTCGACCGGCAGCGGCGCGGCCGGCAGCGGGCCGAGCGGTGCCTTCGCGTCGAAGGCCCGGCGGGCGACGTCCTCGGCGTGGTGCGCGCGCACGCCCCGGAGTGTGGCGGCGGCCAGCGACTCGCTGTGGTCGCTCACCAGGAGCGCGGGCTCGCAGTCGCCGAGGACGTGGTCGAGGGCCGCGCCGCGCACCTGTTCGTGCAGCAGTGAGAAGGCGACACCCGCCCGGGAGGCGGCGTACACGAGGACGGACTGCAGCACTCCGGGGCCGCCGGCGATGATCAGGCGCTCGCCCCTGCGCAGCCCCAACTCGTTCATCCAGACGGCGAGTCGGCGGCTGGCGGCGTCCAGTTCGGAGTAGCTGACGTGGTGCTCGCCGCTGGTGACGGCGGGGGCTTCGGGGTGCAGCCGGGCCGCGGTGTCGAGCAGTTCGTGCATGGTGGTGGCGCTCGGCGGGGCCGCCTGTGCGGTGGACGTCGGGAAGTTCATCGGCCCTCTCCGTCAAGGGCGAGCGCACGGGGTGCGCCGCCATCGTTCGATCGTTGGACGACGCGGCAGACGGCGTCGACATGGTGCAGGTTCTCGGGGGCCAGGTCGTCGGCGGCGAACTCGATGCCCAGTTCGCTCTCCAGCCGCTCGACGATCTCCACGACCCGGAAGGAGCTGAAGGACGGCACGGAGTCGAAGGCCGCGCCGGCGAGCAGGGTGGCCTCGTCGGTGCCGAGCACCCGGGCGGCCGTGGCGGCGACCGCACGCCGCAGCCCCTCCGGTACGCCGGGGGGCCGCGGCTCCGTCTTCCGGGCAGCGGAGGCGGCCGACGCGGGCTCCGCGCCGTGCCCGAAGAGCCGCGGGTCGGCGTGGAGGAGCGCGGCGAGCCGGTCGGTGAGGCCCTGGGGTTCCGGACGGCCGCGCTCCACCCGGCGGTGTGCGAGGTAGACCTGCTCGGTCAGCTTCTTCCAGGCCGTGAGATGCGCCTGGAGCGCGTCGCCGTCCGGGAGCCGCCCGGTGTGGCACAGGTAGGCGGCGTGCAGTTCGCGGGCCCTGGCGAGCAGCCAGGTCTCCAGGGTCAGCCGCGTCAACGCGGCCGCGCGGTCGGGGTGTTGCCGGTAGGCGTCGGCGTAGGCGTCCACCGCGGACGGGTCCGCGAAGTCCGTCTCGGGCTCGGCCGCGGCGGGCGGGCCGCCGTGCCCGGCTCCCGGCTGTGCTGCCCTGAGCCGCACCGCCAGCGCGGGGCCGGGGACGGCGGCGGCGAACTCCTGCCGGGTCAGCGTCCACCGGCCCGGTCTCGCGATGCCCCAGGGCGTCTCGTTGTGGTAGCTGTCGCGGATGAGCACGCCGTCCGTACCGTCGTTCTCCAGCAGGAAGCTGTGCTCCATGTGGCGTTGCCGGTGGTACGGCAACCAGGGCAGGTGGAAGGCGTCGGCGACGACATAGCAGCCGTCGGCGGGGGTGAGGTCCGCCGCCGAGGCGGCGGTGTGCGGCTCGCCCGCCACGAGTCCGAGGCGCCGGGTGGCCTCCGTCAGCTGCGCGCGTACGCCGCGCTCCACCGTGGGAAGCCCGAGGGGCCCCGGCGCGGGCCTGAACCGCAGCCCGGCGCCGAGCAGGAGATGGGTGCCGGCACCGTGCAGCCGGTCGGCGTGCGCCGCCAGGTTGACCTGGAGGCAGTCGAAGAGCTCAGCGTCCATCGGGGGCCCCGGTCAGCACGATGTCGATGAGATCCCGCACCGTCTCGAACCAGCGCCCGACGAGCACGTCGTCGGTGAACTGGACCCCCAACTCGTCCTCCAACTCGACGAGAACACTCAGTACCGCGAGGGAGTTGAGCTGAAGCACCTCACCGACCAGGGGTTCGTCCTCACGGATGTGGCCGACGTCGGCCGGGATCCGCTGGGCCAGGATCCGTCGCACGCACGCGGCGACGGAGTCACGCGTCAGTAGGGCGCTCATCGTGTTCCTTCTGGGTCTGGGTGGTGTTCACAAAGGGCGGGCGTCGGACACGCCGACGGAGGCGTCGATGAAGGTGTCGAGGTGGCGGAGGACCGTGCTCGTGTGCCCGGTGCCGAAGGTCTCGAAGTGGCCGCAGTCCAGCTCGGTCACGGCCAGCCGGGACGCCCGCCGCCGCCAGTCGGCGATCTGCCGCTCCCGCTCCGCGCCCGCGCAGGACATGAGCAGCACCGCTCCGGTGTGCCGGCTCGTCACGTGGTGTACGGCGCAGGCGTCGAGGTGGGCGGCGGCGGTGCGGCCCGCCGCCTCGGCGGCCTCGGGGCCCATCGGCACCAGTCCCCCGCGCCGGATGTCCGCGAGGAGTCCCTCGCGCGGTTTCCCGTACGCGGACCAGGGTTCGGCGAAGCTGTCGATCATGACGACCGCGGGGGCGGCTCCTTCCGCGGCGAGCCGGGCCCCGGTCTCCCAGGCGAGCAGCCCGCCGAGCGACCAGCCGACCAGCAGGTTCGGGCGCTCCGGCAGGTCGCGGATGAGCCCCAGGTAGCGCTCGACCATGGCGTCGACCGTGCGGTCCGGTTCCTCGCCCGGTACGAGTCCCACGGCACGCACCCCGTGGACGGGGCCGCGCCGGGCCAGCCGGGAGAGCAGCGTCACGTACTGGCCGAGGCCGCCGCCGGCCGGGTGGAACACCACGGTGTTCAGCGCTCCGGGTCGCCGGCCGAAGGGGGTGAGCACCGGCTGTGCCAGGGCCGTCATGCGGCGCTCACCTCCTGCGCGGCCGGCGTCTTCGCCTGCCGCACGGGCACGGGGCGCGTCTTCAGGAAGACCTCGAGGGCGATCCCCGCGGCGACGGCGAGCGCCGCGTACAGCAGGCCGACGGTGGACAGCGCCAGGACGTCGAAGAGCGCTCCGGCGAGCAGGGTGCAGACGATCAGGAGGCCGGTGCCGAGGGCGTTGGTGAAGCTGGTCAGCGCCACCAGGTCGGTGGCCGGGCACTTCTGCACGACCTCTCCCTGCGCCGCCGTGAAGGCGAACTCGAAGAGGAAGAGGAAGCCGAAGTAGGCGGCGTACAGGCTCCACGGCTGCGCGGTGAGACAGACCAGGAACAGCACGGCGGCGGTCAGGCCGTTGAGCGCAAGCCCCTGGTAGGTGCGGGCCGTCGTGCGGCGCAGCACGACGGGGACGGTGACCGCGCCGAGGACGAGCGCGATACCCGCGACGATCTGCAGGTTCATCACGCCGCTCTCGCCCTGCCCGAGCACCCGTACCGGCACCACCGTGCGGGCCGCGCTGTGGAAGCCCTGGAACACCCCGACCGCGAGGACGAGATACACCACCGCGCGGATCAGCCCGCGCCGGCCGCTCAGGGCGGCCCGGACCTGGGCGGGCAGTCCGCGGCGCGTCGTGCCCTCGGCGCGGGGCACCGAGACGGCGGGCAGCCAGCGGTAGCAGCAGGCGGAGAGGGTGAAGGTGACCGCGTCGATGGCACCGGCGGTGACGACCGACACCTCGCCGACGAGGAGGCTGCCGAGGACACCGCCGGCCGCGCTCCCCAGGTAGTAGGAGTTGTTGAAGGTGTACGAGGCGAGCTTGAGGTCCGGCCCGTCGAAGAGCTGTCGTGCGTAGACCACGCGGGCCGTCTTGGTGATGCCTTCCAGGAGTCCGCGGACCAGGAAGCAGCCGAGCACGGCGACGATCAGGTCCGCGCCGAGGAAGACGCCGATGGCCAACGAGACCGCGGCGCCGCCCAGTTCGGCGTACACGACCGTGCGACGCAGCCGAGGCCCCTCGCACACTTTCCGGACGACGCCGACCAGCACGACCGGCAGGATCCACTGGAAGCCGAAGACGGCGGCCGCGCCGAGCCCGGAGCCGCCCTCGGTGAGCAGCCAGGAGGAGGCGGTGAGCAGCAGGAAGAACGTACCGGCGGAGCTGACGAGCATGGCCGCCCAGAGCACCAGGAACCGGCGTGAGGTGAAGAGCGCGCGCCGCGCGGCAGCGGCGTCCGGCGCGGTCTCGTCCGTCGCGCCCTCGGTGGGTCGTGCGCTCATGCGCGCGCCTCCAGCAGGCCGGGGGCCAACGGCACCATCGGGAAGCCGAGGAGTTCCGAGATCTCCTCGCGCAGCTCCGTGCAGGCCGCCTCGGCGCGCGCGGCGTCCTCGGCGACCACCCGGATCACGCCGTACGTGGTGGTGTTGCCCTCCATGCCGAGCAGGCGGGAGCCGGGGCCGATGCTGGTGGACCCGGAGTGCAGCCGGGGCCGGAACGCCTCGAACCAGTCGGCGGGCAGGTCGTCGCGGACGACGCAGTCCTCCTGGGCCGCCAGGAAGGTGTGGCTCGCGGCGGTCTCGACCGGGAAGGGTTCGGGCGACAGCGGCTCGCCGTCGTACAGGTCGACGAGGACTTCGAAGAGCCCGCGGCCGGTCGCCGCCCGGATGACCTCGGGCACGGTGCCGCCCGCTATCCGCGGGTTGACCTCCACCAGGCGGGGCCCGTCGGCGGTGCCGATCACCTCGACGTGGAAGAGGCCCAGGTCCAGGCCGAGCGCCCGGCACACGTCGACCGCGTAGGCGCCGAGTTCCCGCTCGGCGGCCGGTGGGAGGCCGCAGGGCACGGTGGAGCCGAGTTCGAGCACCGGGTTGCCGAGGCCCAGCTTGCGGCGCACGGTGACGAGCGGTGTGTAGGTGGTGCCGTCCGTGGCCACCTCGACCGAGTAGAGCGGTCCTACGGCCACCTCCTCCAGGATGTAGCGGTCGTCGAGGTCCACTGCGAACCCCTGCTCCAGGGAGTCGAGGCGGGCGCCGGCCTCCTGGAAGTGACGTTCGATGTCCTGGGGCGACCGGGCGAAGGTGGTGACGTTCTTCCCCACGCCGCAGACCGGCTTGACCACGACCGGATAGCCGATGTCCGCGGCCGCGGCGAGCGCCGCTCCGGCCTCGGTGACCTCGGCGTACCGCACGTTGGGCAGGCCGCGCTCGTCCACGATGCGGCGGCAGGCCGCCTTGTCCCGGGCGGCGGCCACACCGCGGAGCGACGGCCCCTGGGCACCGGTCAGCTCGGCGAGCCGCGCGGCCGTCCCGGCGAGCATGTGCAGGGTGGCGATCACCCCGTCGATCCCGTCCAGGTGCACACCGGCGGCGCGCAGGGCCCGCAGCGCGGCTCGCGGGTCATGGAGCTCCGTGACCTCGATGGCCCGGTGGGCGAGGTCGAGGGCCCGTTCGCGGCTGGCGGGGGTGTGCATGAAGTCGTACCGCGACGACCAAAGAAGCGTGACGCTGTCCCCCTTCTCCCTCGCGTACTCCATGGCCCGCAGGCCCAGGACGCTCGAATCCACAAAGACCAGATGCTGCACGGCTGCTGCCCTCACTGCTTCGTCGCTCGGCCGGGGGCCGAGGTGGCTGCCGCCAGTGCGGTCGCCAGGTCGGATGTGATGTCCTCGATGCCTTCGATGCCGGTCGAGAACCGGATCAGCCCCGGCGCCACGCCCGCCGCCCGCTGCTGCTCGGGGGTCAGCTGGTAGTGCGTCGTACTGGCCGGGTGGATGGCGAGACTGCGTACGTCGCCGATGTTGGCGAGGTGGCTGACGAGTTGGAGGCCGTCGATGAACCGCGCGCCCGCCTCCCGCCCGCCGGCGAGCTCGAAGGAGACGACCCCGCCCGCTCCGCGCGGCAGGTACTTCCGCGCCAGTGGGTGCCAGGGGCTGGACGGCAGCCCGGGATGGTGGACCGCCGAGACCTCGGGGCGGCCCTCCAGCCAGTGGGCGAGTTCGAGGGCGTTGCTGACGTGCCGCTCCATGCGCAGCGACAGTGTCTCCAGGCCCTGGAGCACCAGGAAGCTGGTGAACGGTGTGGTGGCGGGGCCGAGGTCGCGCAGCAGCCGCAGCCGCAGTCGGCGGGCATACGCGCCGGGCCCGAACTCGTCCCAGAAGCGCAGCCCGTGGAAGCTCGGGTCGGGCTCGCTGTACTTCGGGAAGCGGGCCGCGTGCGCGCCGAAGTCGAAGGTGCCGTTGTCGACGACGACACCGCCGATGACCGTGCCGTGCCCGGAGAGGTACTTCGACGTGGAGTGCACCACCACGTCGACGCCGTGCTCGGCGGGCCGCAGCAGGTACGGCGTGAGCCCCGTGTTGTCGAGCACGAAAGGCACACCGGCCGCGTGCGCGACATCGGCCACCGCGCGGATGTCGAGGAGATTGTTGCGGGGGTTCCCGACCGTCTCGCCGAACACCGCCTTCGTGGTGGGCCGCAGAGCCCGCCGCCACGATTCGGGGTCATCGGGATCGTCGACGAACGTCGTCTCGATCCCGTACTCGGGCAGCAGATGCCGGAGCAGGTTGTACGTTCCGCCGTACAGCGTCGCGCTCGACACGACGTGGTCACCGGCACCCGCCAGATTGAGGATGGCCAGGGCCACGGCGGCGTGCCCGGAAGCGACGGCCACGGCGTCGACGGCGCCCTCCAGGGACGCGATGCGCCGTTCGAGCGCTTCGTGCGTCGGGTTCTGGATGCGCGAGTAGATGTTGCCCTTCTCCTCCAGGGTGAACAGGCGCGCCGCATGGGCGGTGTCCTGGAACGCGAAGGCTCCCGTCTGGTAGATCGGCACGGCTCGGGCCAGCGTCGTCGGGTCGGGCGCCGTTCCGGCGTGGATCTGCCGGGTCTCGAAGGACCAGGCCTCGGGCGCCATCACTTCCGTCATTGCGTCGTTCCTTGCTCTCTCGGTCCTGCTTGCCGATGGTCCGTTCACCGCAGTGCCTGCCGGAGGACGGCGCCGACCTGCTCGTGTTCGATGAGGAATCCGTCGTGTCCCGTGGGCGACTCGACGACGGAGAAATGCGCGCAACGCGGCAGCCCGCGGGCGATCCTGTGCTGCTCGTACGGCGGAAACAGCCGGTCACTGCTGAACCCGAGGACGAACGCGTCCGCCCGTACGCGGCGCAGAGCCGCGTCCACACCACCGCGGCCGCGCCCGATGTCGTGCCGGTTCATGGCGTCGGTGAGCACGACGTAGCTGCCCGCGTCGAAGCGGTGCACGAGCTTTTGGGCGTGGTGGTCGAGGTAGGACTCGACGGCGTAGCGGCGGATTGGCGGGGTGGGGGCGCCCCCGCCTCCCCCCGGTATCGAACGTCTCCCCTCCCTCTCGACCCGCCTGCCGAAGCGTTCTTCCAGCTCGGCGCCGCCGCGGTAGGTGATGTGGGCGATGCGGCGGGCGTTGCCGAGGCCACGGTGCGGGCCGCGGCCGGCCGGAGCCCCGTAGTAGTCGCCGCCCCGCCAGTGCGGGTCGCTGCGGATGGCGTGCAGTTGGGGAACGGACCAGGCGATCTGGTCCGCCGTGGCCGCCGCGGAGCAGGCCAGCACTCCCAGGGTGCGCACCCGGTCGGGCCGGCCGACGGCCCATTCCAGGGCGCGCATGCCGCCCATGGAACCGCCGAGGACGGCCGCCCAGGTACGGATCCCGAGGGCATCGGCGAGACCCGCTTCGGCGGCGACCTGGTCGCGAATCGTCAGCGCCGGGAAGCGCGACCCCCAGGGGTGGCCGTGCCGCGTCGTCGAGGCGGGCCCGGTGGAGCCCTGGCAGCCACCGAGAACATTGGGCGCGACGACGAACCAACGGTCGGTGTCGACCGCCCGGCCGGGCCCGACGAGCCCGTCCCACCACCCGGCGGTGGGGTGCCCCGGCATCGCCGGGCCGCTCGCATGACTGTCGCCCGTGAGCCCGTGCAGAACGAGCACCGCGTTCGACGCGTCCGGGGCGAGCCGGCCCCAACTCTCGTAGGCGAGCCGGACATCGGGGAGTACGCCACCCCCCTCCAGCCCCAACGGAGCGGGCAACGCCACCCACTTGCGCCGCCCGGCCGCCATCCCCGGCACCCAGGCCCCACTGACGGGCGCCCCCGGCCGAACGTCGGCCTCCGCATCCACCTCGACATCCGCGTCCGGACCTTGGAACACGGCCGGACGAATGCCCCCGGCCCGACGAAGCCCCAGGGCCAGAACGCTGTCTGTATCCATGCCGGAGAACCTAGAAGCGCACCTGCGCGGCCCGGCACGGCCGAGCCGCTACTTCGTCATCTCCCCAGCGGCCGGGCGGTGCGGGGGCCCGCAGTAAGTCAGGTTCCCCTCGATGCAGCCGCCGATCAGCGACAGCCCTCGATCAGGACGAGTTTGAGCGAGGGCTCGGTGAGCGCGAAGTCGGCGTAGCAGTCGCGGAGTTTGGCCGACTCGGCGCCGAACAGCTTGCTGTAGAACGCGACGGACGCACTCAGGTCCGGGACGCGAAGGGCGAGTTGGACACGGGGCATGGCGTACCTCCTGCGGGGTGAGGTGGTCCGGGAGTACGTCAGCAGCCTCCCGACGCGCCGGGGGCGCCGACGCCGGTCTGGGTGACGGACGGCCCGGCAGGAGCGGCGCAGCAACCACCGTCCTGCGACTGGTCCGCTTCAGGGGCGTCGGTCGATCGGCGGGGCCAGTGCGACGGGGGCCTCAAGGCGCTCGGCGATGTCCAGGCGGATCTCGGAGAGGAAGGACAGGTCGGGGCTGAAGCCGGTCAGCACGATGACCTCGTCGACCGGGTCGAGGCGGCGGCCGTCCTCGGCGACCAGGACCAGCCGGCCGTCCGCGGCCCGCTCGACGGCATCGGTGCGTATTTTCGTTGGCGTTGGTCGAAACGGTCCGGGTTCAAGCCGAGCAATGTTCCGGCGGAGCAGTGCGTGGCCGGGAAGCACTCGCGGACACCCCGCTCCCACCCGGTGCGAGGTGCAACTGCCGCAGCGACCACATCAGGCGCTCATTCCCCTCCGCGCCGAGCGGTCGGACGCACCCCTCACACGCTCAGTTCCCTGAACCGCCCGCCCAGCCATCGGGGCATCGCTCCTGCCGTCTATCGGTTCGTCAGGCTGCTGCATATTGCCCCGGCGGCTGGACACTTCGGTCACAGCTTCGGAACCCCGAGGTCAGCGAAGAGTTGCCTGGTCTTCGGGTCCACGGAGTACAGCACCGTGCCTCGAATCGAGCGAGTCAACAGAACTCCGTAGGCATTGCGAATCCGCTCCAGCAAGTCCTTGTCGGAGGGGATCCGACGAGCCTTACTGCGCACATGCTCACGATCCACGACCCATGCGTCCCCGGCCCAGGTGTAATCGGCCCCCATGATCACTCCGCCCCACTCGTACTCCAGGCCCTGTGCTGTGTGTACACAGCCGATCTGACCGAAGCCGCCGGGATCCGTAGCCCAGAACCGTCGCTTCGGCACTCCGGGAGTGCGGTGGTTATCGCCGGCATTCCACGGCCGGGCCCAACCCTTCTCCGGCGCAACGTCCGGTGCCGTGCCTGTGTCGTCGGTCCAGTCCCAGCACATGCCTGCACTCATCCGGGCGCTCAATCCGGCATCCAGCTTGGATTGCAGGAACTTCTCCATGCGGGCGGGGCTGTCCGTGTAGTACAGCTCGAAGGGCTCCGGGTCCTGCTCGTCATCGGCATGCCACGGCACAGGATCACCGTTGAGGAAACGTTTCACCCATGCGTCGTAGGTGGAACTCCCCACAGCTCGATAAGCCCTTTCGAGCCTGATCGGTACGATCTCTGCTCTCAACTCGTAGATCGCGTCGATGAGTTCCTGCTCAGACCAGATCTCCTCGGCGAACAGACGTTGGTCACCGTCGACAAAGAAGACAGGCACCCTGGCCCGAGTCACGATCACCGAGACAGAGGACTCGCCTCGTCGCATGGCGAAAGAACCGGTCTGTGGGCGCTCGGTAAGCCGGTGCGCTTCGTCACACAACAACAGATCGAGCTCATTGGCGGCCACATCGTCGGCGACCTTGTTCAGCGTCGGAAACGCCTTGCCCTTTCCCCTGGCGCCACGCTTGAAGTTCTCCCGGGACGCGACACCTCCCGAAACAAACTTCGCGCCATACCCTTCTTTGAGCGCTTGCCCTAGCAGGGTCAGTGCAATAAGAGACTTCCCAGTGCCCGCTCGGCCGCTGATCACGAACACCTTCTTAACGCCGGGTGACGGCGAGCGGAGAGCGTCCATCACGCTGTTCACAGCTTCAAGCTGCTTCTCAACCAGGCTGAACTGCGTGTGACCGTTGACGATCGCCCCAACTTCCGATGTCAGGAGGGCAGCGGAGCGGCGTCGATCGAGCAGCGCCTGGGCCGCCGACGCATCCGCGACCGGCATGAAGTGGGACTGCAGGAATGAGCGGAGATCCGCGGGCTGGCGGGCAGTGAACGTCGGGATGCCTGGCGCCGGCTTGATCCTGCTGATCCACTGCGACTCACGGTCCTTCAGGTTGTGCAGATATGCGGCGCCGACGAGGTGGACGTAGCGGTCGTCGAACATGCTGTGGTGACGTCGCAGCGAGTCCAGGTTTTCCTTCACTTGCATCGCAGGATGCTTCTTGTGACGACCGTAGTCAGGCATATAGACACAACCGAGAGCGCACTCATCACAGAGAGTCCCAGCGGCGCTCCGACACGAGGCGCAGAGGCCGTTCGTCGCCATGGACGGATCGGGACGCAAGACCGTGCGCCATTGCTTCAGCTCGATTGCGGCGTAGCTGTACCCACCTTTGGGGTGGGTGCCGGCGAGGACTACATCAATGGGGTTCATCTTCTCGTGGACTCGGTACTCCACGAACACGTAGACCTGTCCGAGCCCGAGGTTCGTCAGGGCCGTGGCAACCTCGTAGACGCTTTCCCTCCACGATGCGACATCCCCCGCCGAGGGTTGCTTCCCCTTCGGGTGAGCAAGTTCGTAGCACTTGGTGATCTCAGGAACCACACGATCCGGGTCCCGCACCATCTCCTCGGCCGGCCAAAACGCCTCCAGGTCCGACCACTTGCCCCCGCCTGTCATGACCGCTTACCCATCCCCGCTCTCGACTGCTCGGTCCGGCAGTCACCGTACCTTGACATGCGCCTGGCGGTATCGAAGGGGTGTACGAGTATTTCGACAGTCAACAGGACTAAGTTGCGATGGCCAGCCAGCAGGATTCGGAAGCCGACGACGAGCAACGCGACCGAGCGCATGGGTGAACCGACCCGGTAGCGGGCGGCCACAGCCCCAGGCCCGCTCCCACCTATAGTCACGAACGGACTCAGACCCAAAGCACATGGCGAATCCAGTGGCTACGCCCTGCTCCACTCCATTAAAGTGCGACTGCGCTGCGGGCCTTCCCGGAGAGCACGCACAGGTTCTTGCAACCCATGCACCGGCCATGAGTCGCGGTGGTCGCTGTCACCACTTCGCGTGCGGCGAGCCAGCGGATGCCCGGTAGGGCGTCCCTACCATTCCGACTCACAGCTGTGGAGTGGTTTCGCATGAACCCTGTCGAGTGCAAGTCCACGCGTCGTATCTGGTTCCGCAAGGTTCTGATCGACATCTCCGCCGGGGTCATCTCCAGTCTCGTGCTGGCGACGCTGGCGGCGGTAGCGCATCTGCTGTTCTGAAGCAGGCTGGTGGCGGGCCCGGAGAGCCCGCCACCTACTGACCTTCCCGGGATGTGGTCGGATGATGGGTCAGCTCAAGTCCGGTGCCGGTGAGGCACCCGTCGTGAACCCTCCTGTGGTGACGATCACAGCGATTCGGCACCGTCGTCGTGGCGGTAGGTTCCGTT
Organism: Streptomyces sp. NPDC015345; assembly: GCF_043078805.1. Classification (NCBI taxonomy): domain Bacteria; kingdom Bacillati; phylum Actinomycetota; class Actinomycetes; order Kitasatosporales; family Streptomycetaceae; genus Streptomyces; species Streptomyces sp. NPDC015345. The sequence goes on along the minus strand of NZ_JBIBTX010000002.1, from coordinate 204,619 downwards.
GACCCGCTGGACTTCCTCTCCGACCCTTCGTTCCGGTCGCAGCCGCTTGCCTCAGCGCCAGCCCGACAACTGCGGAAGCCAGCCCGAAGCCGGCCCACACCGGCCACTGCTGGGCCACCTGCCACAGTCCGACTAGCCCTGCCATGCTTCCGAGCCCCCACGCCCAGCAGGGAATCGCGGCCCACCCGCCCTGGCTGCGGCTGCGCCGCATCAGCCGACTGCCCCGAAGAGCGTCCACGGGGAGTCGCGCGTAAGAAGAGCGGGCCGGAGCCGTGGACGCGCGAACCCGTGAAAGGTCAGCGGCCGGGCGTGTGCTCGGTCACGAACGTGTAGCCGTACGGCAGTTCCCAGCCGCCCGCCTTGCCGCGCCTGCGGCAGTGCTCCCGGAAGGCCGCGCGCTGAAGGTCGCTGGGCAGGCACCCCGGTCGCAGGCCTCGCAGATGACCTGCGACGAACTGAGCGCCGCGCAGTCCCACCCCGTCCGGTTCGCCACCGCCCCACGGACGTATCACCCGCGGCCTGGCGGGGCGGTAGCCAATGAGGAGAATGGTCCGCTGTCCGTCACGCGGCGGGAAGTGCGGCTGCCCCCAGGCGTCCCGGCTACCCAGGGCCGGCTCCAGAAGACGTTCCGCGAGCAGTTCCACGACGGCTGAGTCCAGAGCGGCGGCCTGCGACCGGGCCGGTCGGCGCCCATAGACCGCGCTGGGCAGGACCGACCGGTCCAGCAGGGCGTGACCGTCCAGGGTGAGCAGACCGCAACGGCGCACGGTGCGCATCACCAGTTGCCGGGGACCCAGCCCGACCGCGCTGTCGCCGTGGCGGCTGCTGCCCGGCACGTCCTCCCTGTGAGCATGCGGGGGTCGTAACAGTGCCCCGTCTCACGGTCACCGGCCTGCGCCCGTTCCTTCAATCGTGTTGTTGCCAGCCGAATCACCGTGTCGCCACGGAGCCGTCGCAGCTCCAGCATCAGGCCGGGGAAGAAGTCACCGGGCCAGACGATTCCCGTCAACCGCCTCGAATCGTCCCCGAGTTCGGCCGCGACGTACTGCACCGCCTCCTTCTCGTCCAACGTCTCACCAGCATGGTCGACTTCGAGGCGAAGCGTGGGGTGCGTGCCGCGGGGCCGGCAAAGGTCCTGTGCGACGAACGGGTGCAGGGGAAACCAGCCGCCGATGAGATGGGCCAGCCGCAGGGATGCCCTCCAGACGATCTCCTGCGCGTCGCTCCGCAGGAGTTCGCCGGTGCCGAGGGCGTCGTCGTCGGCGAGGGGCGCATCTACCGGTTCCAGCTCCGTTTCCGGCTCCGGCGGTGCGAGCAGTGTGGAGTTCCAGCCGCGCGCCCGGCCGGGACCAGGGGGTCTCCGGGTGCCTGCGTCACCGGGATGGTGGGACCGCCACACCCCTCCCCCCGCTGCTCGTACCGCCGCACTCCACCACCCCCGTCGGCACCGGACCGCCGGTCACCTTCTTGATAAGGCCGCCCATTGCCACGATCCGTGCACTCGACACACGGACCGCATACCGACCTCACGCATCAGCTGACGCCCGATCAAAGAGGATGTTCCATGAGCGTCAGGGCCGCCTTGCGCGGACCCTGTGAAGACCGGGGGCAACACTCGCCCACCGTTCCTTCCGGGATGGAACCGCAGGTGTCGAGCGCGCCCGGCCACGCCCGAGCAACCCACGAAAACCGCAGGTCAGATGCCCTGTGCGATAAGCACCAGAAATCGCCACGTACTCCACATGTACATCGACGTTGTCCTGCGCGACTTCCTCGACGAACGGGCCGGTCACGAAAATGGGCGGCGGGACGGTGCTCACGCTGACGCCGTTGAATCGCAGGAAGACACGCATGGCGAGCCAGGCGGTGCGCTTGTTGCCGTCGATCAGCGCACGGTTGCGGGCGACGGAGTGCAGCAGTGCCGCAGCCTTCTCGTGCAACGTGGGATACAGCTCGGCCCCGAACACGTTCGTCCGGGGCCGCTCGATCGCCGACACCAGGAGCCCCATGTCACGCACGCTGTGCTCGGTACCGTTGACTGTACGGGCGACGGCCAGAATCTCGTCGATCCGGATGTAGCGCGGGTCCGTCACTTCAGGTAGTCCAAGACCTCCGCATCGCTGTCCATCAGCTCGGCGAGGACGTCATCGACCTTCAGCTCGGCCCGGTCCTGGGCGTCACGGATGGCCTCAATGACAAGTTCCTGCATGCCGCGGCCCTCCCGACGAGCCCGCTCGGTGAGCTTCGCGTCAAGGTCGTCGGGGAGTCGAAGTGTCATCGCCGTACAGAGATGACACCAAGCCGGTACCAAGTGGCGCGATCGGGCCGCGCTCGGCTCCGCGGAGCGTGGGACCAAGCGGTTGTGCGCATCGCTGCCGCGGAGGCCCAAAGACTTCCATTGCGAGCGTCAACCGAGCGTCAAGAAAGTTGCCCCACTCGCGATACCCCGCGTGGGGAAGCCCGCCGCCGTACACCAGTGACCGTCGGCCTCCACCTCGCCGCCATCTTCATCTGGTCGGCGAGATGATCCGGAGGAAACGGCCCAGGTCCCTACAAGCCGCTTCGTCAGCGGGGAAAGGTGCTCCTCGGTACCCATTCGCGGAAAGGGAACTCCACCTTGCCGACGCCCGCGGACGCTTCACGCGGCGACGCGCCCCGCGGTGTGAGCGAAGCGGGTGGCGTCCGTGGCGGGAACGGCGCCCTCGAAGGGGATGGAGTCCACCGGGGCGTCCGAGCGGTTCCAACGCGCCTCCACGGTCTTGCCGTCGCGGCGCGGCAGCACTGTGAGCTGCCCGCACAGGCTGCGCGCGATGTGCCATCCGTAACCGCCCGTGCCGGTCACGTCCGGGACCCGGGGAGCGGGCATACGCGTGCTGTGGTCGTCCACTCGGGCGACGAGCGCGTGCGGGCGGGCCTGGAGGCTGAGGCGCCAGAAACCCTCGGTGTGCCGTACCGCGTTCCCCACGAGCTCACTGATCACCAGCAGCACGTCGTCCTCCCGCGCCCAGGGACAGTGCCTCTTCACGTACGCGCGGGCCGTCCTCCTGGCCTCTGCCACATCCGCACGGGTGGAATCGACAACGAACACAACAGTTCCCCAATGAGTGATGGATTTCTGAGACTCATTCAAGGGTGTACGAACGAACCGGCCCGGTGGAATGACCGTTGGTGCCCGGACGAACCGCAAAGGTGAGGGCCTTCCGGCCGTCCCGGCGAGGGCTTTTCGGTCCCGGAACGAGGAACCGACGGCCACGCACGCATACCCTCCGCTCTTGCCCGGTTGTTTCGTGCTGTGCCACTAAAAGCGATATTCCTCCTTGCATGGGATGTGTCTCGTTGAATGGGATGGACCTCATGGAATGCCTTCCCGTCCGGGGTGTCTTACCGATCCGTGTGCCCGACGCGGGCTTCCCGCCCGAGGGGTGAGCAGGGGCGGGCCCGTCAGTGGAAGAGGCGGCGCCAGGTTTCCGGGCCCGGGCGGCCGTCCGCGTCGGCGCCGCGCCAGCCCTGGGCGCGCTGGAACGCCTCGACGTTGCGGCGGTCGCTCTCCGACCAGCTGGGGCCGGGGCCCACCGCGTAGTGCTGTCCGAACCCCTTCTTCACCAGTTGCTGCCCGAGTTGGGTCACGAAGGAATTGGACTGTCCCGGACGGAAGACTCCGCGCCCGGGGAAAGCGGGGACACCGTCCGCCGTCCCGCCGCCGCCCGATGCCGCCGGGATGTTGTGGCCGGTTCCGTTGGCCAGGAGCCGCCAGGTGTCCGGTCCCGGTATGCCGTCCGCCTCCGCGCCGTGCCAGCCCTGGGCGCGCTGGAACGCCGCGGTGGCCTGCTGGTCGGCCTGCCCCCAGGACGGTCCGGGGCCGGTGGAGTAGAACCGCGCGCCGCCGCGTTGCACGAGCATTTCGCCCAACTCGGTTATGTAGTTGTTGTGTTGGCCGGGGCCGAAGACGCCTGCGCCGGGGAAGGCGCCCTGGGCGGGCCGTGCCGGGGCGCCTCCGCCGCCCTGGCCGCCGCCGGGCGTGACCGCCCGCGAGCGGTAGGCCACGTACCCCGAGGTGTGGTTCCAGTACGGGAAGGGGGTCACCCGCCGCAGCGCGTGGGGCGGGGTCAGTTCGTAGGCGACGTAATGGGTGTGGGAGGCGTCCGTCCAGCCGCCGAAGATGACGACGTGTGAACCGTGAACGGGGTTGGCCGCATTGTGGTAGAGCAGCATGTCGCCGGGCTGGAGGTCGTTCTTGCTCACCCGGACCCCGTAGGAGGCCAGGCTCCCGGTCCACTGGCTGCCGGACAGGCCCCACGCCATCGACACGAACCCCGAGCAGTCCTGCCGGTAGCCCTCGAAGTAGCTGCCCATGCTGTACCGCACCCCGCGGTCCACCCAGTGCTGGGCGTGGCGGAGGATCTCCGTCCGGCTCGTCACCGCCCCCTGCCGGGCGGTTGCCTGTACCGCGGTGTGACTGGCGGCGGCCGGGCCCGGCGCAGCGGCCGCGGGCTGGGCGGCGCACACCTGGACGGCGCCGCCGACGGTGGTGGCGGTCGCCATCGCGACCATCAGCGCGCCGGTCGTGGCGCGGCCCACCCGGGCCGAACGCGCCGCGCACCGGCGCGCGTCGCAGTCGGGGCAGTCGCAGTTGGACGGGGCGAGGACTTCCTGGAAGAGGGGGAGGGACATGCACACTGCTTTCGGGTGGAGGCGGGGGGCACCGCCGCGCGTCCCGTGGGTATGTGGGCAGGCGGACACGCGGGCGCGCGGAACCACGGGCGCGCCGGTACGGGGGCGAGGGGATATGAGCGGGCGGGCGTCAGGCCTCGACGGAGGCGGCGGGCGCGGCGTCCGTACCGTCCGGTGTGGTCCGGCGGCGGTTGACCAGGACGGCGGTGCCGGCGCACAGCGCGCCGACGCTGAGCAGGATCAGGCCCCACAGGCCGCCGGCGCCGGTGTGGGCGAGTGCCCCGCCGAGTGACGAGCCGCCGGTGGAGTCCGTGCCGCCGCCGGAGCCGGCGGTGGCGTCCGCCCCGGTGGCGCCGCCCGTACTGGACCCGTCCCCCTGGGCCGTTCCTGTCGCCTGGAGGGTGACGCGGGCGGTGGCACCGGCGAGGGCGGGCGGCAGGTCGGCGGGGACGGCCAGGGTCAGCTTCAGGTGGCGGGTGTCGCGGGCGGGGACCGTACGAGCGCCGCCCAGTCCGGCCGGCTTGGCCAACGGCGTGCCGGGGGCGGAGAGTTGGGCTTCGCGACCGCCGCACTTTCCGTTGCGCCAGGCGACCGAGCATTCGCGTACACCGGCGACCAGGCCCCCGCCGTCGGTGAGCCGGCCGGTGCCCCACAGCCGCAGCGACTGCGCCAGCGGGGCGCTGTGGTCGGAGACCACGTCGAGGTAGCGGTCCACCTGGTCGCCGGGGTGCAGGCCAAGGGTGTCGGCCGTCCAGGAGACGCCGGGTCCCGAGCGGACGTAGACCAGTTGCGGGTTGCCGGCGGACCCGTCGTGGCCGGCGGCCGCGGCCGGCACCGCAGCGCCCAGTACCGCCACCGCCCCCAGGGCCGCCGCCGCGCCCCTCCGTGCGGCCGGGCGCACCGGCCGCTTCTCATGCCGTGCGAAATGCACGCTTCACGCTCCTTGATTGTGTCGTCCACCGCTCCGGGGCACGAGCCGCCGCGCGCCCCAGCCCAGGAAGTACAGGCCGAGCAGCGCACCGCCGAGCGCGACCGGCCCGGCCTGGTGCGCGGCCTTGGCCACCGTCCCGACGTGGGGGACGACCGCGACGACCCGGGCGTACTCGCCGGGGCCCGAGAGGTCGACCTTCCAGGGATCGGGGCCCGGATTGGCATCGCCCTTGGTCGTGAGCACCCGTCCCGCCGCGTACTGCTCGATCGCGGTGACCCGGTGCAGAACGGGCCGGCCGTCCTTGGGCGTCCACGGCTGCGGGGGCCGGAACACCAGGACCTGGCCGGTCCGGATGTCCTCGGGAGCGAGGGGCCTGGTCACCGCCAGCGAGCCGGGCGGCATACCGGGCCGCATCGACGGGGTGAGCACCGGTACGAACCGGACGCCGTACGCCAGCCAGGCGATGCCGGCGGCCAGCGCGCCGAGCGCCAGGGCCGTGACCAGCAGGGTCATCATGGTCCTGAACGCTCGGCGGGCCATCCGCGCCGCGGTGGTACGAGCCACCGCGGCGCGGGGAACCGGGGGCGGGCTCGAGGCCGCTCGATGGTGCCCGCCCCCGGAGTTCCGCGCCGTGAGGCCGGTCATCACTTCCCGTCGGCGGACGGGGTACCGCTGCCGGTGAAGCCGAAGGAGATCGACTTGATGGTCTGGTCCTTCACCTGGTCCCAGTTCTTCTCGGTGCCGTCCTTGAGGTGGACGTGCAGCGTCACCGGGAGCTCGTTGCTGCCGTCGTGCATCAGCTTTCCGCCGGACAGGGCGGCGAGGGAGACCGGGAGCGTGGTCTTCTTGGCGATGTCCGCGGCCGAGAGGCCGGACGCCACACGCCGGCCGTCCGCGTCGACGTCGACGACCAGCTGCTTGGCCAGGCCCTCGTTCGCGTCGGTCTTGGCGTAGTTGACCTTCAGACCGACCGTGTCGATGTCGGTCTTGCCGCCGGCGGTCAGCTTGACGGTGGTCTGCGCGCCCTCGCCGTCGTTGGCCATCTTGGCGTTGGTCAGCTCGTCGGCCAGGTCGGCGCGCTGGTGGCCGTTGACCAGCAGCGAGACGTCGGCGTTGGTGTCGGGGTCGGGACCGTTCTGCGTAGTGGTGCCGAAGAGGCCGGAGGTCGCCAGGCCGGTGGAGGTGCTCAGGGCGTAACCACCAGCGGCGAGGAGGCCCGCGCCGGCCAGTACGGCGACACCGGCGATGGCCTTCTTCTTGCGCGAGGCCCGCTTGGTGTTCTGCTCAGTTTCCACAGGAGATCTCAACTTCTTTTGTGTGTAGGGGATTTGGTTGGAGGCTTTCGCCGGAGGCGCACGAAGGTGAGGTTGCATGCGCCTCCGGCGAGGGAGCGGGCCGGCCGAGGTCACCTCTCCGATGCCCGCCCCGCTGGGGCCCGGCGCCAGGAAGCGCGGCACCAGGACCCCAAGTCAGGATTTGCGGGCTATGTCCGCAAACCTGCGTTCGGAACCCATTAGAGACGCAAAGATCATTGCAGTCAAATCCATATGCAACGAATGTGGCGTGCCGAACGCTCAGAAGCGCAGGCGGAGGCGCAACGGGTGTTGCGCCGGGTCGCGAGCCGGATGCGAACCGGGAGCGGGCTTCGGCGTCGCGCACCGCCATGCCCTGCCGCCCGGGCCCGTAGACTGGGGCGCGTATCCGCGCCGCGGCGCGGCCCCAAAGTGGAGGTGGGAAGGTCGCTCCAGGTACGCATCGCGGAGCAGCTGGCGAAGTTGCCGCGCGGCAGCCAGGCTGCCCGGGTCTTCGAAGTCGTCCAGACCAACCCGCAGTTCGCCTCCTACGCCTCCGCGCGTGACATGGCCCAGCGGGCCGGTGTCAACGCCTCGACGGTCACCCGCGCGGCCCGCCAGATGGGGTTCGGCGGCTGGCCCGACCTCCAGCTGGAGGTGCGCAGCCAGTACCTCTCCGCGCTGTCGACGCCGGAGCTGCTCGACCGGCACTCCACCGAGATGACCGAGACCCCGGCGCGGGCCGCGCTCCATCAGGACGCCGACCACCTGTCACGGATGGCGCAGAGCCTGGACCCGGACGAGATCAAGGCGCTCGCGGCGGCCATCATGGCGGCGCCGCGCACTCTGGTCGCCGCGTCCGGCAGCTTCGCCGCGCCGGCCATCGTGCTGTCCTACGTGGGTACAGGCATGGGGTTCGACCTGCGCCTGGAGACCCAGGCCGGGACGGAGCGGGTGACGCAGCTGGTGGGCCTGCCCCCGGGCGGCTGCTTGGTGATCTTCAACTTCTGGCGCACTCCGCATGAGCTGATCACCATGGCGCAGGCCGCGTCGCGCCGCGATCTCACGGTCTGCCTCGTCACTGACCGCCGCACCAGCCGACTCGCGCAGGCCGCCGATGTCGTGGTGGCCATCCCCAGCGAGAGCACGTCGATCTTTCCCACCCTGACGCCGGCGGTCGCCGTCAGCCAGGCCGTGCTCGCCGAACTCGCCGCCGGCCGCCCCGAGCAGGCGGCCCGTGCGACCAGCGACATCGAAGCGCTGTGGGGCGACATGGATCTCATGGCCCCGTCGACCGTGGTGCCCGACCCGGACCAGTGAGCGGTGCGGGGCGGTGATCGCCCCGACAGCCCTTCCCGCCCCCTCTTCTCGCCCCTCGGTCGGTGCGCGCGTCGCTCATTTTGGTGCATGCCCGCAGTTGTGCAACGATTGCTGCAACCCCGGGTGCATGACCCTGGGCGAAGAACGCGCGAAGAACGCACCGCTCTCGTCGCGGAGCGGTGCTCCGGCAGCGCCCGGATGGCCGCCCGTACCCAGGCCCTGCCGCACCGCGCCCCGCCGCGCCCAGGCGGCGGACCTCACCAGGGCCTCTCCCCCACGGGCCGCGCCGTACCGCCGCCTCATACGAAGGAGCGACAGCAGCATGAGACATCACAGAGAGGCGGAAACCGCCCGGAAGACGGCTCCCCGCCCGCGGCACGCCCGGCCGCACCGGGCCCTGTCCGCCAAGAGCCCGGGCACCGCCACCGCGCTCGCCCGTCTCCTGACCAGTGCCACGGCCTCGGCGGACACGCCCGGCCCCGGTGTGGTCGCTCCCGTGATCACCCGGCCCGCGGACGGCTCCCCCACGCATGTGGGCCGGCACAACCCCCGGATCATCTTCGCCGGCTCCGGCGAGCCCGGCGCGCGGATCTCCCTGTCCTACGGCCCGGACCGCACATCGATGGCGCTCAGGGGCAGCGTGCGGGTGGGCGGGGACGGTACGTGGGTCGCCACCGCGCTGAAGGACTCCGTTCCCGCCGGTACGTACGACATGTACGTCAGCGAGGACGCCGCACCCGGCCAGGAGGACAAGCGCACCCTCACCTTCATCACCGACCGGAACGTGTCCCGGCTCCAGTGGGACGTGAAGAGCACCACCAGCCGGGTCCGGGCCGGCGGCACCACGCGGCTCTACGGCTGGACCAACTCCATGGGCCCCGTGGGTGACGTGGCGGTCCAGCTGACGACCCAGGGCCGGCGGTTCCCTCTCGGCACGTTCGCCACCGAGCCCTACGGGAACGGCAAGAGTTCCGCGGTCTTCGACGTCAGCGGTGTCCCCGTCCCGGTCGGCGTACCCGGGGGCATGGCGAATCTGGTGGTGCCCGTCGCCTTCCCGACCCCCGAAATCTCCGGGGTGGCACGCACGAAGAAGGACGTCACCGTCACCGGCACCACGCTCGGTGACGAGGGCGGCAAGGGGCGGATGCAGGTCCTCGGCGCGGACGGCACATGGTTTGACCAGGGCGGGTACTCCGGCAGCGGCACGTTCACCCTGCACGTCGACCCCGCGAAGCTCGGCGCCACCTTCGCCGTCCGCTTCGTGGACGGCTGGACCGACAAGGCCACCCCCGCTTCTCCGGCTCAGCACACCCCCGCGCCCTCGCAGGCTCCGACCCCCGACTCCGCACGGAGCCCGCAGTCCGCGGAAGGCTCGGATTCCACGCCGGCCCCCGAGCCGACGCGCAGCGCGCAGCCCACGCAGGCCCCCTCGCCCGCGCCCGCACAGACCCCCTCGCCCACGCCCACCCAGGCCACCGCCGATGACAAGCGCTGACGGCCCGATCCGGGTGTTCGTCCTCGACGATCACGAGATGGTGCGCCGTGGGGTGGCCGGTCTGCTCAACGCGGAGTCGGACCTCACGGTGGTGGGCGAAGGCGCGACGGCGCAGGAGGCGCTGGCCCGCGTCCCCGCGCTGCGTCCGGACGTCGCCGTGCTGGACGTGCACCTGCCCGACGGTGACGGCGTGGCCGTATGCAGCGCGCTGCGCACGGCCGCGCCAGGGGTGGCGTGCCTGATGCTGACCACGTACGCCGACGACGAGGTGCAGCTCGACGCGCTCACGGCCGGGGCCTGCGGATTTCTGCTGAAGCAGGTGCGCGGGCCGGAGCTGGTGGGCGCGGTGCGGGAGGCGGCCGCGGGGCGCTCGCTGCTCGGTCCCGGCGCGGTCGCCGCGCTCATGGAACGAGTGCGCTGCGGCCGCAAGCCGAAGCGGGGCCTGGACGCCTTCCCCGACCTGACCGAACGCGACCTGCAGATCCTGGAGTTGATCGGCCAGGGGCTGACGAACCGCCAGATCGGGCAGCGGCTGTTCCTGGCCGAGAAGACGGTCAAGCACTATGTCTCGCGGCTGTTCGACAAGCTGGGGGTGGAGCGCCGCGCCCAGGCGGCCGCCATCGCCGGGCAGGCGGCTGTCCTCATGAGGAGAGGCCAGGGGCCGTGCGCGGGTTCGGGCCAGGAGCAGGGGCGGAGCCTCGTCGGCCCGTCGGTTCGCTGAGCGTGACGGCGGCCGCGGACCGGTCGCCGTCACCAGCCCACCAGCCCCATCACCGCCACGGGGATGGAGTCGATCTCCATCGGGTTGCCCGGATCGATCACCACCAGGACGGCCGCGCCGGGCGGCACATCGCCGGGAACGGCCACCCCGCTGCGGCGGAAGTGGCCGGGCCCGCCGCCCGCCCCGCCGGCGCCGATCCGCGCCAGGCTGTACGTCGCGCCCTGAGCCACCAGGAAGACGTCCACCGGACCGGCGCGCCGGGACGCGCCGGTCCACCCCGCGAGCGAGATACGGGCCCCCGGTCTCACCCGTGCGTCCGTCCGCGCGGCATCCCATCGCAGTTGCGGTACAACGCCCGCACCGCTCGCGTGTTTCGGTCCAGCGGAATCCGTCACGGTCGGGCCCTACCTTTCAAATGAGTCGGAACTGGTCATTTGTAAGAGTCGGTGGGCCCGGGGCCCCGGGTATGGCTGTCACGGCGGAGACCGCGAGATGGGTCAAGGAGACTGGCCAGACCTGGCTGAAGAACCGCAAGATCCGTGGTGCCGCGGCCCTTGCGAAGTCGGCCGTGGAGGCCGCCGGGCAAGCGCGCCAAGGTGCGCGGCTCACCACCGTTCACCCCGGCGCACCCCGGCCCATCGAATCCGCTCAGCCGACCCGGCCGTAGAGCGTGGGGTTGTAGTACGAGAACGAGGAGATCCGCACGGACTTGCCGGGGCGCGGGGCCTCCACATACTGGCCGCCACCGAGGTAGATCGCCACGTGGTGGATACCGGAGGGCGAGCCGTTGGAGGACCAGAAGACCAGGTCACCGCGGCGCAGCTGCGAACGGGAGAGCTTCGCGGCGGCGCGGTACTGGGCGTCGGCGACCCGCGGCAGCGAGATGCCCGCACGGCGGTACGCCTGCTGCACCAGGCCCGAACAGTCGTACCCGTACGGGCCGTTGCCACCCCAGGTGTACGGCTTGCCGAGCTGGCCCATCGCCCAGCGGATCGCGGCCTCCGTACCGTGGCTGCCATGGCTGCCACGGTCGGCATGCCCGGCGCGGCTCCTGGACGACGAAGCCGGGGAGTCGGTCCGGGCCGTCGAGCCGGAGCGGCCGGTGCGGGCCTCGTACTTCCACTGGTGGCTGGTCCACCACCAGCTGCCGCCCTGCTGGTACCAGTACACCCGGTCCGTGGTGTCCCAGCCGGCCCGGCCCCGGAAGGTAGGACGGGGGTTGTGCCCGGCGGAGGAGGACGAGGGCGCGGTGTGCGTGACCCCGGACGCGCCGGCGCCGGACGCCGAACCGCCGGTGTGACGGAGGTACTTGTCGTAGTGGCTGGTCCAGCGCCACCAGCCGGTGGCGTCCTGATACCAGTACTTGCTGCCGTCCCAGCCGACGTGGCTCGGCGCCGGTTCGGCGGCGGCGGTCGTGCCCGCGCCGATCACGGCGGCCGCGCCCACCGCGGCCGCGACCGCGCCACGTACGGCGCAGCGGGCGCGCCGTCCGCCGTGCCGTCCCCCGCCGGCCTCAGTGCCTGCCGCGCCCGCGCAGAACGCACAGGCGCAGTCCGCGGGTATCTCCTCGGTGAATTCGGGAGTGCGCATGCGCTCACCTGCCTTCCGTGTTGCGTGTTCGGTATTCCGTGTGTAAGGGGTCCACTCAGGTCTCCGCCGGTGCGCTGCCCCGCGAGGTGTAGAAGGCGATGGTCAAGTCCCGTACCAGCGCCCGGCGTTCGTAGTCGTCGAGCTCGACCAGGCCGCGCGAGGTCAGCCCGTGGATGGTCTCGGCCACGGCGTCGATGACCGAGGTCAGTACGGTGCCGCGGTGCTTGGCATCGAGGGCGGCGATCTGGCTGCGCCGCATCGCGGCCGCCACCTCCGGCGCGTACTCGAGCCGGGTGGGCTGGGCGGAGAAGATCTCGATGCCCACCGGCAGGCAGCCGGCGGACAGGGTCTTCGTCAGCGTGTCGCCGACCGCCTCCGCGTCCCGCAGGGTCGGGGTGTCCTCGTGGAAGGCGTCGGCGGGCAGTTGGGAGAGCACCCGGGCCATCGCCGCCTCCACCTGTTCGCGCAGATACGCCTCGTGGTCGTTGACGGCGAGCAGCACCCGCGCGGTGTCCTTGATCCGCCACACCACCAGGACGACGACGCGGAGTTGGATGCCGGCCGCGTCCACGGCGGGCATCGGCTCGCTGCGCCAGTGCCGCAGCCGGACGTCCACTCTGCGGCGCAGCACCAAAGGGTTGATCCAGACAAGCCCGGTGCGCCGCACGCTGCCCCGGTACCGTCCGAACAGGCTGAGCACCCAGACGCTCCCGGCCCGCCCCCGGGTGAGCCCGCCGAGCGCGAGCAGCGCCACGACTCCGCCGCACCCGACCAGCGTCCACTCCCACAGCCGCACGGGGCCGTGGTCCGGGACGAGCGGCAGGCCCGCGGCGCGTACCGCACGCTCCGGGAGGAGGCCGTGCCACCAGAGCACGGTCGCGCAGCAGGCCGAGGCCAGGACGGCGAGGAGGATGGCCGCCCAGCCGGAGAACGAGCGGCCTCGCCGTTCCACCAGCGCGGGGTCGGCGGAGGGGGCGCGGCGCTGTGAGGGGTTCTCGCCGACGCGGTGGGGGCGGGGGCCGGGAGGGGCCGCGGCCGCCGGGCGCTTCTTCGGGCGGCGTGCGGCCGGAGCGGTTCCGGCGTCGGCGGGGGCCGGTGGCGGAGCGGTTGGGGCCGGAGCCGGGGCGCCGCCCTTGGCGGCCGGTTCGGCGGGTTCCAACAGCTCCTTGACGAGAGCGATCCCGGCCACGGCCACGTCCTGCGGGCGCGCCCGGCCCTCGGTCGGGACGGGCGTGTGCGCCGGACCGGTGGTCTCCGGGCGCGGTGGTGCCACGCCCACCGAGGGCAGTTCCTCGGTGTCGTCCTCCGATTCGCGCGCCTCGTCGGGGCGGTGCGTCCCCTCTTCTCCCCTGTTCGCGGCTGCCATAGTGCTTCGCTCCGTCTCCGGTCTCCGGCGTCATCGGGCGCGCGGTGTCGCGCCCGTCCGCGCTCGCGGCGCGGTCCGTGACCCACCGGCCCCGGCGTATGTCGTGGTGGCGATGTGTCGTTGCGGCGATGCGTCGAGGTGGCGGGCCACGGCCGATGATCTTGCGCCTGCAACGAGAGCCTCACAGATCCCCCCGCGCGCCGGGTCCGCTGAAGGTCCGCAACCCCCGGGACTTCCGGCCCTCTTGACCGGCCGCGGCCGGCTGCGGACGGCAACGGGAGGCGGCGGGCCCCGGTGGGATCCGCCGCCTCCCGTGTCGGCGGTGGGTGCGTTCAGCTGTCGGCGTGGGCCAGCCACAGGTCAGGGCCGAAGACCTCGTAGCGGATGCGGCGGGCGGGGACGCCGGCCCGGAGCAGACCGGTGCGGACGGCGCGCATGAAGGGCAGCGAGCCGCACAGGTACACGTCGGTATCGGCGGACAGGTCGAGGTCCAGTCCCAGACCCGGGCCGTCCAGGACCATCCGGCCCGGGCGCGCGCCGGCCTCCTCGTCCGCGCCCCGCTCGTACCAGAAGTGCGCCTGAGCGTCGGGGAGTTGAGACACCAGGCGCTTGGTTTCGGCGCGCAGGGCGTGGTCGGCCGGGCTGAGGTCGGCGTGCAGGATGCGCACCGGGCGGGACGAGCCGGTGGCGGCGAGGTGGGCGAGCATGCCGACCATCGGGGTGCAGCCGATCCCGGCGGAGACCAGCAGCAGCGGAGCGTCGGCGCCGTCGAGAACCACGTCGCCGAATGGTGCCGACAGGGTGAGTTCGTCGCCGGCCCGTACGGTGCGGTGCAGCTCGTTGGAGACCTCGCCCTCGGGGGCGTCGGCCACGCTCGCCACCCGCTTGACGGTGATCCGGCGCAGCCGGTCGCCGGGCGCGTCCGACAGGCTGTACTGGCGGGTCTGGTGGATGCCGTCGGGCATCGGCACCTTGACGCTGACGTACTGGCCGGCGCGCGCCCGGGGCAGCGGGCCGCCGTCGGCCGGGCGCAGCAGGAAGGAGACCGCGTCCGGGGTCTCCTCGCGCCGCTCCACCACCGTCCACCGGCGCCACGGCGCACGCGGATCGACCCCGGCCTCGTGGTAGAGGCGGGCTTCCCGCGCGATCAGTGCGCCCGCCATCAGCCAGTACACCTCGTCCCAGCCGGCGGCCACCTCCGGGGTGATCGCCTCGCCCAGGACCTCGGCAATCGCGCCGAAGAGGTACTTGTGAACGATCGTGTACTGGTCCTCGGTGACGCCGAGCGCGGCGTGCTTATGCGCGATCCGCGACAGCAGAGCGTCCGGGTGGGCGTCGGGGTCGGCCAGCAGCGCCTCGGCGAACGCGGCGATGGATCCGGCCAGTGCCTGGCTCTGCTCGCCGCTGGCCTGGTTGCCGCGGTTGAACAGCCCGTCCAGCAGCTCGGGCCGCGCGCCGAACATGGCGGTGTAGAAGCGGCCCGTGATCTCGTTCAGGGCCGCGTCGACGGCGGGCAGGGTGGCGCGGACAACGGCGGCCGAGTCGGACGACAGCATGGGTCTCCCCGGGGTGGTGGGAACGTGGTGAGCGTCGACGAGAGCGTTTCCGTGCCGCTCGTCGCGGTGATCGCTCTGCTGATCGTGGTGCCGGGGCAGGCGGCCCGGTAGGGGCGAACTTCCCTTCCCGCCGGGACTTTCAGGCCAGGCACCAGGCGGGCGGCGGCGTCCGGCATGCTGGTGGTCGGGCCGCACGGAGACGAACGGAGCTGCGGTGGAAGAACGAACGCAGGGGCCCGGGGCCCGCACACTGCTGGACGTCGTGCCGGCCATCGGCTCCGACCTCGACCTGGAAGTCGTCCTGCGGCGGATCGCTCGGTCCGCGGCTGCCCTGGCGTCGACACGGAGTACGGGGCGCTGAGCGTACTGGGCGAGGACGGCACGATCACGCGGTTCCTCACGGTCGGCATGGACGAGGCGGACGCGGCCCGGATCGGCCACCATCCGCGTGGGGGCGGGGGACGCGCGCATCCCGGTGAACGTCGCCCCTACCGGTAGGACCGACGTCCCTACCCGACATGCCCCGCTCCCCCACGCCCGCGGCCCCGCGGACGCCGGTCGGTGCCGGGTCGCGGGGCAGGGGGACGGTGCCTGGCCGGGGTCAGGCGGTGTAGGTCGGCCGGCCGTCCAGGTAGGTGGCGAGTACCTGGAGGTCACCGATGGTGTCCGGGTCCACCGCGTACGGGTCGTCGTTCAGGACCACCAGGTCGGCGTGCTTGCCCACTTCGAGGGAGCCGACCTCGTGCTCGCTCTGGAGCTGCCACGCGGAGTCGATGGTCTCGGCGCGGATCGCCTCGTCGAGGGTGACGCGGTTCTGCGGTCCCAGGACGCGGGTGCCGGAGCGGGTGCGGCGGGTGACCGCGACCTGGATGTTGCGCAGCGGCTCCACCGGGGTGACCGGCGAGTCGTTGTGGAAGGAGATCCGGATGCCGGCGTCCAGGGCGGCCCGGGCGTTGGCCCAGTCCTCGGCCCGCTCCCCGAACAGGCTCTCCACCAGGACGTCGCCCCAGTAGTAGATGTGGTCCACGAAGAGGCTGCAGGTGATGCCCAGCTCGGCGGCCCGCCGGTACTGCTCGCGGGTCATGGTGCCGCAGTGCTCGAAGCGGGTGCGGTGGTCCGGGCGCCCGTGCTCGTCCAGCACCTTCTCGAAGACGTCGAGCATCATGTCCACCGCCACGTCGCCGTGGACGTGGCAGGCCAGCTGCCAGCCGCGCGGCAGGTACGCCTCGGCGATCGCGCGGGCCTGCTCCGCCGTGTAGTTGGCGCAGCCGCGGTGGTCGGGGCCCAGGCCGATGGCGGCGGTGCGGTCGTTGGTGAGGTACGGGAAGCTGGTGGCGATGTTGCCGATCCACGGGCTTCCGTCGGCCCACATCTTGATGCCTATCTGGCGGAACATGGCGTCGCCCTGGCCGGGGACGGCGTCCGTGTGCAGCTCCGCGTTGGACATCTCGTAGGCCCGGACCCGCACCCGGGCCTCCGGGCTCCGGGCGAACGCGGCGCAGACCTCCCGCATGCCGGCCTTGAGGCCGAGGTCCCCGCAGGTGGTCAGGCCACGGGCGGCGAGCACCTCGTGCTCATTGGCGAGCAGCGCGGGGGCGCGGTCAGCGGGCGGGTTCAGCGGGGTGCCGATCATCATCAGAGAGGCCGGGGCCTCGACCGCCTTCCCGGTGGGCTCGCCGTCGGCGTCGCGCTCGAAGTGGCAGCCGGCCGGGTCCGGGGTGTCGCGGGTGAGCCCGATCGCCTTGACGGCCAGGGAGTTGCCCCAGGACATGTGCGCGGAGTTCTGGAGTATCGCGACCGGGTTGGCGGGGGCCAGCTCGTCCAGCCAGGCGCGGGTGGGCTCTCCGAGGCCCTCCTGGAGGAGGGTGTCCCAGCCGACGAAGGCCAGCGGCACACCGGGTTCGGCGGCGGCGATGGTCTCGTTGATCCGCGCGCGCACGGCCTCGGCGGTGGGGCAGGTCATCGGGCGGATGTCCACCACGTCGGGGCCGTCGGTGGTCATGCTGACGCTCGGGTGGCCGTGCGCCTCGACGAAGCCTGGCAGCGCGGTACGGCCGCCCAGGTCGACGATGTCGGTGTCCGGGCCGCCCAGGGCGCGGATCTCGTCGCTGTCGCCGAGGGCGATGATGCGGCCGCCGCTCACCGCGAGCGCCTCGGCCCGGGGCCGGGACGGATCGACGGTGATCAGGTTGGCGTTGACGAAGATCCGCTCGGGTGCCTGGCCGGCGGGCTCGATCGCGGGAGTGGTGCTCATGGGGGACCTTCCTAGGGTGGTACGGGTGGTACGGGTGGTACGGGCGGGGGAAGGGAGGCGGGCCAGGGGAGCCGGGTGCGCCAGGGGTCAGGCGGGTTCGTCGGTCCGCGCGGCCGCCTGGGCCCATTCGGCCGGTTCGGTGGCGGTCCGGTTCGGGACCGTTGCGGGGCCGTCGTCTCGCCGGGGCCGCATCATCCGCCAGATGACCAGCGCGGCGACCGCGAGGAAGACGGCGACCAGCAGCATGCCGAGTGCGAAGCCGCGGGCGGCGGCGTGCTGCGGCGTACCGGAGGAGGAGGCGGTGAAGGAGTTCACCACCGGGATGAGACCGCCCAGGCCGAGCCCCATGCCCATCTGACCGACCGCGGGCTTGATCGCGCCCACGGACCCGACCATCGAGGACGGCGCGGACCGCATCATCACCGTGGACTGGGGGTTCTGTGCCCAGGTGACGCCGAATCCGATCACCGTCGAGGTCGCCAGGAACAGCCACAGCGGGGTGTGTTCGGTGGTGAAGGCCATGGCCAGCAGGGCGACCGCGATGATGCCGAGACCGCTGACGAACATCGCCCGGTCGCTGATGCCCCGCCGGGTCTGGAAGGCCCCGGCCCCGAACGCACCACCGATCGAGCCCGCGCCGAACATCGCGATCACGATCGAGGAGACGAAGGCCGACTTGCCGAGCGTCCCCTGGACCATCAGCGGGTACTGCATGGTCACCGCCGCGTTGCCGAGGTTGAAGACCACCCCGACCACGATCGCCGCGACGAACGGGCGGGAGGCGAACAGCTCCATCGGGAAGGCCGGTTCGTCCACCCGCCGCTCCCAGGCGGCGAACAGGCCGAACAGCACCACCGCGGCCGCCATCAGCCCCAGCGTGACCGGCGACAGCCAGCCGTGCGCACCGACCTGGCTGAACCCTTCGATCAGGCAGATCAGCGCCAGGGCCGCGAGCAGCACCCCGACCGTGTCGAAGCGGCGCGCCTTCTCGGCCCGGCTGTCCGGCACCGTCAGGTACGCCCAGGCGGTGGCGATCAGGCCGATCACCGGGATGACGAGGTAGCCGATCCGCCAGCTGAAGTGCGTGACCAGCAGACCACCGCCGATACAGGCGACCACGATCATGATGCCCTGCACACCGAGCCAGATCCCGAACGCCCGGGGCAGCTCGCGCGGGTGGAAAAGCAAGGGGATGATCGCCAGACTCATGCCGAAGGCGGCCGCCGTCCCGATACCGGTGACGATGCGTCCGATGAGGAAGACGGCGCCGTTGCCGGCCAGGGCGGTCACCAGGCAGCCGACGACCGCGGCGAGCGCGCCGGCCAGCAGGACCTTGCGACGTCCGCGCAGGTCGCCCAGGGACCCGGTGCCCAGCATCGAGGCCGCCAACAGCAGCGTGGCGATACTGGCCGCCAGCGTCATCGTTCCGGAGCTCATGCCCAGGCCCTCGGCGGCCCGCGGCAGGGCGGTGGAGTTCAGGCTCGGGTCGACCATCTGGATCGTGGAGACCGCGCTGACTCCCAGGAGGGCCGCCTCCCGCCGCCGCGGATTGCGCAGCATCCGGGGCGACCAGTTCTGCGGCACCGGTGGGTCGGTGGAAACCGCGGGACCAGGCATTGTCGGTCATCTCCTCTACGGGGTACGCCCGTTCCCGGTGCCGCGAGGTGGGCGGCGTTCTCCGGGCCGGCGGAGTGCTCGTGTGGTGTGCCTCCAGACTGGGCCGCCCGGGCCGGCGGAATTCCCGGCGAAAGTCCCACCCCACAAACCGGTGCCGACGGTGTGCCGGGGTGCGGCCGGGCCCCTGTGGCCACGCGGCCAGCCGCCACCGCCCGCGAACCGCACCGGAGGCGGTGCCGCACCGCTCCGGACGGCCGCCGGTGGCCACGCGTCCAGGACGGATGGCCCGCCCCGGAGACCGGCCGCACGTCCCGAAACCGGCGGGACGGAAGACCCGGGTGATCCCCGTCACCGGGCGGCGGCACCGCGGCACGCGCACCGGCCGAAATAATGGGGATATGGCGGTACAGACACTGCAATTACTGGCGAATCTCTCCCCGCAGGCCCGTCTGATGGTCGGCGCCTGGGGTGTGGAACGGCAGGTGACCGACCTGACCGACCTGCGCGGACGCTCCCTGACGGAACCGGACCCGCCGCCGGCCGGACACGCCGTGGCCCTGGACGCCGCGGCCATCCCGGCCGACCGGGACGCGCAGCGCGCCCTGATCGCCCGCCTGCGCCACGTACCGCTCGCGGTCGTCCAGGTGGCCGATGCCGCCCAGCCCGTCCCCATCGGTTTCCTCGCCTTGGCCGAGCAGTACGAGGTGCCGGTGGTGCGCTGGCTCCCGGCGCACGGCCAGGACCCGGCGGCCGAGATCCATGCCGCGCTGCGCCGCGTCCGGCCGGCTGTCCCGGAGCTGGGTGCCTGGGCCCGCGCGCTGGCCACCGAACTCGACGCGCACGTCCACGTCCTCGACGCCGGACTGCGGCCCCTGGCCGGACACCCCGACGCGGGCGGTTCGCTGCTCGCTCGGCTGCGCGGCGAACTGCCGCCCGCCGCCGGCCACGACCCGATGTTCCGCGCGGTGCTGGACTCCGGCGGCGAGCGGGTCCGGGTGCGGTCCATCGCCGTCGGCGGCGGTGTCCGGGCGGTGCTGCTGGTGACCGGCCGCCCTCTGGACACGGCCCGTCTTGAGCGCCTGGACCGCGCCGCGGCCGAGCTCGCCGACCACTTCAACCGGGGCCGCCCGCCCGCCCCGCACGAACTGCTCATGCTCCAGGCGGGGATACGGCTGCTGGCCGGCCACGCGCTGCGGAGCGGTGTGTGGAGCAAGGTCGTCGAGGAGTTCCGGCTCCCGCAGGCCGGCCCGTACGCGATGCTGGTGCTCACCGGTGCCTCGCCCACGCTGCTCGGCGCGGCGCTGGAGGAGTGCTGGGGCCTGGGGCGCTGGGTGACGCCGTGCGAGGTTCCCGAGGGGATGCTGCTGGTGGCCCGCGCCGAGGTCTTCCTGGACGCCCGCACCCTGGTCGACGGGCTGGCCGACCACCTCGCCCGCCCCGTGCACGCGGGCCTGGCCTCCCTCCAGCACCGCTCCGAACTGGGCGTCGCCTACGAACAGGCACGGTCCGCCGCCCGCCAGGCCGTTCGCCGACAGGTTCCCCTGGTGACCCACGGCGAACTGGAGTGGCGGGACCTGGTGCCGGCGACCATCGACCTGGCCGGGGTGGCGCTGTTGCGCGCGCGCCTGCTGGAGACCCTGGAGACGGCACCCGGCGGCAACGTCCTGCTGACGACGCTGCGCACCTGGGTCCGCGAGGAATACCGCAACGACCGCACCGCTGCGGCCCTGGGCGTGCACCGCCACACCCTCAACAACCGGCTGCGCCGCTGCGAGCGGCTCCTCGGCGCGCCGCTGGACGCCCCGGACGCGTCCTTCGGCCTCTGGCTGCTCTTCCACGATGATGCGGACCCGGACGAAGGCGAGGGAGGGGGCGGTGCGCGGCGCGGTCCGGGGTGAGGTGCGGGCGGGCCGGGGAGGCCGGGCGCGGGGGCCGTTCGCGGTCCGGGACGCATGGGGCGGGAACGCGGTGGCCTCCGCCACCCGTTCCCGGGTGGCGGAGGGCGCAGAGAACTGACGGGCCGTCAGTTACCGTGCGTCCGGCTGGCGGCCGGCCCGGCGGCGGGTGCCGTAGACGGTGGTGGCGACACCGCCGACGAGTACGGCGGCGGCCAGGGCGCCGATGCCGGTCAGGCCGTCGGCACTGGCGTGCGCCGGGCGCCTCCTGGTCCTGCCGGCCGGCCGCAGCCGAGCCGGGCCGGGCGTCGCCGGCCGGGGTCCGGGTGCCGTGCGCCGGGGCGACGGCATGACCCGAGCCGCTGCGGCCCTTGGCGTCCCGGGCTTCTTTCCCGCCCTCGGGGCTCTTGCCGCCGTGGGTTCCCTGATCGCGCAAGGTGCGCAGCACGGTGCGGGCAGCTCGGGTCTCGCCTGCTACGGGCTGCCCCATCACGTACACGGCCCGGGGCCGCTCCTGGGCAAGGATGTCGTCCAGGTAGCCGGGCACAATCAGGTTTTCGAAGGTCCACGTGTGTTCACCGGAGGACGGCCGGTGGTAGTCCACGCCGGTGCCGTACGGGTTGCCCGGGCGCGGCGGCGCAGGAGTTCGGCGAGTGCGGTGGCCCGGGTGACGTCCCGCTGGACCGCGAGGCGGTTGCCCTCGGGGATCGGCGTCGTGCGCAGCAGGCGCTCGCTCAGCGCGAGGCCCTGGAGGAACCGGGTTGCCTCGCGGGCGGTCCACGGCCCCACCTGTTCCGTGGCCACCGCCTGTGCGTCCGCGGGCCGGCGGCGCCAGGTGCTCTCGCCGGTCAGCTCGTTGTCGTACAGCAGGGCGAAGTCCCGCCGCACCACGGGCATCTGGTGAACGAGCTGTTCGTCCTCGACCACCGTCAGGTTCCGCAGGAGCCGCTGCGCGCAGGTGTCGAGGTTGTCCCAGCTCACGAACCGCCCACCCTCCTGATGGAGGGCGCCGTCGAGGAAGCGGGCGAGAGTGCCGGCCTGACAGTGGGCGAGTGAGGCGGCGACGGTGACGAGTCCGAGGCGGGTGCCGTCCCTGCGGACCGCCGCTGCGGCGGCCCGCAGGTCTTCCACGTCGGCGTCGCCCAGGGCGGTTTCGATCACCGCGCCGAAGCGGTGGGCCCGCGCGTGCGCCAGGGCGGCCGCCTGCCGGCGGCGGGTGTCGGCCCTCACCCGGACACCTGCGGTACGGACGTCGTCGGCGACCGCGGTCTTGCCGCTGCCCGGGGGCTGGCGACGTAGATGTGCACTGGCTGGTCCTGGCGGACCGCCGTTGCCGTCCAGGTCGGCAGGATGCGCCGGGCAAGGATGCCGCTGCCCCCGGAAGAGGCAAGGCGATCCCGCACTGGCGCTCCAAGTAGTCGTCGTGTGGTGGTCTGCGCTGCTTCCCAACGGCCGCTCAGACGGAGTTGAGCACGTCAACTCCTTTTGAGGATATGGGAGTTGCTTCGAAGAAGCTTGAGAGACCCCCGGGTGTGCGTAAAACACACAGCAACCGAGAAAGGGGCCGGCATGGCCATTCAGATCACCCCGGGCCCCACGGTCGGCGAATCGACGCCGGTGCGGGATCCGCAGACCGATGATCCGCGCGGATATCTGGACAGGGCGACCAAGGACGGACGGCCGGGGCTGGCACCGATTTTACTGCACATGGGATGACATGCAACACTTGTTGCATGTCGCACGCCGTCTCACACGAAGGAGCAAGACCGGGAATGGGAATGGCACACCACACGGGGGCACACGGCACGGCCTACGGAGCGTCCCGCACGCGGCGTGCTCGACCGTGTCGCTCCCGGATCATCGTGGGCACGTCTTCGGTCGCGGTGCTCGCGCTCCTGGCGCTCTCCAGCTCGGTGACACCCGGTTACTCCACACCCATGTCCCAGGCGACCGCCGTCAGCGGCGCCTTCTCCGGGGCCGACACCCCTGGTGCCGGTCTTGCCAGACCGGTGATCACCCGACCCGCCGACCACTCCACCGTGGCGGCCGGTCGGCAGTCCAGCCAGATCAGCTTCGGTGGCACCGGCGAACCCAAAGCGACCTTGTCCCTTGAGTACCGTAAGGCCGGTGCCGCCTCCTGGAAGTCACTGAACAGCTTCACCGGCCTCGTCGACCCGGACGGGAAATGGGCCGATATCGCCCGCTTCCCCGCCGGGGCACTGGCGGACGGCCTCTTCGATTTCCGTGTGACCCAGAAGAGCGGCCGGCACCAACGGACCTCCGCCCCCGTCACCCTCACCATCAAGCTGGGCGTCCAGCCCGCCATGTTCACCACTCCGCGCGAGGGTACTTTCCTGTCCAACCACTTCTGGCTCTCCTTCGGCGGTATCGGCGAGCCCGGCGCGCGGATCTCTCTGAGCTACGGCCCCGGCCGCACGCCCATGCCACTGAAGTCCGGCGGACGCGTGAACGACGACGGCATGTGGTCCGCCTCAACGTCGGGCTTCGCTGTGCCCACCGGTGTGCATGACATCTACGTCACCGAAGACGCCGCCTCCGGCCACGAGGACAAGCGCACCATCCGCATCATCACCGATCCACGCGCGTCACAGCTTCAGTGGAACACGGACGCCACAACCGCCCGCGTGCGGGCCGGTGGTGTCATGCGGCTCAATGGATGGACCAACTCCGTTCAGAGCATCGGCAACGTGGACGTCCAACTGGTGACTCAGGGGCGACGGTTCTCACTCGGACAGGTCGCCACCACGACGACCGGGTCGTCCGCGATCTTCGACAAGAGGGGCGTCCCCGTGCCGACAAGTGTGCCCCCGGGCATGGCGAATCTGGTGGTGTCCGAACCGAAGAATCCCGACAACTACGACACCGTCCCCGTCGAGATCCTCCCCACACTGCCGATGAAGCTGTCGCTCACGGCGAAGAACGGTGTCCAGGGGCCTACGTTGACCGGTTCCGGGCAGCCCGGCGCGTCCGTGCAGTTCCGCACGGCGGACGGGACGTGGGTGACCGACGAGCGGACACACATCGAGGACGACGGCTCCATCAGTCACTTCTACAACAACCCCTCGCGCAAGGCGGAGTGGGACTGGGCCCACCTGACCGCCCGACAGCACTTCCCCGATGGAACCAGCGGTCCCGAGATCACCGTGCCCGTCACCTTGCCCACCCCGGACATCTCCTCCGTCACCTGGAGCGACTCCAAGGTCGTCGTCAAGGGCAAGACCCTCGGCGACAGCGAGGCCAAGGGCATCCTCCAGGTCCAAGCGGCAGACGGCACCTGGTTCGACGCCGGAGGCGTCAGCGCCAACGGGTCCTTCAGTCTGTCCCTGGACCCGTCCCGGCTCGGCGACACCTTCAAGGTCAGGCTTCAGGACGACTGGACCAAGCGGGCCACCCCCGCGAGCGTGGCGCAGCAAACCCCCCGGCCCGAGGCCACGCCGCGGTCCGCTCCCACTCCGGAAGCCACGACCGAGGCGACGGCCCAGCCCGCGCCCACGGCCACGGCCACACCCACGGCCACGGATGCGTCTTCCACGCCGTCGCCTCGGGCCAGCTGACCAGCGGGTTTCCCCTGGGGCCACGAGGCAGGCAGATCGGTTGAGCCGGACAGCGAAGCGCAACCGAAAAGCGGAGACACGGCCTTGATAGATCCTGCCCGTCCCCGACGCCGACCCCGTTTCAGCACCAGCCCCACCGCCCGGCCCCATCGCCCCGGCCGCCGCCTGCGGCGCCAAGGCGATGGGGCCGGCCGCTCCGTCGGCCAGTGCGAGTGCCAGTGCCGACACCGGCCCCAGCAGCGGCACCGCCGGCCGCCGCCAAGGGGGACGCTGTTAAGGCCGGCGAGGCTGTGGGGCGCGCGGCCGATGCGGCGAGCAGCGCTTCGCAGGCCGCGCGTACCGCCATCAGCGCATCCAACACTGCTCTGTCCGCAGCACGTACTGCCTCCAACGCCACGACAGCGCGGCAGCCGCGACGTCGGCTACCGGACAAGCAGCCTCCCGCGCCCACCCGGCAGCCACCTCCGCCTCTGCAAACGCCGCCGACGCAAAAACAGCACGCCAGGCAGCCGAGGCCGCCCGCAACGCCGCCGCAAGTGCCCGCACCGCGGCCACTGCCGCAGGGCATGCCGCACATGCAAGCGACCAAGCCGGACGTTCCGCACGGTCTGCTGCAGCCGCCGGACGCGACGCCGCCGCAGCTACTTCTGCTTCCGCAGCCTCCGCATCAGCCTGCCGTCCCGGCTCTCCATGTCGCTGCGCCGCTCGCTGCGGACGCGCTCAGCGAGAGCCGCAGGTCAGCGACCCTTCTCAGCAGGCTCAAGGATCGCCACGAACTCCGCCCTCCTGACCGTGGATGTCGCCTCGGCCAGGAGGGCGGCCCGCTGTCACGGGCGACGCTCGGCGATCAGGACGGGTCGCCGTACTGGAGGCCGCGGCCGTTGGTGCCGATGTAGACACGGCCGTAGGTGTCGGGATCGCCGGTCACCACGCCCTGACTGCCGATGGCGCCCCACTGGTGGGCCTTGTCGTTGACGCGGGTCCAGGTGGCGCCCTTGTCGGTGGAGCGGAAGACGCCGGTGACGTCCTTGACCGTGCCGATCAGGTACAGCGTCTGGTACGAGGCGCGCGGCGCGGCCTTGCCGAAGCCGACCGCCGAGGCGGACGTCACCGAGGTGAGCCGGGTGAACGTGCCGCCACCGTCCGTGGAATGGAGCAGGCCCTTGCCGCCACCCGTGATCCACAGGTCGCCGGCCCGGCCCGGCACGGCCTTGAGGCGGCCGTCGGCGGGCAGGCCGGTCGCGCGGGCGGTGAAGGTCGCGCCGCCGTCGGTGCTGGCGTAGAGGGTGCCTCCGGCCAGGGAGTAGAAGGTGCGGGCCAAGGAGCGGTCGGCGACGACCTCTGCCCCCGTGCCGAGCCCCTGCACCTCTCTCCAGGTCGCTCCCTTGTCCGTCGAACGGTACGGGGACTGCCCGGCCTGGGTCCACACCAGCGTGGAGCCGTCCGCCGCGAGGGCGATACGGCCGCTGTGGGCGCCGGCCACCGGTTCGGCGGCGAAGCCCCGCCAGGTGACGCCTCCGTCGGTGGAGTAGGCGCCGTCCTGCTTGCCGCCCGTACCGACCCGCGCCATCACCGACGGCTTCTTCTCCGCGTAGTCGATGTCGGTGCTGTTGCTCATCAGCGGGTTCTTCATGCGCCCGGGCGGCACCCGCGTCAGGTCGGTGTGCCGGAATCCGCCCTGGTCACCCATGGCGGTCAGGACGCTCGCGCCGCCGGGCGGGGCGATGGCGTCGAGGATCGCCGTCTCCTCGAGTCCCTTGGCCCCTGCGGCCCAATGGCTCGTCCCGGCGTCGGCGTCCTGGCTCCGCCAGATCCCGTTGCCGGTGCCGTACAGCACGTGCCCGGAGTCGAACGGGTCGATCGCGAGGGCCGTCATCCAGTGACCGGTGTGGGTGCCGACGTACGGCGCGCCGGAGGCGTCCCGTACGGACTTGTCCGCGAGGGCCTTCCAGGTCGAACCGCCGTCAGTGGTGCGGTAGATCTCGTCCTCGGGGTACCAGCGGCCCAGTGTCGTGACCATCACCGTGGACGGCTTGCGCGGGTCGACCGCGAGCCCCGAGAAGCCGTACGAGCCCCGCGAGGGGGACACGTCCTTCCAACTCCCGCCGCTCGTCGAGTACTTGTGGACCGAGCCGCCGGTGACGCCGTTGGGCCCGAGGTTGTCGGTGTACGTCACATACAGCGTGCCGTCACCCGTGACGACACCGTGCTGCGGCAGCTGGCCGGTCGGCTGCCCGGCGACCGGCTGCCAGGTGGCACCGCCGTCGGTCGAGCGGTAGAGGGGCTTGGACTTGTCGGCGACTCCGACGTACACGGTGTCGCTGCCCTTCGGCCCGTACGTCACGAACGAGATGCCCCCGCCGCTGTCCGCCCCGTCCTTGACCGGGAAGGACTCGACCTGACGCCAGCTCGCACCGTGGTCGGTGGACCGCCACAGCCCGTTCTTGCGAGAGCCGAGGAGCAGGTTCGAGTTGTCCGACGGATCGACGACGAGGCGTTCTCCGGCGCCGCGGCCGTCCTCGTTGCCGCCGATCTTGAAAGGCAGCTTGGTGCGCTTGAAGGTGCGGCCACGGTCGGTGGAGCGCAGGATCGCGCCGTTGCCCGCCCAGTCGTTGGTGTATGTGCCCGCGCCGAGGTAGAGCCGGTCGGGGTCGACGGGGTCGGTGGCGAGAGAGTCGATGCCGAGCAGGTTCCAGTCCTTCTCGCCGAGCCAGTCGGTCAGCGGGATCCACTTCTCGGCGCCGGCGTCCCAGCGGTACGCGCCGCCCATGTCGGTGCGGGCGTACAGCAGGCCCTGCTCACGCTGGTTGAAGACGAGGCCCGGGACGTAACCGCCGCCGACGGTCTGCGCGTTCTTCCACTTGTACGGTGCTGCCGCTGACGTCCGGGCCTTCGCGGCCTGGGAGTCGTCCTGCGTGAGGAGCAGGTACGGCACGGCCGCGGCGGGCACCGCGAGCAGCAGGGCGACGGCGCCCCCGCGGCGACGGTGCAGACCGCGCCGCCGGGAGCCCGTGTGGGTGGGGGGTGAGGTGTTCATGGGGGCAGTGCTCCTTGCAAGTAATGGGCTGTCTGCGGAACGGCTCAGCGCTTCAGGGTCAGAACACCCGGCCGGTACGGCAGCGCGTCGTAGGGGGCGTCCGACTTCGGGTCCTTGCCCTGGTAGAGCAGCTGGAGGTGGCACGGGTCGACGGTCATGGTCTGGTCCGGGTTGGAGCGGATCAGGTCACCGTGGCTGATGTCGTCGGTCCAGGTCGCGCCGCTGTTTGCCTTGCCCGCGAAGGGGTTGGACTCGGTGGCGGCCTGCGGGGTCCACGTACCGTTCAGGCTGGTCGCCGTGAAGGAGCGGAAGTAGCGCTTCTCGCCGGCGCCCCGCGCCTCGACGATCATCAGGTACTGGTTCTGGCCCTGGACCTTGTAGACCTGCGGTGCCTCGAAGAGGTTCTTGACCGTGTCGCTCATGACCGTCGTGTACGACGAGCCGAAGTTGCCGGGGAAGTTCCCGATCGGCATGGACGCCCGGTAGATCTTGCCGTTGTCACCGGCGAAGAAGAGGTACATGTTCTTGTCGTCGCCGATCAGCGTCTGGTCGATCGGGCCGGTCCGGGAGTCGGGCAGGCTGCCGGTGAACAGGGGCTGCGGCGCGGACCAGCCGTTGGGGTTGGCCGGGTCGGCGGAGGTGCGGTAGCTGAAGGGCGAAGCCCCCCACTGGTACGTAAGGACCCAGATCTTCTTCGGCGCGAAGTAGAAGAGGGTGGGCGCGACCGCGTTCTGGCTCATCTTCGTCTGCCTGGCCGCCCTCATGCCGGACCAGTCGCTGAACGGGGCGAACGCCATCGAGCCGTACGAGGTGCCCGTAGACATCGACCCGTAGACGAGGTGCTTGC
Organism: Streptomyces sp. NPDC015345; assembly: GCF_043078805.1. Taxonomy (NCBI): domain Bacteria; kingdom Bacillati; phylum Actinomycetota; class Actinomycetes; order Kitasatosporales; family Streptomycetaceae; genus Streptomyces; species Streptomyces sp. NPDC015345. Next base: position 176,452 of record NZ_JBIBTX010000002.1, on the reverse strand, counting down.
CGTTGTACGGGACGTGGGTGAAGTCCTTCAGCGAGGCCCAGCCGTTCGCGGGCTGCGCGAGGGCGCCGGTCGAGCTCCACTTGTACGTGGACGGCAGCGCGCACGTACCACCGGCCGCCCCGGAGGGGACGGTCCACTTCTGGTTGTCGACGTCGGCGCAGGTGTACAGCTGGATCTTGGTGCCGTTGGACGTGCCCGCGCCGATCGCGTCCACGCACTTGCCGGACCGGACGCCGGAGATCGAACCGTCGCGGTTGATGTTCCACTGCTGGTTCGTGCCGCCGTTGCAGTCCCAGATGACCACCTCGGTGCCGTTCGCCGTGCCCTTCGCCTTCGCGTCCAGGCACTTGTTGCCGAACACCTTCAGCTGCTTGGCAGCGGTGTGCGTCCAGCTCTGGTTGGACTGCCCGTCGCAGTCCCTCAGCTGTACTCGGGTGCCGTTGGCCGTCGAGGAGTCGGGGACGTCGATGCAGCGGCCGGAGGCCACGCCCTTGATCCGGCCGGTGCCGTCGCCCGGGTCGGCCGGGGTGGTCGTACCCGACCCCGCGCCGAACGCCTTCTTGACGGCGTCGTACGCGGGCTTCGGCTTGCCGGCCGCGTCGAACAGCAGCGGCTTCTCGTCCGCGCGCCACGAGTCGCTGTCGCGGACGCCCCACACCGTGATGCCGGTGCAACGCTTCACGCCGAGGCAGGCGTTGACCGCACTCGCGTAGTGCGCGGGAGACGCCTGGGCGATGTCCAGCTCGGTGATCTGCACGTCGACGCCGAGGGCCGCGAAGCTGTCGAGGGTCTTCTTGAAGCTTGCCGGCGGGCCGCCCGCCCCGAAGTGGCTCTGGAAACCGACGCAGTCGATGGGGACACCGCGCGCCTTGAAGTCCTTGACCAGGCGGTACACGCCCTGGGTCTTGGCGGCCGACCAGTCCTCGATGTTGTAGTCGTTGTAGCAGAGCTTCGCGGCCGGGTCGGCCGCGCGGGCGGTGCGGAACGCCTCCTCGATGAAGCCGCTGCCGAGCACCTTCTTGAACACCGAATCGCGCAGCGCGCCGCTGCCGCCGTCCTGGAACGCCTCGTTGACGACGTCCCAGGCGTAGATCTTGCCCTTGTAGCGGCCCATCGTGGTCTTGATGTGGTTGTTCGTGACGCTGCGCAGCGTGCTCGGGTCGTTGATCGCTTTCGCCCAGTCCGGCAGCTGCGAGTGCCACACCGTGGTGTGGCCGCGCAGCCGCTGGCCGCGCTCCAGGGCCCGGTTGACGATCTTGTCGGCGGCCGCGAACCGGAAGTTCCCGCGGGACGGCTCGACCGCGTCCCACTTCATCTCGTTCTCCGGGGTGATCATGTTGAACTCCCGGTCGGCGATCGACGTGTACGTCGAGTCGCTCAGCCGCCCCGCGGCTATCGCGGTGCCGAAGTACCGGCCCGACGAGGACGCCTCGGCCTCCAGGCTCGCGGCCCCGGCGGAGTTGGGGAGCAAGGTCACGACACCGGCCACCAGCGCCGAGGCCGTCAGGCCGATCGTCAGCGTCCGGCGGGGCCGGCGGAGCCGGTGCAGGCCCTTGCGGGGTTCATCGGTGTGTCTGGTCATGGGGAGTGGCCTTCTTCAGGGGGATGGATCAGCGGGGGACGCCGGTGAAGCGGCACCCTGAAGAGGAGGCTGGGGAAGGTGGGACGGCGTAACGAAAAATGTGCGCGCCCACGCGGTGACGGATCTCGCAGCGGAAAAGTGTTATCCGGGGGCCGGCTGCGAGGTCAGCGGATCCGGAGCGTCACGTCTGCGGCGCGCGGACGACGAAGGAGGCCTGGCCAGTGAAGGTACGCGTGCCGTTGGAGCCGTCGAGGCGGATCGATCCGTCGCGGGGCCGCAGGGCGGAGCCCGGGTAGTTGTGCGCGTGCAGCGTCACCGATCCGTCGACCGTCCCGGGGCGCGGGCAGAAGGTGGCGTCCTCCCGGAACAGCCGGCTGCCGTCGTCGACGCTCAGCCGCAGCCGCAGATAGTGGTGGCGCAGATACCGGCCGTCGGCCGCCCGGAACGTGACACACCGGCTGTCCGCGAGCCCCTTGCTGACGGTGAAGGTGTCCGCAACGCTGCCGAGCGTCGCGAAGTCGCCGTCGTACGCGAGGAACTGGCCGGGCCGGTCCACGGATTCGAGGGACCGCGCGCCCAGCGGAACCACGGCCGGGCCCGACGGCGTGGCCGAGGGAGCCGACGGAGCCGGGGCGGTCGTGCCCGCTGTCGGTGCGGCGACGGCATGGGGCACCCGGTGCTCCGGTTCGGGCCAGGCGACGTACGTGGCGGTCCCGGTGACGAGCACCGCGCCGGTGGCGAGGGCCGCGACCGGATGGGCGGTCACCGCGTGGAGCTTGCCCAGCAGAGCTCCGCCCCCCGCCGCCGCACCCGTGGCGCTCGCGGTAGCCGCCGTCGTCACCGCCGTACCCGACAGCAAACCCTTCGCGACCAGCGCCGCGAGGAGCGCCGTCGGCACGGCCAGCGGCGTGAGGCCGGACAAGAGCAACTCGGCCGGTACCCGCTCGGCCGCCGTCGCCGTACATGTCGCGCAGTCGCGCGTGTGCCGGGCGATCCGCTTGCGCCACACGGACGTTCGCGCACCGTCCCAGCCCGAGACGGTCGCGCTCAGGCCCGGACAGCGCGGGTCGGCCGCCAGCGCGGCGACGATGGTCCGGCTCAGTTCCAGCTGCTCGCGCATGCGCTGCAGGCGAACCCCTGTGTGGGAGACGCCGACGCCAGTCGCGTCGGCGATGTCCTGGCGGCTGAGCAGCCCGGCGCACTCCTGCCACCACAGCGAAAGGAGCACCCGGTGTTCCGGGTCGAGCCAACGGCCGGCTTCGACCGCCTGTCCGCGCTCCTCCGACATGCGCAGCCGCAGGATCGTCGTTTCCTCCAGAGGGGCGGCGGCGTCCGGCACCGGGAGCGCCTCGTCGATGAGCGTGGTCCGGTCGGCGAGTGTGCGCTGCCGCTGCCAGTACGTGTTGATCTGCCGGAGCGTGATCGACACCAGCCACGACCGGAAGCTCTCCGGGGCCCGCAGCGCGGGCAGGTCGCGTACCGCCCGCAGCAGCGTCTCCTGGACGACGTCGTCCACGTCGGCATGGCCGCTCAGTGCCCGTCCGACGATGTTGTACAACAACGGCAGATACGCGGAAACGAGCTCCTCGCGCGCCCGCTGGTCACCGCGCTGCGCCGCGAGGACCAGCCTCACGTGATCCGCGTCCATGAGCACCGGTCCCATCTCTTCAGGGGAGTGATCCGCCGAGTACGGCGCCACACCCTAGCCGTGTGGACCACGACGTCATCCCCCAGGGGCGACGCTCACGGGACGCGCGGGTCAGTTGCCCTTCGCGGCCGGCTCCAGAATCGCCACGCACTCCACATGATGGGTCATCGGAAACAGATCGAACGCCCGCAGCGACCGCACCCGGTACCCGCCCTCCCGGAAGTACCCGAGGTCCCGCGCCAGCGCCGCCGGGTCGCAGGCCACGTACGCGATCCGGCGGGCGCCGAGGCCCGCCAGGTGGCGGACCGTCTGCTTGCCCGCGCCTGCGCGCGGGGGGTCCAGGACGATCAGGTCGGCCTCCGTGATGCCCGTGCGCGGGAGGACCGATTCGACCTTGCCCTGTTCGATGCGGACGCGGTCGAAGGCGGCGAGGTTGTGGCGCGCGTCCTCCACGGCCCGCTTGCCGGACTCGATGCCGAGCACCGCGCCCTGCTCCCCGACCCGGTCCGCGAGGGCGCCCGCGAAGAGGCCGACCCCGCAGTAGAGGTCCAGCGCCGTGTCGCCCTTCCGGGGCAGCAGGCCCTGCATCACGGCGAGCATCAGCGTCTCCGCCGCCTTCGGGTGGACCTGCCAGAAGCCGCCGCTGCCGACCCGGTACGTCCGGCCGTCGGCCCGCTCACGGACGAAGGGGCGGCCATGGACTCGGTGGATGCCGCCGTCCTTCTCCTCCACCCTCATCACCGACACCGGCTTGTCCAGTTCCACGATCGGCAGGCGCGCGCCCGGCTTCGGGGTGAGGATCACCTGGCGGTCCTGGGAGCCCGTCGCCGCGATCGCCTCGATCGACTCCATGCCGGACCAGTCACGCTGTTCGATGCCGAGTTCGGAGACGCCGTCCGCCGCGATCATGCAGTGTTCGATCGGCTCGACCTCGTGCGAGCGGTGGCGGCGCAGACCGGCGTTGCCGTCCGCGTCCACCGCGTACTGCACGCGCGTACGCCAGGAAGGGACCTCGCCCGGCGGCAGCTTGTCGCCCTCGGCCGGCATGACCGTGCCGTCCCAGCCGGCCTCCTCGGGGGTCAGGCCCGCGAGGCGCTTGAGCTGTTCGGCGATGACCTCGCCCTTGAGTCGGCGCTGCGCGCCCGGCTTCGCGTGCTGCCAGTCGCAGCCGCCGCAGCGGCCGGGGCCGGCGTAGGGGCAGGGGGCCTCGACGCGGTCCTTGGAGGGGTCGAGGATCTCCACCGCGTCCGCACGCAGGAAGCGCGCGCCCTCCTCGCCCTCGGTCACCCGTGCGATGACCTTCTCGCCGGGCAGCGTGTGCCGCACGAAGAGCACCTGGCCCTCCGCCGTGCGGGCGATGCAGTGGCCGCCGTGCGCGACGGGGCCGATCTCGACCTCGTACTCGTGTCCGACCAGGGAGTTCCCCGCCTGCGGATTCTTCGGTTCTGCCTGCATGGCGGGGTGACTCCACAACGTAAAAAGGGGAACAGCCGGACAACAGCCCACCAGTCTACGTGGGTGTCGTCCGGCTGTTCACCACAGACAGCGCCGGAAGGCGGCGTCACGCCTTCTTGCTCGGCTCCTTCTCCCGCGTGCGTCTCGGCTTCTCCACCGGGCCCCGCCGCACCGCGCCCGGCGCGTTCCACTCCTGGCGCTTGCGGGCCCGCCGCTTCGCGGCCTCGGAGGAGTCCAGCTGGTAGGGGACGGACGTCACCATCACGCCCGGCGTGAAGAGCAGCCGGCCCTTGAGGCGCAGCGCGCTCTGGTTGTGCAGCAGGTGCTCGTACCAGTGGCCCACCACGTACTCCGGGATGATCACGCTGACCACGTCGCGCGGGCTCTCCCGGCGCAGGTTCTTCACGTACTCGATGATCGGCCGGGTGATCTCGCGGTAGGGCGAGTCGAGGACCTTCAGCGGCACGGTGATCCCGCGTCGCTCCCACTCGTCCTTGAGTGCCTTGGTCTCCGCCGGGTCGACGTTGATGCTGAGCGCCTCCAGGGTGTGCGAGCGCATCAGCTTCGCGTACGACAGGGCGCGCAGCGTCGGCCGGTGGATCTTGGAGACGAGGACGATCGAGTGGACACGGGAGGGGCGCACGCTGTCGTCGGACGGGGTGTCCGGGGCGGCGATCTCCTCGGCCACGCGGTCGTAGTGGCGGCGGATCGCCGTCATCGTCGCGTAGAAGATCACCATGCCGAGCAGGGCGACCCAGGCGCCGTGCGTGAACTTCGTGACGAGTACGACGACCAGGACCAGACCCGTGAAGAAGGCGCCGAAGGTGTTGATCGCGCGGGAGCGGATCATGCGGCGGCGCTTGTTCTGGTCCTTCTCGGCGGCCAGGTGGCGGTTCCAGTGCCGGACCATGCCGATCTGGCTGAGCGTGAAGGAGACGAAGACGCCGACGATGTAGAGCTGGATCAGGCGGGTGGAGTCGGCCCCGTAGACGAAGACCAGGAGGGCCGCGGCGCCCGCGAGGAGCACGATGCCGTTGGAGAACGCGAGGCGGTCGCCGCGGGTGTGCAGCTGGCGCGGCAGGTAGCGGTCCTGGGCGAGGATCGAGCCGAGCAGCGGGAAGCCGTTGTACGCCGTGTTGGCCGCGAGGAAGAGGACGAGCGCGGTGGCGGCCGCGAGGATCATGAACAGGTAGCTGCCGTGGCCGAAGACGGCCTCGGCGACCTGGGAGATCACCGGGTTCTGGACGTAGTCCGAGCCGACCGGGACGCCGTTGTGGAAGAGGTCCTTGCCCGGGTACTCCGCCATGCGGACCTTGGTCACCATGGCGAGCGCGATGATGCCGCAGAACATGGTGACGGCCAGGCCGCCCATGAGGGCGAGCGTCGTCGCGGCGTTCCTGGACTTCGGCTTGCGGAAGGCCGGGACGCCGTTGCTGATCGCCTCGACGCCGGTGAGCGCGGCACAGCCCGAGGAGAACGCCCGCAGGAGCAGGAAGACCAGCGCGAAGCCCGCGAGGCCCTGGTGCTCGGGCTTGATCTCGTAGTCGGCGGTGGGCGCCCGCATGGTGTCGTCCAGGACGATGCCCCGGAAGGCGCCCCACGCGATCATCAGGAAGACGCCTGCCACGAAGACGTACGTCGGGATGGCGAAGAGCTTCCCGGACTCCTTCACGCCGCGCAGGTTCATCAGTGTGAGCAGGACGATGACGGCGACCGCGCAGAGGACCTTGTGCTCGACCACGAAGGGGACCGCGGAGCCGAGGTTCTCGATGCCCGAGGAGATCGACACGGCCACGGTCAGGACGTAGTCGACGAGCAGGGCGCTCGCGACGGTGAGGCCGGCCTTGGGGCCGAGATTGGTGGTGGCGACCTCGTAGTCGCCACCACCGCTCGGGTACGCGTGCACGTTCTGTCTGTACGAGGCGACCACGGTGAACATCAGCACCACGACCGCCACCGCGATCCACGGGCTGAAGTGGTACGCCGACACACCCGCGATGGAGAGGACGAGAAGGACCTCTCCCGGCGCGTACGCCACGGAGGAGAGCGGGTCGGACGCGAAGACGGGGAGTGCGATGCGCTTCGGCAGGAGCGTTTCTCCGAGCCGGTCACTGCGCAGTGCGCGCCCGATGAGGATCCGTTTGGGCACGTCGGTCAGTTTGGACACGCAGAGGATCGTAAGCGTTCGATCGGGTGCCCGCCCACCCACCACCCCCATCTGCTCCGGCTATCCGCTGTGTGGGAGGCTGCCCTGTTTAGAGCGCTGCTCAAAACTTCCCTCGGAGCGGCCCCCCTCGCCCCCGGCGGAAAGGCCCCCGTCGGGCCCGTCGGGCCCTTCACCGCGGGGAGCCGACCGTCCCTGCGCGCGTCGGATCGCGCCGGACGGCCACCAGGTGGCGCGCCCGAGGAGGAGCAGCGCCGCCGGAAGGATCATGACGCGAATCACGAACGCGTCGAGCAGGACGGCCGCCGCGAGGACGAACCCCATCTGCTTCATCTCCAGGATGTGCAGCATCACGAAGCTCGCGAAGACGGTGACCATGACGAGGGCCGCGCTGGTGACCACCTTCGCGGAGGAGGCGATGCCGTCGAGGACCGCCTGCCGCGTGGGCACGCCGTTCAGCGCGGCCTCGCGGATCCGGCTGACGACGAAGACCTGGTAGTCCATCGAGAGCCCGAAGAGGATCACGAAGAGGAAGAGCGGTACGCGCGAGGAGATGCCGTCGAGCGAGACGAAGGAGAGCAGGTCCTCGGCCCACCGGCCCTGGAAGACGAGGACGAGCAGTCCGAGCGCGGAGGCGGCGGAGAGGAGGTTGAGCCCGACGCCGAGTATCCCGAGGACGACTGAGCGGAACGCGTAGACCGTCATGGCGAAGGTCATCAGGAGCAGGAAGCCGAGGACGAGCGGCAGCTTCTCGTTCTGGTGCTCCACGTAGTCGACGCCGCGGGCCACCTCGCCGGTGACGGCGGTCTCCACGCCGGGGAGCTTGCCTACGGTGGCGGGGAGGTGGCGGTCGCGCAGGTGGTCGAGTGAGGCTTCGGCCTCTTGCGAGTACGTGGCGTGGCGGGTGTTGAGCTCCAGGGTTGTGGTCCTCCGGTCCTCGGATGAGCGGAGGAGCGGAGGTGTGGTCCTCCGGTCCTCGGATGAGCGGAGGAGCGGAGGTGTGGTCCTCCGGTCCTCAGAGGAGCGGGCAACCGGAGCTGTGCCCCTCCGGTCCTCAGAGGAGCGGACAACCGGAGGTCTGCTCCTCTGCTCCTCAGAGGAGTGGGCAACCGAAGCGCCGGCGCGGTCGGCGAAGAGCGGGTCCGCCTGTGCCTCGCGGGCCAGCTCCCGGAGTGCCTGCCGCACCTCACCTGACTGCGAGGCCCGCGCCCGCACCACGACCAGGTGGCGCACACGCAGCTCCGGGAAGGCCGCGAGCAGCCTGTCGTACCCCTTCATCGCCGCGATCTCGCGGGAGAAGCTGTCCCGCGCCGGATTCTTGAGGTTCATGTTCAGCGCGGGCAGCGCGAGCCCCAACATGACCAGGACCGACAGGCCCAGGGTGAGCGCGGGGTGCTTGCGGGCGGGCGTGAGCAGGGCGTGCCAGGCGCGGCCTGGCCCCTTCTCGCCGTACGCGCGCACGGACCCGCCCCGGGCGAGGCGCCTGGCGGCGCGGCGCTCGGTACGGCGGCCGAGCTTGACCAGCAGCGCGGGAAGCACCGTGACCGAGCTGACCACGGCGACGGCGACGACCAGGACGGTGCCGGTGGCGAGCGAGTCGAAGATGACGTCACGGGCCAGGAAGAGCGCGGTGGTGGAGACGATCACGGCGAGTCCGGAGACCACGATGGCCCGGCCGGCCGTCGCCGCGGCGGCCTCGACGAGCGCCTCGGAGGTGAGGCGGCCGCCCGCCCTGGCCCGCTCCTCGCGCTCGCGCTTGAGGTAGAAGAGCGTGTAGTCGACGCCGACGGCCATGCCGATGAGCAGGATCATGCTCATCCCGACGCCGGTGTCGGGCAGCAGGTGCGAGGCCACCATCGCCAGGCCCATGGTCGCCATGATCGACGTGATCGCGAGCAGCAGCGGCACACCGACCATGACGACCGAGCCGAAGACGACGGCCAGTGTGATCAGCGTGACGGGCAGCGTGATCGCCTCGGAGAAGGCGAGGTCCTTGCCGCGCTGGTCGTTGACGCCCTTGCTGACGGAGGCGTCGCCGGTCTCCTCGATCGTCAGCTCCGGGTGGGCCTTGGCGGCCTCCTCCGTCTGGGCCCTCAACGGGACGACGTTCTTCTTGCCGTCCTGCTCCGAGCCGTTGAGCTCAACCGGCACCCGCAGGACGCGCCCGTCCGCCGAACGCACCGGCTCCGCCACCGAGGCGACCTCGGGCAGTGCCTTCATCCGGGCGGTGACGTCCTTGACGGCGGCGTCGGCGGCCGCCTCGTCCAGGGGGCCCGACGCGGCCCGGATCAGTATCTGTTCCGTGGGCCTGAGCTGGACGCCGCCCTCGGTGGCCAGGGCCTCGGCCCGGCCGGCCTCGCCGACGCGGAAGTCCTCCGAGGTGGCGCTGTTCATGCCGGCGGCGACCCCGCCGCCCAGGCACAACGCCACGAAGACCAGCCACCCGGTGATCGCCCGCCATGGATGCAGCGCGCTCCACCGGGCCACGCGCACCGTGGCCGACCGTTTTCCGACGCTTCTCATGTCCATCCCCGCCCCACCCCTTCGACTGCCCATCGACTGCCCATCGCCTGCGCTCCGCATTTCGCCTTACATATGTAAGCGGAGACTGACAGGTGAAGGAACGAGCCGTCAACCACCACTTCCACCGCCACATCCCGTCACACCAGAGGCGCCAGAGGCGCGGATTGACAGCGGAACCCGCCATGCGTAAGTCTTGACTGACAGGTATCGGGACCAGCGTGAAGGCGGATCATGGACAGCGAGGAGCTCCTGGCTTTCCTCGCGGCGGTCGGCCACGCGCAGCGCATCCGGATCATCAGCGAGCTCGCGTCCGGCCAGCTGTACGTCAGCGAACTGGCCCGGCGGCTCGGGGTGTCCCGCCCCCTGCTCTACATGCACCTCGAACGCATGGAGAAGGCAGGCCTCGTCGTCGGCCGCCTGGAGCTCTCCGACGACGGCAAGGCGCTCAAGTACTTCGAACTGGCGCCGTTCGACGTGCGGTTGAACGTGGATACGATCATCGCGGCCGTCCGGCAGGGCCGGACGGACGACGACGGACAGCACTCAGACAAGGGGACGTCCTAGTGGACGACGTGATCATTCCGGTCGCATTTTTCCTGATACTCGCGGGCGCGGTCGTCGCCGTCGCCTACTTCCAGTCGCAGCGCAACCGCGAGCGCGACCGGCAGTACGCGCAGGCCATGCAGGAGTACCGCGAGGCCGTCGAACGCGCCAGGTCGGAGCAGGAGGCGACCCGCCTCCAGCTGGTGGAGCTCGGTCACCGGCTGCAGAACGTCGAGGGCCTGCTGCGCAGCGTCGACTGAGTCCGCGCATCCGTCCGCCCGGCAGGTGCGCGGGGGTGCACGGGGGTGCCCTGCGCGGACCGCGCGTGTGTAGCTTGGGCTCCGGTCTGAGACGCTTTTACCGTTCAGCCTGAGCACAGAGTATTGACACAGCCGGAAGGACGGTCGTGCACATCGTCATCATGGGCTGCGGGAGAGTCGGTTCCGCTCTCGCGCAGACCCTGGAACAACAGGGGCACACGGTCGCCGTGGTCGACCAGGACCCCACGGCCTTCCGCCGCCTGGGCTCCGGGTTCGGCGGCCGCCGCGTCACCGGCGTCGGCTTCGACCAGGACACCCTGCGCGAGGCCGGCATCGAGGAGGCGGGCGCCTTCGCCGCCGTCAGCAGCGGCGACAACTCGAACATCATCGCCGCCCGCGTCGCCCGCGAGATGTTCGGCATCGAGAACGTCGCGGCCCGCATCTACGACCCCCGCCGCGCCGAGGTCTACCAGCGCCTCGGCATCCCCACGGTCGCCACCGTCCGCTGGACCGCCGACCAGATGTTGCGCCGTCTGCTCCCCTCGGGGGCGGAACCGCTGTGGCGCGACCCCACCGGCGGCGTGCAGCTCGCCGAGGTGCACGCGTCCGAGGCCTGGATCGGGCACAAGATCAGCCGGCTCCAGGAGGAGACCGGCGTACGCGTCGCCTTCCTCACCCGGCTGGGTGAGGCGGTCCTGCCGACCTCGCAGACGGTCCTCCAGGAGGGCGACCTGGTGCATGTGATGATGCGCACCGATCAGGTCGACAAGGTCGAAGCGGCGTTCGCCGAAGGCCCCGAGGAGGGCGGTCACTGATGAGGGTCGCCATTGCCGGAGCCGGCGCGGTGGGTCGCTCCATCGCCGGTGAGCTCCTGGAGAACGGCCACGAGGTCCTTCTCGTCGACAAGGCGCCGACGGCCATCTCCGTCGAGCGCGTCCCGCAGGCCGAGTGGCTGCTCGCCGACGCCTGCGAGATCACCTCCCTCGACGAGGCGGCGCTCCAGCGCTGCAACGTCGTGATCGCCGCGACCGGCGACGACAAGGTCAACCTCGTCGTGTCCCTGCTCGCCAAGACCGAGTACGGCGTCCCGCGCGTCGTCGCCCGCGTGAACAACCCCAAGAACGAGTGGCTCTTCAACGAGTCCTGGGGCGTCGACGTCGCGGTCTCCACCCCGCGCCTGATGTCCGCCCTCGTCGAGGAGGCGGTGAGCGTCGGCGACCTCGTTCGGCTGCTGCGCTTCAGCCACGGCGACGCGAACCTCGTCGAGCTGACGCTGCCGCCCGAGTCGGCCCTCGCGGGCACGCGGGTCGGTGACGTGCAGTGGCCCGAGGACACCTCGCTGGTGACGATCATCCGCGGCACGCGCGTTCTGGCGCCGACGCCGGATGACTCCCTCGAGGCGGGCGACGAGCTTCTCTTCGTGGCCGCGCAGGCGCGTGAGGAGCAGCTGGAGGATCTGCTTTCGGTGCGTCGGGAGAGCTAGCGGTTTTTGCGGTACGCAGTTGGGGGCGCCCGGTGGTTACCGGGCGCCCCCAACTGCGTATGTTCTCCGCGGGTCCGTCGTGGCTGGGCGCGCAGTTCCCCGCGCCCCTTACGGGGCGCCTCCCTGGACCCGCGCCGCGGCCTCGCGGTCCTTCTCCGCCTTCTCGGCCGCTTCCATCTCGGCGAAGACGTCGATCGGCGGCGGGGCCTTCGCCAGGAAGACCCAGGTGAGGTAGACGGCGAGCAGGAACGGCGGGATCTTCAGGGCGACCAGGACCCAGCCGAACTGCGTGGTGTCCGCCCACCAGTACAGCGGGAAGAGGATCGCGCACTTGGCGAGCAGGATCAGGCCCCAGGCCCAGCTGGCCTTCGCGTACGCCTTCTTGCGGCCCGGGTTGCGGGTGCGCCAGGAGAGGTTCTCCTTGAAGACCGGGCCGAGAATGAGGCCGATCAGGGGAGCGCCCGCGAGGGTCGTGATGATGTAGGCCAGGGCGAGGCCCAGGGTGTAGAGCATGCCCGGCAGGTAGAAGTCCTTGGCGTTGCCGGTCATCATCGCGAAGACCACGCCGAAGGCGACTCCGAAGACGCCGCTGAAGGCGTGCTTGACGGTGTCCTTCATGACCAGGCGGACCACCACGAGCACCAGGGACACCGCGAGGGCCGCGATGGCCGACATGTGCAGGTCCTTGTTGACCGTGAAGATGGTCACGAAGAGCAGGCCGGGGACGACCGTCTCCACCATGCCCCGCACGCCGCCGAAGGCCTCGAAGAGGGCTGCCTCGGTCACGGCCCTGGAATCGGACGCGGTCTGCTGGTCCTGATCCGCGTTCCCCTGGTCCGTCGGCTTGTCGAGGGACGTCACCGGCTACTCCCGTCCGAGCGGTCTGAGTTCGTATTTGGGGTTGAAGAGCACCCGGCGGCCGCGGCTCATCGAGATCCGGCCCGATGCGATCAGCTTGCGCCCCGGCTCTATCCCGACGATGGAGCGCCTGCCGAGCCACACCACGTCCAGCGCCGCGGAGCCGTCGAACAGCTCGGCCTCCAGCGCGGGGACCCCGGCGCGTGGTCGCAGGGTGACCGTGCGCAAGGTACCAGTAACGGTGACTATCTGGCGGTCTTGGCAGTCTCCGATGCGGACGCAGCCCGCGGTCTCGGAGTCCTCGCGCAGCTCCTCCGACTCCAGATCCTCCTGGGAGGAGGACAGCCGGTCGAGCATGCGCCGGAAACGGCCTGCCGGCTTTTCGGAACCAGGAACAGCACTCATACAAGAAGCCTACCGGGGGGTGCCGACACCGGGGAAAGGGGTGCGCTCATCTGTGCTTATGCCCGCTCACGGCGGATCCGACGCGTGCGGTCGGACGGCGGAGTTCACCGCTCGAAGCGGTAGCCCATTCCCGGCTCGGTGATGAAGTGCCGCGGATGTGCCGGGTCGGCCTCCAGCTTGCGGCGCAGCTGCGCCATGTAGACGCGCAGGTAGTTGGTCTCGGTGCCGTAGGAGGGGCCCCACACCTCTTGGAGCAGCTGCTTCTGGCTGACCAGGCGGCCGGTGTTGCGCACCAGGACCTCCAGGAGATGCCATTCGGTCGGCGTCAGGCGTACGTCGCGGCCGGCGCGGTTGACCTTCTTGGCGGCCAGGTCGACGGTGAAGTCCTCGGTGTCGACCATGATGTCGTCCTCGCCCGCGCCGGTGGGCTCGGCCCTGCGGACGGCGGCGCGCAGCCGGGCCAGGAGCTCGTCCATGCCGAAGGGCTTGGTCACGTAGTCGTCGGCGCCCGCGTCGAGAGCCTCGACCTTCTCGTCGGAGCTGTGCCGGGCGGACAGTACGAGGATCGGGACGCGCGTCCAGCCGCGCAGGCCCCGGATGACCTCCACGCCGTCCATGTCGGGCAGCCCGAGGTCGAGCACGATCACGTCGGGGTGGCGGGCGGCGGCCAGTTGCAGCGCCGTGGCGCCGTCGGATGCCGCGTCCACCTCGTACTTGCGTGCCTTCAGGTTGATCACGAGGGCGCGTACGATCTGCGGCTCGTCGTCGACCACGAGCACCCGGGTCATGCCGGCCTGCCTTTCTGGGTTCTGGTTCGGGGTCACTGGGTGACCTGGGCGGGGAGGTCGGGCAGTTCGGGGCGGTCCGGTGGCCGCCCCGCCACCGCCCGCAGGGTGAGGACCATGGTCAGGCCGCCGCCGGGCGTGTCCTCGGCGGTGACGGTGCCGCCCATGGCCTCGACGAAGCCGCGGGCGACGGCGAGGCCGAGGCCCACGCCCGCGCCGCGCGGAGCGTCACCGTAGCGCTGGAAGGGCGCGAAGATGCGGTCCTTGGCGGTATCGGGGACGCCGGGCCCGCGGTCAACGACGCGCAGCTCGACGCGCTCGCCCAGGGCACTGGCGGAGACCTTGACGGGCTCGCCCTCGGGGGCGTACTTGACGGCGTTCTCGACGATGTTCGCGACCGCCCGCTCCAGCAGGCCCTTGTCGACGGCGACCATCGGCAGCGTCTCGGGGATGTCCAGCTCCGCGCTGCCGTCGGGGACGCCGCCGAGGGCCATGGGGACGACTTCGTCGAGGTCGATCTCGCGGATCAGCGGGGTGACGGTGCCGGTCTGGAGCCGTGACATGTCGAGGAGGTTGCCCACGAGGTGTTCGAGGCGGTCGGCGCCGTCCTCGATGCCCGCGAGGAGCTCGGCCTCGTCCTCCTCGGACCACTCGACGTCGTCGGACCGCAGCGAGGACACGGCCGCCTTGATGCCCGCCAGTGGCGTACGCAGGTCGTGGCTGACGGCGGCGAGCAGCGCGGTGCGGATGCGGTTGCCCTCGGCGAGGGTGCGGGCCTGGTCGGCCTCGGACTTCAGGCGCTGGCGGTCCAGGACGACGGCGGCCTGCGCGGCGAACGCGGCGAGGACTCGGCGGTCGGCGGCGGGCAGGACGCGGCCGGACAGGGCGAGCGCCATGTGGTCGCCGACCGGCATGTCGACGTCGGCGTCCTCGGGGCGGCCCGGCGCGCGGCCGTCGCCGACGCTGCCCGCGCAGGTCCAGGGTTCGGTGTCGCCCGCGCGTTCCAGGAGCGCGACGGACTCCATGGCGAAGGTCTCCCTGACCCGCTCCAGGAGGGCGTCCAGGCTGGTCTCGCCGCGCAGGACGCTGCCCGCGAGGAAGGAGAGTATCTCCGACTCGGCGCGCAGCCTGGCGGCCTGGTGGGTGCGCCGCGCGGCGAGGTCCACCACCGAGGCCACGGAGACGGCGACGCCCACGAAGACGGCGATCGCGACGATGTTCTTGTTGTTGGAGACCGTCCACAGGTGCAGCGGCGGCGTGAAGTAGTAGTTGAGGAGCAGCGAGCCGACGGCCGCCGACGCGAGGGCCGGCAGGAGGCCGCCGAGGAGCGCGGCGGCGACCGTCAGCGTCAGGAAGAGCAGCATGTCGTTGGCGAGGCCGAGGTCGGCGTCGACGTGGGTGAGCAGCAGCGTCAGGAGCGCGGGTCCCGCGACGCCGACCAGCCAGCCCCAGATGATCCGGGAGCGGCCGAGGCGGGCGCCGCGGGCGACGGGCAGGCCGCGTCCCTTGGCGACCTCGCCGTGGGTGACGATGTGCACGTCCAGGTCGGGGCCGGAGTCGCGGGCGACGGTCGCGCCGACGCCGGGCCCGAAGACGTACTGCCAGGTCTTGCGGCGCGAGGAGCCGAGGACGATCTGGGTGGCGTTGACGCCCCGGGCGAAGTCGAGCAGCGCGGCCGGTATGTCGTCGCCTATGACGTGGTGGAAGGTGCCGCCGAGGTCTTCGACCAGGGTGCGCTGGACGGCCAGCTCCTTGGGGGACGCGGCGGTCAGGCCGTCGCTGCGGGCTATGTAGACGGCGAGGATCTCGCTGCCGGAGCCCTTGGCGGCCATCCGGGAGGCGCGTCTGATGAGCGTACGGCCCTCGGGTCCGCCGGTGAGGCCGACGACGATGCGTTCGCGGGCCTGCCAGGTGGAGCGGATGTTGTGCTCGCCCCGGTACTGCTGGAGGTACTCGTCGACGCGGTCGGCGACCCACAGCAGGGCGAGTTCCCGCAGGGCGGTGAGGTTGCCGGGGCGGAAGTAGTTGGAGAGGGAGGCGTCGATGCGGTCGGGCTTGTAGATGTTGCCGTGGGCCATGCGGCGGCGCAGCGCCTGGGGCGACATGTCGACCAGTTCGATCTGGTCGGCGCGGCGCACCACCTCGTCCGGGACGGTCTCGCGCTGGCGTACGCCGGTGATGGACTCGACGACGTCGCCGAGGGACTCCAGGTGCTGGATGTTCACCGTGGAGACGACGTCGATGCCCGCCGCGAGGAGCTCCTCGACGTCCTGCCAGCGCTTGGCGTTGCGGGAGCCGGGGATGTTGGTGTGGGCGAGTTCGTCGACGAGGGCGACGGCGGGGGCGCGCTCCAGGACGGCGTCGACGTCCATCTCGGTGAAGGCGGTGCCGCGGTACTCCAGGTCCTTGCGGGGCACCTGTTCGAGGCCGTGCAGCATCACCTCGGTGCGCGGTCTGTCGTGGTGCTCCACGAAGCCGACCACGCAGTCCGTGCCGCGCTCGACGCGCCGGTGCGCCTCGGAGAGCATCGCGTACGTCTTGCCGACGCCCGGTGCCGCGCCCAGGTAGATCCGAAGCTTGCCGCGTGCCATGGCCTCATTGTCTTCCTCGAACAACTGTGTACGCAGCGTCCGACTGCGTACGCAGGTTCGACCTTACGGCCAGCAAATCCGGCATTACGGGCGAGGGGGCGCGGGAGGCCGTCCTTGACACAACCCTGATACGCCCGGGTGGGTACCCCCGACGCGCCCGCGGTACCGGTCAGTGTTCGACGGTCTCCCCGTCGCGCAGCTCGAGGACACGGTCGGCGAGGTCGAGCAGCGCCGTGTCGTGCGTGGCGACCAGCGCGGTGACGCCCTCGCTGCGGACGACCGCGCGCAGCAGCTCCATCACGGCGAGCCCGGTCTCCGCGTCCAGCTGCCCGGTGGGCTCGTCGGCGATCAGCAGGGAGGGCTTGTTCGCCAGGGCGCGGGCGATCGCCACGCGCTGCTGCTGCCCTCCGGAGAGCTCGCCTGGCCGCTGCTTCGCGTGGTCCGCGAGGCCGACGAGGGCGAGCAGCAGCGCAACCCGCTCCTCCCGCGCGCGTGGGTCGGTCTTCTTCAGCCGCAGGGGGACGCCGACGTTCTCGGCGGCGGTGAGGATGGGGATGAGTCCGAAGGACTGGAAGACGAAGCCGAGGCGGTCGCGGCGCAGCTCAAGCAGGCCGCTCTCGCCGAGGCCCGCGAGGTCCAGGCCGTCAACGGTGATCTTGCCGCTGTCCGGGACGTCGAGTCCACCGACGAGGTTCAGCAGGGTCGTCTTGCCGGAGCCTGAGCGTCCCTTCAGGGCGACGAGTTCGCCGCGCGGGACGGTGAAGGAGACGCCGCGCAGGGCGTGCACGGCGGCGGCGCCGGTGCCGTACGTGCGGTGGAGGTCTTCGACGACGACCATGGCTTCCGGCACAGAGTGCTCCCTTTGTGAACCTTTGTTCGAGCTGGCATCAGTATCGTCACCAGGCGTCGGTCCGGACGAGGGCAGAACGCTTGCGCTCACCCGCCACCGTCCTCCGCCCCCGCCCCGTCCGGCCACACGCCCACATGGCCCGGCTCGGCCGTGAGCCGCACCCGCCCCCGCAGCCCGTACCGCTCCACGTACTCCCCCGGCAGCTGCAACCGCCCCGCCCGGTCCAGAACCGTGAACTCCTCACCCGCGCCGCCCCGTTCGCGGAGCGTCTCCGTAGACGTACGCCCGTCACGGATGCGTACCGTGCGGCGGACCTGCTCGGAGACGAGCGAGTCGTGGGTGACGACCAGGATGGTCGCGCCCAGCTCCTCGTTGGCGCGGCGCAGAGCCGCGAAGACGTCCTCCCCGGTGGCCGTGTCCAGCTCTCCGGTGGGCTCGTCGGCCAGCAGTACGCGCGGGGAGTTGGCGGTGGCGACCGCGACGGCGACGCGCTGCTGTTCACCGCCGGAGAGCTCGGCGGGCCGCCGGTCGCGGCAGTGCGCGACGCCGAGCACGCCGAGCAGGTCGACGGCCTTCTCCCGGCGGGAACGGCGCGGCACGCGCGCGTACTTCATCGGCAGGGACACGTTCTCCAGTGCGGTCAGGTATGGCAGCAGATTGCGGCCGGTCTGCTGCCAGACGAAGCCGACGGTGTGCCTGCGGTACTCCAGCCGCTCGCGTCGCCCCATGGCGAGCAGATCGTGGCCCGCGACCCTCGCGCGGCCCGCGGTGGGCAGGTCGAGCCCCGACAGGATCGACAGGAGCGTGGACTTGCCCGACCCCGAGGCGCCGACCAGGGCCACGCACTCGCCCTCGGCCACCACCAGGTCGAGGCCCTGGAGCGCCTGCACCTCGACGTCCTCGGTGCGGTAGACGCGTACGAGGTTGTCGCAGACGACGAGGCCCTCGTCGCCCGCGGACGGAGGCGCGGCGCGGGCCCGCGCCTCCAGAGCGGACAGTTCGGGCACGGCTCCCCGGCGGGACGCTTCAGTCATCGGTTCTCCCCAGTCGCAGGACGGCGCCGAGCCCCCGGCGCCGCCCGAGCCAGGTCTCCACGGCCACCGCCACGGCGACCAGGACGCAGAGCCCCGCCGACAGAGCCACGGTGAACAGCGCGTCGACGTGCCGGTCGGGCGCGGTGGGCCCGCCGGTGAACTCCCGCAGGTCGAGGGCGGGCCCGAGCAGCGCGGGCAGCGCGAGGCCGAGGGCGACGCCGCCCGCCAGGGCCGCGAGCACCATGGGCAGCAGTTGCAGCAGCTGGAGCGCGGACGTGGCGCGGCCGCCGAGGCCGAGGGTGCGCAGGTAGGCGGCGGTGCGCCTGCGCGCGGGAGCGGACAGCAGCAGTTCGAGGACGAGGGCGAGCAGCGCGAGGAGCACGGCGAGGGCGGTGCAGGCGGTGTGCGCGGTGTCCACGGCGGCGATGAGCCCGTCGTCGTCGGCCTCGGCCTGTTCCTCGGTACGGATGCGGAGTTCGCCGGTGGCGGTTCCCGGGGCCGCGCGCGGTACGAGGGAGCGCAGCGCCCCGGCGTCCAGGCGCTCCCCGTACAGCAGGAGCGCGGACTCCTCGAACTCCGAGGCGGCGAAGGACCCGAGGTCCCTGTTGTCGGTGAGCAGCAGGTGTTGCCGTGTCTCGGTGGCTCCGCGTACGGGCCCGAGCGCCGGGTCGCGTTCCACCCCCTCGGGCAGCGGCCCGGCGATCCGCAGCCGCACCTCCTTGCCGTGCCGCGTGAAGGTGAGCAGGTCTCCCGCGCGGCCTTCGGAGGCGAGCACCCTGATCTCCCGGCCCCTGTCGCCGCCGGTCAGCCCGGCGTCGCGCAGTGCCCGCGCGGCGGCCGAACTCCCCGCCGCCTCCCGCAGCTTGACCGCGTCCACCCCGATCAGGCTGGAGATCCCGTACCTTCCCCCGTCCGTACCGCTGACGGGATCGACCCGCAGCTGCCGCACCGCCACCGTTTCCCGCACGCCACGCGCGCGTGCCAGCCGCGCGGCCATGTCGGGGTCGCGCCCCGCCCCCAGGAAGGAGGCGTCGGCGCCCACCTGCCAGGCCGCCGCCGACCGCCGCCCCTCAGCCAGCGTCCCGGAGACGAGGCCTCCGAAGACGGCTCCGGCGAGCGTCACCACGAGGACGAGCAGCGCGAGCCCGCGCGCGGGGGCCTCTTTCGCGGCACGGGACAGCGCGACGAGCCCCACGACGCCGCGTCCCCGGCCGGACCACCGCGCCGCCAGCCGCACCGGCCAGGGGTAGCACCGCACCAGCACGGCGACCGCGGCGAGCCCGAGCAGCACGGGAGCCGCGGCGAGCAGCGGATCGGGCCCCAAGGCCCCCGCGACCCCCTCGACCCCCGGAACCCCATCAACCCCCGTAGCCCCATCGGCCCCATCCGCCCCCGACATTCCCGCAGCTCCCCCAGCCCCCGCAGCTCCCTCAGCTCCGTCGATGCCACGCGCCCGCAGCGCGAACACGCCTCCCGCGGCCAGCAGCAGCACGACCGCCTCGGCGACCAGCCGCCGCCCGGCCCGCCCCGGTGCCCGCTCGCGCAGCACCGCCCGGTCCCGTACCGCGCCCCACGTGAGGACGGGCAGCAGCAACCAGCAGAGCACCGCGACGGCCAGACCGCCGCCGTACGCGGGTGAAGTCCCCGGCACCGCCCCGGCGACCGCGCAGCCGACGCCGAACCCGAGTGCCGCGGCAGGCGCGTTCCACGCGGCGCGCACGAGGGCGAGCCCCAGGGCCGAGGCGCCCCGCGCCCGCAGCAGCCGGTCCGCGGGCAGGCGGCGGCGCACCACCAACAGCGACGTCACGACGACGGCGGCGAGGCCGACCCCGAGCAGCGAGGCTGACGCGAACGAGATCACGACCGTGGCCTGGCGCCACCGCCGCAGGAACTCCTCGAAGACGTCGGGCAGTTCGGTGGCGGTCTCCAGCTCGGTCGCGGGGTGGAGACCGATCACGCACGACTTCCCGCCGTACCCCCCGAACCGGCAGGTGGACTCGCGCGCGGAGAGCGGATGGCGGGCCATGGCCCGCCGGAAATCCCGCTCTCCCCGCTCACCCACGAAGCGGGCGGCGCCCGCGCCGTCGAGGGCCAGCCGCATGTTCCAGTGGACGGTCAGCTCGGCGCCGGCCTGGTTCTGGAGGAGTTCGGCCCCACGGGGCGCGATCAATGCGCCGGCGCTCTCCCGCGCTCCCGCCACGCCGGGCAACGGCCGCGCCAGCAGTGGTTGTTCGCGCCAGAGCCGCCGCTCGCCCGCGGCCCGGAAGATCCCGGTGACGTGCCCCACGGCGTGGACGTTCTCCAGGGCCCCGGCTCTCAGCGGCACCCGCTGCCCGATCCGGAGCCTCAGCGCGTCCCGCGTCCGCGTGGACACGGCGAGCTCGACGACCTCGTCCCGCGCGCGGGGCGCCCGCCCGGCCACGTACGCCTCCTGCCCCGGGGCGTCGGAGGCGTACACGAGGGACAGCGCGGCCCCCGCGCCTCGCACCGTGGGCAGCTGGACCCTGGTCGAGTCATGCACGAGCGCGCCCCGCAACGACCGGGGCGTGGAATTCTCGATGGCCTGCGCGTACCCGTCGAGATCGGCGCCGAGATCGCTCTCCGCGCCGATCCGCGCCTCCTCCGGGTCGAACCGCGCGCTGTGGACGACTCCGGGCGCGAGCCGCTGCGCCTGCTCAAGGCGGGAGCCCAAGGCCTGCCCGGCCAGCTGTTCGAGCACTCCGGGCCCACCGGCGGCGACCGCGACCAGTACGCAGATCAGGGTGCTCAGCAGCAGGGCGAGCCCTCCCCGCCACCACTCGCGCGGCACGGACCTCCCGCGCCCCGCGACACCACCGACGCCTCCGCTCGGCCCCCTCACCCTTCCTCCCCCACCCGGAGCACCCGCGCCGGATCCACCCGCCCGAGGACCCGCGCGGCCACCGTCACCACCGCACAGATCACCGCCGCGGTCACCCCGGCCGTCACCCCCACGCGCACCCAGGGCACCTGTGTGACCAGCGAGGGAAAGACCGGATCGCCCTCGGCGTCGACGGTCACCACGGGCATGATCACCGACGCCAGGGCCGCCCCGAGCCCCGTGCCGAGCACCGCCGCCACCCCGGCCAGCGCCAGTTGCTCCGTCCACAGGTACGCCGCCACCTGCCCCCGCCGCACGCCGAGCGCCCGCAGCAGCGCGAACTCCCGCTCCCTGGACCGCGCCGAGACCACCGCGTGCAGCGCGAAGGCGATGACGGCGAAGGCGGGCGCCAGCACCAGGCACAGCTTCAACGCGCCCCGCGCGCCCCGCCGCAGGGGATCGGCCGCCAACTCCGCGCGGGCATAGGGCACGTCGACGGCCTTCCCCAGCCGCGGATCGGCGCGCACCGCGGCCATGGCCGCACCCGTGTCGGCGCCGCGCGCCCCCACCCACCACGCCTCCTCCGCCTCGGGAAGCGCCCCGCTCAGGGCCCACTGCGCGGCCATGGCACGGGAGTCGGCGAGCAGTCGCGGCCGGTCGCGCGGCACGCCGGGCACCGCCGCGAGCCGCCCGACGATCCTGACCCGCGCGCTCCCGCCCGCGCTCCGCCGGACCGTCACGGTGTCCCCGACCCTGATCGCCCCCGAGTCGAGCAGCGCGTCACCGGCGAGCGCCGGCGCGGCAGGCCGCCCCTTGGCCCGGTCCGTGCCGAGCCGCACGCTCCACGCGGGGTACTTCAGCCGTACGTCGGGCCCGCGCAGCACCGCGTCGAGGAGTGTGCCGGGAGCGGGGGTGTCCTGGCAGAGCACGGGCCCCGGCGCCTCGCCCGAAGCTCCCCGCTCCCGCCGCACACCCGGGCAGCCGGCCGCGTGCCGGTCCGGCGCGTCGGCCCGCAGGTCGTGCCAGCGCGCCGCCCGCGCGAGCCCCGGCACGCGGTCGACGGTCAGCCGGTAGGTCCGCCGCACCCGTTCGCCGACCATGCTCAGGTCGATCTGGAGGATGCGCGCGCCGCCACCGCGCACGCCCACCTTCAGCGGCACGGACCGGGCCCGCCCCTCCTTGATCACCACCGAACTCGACCGGCCGAGCCCGTCCCCGTCCTCGAAGTGGACGGTGAGCCGTACGGGTACGACGTCACCGCCGCCACTGGCCGCCATCCGCACCCGCAGCGGCAGTTCCCGCAAGGACCCCTCACCTCGGACCGGTAACCCGTGCTCCGGTATCCCTCTGCCGAGTGGCGCGACCAGATCGCGTACGGGCGCGTCCGCGAGATCGCCCCGCAGTGAAGGCACCGGCCCCCGCGCCGTGTTCACGGCGGTGACGGCCACCGCGTCCTGCCCGACGTACCCCTGCGAGGTGACCACCGGCGTGACGGCCGCCGCGCCCGGCAGCGCCTCGTACGCACCGCGCCGCTCCTCGGGCGCCACGCCCTCGCCCGGCTCGACGCGCAGGTCCGCGCCGACCTGGAACGCGGCCTGGTCACGGTCGCCGCGGTCGAGGATCGCCAGCGCCGTACTGCTGAGCGCGGCGACCGCGAGGGCGAGCGTCACCACCAGGGCGGGCCCGGCGTGGCGTGCCGCGCGCCGCCCGATCTGCCAGCCGCCGAGCGGCAGGACGAGCCCGCGGGCGCGCCGCGCGAGGGGGTCGACAACGCGGGCGAGCAGCGGCAGGAACCGCAGGACGAGCAGCGCGGCCGCCCCGGTCATCGCGACCGGTGCGAGCACCAGGACCGGATCGAGGCCGTCGGCGCCGGTCACCGGCGAGCGGTACCGCCGCAGCTGGAGCCAGCCGAGGACGGCGACCGCCGCGAGCGCCACGTCCGCCCCGAGCCGCTGGGCCCCGGCGAACCGCGCCACCCGCAGCCGGAGCCGGGTCACCGCCCGCCGGTCCCGCACGACCCGGGCCGTCGGCAGCAGCAGCGCGGCGCCGTGTGCGGCGACGGCGGCCAGGGCCGCCGCCCATCCGAGACCGGTGGCCGCCGAGCCCGGCACCTCGCCCTCGATGAGCCCGGCCTCGGCGAGCCCGCGCAGCAGCGGTCCGGCGAGGAAGGGCGCGGCCACCCCGGCGGGCACGGCCACGCAGGCCCACTGCCCGGCGGTCGACAGGACGAGCCGCCGGGTGCCCGCCCCGCGGGCGGCGAGCAGGGCCAGCTCCGGGCGCCGGTGTTCGGCGAGCTGCCGCGCGGTGAGCACGAGGGCGGTCGCGGCGAGCGCGGCCAGGAGCGTCGCGGGGACGTAGAGCCCGGCGCGGGCCACGGCGATCGGCGCGGTGAGCCGGTCGAGCGCCCGGCGCAGCCCGGCCGACACGATGATGTCGTCCCCGGACGGCCCGCCGCCGCCCCGCAGCACGGACAGCGAGGCGTCGCTTCCCGCGAACCGCTTGGCGCGGTCCTGAAGCGCCCCGATGTCCCCGAGCCGCAGCCCGCCCGCTTCGGGCACCCCGAGCCACAGCGCCGCCGCGTCCCCAGCGAGTCCCCGGCTGCCCGCGAACGCCTCGCGCGCGGCGACCGCCACCGTGTCCGGCGTCCCGAACGTACTGCTCAGCGCGGCCCACACGGCGGGCGAGCGGTCCCCGGCGGCGTACAGTCCGACGACCTTCGTCCGCACGAGCCGTTCGTCCGCGCCCCGTACCGTGACGTCGTCCCCGGGCCGCACGGCGAGTTCCGCGGCGGCGGCCTCGGTCAGCGCGACCTCGACGGGCCCGGCGCGGGGGCGCGGCCAGCGCCCGGCCCGCAGTGCGGCGTGCCGCCCCGCGCCCTCCACGGCGACCACGGTGAGGGTGGCGTCCTGGCGCGGACGGCCCGCGGTTTCGGTGACGGCGAGTTCGTCGCCCCGGGCCGCGGGTGCCCGCAGCGCGGACCAGGTGTGGTGGGGTACGTCGCGGTAGGCGCGGCCGAGGGCGGCGCGGACGTCCTGGTCCAACCGCCGTGCGCCGTCCGCCCGATGAGGGCTCGCGACCTCGACGACGGCCTCCCGGTCCGCGGCGAGCCGTCGCTGCGCCCCGCCCTCCACGGCCTTCTCAGAGAGCGCCGCGAGGGCGGCGAGGACGGTGGCCGCGAGCAGCACGGCGAGCCCGGCGGCCCCCAGGACCAACCCGTGATGCCGACTCCCCCGCACCGCGGCGGGCACCCGCCGTCCACTCACCGCACCGGTCTCCCCCCGAGTGACCGGCACAGTATGGGCGTACGCGAATGTGGCCCGCAATGGTCCGGACGAGCCGGAACCACCGCGGGCCACAAGGCAGTTGAAATACCGTCAGGCGAGCACCGTCAGACGATCGAAGGTCTACGGCGTCGCGCTCGGAGGGTCAGCGGACCTCGGTGATCTCGGGGCCGCGCTGGAGCTGCCCCATGCCGCCCGAGAAGCGCGAGCCTTCCTGCTGTTCCTGCTGGACGCCGCCCTCGGCGACCATCTGCGCGTCGTCCGGCAGCTTCAGGACGATCGGGTCGCGCGGCGCCATCGGGCCCTCGCCGCGGACGACGACGGTGTCCCGGAAGATCTGCTCCAGGAGCCCGGCGGCCTGCGGCTGCACCGCGCCCTGCCCGGAGATCACACCGCGCAGGAACCAGCGCGGCCCGTCGACGCCGATGAAGCGCACGACCTGTACACCGCCGGTACCGTCCGGCAGCTGTACCGGGACCTGCGCGCGCAGCTCCCAGCCGAGGGGGCCCTCGACCTCGTCGATGACACCGCCCTGCTGGGTGATTCCGGTGGCGATCTCCTCGCGGACCTCGCCCCAGATGCCCTCCTTCTTGGGGGCGGCGAAGCCCTGCAACTGGATGGCGCTGTCCTGGAGCACGACGGTGGCCGCGACGATCGCGTCGCCCGCGACCTCCACCCGCAGCTCCATGCCCTCGACCCCCGGCACGAAGAGCCCACCGAGGTCCACACGGCCCTCGCCGGGCTCACGGACCTCTGAGATGTCCCAGGGACCGTCGGGACGGGGCTCCGGCTCGAGCCTCACGCGCGAGCGCGCGACGTCGGCGGAGCCGGCGGACTCAGCGCCGTTCACGCCGTCGACGACCTGCTCGTCCGCGCCCGCCGCGTCCTCGGCGGCACTGTCCTTCTTGCGACGTCCGAACACGTCACTGTCCTTCCCGGTCGGATACGACCGATGCGTATCGATTCCCACCCGTTTGTTCGCCCTGGCTCACGCCCGAGCCGACGCCCACGGCGGCATGGCCGCCGGTGGACCCGAAGCCCCCCTCGGCCCGCGCCGATACGGGAAGCTCCGCCACCTCCTGGAAGCGCACCTTCTCGACCTGCTGGACGACCAGTTGGGCAATCCGGTCGAAGCGCTCGAACCGCACCGACTCGCGCGGATCGAGATTCACGACGATCACCTTGATCTCTCCACGGTACCCGGCATCCACCGTCCCCGGGGCATTCACCAGAGCGACACCGCAGCGGGCGGCGAGCCCGGAACGGGGGTGCACGAAGGCCGCGTACCCCTCAGGGAGCGCGATGGACACCCCGGTGGGCAGTACGGTCCGCTCGCCCGGCGCGAGTTCGCCGGCCTCCGTCGTGCGCAGGTCGCAGCCCGCGTCACCGGGCTGCGCGTACTCCGGCAGCGGCACCTCGGGGTCGACGCGCCTGATCAGCACGTTCAGCTCGCCGGAAGGGGTACGGGACATCACGGGTTCACCTCGAAAGCGCGGGCACGCCGGATCTGGTCCGGGTCGTTCATGGCGGCCCGGATCTCCTCCGGGCGGCCGTTGTCGATGAAGTGGTCGACCTTCACCTCGATGAAGAGGGCGTCGGCGCGGACCGCGACGGGCCCGTCGGGGCCGCCGATCCGGCCGGTGGCCCTGGAGTAGATCTTCCGCCCTGCGACGGCGGTGACCTCGGCCTCCAGGAACAGCACGGTGCCCAGCGGCACGGGCCGTGCGAAGTCGGTCTCCAGGCGGCCGGTCACGGCGATCACCCGCAGCAGCCAGTTCAGCGAGCCCAGCGTCTCGTCGAGGGCGGTGGCGAGGACGCCGCCGTGGGCGAGGCCCGGGGCGCCCTGGTGTGCCTCGCGCACGGTGAACTCGGCGGTGACGGTCACACCCTCGCCGGCGCGCGCCGCGAGGTGCAGTCCGTGCGCCTGGCCCTCGCCGCACCCGAAGCAGTGCTCGTAGTGAGCACCGATCAGCTCGCCGGGGGCGGGCGCGTCGGGGTGGCGGACGGGCGCTATGGCGTCGGCCGGGGGCGTCAGAGCTGCAGATGTACCACTCACAGGCGCAGACCTTACCTCCGCGTCAGTGCTCACAGCCCACCGTGCCAAGCTTGGTTCCATGCAGCCTTACGAAGAACGCCTGACCGCACCCCGTTCGTGGTGGTTC
Source organism: Streptomyces sp. NPDC015345 (assembly GCF_043078805.1). NCBI lineage: Bacteria > Bacillati > Actinomycetota > Actinomycetes > Kitasatosporales > Streptomycetaceae > Streptomyces > Streptomyces sp. NPDC015345. The sequence goes on along the minus strand of NZ_JBIBTX010000002.1, from coordinate 149,989 downwards.
GCCTCGGTCCTGGTGGGTGTGGCGATGGCCCTGATCATGCTGCCGTTCGGCACGCTGCCGCTCCTCGGCGGCCTGGTCGGCGGCACGGCGGTGGCGGCGGTCGTCACCAGTGCGTACGGCTCGGTGCGGATCCGCGTGGTGGCCGGCTCGCTGGTCGCGGGCGACGCGAAGATCCCGGTGTCCGCCCTGGGCGAGGCGGAGGTCCTGACGGGCGAGGAGACCCGCGCCTGGCGCTCCTACAAGGCCGACCCGCGCGCCTTCATGCTGCTGCGCGCCTACATCCCCACGGCCCTGCGCGTGACGATCACGGACCCGGCGGACCCGACGCCCTACGCCTACCTCTCGACGAGGCACCCGGAGGCCTTGGCGGAAGCGCTGAACTCCATACGCCAAAGCGCCCCCTGAGGGGCGCGGGGAACTGCGCGCTCAGCCACAACCGACCCGCAGACCCCCACCGGGCTCAGCGACCCAGCTCCTTGGGACGTCCCCCCAACCGCAGAGGATCGTCCGGCGACTCCAGAGGCGGCAGCTCCGGCAACGCGTCCCACGGAACCTGCCGCTTCCGCAGATCATCGCGGATCTTCTCGGCAAGCTTCTTCGTGTCGCGGCGGTTCATCACCGCCCCGACCGCGGCGCCCACCATGAAGGGCATGAGGTTCGGAAGATTGCGGACCATCCGCTTCATGATCTGCTGCCGCAGCTCCCGCTTCACCTGGCCGCCCAGCGCGGCATTGAGCGTCGAGGGCTTCCCCATGTCGACGCCGCGCTCCTGCGTCCATGAGGTCAGGTACGCCGTGCTGCGCTGCTTGAGGTTGCCTTCGGGACGCTGTCCGTAGACCTCGTGCAGTTCGGCGATCAACTTCAGTTCTATGGCCGCGACGCCGGTGATCTCGGCCGCGAGTTCGGCGGGCATCGCCGGTGGTACGGGCATCGCCGCCGCGGCGCCCACACCCGCGCCCACCGTGGACGAGGCGTTGGCGGCGCCGGCGACGAGCTTGTCCGCGAGCTGCTCGGGGCCGAGGCCCGGGAACTGCTTGCGGAGGGTCGCCAGATCGCGGACCGGGATCCGCGGGGCGTTCTCGATGAGCCGGTCGGCGAGGTAGCCGACGCCGGCCTTGGCGCTGCGCCCGCCCTTGCGCACGCCTTCCTTCACTCCGTCCGCGACAGCGGCGACGCGGCTCCGGGGCCCGGTTGTCCGAGTGGTCCCTGAGGCCTTGTCGGCCGCCGTCCCGTCCGGCGCCACCTCGACGGCGTTCGCCGGATCGAGCGAGGCTGCTCCGTTGAGGGAAGAGCCCCGCTCGTCGTCACGTACGCCATCGCCCGAGGCGGCGGCTTGGTCCGCTCCGCGCTTGCGGAAGCGGCGCTTCCTGGACGGGGTCGAGCCAGTCATGGCCGACCCCGCCTCAGTCGCAGTCGCGGCAGATCGGCTGGCCGTTCTTCTCCTTGGCCAGCTGGCTGCGGTGGTGCACCAGGAAGCAGCTCATGCAGGTGAACTCGTCCTGCTGCTTCGGGAGCACCCGGACGGCGAGCTCCTCGTTGGACAGGTCCGCGCCGGGCAGTTCGAGGCCCTCGGCGGCCTCGAACTCGTCGACGTCGACAGTCGAAGTCGACTTGTCGTTCCTCCGGGCCTTCAGTTCCTCGATGCTGTCCTCGTTGAGGTCGTCATCGGTCTTGCGTGGGGTGTCGTAGTCCGTTGCCATGTCGCTCTCCCCCTCTGGGTGTCTGCGGTGTCTCCAGCGCACGTAACGCGTGAGAGGCCGGACTTGTGCCCGACCCGAGGCGGAGATTTTGCCTCACATCAAGGTCTGTTACTCAATCGACACCCAACCGCACCCCTGATGAGGTGGTCGGCTTGGATGGCGATCGGGACCGTACACGGTCCGAATGTCGCACTTCACGGGCGCCACCCCGTGTACTTCCCGTGATCAAGACCCCCGAAAACCCGGATTTTCCAGGCTTTCCGACGACTTTCACGATCACGGAGAGTAGATGGCGAGAAAATCGCCATTGTGATCGATCGCACACGGTTCTCGGGAGATCGAGTCCCGAAAATTCCGCGCAAAGCGAACACGCCATCGTGTTCGCGGCAGCATGTCAGATGGGAAGCGTGACTCGCATCACGAGCCCACCCCCCTCGCGCGGCTCCGCGATGATACGGCCCCCGTGGGCCCTGGCCACCGACCGGGCGATCGACAGGCCGAGTCCGACGCCCTTGTCGCTGCCCGTCCGCTCGGTCCGCAGCCTGCGGAACGGCTCGAAGAGATTGTCGATCTCGTACGCGGGCACCACGGGGCCCGTGTTCGACACCACCAGGACCGCCTGGCCGTGCTGGGCCTCCGTGGTGACCTCGACCCACCCCTCGTCCGGCACGTTGTACCTGACGGCGTTCTGGACGAGGTTCAGGGCGATCCGCTCCAGGAGTACGCCGTTGCCCTGCACGACGGCCGGGCCGCGCTCCCCGCGGATCTCCACGCCCTTCGCCTCGGCCTCGCCTCGCACCTGGTCGACGGCGCGGTCGGCGACCTCGGCCAGGTCGACGGGCTTGCGCTCGACGATCTGGTTGTCGCTGCGGGCGAGCAGCAACAGGCCCTCCACGAGCTGCTCGCTGCGTTCGTTGGTGGCCAGGAGCGTCTTGCCGAGCTGGTGGAGCTCGGGGGGCGCCCCGGGGTCCGAGAGGTGCACTTCCAGGAGCGTGCGGTTGATCGCCAGCGGCGTGCGCAGCTCGTGCGAGGCGTTGCCGACGAATCGCTGCTGGGCGGTGAAGGCCCGCTCCAAGCGGTCCAGCATCTCGTCGAAGGTGTCGGAGAGCTCCTTCAGCTCGTCGTCCGGGCCGTCCAGCTCGATGCGCCGCGTCAGGTCCGTGCCGGCCACCCTGCGGGCGGTACGGGTGATGCGGCCCAGCGGCGAGAGCACGCGGCCCGCCATCGCGTACCCGAAGGCGAAGGCGATCACGGCGAGGCCGAGGAGGGCCAGAAGTGAACGGCTGAGGAGGTTGTCCAGGGCGTTCTGGCGCATCGTGTTGACGCACTCGTTCAGCGCGGCGTTGAGCTGTGCCTCCGTGGGGCCCTCGGGGAGCAGCCGGAAGTTGGCGCAGCTGTCACTGCTCACCGAGGACTTGCCCGTGACCCTGAACGGCAGGTCACTGCCCACGTTCAACGCCTGCGCGGCGAGCAGGTAGATGATCGACAGCAGCAGGATGCCCGCGATCAGGAACATGCCGCCGTAGAGCAGTGTGAGGCGTATGCGGATGGTGGGACGCAGCCAGGGGAAGGGCGCTTCGACCTTCCTCGGGTCCCATGTCGGCTTCGGAGGCGCCGCCGGTGGCGCGGGTGTCGCGGCCACCGGGGGTCAGATCCGGTAACCGGAGCCCGGGACCGTCACGATGACGGCGGGCTCACCGAGCTTGCGGCGCAGGGTCATGACGGTGACCCGGACCACGTTCGTGAACGGGTCGGTGTTCTCGTCCCAGGCCTTCTCCAGGAGCTGCTCCGCGGAGACGACCGCGCCCTCGCTGCGCAGCAGCACTTCGAGGACGGCGAACTCCTTGGGGGCCAGCTGGATCTCCTTGCCGTCGCGGAAGACCTCGCGGCGGTTGGGGTCGAGCTTGATCCCGGCCCGCTCCAGGACGGGCGGCAGCGGCACGCTGGTGCGCCGCCCGAGGGCACGCACGCGTGCCGTGAGCTCGCTGAACGCGAAGGGCTTGGGGAGGTAGTCGTCGGCGCCGATCTCCAGTCCCTCGACGCGGTCGCTGACATCGCCCGACGCGGTGAGCATCAGGACGCGGGTCGGCATGCCGAGCTCGACGATCTTGCGGCAGACGTCGTCGCCGTGCACGAGCGGGAGGTCCCGGTCGAGCACCACCACGTCGTAGTCGTTGACGCCGATGCGCTCCAGGGCGGCCGCCCCGTCGTACACGACGTCGACGGCCATGGCCTCCCGGCGCAGTCCGGTGGCCACCGCATCGGCGAGCAGCTGCTCGTCCTCGACGACGAGTACGCGCACGTCGCTGTCCTTCCTCTGTGCCCCTGCGGGCAGGTTTGTCTTGGGGTAGGGCTCCATCCTGCCCCTTTCGGCCATAAACCGGCTGTAAGGCGGTCTGGGGAGCGGGGAATGCGGGATTTTCTCGGCCCGTTGAGGTTTCTGCGGAAGGGAGCGGGGGGAGGACGGCCTTACACCCGCGATCACGCTTTGTATGTGGCATGCCACGAACCGCTTTCTCCAGGAGCGGTTCGAGACGTGATCGCCCCTTCTTGAGGGCACACCCCCGTGCCATCGACCCACGACCCAGCCGAGGGGGCGCAACCATGGACGCATTCACCGCAGGTCTCCTGCAGCGCATAAAGGCCACGGAGTCCGACCTCACGATGGCCCGTGAGACGGGAGACGACTTCCTTGCCGAGGTCGAGCAGGCGGAGCTGGAAGACCTCCACCGCCTGGCCGCCGAGCACGGCGTCGAGGTAGGCGCTCTGCACGTCTGAGCACGTACGCGTCTGAGCACATACGCACGAAGGGCCCCGGCATCCTTGGACGAGGTGCCGGGGCCTTCGCGTGCGCGCCCGCGTCAGTCGTGCCAGGCCCCGAGGTCCTCCAGGAGGCCCTGGAGGGGCTCGAAGAGGCCGGGTGCGGCAGCGATGGCCAGCTCGCCCGAGAGGGCCTCTCCGGGGCGGCCACCGGTCAGGGCGCCCGCTTCCCGCGCGACGAGGTCGCCGGCCGCGAAGTCCCAGGGGTTGAGCCCTCGCTCGTAGTACGCGTCCAGCCTGCCCAGCGCGACGTCGCACAGGTCGATCGCCGCCGAGCCGCCGCGGCGGATGTCGCGCACCTTCGGAACGAGGTGCCGGGCGACCTCGGCCTGCCGGGCACGGCGCTCGGTGAGATAGCCGAAGCCGGTGCCGACCAGGGCCTGACCGAACGGCGGCGCGGGGCGCACGCGCGCGGGGCGGTCGCCGACGAAGGCGCCCTCGCCGAGGACCGCGCGGTACGTCTCGCCGCGGACCGGGGCGTGGACGACCCCGACGAGGGTCTCGCCGTCCTTGCGGGCGGCGATGGACACGCACCAGTCCGGGCGGCCGTACAGGTAGTTGACGGTGCCGTCGATGGGGTCGACGACCCACTGCACGCCGCTGCTGCCCGCCAGGCTCGCGCCCTCCTCGCCGAGCACGCCGTCGTCCGGCCTGCGCTCGGCGAGGAAGTCGGTGATGAGCTTCTCCGAGGCGATGTCCATCTCGGTGACGACGTCCACGGCGCTGGACTTGGTGGCCGCCACGCCCAGATCGTCGGGGCGGCCGTCGCGCAGGAAGACACCGGCGCGGTGCGCGGCCTCCAGGGCGATGTCGAGCAGCTCGGCCTTGAGCGCCTTCAGCGGGTCCGTCATCGTGCTCGCTCCAGCTCGGGGGTCTCGGGGGTCACGCGTACGGGCTGTCGGCGCCGGCGGCCGCGGGCTTCGGGGCGCGGGCCGGGCAGCAGCCCACCGGGCACAGGTCATGACTCGCGCCCAGCGTCCCGAGGGCGCAGGGGGTGACGGGCATGCCGCTCTCCTTGGCCGCGCGCTCCAGGACCAGGTCCCTGATCGCCGCGGCGAATCGCGGGTCGGCGCCGACCGTCGCCGAGCGGCGGACCGGCAGACCCAGCTCGGCGGCCTTGGCCTCGGCCTCGGTGTCGAGGTCGTACAGGACCTCCATGTGGTCGGAGACGAAGCCGATGGGGACCATGACCACCGCGGGGGCGCCGGCGCCGTGCCGCTCCTCCAGGTGGTCGCAGATGTCCGGCTCCAGCCACGGGATGTGCGGGGCGCCGCTGCGCGACTGGTAGACGAGCTGCCAGGGGTGCTCGACGCCGGTCTCCTCGCGCACCGCGTCGGCGATGAGGCGGGCGACGTCCAGGTGCTCCTTGACGTAGGCGCCGCCGTCGCCGTGGTCCTCGGTCGGACCCGAGGTGTCGGCCGCGGCGTTCGGGATGGAGTGCGTCGTGAAGGCGAGGTGCGCGCCGTCCCGTACGTCCTCGGGCAGTTCGAAGAGGGACTTCAGGACGCCGTCGATCATGGGGCGCACGAAGCCGGGGTGGTTGAAGTAGTGCCGGAGCTTGTCGATCCGCGGCAGCTCCAGGCCCTCGGCCGCCAGGGCGGCGAGGGAGTCGGCGAGGTTCTCGCGGTACTGGCGGCAGCCCGAGTACGAGGCGTACGCACTGGTGGCCAGGACCAGGATGCGGCGGTGGCCGTCGGTGACCATCTCGCGCAGGGTGTCGGTGAGGTACGGCGCCCAGTTGCGATTGCCCCAGTAGACCGGCAGGTCCAGGCCGTGCTCCGCGAAGTCCTTGCGCAGGGCGTCGAGGAGGGCGCGGTTCTGGTCGTTGATCGGGCTGACCCCGCCGAACAGGAAGTAGTGCTGCCCCACCTCCTTGAGCCGCTCCTTGGGGATGCCGCGCCCGCGCGTCACGTTCTCCAGGAACGGGACCACGTCGTCGGGGCCCTCGGGGCCGCCGAACGAGAGCAGCAGCAGGGCGTCGTAGGGAGTGGGATCGAGCGCATCGGACATGCAACCGATCCTGCCACCCGCCACTGACAGCCGGAAAATCACGGTGCGTCCGCCCCGCCGGAGCCGTAAGCTGTATCAGCCACCTTTACGCCTTACCGGGGTCGCTTCTCGCACGTGGCCCCGGCGCTTTCGCGGAGTCCACGTGCCCAGCTCCTACCGAGCCCTCTTCGCCGCCCCCGGCACCAAGGCGTTCTCCACGGCCGGGTTCCTCGGCCGTATGCCGCTTTCGATGATGGGCATCGGCATCGTGACGATGGTGTCCCAGCTGACCGGGCGGTACGGCCTCGCCGGCGCGCTCTCGGCGACGGTGGCGCTGTCCGCCGCCGCGATCGGGCCGCAGATCTCCCGCCTGGTGGACCGGCACGGCCAGCGCCGGGTGCTCAGGCCCGCCACGCTGGTCTCCCTGGCCGCGGTCGCCGGGCTGCTGCTGTGCGCGAAGTTCGAGACGCCGGACTGGACGCTGTTCCTTTTCGCCGCCCTGGTCGGCTGTGTGCCGAGCGTGGGCTCGATGATCCGGGCCCGCTGGGCCGTCCTGTACCGCGGCACCCCGCAGCTGCACACCGCGTACTCCTTCGAGTCCGTGGTGGACGAGGTCTGCTTCATCTTCGGGCCGATCATCTCGATCGGGCTCTCCACGGTGTGGTTCCCCGAGGCCGGGCCGCTGCTCGCCGGGGGCTTCCTCGCCGTCGGTGTCTTCTGGCTGACGGCCCAGCGGGCCACCGAGCCGGTGCCCCATCCACGCGAGCACCACACCGGGGGCTCGGCATTGCGCTCGGGCGGCCTCCAGGTGCTCGTCGCCACGTTCGTCGCGACCGGCGCGATCTTCGGGTCGATCGACGTGGTCACCGTGGCGTACGCGGAGGACCAGGGTCACAAGTCCGCGGCGAGCCTGGTGCTCGCGGTGTACGCGCTCGGCTCCTGCCTCGCCGGAGCGGTCTTCGGGCTGCTGCACTTCAAGGGGGCACCGGCCCCCAGGTGGCTGCTGGGCGTCTGCGCGATGGCCGTGAGTATGATCCCGCTTCAACTGGTCGGGAACCTGCTGTTTCTGGCCGTGGCGCTGTTCGTCGCGGGCCTTTCCATCGCACCCACAATGATCACGACGATGGCCCTCGTCGAGGAGCACGTACCACGCGCGAAGCTGACCGAGGGCATGACCTGGGTGAGCACCGGACTCGCGGTCGGCGTCGCGCTCGGCTCCTCCGCGGCCGGCTGGGTGATCGACGCCGCGGGATCGGACGCCGGGTACACGGTCCCGGGGATCTCCGGGGCCGCCGCGGTCGTCGTCGGGCTCCTGGGCTATCGCCGGCTGAAGAGGCCGGTTCCGCGACGGGGAGGGACCGATGAGCACGGGAACGGGCACGGGCAGCGGGAAGAGCACAGCGGCGTGGCGTAACTGGGCGGGCAACGTCACCGCGCGGCCCGCCAGGGAGACCACCCCCGCCTCGGTGGACGAGCTCTCCGAGGCCCTGCGCGGCGCCAAGGCCGACGGTCTGCGGGCGAAGCCCGTCGGCGCGGGGCACTCCTTCACGGCGGCCGCCGCGACCGACGGCCTCCTCATACGGCCCGATCTCCTCACCGGCATCCGCGCGATCGACCGGGCGGCGGGCACGGTCACCGTGGAGGCCGGCACCCCGCTGAAGCGCCTGAACACGGCGCTCGCCCGCGAGGGCCTGTCGCTCACGAACATGGGCGACATCATGGAGCAGACGGTCTCCGGAGCCGTCAGCACCGGCACGCACGGCACGGGCCGCGACTCCGCCTCGATCGCCGCCCAGATCACGGGCCTTGAGCTGGTCACCGCCGACGGCACGATCCTGACCTGCTCCGCCGAGGAGAACCCCGACGTCTTCGCCGCCGCCCGCGTGGGGCTCGGGGCGCTCGGCGTGATCACCGCCATCACCTTCGCCGTGGAACCGGTCTTCTTCCTGACCGCCCGCGAGGAGCCGATGACGTTCGACCGGGTCACGAGCGACTTCGAGGCGCTCTTCACCGAGAACGAGCACTTCGAGTTCTACTGGTTCCCGCACACCGGCAACTGCAACACCAAGCGCAACAACCGCAGCCCGGGCCCCGTGGCCCCGCCCGGCAGGATCAGCGCCTTCGTAGAGGACGAGTTGCTCTCCAACGGCCTCTTCCAGGCGGTCAACTCCCTCGGCCGCGCCTTCCCCGTGACCATCCCCGGCATCGCCAAGATCTCCAGCAAGGCGCTGTCCGCCCGCACGTACACGGACATCCCTTACAAGGTCTTCACCAGCCCGCGCCGGGTGCGCTTCATGGAGATGGAGTACGCCGTTCCGCGCGAGGCCCTCGTGGAGACCCTGCGTGAGCTGAAGGCCATGGTCGAGCGTTCGCGGCTGCGGATCAGCTTCCCCGTGGAGGTCCGCACGGCGCCGGCGGACGACATCGCGCTCTCCACGGCCTCGGGCCGGGAGAGCGCGTACATCGCCGTCCACATGTACAAGGGCACGCCGTACCAGGCGTACTTCGCGGCGGCGGAGCGGATCTTCACCGCGCACGAGGGGCGGCCGCACTGGGGCAAGCTGCACACGCGCGACGCGGAGTACTTCGCCGAGGCGTACCCCCGCTTCGGTGAGTTCACCGCCGTGCGCGACCACCTGGACCCGGACCGCATGTTCGCCAACGCCTACCTGCGGCGGGTCCTCGGCGACTGACCTCGCCTACGGGCTGGCGGTCTCGCCCTGCTGCGCTTCGCCGTCGGTGCCCGTGCCGGAACCGGAGCCGGTGCCTGTGCCGTTCGAGGGCGTGGGGGTCGGCTTCGGCGTCGGGTCCGTCGTGGAACCGTCGTCTCCGGAGTCGGTGCCCTTGTCCTTGTCGGGGTCCGTTCCAGTGCCCTTGTCCGGGTCCTGCTGGGAGCCCGAGCCGGAACCGGTCCCGGAGCCGTCGCCCTCGCCCGGGGTCTGCCCACCGGTCCCGTGCGGATCCTGCGTGGCGTTGTCCCCGCCCTGCCGGGAGCCGTCGTCCGTCCCCGAAGTGCCGTTGTCCGAGGGCTGACCGGACGGTTCACCAGAGGGCGTGGACGGCTTCCTCGGAGAGGAGTGGTTCCCCGTGAAGCTGTTGCCGATGGTGGTGCCCTTGCCGCCGCTGAGGTCCTGGTCGGTCACGAGCTCGTACGCGGTGATGCCCCCCATGGCGACGCCGAAGACGACGGCTGCCGCGATCAACGGCCGCTTCCAGCTGCGGATCTGCGCGCGGTGCGTGGTGCCGTCGGTGAAGTCGTCCGAGGGCAGCGGCGGTTCGAGCGGCACACCTGGAGGCGCTGCCGGCGCCCCGACGCGCAGCACGCGCGTGGCGTCGTCACGGGGCGTCAACCGGGTGGCGTCCTCGGGGGACATCACTTGGGTGGCATCCTCACCCGGCACGAGCCGGGTGGCGTCGACCGGGCCGAGCAGCTGCGTCTTCTCGGCGTCGAGGCCGGCCGCCACGGAGGGCAGCGCGGTCGTCGGGTCGGCGTCCGCGGCGGGAAGCGCCCTGGTCGCGTCGGCTTCGGGGTCCTGTGGTCTCCCCCATGTCGTGGTCACGGGCCCGGTGGCGGACGCGGCCCCCGGGTAGCCGGGGTAGGCGGACGTCCTGAACGTCTCGGGCACGCGCGTGGCGGTGGTGGCGGGCACCTGGTGCGCCTTCGGCTTGGCCTGCACCGCCACGACGCGTATCTGCTCGCCGGTGCGCTTGAAGAAGTGCTGGAAGATCGTGCCGCCGCAGGTCGCGATGCCGCTCACGACGCCGGCGCCGAGGATCGTCCCGTAGACGCCGAGGTTCGAGGCCAGCTTCGCCGCCACGACCGCGGCGATGGCGCTCCCGGCCACCTGAGGCACGCTGAGATCGAGGCGCCGCTTCTCCTCCGGCTCCTCCTGGTCCTTCGACTCCTTGCCGGAATCCGGCTTAACTCGCATCTCCGACCCTTGCCTGCCTTCCTCGCCTTTTCGACTCACTGCACGAGAAGGGGACGTATGGCCGAAGGGATTAGTTCCGTTTCGGGTGATTCCGTGAAGTGCGCCACGCGCGCGCGGGAGCGCAAGCGGCGAAAAGTCCGCCAACTCCCTTCCCCCATGAGAAGTTCGGCGGCGCGGCGGTCCACCCGCGTGGCCCGAATGGAGTACTGTTGCGAGCCCTGGGTCCGGTCTCCCGCCAGGGTGCCCGGGGCCTTCCAGGACCGCCGGGTGGGGGGCTAGCCGCACAGGGTGGCGAAAGTCGTCACTTAGCGTTGCAAAATGGTTACCGTGCCATAACGGCGGTCCAGGGCCCCTGCCCGACACGCCGGGCAACTCGGCAAGGTTGTGGCAGGCTGCACCCGGGCAGGCCACACTCGACTAGCGGAAGCAGCGACGCACGTGACGTCGGCAGGCACCACCCGGGAGGTCCCCATGCCCGAACTGCGTGTCGTGGCCGTCAGCAACGACGGCACACGGCTGGTGCTGAAGGCTGCGGACAGCACGGAGTACACGCTTCCGATCGATGAGCGGCTGCGTGCGGCCGTCCGCGGCGACCGGCCCCGACTCGGACAGATCGAGATCGAGGTGGAGAGCCACCTCCGCCCGCGCGACATCCAGGCGCGGATACGTGCCGGTGCCAGCGCGGAAGAAGTGGCCCAGTTCGCCGGGATCCCGGTCGACCGCGTCCGCCGGTTCGAAGGCCCCGTGCTCGCCGAGCGCGCCTTCATGGCGGAGCGCGCCAGAAAGACCCCTGTACGCCGTCCGGGTGAGAACACCGGGCCCCAGCTCGGCGAGGCCGTGCAGGAGCGGCTGCTGCTGCGCGGCGCCGACAAGGAGTCCGTCCAGTGGGACTCCTGGCGCCGTGACGACGGCACCTGGGAGGTCCTGCTCGTCTACCGCGTCGCGACCGAGCCGCACTCCGCGAGCTGGACGTACGACCCGCCCCGGCGGCTCGTCCAGGCCGTGGACGACGAGGCGCGCTCGCTGATCGGCGAGACGGACGACATCGCCGCGCCCGAGCCCAGCTTCCCGTTCGTGCCGCGCATCGCCCGGCTCCCCCGGGACCGTCCGCCGGAGCGGCCGCTCGACCGCGCCCTGGACCGGCAGCTCGACCGTCAGAGCATCCCGGCCTCCCCCGCCGAACCGGCGGAGGAGACCGACGGCGTGGTGCCCGCGGTCGCCGAGCAGGAGCGCGACTCGCTGACCAGCCTCCTGGAGGCGGTGCCCAGCTTCCGTGGCGACATGGTGGTGCCCGAGCGGCCCTCGGCCGCGACCACCGCGGAACTGCCGCCGCCCGCCCAGGAAGAGCCCGAGCTGGAGCCCGAGGCCGAGGAGCCGCCCGCGGCGTCGGCCGGTGCCGGCTCGGCCTACGCGGACGTCCTCATGCCGCGCTCGGTGGCCAGCCACCGCGACCGCCTGGTCGGTTCCACCGACCGCCAGGCCGAGGCCGACGGAGTGCGCCCAGGGCGCCGCGCCGCGGTGCCCAGCTGGGACGAGATCGTCTTCGGCACGCGCCGCAAGAAGCAGGAGTAGCCGCGGGTACGCGCGTGGGGGCCCGCACCAGTTGGTGCGGGCCCCCACGCGCGTACCGGACTACTGCGGGTCCGGACCCGTGGCGACCGGACGCGAACCGTCCGCCGACCACTCCGACCATGAGCCGACGTACAGCGCGGCCGGAATGCCCGCGACCGCGAGGGCCAGCACCTCATGGGCGCCCGAGACACCCGAGCCGCAGTAGACGCCGACCTCCGAAGTACCGGAGGCACCCAGCGCCTTGAAGCGGTTCGCCAGCTCGGCGGCGGGCTTGAAGCGGCCGTCCTGTGCGACGTTCTCGGTGGTCGGCGCCGAGACCGCGCCGGGGATGTGCCCGGCCACCTTGTCGATCGGCTCGACCTCGCCGCGGTAGCGCTCGGCCGCGCGGGCGTCCAGGAGCAGGCCGGAGCGGGCCAGGGCCGCCGCGGAGTCCGCGTCGAGGAAGTCCGTGCTGTTGGGGGCCGGCTCGAACGTGCCCTCGGCCGGGGCCGTTCCGGCGCCCGACTCCAGGGGGCCGGTCCACAGGGCGAGGCCGCCGTCAAGGACACGCACGGAGGCGTGCCCCGTCCAGCGCAACATCCACCACAGGCGTGCGGCCGCCCAGTTCTGGCCACCGTCGTACACGACGACATCGCGGTCCGCCGAGACCCCCGCCGCCCGCATCACGGCCCCGAAGTGGTCGACGTCGGGGAGCGGGTGGCGGCCCCCGGGTCCCGCGGGTCCTGCCAGGTCGGCGTCCAGGTCGACGAAGACAGCCGACGGAATGTGCCCTTCCTCGTAGGCCTCGCGCAGGGAGCCCTGGTGCTGCCAGCGGACGTCGAGCAGGACCGGCGGATTCTCGCCCGCCAGGTCGCTCGCGAGTTCGGATGCGGAGATGATGGCGTTCATGGGCCCATCCTTGCGCATGGGGTGGCCGTACGGCCGAGGTCCGGCTACCCTGCTCCGCCGGAAGCCGCCCGGCCACGGGGCGTACGGAACCCAGCACACCCCGTACAACGGATGGACCCCGCTCGGCCGCCTCGCGGCCATGGGTGAGCCACCGCAAATCGGGCATCCTCCGCGGGAGGCCGGGCCGTGCGGCGCGGCCGGGACGCGTGGCGCGACGGGTGGTGCGAGCATCTACAGGGGCGCGCATGCGCGCGGCGAGGGCACGCGCATTCGGGAAAAGCGGAAGTGAAGCGGCCACCACGAAGGCCGAGGAGAGGGTGACGATGACCGAGGCACAGGCGTCCACAGGGCGGCGCGACGGCGCGGGAGCCGGTCGAAGCGCACCCGGCACACCCTGCTGGGTGAGCCTGATGGCGCATGGCCTGGCGGCGACCCAGGAGTTCTACGGAGCGCTCTTCGGCTGGGAGTTCCGGCCGGGTCCCGAGCAGCTCGGGCCCTATGTGCGGGCCCTGCTCGACGGCCGCGAGGTGGCCGGCATCGGCCAGCTGCCGGCCGACCGGCATCTGCCGATCGCCTGGACGCCCTATCTGGCGACGGACGACGCGGACGCGACGGCGGAGGCCGTGCGGTACTGCGGCGGCACGGTCGGCGTGGGTCCGATCACCGCGGGCCAGGCGGGGCGGATGGCCATCGCCTCGGACCCCACGGGCGCCGTCTTCGGGCTCTGGCAGGCCGCGCGGCACCTGGGCAGCGCGGTGACCCGGGTGCCGGGGGCACCGGCCTGGAACGAGCTGGTGACGCGGGAGACCACGGGCGTCGTCACGTTCTACGAAACCGTGTTCGGCTTCACCGACGAGGCCGTCGTCTCGGCCGATGACGACTTTCTGACCCTGCGCATCGAGGGCCGCCCGGTGGCGTCCGTGCACGGCGTGGGCGACGCGCTGCCACGCGACCGGGGCCCGCACTGGATGACGTACTTCGAAGCCGCAGATGTCGACGAGGCGGTGACCCGGGTCGTCGAGCTCGGCGGGCAGGTCGTCACGCCGCCGCGGGCCGGCACCCAGGGCCGGGAGGCGACGGTCGCCGATCCGGAGGGGGCGGTCTTCACCCTCGTACGCTCGCACGAGCGCGCCTGAGTCAGGCGCGGGCGGCGGTGTCGACCGGCAGGACGTCGGGCGAGAGAGCGCCCGCGCGTGCGGTCGCCGCCGTCGCCCTGCGGCGGTGGTGGCGGCGGCACAGGACTTCGTAACCCACCTCGTCCGCTGACTGGTTGACGTCGCCGACGACGACCTGGGCGCCCTCGACGACCATCTCGCCGCCTATGGTGCGGGCGTTGTGCGTGGCCCGGGCGCCGCACCAGCACAGGGCCTCGACCTGGAGCACCTCGACGCGGTCGGCGAGCTCGACCAGGCGCTGCGAGCCGGGGAAGAGCTTGGAGCGGAAGTCCGTGGTGATGCCGAAGGCGAAGACGTCCAGGCCGAGGTCGTCGACGACCCGCGCGAGCTGGTCGATCTGCTCCGGGGCCAGGAACTGCGCCTCGTCCGCGATCACGTAGTCGGCGCGGCCGCCCTGGGAGAGGTGGTCGACGAGGTGGGCGTAGAAGTCGAAGTCGTCCGCGGCCTCGATGGCGTCGGTGACGAGGCCGAGCCGCGAGGAGAGCTTGCCCTCGCCCGCCCGGTCGTCCCGCGTGAAGATCATTCCCTGGAGTCCGCGGGCCGAGCGGTTGTGCTCGATCTGCAGAGCCAGCGTGCTCTTTCCGCAGTCCATCGTTCCGGAGAAGAACACCAGCTCGGGCATGGGGAGTTGCGGACCTTTCGGGGGCGTGCGGAGGCGGGGCGCCCCGGAGGGCGCGTCAGGGCGTACGGCTAGGAGCGTACTTCGAGAAGGGGGACGAGTTGTTCCACAGGGGTCATGGAGCCGTGCATGCCGACCAGTGCGGACTCCTTGGGCTCCCGCTCGCCGGCGACGATCGCGACGTCGGCGTGCGCGGCGGCGATGACGTCGCCGAGGCGCTCGTACACACGTTGATCAATGTGTGGACCGAACCAGCCCGCGGCGATCGCCTCGTCACGGGAGGCCACCCAGAACTGCTCGCCGAGCACCTCGCGCCACACCGTGAGGACGTCGCTCTGCGCGCCCGGGACGGCGTAGACGTGACGGGCGCGGCCCTCGCCGCCGAGGAGGGCGACGCCGGCGCGCAGCTCCCAGTCCTCGTCGAAGTCGATGCGGGAGGCGTCGTCGAAGGGGATGTCGAGCATGCCGTGGTCGGCGGTGATGTACAGGGCGCTGCGCGGCGGGAGCTGCTCGGCCAGCCGCTGGGCGAGCCGGTCGACGTACATGAGCTGGCCGCGCCAGGCGTCGGAGTCGACGCCGAAGCGGTGGCCCTTGCCGTCGACTTCCGCGTAGTACGTGTAGACCAGGGAGCGGTCCCCCGCGGCCAGTTGCTCGGCGGCGAGGTCCATGCGGTCCTCTCCGGAGAGCTTGCCCCGGAAGGAGCCGCCGCTCAGGGCGACCTTGGTCAGCGGGGTGTGCTCGAAGGTCGGGGAGGACACCTGGGCGGTGTGCACGCCCGCCTCGTGGGCCTGCTGGAAGACCGTCGGGTACGGCTGCCAGGCGTGCGGGTCGGTCCATGGGTTCCAGCGGAGCTGGTTCATCAGCCCGCCGGTGGCGGGGTCGCGCACGGTGTAGCCGGGCAGGCCGTGCGCACCGGGGGGCAGGCCCGTGCCGACGGAGGCGAGCGAGGTCGCCGTGGTGGCGGGGAAGCCGGCCGTGATGGGCCGCCCGGTGCCGCCCCGCGAAGTCGGCAGCAGCGAGTTGAGGAAGGGCGCCTCCGCCGGATGGGCCTTGAGCTGCTCCCAGCCGAGGCCGTCGATCAGGAAGACGCAGTTGCGGTCGGCGGGGGCCAGTTCGGCGATGGTCCGCGCGGCGTGGCCGGGCACGCCCTGGTGGGCGACGAGCGTCGGCAGCAGGTCGGCGAGCGAACCCGAGCCGTACGCGGGCACGGGGGCGGTGTCGAGGGCGAGCGGTTCCACGTCGTCCCAGGCGGGCAGGGACATCAGCGGGCGGTGTCCGCGGTCGCCTCGGACAGGGCCTGGGCGAAGGCGAGGGTCTGCCGCACGGCGTCGGGGCCGTCGCCCGCCTCGCTGACGCGCAGGCTCAGGTCGTCGGCGGTAGAGCTGCCGGTGTAGCCGTGGTCCGCCTCGCAGTTGGGGTCTCCGCAGGCCGCGGGCTCCAGGTCGATGCGGGAGACGGCGCCCCAGCCGATGGTCAGGACGACCTCGCGCGGCGGCGTGCCCGGCACGTACTTCTCCGGGTTGGCGACGACGCGGCTGAGGACGACGGAGGAGATCCGGCCGATCTTGACCGACTCCGTGGAGGTCGTCGCGTACGGCGTCGGGGAGGTGCTGTCCGCCGCCTGCTCGTCGGTGTGGCTGACGATGAAGCGCGTGCCGGTCAGGACGAGGACGGTGACGTGCCGACGCACTTCGTTGGCGTCGAACGTCGTCTCCTGGTGGACCAGGTACGACCCGATGGCCTCGCCGCCGATCGCGGCCTCCACCGCCTCGGCCACGAGGGCCGGGTAGTAGCCGCTGCGCTCGATCGCCGCGCGCAGCCCCTGGGTCGTCGTACCGGTCTTTGCCATGCCGTCCATCCTACGGCCCGGTGCGGGGCCGCTGGGCCCCCGTGGCCGCCCCGGCGCCCGCGGAGCGCGGTTCAGTACCCGGGGAGCGTCCGCGGACCGAGGTCGTCGCGGGCGGGCGGGGGCGCGAGCCGTACGGAGGCGCCGAGCACGGAGAGGCCGTGCGGGGCGACGACCACGGGTTCCAGGGTGACACCGACCACTTCGGGGTGGTCGTCGACGAGCCGGGAGACCCTCTGGAGCAGCTCTTCGAGGGCCGGGGTGTCGACGGGGGCCGACCCGCGCCAGCCGAAGAGGAGGGGAGCGGTCCTGATGGACCGGATCAGGGAGGCCGCCTCCCGGTCGGTGACCGGGACGAGGCGGTGCGCGGTGTCGCCGAGCAGCTCGGAGGCGGCGCCCGCGAGCCCGAAGGAGAGCACCGCTCCGGCCGCCGGGTCGATGACGGCGCGCACGACGGTGTCGACGCCGCGCGGCACCATGCCCTGCACGACGGGCCGCAGCTCGGCGGGCTTGCCGAAGGTGTCGATCAACTCTTGATAGGAGCGGCGCAGTTGATCCTCGTCGGCGAGGTCGAGCCGCACCCCGCCGAGGTCGGCGCGGTGCCGCAGGTGCGGGGCGGTGGTCTTCAGGGCCACGGGGTAGCCGAGCGTACGCGCGGCGTGCGCGGCGGCGTCCGGGTCCGGGGCGGGCAGGGCCCGTCGTACGCGGATGCCGTACCGCCTGAGCAGTTCGTGGGCGTCGGCCGGGGCGAGGGTGGCGCCGCGGGGGTCGCCGTCCTTGCCCAGCAGCTCCGCGATGCGCTCGGCGGTCCCGCTCTCGTCGATGTCGTCGTACTCGTGCACCTTGCCGGGCTCGGCGGCCTCGCGGCGCCACTGCGCGTACTTGACGGCTTCGGAGAGCGCGCGGACGGCGCGCTCGGCGGCGGGGTAGGCGGGGATGCGGTACTGCTCCGCCGGTGGCTCGTCCGTCCCGGGCGATGGCGGCTCGTCTTGCGCGGCGGGCGCGGGCCGTGCGGGGTGGACCGGGTCGGCGCAGCCCCCGGCGCCGGGCTCCTTCGGCGGGACGCCCGGCCGGGTGCTGGTCGCGGCGGAGAGGGCCTCGGCGAGGCCACCGAGCTCGACGTGGACCACGGCGACGGGTTTCGCCGGGCAGCCCGCCGCGGCGGCCCGCAGCTCCGTGGCGAGCGTCTCGGGGTCGGCCGCGACCCCGTCCTCCCGCACCCAGGGGATCGCGTTGACGATCACCGCGTCGCATCCGTCGTCCGACAGCGTCTCGGCGAGCGCGGCCCGGAAGTCGGCCGGGGTGGCCCCGGTCGTGAGGTCGCGCGGCGGCAGCGGCCGCAGCCCGTCGGCGACACACGCGTCGTAGGTGAGGAGCCCGAGCGACTCGGAGTTGCCGAGGATGCCCACGCGCGGTCCTGACGGCAGCGGCTGGCCCGCGAGCAGCAGGCCCGCGTCGACCATCTCGGTGACGGTGTCCACGCGGATGACGCCGGCCTGGCGCAGCAGCGCCGAGACCGTGGCGTGCGGCAGGCGCGTGGCCTGCACGGCGTGGCCGGTCGGTGCGATGCCGCTGTGGCGGGCGCCCTGGACCACGACGAGCGGCTTGGCGGTCGCGGCCCGCCGCGCGAGGCGGGTGAACTTGCGCGGGTTGCCGATGGTCTCCAGGTACATCAGGGCGATGTCGGTGTCGGGGTCCTCGTACCAGTACTGGAGGAGGTCGTTGCCCGACACGTCGGCGCGATTGCCGGAGCCGACGAACGTGGACAGTCCCGCGCCCCGGCGGTGCAGTCCGGAGAGCAGTGCGATGCCGATGGCGCCGGACTGGGTGAACAGACCGATGCGCCCGCGCGCGGGGGGCTCGGGAGCGAGCGAGGCGTTGAGCCGCGTCCCCGGGGAGGTGTTGATGACACCGAAGGCGTTCGGGCCGATGATGCGCATGCCGTAGGACCGGGCCTGGCGGACCAGTTCGCGCTGCCGCTCGCGGCCCACGGCGCCGCTCTCGCCGTACCCGGCGGAGAGCACCAGGAGGCCCTGCACCCCGCGCTCGCCGCACTCGGCGACGACCTGGGAGACCCGGTCGGCGGGCACGGCGACCACGGCGAGGTCCACGGGCTCCTCGATGGCCGTGACCGAGCGGTACGCGGGCACCGCGTCGACTTCGGAGCCTTCGTCGAACGCGCTGTTCACCGCGGAGAGGCGCCCGGTGAAGCCTGCCTCCTTGAGGTTGCGCAGCACGCTGCGGCCCACGCCGCCGGGGGCGCGGCCGACGCCGATCACCGCGACCGAGCCCGGCGTCAGCAGGCGCTGCACGGACCGTCCCTCGGCGCGCTGTTCGCGGGCGCGCTGCACGGCGAGCGAGCGGTCGGTGGGCTCCAGGTCGAACTCCAGGCGTACGACGCCGTCTTCGAAGCTGCGCTTCTGCTGGTACCCGGCGTCCGTGAACACCTTGATCATCTTGGTGTTGGCGGGCAGCACCTCGGCCGCGAAGCGCCGGATGCCGCGCTCCCTGGCGACCGCCGCGATGTGTTCGAGGAGCGTGGAGGCCACGCCGCGGCCCTGATGGGCGTCCTGTACGAGGAAGGCGACCTCGGCCTCGTCGGCGGGGGCGCTGGCGGCCATGCCGCGCTCGTCGATGCGGTCGTAGCGCACGGTGGCGATGAACTCGCCGCCCACCGTGGCGGCGAGTCCCACGCGGTCCACCTGGTCGTGGTGGGTGAAGCGGCGCACGTCCTTGGCGGACAGCCGCGGGTAGGGCGCGAAGAAGCGGTAGTACTTCGACTCGTCCGAGACCTGTTCGTAGAAGCTGACCAGGCGGTCCGCGTCCTCGGCCGTGATGGGCCTGATCCGGGCGGTGCCTCCGTCGCGCAGCACCACGTCGGCTTCCCAGTGCGAGGGATAGTCGTGCCGATCCTGCTGCTCCGACGGGGTCTGCATGGGGCCCAGGGTACGGGTCGCGGGGCCGCCTGGGCCGGGTACGGTCGAGGAGGACCGGCGTCCCGTCACCAGAGCATCCACCGCGACATGCGACAATGGTCTAGACAAGTGTGAAACACCTGGAAGGGCAGCAACACATGGCTGAGCGCCGCGTCAACGTCGGCTGGGCCGAGGGCCTCCACGCCCGACCCGCCTCCATCTTCGTCCGCGCGGCCACGGCCGCCGGCGTCCCCGTGACGATCGCCAAGGCCGACGGCAACCCGGTCAACGCCGCCTCGATGCTCGCGGTGCTCGGCCTGGGCGCCCAGGGTGGCGAGGAGATCGTGCTCGCCTCCGACGCCGAGGGCGCGGACGCCGCCCTGGACCGTCTGGCGAAGCTGGTCGCGGACGGTCTCGAGGAGCTTCCGGAGACGGTCTGACCCACGCAGCACCTTTCAAAGGGCCCACCCCGAACACGGGGTGGGCCCTTTGCCTTATGTCTCACCTGGTGCCAGTTTATGTGGCGGCAGTTTATGCACGGAAATAAAGGAACGGCCGGAATTGCATTGACCGGCACTCCTCTCGCGCCTCACTTTGTATACGGCACCCGCGTTAATTCCTGAGACTCACCGTGTTTACGGGGTGTTGCACTTCCCTCACACGGCCCGCCGTCGGCGAGGGGCGCAACCGGTGCGCGGCCGTCGCCCGCTCCGCGTGGCCGGCGGTGAGCATCCTGGCCCGTTCCGCGTCCCCGCGGGCCACCGCGTCGACGATCGCCGCGTGCTCGGACCAGGACACCGCGGGCGCGGCCGGGGCCCCGACGACGTACATCCAGGCGAGCTTGTGCCGCAGCTGGGTGAGCAGCGTGATGAGGCCGGGGCTGCCGGAGGCCTGGGCGAGCGTCTCGTGGAACCAGCCGCCCAGCGAGCGCAGATCCTCCCCCTGACCCTTCCGCACGCGCTCCTGGCCCAGCCGCACGAGTCCGCGCAGGACCTTGAGGTGCGCGTCGGTGCGGCGCTGTGCGGCGCGGGCCGCGGCGAGCGGCTCGAGCACCGTGCGCAGCTCCAGGAGGTCGGCGGCCTCCTGCTCCGTGGGCTCGGCGACACAGGCGCCGGCGTGCCTGCGCGTGACGACGAAGCCCTCGGCCTCCAGGGTGCGCAGGGCTTCGCGTACGGGGACGCGGGAGACCCCGTAGCGGCGCGCGAGAAGCTCCTCGGTGAGCCGCCCGCCCCTTTCGTAGACCCCGGCCACAATGTCGTCCCGGATGGCCGTGCATACCGAGTGTGCGGGAATGCGCATAACCGGACCTCCGCCTTAATCCCCGCGAAACGCGGTCGACCGACGCTCGTTCCGGAACTCTATTGCAGAGCCGCTGAATTTCCGATGGCGGGCCGGATTCCATGGATATCTTTTGGCCAGGCGAGGCGGGTGGGAAACGGCGAAGGCCCCGGCTCGGGAGAGCCGGGGCCTTCGGTGAGGTGCCGGGACGGGTCAGACGTTGACGCCGTGCGAGCGGAGGTACGCCACGGGGTCGATGTCCGAGCCGTAGTCCGGGCCGGTGCGGGCCTCGAAGTGGAGGTGCGGGCCACTGGAGTTGCCGGTGGAGCCCGAGAGGCCTATCTGCTGGCCCGGGGTGACCGTCTGGCCGACGGTGACGCCGAGGGACGACATGTGGCCGTACTGGGTGTACGTGCCGTCGTTCATCTTGATGACCACGTTGTTGCCGTAGGCACCGCCCCAGCCCGCCTCGACGACGGTGCCGGCGCCCACCGCGTGGACCGGCGTGCCGGACGCGGCGTGGAAGTCGACGCCGGTGTGGCTGCCGGAGGACCACATGGCGCCGCCGGTCTGGTAACCCGTGGAGACGTACGAGCCGGAGATCGGGGAGACGTAGGTGTTCAGGCGCTTGCGCTCGGCCTCGCGGGCGGCGCGCTCCTTCGCCTCGCGCTCCTTCTTGGCCTTCGCCTTGGCCTCGGCCTCGGCCTTGCGCTTCTCCTCGGCGGCCTTCTTCTTGGCGGCCTCTTCGGCCTTCTTGGCGGCCGCGGCGTCGTCGGCGGCCTGCCGCTGGGCGGCGGCCTGCGCGTCGATGCTGTCGGCGAGCGAGTCGCCCACGGAGATCGCCTGGGTGAGCCCGGTGTGTTCGAAGGCGGCGTCGTCGGCGGCGGCGAGCGCCGGAGCGGCCAGGCCTCCGATGACACCCGTGGTGGTGATCGCTGCGACGCCCGCGACGTTCGCGGTGGTGCGGGTGAGGCGGCTGGGACGACGGTGCTTCCCGGTGGCACGGGTGAACGCCATGAAGCGGCTGATCCTTTCCTTCCTTCTCGCCTACCGGGTTAGCTGACGGGTTCGGAGCAGGAAGGTCTCCTACGAGTCCCTCACCTGACGGCAAGGTGCCCGATTCACCCCAGGGGACATGTGGGTCCCCGGCTCCCCTGGCTCGCGCCGTACGGGGACTCGGCGATGACTGTCCGGTGCCGCGGATGCGACGTACTGCGTGACGAACAGTCGGACCGACGCTAAACGGGCCGTCTTTCAATCGACAAACAGAACGCCTCTTTTGTAGCGCACGCCACACACCGAACAGGCAACCACCCTATGAATTCGGACATATGGGGAGTACGCGACCCCGGCCACCGAAACGGTCGCCGGGGTCCCGATATGTCCTGACTGCCGCTCAGCCGGCGACCACACTCACCTCGCCGATGCCGAGCGCCCTGACGGGCTCCTCGATCTCCGCGGCGTCCCCGACGAGGATCGTCACCAGGTGGTCCTCCGGGAAGGCGCTCACGACGGCCGCGGTGGCCTCCACGGTGCCGGTCGCGGCCAACTGCCGGTAGAGCCGCGCCTGGAAGTCGTCCGGGAGGTTCTGCTCGACCTGGTCGGCGAGCGTGGCGGCCACGGAGGCGGCCATCTCGTACTTGAGCGGGGCCACGCCCACCAGGTTCTGCACCGCCACGTCGCGCTCGGCGTCGGTCAGGCCCTCGGCTGCGAGGGTGCGCAGGACCGTCCAGAGGTCCTCCAGCGCGGGCCCCGTGGAGGCGGTGTCGACGGAGCCGCTGATGGCGAGCATCGCGGCGCCCGTGCCGTCCGGTGCGGAGCGCAGGACCTGGCTGAACGCCCGTACGCCGTAGGTGTAGCCCTTCTCCTCGCGCAGGACGCGGTCCAGGCGGGAGGTGAGGGTTCCGCCCAGGCAGTACGTGCCGAGGACCTGGGCCGGCCAGATCCGGTCGTGCCGGTCCGGGCCGATGCGGCCGATCAGAAGCTGCGTCTGGACGGCTCCGGGGCGGTCCACGATGACGACACGGCCCGTGTCGTCCGCGGTGATCGCGGGCATCGGGCGGGGCTCGGCGGTGCCGCCCTTCCAGGTGCCGACGGTGTCCGCGAGGACGGCGTCCAGGTCGGTGCCCGCGAGGTCGCCGACGACCACCAGGGTGGACGTGGCGGGACGGACGTGCGCCTCGTAGAAGGCGCGCACCGCGGCCGCGTCGATGGCCTTGACCGTCTCCTCGGTGCCCTGGCGGGGCCGCGACATGCGCGAACTCGCCGGGAACAGCTGCCTGGAGAGCTCCTTGGCCGCGCGGCGTGCCGGATTGGCCGCCTCATGCGGGATCTCGTCCAGGCGGTTGCGTACGAGGCGCTCGATCTCGCTGTCCGCGAAGGCCGGGGCCCTCAGGGCGTCGGAGAGCAGGCCGAGCGCCTTGGGGAGGCGGGAGACCGGGACTTCGAGGGAGACGCGGACGCCGGGGTGGTCGGCGTGCGCGTCCATGGTGGCGCCGCACCGGTCGAGCTCGGCGGCGAACTCCTCCGCCGAGTGCTTGTCGGTGCCTTCGTTGAAGGCCCTCGCCATGATCGTGGCGACGCCGTCGAGGCCCTTCGGCTCGGCGTCCAGGGGCGCCTCCAGGTGGACCTCCACGGCGACGACCTGCTGGCCGGGGCGGTCACAGCGCAGCACCGTGAGGCCGTTGGGCAGCGCGCCGCGCTCTGGGGCGGGGAAGGCCCACGGCTTGGCCGTGCCGGCCTGGGGCTGGGGGTGGAACTGCATCGTCGCGGCCTCGGTCACTTCGCCGCCTCCTCTTCCTCTGCGGTCTCGGCGGCGGCCTCGGCGGCCTCGTCCTCGGTGGACACCGGTTCGTAGACGAGCACCGCGCGGTTGTCCGGGCGCAGGCGGGCCTTGGCGACCTCCTGGACCTCCTCGGCGGTGACGTCGAGCACGCGCTGCACCGCGGTGAGAGCGAGCTGCGGGTCGCCGAACAGGACCGCGTACCGGCACAGTTCGTCCGCGCGGCCCGCGACCGTGCCGAGACGGTCGAGCCACTCCCGCTCCAGCTGGGCCTGGGCGCGCTCCATCTCCTCCGGGGTGGGGCCCTCCGCGGCGAAGCGGGCCAACTCCTCGTCGACGGCGGCCTCGATGACCGGGACCTCGACGTCGCCGGACGTCTTCACGTCCAGCCAGCCGAGCGAGGGGGCACCGGCGAGGCGCAGCAGGCCGAATCCGGCGGCGACGGCGGTGCGGTCGCGGCGCACGAGCCGGTTGTAGAGCCGGGAGGAGTCGCCGCTGCCGAGGACGGTGAGGGCGAGGTCGGCCGCGTCGCACGCGCGCGTGCCGTCCTCCGGGAGGCGGTAGGCGGCCATGAGGGCGCGGGCCGGCACATCCTCCTCGATGACCTCGCGCAGCTCTTTGCCGATGCGCTCCGGGAGGGAGCCGTCACGCGGCGGCTGCTTGCCGTCGTGCGAGGGGATCGACCCGAAGTACTTCTCGACCCAGGCGAGCGTCTGCTCGGGGTCGATGTCGCCGACGACCGACAGGACGGCGTTGTTGGGCGCGTAGTACGTGCGGAAGAACGCGCGGGCGTCTTCCAGGGTGGCCGCGTCCAGGTCGGCCATGGAGCCGATCGGCGTGTGGTGGTAGGGGTGCCCCTCCGGATAGGAGAGGGCGGTCAGCTTCTCGAAGGCCGTGCCGTACGGGACGTTGTCGTAGCGCTGGCGGCGTTCGTTCTTGACGACGTCGCGCTGGTTCTCCATGGACTCCTCGTCGAGCGCGGAGAGCAGCGAGCCCATCCGGTCGGCCTCCAGCCACAGGGCCAGCTCCAACTGATGGGCGGGCATCGTCTCGAAGTAGTTGGTGCGCTCGAAGCTGGTCGTGCCGTTGAGGGAGCCGCCCGCCCCCTGGACCAGTTCGAAGTGGCCGTTGCCGTGCACCTGCTTCGAGCCCTGGAACATCAGGTGCTCGAAGAGGTGGGCCAGGCCGGTCCGCCCCTTGACCTCGTGGCGGGAGCCGACGTCGTACCAGAGGCAGACCGCGGCGACCGGGGTCAGGTGGTCCTCGGAGAGCACCACGCGCAGGCCGTTGGCCAGCCGGTGCTCGGTCGCTGTCAGGCCGCCGGAGCCGGCCTCGGCTGTGGCCGTGTGACCCATGGGCATGTACGTCCCTTCGATCGCTGGATCGTCGTGATCATCGCTGGGTTCAGAACAATTGCTGCCAGTCCTGCCACTGTATGCAAGCGTGCGGACACCTGACGAAGTTCCCGGTCCGCCCTCGGCGTAGTCGCGGGGGTGACGCCGCCGTCGGCACGGGGCGTGGTCGGCGTTGTCAGTGGGACAGTCCACAATGGTCGGCGTCAGATCCCGCACTTGTTGGTGAAGGAGCCGCAGCAGCGATGGCCCGCCGCAGCACGAAGACCCCGCCGCCCGACGACTCGTTCGAGGAGAAGATCCTCGACATCGACGTCGTCGACGAGATGCAGGGCTCCTTCCTCGAGTACGCGTATTCGGTCATCTACTCCCGGGCCCTGCCGGACGCCCGCGACGGCATGAAGCCGGTGCACCGCAGGATCGTCTATCAGATGAACGAGATGGGCCTGCGCCCCGACCGCGGCTATGTGAAGTGCGCCCGTGTCGTCGGTGAGGTCATGGGTAAGTTGCACCCCCACGGCGACGCGTCGATCTACGACGCGCTGGTGCGCATGGCCCAGCCCTTCTCGATGCGCCTCCCGCTCGTGGACGGCCACGGCAACTTCGGCTCGCTCGGCAACGACGACCCGCCGGCCGCCATGCGGTACACCGAGTGCAAGATGGCCGACGCCACCTCCCTCATGACGGAATCGATCGACGAGAACACCGTCGACTTCGAGCCGAACTACGACGGCCAGGAGATGGAGCCGTCCGCCCTCCCGGCGGCCTACCCGAACCTCCTGGTCAACGGCGCGTCGGGCATCGCGGTCGGCATGGCGACGAACATGCCGCCGCACAACCTCGGCGAGGTCATCGCCGCCGCGCGCCACCTGATCAAGCACCCGGGGGCCGACCTCGAGACGCTGATGAAGTACGTGCCGGGCCCCGACCTGCCCACGGGCGGCAAGATCGTCGGCCTGACCGGCATCAAGGACGCGTACGAATCGGGCCGCGGCTCCTTCAAGATCCGCGCGACGGTCGCCGTGGAGAACGTGACGGCGCGCCGCAAGGGCCTGGTCGTCACCGAACTGCCTTTCTCCGTAGGCCCCGAAAAGGTCATCTCCAAGATCAAGGACCTGGTCGGCGCGAAGAAGCTCCAGGGCATCGCCGACGTCAAGGACCTCACCGACCGCTCGCACGGCCTGCGCCTGGTCATCGAGATCAAGAACGGCTTCGTCCCGGAGGCCGTCCTGGAGCAGCTGTACAAGCTGACGCCGATGGAGGAGTCCTTCGGCATCAACAACGTCGCGCTGGTCGACGGACAGCCCCTCACGCTCGGCCTCAAGGAGCTCCTGGAGGTCTACCTCGACCACCGGTTCGACGTGGTGCGCCGCCGCAGCGAGTTCCGCCGCGGCAAGAAGCGCGACCGCCTGCACCTGGTCGAGGGCCTCCTGGTCGCCCTTCTGGACATCGACGAGGTCATCCGCCTCATCCGCTCCAGTGAGAACTCCGCGCAGGCCAAGGAGCGACTCATCGAGCGCTTCTCGCTGAGCGACATCCAGACGCAGTACATCCTCGACACCCCGCTGCGCCGTCTCACCAAGTACGACCGCATCGAGCTGGAGTCCGAGCGCGACAAGCTCAACGGCGAGATCGACGAGCTGACCGGCATCCTGGACTCGGACGCCGAGCTGCGCAAGCTGGTCTCCTCCGAACTGGCCGCCGTCGCCAAGAAGTTCGGCACGGACCGGCGCACGGTGCTCCTGGAGTCGGCGGGCTCCCCGGCCGCCACGGTCTCGCTCCAGGTCGCGGACGACCCGTGCCGCGTACTCCTGTCATCGACCGGCCTGCTGGCCCGTACGGCCAACGGCGAGCCCTTCGGTGACGGCGAGACCAAGCGCGTCAAGCACGACGCGATCGTCTCGGCGGTGCCGGCCACGGCGCGCGGCGAGGTGGGCGCGGTCACGTCCGAGGGGCGGCTGCTGCGGCTCTCCGTAGTGGACCTCCCGCAGCTCCCGGAGACGATGGGCGCGCCCAACCTCTCCGGAGGGGCGCCCGTCTCCGAGCTGCTTCCGCTGACGAAGGACGAGAAGCTGATCTGCCTGATGACGCTCGATGAGTCATCGCCGGGTCTGGCGCTCGGCACCGCCCAGGGCGTGGTCAAGCGCGTGGTGCCCGACTATCCCTCCAACAAGGAGGAGCTGGAGGTCATCACCCTGAAGGACGGTGACCGGATCGTGGGCGCGGCCGAGCTGCGCACCGGCGAGGAGGATCTCGTCTTCATCACGGACGACGCCCAGCTGCTGCGCTACCAGGCCTCTCAGGTGCGCCCGCAGGGCCGTCCAGCGGGCGGCATGACGGGCATCAAGCTCGCCGATGGCGCGAAGGTCATCTCCTTCACGGCGGTGGACCCGGCGGTGGACGCGGTCGTCTTCACGGTGGCGGGCTCGCGCGGCACGCTCGACGACTCGGTGCAGACGACGGCCAAGCTCACGCCGTTCGACCAGTACCCGCGCAAGGGGCGTGCCACGGGCGGTGTGCGCGTCCAGCGGTTCCTGAAGGGCGAGGACTGCCTGAGCTTCGCCTGGGCGGGCCCGACGCCGCCGCACGCGGCCCAGCGCAATGGCGCACCGGCCGAGCTGCCGGACATCGACCCGCGCCGTGACGGTTCGGGCGTATCGCTGGCGAAGCCGGTGGCGGCGGTGGCCGGCCCGGTGTAGCCGCGGTCAGCCGGCGGGCTCGGCGTCGGGTTCGCCGGTGTCCGGTTCATCGCCGTCCGGCTCGTCGGCGTCGGGCTCGTCGGCGTCCGGCTCCTGGACGTACCGCAGTACGCCCCACATGCCGTGCTCATCGGCCTGTGGCGCGTACTCACGACAGGCCTCCAGCTCCTTCTCCAGGGCGGGTACGTCGATGTCCGACCCGATGAGGACGAGCTGGGTCAGGCGCGGCTCGCCCGGAGCCCACGGCTCCGGGTAGAAGCGCAGAAAGCGCCCGACGGCGTGCACCGCGTACCGGTTCGCCGGGTCGGAGGGGCCGAAATCGACGTACCCCTTGATGCGGTAGAGGCCCTCCGGCCTGCTGTCCAGGAGGGCCATCAAGGGGCGGGGCCCCATGGGCGCCTCGGAGACGAAGGAGAGGCTTTCGTAGGCGGAGTGCGGGTGGCCGTGGTGGCGGCAGCCGTCGGACGGTTCCACCTGGTCGCGAGGCTCGTCATCGCCGCGCAGATCCCCCTCGTCCCGCAGATCGTCGAAGGAGAGCTGCCCGACCCGCTCCCCCACCGGCGCACGGTCGAAGAACAGCTCCACGTCCACGCGGCCGAAGGAGGCCGCGACGACAGCCGCGCGGCCGGCGAGCCCGCGGACGACGCCGAGGACGCGCTCGTGCTCCTCGCGCGGCACCCGGTCGGCCTTGTTGACCACGACGAGATCGGCGACGCCGAGATGCCGGTCCACCTCGGGATGCCGCTCCCTCGTGGCATCGAACTCGGCGGCGTCCACCACCTCGACGAGCCCCCCGTACACGATGTGCGGGTTCTCGCTGGCGAGCAGCATCTTCACGAGCTCCTGCGGCTCCGCGAGGCCGCTCGCCTCGATGACGATCACATCGATCCCGGCGGAGGGCCGGGCGAGCCGCTCCAGGTACTCGTCGAGCTCGCTCGCGTCCACGGCACAGCACAGGCAGCCGTTGCCGAGGGAGACGGTCGAGTCGCCGAGCTGCCCCGCGACCGACATCGCGTCGATCTCGATCGAGCCGAAGTCGTTGACGATCGCCCCGATCCGGCTGCCACCGCTGCGGTGCAGCAGATGGTTGAGCAGGGTGGTCTTACCGGAACCGAGGAATCCGGCGAGGACGATGACCGGGATCTGCTGCTTGTTCAACCGTGGGCCCCTCGTACCGGCGTTCGTACGGGTCGCGGCGAGCCCGTACACAGGATGCGGGCCGCTGCGGTTCCCCGCGAAGAGTGAAGACCGTCCCAGGATATGTGCGCCCGGACGTGCCGCGAAGTGAACGATTGTTAGCGGCGCTCGCGGGGCACACATTGGGCACGGCGCCGGGATGTGCGACCACCCCTTCCTTCCGTGCGCCTCCTCTCCGCCTCCCCGCCGATCAGAGCCGCTCGGCACCCTGGGAGACGGCAAGCGCACCGCCCACCGCTCGCCGGTCCGCTCCCTGTCGCCCCGCACCCGACGACCGGCGGACGGTCGCCTGATTCGGGGGTTGACATGGCCACACAGATTTCATGGACATGGGGGGTGGGCTCGGCAGCGGTTGCCGGGCTCGCGTTCGCGACCGGGACGTTTGCATGGCACCGGACACGGCAGCGCAGGCAGGCGGCATGCACGGCGGAACGCGAACGCCTCGCGTCCGAGCGCGACCTCGCGGCAACCGAAGCGCAGCGCCGGAACAACGCGCTCACCGAACAGCATCGGCTGCACTTCGACTTGCTGTGCAAAGCCATGGGGGACGCCACACTGGCCGCCGTCCTGGACACCTACGAGGGAGATGTACCCCCCGAAAGACAGCGGCAATTCCTCTTCGCGAACGCGCTGTACATCAACGCCCTGCATGCGCACCGCATCGGCGCCATGACGCTCGGAGAACTGCACGGACACCTTCGGGTGATGTGCCAGAACCCGCTCTTCCGGCACTACTGGGATGCCACGCGCCACCACCGGGCAAGCCTGGACCGCTCCTCTGACGAGGCCAAGCTGGGCAGGATGATGGACCGTCTGGACAGGGAATTGCAGGAGGCCGACACCGACGAGTGGTGGGTGGTGGGTGAACCTCCTGCCGAGTAGGTCCAGTTGGATGACGACGCACCCATCCCGGCGACATCAAGGGCTAACCTGTCTCCGCCCTTACTCCCTATCGCCCAAGGACCGGGATCCCCTTGAAGATCGTGCGCCGCATCGGCGCGTCGCCCCGTGAGCGGGGCAGCGCAACCGGCCAGACCTGTCCCGACATCTTCGAACTCAGCGACGGCAACTTCGCCGTCATCGGGACGGACAGGACCGAGGCGCTCGACGGCAAACTGCCGGCCGATGCTGCACGTGCCGCCTATGAGCGCATCGTCGTCATCAGCCGGGACACCCTCATCCGAGCCAAGGTCGACATCCCCGAGACCTGAGCCGCCCGAGCCAGCCGTCGTGCCGCACCCGGTAATCCGACGGAGCATCGCCATCGCACAACGTGAGCGACCCCTCACTGCCCGACATATCCACCGTCATTTCCTGCCTGCCCGCAAGGAGCCGCAGAATGGCCGTACGTCTTGGGCGCAAGAGCGCCCTGGAACTCTCCATGTACCGCCGGATAGGCGTCGCCCCGCACCAGCGGGGCAGCCTCTCGGGCGAGACGTGTCCCGACATCTTCGAACTCGATGACGGGGACTTCGCCGTCATCGGCACCGACGCGACCGACGAGCTCACGAGTTCCTTGCCGCCCGACTGCGCCCGCGGGGCCCACCAGCGCATCGTCGCCATCACCCGCCAGACGCTCACCATGGCCAGGCGCGACATTCCCGGCGCGTGACGAGCCGCAGCCCTCTCGGGCCCGGTCCCCACAGGGGCCGGGCCCGTCTCCCGTGCCCGGCCACAGGAGGAATTCCACAGATCCGGGGCGAGAATTGATGGCACGTCAGCCAACGGGGCGTTCCGCCCTTTCGGCGGGCCCAGAACCTCTTCGCGAATTTGACGTCCAATCACTACGTACTCGCGCACAGCTGGGGCAGTCACTCCGAATCCGACCTGATCGCCCACGCCTAGGACCCGCTCAACAGCACGGCGTTCCGTCGCTACTGGAACGCGACGCGGGCCCACAAGGCCGCACTTCCCCCGGAGAGCGCTGAGGGGCGGGTGTTCCGGGCCTTCGAGCAGGCCCTGGCGGACCGCCAACGGGCCACAGCGTCGCCCGGTCCGTGACCGTCGGCCCACCCGACCGCCGGCGCCGACCGTTGGGCCGGAAAAGTGCCTACGGCGCCGACGACACCGACGGCACCGGGACCGGCGGCGCCTCCCCCACGTACCGCGCCGCCGGGCGAATGATCTTCGAGTCCCGCGCCTGCTCCAGGACGTTGGCGCTCCAGCCCACCACGCGCGCGGAAGCGAACGTCGGCGTGAACATCTCGCGCGGCAGCCCGCACAGTTCCATGACGACCCCGGCGTAGAACTCCACGTTCGTGTGCAGCTCACGCCCCGGCTTCAGCTCCGCCAGGATCGCCTCGACCTGCCGCTCGACCTCGACGGCGAACTCCACCATGGGCCCGCCGAATTGGCGCGCGACGCACCGCAGCATGCGTGAGCGCGGATCCTCGGTGCGATAGACAGGGTGCCCGAAGCCCATGATGCGCTCTCCCGCGAGGACACGTGCACGGATCCATCCGTCGATGCGGTCGGGGGTCCCGATCGCATCGAGGGTGTCGAGGGCGCGGCTCGGAGCCCCACCGTGCAGCGGCCCCGACAGCGCACCCACGGCGCCCACCAGACACGCCGCGACATCCGCCCCGGTGGACGTGATGACCCGGGCCGTGAACGTCGACGCGTTGAAGCCATGATCAATGGTTGAGATCAAGTACTGCTCGACCGCGCGGGCGCGGGCGGCGTCCGGCTCGGAACCGGTGAGCATGTAGAGGTAGTTGGCGGCGTACGAGAGGTCGTCCCTCGGTTCCACCGGTTCCAGGCCCTGGCCGAGCCGGTACAGCGCGGTGAGCAGCGTCGGTACGACGGCGGCCGCGGCCAGCGCGTCGGCGCGCCGCTGGTCCTCGTCGATGTCGTACACCGGACGGAAGCCCTTCGCCGCCCCGAAGAGCGACAGGGCGGTGCGCAGCCCGGAGAGCGGCCCCGACAGCGCACTGGCGCGGGCGATGGCGGGCAGCGCGGCGTGCACCTCTTCGGGGAGGTGGCGCAGCGCCGCGGTGCGCGCGGCGAAGCCGGAGCGCTGCCCGGCGTCCGGTAGCTCGCCGTGGAGCATCAGGTGCCACACGTCCTCGAAGCTGCGGCTCTGCGCGAGCTCGACGGCCGAGTACTGGCGGTAGTGGTAGAAGCCCTCGTATCCCCTCACGTCTCCGAGTCGGGTCTCGGTGACCACGACACCCGCGAGTCCACGTGGGACCTCGACAGGCTCGTTGGGGGTGGCGGTGGAGCCATTGATCGGCATGTTCTTCCTCGACTTCCTCCCTGGACTTGATTCGACTGTCCATGCTTGACTAAACAGCTGTCAATATTGATCTCCTCAATTAGAATCAATATTCAGATGCAGGTGTCGAGATGCGGATACGGTGTCGCCCATGACGGATCAAGGAACCGCGCACGACGGTCGACGGCGGCTAAGCACCAAGGAAGCCGCCGAGTTGCTCGGTGTGAAGCCCGAGACCGTGTACGCGTACGTGAGTCGAGGTCAGCTCAGCAGCCGCCGCGGAGCGGGGGCACGCGGCAGCACGTTCGACCCCGGGGAGGTCGAGGCCCTGGCCCGCAGGAACAGACGGGAACCAGCCGCCTCGACCAGCGCCGACGCACTCTCCGTACGCACCCGCATCACGCTCATCGACGACGACCGCTACTACTTCCGTGGTGTTGACGCCACGGAGCTCGCGCTGGCGCACTCCTACGAAGAGGTCGCCGAGTGGCTGTGGACCGGCGTCCTGCGCCCCGGCATCGGCTTCACCGCCCCGAGGGAGACCGTCTCCGCGGCCCGCCGGGCCGTCAGCGCCCTGCCCGAGCACAGCGGGCCGACGGACCGGCTGCGCGTAGCGGCCATCGCCGCCGGGGCCGCCGACCCGCTCCGCTTCGACCTCTCCGAAGAGGCGGTCATCGGCACCGCGCGCACCCTGATCCCCACGCTCGTCGCGGCCCTCCCCCCGGTGCTCCCCGGGCACCGGGACGAGGGTCCCCTGGCTCGGCGCCTG
Source organism: Streptomyces sp. NPDC015345 (assembly GCF_043078805.1). Classification (NCBI taxonomy): domain Bacteria; kingdom Bacillati; phylum Actinomycetota; class Actinomycetes; order Kitasatosporales; family Streptomycetaceae; genus Streptomyces; species Streptomyces sp. NPDC015345. The sequence continues at coordinate 117,242 of NZ_JBIBTX010000002.1, read as the reverse complement.
TGGGCCCGGCTGAGCGGTCTCGACCCCGACGAGGCATCGCTGCACGCCCTGGACATGGCGCTCGCGCTGCTCGTCGACCACGACCTCGCCGCGTCGACGCTCGCCGTACGCGTCGCCGCCTCAGCACGCGCCCACCCCTACGCGGCGGTGTCGGCGGGCCTCGGCGTACTGGAGGGCCCGCTGCACGGCGCCGCCAGCGGCCTCGCCCACCGCATGCTGCTCGACGTGCTCGACCGGGGCAGCGCGGCCCCTGTGGTGGCCGACGAACTCCGCGCGGGCCGCCGCATCCCCGGCCTCGGCCACCGCCTCTACCGGGGCGAGGACCCGCGGGCACAGGCGCTGTTCGGCCTCTTGGAGATGTTGCCGAAGGCGGGCCCCGCCGTCGCCGCGGCCCGCGACGTGGTCGCCACCGCCGCGCGCCACACGGACCTGCACGCCAACGTCGACCTCGCCCTGGCCGTCCTGACCGCCTCCTCCGGGATGTCGGCGGAGGCGGGCGAGACGATCTTCGCGGTGGCCCGCACGGCGGGCTGGATGGCGCATGCCCTGGAGGAGTACGACGAGCGGCCGCTGCGCATGCGCCCCAGCGGGCAGTACGTCGGACTGCGCCCACCGCAGCCGCCGCCCGCCCCGGCTTCGCCCTCCGGGCAGGCCCCGTTCTGACCAGCGGCCCCTAGGTACTGGAGAGACTGGGGTTCTGCCGCCGACGCGGTACTCGATGTGCCGACGCGATATCTGATGTACGGAGACCCCGAGGGTGTCGTACCGTTGAGAAGTTGCTGTGCCGTAGACGTTGCTGTGCCGTAGACGTTGCTGTGCCGTAGACGTTGCTGTGCCGTAGACGTCGGCGCCGGCGGCAGACTCCTTGTTCCTTCTGTGGCGATCTAGAGGTGTTTTTTATCCCCCAGGCCCGGTAGCGGTCCGCAGTTCCCCCACGTGCCGAGTGTTCGCACGTGTGCGGGGGCGGACTCGCGTTGGCCTGAGTTGCGTCGCCCACCCCTGTATGTCGTTTCCGGGTGCAGCTCTGCCGTCTGCCCCGGGTTTCGCGGTTTCCGGCCCCGGCGCGGCTGACTGCTGAGCTCCCCGATTCCTTTGGATCAGGAGTCCCACCAGTGTCTTCCCCCGCGCTCGGCAACGAGCCGCAGCACACCACCGAGCCCCCGGCACACACTCCGTCGGATCGCCCGCCGAAGGTGGCCCTGGCTGCCCGGATCGCCCTCGTGGTGCTCCTGGTCGCCGAGCTCATGGACATCCTCGACCAGTCGGTCGTGCTGACCGCCCTGCCCGCGATCCAGGGGTCGACCGGAGCCGGTCCGGCCGCGGTGCAGTGGCTGACCGCCGGTTACTCGCTGATGGTCGCCGTCGGGCTGATCACCGGCGGACGTCTCGGCGACCTCCACGGCCGGCGCAGGGTCCTTCTTGTCGGCACCATCGTGTTCACCGTGGCCTCGCTGCTGTGTGGCCTGGCCACCGGCCCCGGTGTGCTGATCGCCGCCCGCGTGCTCCAGGGTGCCGGAGTGGCCCTGATGATCCCGCAGGTCCTGGCCACCCTCCACGTCACCTTCGACGGCGAGAACCGCAGCAAAGCCTTCGGGCTCTACGGAGCCGTCCTCTCGCTCGCCAACGTCCTGGGACCGGTCCTGGGCGGCCTGCTCACCGAGGCCGACCTGCTCGGACTGTCCTGGCGGCCGATCTTCCTGATCAACGTGCCCGTCGGCCTCGCCGTGCTCATCCTGGGGCGCAGGTTCATCCCCGAATCGACCGCACACAGGAACGCACACAAGACCGTGCACAAGGCCGCGCAGAAGACCAGGCACAAGGCCGCGCACAAGACCGACCGGCTCGACCTCAGCGGCATGGCGCTGTCCGCCCTGGCCATCGTCCTGATCCTCTTCCCGCTCACCGAGGGCCGCACCCACCACTGGCCGCTGTGGTGCTTCGCCATGCTCGCCGCGGGTCTCCTCGTCCTCGGCGTCTTCCTGCGCCACCAGCAGCGCAAGCAGGACCGTGCCCCGCTCGTGACCCTGTCCCTCTTCCGGGACAGGCAGTTCTCCGGCGGCCTGTCCGCGCAGCTGATGCTCGGCCTGCTGTGCGGCCTGTTCTTCATGACGTGGACGCTCTACCTCCAGCGCGGCCTGGGCATGAGCCCCTTCCACGCGGCCCTGGCGTTCGTGCTGCTCGCCCTCGGGGAACTGGCCGGTGCGACGATCGCGGCGAAGAGTGCCGGGCGCTTCGGGCGCCGGTTGCCCCAGGCCGGAGCCCTGATCGCGCTCTCCTCGATGGCCGCCTACGGACTCGAGATCGGCAGCCGACAGGCCGACCTGACCCTCCTCACGATGACCGCCCCGGTGGTACTGATCGGGTTCGGCCTCGGCATGGTCGGCGGCTCGCTCGCCGACATGGCGCTCGCCGAGGTCCCGCACGAGAACGCCGGTTCCGCCTCGGGTCTGTTCAACACTGCCATGCACCTGGGCATCGCCCTCGGCACCGCGCTGACCGCCCTCGTGTTCTTCGCCGCCACCAACGGCTCACCCGACGGCGCGCTCAACCGCGACGCGTTCACCAGCGTGCTGTGGTGGGTCGGCGGCGCCCTCGCCCTGATGTGGGCCCTGATGTTCTGCCTGCCCAAGCAAGCGAACGGCGAGGAGCAGGAGTGAACAGCCCTCCCCCGCGCGCAGGTTAGGCTCGCCTACGTGAGTACGTGTGCGACCGCCTCGCGGAACCTGGACGAGCCTCTTGCGGGGACAGCGGCAACCGCCAGGACATGGCTCCTGGTGGAGCAGCCGGGCCCCTGGGGCGCGAAGGCGCTGACGTCCAGCCATCTCGACCCGGAGATCGGCCGCGCCCTGGAGAGGGCCGCCGAAGGCACGGGCGTGCGCGTCGCGCTGATCCGCCGCCCCGGACGCCACGCGGACTGCCATGCTCCGACCCGGCACCGGGTGTACGTGGCGCACACCGTCCCCGGCCGCACGTGGCTGCGCTCCGAGGTGACGGACGACCCGAGGCGCTTGCTGGACCTCGACTTCGCGGCTCTCGGCGCGGGCGACCACGGCGGCTTCGGCACCCCGCACACGGGCGCCCCGCTCGCGCTCGTCTGCACCAACGGCAAGCGCGACCGCTGCTGCGCCCTGCTCGGCCGACCGCTCGCCGCCGAGCTCGCGGCCGCCGGTGAAGAGGGAGCCTGGGAGATCACTCATCTGGGTGGTCACCGTTTCTCGCCCACGCTGTTGGTGCTCCCGTACGGCTACGCGTACGGGAGGGCCGGGACGCACGCCGTCAAGGAGATCCTCGAAGCGGTGCGCGAGGGCCGGGTGATCAGCGAGGGCTGCCGGGGGAACTCCGCGTGGGAGCGCCCCGCCCAGGCCGCCGAGCTGGCGGTGCGGACGGCGACGGGCGAGGACGGCGCCGGGGCCCTGACCGTCGTCGGGACGGACGGCGCGGCCCCGCGCTGGGAGGTAGCCGTGGCACACACTGATGGCCGCCGGTGGCAGGTCACCGTGGAACAGGGCGCCTCGCAGCCGCCCCGCCCGGAGAGCTGCGGTGCGGCTCTGAAGTCCCCGGCGCGGATGGACGTGGTGGCGGTACGCCCGGTCCCGTAGAGCGCAGGCACCCCTGGTCCCGTAGGGGCGCCGCAAAGGGGCAACGGCCGACCGGAGCCCGGGTCCAACGCGTCAGACCGCCAGACCGCCTGGTTCGCGTACGAGATCCCCACCACACTGACTTCGGAGTAGCCCGTCACCGGCCGTACCGTTCGTACACATGAGCCCGACCTCCCCTGTGCGACGCCGCCGCCTCGGCCTGCCGCGGCGCGTGTTCTCGCAGGTACTGCTGATGCAGCTGGCGATCGCCGCCGGGGTCGCGGTCCTGGCCACCGGGCTCTTCCTCGCGCCGCTCAGCGATCAGCTCGACGACCAGGCGATGCGTCGCGCGCTGGCCATCGCCCAGACGACGGCCGCCCGCCCCCAGCTCGCCGAGGAGCTGAAGTCCTCACCGCCCACGGGTGACGGGCCCGTCCAGAAGGAAGCCGACCGGATCCGCCGGGCCAGCGGCGCCGAGTACGTCGTCATCATGAACAAAGAAGGCGTCCGCTGGTCCCACACCGACCGCGCCCAGATCGGCAAGGTCGTCTCGACCGACCCCAGCGACGCGCTCGCGGGCCGCGAGGTCATGGAGATCGACAACGGCACACTGGGCCGCTCGGCGCGCGGCAAGGTGCCGCTGCGGGACGCGGACGGGGCCATCGTGGGCGCCGTCTCCGTAGGCATCGAGTACGACAGCGTGCGCGCCCGCCTGGTCCACTCGATCCCGGGGTTGCTCGCCTACGCGGGCGGGGCACTGGCCGTCGGCGCGCTCGCCGCGTACCTGATTTCCCGCAGGGTGCAGCGGCAGACCCGTGACCTGGCCTTCTCCGACATCTCGGCGCTGCTCGCGGAGCGCGAGGCGATGCTGCACGGCATCCGCGAGGGGGTCGTCGCCCTGGACCGCGCCGGCCGGATCCGGCTGCTCAACGACGAGGCACAGCGCCTCCTCGGCCTCGGTGCGGAGGCGCTCGGCCGCCCGCTGGACGACGCGCTCGGCGAGGGACGTACGACGGATGTCCTCGCCGGCCGGGTCACCGGCACCGACCTGCTGACCGTCCGCGGACAACGCGTCCTGGTCGCCAACCGCATGCCCACCGACGACGGGGGCGCCGTCGCCACCCTGCGCGACCGCACGGAGCTGGAGCAGCTCGGCCGCGAACTGGACTCCACCCGTGGCCTCATCGACGCCCTGCGCGCCCAGGACCACGAACACGCCAACCGCATGCACACGCTCCTTGGGCTGCTCGAACTGGAGATGTACGAGGAGGCCGCCGAGTACGTGGGCGAGGTGGCCGGCGCGCACCGCGTGACCGCCGAGCAGATCACCGAGAAGATCCACGACCCGCTGCTCGCGGCGCTCCTGGTCGGCAAGGCCACGGTCGCGGCGGAGCGCGGTGTCGCGCTTTCCGTACCGCGCGACACCTCGCTGCCCGATCGGCTCGTCGACCCTGGCGGCCTCGTCACGGTCGTCGGCAATCTCGTCGACAACGCCCTTGACGCCGCTGCGGGCACCCGCCACGCGCGCGTGGAGGTCGCCGTACGCACCGAAGGGCGCTCGGTGGTCCTTCGCGTCCGCGACACGGGTCCGGGAGTGCCCGCCGGGCAGCGCGAGACGATCTTCACAGAGGGCTGGACCACCAAGGAGCCGCCGGCGCACGGCAAGCGCGGGATCGGCCTCGCTCTGGTCCGCAGGCTCGCCGAGCGGCAGGGCGGCAGCGCACGGGCCGGTGAGGCACCTGAGGGGGGCGCGGAGTTCACCGTCGTCCTGCCGGAAGCGCTCGGCGAGCCCGAACTGGCCGCCACGGAGGAATCACGATGACCGAAGGCACGGAGGCGACGCGTTGATCGAGGTCCTTGTCGTCGACGACGACGTCCGGGTCGCGGACGTCAACGCCGCCTATGTGGCGAAGATCCCCGGCTTCCACGTGGTGGCGAAGGCACACAGCGCCGCCGAGGCGCTGCGCCTGGTCGAGGACACCCCCGTCGACTTGGTGCTGCTGGACCACTACCTGCCGGACGAGACGGGTCTGTCGGTCGTACGTGCGTTGCGTGGGCGCGGACACCAGACCGACGTGATCATGGTGACGGCGGCGCGTGACGTCGCCACGGTGCAGGCGGCGATGCGGCACGGCGCACTCCAGTACCTGGTCAAGCCGTTCTCCTACGCGGGTCTGCGCGCCAAACTCGACGCGTACGCGACGCTGCGCCGCACGCTGGACGGTGGCGGCGAGGCCGAGCAGGCCGAGGTCGACCGGATCTTCGGCGCCCTCTCGTCGACCCCGGCCCCGGAACTGCCGAAGGGCCACTCCCCCACCACGGCTGAACTGGTACGCCGAGCCCTGATGGCCGCGGACGGCCCCCTCTCCGCCCAGGAACTGGCCGACCGCACCCGCCTGAGCCGCCAGACGGCCCAGCGCTACCTAAAGCTCCTGGAACGCACGGGCCGCGTCCGCCTGAGCCTCAAGTACGGCGACACGGGGCGCCCGGAACATCGCTATGAGTGGGCGGCCAGCGTCTAGCGGCGCGCGAGAAAAAACTTCGGCTGGGCATGTCGAGAATCCGTCACCGGCTCCGTCCCCGCCATGAACGTGACCAGAATGGGTCGCACCAGCCGCAAGGAGACCACGATGGCCAAGTACCTGCTGCTCAAGCACTACCGAGGCGCCCCCGCCGCGGTCAACGACGTCCCCATGGACCAGTGGACGCCGGAGGAGATCGCGGCGCACGTGCAGTACATGCGCGACTTCGCGGACCGGCTCGAGGAGACCGGCGAGTTCGTCGACGGCCAGGCGCTCGCGCCCGAGGGGACCTTCGTCCGGTACGACGGCGAGGGCCGGCCGCCGGTCACCGACGGACCGTTCGCCGAGACCAAGGACCTCATCGCCGGCTGGATGGTGATCGACGTCGACAGCTACGACCGCGCCGTCGAGCTGGCCGGGGAACTGTCGGCAGCCCCCGGGGCGGGTGGGAAGCCGATCCACGAGTGGCTCGAGGTGCGGCCGTTCCTGTCCGCGCCGCCCACCATCACGGAGTGACCTCTCACGTGTCCTCCGAGATGAACGAGGCCCTGCTCCGGAGCCTCACGCCGAGCGTGCTCGGCATCCTCGTCCGCCGCGGAGCCGACTTCGCGGCGGCCGAGGACGCCGTGCAGGAGGCGCTGGTCGAGGCGGTCCGCGTCTGGCCCGCCGCCCCCTCCCCCAGCTCTTCGAGCGGGGGGAGCCCCGTGCGGGACCCGAAGGGCTGGCTGGTCACCGTTGCGTGGCGCAAGTTCCTCGACGCGGCCCGGGCGGACTCCGCCCGCCGCCGGCGCGAGAAGCTCATCGACGAGGAGCCCGCTCCCGGGCCCTCGCCCACGGTGGACGACACGCTCCAGCTCTACTTCCTCTGCGCCCACCCGTCGCTGACGCCGTCGTCCGCGGTCGCGCTCACCCTGCGGGCCGTCGGCGGGCTCACCACCCGCCAGATCGCCCGGGCCTACCTCGTGCCCGAGGCAACCATGGCCCAGCGGATCAGCCGGGCCAAGCGCACCGTCTCCGGTGTGCGGTTCGACCAGCCCGGTGATGTCGCCACCGTCCTGCGCGTCCTCTACCTGGTCTTCAACGAGGGCTACTCCGGAGAGGTCGACCTCGCCGCCGAGGCCATCCGGCTCACCCGGCAGCTCGCGGCCGCCATCGACCACCCCGAGGTGTCCGGGCTGCTCGCCCTCATGCTGCTCCATCATGCCCGGCGCGCCACCCGCACCACTCCCGACGGCAGCCTGGTGCCGCTCGCCGAGCAGGACCGCGGCCGGTGGGACACCGATTCGATCGCCGAGGGCGTCGAGATCCTCCAGGCGGCCCTGGCCCGCGACCGGCTGGGCGAGTTCCAGGCCCAGGCCGCCATCGCGGCGCTCCACGCCGACGCGCCCACCGCCGAGGAGACCGACTGGGTGCAGATCGTCGAGTGGTACGACGAACTCGTCCGCCTGACCGACAGCCCGGTCGTCCGGCTCAACCGCGCCGTGGCCGTCGGCGAGGCCGATGGACCACGCGCCGGACTGGCGGCGCTCGCGGCCGTGGACGACTCACTGCCCCGCCACGCCGCGGTGGCCGCGTACCTCCACGAACGCGACGGCGACCTGGTGACCGCCGCACGGCTGTACGCGGAGGCCGCCCACGCGGCACCCAACCTCGCCGAACGCGATCACCTGACCCGCCAGGCCGCCCGACTCAACGCCCGGCTGAACGCCCGTCCGGGCAGCTGACGGCTCGCGCCGCGGCGGGCTCGGCCGGGAGGAATCGTTACGCCGCTCCGGCGCCCGTCAGCGACCGCACCTCGGTCTCCGCGTGCTTGGCCTCGTCCGCCGGTTCGCGAGAGGTCACCGTGCCCAGCCAGCCCGCGAGGAAGCCCAGCGGGATGGAGACGAGCCCTGGGTTCTCCAGCGGAAAGTACTGGAAGTCCACGCCCGGGAAGAGGGAGTTGGGCGCTCCGGACACCACCGGCGAGAACAGCACCAGTACGAGCGCGGGCAGCAACCCCCCGTACACCGACCACACCGCGCCCCGCGTGGTGAAGTTCCGCCAGAAGAGCGAGTACAGCAGCGCCGGCAGATTGGCGGACGCGGCGACCGCGAAGGCGAGGCCCACCAGGAACGCCACGTTGAGGTCGCGGGCCAGCAACCCTAGCCCGATCGCCACCACACCGATCCCTGCGGCGGCGACACGCGCCACCGCCACCTCACTGCGCGGCTTCGCGCTCCGCCGACGCAGAGAGGCGTACAAGTCGTGCGCCACCGACGCCGAAGAGGCAAGGGTGATCCCGGCGACCACGGCAAGGATCGTGGCGAAGGCGACGGCCGCGACGATCGCGAACAGAACCGTTCCGCCAGTGGAATCCGCGCCGCCGCCCAGGTCGAGTGCCAGCAGCGGAACCGCCGTGTTCCCCGCCGCGTTCGAGCCCCGCACTGCCTCCGAGCCCACGATCGCGGCCGCGCCGAAGCCCAGCACGATCGTCATCAGGTAGAAGCTGCCGATGAGCCCGATGGACCAGACGACCGAGCGGCGCGCGGCCCGCGCGGTCGGCACGGTGTAGAAGCGGGACAGGATGTGCGGCAGCCCCGCGGTGCCGAGCACAAGTGCCAGTCCGAGGCTGATGAAGTCGAGCCTGGCGGTCCAGTCACCCCCGTACTTCAGCCCCGGCGCCAGGAACCGCTCGCCGTGGCCGCTGCGGTCGGCCGCGGTGCGCAGCAGTTGGTCGAAGTCGCCGTGGAAGCGCACCAGTACGAGCACGGTCAGCGCCATCGCGCCGCACATCAGCAGGACCGCTTTCACGATCTGGATCCAGGTAGTGGCCCGCATCCCTCCCCACGACACATAGATCACCATGAGCGCGCCGACGCCTACCACCGTCCAGGTCTGCGCCGCCCCGCTCGTCCCACCGAGCAGCAGCGCGACCAGCGAGCCGGCCCCCACCATCTGCGCCACCAGATAGAGAACGGACACGGTCACGGAGGAAGTTCCCGCCGCGACGCGCACCGGCCGCTCCCTCATCCGCGCGGCCACGACATCGGCGAGCGTGAACCGGCCGCAGTTGCGCACCAGTTCGGCCACCAGGAACAGCACGACGAGCCACGCGACGAGGAAGCCCACCGAGTAGAGCAGTCCGTCGTACCCGAAGAGCGCGATGAGTCCGGAGATGCCGAGGAAAGAGGCGGCCGACATGTAGTCACCGGCGACGGCGAAACCGTTCTCCATCGGTGAGAACAGCCGTCCGCCCACGTAGAACTCCTCGGCCGAGCCATGCCTGTGGCGACTCACCCACGTCGTGATCGCGAGCGTCACGGCCACGAAGACACCGAACAGGACGAGCGCGAGCGTCTGGTGGTCTCCGGTCATCGCTCCGCCTCCTGCTCGCGCGCTCCGCTCGGCACCCGCCGCCGCTCCTGTTGCTCGACCCGCTTCCGCTTCTGCTCGAACACCGTCCACCGCAGATCGAGGGCGGGCCGGTCCCTGCGCAGGCGCGCGTGCCGGGCATACGCCCAGGTCAGCAGGAACGTCGTGAGGAACTGTCCGAGCCCCGCCAGCAGCCCCACATTCACCGCTCCCGCGACGGGGCGCGCCATCAGACCCGGCGCCGCCGTCGCGGTCACGACGTACGCCACGTACCAGGCGAAGAAGACGGCGACGGCGGGGAAGGCGAACCGCCGATACCGGCGGCGCACCTCCTGGAAGGCCTCGCTGCGCTGCACCTCCAGGTAGATGTCCGCCGCACTCGCGCTCCGCTGCTGCCCGGCGGCCCGGGGTGCTGCCACGGAAGCCGGCGCGACCGTACCGTCCAGCTCTCCCCAGCCGGAGGCGAACGCGTCATGCCAGGGATCTCGGGGATCACCGGCCGGCACCCAGTCGGTTCGGCCCGTGCCGACATCGGGCCCGTCGTGCATCTCCACCGAACTCTCCTTGTCCGCGGCCCCGTTCGGCCGCGTGCCCAAGGATGGGCAGACCGGGAAGATCCCTGACACTTCTCCCGGCGCGCTTCACCCCATCAGGTGAAGCGCCATCAGATCCGGCTGACCGCCCCCGCTAGGCGTCGATGCGTGAGCGGTCCAGCGTCGCCGCGGAGCTCGTGATGAACTCCTTGCGCGGTGCGACGTCGTTGCCCATCAACAGATCGAAGACCTGCTCCGCCGAGTCCAGGTCGGAGATGTTGATCCGCCGCAGGGTCCGGAAGCGCGGGTCCATCGTGGTCTCGGCCAGCTGGTCGGCGTCCATCTCGCCGAGGCCCTTGTAACGCTGGATCGAGTCCTTGTAGCGCACGTTCTTGCGCTGCATCTCGAGCAGCGTCTCACGCAGCTCACGGTCCGAGTACGTGTAGATGTACTTGTCCTGGCCCTTCTTGGGCTGGCTGAGCTCGATGCGGTGCAGCGGCGGCACCGCCGCGAAGACCCGCCCGGCCTCGACCATGGGCCGCATGTACCGCTGGAACAGCGTCAGCAGCAGGATCCGGATGTGCGCGCCGTCGACATCGGCGTCGACGAGCAGAATGATCTTCCCGTAGCGGGCCGCGTCGATGTCGAAGGTCCGGCCGGACCCGGCTCCTATGACCTGGATGATCGCGCCGCACTCGGCGTTCTTCAGCATGTCCGTCACGGACGCCTTCTGAACGTTGAGGATCTTGCCGCGGATCGGCAGCAGCGCCTGGAACTCGGAGTTCCGCGCGAGCTTGGCGGTGCCGAGCGCGGAGTCACCCTCGACGATGAAGAGCTCGCTGCGCTCCACGTCGTCGCTGCGGCAGTCCGCGAGCTTGGCGGGCAGCGACGAGGACTCCAGCGCGGTCTTCCGGCGCTGGGCGTCCTTGTGCTGGCGGGCCGCGATGCGCGTACGGGCCGCGGCGACGGCCTTGTCCATCACAGCACGGGCCTGCGCCTTCGCGTCCCGCTTGGTGGACGTCAGGAACGCCTTGAGCTCCTTGGCGATGACGTTGGCGACGATGCGGTTGGCCGCGGAGGTGCCCAGTACCTCCTTGGTCTGCCCCTCGAACTGCGGTTCGGCGAGACGGACCGTGACGACGGCGGTGAGGCCTTCGAGGGCGTCATCCTTGACGATGTCGTCCTCGGCGACGCGCAGCACCTTCTGGGCGCGCATCGCCTCGTTCATCGTCTTGGTGAGGGAGCGCTCGAAGCCCGTCACATGGGTGCCGCCCTTGGGCGTGGCGATGATGTTGACGAAGGACCGGACGGTCGTGTCGTACCCGGTGCCCCATCGCAGCGCCACGTCGACGCCGAGCTCACGGGTGACCTCGGTGGGGGTCATCTGGCCGTGGTCGTCGAGGACCGGCACCGTCTCCTTGAAGGTGCCCTGCCCGGAGAAGCGGAGGACGTCGCAGACGGCCTTGTCCTGGGCCAGGTACTCGCAGAACTCGCTGATGCCGCCATCGAAGCGGAAGGACTCCTCGCCCTTCGTGCCGCCCTCGCCGAGGCCGAACTCGTCGCGCACGACGATGGTCAGGCCCGGCACCAGGAAGGCGGTCTGACGGGCGCGCTGGTGCAGGTTCTCCAGGGAGAGCTTGGCGTCCTTGAGGAAGATCTGGCGATCCGCCCAGTAACGCACGCGCGTGCCGGTGCGCGTCTTGGGGATCTTCTTGACCTTGCTGAGCTTCGCCGACGGGTCGAAGGGCGCGTCGGGCCCGATCTTGGCGAAGGCACCGGGGACGCCGCGCCGGAAGCTGATGGCGTGCGTGTGCCCGGCCCGGTCCACCTCTACGTCGAGACGCGCGGAGAGCGCGTTCACCACGGAGGCGCCCACGCCGTGCAGACCGCCGGAGGCGGCGTAGGAGCCACCGCCGAACTTGCCGCCCGCGTGGAGCTTGGTCATGACGACCTCGACTCCGGAGAGGCCGGTCTTGGGCTCGACATCGACGGGGATGCCCCGGCCGTTGTCCCGGACCTCCACGGAGGCGTCGTCGTGGAGGATGACCTCGATGTGGTCGCAGTAGCCGCCCAGGGCCTCGTCGACGGAGTTGTCGATGATCTCCCAGAGGCAGTGCATCAGGCCGCGGCTGTCCGTCGACCCGATGTACATGCCCGGACGCTTGCGGACGGCCTCGAGCCCCTCCAGGACGAGCAGGTGCCGCGCGGTGTAGTTGGAACCGTCCCGGTCTGCTCCGGTCAGCAACGCTGTGGACGGCACGGACGTCTCGGCGGTCACGCGGTTCGCTCCTCGCTGAATTTCAAGGGGGGTCCTTTGGGGTAAGGACGCGGCTTCGGTTGCCCGTCAGAGGGTACCGAGGCCTGGTAGAGCCGTTGTAACGCCACCCTCGTCCCCACGCACACTAACTCAGCCTCGCATGCATGTTCGATCCCTCGATGGAGTGAAGCGCACGTCACGTTCCCTTCGAGGCATGAACCATTTAGGCTCCGGGCACGTCCTCATGAACAACCGGCAACCCAGCCGGGAGGACACCCACCTGACAGACAGCGCGAAACCGTAAGACACGTAAGAGACGCAATACGGCACATTCGCCGCCAACCGGCAACGGACAACCTCCTCAAAAAGAAACTTCGAGGAAAAGCCGCGAGCGGGAACGTTTTCGGCCTGGTTGGATGTTGACCCTGGTACGACAGCTCGTCGAGCTAGAGAAGAGGCGACGTGACTACTGTTCTGACCCCCGCGAGCCCCCTGACGGCCGCTGATCGCTGCGACCGCTGCGGCGCCCAGGCATACCTGCGTGTCGTCCTGCTGAGCGGCGGCGAACTGCTCTTCTGCGCCCACCACGGCCGCAAGTTCGAGCCGGAACTCAAGAAGATCGCCGCTGAGATACAGGACGAGACGGAGCGCTTGACCGCCGTTCCGGAGAGCACCACCGAAGAGGAACGCTGACACCTCGCATCCACGACGAGCCAGCCCCGGCGCACCAGGCCGGTGACGGGCGGCCGCCCCTGCCAACAGGCAGGGGCGGCCGCCCGCTCTCGTCACAGGGCCTCCTGGGCCCTTCTGCGCCCCGCCGGGGGCCCCAGACTCCGTCGGCCGCCCACCGGGGCCCACGGCTCCGCCGGCCCCGTATGAGCACTCACCTCAGGCGCGGCCCCCCATCATCCTCACCACGTCCGAGATCCGCGTATAGACCCCTGGCCGGCCAGGACGCCCGCAGCCGCTCCCCCAGGACACCAGGCCGATCAGCCGCCCCTCTGCGACCAGCGGCCCGCCGCTGTCGCCCTGACAGGCGTCTCGACGGCCATCCATCTCACCGGCGCACAGCATGGTCGTCGCCGAGTACTTCCCGTCGGCACTGCCCGGGTACGCCTTCTCACACACGGTGTCGGGCAGTACCTGCACCCGCGCCGCGTGGAGCGTGCGGGCGTAACTGCCCGATCCCGTGGTGTCCCCCCAGCCGTATACGGCGGCCTGGGTCCCCGCCGTGTACGCGGGATCGCCCGGCCCCGCCATGCCGATCACGTAACTCTCGGGGAGCGGCTCGGCCAAGGTCAGCGCCGCGAAGTCGCCCGAGTTCGTGTCGCCGTCGTACTCCGGATTGACCCGGGCCTCACGGACCGGGATCTCTTTCCCATCCGACGTGCCCAGATCTCCGCGACCGGCGATGACCCTCAGGTCCGACACTCTGCTCAGCGGTACGCCGAGCACGCCCTCGCTCAAGCAGTGGGCCGCCGTCAGGACGGTCGTACGCCCGACCACGACGGCGCCGCAGAACTGCCCTGAGCGGGTACCCCCGAACCGGTCACGGCTGGAGAGCGCCACCACCCATGGGCTCTCCGAAATCCGCACCGGACTGCCCCCGATGACCACGCTGTCGGCCGCCGCGGGCGCCGGGGAGGCCAGCGGCAGGGCGGCGGCAGCGGCCGCTGTGGCCAGCACCCCCGTCCACGATCGGGCGAAGGGACGACGCATGCGATCTCCTCACTCTGGGCTGGGATGGCTTACCCAGAGTCATTCAGCGCCGCATACCGCGCACCCGCGCGCGGAAGGCCCGAAGCCTCGTACCGAGGACTTCGGGCCTTCCGGGAAACGCTCTGACGAGAGTCGAGACCTAGTCGAGGTAGTCGCGCAGGACCTGCGAGCGCGAGGGGTGACGCAGCTTCGACATCGTCTTCGACTCGATCTGACGGATGCGCTCACGCGTCACTCCGTAGACCTTGCCGATCTCGTCGAGGGTCTTGGGCTGGCCGTCCGTGAGACCGAAGCGCATGGAGACCACGCCCGCCTCACGCTCGGACAGGGTGTCCAGGACCGAGTGCAGCTGCTCCTGGAGCAACGTGAAGCTGACCGCGTCGGCCGGCACGACCGCTTCGGAGTCCTCGATGAGGTCACCGAACTCGCTGTCGCCGTCCTCACCCAGAGGGGTGTGGAGGGAGATCGGCTCACGGCCGTACTTCTGGACCTCGATGACCTTCTCCGGGGTCATGTCGAGTTCCTTGGCCAGCTCCTCCGGAGTGGGCTCGCGGCCCAGGTCCTGGAGCATCTGGCGCTGGACACGGGCCAGCTTGTTGATGACCTCGACCATGTGCACCGGGATACGGATGGTGCGGGCCTGGTCGGCCATGGCGCGGGTGATCGCCTGACGGATCCACCAGGTGGCGTACGTGGAGAACTTGTAGCCCTTGGTGTAGTCGAACTTCTCGACCGCGCGGATCAGACCGAGGTTGCCCTCCTGGATGAGGTCCAGGAAGAGCATGCCGCGGCCGGTGTAGCGCTTGGCCAGGGAGACCACCAGGCGGAGGTTGGCCTCCAGGAGGTGGTTCTTGGCGCGGCGGCCGTCCTCGGCGATGATCTCCAGCTCACGCTTGAGCTTCGGCGCGAGCTTGTCGGCGTTGGCCAGCTTGTCCTCGGCGAACAGACCGGCCTCGATGCGCTTGGCGAGCTCGACCTCCTGCTCGGCGTTGAGCAGCGGGACCTTGCCGATCTGCTTGAGGTAGTCCTTGACGGGGTCGGCGGTGGCGCCGGCCGCGGCGACCTGCTGGGCGGGCGCGTCGTCCTCGTCCTCGTCGGAGAGCACGAAGCCCTGGGCGCCTTCCTCGGCGGGCTCGCCCTCGCCGGGCTTGCCGGCGGCGGGTGCCTCCTCGGTGGCCTCTTCGTCCAGGAGCTCGTCGGCGTCCTTCTTGGAAGCGGACTTCTTGGCCGTGGCCTTCTTGGCGACGGTCTTCTTGGCGACGGCCTTCTTGGCCGTCGTCTTCTTGGCTGCGACCTTCTTCGCGGGCGCGTCCTCGGCGGTGCCGTCCGCGGTCGGCGCCTCAGTGGCGGCGGTGGCGGTGGGCTTCGCCGTGGCGGTCTTGGCCGCGACCGTCCTGGTCGCGGTGCGCTTGGCCGGGCTCTTCGCTGCGACGCTCTTGCGGGGGCGTTTTGGCTCCGCGGCACTGACCATCAGCGTCACACCCTCTTCCTCGAGGATCTGGTTGAGGCTGCGCAGAACGTTCTTCCACTGAGTGGCCGGAATCTGGTCAGCTTCGAAGGCACGACGCACGTCATCGCCGGCGATCTGCCCATCAGCCTTTCCCCGCTCGATGAGCGCCATGACAGAGACGGATTCGGCGATCTCCGGCGGGAGCGTACGGGATGTGCTGGCCGACACGAACAACCTCTCGGAACGTTGGAAAACGGCTTCCGGCCCCGTCCATTGTGGACCGGAGCCGACGACCGGCGGCTAGGGATTTGGGCCGACGGCGCGGGCGGGGGCCGGGAAGCTACACAGCGTCGCGAACGTCCGCTGTATTCCTTCCTCGGCTATCACCTCTTAGGTCATCGCGCTGTTCCTTGGAGCGTTACGCCCAATCTACGTGGCCCGAGTCACACCCCGTAAGTACTCAAAAGCATCCAGATACGGCCAGAAGCGACCTTTACGCATGCACGAATGATCCCCCGATGCACCGCGACGCAACCCTCACGATCGCGTCGCCGGACCCCGCCGGGCTCTGGGGGAGCCCGTGGAGATCCGGCGACGGCTGGTGCGGCGAGGGAGCCGTCGACCGCTCAGGGGCGGCGAGGCACCTGCCGCGGGGAGCACACACGGCGGGCGGCGTGGACGCGCGGTCAGTGCTCGCGCGGGGCGGGCACGACGCGCTCCACCTCGGGGTGGACCGTGAGCAGCTGCCGCATCGCGGCCTCGGCGACGGCGCCGTCGCCCGCCGCGAGCGCGTCGACGACGCGCGAGTGGTGGACGAGAGAGGCCTCGCTCGGGCGGTCACAGCCCGTGACGGGGCCCCCGGAGACCTGGAGGGCGGCCGAGACGATGCCGGAGAGGTGCTCCAGCATGCGGTTGCCGGCGAGCTGGATGAGGAGCGAGTGGAACTCCGCGTCGGCGCGCGAGAAGGTGATCGAGTCACCCTGGGTCAGCGCGTGGCCCATGATCTCGACCATGTCGACGAGGCGCTGCTGCACTTCCTCGCGGCCGTGTCCCGCGGCGAGCCGGGCGGCGAGTGGCTCGATCATCCAGCGCAGCTCCCCGAGCTCGCGCCGCTGGTCGTCGCGCTGTGGCCCGAAGGCCCGCCATTCGATGATGTCCGGGTCGAGCAGGTTCCAGTCGCTGACGGGACGCACGCGCGTGCCGACGTTGGGCCGGGCGCTTACCAGGCCCTTGGCCTCGAGCACGCGCAGCGACTCACGGACGACGGTGCGGGAGACCTCGAAGCGCTGGCCGATCTCCTCGGGGACGAGCGGGCGGTCGGCGCCCAGGTCGCCGGAGACGATCATCTGGCCCAGCTGTTGGACGAGTTGGCCGTGCAGCCCGCGGCCGCGGCTTCCTGACGCGCGCCGGCTCACGCGCCCCAGATCGTGGTCGGCGCCGTCCCACATGGGCGCGACGACACGGTCGCTGCCCCCATGTGGCTCGGCGAAGGGGTATCGGTCGAGGTCGCCCGGGCCGGCGAGACCGGAGTCGGCGGAGCGGGCGGTGGTCATCATGGTGTGCGCAAGGGTACTCACGGATCAGTTGTCGGCGTGGCCTCCAACTGCCTTGAGGTCTTTGGTGAAAAGCACACGAAAGGGTGATCGCTTACCTCGCCGCAATTGACGCCTTATCGGAAAGAAGTGAGCGCCGCCCGGGGAGTTGCGCACAGGCCCGGAACGGAAGACGACGGATGATCCTCAACGGACTCTGCTACGCATCGCCGTGAGCACATACGCGCAGAGCAGAGCGGTGAGCGACAACGCCAGCGCCCCGCCCACAGGTTGAATGATCATGCGCATTCCTCCCGCCACATAACGCTCGACTCCGAACGGCCACTGCATCAGCGCGAGCTCCCTCAGCCGCCCCGAAAGCCCGGCCGCCGACCGCACAGCAGGGCCCTCAACGGCCTTTTGTACGAGAGGTACGACGACGATCGGCACCCCTAGCACGGCAGCCAGGCCCGCGGTGGTGGAACGGAAGATGCCGGCGGCCAACACTCCGGCCCAAGCGCACCCCGAGACCAGGGCTGCCCAACTCACACTCAAGGAAAGCCAGTCAGCGGGAACTCCGCTGAGCTCTTCTCCGTATACGAGATGAAGCACCACGGCGTCGGCTCCGACCGTGAGCCCGCCCGACAGCAGCGCCGTGGCGGCGGCGACGAGCAGTTTGGCGACGAGCAGCCCCAAGCGGCGCGGGACTGTGCCCCGGTCCACGGCGAGGGCAGGGTGGCGGAACTCGTCCCCGAACGCGAGGGCACCGAGCAACCCCGCGCCGAGGGCCGCCGGCGGCAGGGGCAGGTCCTGAGGCCAGGCGGCGAGCAGGCGCGCTTGCGGCGTGTGCCCGGCCCGCGCCAGGAGGACGCAGATCAGCACGGATGTGGCGAGGACCACCGCGAGGGTGAGATAGCCGGTCCCCACACCCGTCAGACGGCGCAGCTCGTATCGCAGGGGGCGGAGAGGGCTGGGGCTGGGGTGGACGGTGATGGGCGGTGGCAGGCAGGAGGCGGAGTCGCTCTGGGGGGTGGGAGGGGCAGGTAGAGCGGTGGAGGGGGGTGCCAGAGGGACGGTGGGGAGGCGTTGCGTCCCGCTCAGGGGCGCCTCTTCTTCGGTCTCGGCCTCACCTTGGCCGATTTCGTCGGCCCCGGAGGCGGCCGCAGGGGTCGTCCACGCCTCCGACGGCTCCCAGCGGCCCGATGGACCGACAGGCCCCGCGTCGCCCACCTCGTCGGCGAGTTGATGGACGAGGATGCCGTGCCGGTACGCGGTCTCCCCCACCTCCGCGCAGTTACTGCCGTAGACGGTGAGCCTGTTGCCGCCCTCGGCGACCACCTCGATGGACCGCCGGCTCGCACGTGCCTCTTTGGTGAGGAGCGCGCCGAGGCGAGCCGCGTAAGGGCTCAGCACGGCGACCCTGGGACGGAGTCTGGTCCGAGCGAAGTCGGGGGCTTCCTGGTCCGCAACGAGCCGCCCCGCCTCCAGAGTGACGACGCGGTCAGCGGTCCGAGCGGCCTCCTTGGGGTCGCCCGTGGCGAACAGGACCGTTCCGCCCTGGCTCGCGTGGGCGCGCAGGATTCCGTGCAGCCAGGCGCCCTCGCGGGCCGAGAGTCCCTCGGTCGGCCCGTCCAGGACAAGCGTGTGCGGGTCCGCGAGCAGTGCGCAGCCGAGCCCCAGACGCCGGTCCATGCCACGCGAAAGGGTGCCGAGGCGCTGATCCCGGAGGCTCACGAGACCTACGACCTCGAGTACGTCGTCAGCGCGCTGGACGGGCACTCCGACTGCCGCGCACAGCATGCGCAGGTGACCACGGACAGTGCGCGACGGGTGCCCCGGGACGTCGCCCAGGAGCACGCCCACCTCGCGCGACGGATGGGGGATGCGGTGCAGGGGGCGGCCCCTGAAGTACGTGATTCCGCGGCCCTGTTGGAGTTCGAGCATCAGCCGCAGTGCCGTGGTCTTCCCAGCGCCCTCGGCGCCGAGCAACGCCGTGACACGGCCGGCGCGCGCCTCGAAGGACACGTCGTCGACGGCGGGCGGGAGCTCCTCGCGGGGATTGCTGGTCAGTCCGATGGCCTGGATCATCGCTTCTCTCGCAGGACGGGGCGACCGCTCGGCGGCCGAGGCCCGTCCGCCGGATCGGGGACGGACGAACCCCGTGGGTACTAAAGCAAGATAACGCGACATTTACGGCATTTCGGGCAGGAGCCCGGCTGCGGGTGTCCCCGGAAGACCGCCAGAACGCAGGAAACGGCTGGAGCGTCGGAGACGAAGAGCCGATGGGCGAGGTACCGACGGCCAACGCGAGCACGGCGGCACGCTCCGGCCCCGAGGCGCGCGGTGGGGGGTCAGACCTCCGGGCGCAGCATCGGCGGGTTGAGGAGCGTCGCGCCTCCCGCACGGAAGAGCTGGGCGGGGCGGCCTCCCTGCCGGGTCGTGGTGCCGCCCGTGGGGACGAGGAAGCCTGGGGTGCCGGTCACCTTGCGATGGAAGTTGCGGGGGTCGAGGACGACGCCCCAGACCGCCTCGTACACCCGTCTCAGCTCTCCGACCGTGAACTCCGGCGGGCAGAAGGCCGTGGCAAGTGACGAGTACTCGATTTTGGAACGGGCGCGCTCCACGCCGTCGGCCAGGATCTGTGCGTGATCGAAGGCAAGCGGCGCGGCCGGTTCGCCGTCACGGCCGAAGCTCGCCTGATTGAGCAGGGCCTCCACCGGCGCCCAACGCGCACTGTGCGCATCGCCGCCCGCCCGGGGCGCGGGCAGGTCCGGCGCGAGCGCGAGGTGGGCGACGCTGACCACTCGCATCCGGGGATCGCGCTTTGGGTCGCCGTACGTGGCGAGCTGTTCGAGATGTGCTCCGTTGTCCTGCGCCGGAGCGTCGGGCTCATGGGCACACAGGCCCGTCTCCTCGACGAGTTCGCGCGCCGCCGCGGCCGAGAGGTCCTCGTCCGGACGTACGAATCCTCCGGGTAGCGCCCAGCGCCCCTGGAACGGCTGTTCACCGCGCCGCACGGCCAGCGCGCAGAGCGCGTGGCGGCGCACGGTCAGCACGACCAGGTCGACAGTGACGGCGAAGGGCGGGAAGGCCGACGGGTCGTAGGGGGGCATGCGGCGATCATAGTCGTCTTCCTGACGATAAACACCTGCCTCGTTCACCCTTCCGGCGTGGTTCTTCCCCGTCCTTGCATGACTGCCGGTCCCTCGTACCTTTCCTCCGCCTCACCCTCCGCGCTGCGGATTTCCTGACCTGTGGCCCTCCCCTCCGCTCTTCAGGGTCACACTCCCAACTGAAGCCCCTCGGCCGCCTCCTCGACCATGGCGAGGCCCAGCCGGCTCACCCGTACGGAGAACGGGGCGCCCGCGACACTCAGCGCGGTCAGCCCGAGCTCCCCCAATGGGGCACTGCGGACCGGACTCAACGTCACAGTCCCCGCGGGCGCGTCGGGACGAATCCCGGCGAGCGCCGTCAGGACATGCACCCCGGCCGCGGCAGCGATCGCGGACGGGCGGCAGGCAGCCGGGTGCGGCAGCGGGGCCCCTCCCTCCGTGCGCTGCTCCCCCGCGTACATCTCCGGCAGCCGATGGTCGAAGCACGAGGCCGCGGACAACATGCCTCGCAACAGTGAGCTCGCCTCCTTGTCGTATCCCGCCGCCGCGAGGCCCGTGACGGCGACCGCCGTCTCCTGCACACGGACCGCCCCGCCCCGGTGCCCGAACGGGTTGTACGCGGCCTCACTTGACCCGAGGCTGCGCAGCCCCCAGCCGGAGTCCATGACGGGCCCGCCCAGCAGCCGGGCGAGTTGTTCGGTCTGGATCTTGTCGAGCAGGCCCGGGGCAAGCTCCCCCGACCCCAGCAGGCCGGTATCCAGGAGGTGGGCCGCGCCCCCGGTGAGGTACGGCAGAAGGCGGCCGTCGGGCAGGCGGGCCGAAGCCGGGCGGCCACCTGCCCGGTCCGCCACCCAGAACTCCTCGCGGAACGCCGAGCGCAGCCGCTGGGCCCATTGCCGCAGGCCCGCGGAGCCCTCTATGCCGTACGCCTCGAGCAGGTCGGAGCCGAGCAGCGCGGCCCGGTGCGCATGCGCCTGGGTCTCACAGCGCGCCAGCCCACTCGGATGCGCGTCCGGCAGGAACACGCCGTCACCGATCGCGGTACGCAGCCACCGCAGGCACCTCTCCGCCGTGGGCAGCAGTTCCTCCACCTCCGGCCCGGGAAGCCCCCATCGTCGCGCCTCGGCGAGGAGCGCCGGGAAGAGCAGCGTCGCCTCGGTGCCGGCGCAGCCCGGTGGCAGGTGTGGCCCCGCGTCCCTCAATGGCCCCGGGATCATGCCCGACCGGGGACCTGCCCCCGCGAGCTGATTCCGGGCAAGGCTGCGCATCGTCCCGGCGGCGAGCCGGGTACCGAGCGGCAGCGCCATGCGGGCGGCGGCCAGCGCCTCGGCGGGCGCCAGTCCGCAGCGCCAGGGCGCACCTGCGGCCAGGTAGATGTCACTGGTGTGCTCGGGGTCCCTCAGCAGTAGCGCCTGTAGATCCTCGACGGAACGGGCCAGCAGTGGCTGGACTCCGGGGTCATCGCCGACCGCCTTCGCCGCGGCGACGGAACGCATCGCGCCGTGTCCTGCCGCACGGATCGGCCCCGCTCCATCAGGTCTCACCCGCAGCTCAATGCTGCGAGAGGCACCTGGCGGAAGGTCCACCTCCCAGCGCAACAATCCTGCGGAGGCCAGAGCGTCCGCGGGCGCCGGGCTGGCCGTGACCAGGCAATGCGCCCCTGCGGATGACCACCGCATCCCGGAGTCGTGCACGCTTGCGGGAACCTCGGGCCCGGCTCTGCCGGACGCGACGATGCCCAACTCCGCGAGGTCCGTGCCGAGCGAGATCTCGAGGGGCAGCCGCAGGGGGCGCACGGCCGAGCTGTGCAGCGTGATCCGTTCCGTACCGTCGGCGTACCGGATCCGCTCGACGACGAGTTCCGGGTCGGGACCGGTACCGGTCGACAGGCGCAGTGTCGCCATGAAGCGGGCGCTGTCCGCCGAGAGCATCCGGGCCTGCACCGCGACCGGCTCGCGCCCTGCCACGCGTACCTGACAGCGGGACAGGAGCCGTCGTCCCGCGCGGTAGAACCCCTCCAGTCCGCGGCCGGTCAACTGCCCCTGGTCCGTCGAGATCGCGAAGGCGGGGAGAGCGACGCAGATCAAGGTCGCATGCGCGGGCGGGAGCTCCGCGCATCGGGGCGCGGTCGCGGACATCGTCCTCGTCGACTGTGCCTGAGCCGGTGCGCCGGACGGCTGCGGTGCGAGAGGCCGGAACGCGGGGGCCGGCGCGGCCCGGTGGGGCCCCTCTCTGTCGGGTGCGGGAGACGGAGCGGAAAGGGACATGGGGCGGCTTCTTCGGCGTTGTCTGCGCTACGGAAGGTCGGAGGCGGTCCAGCCACGCGACCCGGTCGCGGGTACCGCCACTCAGGTGAACGGGCCCGCCCTGCCGCAAGTCACGCCTCCACGGCGGGAAGCCGACCACATGGAGCCAACTTCGTATGGACGCCAGCCCTGAGCGCAACCGCGCCGCCCATCTGGCCCAGCAACGGACGGGCGCGCTCATCGGCCGTTCCTCGTGCCGCGCCTGAGCGTGCGCCGCCGGTTCTGCGGGCCCGTACCCGGACTGCCGGAGGCGCGGGAGCCGCCGGGGCCGCCTGTGGCGCGGGGGCTGCCTGGTCCTCCTGAGGTGCGAGGGGCGTCGGAGGTACTGGGGCCATCGCTTCCGGGCGAGCGAGGCAGCCGCCGCCGGCGTCGTCGAGGGGCGCTTTCCCGCGTGGACGAGGCCCCTGCCTCCAACAGCCCTTCAGCCTGCGGCATTTTGGCCATGCCGTCCGGCGATTCGAGGGCCACATCCCCGTCATGGTCGTCATGGTCGTCGCGGTCGTCGCGGTCGTCGCGCCTCCTGCGGAGACAGCGACGGATCGGCTCCGGGTCCATGTCTTCGTTGCAGGCTCGGTTCAGGAGCAGAGCGAACATGTACTCCGGGTCGGCGCACAGAGCCATGTCCAGGGCTTCCTGGCCTTCCGCCAGGTCACCGAGGGACCAGGCGACCCACCCGGCAAGGGCCAGCGGCGCCGCGGCGTGCTCCGTGTACGCGCCGACGCAGCGGCGGGACAGCGCCCTCCACAGACGCAGGGCCAGAGGCGCCTCAGCGCCTTCCATCCACTCAGCCGCGCGGTCCCGTGTATCCCGGACCTGGAGGCCGAGGATCAAGGCGGCCGCCTCGTCGTGTGCGATCAGTTCGTCGTCCCTGCCGTCGGCCTCAAGCGTGCCGGAAACGGGCGGGGCGTCGGCCAGCCGCGCCATGACTCGGTGCGCCAGATCGAGCGTCTCGACAGCGGTGATGCGCGCTTTCTCGCTCAGCATCCTGGGGATGAGCGCGAGGCCCGCCGCGTCCAAGGCCCGCTCCTGTTCGATCGCCGCAGCGGTTTCCCAGGGAGTCAGGCGCCCCCTGATCTCGCTCTGCGTCGCGGTCGCCTGGACTCCCACGTAGGTCGCCGCGGCGGCGAGGACCGAGGTGCCCGGCCTGAGCAGAGGCATGCCTTCCGGTGGGCAGCAGCGGGTCTCCGGGCAGCAGTAGGTCCAGAAACGGTCCCCCGAAATACACACGACTTCGAAGACCGGGACGTCGAGGGCACCGCACGCCGTACGCAACACCTGCGCCAGCGGCCGCAACTGCTCCACGACAGGTTGGCCGGACCCTGCCGCGTCGGGCTCCCGGCAGAGGAAGGCGATGACGCCGTCGGGGCGAGCTCCCCTCCGCTCGCAGCCGCCCACCAGGCACTGCGCCAGTTGCTCCGCGACGTTCGGCCAGTCCTCCGCGCGCTCCGGGATTCCCAGACGCACGCGCCCGCCGAACTGCCCGCGATCACCATGCAGAGCGATGAGCACGATGCTTTCCTCGGGCTTGAAACCGAGTAGGTACGGCAGGGAATCGGCCAGCTCGGCCGGTGTGCGCAGGGTGACCAGCGGCTCATCGAACGGGTTCGGCGGGGCCGTCCCCTCGCCGATATCGGTGAGGCTGCCGGGGCGGACGGTCTCGTCGGGGCCAGCGGGGCCAGCGGGGCGCACGGGACCGACCGGGTCCACGGGGCCGACCGGGCCACTGGGGCGAAGCGCGCTGGTGGGTTCGACTGAGCCGCCGAGACGGGCCGCGCGGTTCGGGTCGACACCATTCGCTTTGATGCCGCTCGGACCAATGCCGCCCGCATCGATACCGGTCGGGTCAATACCGCCCGCGTCGATGCCGTTCGGGTCAATACCGTCCGCGTCGATGCCGTTCGGGTCGATCGGACCGGTTGCTTCGCTGTGATTCGTCATGCGCCGACTCTCCCGCGGATCACAAGATTCCGGTTGCCCCTGTGGATAACCCCGATCAGGGACACGCCAAGCTTTATCCACAGGCCGACGAACCCGTTCGCCTAATGTCCGACCCATCGGGTTGCATGGGGGCATGACCAACCAAGACCTGCGCACGGCGGCCGACGCCGTACTCGCCCGCCTCGTCGGCGGCCCCGCCTCCACCCCCGGCGAGGCGCCCCCGTCGGGCGGCGCCCGGCTGCGCGAGGATCAGTGGCGCGCGATCGAGGCGCTGGTCGCCGACAAACGCCGGGCGCTGGTCGTGCAGCGCACGGGCTGGGGCAAGTCCGCGGTGTACTTCGTCGCGACGGCCCTGCTGCGCGAGCGCGGCAGCGGTCCGACCGTGATCGTCTCGCCGCTGCTCGCCCTCATGCGCAATCAGGTCGAGTCCGCCGCTCGAGCCGGCATCCGCGCGCGCACGATCAACTCCTCCAACACGGAGGAGTGGGAGTCCGTCCAGGCCGAGGTCGCCGCGGGGGACGTCGACGTGCTGCTGGTGAGTCCCGAACGCCTCAACAACCCGGACTTCCGCGACCAGGTCCTGCCCAAGCTCGCCGCGGCCACCGGGCTGCTCGTCGTCGACGAGGCGCACTGCATCTCCGACTGGGGTCATGACTTCCGGCCCGACTACCGCAGGCTGCGGACCATGCTCGCCGACCTCCCGCCCGACGTGCCGGTCCTGGCCACCACGGCGACCGCCAACGCGCGCGTGACGGCGGATGTCGCCGAGCAGCTGGGTACCGGGGGCGGTTCGGACGCGCTCGTGCTACGCGGGCCTCTCGACCGGGAGAGCCTGAGCCTGAACGTACTCCAGTTGCCGAATGCCGCACATCGGCTGGCCTGGCTGGCCGACCACCTCAACGACCTGCCGGGGTCCGGGATCATCTACACCCTCACGGTCGCCGCCGCCGAAGAGGTGACCGCCTATCTGCGACAGTGCGGGCACACGGTCGCCTCGTACACGGGGAAGACCGAGAACGCCGACCGTCAGCAGGCCGAGGAAGACCTTCTCGCCAACCGCGTGAAGGCTCTGGTCGCCACCTCCGCGCTCGGCATGGGCTTCGACAAGCCCGACCTGGGGTTCGTGGTCCACCTCGGCTCCCCCTCCTCACCGATCGCCTACTACCAGCAGGTGGGGCGCGCGGGCCGCGGTGTCGACCACGCGGAGGTGTTGCTTCTGCCGGGCAAGGAGGACGAGGCGATCTGGAACTACTTCGCTTCGCTCGCCTTCCCGCCCGAGGAGCAGGTGCGCCGTACGCTCGACGTCCTGGCCGAAGCCGGCAGACCGCTTTCGCTGCCTGCTCTTGAGCCCTTGGTCGAGCTGCGCCGCTCACGGCTCGAGACGATGCTCAAGGTCCTCGACGTGGACGGTGCTGTCCGCCGCGTGAAGGGCGGGTGGATCTCCACCGGCCAGCCGTGGGCGTACGACACCGAGCGCTACGCCTGGGTCGCCAAGCAGCGGCAGGCCGAGCAGCAGGCGATGCGCGAGTACGCGTCGTCGTCCGGTTGCCGCATGGAGTTCCTGCGGCGCCAACTGGACGACGAGGGAGCGGCCCCTTGTGGGCGTTGCGACAACTGCGCGGGTGCGCGATTCGGGGATGAGGTCTCCTCCGCCGCGCTGGACTCGGCACGGGGCGAGCTCGGGCGGGCGGGCGTGGACGTCGAGCCCCGGAAGATGTGGCCCACCGGCCTGGCCGCAGTTGGCGTGGACCTCAAGGGACGCATTCCGGCAGGCGAACAGGCCGCTCCCGGGCGGGCATTGGGCCGACTCTCCGACATCGGGTGGGGCAACCGCCTGCGTCCCATGCTCACCCCGCAGGCCCCGGACGGGCCGGTTCCGGACGACGTGGCGAAGGCCGTGGTGGATGTACTGGCGGACTGGGCCAAGGGTCCCGGCGGCTGGGCCTCGGGCGCGGGCGACGCACAACCGCGACCGGTAGGCGTGGTGACCATGACCTCGCACACCCGGCCTCAGCTGATCCAGTCGCTGGGAGCCCGGATCGCCGAAGTGGGCCGGCTCCCCCTCCTCGGCTCCATCGAGTACACCGCGGGGGCCGATGCGGGGCGGGTCCCGAGGAGCAACAGCGCGCAGCGCCTGCGCGCCCTGGACGGCGCGTTGACGGTGCCGCCCGCGCTCGCCGCCGCGCTCCAGGAAGCCGAGGGGCCAGTGTTCTTGGTCGATGACATGACCGACAGCGGCTGGACGCTCGCGGTGGCGGCGCGCATGCTCCGTCGCGCCGGCGCCAAGGGGGTGTTGCCGCTGGTCCTGGCTGTGCAGGGCTGAAATGAGCGTCAGGACAGGACGAGTTGGGCAGGGATATACGCGACGCATCGCCCGATACCGGCGCGTGGCCGCGACTTGCTCGTTGCCGCGAGCCACGACGGCGGGAAGAATTGGAGTTGCTCCCCGCGCGATACCCAAGGCCCGGTAGGGCTGCGCCGCGGTGCGCTCCCCCAGCCCGACCCCGCCCTCAGTTGGGGCGCGTAGCCGAAGGGAGGACCGTGACCTTCGGATTCGCTCCGTCCGATGCGGCATCGCTGTCGCAGTCTTCGACGTCGGCCGACATGTCCGCCGATGCCGCCCACCGACTGGCCCGGATGCTTGAACCCGCAGAGTGGTCTGCCGCGGGAATCCCTCTGCTGCGCAACCCCCGTGAGGTCGTGAGTGGTCTGCACTCCCGGCATCGGCCGACGCCCATGACGGCCGTCGTGGCGGTGCTGGATGCGGAGGAACGGCTCCGGGCGAGCGCTTCGTTCAGTCGGCGCGCGAGCGCGACGGACGGCTGGGTATTCCGCAACGCTCTGCTGGCCCAGCTGCGCCGGATCATCCCTCACGATCTGCGGCGCCGCACGCCGGTGCGCACGGCCGTGCTGCTCTACTGCCGCGAAGGGGACGCCCGTTGGACGCAGGAGGACGGAGCCTGGATGTGGGGTCTGCGGGACGCCTGCACCTTGCACGGATTGCGTTGCGGCGCGTACATCACGCTGACGCGCGACGGCTGGCAGGTGCTCGGTGAGGGACGCGGTGGCCGCAGGCCGAGCGCCGACTCGCAGCCTGAAGCCCTCACAGGGGCCGATCCGCCGACTCCTCGCACCGGAGGGGCAGCCTCGGACGTGCTTCGTCGCGCGGCGGCACGCTGACGCGGACGGACACGGGCCGCACTGCCCGCGGGGCGCGACCTCGCCGCAGCGCTTCAGACGCGGGCACCATGGGCGTCGTCACCTCGACCCACCCGGCGCAGACCCAGCCGAACCGGCGGGTGGCCTGCCAGCCACAGCCGCCCCCGACATGCCGCGCCGCCCCCGACATGGCCCCCGTCAGGCACAGACAACGAACAGGCGCAGGCACAGGCACAGCCCAGAGGCACGCACCCCGTCCCCACACCGCCCGCTCACCGGAAACCGCACGGAACCGCACGAACGGCACAGCACGGATCGACAAGCAGCCGAGCCAGCCATGCCTCGCGCGACCAACGTCGGATCACCCGCGACCCAATCCGCACGGCACGGCACAGCCCACCGCACCGCGGTGGACACCGCACGGTGACTCTGACACCGCACGGCCCCGCCGAGCGACACGCGGCCCGCAGCGGCCGCCAACGTGCGTCCTCTACCGGACGTCGTCGTACGCCTGACGCAGACGCCAAGCGTCGTACGCCTGGCGCAGACGCCTAGAGTCGTACGCCTGAGGCACCCGCCTGGCCAGGACGCGCCAGGCGGTGATGCCGGACGCGGACGTCAGACGCCTGCGCCCAGCATCGAGTTGATCCGCTGCGGGTCGCCGCACACGATCAGCAGGGTGCCTGCACGGGTCACGGCCGTCGGCAGCGCGGCGACCGCGGTCTCCTCGCTGCCGCCGTTGACGGCGACGACGACCACGGGCCTGGACGCCGCACGGGTCAGCGCGGAGGCGTCGGCGTAGAAGACGTCGTCACCCGCGTCGTGCTGAGCCCAGTAGGCGGCCTCGCCGAAGGACAGCTCGTGCGTGGCCCACGGGTGCGGATCGCCGGTGGTGATCACCAGGACGTCCCCGGGCGCGCGCCCGGAGTCGAGCAGCAGGTCGACGGCTTCCTCCGCCGCGTCCAGCGCGCCCTCGGCCGAGGCCGGGATCAGCTGGATCTGCGGAACGGAAGCCGCGGGGGCACGGTCAGTGGATGCTACGGAAGCGGACACTCCGGAAGCAGTCACTCCGGAAGTGGAGGGAGCAGCGGTGGAGGGACCGGAAGCAGCCGGGGCGGACGGCCCAGGCTTGGCGGCCGCATCGCGCGGCGTGCGCTGCGCGGGCGGCATCGGCCGGGCAGGGCCCGGACGGCCGGGGCGCGGCGGGGCCACGGGACGCGGACCGGGTACGGGGCGGGGGGTCGGCGCGGTGCGGCCATTGGCCGGCGTGGCGCGGGGACCCTGGGCACTCTCGTGAATCTGAGGCTCCTCGGGAATGAGAGGCATGAAGTGTTGTCTATCAAACGCCGATGCGAGTCGCGTCGGCGGGTGGCACATGAGTGCGACCGGAAGGGCCGGAAAAGCGTCAGAACTCAAAGCCGAGCTGACCCTCGATTTCCGG
This sequence comes from Streptomyces sp. NPDC015345, assembly GCF_043078805.1. NCBI lineage: Bacteria > Bacillati > Actinomycetota > Actinomycetes > Kitasatosporales > Streptomycetaceae > Streptomyces > Streptomyces sp. NPDC015345. The sequence continues at coordinate 88,343 of NZ_JBIBTX010000002.1, read as the reverse complement.
AACGTTTCCGTCCGCCCAGCTGCGGGCCTTCTTGAGGTGCCGCCACTGGGGCAGCGCATCAAGATACGCCCACGAAAGCCGGTGGTACGGGGTGGGTCCCCGTTCCGCCAGCGCGGCCTTGTGTACCGGCGAGGGATAGCCGGCGTTGGCCGCAAAACCGAAGTCTGCATGTTCGATGCCCAGTTCGGCCATCATTTTGTCGCGCCGGACTTTGGCAATGACCGAAGCCGCCGCGACGGCCACACAGGACTGGTCGCCCTTGATCACCGTACGAACCTGCCAGGGAGCGCCGAGGTAGTCGTGCTTGCCGTCGAGGATGACCGCGTCCGGACGGACCGGCAGCCCCTCCAGCGCGCGCACCGCGGCGAGCCGCAGCGCGGCCGTCATCCCCAGTTCGTCGATCTCCTCGTGCGAGGCATGCCCGAGGGCGTGCGCCGTGACCCAGCTCTCCAGTTCCGCCGCGAGCACGGTGCGCCGCTTGGGAGTGATCAGCTTGGAATCGGTGAGCCCTTCGGGCGGCCGGCGCAGTCCCGTGACCGCCGCGCAGACGGTGACGGGGCCCGCCCACGCACCGCGCCCGACCTCGTCGACACCGGCGACGATCTTCGCTCCGGTGGTGGCGCGCAAGGAGCGCTCGACGGTGTGGGTGGGTGCTTGGTACGGCATGGCGCCAGATAGCCTACGCCGCCTGAGGTCTCCAGCGACACCCAGGCCTGCCCAGTAACTTCGGGGACCTTCCGGAGGGGGCCTCCGGCAGGTCCCTGGCCGGTCAGAGCGGGCCCGAGGACCGACCTCACCGACCGCGGGAAAGCCGCTCGGCAGACAGCGCGAAGCATCCGGCCGACCAGTCACCCGGCGCGGCCGACCCACCCCACCAGGCCCACCAGGAACCGGCCCGCACCTCACCTCACCTCCGCAATAGCGGCACCATCACCTGATCGATCAGATCCTCGAATTCCTCATCCGTCCATTCGCTCCCGCACACCTTGGAGCGATACATCAGCATGGCCGGGATGACATCACATACGTAGTCGTCCATTCCCCCGGAACGCACCTCTCCGCGCGCAATTCCCCGGCGTACGACTTCCTTGATCAGCTTGACGCCCGGTTCGACGACCCCCTCGAAGATCACGTCACGGAAGCGTTCCGCCGTCTCCGAGTCGCATTCGTGAAGTACGGCACGCAAGGCGAAGCCGGGGCGCGAGAACATCGCCTCCCGCATCTGCCGGCACAGTTGCAGCAGCTCCTCCCGAACACCTCCGAGGTCCGGCGCACTGTCGATCTGCGGCAGCCCGGCCCGCAGCGCGTGTACGACGAGGTCCGCCTTGGACGGCCAGCGGCGGTACACCGCGGCCTTACCCGTCTGCGCGCCCGCCGCGACGCCCTCCATCGTCAGCCCACCCCAGCCGACCGTACTGAGCTGTTCAAGGGCGGCATCGAGGATCGCCCTCTCCAGCACGGGCCCCCGGCGCCGCGGGGAAGCCGCCTGAGCGGGGGCGGCCGTCCAGCGCGAAGTAACCATCAACATCTCTCCGTTGAGCGAGCAAGCGAGCAGAAAAGAGGGAAGCGAGCTTCAGTGAACGCTTGCGTTCACTGAAGGGGAGTCACTACCGTCTTTCAGGACAGTGAACGGGACCGTTCACTATGGCACTTGCGGGGGATCATGTGACTACCTCTCAACTTACGCAAGATCGAAAGCCTGGAGCCGCACGCCGGGAGGGGCACCCCGGCATAGCCCTCACCGTCATCGCGGCCTGCCAACTCATGGTGGTCCTAGACGCGACGATTGTGAATATCGCGCTTCCCCACATTCAGGGCGCGCTCAACTTCTCGACGACCGACCTCACTTGGGTTGTCAGCGCATACACCCTCACCTTCGGCGGCCTGCTGCTGCTCGGCGGCCGGGCCGGGGACATCCTTGGACGACGCCGCGTCTTCATGGCCGGCATCCTCCTCTTCACATTCGCCTCGCTTCTGGGCGGATTCGCCCAAGAGCCGTGGCAACTGCTGGCCGCGCGCGCCCTCCAGGGTGTCGGAGGCGCGATCGCGTCACCCACCTCGCTGGCGCTCATCACGACGACCTTCCCCGAGGGACCGGAGCGGAACCGCGCGTTCGGCGTCTTCGCAGCCGTATCGGCGGGCGGCGGCGCGATCGGGCTGCTGGCCGGCGGCATGCTCACCGAGTGGCTCGACTGGCGCTGGGTGCTGTTCGTGAACGTACCCATCGGCATCCTGATCGCCGTCCTCACCCCGCTCTACATCAACGAATCCGAACGCCACCCGGGCCGCTTCGACCTCCTCGGCGCGCTCACCTCGACGGCGGGCATGACCTCGCTGGTCTTCGGCTTCATCCGGGCGGCGGAAGAGGGCTGGCGCGACAGCCTCACCCTGGGGTCGTTCGGGGCGGCGGTCGTCCTCCTGATCGCTTTCGTGCTCGTCGAGAGCCGCGCGAAGGAACCGATCACTCCGCTGCGTATGTTCGCCGACCGCAACCGCTCGGGCACGTACGTGATCATGCTCAGCCTGGCTGCCGCGATGTTCGGCATGTTCTTCTTCATCGTGCTGTTCGTGCAGAACGTACTGAACTACACGCCCATCGAGGCAGGCCTGGCGTTCCTGCCGGTCACGGTCGTGATCGCCCTCGGTGCGGCCCTGTCGCAGAAGTTCCTGCCTGTGCTCGGCCCCAAACCGTTCATGGTGACGGGGTCGGTCATCGTCGCCGCGGGACTGGGCTGGCAGACGCTGCTCGGGCCGGACAGTTCGTACGTCGGTGGGGTGCTCGGCCCGATGCTGCTGTTCGGCTTCGGCATGGGCCTGAACTTCGTGACGCTGACGCTGACGGCGGTCTCCGGAGTCGGCCTGCACGAGGCAGGCGCGGCGTCCGGGCTGCTCAACGCGACGCAGCAGGTGGGTGGCTCGCTCGGCCTCTCCATCCTGACCACGGTCTTCGGCACGGCGAGCCGGGACGAGGGGAAGGAGCAGATGGCGGACTTCATGGCGCACGCCACGCCGGAACAGAAGGCCGAGTTCGCCAAGACGCACGAACTCCCGGCGCCTTGGGGCCACGAAGTGCTGTCCGAGGGCATCTCGACCGCCTTCATACCGGCGGTGGCGATGGCTCTGCTGGCCCTGGCGACCGCCGTACTGGTGGTCCGCGTACGCAAGAGCGATCTCGACGCTCTTTCCGGCACGGCGAGCGCGGCCGGGCCCAGCGGCGGCTGAGCGGGGCGCGAGCCGACCGTGGCGGTCAGATCGGCCCGGCAGGCGAGGTGTGGCCGCCCGGTGCGGGCAGTGGTTGCTGAAGCGGGTGCGGGCGGCGGGCGGACGCGGTCACCTCAGCCGCCGCCACCAGCGCCGAGTCGACGTCAGGGGTAGGACGGGTACGGGGTGTGCGGATCGTCCGTACCCGTCCTTCCGCAGACCCCCACGCCCGTCCGCGGCGGCCGGGCCTCGATGATCTGCCTCGCCCGGGACTCCCCCAGGCTCGTCGCGTACCAGGGACCTTCCTCATCGCCGAGGCTGTCGGCTATGTCCTCGATCGCACAGGAGCGCTGGGGCTCCGGAAGCTTGTCGAGGGCCGGTATCGCGTCCGCGGACAGCTGACGGGCGTAATCAGGGTCAAACTTTCCGGTGTCCTCGTAACGCTGCACGTTGCGCTCGGCGATCATCGCGTCGGGCGACAGCAGACCGAAGGCCAGCACTCCCGCCGCGGCGCTCGCGGCGACGGCGCGCGGCAGCCATCGAGCGCCCCAGACGCCGGCAGCCATGATCAATACGATGATCACGCCGAGCCAGAGCTCCACTGCGACGACCGAAATCCTGAGCCGGGTGAGGCCGTACGCCTCCACGTACATGTCCATACGGCGCATCGCGGACGCCACCACGACGAGCGTCAGCGCGCAGAGCGTGCCGAGCACCGCACGGACGAGCGTGCGGTCCTTGGCGCCATCACGAGGTGCCCACCGCAACGCGAACACGATGACGAGCAGTGTGAGGAGCGTGGCCAGGAGCAACTGCCAGAAGCCTTGCCGCGCATAGGCGGAGTACGAGAGTCCTGTCTTGTCGAGGACGGCTTCGTAGCCGCCGAAGAGCACGGCGAGCTGGACGGCGTTGAAGGCCGCGAAGAGGACGTTGAGGACGATCAGCGGCAGCGCCCACTCCATCCGGCCGCGTGCCCGGCCGGGCTTCACCACGAGCCGGTCCCACCGGAGGGGGGAAGCAGCCACGTGCGCTGCGGCGAGCGCGCCGGCCGCCCCGATCACCAGGAGCAGGACGTGCCAGGGGGCTCCGGCGAGCGATGTGTCCGGTATCAGCTCGCCGAGCAGGTCGGCGAACGCGGCGTCCGCACCTGCGAACAGTGCGCCGAAGACCAGGAGCAGCACGGCGGTCATCGCCACCGCGCGCATCGCGGGACCGGCACCGCGCGCACTCCCCGCGCGCTCGCGCATGCCTCGCCACCCCCAGACGAGCCCCTTCCAGATCGCATCGAAGAGGCCGACGGGGCTGAGGATTATCCCGAGCCAGGTCCGGCAGCCCTGCAAGGCGAGTGAGCCGAGCGCGATCGCGGAGACGATAGCGAGGAACGACGGCCATCCCGCGTCCCGCAGTGCGGGCACGATCAGCAGTGCGAGTCCGCCGACCGCCCACGTCAGGGACCAGGGGCCGGGCGGGCTACCGGCTTTCTGAGAGGCGAAGTAGGCAGCGAGCGCGGCGGGGACGGCGACGATCAGCAGATTGATCGCGAGCCCGTCACCAAGGAGCAGCATGCTCAGTACGGCGGCGGCGAGCACCGAGAAGAGTGTCGCCGTCCGGACGGGGCCGGGCGGGGCGGTGCGCAGATCGGCGAGGAACGGCGTGGTTTCGCGCATGGGGGAACCCCAGGCGTCGTGTGGCTGTGGTCCTCCCCGTCCCACTGCCTGGTACTGCGGATGCCGCGGCGGCACAGGCGTCCCGTACTGCGGCGGTGCGGCGGCCCGGCCCTCGGGGCCGGCCTGACCACCGCCGGCGGGTACCGACACCCCGTGACCACCAGTCGCTTCGGCGGCGTCGCGTGGCTCCTCAACGGCCGGCGGCGCGGTGACGCCAGGCGGTTTCGACGCGGGCGCGTCCACCGCGGCCGATGCACTCCCACCAGCAGATGCATCACCGCTGACGGACGCACCACCACCGGCAACCGCTTGGCCTCCGCGTAGTGCTTCGCCATCGCCGCTACGTTCTGCTTCGCCACCGGCCGTGGGCTCACCACCACTGGCTGATAGGTCGGACACGGGACCCCCTCCCGACCGGTTCATCCGGACCGCACGCCGCTCACAAACGTGACCGTTGGGCTGCCGGGACCGGCATCTCGTTCAACGCGCGCAAGCCAAGATCAACTGACGGCCGCATCAGACTAACCGGACGTCCATGCTCAGCTCCCGGCCCGGATGCGCCTGTGGCACGACCGTGACCTGCGGCCGTCGATGGTTCCCAAAATGCCCGGGATCAGGCCTTCCCGACGGGCAGCCAGTCCGGCAGCGCCTCGGTCCGCTCCAGCCACTCCGCGGGCGGCTCGCCACCGTCGCGGGAAGCAACCACGCCCCCCACGATGGCGCAGGTCGTGTCCATGTCGCCGCCCACCTGGGCGGTGTCCCAGATAGCGTGTTCGTACGCGCCGAGCCCCCGGGCCGCCGACCACAGCGCGAACGGCACCGTGTCGTGGGCCGTCGTGCGGCGCCCGCATCCCAGCACCGCGGCGACCGTCGCCGCGTCGCCGTAGTCGAGCATGTCCCGCGCCCGGCGCAGTCCCGCACCCACGGCACTGCGCGGCACCAGGGCGACGACGCCGTCGAGGAGTGCCTGTGGCGTCGGCGGGCCCGCCGGATCGGCCGTCAGCGCAGCGGCCGCGGCCACCGCCATGGCGCCGACCACGGCCTCGCGGTGCTGATGCGTGGTGTAGGCCGAGATCTCCGCCTGGTGCGTCGCCTGCTCCGGGTCGTCCGCGTACCAGGCGCCGAGCGGGGCGATCCGCATCGCGGCGCCGTTGCCCCAGGACCCCTGTCCCTTGAAGAGCGCGGAGGCCAGCTCCCTCCAATCGCCGCCCTCACGGACCAGCCTCAGCAACCGGTTCACGGCAGGGCCGTACCCGCGGTCGAAGTCGTGGTGCTCGGCGAAGGACTGGGCCAGCGCGTCCTGGTCGATCCGGTGGTGCTTCATGAGGACGGCCAGCACGGAACAGGCCATCTCGGTGTCGTCGGTCCACTGCCACGGAGCGTCCGGCAGCTGTCGGTGCTTGAGCAGCGGGTAATGCGCGGGCACGAAGAACTGGGAGCCCAGCGCGTCCCCCACCGCCAGTCCGCGCAGGCTGGCCAGAGCGCGCTCCAGGCGCCGGTCGGGAGAGGAGTCAGCGGTCATCGCCCTGCCACTCTATCCGGTGACGCCGTACGGCTCCGGCTCGCGCCAGCGCACGAACGGCCGGTCCAGTGCGTACTTGCCGTCCTCACCGAGCACCAGCATCCTCATCTCGCCGTTCCCCGGGTTGGCCAGGGACTCGAACTCTGCCACCGTCCAGTGGAACCACCGCATGCAGAACAGCCGCATGGTGAGTCCGTGCGTGACCAGCAGGACGTTCGGCGGGTGGTCCGGGGCCTCGAAGCTCCGGTAGAGGCTCTCCAGGAAGGCCCCCACCCTGTCGTAGACATCGGCTCCCGACTCGCCCTGCGCGAAACGGTAGAAGAAGTGTCCGTACGCGTCCCGGTACGCCTTCTGCAGGCGTACGTCGTCCCGGTCCTGCCAGTTGCCCCAGTCCTGCTCCCGCAGCCTGGGCTCCTCACGCACCCGCACCAGCTCGGGGTCGAGCCGGAACGCCTGCAACGTCTCGTGCGTGCGGCGGTACGGCGAGACGTACACGCTCACCCGCTCCCGACCGAGCACCTCCCGCAGCCGTTTGCCCGTCTCCGCCGCCTGGGCCCACCCCGTCTCGGTGAGGGCGAGCGCGTGGTCGGGCTCGCGCTCGTACACGGTGTCGTCGGCGTTCCCCGCCGACTCGCCGTGCCGGACCAGGATGATGCGCCGCGGGCGTGCCATGCGGAAACCCTAGATCGGCTCGCTCGCGGGTGGGTCAGCCGGGTAGCCGCCCGGACTCCATCCGGCGTATTCGCCCCGTGAAACGCCGCCGCAGGGACCGGTCGTGCGAGACGACGACCAGCGCTCCTGTCCACTCGTCGAGCGCCGCCTCCAATTCCTCGACCAGGCCGAGCGCCAGGTGGTTGGCGGGCTCGTCGAGGAGCAGGAGGTCCGCGGGCCTGGCGAGCAGCCGCGCAAGAGCAAGCCTCCGGCGTTGTCCGGCAGAGAGCGAGCCCACTGGAATGTGCAGGTCGCGATCCCGGAACAGGCCGAACGAGAGGAGCAGTTCCGTCTCTTCCTCCTCGGTCAGTCCGAGCCCTCTTCCGAAGACCTCAAGGACGCGCTCGGCAGGACGTCGTACCGGTATCTCCTGTGCGAGATAGCCGATCCGTCCTCTGCGGACGACGGTGCCTTGGTCCGGTTCCAGCACGCCCGCCAGGGTGCGCAGCAGTGTGGATTTCCCCGCGCCGTTATCCCCGTGGATCAGCAGGCGCTCGCCGGCCGATACCGTGAACTCGTCCACTGCGAGCCGCTCGCCCACGCGTACGTTCCGCAAGGCCACCAGCTCGCCTTCGGTGGCGCCCGTCATGGGACGCGCCGCGAACCTCAGAGGCTCGGAAGGCTTGGCGACGGGCTGCTCCTGGAGCCTGCGGAGTCGCTCCTGCGCGTTGCGCACCCGGCCCGCGACCGAGGCTTGGACTCGGCCTCCCGCCCGGTCGTACGCCATTTTGTTGTTGTCCTTCATGGCGCGTCCGCCGGCGACGGCATGGGCGGTGGTCGCCATGAACTCCTGGAGTCGGGCGGTCTCCTCGCACCACTGCGCGTACTCCTGCTCCCAGCGCGAGCGGGCAGCTGCCCGTTCCGCGAGCAGTCCCTGATAGCCGCCACCGTGGCGCACCACTGTCCTGCGGTCTGCGTCCACTTCGAGGATCGCGGTGACGACCCGCTCCAGGAACGTGCGGTCGTGGGAGACCGCGACCACGGTGCCGCGATGTACCGACAGGGCGCTCTCCAGCCAGTCGAGCGCCCCCTCGTCCAAGTGGTTCGTCGGTTCGTCCAGGAGCATGACTTCCGGGGCCGCAGCGATGAGACAGGCCAGGCCGAGCCTCGCCTGCTCACCTCCGGACAGGCTGCCCAGGACTCTGTCCCTGCCGATATGCCCGAGGCCCAGCCCGTGCATAGCCTTGTCCACACGCGCGTCCGCCTCATAGCCGCCGCGCGATTCGAAGGACGTCAGCAGATCGCCGTACTCCCCCAGGGCCTGTTCGGTCGCGGAACCAAGGTCCGCTTCGAGCTCGCGCAGCCGCCGCTCCATGGCTCGCAACTCGGCCAGCGCCGCGTCGATCGCGTCACCGACGCAGCGCTCCGCAGGCAACTGGGGAGTCTGCGCGAGCAGCCCGACCCCCTGTTCGGCGACGGTCACGACCTCTCCTTCGTCGGGCTGGTCGTCACCGGACATCAGGTGCAGGAGTGTCGACTTGCCCGCGCCGTTCTCCCCCACGACGCCTATGCGCTCGCCCGGCTTGATCGCGAGGGAGACCCCGTCGAACAACAGCCGATCGCCACGGGCTTTGGTCACGCCATGCAGAGAGATCTGAGTAGGCAAGGGCACCCCCGAATTCGCATCCATACCAGATTAACGCAACTGAGGTTGCATTACGATGAGTGTGACACAACGAGAGAGCTAACGCAACAGAAGTTGCAGTAAACTTCGCGGACACGAGATGACGGAGAGGGACGATCCATGGCGCAGAAGCCCGTTGCCGCTGGTCGGAGCAGCCGGTCGCAGGATGCGGATCGGCATGCCGCCGGGTCGGCGAGTGGCGATACGGACCGGCGAAACCCTTCCAAAGGGGTCCCGAGGCCCAAAGGGGTCCCAAGGCCCGACGATGTCGAGTCGTCGCCGGCGTCGACCACCGCCCCCGGCACCCGCCGCCCCGGCGGCCGCACGGCCCGCACCCGCGCCGCCGTCCGCGACGCCGTGCTGAGCGGCCTCGCCGATCATGGCTACCCCGGTCTCACCGTCGAATACGTGGCCGATCACTCGGGAGTCCACAAGACCACGCTGTACCGCCGATGGGGCGGACTCGAAGGCATGGTCGCCGACGCCCTGGACATGGCGGGCGAGGACACATGGACGCCGCCGGACACCGGCAGCCTGGAAGGGGATCTGCGGGAGCTGGCCAGGGAGGTGGTCGCATCCTTCTCCGACGAGGCGTCGGCGGCGGCGCCGACCGCCTTCATCGCCGCGGCCTTCCAGTCGGAGCGCGCCGCCGCAGCCCTGCACTCCTTTTACACCGAGCGGTTCACCCGCTGCGAGACGGTCGTCGCCCGTGCGGTGGAGCGCGGCGAGGCGACTGCTGACATCGACGCGGCGGCACTCGTCCGCGCCGTGTCCGCACCCCTGTTGTTCCGCGTCTTCATCACACGTGAGCCGATCGACACGACGCTCGCCGACCAGTCGGCGGCTGCGGCCATCGCCGCGACGCGTGAAGGAGTGTTCACCAGGCGGTGAGGGTGCGCGCCCTCACCGCGCTGCGGGGTCAGACCGTCCAGGACGGCTCCAGTTGCACGATGTCCCCGGCGAGAGCGGCGACATCGGCGTCCGTCTGCGCACGCAGCGAGAGGCGTTCCACCCGCTCGGCGCGGTATTTGCCGTGCTCGGCGGCGGATTGCCACATGGAAAGCACGAGGAATTCGTGTCCGGGCGCTTCTCCGAAGAGCCCGCGCACCATCCCGGGTGAGCCCGCCATCGCCGGGTTCCACACCTTCTCCTGCATGAGGGCGAAGTGCTCGACCCGATCTTCGCGGACCCGGCAGTGCGCCACGCGCACCACGTCGGCGCCCGTGAAGCGCGGTTCGAACCCTGTCTTCACGTCGAAGCGGTAATCGAAGAGCTTGGCCTGGAGGTCCTTGTAGGTGCCCCCCTGTGCAGCCGCCAGGCGGTCGTGCGAGCGAGCCATGAAGGAGTCATAGAAGGCACGGCTTTCCCAGAAGGCGAAGACATGGGCGACACCCGGCCGCCCTCGGCTCCACCCCCCGCCCTGTCCCCGGAACCCCGGCTCCCCCAAAAGCCCCGCCCATTTCCGCTGCCCTCGCTCGAACCCCCGACGGTCCACCACGGTGCAGCGAATCCACTTGACCAGCACCGCGCCATCGTACGGCGCGGAGCGCGGCCCGGGTCGCGCTCCGGCGTAGTGCACCCGGATCAGCTCGGCCGAGCCGGTGGCACCCGCCTCGATGCCGAACGCCCGAGCGAGAATCATCGTCAATTCGCGCACAGGGACGCCCTGTTCGACGACCGAGCCGTCCGGTTACGTCCATGGCGCCCTCCTGACCAGGGAAGCTACTCCGTTGTCAGTCGTACGTCGTAGCGTGTATCCGGGACATCCTGGCGGAACGACGACGGCCAGGTCACGAGGAGGGGGAAGCCCAATGAGCAGTGTCAGCAAGGGAATCAAGAAGGTCGAAGTCGGTCTCAAGTGGGACCCGAGCACGGCCGGTTCCCCGCCCAACGACCTCGACATCATCGCCGCGACGTACGCGGCGGACGCTCCCTACGGGAAGCCCGTCTACCTCGTCCACTTCGACAGCCGCTCGCCGGACGGCACGATCACCCTGAACCGTGACAGCAGGACGGGGCAGGGCTTCGGTTTCGACGAGGTCATGGTGCTGGAACTCGATCGCCTCGCGCCCACGTACTCCCGCGTCGTGGTGGGCGTAGCGATCCAGCAGCAGGAGACGCAGAAGGTGTTCGGCGACATCACGAACACCGCTGTGCGGATCCGCGAGGGCCACACGGACCTGGCACAGAGCGACCTCGCGGGCGTCGCCGACAGCACGGCCGCGACCATCGCCGAATTCACCAGGGACGAGTCCGGGGCGTGGTCGTTCCGCGAGGCCATCCGTGGTTTCGACGCCGACCCCACGTCGTTCGCCTCCCTCATGGGGAGCAAGATCTGACGCCGGGCCGTGCGGTGCGCGAGCACCAGGAGCCGGGCTGAGCGCTGCGCGGGTACGACGAAGGGGACCGACGTATCGCCGATCCCCTTCATGTCGCTGTCAGCAGACAGCCACCCGCTCAGCTGTGCCGGAAGCGCGCCCGGCACAGCCCTTCACAGGTCAGCTGCAACCGCTGGTGGAGCCGCAGCCCTCGCAGATGTAGCAGGAGCCGGCCCGCTGCATCTTCGTACCGCAGGAGAAGCACAGCGGCGCATCCGCCTGGATGCCCAGCTGCATCTCGACGAGCTCGGCGCTGGTGTGCGCCTGCTGCGGGGCGGGCTTGGCCGCCTCGGCCTCGGCCTCCGGCTTCGGCGAGGCGACCGCCTTCAGCGACTCGGTCTGCCGCGGAGCGGACTGGGCCAGCCCCTCGACGTCGACCTCGGAGTCGTCGAGGGACGGCTCGTAGGAACCCGTCTCCAGGTGACGCTGACGCTCCTCGGCGGAGTGGATGCCGAGCGCGGAGCGCGTCTCGAAGGGCAGGAAGTCGAGCGCCAGGCGGCGGAAGATGTAGTCGACGATCGACTGCGCCATCCGCACGTCCGGGTCGTCCGTCATACCGGCCGGCTCGAAGCGCATGTTCGTGAACTTGGAAACGTACGTCTCCAGGGGCACGCCGTACTGCAGACCGACCGAGACGGCGATCGAGAAGGCGTCCATCATGCCCGCGAGAGTCGAGCCCTGCTTGGACATCTTCAGGAAGACCTCACCGAGACCGTCGTCCGGGTAGGAGTTGGCGGTCATGTAACCCTCGGCGCCGCCCACCGTGAAGGAGGTGGTGATGCCGGGACGGCCCTTCGGGAGACGCTTGCGGACCGGGCGGTACTCGACCACCTTCTCGACCGCGGCACGGATCGTCTCTTCGGTCTTCTCGGTGATCTCGGTCTTCTCCGCCTCCTTCTTCTTGGCGGAGAGCGGCTGGCCGACCTTGCAGTTGTCGCGGTAGATGGCGAGCGCCTTGACGCCCATCTTCCAGGCCTCGAAGTAGACCTCTTCGACGTCCTCGACGGTGGCGGTCTCCGGGAGGTTGACCGTCTTGGAGAGGGCGCCCGAGATCCACGGCTGGATCGCGGCCATCATGCGGACGTGGCCCATCGCGGAGATGGAGCGCTCGCCCATGGCGCAGTCGAAGACCTCGTAGTGCTCGGTCTTCAGACCCGGGGCGTCGATCACATTGCCGTTCTCGGCGATATGGGCGACGATCGCCTCGATCTGCTCCTCCTGGTAGCCCAGGCGACGCAGGGCCTGCGGCACGGTGCCGTTGACGATCTGCATCGAACCGCCGCCGACGAGCTTCTTGAACTTCACCAGGGCGAGGTCGGGCTCCAGGCCCGTGGTGTCGCAGGACATCGCGAGACCGATGGTGCCGGTCGGGGCGATGACGGACGCCTGGGAGTTACGGAAACCGTTCTTCTCACCGAGACGGATCACGTCCTGCCAGGCTTCCGTGGCGGCGGCCCAGATCGGCGAGTCCAGGTCGTCCATGCGGACGGCCGAGGCGTTGGCGTCGGCGTGCTGCTTCATGACGCGCTTGTGCGGCGTGGCGTTCTTGGCGTAGCCGTCGTACGGGCCGACGACAGCGGCGAGCTCGGCGGAACGCTTGTACGAGGTACCCGTCATCAGCGAGGTGATGGCACCGGCGAGGGCGCGGCCGCCATCGGAGTCGTACGCGTGACCGGTGGCCATCAGGAGGGCGCCGAGGTTGGCGTAGCCGATGCCCAGCTGACGGAAGGCGCGGGTGTTCTCGCCGATCTTCTGCGTCGGGAAGTCCGCGAAGCAGATCGAGATGTCCATCGCGGTGATGACCAGCTCGACGACCTTCGAGAAGCGCTCGGCGTCGAAGGACTGGGTGCCCTTGCCGTCGTCCTTCAGGAACTTCATCAGGTTCAGCGAGGCGAGGTTGCAGGACGTGTTGTCCAGGTGCATGTACTCGCTGCACGGGTTCGAGCCGTTGATCCGGCCGGACTCCGGGCAGGTGTGCCAGGCGTTGATCGTGTCGTCGTACTGGATGCCGGGGTCGGCACAGGCCCAGGCCGCCTCGGCCATCTTGCGGAAGAGCGACTTGGCGTCGACCTCCTCGATGACGTCACCGGTCATGCGGGCCCGCAGGCCGAACTTGGAGCCGGTCTCCACTGCCTTCATGAACTCGTCGTTCACACGGACCGAGTTGTTGGCGTTCTGGTACTGGACGGACGTGATGTCGTCGCCGCCCAGGTCCATGTCGAAGCCCGCGTCACGAAGGGCGCGGATCTTCTCCTCTTCCTTGACCTTGGTCTCGATGAAGCCCTCGATGTCGGGGTGGTCGACGTCGAGGATGACCATCTTGGCCGCGCGGCGCGTGGCGCCACCGGACTTGATCGTTCCCGCGGAGGCGTCGGCACCGCGCATGAAGGAGACGGGACCCGAGGCGTTTCCTCCGGAGGACAGCAGTTCCTTGGAGGAACGGATGCGGGAGAGGTTCAGGCCGGCGCCGGAGCCGCCCTTGAAGATCATGCCCTCTTCCTTGTACCAGTCGAGAATCGACTCCATGGAGTCGTCGACGGCCAGGATGAAGCAGGCGGACACCTGCTGCGGCTGGGGCGTGCCGACGTTGAACCAGACCGGCGAGTTGAAGCTGAAGATCTGGTGCAGGAGGGCGTACGCCAGCTCGTGCTCGAAGATCTCGGCATCGGCGGGCGAGGCGAAGTAGCCGTAGTCCTCGCCGGCCTTGCGGTAGGTCTTCACGATGCGGTCGATCAGCTGCTTGAGGCCGGTCTCGCGCTGCGGGGTACCGACGGCCCCGCGGAAGTACTTGCTGGTGACGATGTTGACCGCGTTCACCGACCAGAAGTCGGGGAACTCGACGCCACGCTGCTCGAAGTTGACCGAGCCGTCGCGCCAGTTGGTCATGACGACGTCACGGCGCTCCCAGACCACCTCGTCGTACGGATGCACGCCGGGGGTCGTGTGGATGCGCTCGATGCGCAGACCCTTGGCCTTGGATCCCTTGGCTCGGGAACCTCGTGCCGGGCCGCTCGTCGTCTCGGTCATGCCGCCTCCCTGTATCAGGCTAAAACGCCCTGAAGTGCCACGAACTTCCCGTGACACGGATGTGTATCTGGCGTCGCGGACGTCACAAAGGACACCCGCGACAGGTCTGGTCCGCCGCCGGCCGGTCGGTCAGCCGGTCAGTCGGCGGCGGTGGCGGGCTCCGGGACTTCGACAGTCCCTCCGGGCCCGCGGTCATTCACGACGCGCTCTGCGCCCGCGTCGCGCGGCTCCGCGTCGAGCCGCTGTTCCCTCAGCTCCCCGATGGCAGCCTCGAAGTCCTCGAGCGAGTCGAACGCCCGGTACACGGAGGCGAAGCGCAGGTAGGCGACAAGGTCGAGTTCCTGCAACGGACCCAGTATGGCCAGCCCGACGTCATGGGTGGTCAGTTCGGCGCTTCCGGTGGCCCGCACGGCCTCTTCCACCCGCTGCCCGAGAAGGGCGAGGGCGTCCTCGGTCACCGGCCGTCCCTGGCATGCCTTGCGGACGCCATTGATGACCTTGGTGCGACTGAAGGGCTCCGTCACGCCGCTGCGCTTGATCACCATCAGTGAGCACGTCTCCACGGTCGTGAAACGACGGGAGCAGTCGGGGCACTGGCGGCGCCTTCGGATCGACGTGCCGTCGTCAGTGGTGCGGCTGTCGACTACGCGGCTGTCGGGGTGCCTACAGAAGGGGCAGTGCATGGAACTCCCAACCCTCCTTCACGGCACGACTCATAAGCCTCAATGGGCCCTTGGGGCCCCTCGAAGCAGCCCCAAGCATAGGCGATGCCTGAGTCCCTGAAGGACCAGGGACCACAACTTCTGGGCCGCTGCCGCAATCCAACCACTAGATCTGGGGTTAGACCGCTTTTTCGACACCTAGCGTGTCGCGTCACACCTGGTCGTACCGGGCCTACACAGGCGCCACTCGCGCAGCTCGGAAAGGGGGCCGGTGCCGGGCCGACGGGGCGCCGGGTGGCAGTATGGGAGCTCCACTAAGGGGCTCACGACCCCGGCGGTGAAGCGTACCGTAATGAACCGAATTGCCGTTCGGTGCGAGCGTCAGCCATACACCTGGAAACCTGATCACGTCAGGTAATCAGCGATTTTTCACTCGAACGTGTGTTTGGCGCAACCTTTCGAAAGCAACTACCGTTGGCTAGCTAGGGAGAGAACATCTCGAGAGGGGCCGACCGACGTGACCACCACCGCAGACAGCGCCACCATCACTGCCCAGGACCGCTCCCAGAGCCGACTCGAGCCGGTGCATGCCATGAATGACGCAGCCACGAACCAGGAGGGGCCGAAGCCCACGCGCTCCCTGCCGGGCCGACCTCCAGGCATCCGGGCCGACAGCTCAGGGCTCACTGACCGGCAGCGCAGGGTGATCGAGGTCATCAGGGACTCGGTGCAGCGGCGCGGTTACCCACCGTCGATGCGGGAGATCGGTCAGGCGGTGGGCCTCTCCAGCACTTCCTCCGTGGCCCACCAGCTGATGGCCCTGGAGCGCAAGGGCTTCCTCCGTCGCGACCCCCACCGTCCGCGCGCGTACGAGGTGCGCGGCTCGGACCAGCCGAGCAGCCAGCCCACCGACACCACCGGCAAGCCCGCCGCGTCGTACGTCCCGCTCGTCGGCCGGATCGCGGCCGGTGGTCCGATCCTCGCCGAGGAGTCGGTCGAGGACGTCTTCCCTCTCCCCCGGCAGCTCGTGGGCGACGGCGAGCTCTTCGTGCTGAAGGTCGTCGGTGACTCGATGATCGAGGCCGCGATCTGTGACGGCGACTGGGTCACGGTGCGTCGCCAGCCCGTCGCGGAGAACGGCGACATCGTGGCCGCCATGCTGGACGGCGAAGCGACGGTCAAGCGTTTCAAGCGGGAGGACGGGCACGTCTGGCTCCTCCCGCACAACTCCGCGTACCAGCCGATCCCCGGCGACGAGGCGACGATCCTCGGCAAGGTCGTGGCGGTGCTGCGGCGGGTGTGAGCCTGCGCCCCTGACCGGGCCCCGGAACCAACTGCGCCGGTTCCGGGGCCCTGCTGTGTCCGGGCTCTTCACGCCACGCCTGGGCCGCCCGGCTCTCTATGCCTCAGCCGCCTTCGCCGCGGCATCGATCGCGGCCAGGGAGCGACGTACCTGATTACGGTCCGTCGTGTACCAGAAGTCGGGCAGCGAAGCCCGCAGATAGCTGCCGTAGCGCGCGGTGGCCAGCCGGGGGTCCAGGACGGCGACCACGCCGCGATCCCCGGACGCTCGTACGAGACGCCCCGCGCCCTGCGCCATCAGAAGAGCCGCATGGGTGGCCGCGACCGCCATGAAGCCGTTGCCGCCGGCGTCGTCGACCGCCTTCTGGCGGGCGCTCATCAGCGGGTCGTCGGGGCGCGGGAACGGGATCTTGTCCATGATCACCAGCTGGCAGCTGGGGCCCGGCACGTCAACACCCTGCCAGAGCGAGAGCGTCCCGAAAAGGCAGGTCCTCGCGTCCGCCGCGAAGCCCTTGATCAGCTCGCCCAGGGTCTCCTCGCCCTGGAGGAGGATGGGCATGTCGAGGCGCTCCCGCAACTCCTCCGCCGCGCCCTGAGCCGCACGCATGGAGGAGAAGAGGCCGAGCGTGCGACCACCGGCCGCTTCGATCAGTTCGGCCAGCTCATCGAGCATGTCGCTGCGTGTGCCCTCGCGGCCCGGACGGGCCAGGTGCTTGGCGACGTAGAGGATGCCCTGCTTGCCGTAGTCGAACGGGGAGCCGACGTCGAGGCCCTTCCACTGCGGTGCGTCCTCGGATTCCGTGCCCTCCGGAGCCAGGCCGAGCGACGCCCCGACGCCGTTGAAGTCGCCGCCGAGCTTGAGCGTGGCGGAGGTGAGGACCACCGAACGCTCGGCGAAGAGCTTCTCCCGCAGGAGACCCGACACGGACATCGGGGCCACGCGCAGGGAGGCTCCGAAACGGTCGTGCCGCTCGTACCAGACGACGTCGTACTCGGAGCCGTTCGTGATGCGCTCCGCCACGTCGTGGATCGATTCCACGGAGGCGAGTGCCTGCTTGCGGACCGCGTCCTCGTCCTGGACCGACTTGTCCCGGGTGGAACCGAGCGCCGTGATGACCGTGCGCGCGGCGTCGCGCAGGGCCATCAGCGCGTAACCGAGGTCTTCGGGGATCTCCTCCAGGCGGCCCGGCAGGGCCAGCTCCATCAGTCGCTCGAAGCCTTCTGACGCGGTCTGGAGCTGGTCGGCGGCCTTCTCGTTGACGAGCTTGGCGGCGCGGCGGACCGCGCGGTTGACCTGCCCGGGGGTGAGCTCGCCCGTGGCCACGCCGGTGACCCGGGAGACCAGCTCATGGGCCTCGTCCACGATCAGCACTTCGTGCTGGGGAAGGACGGGGGCGCCCTCGATGGCGTCGATGGCGAGCAGCGCGTGGTTCGTGACGATGACGTCGGCGAGTTTGGCGCGCTCGCGGGCCGCCTCGGCGAAGCACTCCGCCCCGTAGGCACACTTCGAGGCGCCGAGGCACTCCCTGGAGGAGACGGAGACCTGCGACCACGCTCGGTCGGAGACGCCGGGCGTCAGGTCGTCACGGTCGCCCGTCTCGGTCTCGTCGGCCCAGTCCCGCATCCTCAGGAGGTCCTGGCCCAGTTTGCTGGTGGGCGCCGCCGCCTCGAACTGGTCGAAGAGGCCCTCCTCCTCGTCCTGGGGCGCGCCTTCGTGGAGACGGTGGAGGCACAGGTAGTTCGAGCGGCCCTTGAGCATCGCGTACTGGGGGCGGCGGCGCATCAGCGGATGCAGCGCGTCCACGGTGCGCGGCAGGTCCCGCTCCACGAGCTGGCGCTGGAGGGCGAGCGTGGCGGTCGCGACCACCACACGCTCCCCGTGTGCCAGGGCCGGCACGAGATAGCCGAGGGATTTGCCCGTGCCGGTGCCGGCCTGGACCAGCAGGTGGGAGCCGTCGTCGATCACCTCGGCGACGGCCTCGGCCATGGACACCTGGCCAGGGCGTTCCGTGCCGCCGACAGCGGTGACGGCGGCGTGCAGGAGCTCGGGGAGGGAGGGCTTCGTCATAGCGCGACCACCCTACGGTGCCCCACTGACAATCCCGCGATCAAGGCTGATGGAGAGGGTTGGGCACGGTGCCGTGCACGGCGGCGTGTGGGCGTTGCGAGCGGTCGCGGTACCCATCGAGGAGGAGTCGGTTCCGGTTGAGGCACAACCGCTCGATACGTGGTGTGAGCAGGTCGAACATCTCGTACCGCTCCTTCATCTCCGGAGCGCGTGCCTGGTGCCGGAGGATCTCGGCGCGCACGGCGGACCAGAAATCGGCCTCGGTCACTCCCAATTGTTCCTGGCACAGCGGCGCCAGGTAACGGAAAACCCCCACGAAGAGACCGGAGTGGATGAACTGGGTGAGGAATCCGGGGGGCTCGGTGAGCAGTACGTCACGCACGTCGTCCGGCATCGAGTCCTGCTCGGGCAGCCGCACGGCGCTGACGTTCACGTCGTCCACGAAGTCCTTCACCGCGAGGCGGACGGGCACGTCCTTGTCGTCGAAGACGACGATGGCGTTCTCCCCGTGAGGGGAGAACACGGTGCCGTAGCGGTAGAGGAAGTGCAGGAGCGGAGGCAGCAGGGCGGCGAAGAGCCGGCGCAGCCATACGGTGGGGGCGAGCCCCGAGCGTTCCACGAGCTCCGTGACGAAGGCCCTGCCGGCCGGGTCGACGTGCAGCAGCGAGGCAAGGGTGCGGGCGCGTTCGTGGGGGGCGAGGTAGCGGGTGAGAGGCTCGCGCCAGATGGCGCCGAGCAGCTCCCTGTACTGGTAGGGGACCTCCGGCAAACCGTCGTACACAGGGTGTTCGACGGCTACCGACGCGACCTCACCGAGGAGGATCACCCGGCACTCGTCACGCAGGAAGGGATCGACGTCACGTAGTGCGTGCATCCAGGCGGTGACGGCGGGCGCGGCGATCGTGCGCTCCGTGGGCAGGCCACGCCAGACCAGAGTGTTGAGGACCGACAGCGGCAGCTTCACTGTGTGCCTGTCGGGGCGGGACGCGTTGAGGAACGTACGGATGGACTGCTGGGGAAGGCGTACGTCCCCGTCGCTGCCCAGCGGAACGATGGCGTTCGCAGCTACGGAGGGAGCGAAGAGCGGGAGTACGACCTCGTCCCACTGCCAGGGGTGCACCGGAAGGTAGAGGTACTCCTGGGGGTCGAGCCCGCGCGCGCGGAGTAAGTCCGCGAAGGCCTCCTGGGTGGAGGCGGGGAGCTCTCGGGCATAGAGCTGCTGAGCTGTTTGCAGCCCGGTGACGCCTCGATACACGGCGAGGTCGGTGTGGACCGCGATCCATGGAAGCGTCGTGGAGCGACGGGCCTCGGGCGCCCAGAGGCCGGCGTCGGTCGCGGAGAAGCCGATGCGCCCTTTGTTGAGGACGAGCCAGGGGTGGCCGGTCTGGTGCCCCTCCAGTTCCGCGTAACCAAGGTCGGCGAGCTGCGCCGCGGTGAGCGCGGTGTGGTCGATCCGGGCGTCGGCGCTGAGTGTGACGCTGAGCTCGCGTACGAGGTGACCGAGGGTGGCGCCGTCGAGTCCCAGGGTCCTGCGGGCCAGCGCGAGGAATCTGACGGGGTCGCTGAGGGGGCGGGCCGCCGCACCGCCTTCGCTCAGAGCCAGGCTGGCGGGGTCCACGTGCCAGCTGCCGTACGAGCCGCGGCGGGCGCGGAAGGTGAGGCAGGGGCCGTCATGGTCACGGTAGACACCGAGCGGCGTGTCAGCTGCGGCCGGCTTCGCCGCTTCGAGGTGGAGACGGTAGGTGTCCGTCTCCACCTCCATGGCCGGCACGGGCCGGATGATCTCCTCGTACGCGAACTCGCCGATCATCTTGGCGAGCAGTCGGCGTCCGGCCTCGCGCCATCTGTCCTGGGTCAGCTCGGGCGGGTCGTAGAGCGCGGTGGAGGGGCAGGAGATGGGGCTGGCGGACGGATTCGGCACGTGGACTCCTCAGGGAGGGAACCGGATCGGGTCGAGCGATGTACCAAGAGTGATCGGGTCAGAGCACTGCGCGCAGGGCTCGGTCGCGGACCATGAGCGCCGCCCGTTTGTCGGGCAGGTCCACTTCGGCGGAGAAGCGGAAGCCAGCACTCAGGAATGCGGAGACGGAGGGGGTGTTGCGAAGGTCGGGTTCTGCGATGACACGTGCGCATGCGGGGCGGCGGTCGAGGACAAGGTCTGCGACGGCCCTGAGCAGTGCTGTACCAAGGCCGCGGCCGCGGTTGACGACGCCACCGATGAGGAGGTGGATTCCGGTGTCGTGCGGGCGGAAGGGGTAGTGGCGGGCCAGCGGGTCGAGGTCCGCGCGGTAGATCTCCCAGTAGCTCATCGGCATGCCTTCGAGCACGCCGAGGCAGGGCACGCTGCGTCCGTCTCCGTCGAGCTGGGGGCGAAGGTGCTCCTCGGTGACGGCCTCGGGCCCCGCCAGTTCCCAGAAGGCCGCCACCGCGGGGTCGTTCATCCACCGGCTGATCAACGGGAGGTCGCGTTCGAGGCGGACAGGTACGAGTTGGAAGACACCGGCGTCGGTGGTGACAGGCCCCCAGGCGGCGATGCCGTCGAGGAGGTCCTCCACCGCCACGGTGCCCGGAGCATGGTGCGGCGCTCGTCCGCCGTGCTCGATGTGAGCTGCCGTTCGCGGAGTTCGCTCGTCGCTCTCGGCCAGCAGGGCGACGAGCTCGTCGGGCAGGCGCAGGTCGAGGGTGTCCGCGCCGTCCGCGCCGTCCGCGCCATCGGCGCCGGAGGCCGCGGGTTCGGTGCCGGCGTCGGTGCTCGCATCGGTGGGAGACACGGCGTCGCTCCTGTCAGAAGAGTCAGAAGAGTCTGGAGAGGTGGGGCATGTTCCTCAGGAATGAAGGGGGTTGTTGATGGTGACGTACACGGACTGGGTGTCGACCGGGCCGACGAGCTCGTCGAGGCCGTGGAGCCGGGTCAGCAGGTTGGCCTTGCACCGCAACACGGGTGAGTCGAGCAGCATCGTGGGCAGCGAGGTGCGCAGCCGGTCGGGGCCGGATGCGATGTCGCCGAGGAAGCGCCGGAAGGCCGCGAGCAACAACCTCTCCTCCGCCAGACGTTCGGCGCCGAATGCTCCGATCAGACCCAGGACGTTGTTGATGCCGAGGTAGTAGGCGAACCGCTCGTCGGTCACGTCGTCCGCGACGAAGGTGTCACTGTGCTGCCCGATGCCGGGGAGTCGCCGGTCGAGTTCGGCACGCCGGGATTCGCGGAAGTAGTAGCCCTGGTTGTCGCGGTAGCGGCCGCCCACGGGCCAGCCCTCGGAATCGAGAAGGATGATCGTGTTCTGCTGGTGCGCTTCCAGGGCGACGCCCGCCTCGCTGTCCAGCCACAGCACAGGGCGGACGACGGTCTCCAGATAGCGCAGGAACCACTCGGTGGCGACCGCGCCTCGGGGGCGGCCCGTCCGTCCCGCCAGCCTGGTCACCGTCTCGCTGAGCCGGGAGCGCATCAGCCGGAGGTCCTGGCGGGCGGGCAGCGTGGAAGGCTTGGGCGAGACGAGGCCCGCGACGCAGGTGGCGTCGTCCCCTGGGCCGAAGGGGTTGTGCCGGATCATGACGTCGAGCCCGGCCACGGGCGCACCATCACGGTCATTGACAGCGAGCCACGCGGGGTCGCGGACGATGTCGAAGCAGGGGTGTGCCGCCTGCCACTGCTTGGCGAGGCCGCTGCGCAGCAGCCGGTGGACTTCGACGCCGCGATGGAGTTCCTTGCGGAGGTTCTCGCGACGGGAGTTGGTGATGCGCACGCCGAGCGAGAGCTTGAGCATGGCGGCTGCGCCGGAACGGTAGAGGGTGCGTACGGAGGAGGTGGGGTGCCAGGGGGCGCCATGAGGGCCGAGGTCCTGGAGGAGGCCCGCGTCGAGGAGTTCGGCCGCCGCGGGGCGGTGCCGGAGCTCGCGGACTTGCCATGGGTGCACGGGCAGGGCAACGCGGCCATCTGGCAGCGGCAGTTCGGGGCCTGCGAGGCGGGCGGCGAGCTGGTCGGCCGGGAGCGTACGCCCACGCTCGGTCCAGGCCGAGTCCGCGGCGAGTACGGAGGGGTCGACGGCCAGCCAGTGCAGTGCGAAGGCGCCGCGCAACTCGGGTGAGTAGAGACGGGATTCGGTGTCGGACAGGCCCTCGCGGCTTTTGGGGGTCGGGTGGAGGGGGTGGCCGAGGAGCAGCGATTGTTCGGCGGCCAGAAACAGGTCGGGTTCGTCGGCCGGGCTGGCGCGACGGTCGGCGATGAACTGGGCGGTGCGGCGGACCGAGTCGGCGACCCGGCCGACCAGATCGGCGCCGTCGACGGGGCCTGCCGGGGGCGCAGCTGCGGAGGGCGCCGTGGTCGGGGGCGTTGACCCGCCTGGGTTCGCCTGCGCTTCCCGGTTCGCTGCGGGTGTCGGGGTTCCTGTGGCTGGCGGGTCTGGCTCCGCCGGTTGCTTCGGCGTGGCTGGGGGCATCAAGCCTGGTGAGGTCACCGGTTCTGCCGGTTCCACTGAGCCTGCGGATTCCGCTGAGCCTGCGGGTTTCGTTGAGCCTGCGGGTTCCGCTGAGCCTGCGGATCCCGCTGAGCTTGCCGGTTCCTCTGAGCCTGCCGATTTCGCTGACCCCGCCGGGCTCACCGGACCTGCCGGGCTCACATGACCTGCCGGGCTCACCGAATCCGCCGAGCTGATCGAATCCGCCGAGCTGATCGGACCTGCCGAGCTGATCGAATCCGCCGAGCTGATCGGACCTGCCGAGCTGATCGAATCCGCCGAGCTGATCGGATCCGCCGGGCGCACAGGACCTGCCGGGTTCACTGGGCTCGTCGAGCTCACAGGGCTCGTCGAGCTCACGGGACCTGCCGGGCTCTTATCGCCCTCCCGGCTCACGACTTCTGCCGGGCCCTCCGTCGCCGTGCCACTCGCCGTCGGACTGCCCGCCGTCTGGCTGTCCACCGCCGGACTGACCACAGTCGACCTACCCGCAGTCGGAGTGTCCGCCGCCGGAGTGCCCGCCGCCGGACTGGCCGTCGTCGGTTCCGCGTCGCGGCGTGCCGTCTCGCGGCCGAGGAGGGCGGCGACGGTCACCGCGTCGACGGGAGGGGCGCTGGCCGGGCCGTCCTCCAGGTAAGGCAGGCCGAAGCGGTGCCAGCCGGTGGCCGACCAGTAGTGCACGGGGACGAGCAGGGCCGTGCCGCTGGCGTGGAGGGGAAGGCGCAGGGCGCCCTGTTCCGGTGCCGGGAGGTTGTTCTCCCTGACCCAGCAGCGCAGGAGGTTCTCGACGGCGGCCGCCTGCGCGGCGGTGTGCGGGTCGGGGTGCTCCAGCAGGTCGATGGCCGTCCCGCGCAGGTGCTCGGCCCCTTGGCCGCCACATTTCTGCCGGGGGACCGTACCGGACTCCGCCACCAAGGGGGATTGCGTGACGCACATGCCTGGGGCGTCGAGGTGGGGGCGGCCTTCGGATGCGGGGGTGGCGTTCAAAGGAGGTTCCTTGTGAGGTTGTTCGGGCTCCGTGTGGCGACGGGTCCGGGGCGCGCCCGGCATGTCAGGGCCGCCGCGGGGCGGTCCAAGTCCGTCTTGGCTATCCGTGGTGGGCACGCGCCGCGGTGGTCAGCGCGTCGGCCAGCCGGTCGAGGACCGCGGCCGCCTGTTCGTCGGTGATGGTCAGCGGGGGAAGGAGTCGTACGACGCTGGAGTGGCGGCCGCCGAGTTCGACGATGAGTCCGCGCCGCAGGCACTCGCGCTGTACGGCGGCGGCCAGTTGGGGTGCCGGCGGGCGAGGGCGGGCAGCGGGCGGCAGATGGTCGGTGCCCCTGATGAGCGGGTCGTGTGCTGTACCGGGCCGGCCAGCCGTCGGCATGTTCTCGGAGCCCCGGTTGCCGGTGACGTCACCATTGGCGGTCAGCATTCCCCCGGCCTCGGTCCCGCCGCACGCGGAGCCCGAGCCCGCCACCGTCAGTTCAACCGACCCGACGGGCTCTCCGGCCTCGACGGGCTCTACGGGCGCACTCAGGGCACGGGGAACACCAGGCTCCCCTGGCTCGACGAGTTCGACACCGATCATCAGGCCCCGGCCGCGGACCTCTCCGATGCACGGGTGGGCCGCGGCCAAGGAACGGAGTTGGCTGATCATGCGGGCGCCCAACGTGGCGGCACGTTCGGCGAGGCAGTTCTCGCGGACGTATGCGAGGGTCGCCGCGCCCGCTGCCATGGCGAGTTGGTTACCGCGGAAGGTGCCGGCGTGGGCACCGGGGGCCCAGACGTCGAGGTCGTCTCGGTAGATCACGACGGCGAGGGGCAGACTGCCTCCGATCGCTTTGGAGAGCACCATGACGTCCGGTACGACGCCGCTGTGTTCGACGGCCCAGAAGGCGCCGGTCCGCCCGACGCCCGTCTGGACCTCGTCGGCGATGAGCGGGATGCCGCGTGCCGCGGTGATCTCACGCATCCGGCGGAGCCAGGCGTCGGGCGCCGGAAGGACGCCGCCCTCGCCCTGGACGGGTTCGAGGATCATGCCTGCCGGGGCCGGGACGCCCGACTTGGCGTCGTCGAGGAGGTTCTCGGTCCAGCGGGCGGAGAGTTCCGCGCCGCGTGGGCCGCCGAGGCCGAACGGGCAGCGGTAGTCCTGCGGGTATGGGAGGCGTGCGACCCGTACGTCCTGCGCGCCGCCGGATACTTCGAGCGCCCCTGCCGTCATGCCGTGGTAGGCGCCGGTGAAGGCCAGCATGCCGTTGCGACCGGTGGCCGCGCGGACCAGTTTCAGCGCGGCCTCCACGGCGTCCGTTCCGGCGGGGCCGCAGAACTGGATCCGCGCACGCTCGGCGAGGCCGCTCGGCAGTGTGCTGAACAGCTCGGTGGTGAAGGCGTCCTTGACGGGTGTGGCCAGGTCGAGGACGTGCAGCGGCGCCCCCGAGTCCAGGACCTTCCTGATGGCTTCGAGCACCACCGGGTGGTTGTGGCCGAGGGCCAGCGTTCCGGCACCCGAGAGGCAGTCGAGGTAGCGGCGCCCATCCGCGCCCTCGATGGTCATGCCGCGCGCCCGCACCGGCACGATCGGCAGGGCCCTGGCATAGGTGCGAGCCGCCGACTCGCGCGCGGACTGCCGCCGCAGGATGCCCTCCTGCGCGACGGACTGCGTGACGGACTGCGCCACGGCGTGCGCGTCCGCCTGCCCAGTCGTCTGTCCAATCAACTGCCCAGCCGACCGCGAGACGGGCTGCGAGGAGTCCTCAGACCGCACCCGCTCCACCGAGCCCACGGAGTCCCCGAAGTGCACAGCGGGCACAGCGGACCGCGCGGAAGTCACGGCGGCCCCACCGGCGACCCGATCGGCGGCCCGACCGCATTCCCCGTCTCGGTCCGGCTCCTCGCCCCAACCGCGCTGCTCCGGCCGACCATCACCGCCGGCCTCCCCCGTCACCTCAGCCGCCTCACTCCCTCCACTCCCCCCGCTCTCCCCCCTCCCCCCGATTTCTCCATCCTCCGAAGTCTCCCCAACCCCGACAGGCTGTGAGGACTGCAAGGGCTTTGACGACTGCAAGGGCTGCGCTACGGAACACGCTGCGGACACCGCCGCGGGCGCAGGCTCGGTCACGGCCACGACTGTTGGTCCTCCCGCTGTGGACAAGCACGTCCGGTCGTGTGACTCCGGTGAGCCCATATGACCGAGGGTGCAGGCGAGTTGGCAGGGGGATGAACGCTGGCCGCGACTCCCCCGTACGTACCAACGACGGTGAACCCTCGGGATCACGGGTCATCGGAAGATCCTTGCCGTGACGGAACCGTTGCCCTTCCGTCGGCCGTCCCCAACGGCATCGGCATAGTGTGGGGGGCCGCTCACCAGCGACAGCGCGCCGCTCCCCCCAATGATGGGGATCCGCGCCGGTGGGCGACGGGTGCTCCGCACCCGGATGTCCAGCTCTTTGAACGTTTTTCGAGGCCCAGGGGGAATCTCACGATGCGACCCATACGTCCGCTCTTCACCGCCCGCAGTGGGAGGAGTGCGCGCACCAGGACCTCCCCCGTGGCGGCCGCGGTGGCGCTCGGCGCGGCGCTCGTTCTGACCGCCACGGCCTGCGGTCCCACCGAGGACAACGCCGGCGGCGACTCGTCCTCGGCGCAGCCCGGTGACAGCGAGGGCGGCGGCAGCAACGGCGATGACAAGATCAAGCTTCCGGCGGACCTCCAGGACCGGCTCAAGGAGCACGGGATCGACCTGGACAAGTGGAAGAACGGCGCCTGGAAGAACTGGGACAAGGACGACTGGCTGCGCGAGGCCGGCGACTTCGTCAACCCGATCATCGAGGACCTCTGGGATTCCGACCGGATGCGGGACGCCGACAAGAACCCGGACCGCAGCGTCGACGACAACGACATCTCCGGTGACCAGGGCATCACCGACCCGACGCCCGAGCCCGTCGAGGCGGCAGCCGTGAAGGCGCCGTACCACGACCAGGCGGCCGAGTCGGGCAAGCTCTTCTTCGACGGGCCCGAGGGTTCGATGGTCTGCTCCGCGACCGTGATCAAGGACCCGGCCCACCCGGGCAAGTCCAACATGGTGTGGACCGCCGGCCACTGCGTGCACGCCGGTGCCAAGGGCGGCTGGTACCGCAACATGGTCTTCGTCCCCTCGTACAACGACAGCGGCAAGTCGGCCGCGGAACTGCAGAACGCCCCCAAGGAAGAGGTCGCTCCGTACGGCGTCTGGTGGGGTGACTGGGCGCAGACTTCCGACCAGTGGATCGAGCAGGGTGGTCCGACGGGCGGCAAGGGCGCGCCGTACGACTTCGCGGTGATTCACGTGGCGCCCGAGAAGGGCAGCGAGGGCAAGTCGCTCGAGGAGACCGTCGGTTCCGCGCTCCCGGTGGACTTCGACGCCCCCGCGGTTCCGCAGATCAAGACGATGACGGCCACGGGTTACCCGGCGGCGCCGCCCTTCGACGGCCAGAAGCTGTTCCAGTGTGCCGACAAGCCGGGCCGGCTCTCGCTCACCAAGCCCGACCCGACGATGTACCGCATCGGCTGCACGATGACCGGCGGCTCGTCCGGCGGTGGCTGGGTGGCGCAGGGCCAGGACGGCAAGCCCGCCCTGGTCTCGAACACCTCCATCGGTCCGGTGACGGCGGGCTGGCTGGCCGGTCCGCGCCTGGGCAAGGAGGCCAAGGGCATCTACACGGCGGTCAGCAAGAAGTTCGCCGGGCAGTAAGTCGGCCCTGGCAAATCGGACTCCGAGCAAGCCAGGTCTCTCATACCGCATGCCGTACGACGGCGGGGTCGCCGGAAACCTTCACGGCCCCGCCGCTGTTCGTCCCCAACCTCACAGGCATAGTGGGGTGTTGTGTCAACGCGGGGCTTACCGGGCTCCCTGGAGCCTCGCATGACGCGTCCATGACACGCGTGCCCGTGGCGCATGCCAATCTCCATGGCCATCACCACGCACATGGCAATGCCGCAATCACGTACCAATGATGCAATCTCGTTCTATCGGGGGTAATAGCACCATGCGTTCCACTCGTGCGCTCTTCGCGCGCAGCCGTGGCCGGCGCGCCGCACTCGCCGCCACCGGACTCGCGGCGACCCTGGCGCTCACCGCCACGGCCTGCGGTCCGAGCGAGGACAAGGCGAGCGACAAGCCGGACACCGCCGCTTCCCAGGGATCCGACGGCTCCGACGCCGGTTCCGAGGGTGCCGACTCCAAGCTGCCCGGCGAGCTCGCCGACAAGCTCAAGGAGCACGGCATCGACCCGGACAAGTGGAGGAACGGCGCCTGGAAGAACTGGGACAAGGACGACTGGCTGCGCGAGTCCAAGGACTTCGTCAATCCGGTCATCGCCGGGCTCTGGAAGCCCGAGCGGATGAAGAAGGCCAAGGACCCGAACAAGACGATCGCAGCGAAGGACGCGAGCGCCGACCAGGGCGCGACCGACCCCGCCCCGTCGCCGGTCCGGGCCAAGCCCGAGAAGACGCCGTACCACGAGAACGCCGCCCCCGTCGGCAAGATCTTCTTCGACTCTCCCGAGGGTTCGATGGTCTGCTCCGGCACTGTCGTGAAGGACCCGCGCAACCCGGGCAAGTCCAACCTCGTGTGGACCGCGGGCCACTGCGTGCACGCCGGCGCCCAGGGCGGCTGGTACCGCAACATCGCGTTCGTGCCCGCCTACAACGACCTCGGCAAGTCCGAGGCCGAGCTGGGCAACGCGGCCGCGCAGGAGATCGCCCCCTACGGCCAGTACTGGGCGGACTGGGTCTCGACCTCCAATGAGTGGATCAACGAGGGCGGTCCGACGGGCGGCGCGGGCGCGACGCATGACTACGCCGTGATGCACGTGAAGCCGGAGCGGGGCGGCAAGTCCCTCGAGGAGACCGTGGGCAACGCGCTCGATGTCGACTTCTCGACTCCGACCACGCGGAGCGTGAGTTCGATGGGCGCCTGGGGCTACCCTGCCGCTCCCCCGTACAACGGTCTGATCATGCACAAGTGCGTGGACAAGCCGGGTCGTCTCTCGCTGTCGCCGAGCCTGCCGACGATGTACCGCATCGGCTGCACCATGACCGGCGGCTCGTCCGGCGGCGGCTGGTTCCGGATGGTGGGCGACAAGACCGAGCTCGTGTCGAACACCTCCATCGGCCCGGCCGAGAACACCTGGCTGGCGGGACCGCAGCTGGGCAAGGGCGCCGAACAGGTCTACGACATGATGAGCAAGAAGTACGGCTCTCAGTAACCGAGGCAACTGAAGTAACCGAAGCAACGGACACGGCGAAGGCCCGCCCCCTGGGAGAGGGGGCGGGCCTTCGCCGTGTGACTGGGCCGGACCGTGACCGGACCGGCTGCCGTCAGCGGGTGGCCGGTACGTACGGCCCGAGGTCCGCGGCGAGTTCCTCGTGCACCCGCGCCTTGAGCAGCGTGCCCTCGCCGGTGTGCTCCTCGGAGAGGACCTCGCCCTCGGCGTGCGCACGCGAGATGAGCTGGCCGTGGGTGTACGGGACGAGGGCCTCGATCTCGACCTTGGGCCGCGGCAGTTCGGAGTCGATCAGCGCGAGGAGCTCCGCGATACCGGCACCGGTGCGCGCGGAGACCGCGATCGCGTGCTTCTCGTTCCTCATCAGCCGCTGGAGGACCAGCGGGTCCGCCGCGTCGGCCTTGTTGATCACGACGATCTCGGGCACGTCGGTGGCGCCCACATCGCGGATCACCTCGCGCACGGCGGCCAGCTGCTCCTCCGGCACCGGGTGCGAACCGTCCACCACGTGCAGGATCAGGTCGGAGTCGCCGACCTCCTCCATCGTGGAACGGAACGCCTCGACGAGGTGGTGCGGCAGATGCCGCACAAATCCGACGGTGTCGGCCAGGGTGTAGAGACGGCCGGTCGGCGTCTCGGCCCGGCGCACGGTCGGGTCGAGGGTGGCGAACAGCGCGTTCTCCACCAAGACGCCCGCGCCCGTTAGGCGGTTGAGGAGCGAGGACTTGCCCGCGTTCGTGTAGCCGGCGATCGCGACCGAAGGCACCTTATTGCGCCGGCGCTCCTGCCGCTTGATGTCGCGGCCCGTCTTCATCTCCGCGATCTCACGGCGCATCTTCGCCATCTTCTCGCGGATCCGTCGCCGGTCCGTCTCGATCTTGGTCTCACCGGGACCACGGGTGGCCATGCCGCCACCGCCGCCGCCACCCATCTGACGGGAGAGCGACTGACCCCAGCCGCGGAGCCTCGGCAGCATGTACTGCATCTGCGCGAGGGCCACCTGCGCCTTGCCCTCTCGGGACTTGGCGTGCTGGGCGAAGATGTCGAGGATCAGGGCGGTCCGGTCGACCACCTTGACCTTCACCACGTCTTCGAGGTGGATCAGCTGGCCGGGGCTCAGCTCACCGTCGCAGACGACGGTGTCGGCGCCGGTCTCGAGCACGATGTCACGCAGCTCAAGAGCCTTGCCGGAGCCGATGTACGTCGCCGGGTCCGGCTTGTCGCGGCGCTGGATGACGCCGTCGAGCACGAGCGCGCCCGCGGTCTCCGCGAGTGCGGCCAGCTCGGCGAGGGAGTTCTCCGCATCGTCCACGGTCCCGGAGGTCCACACGCCGACGAGGACCACGCGCTCCAGGCGGAGCTGGCGGTACTCGACTTCGGTGACGTCCTCGAGCTCGGTGGAGAGTCCGGCGACGCGGCGCAGAGCCGCGCGGTCGGAGCGTTCGAGCTGGTCGCCGTCCCGCTCTCCGTCGATCTCGTGGCTCCAGGCGACGTCCTCTTCCATCAGGGCATCGGCCCGAAGACCTTCGGGGTAGTTCTGCGCGAAGCTCTGTGCGTCCTGGGAAGGGGAAGAAGAGGAGGTCATTGGGTCCTTACGTCGATGCGTCGATGGAATACGGACGGATCCCTGATCCGTCGCCGACGGATGCGTCACCCGTCACAGTCGACAACGCCCGGGTCGGCCCGGAGATTCCCGGGACCGGCCTCGGCCGACCCTGAGATGTCCCCGAGGGGAAACCCCGGAGCCCGGACCGGCCGTGCCGTCGACCTGAAGATGGTTGCACGAAACGGGTCGTCTCGTCATCCGTGTTTTTCCCTGCCCGGAAGTTATTTCCCTTCCGGCGCTCCCGTACGCCAGTCCGGGTGCCCCGGCATGGGCGGCGTCTTCGGCCCGTACAGCCAGGCGTCGAAGAATCCTCCCAGGTCACGGCCCGCGACCTCGGAGGCCAGCCGCACGAAGTCGGCGGTCGTGGCGTTGCCGTCACGGTGGATGTGGACCCACTGCCGCTCAAGGTGCTCGAACGCCCGGCGCCCGATCTCCTGGCGCAGCGCGTAGAGAACCAGGGCACTGCCGTCGTAGACGACGGGCCGGAAGAGGCTGGTCTTCTGCCCGGGAGCGGGCTCCTTGGGCTTGGCGGGCGGTCCGCCGGCCGCGCGCCAGCCGTCCGACCGGGAGTAGGCCGCCCGCATCCGGTCCTTGATGGGCCGCTTCGTCTTCTCCTCGGCGAAGAGTGCCTCGTACCAGGTGGCGTGGCCTTCGTTGAGCCACAGGTCCGACCAGGTCCGCGGGCTCACGCTGTCGCCGAACCACTGGTGCGCCAGTTCGTGCACCATGATCGCGTCGACGTACCACTCGGGGTACTCGGGGCGGGTGAAGAGCTCTTTCTCGAAGAGAGAGAGCGTCTGTGTCTCCAATTCGAAGCCGGTCCGCACGTCGGCCACCAGGACGCCGTAGGTCTCGAAGGGGTAGCGGCCGACCTTCTTCTCCATCCAGTCGATCTGGCCGGGCGTCTTCTTCAGCCAGCGCTCCAGGAGCTTGCGGTCCTTGGTGGGCACCACATCGCGTACGGGAAGGCCGTGCGGGCCCTTGCGGTGCACCACGGTGGAGCGCCCGATCGACACCTGCGCCAGTTCCGTCGCCATCGGGTGATGGGTGCGGTACGCCCACGTGGTGGTCCCGTCGGCACGGCGCGCCTTGGCTACCGGCAGGCCGTTG
Source organism: Streptomyces sp. NPDC015345 (assembly GCF_043078805.1). Classification (NCBI taxonomy): domain Bacteria; kingdom Bacillati; phylum Actinomycetota; class Actinomycetes; order Kitasatosporales; family Streptomycetaceae; genus Streptomyces; species Streptomyces sp. NPDC015345. Next base: position 56,766 of record NZ_JBIBTX010000002.1, on the reverse strand, counting down.
GCGACAGCGGTGAGTCCCTTGGGTGCCGTGACACGGAAGGTGAACGCCGCCTTGTCCGCCGGATGGTCGTTGCACGGGAAGACCAGGTGGGCGGCGTCCGCCTGGTTGGCCATGGCGAGCCCGTCCCTCGTGCGCAGCCAGCCGCTCTGGGCGTCCTTGGCGGAGACGGGGTCGCTGGTGTGCCGGACGGTGATCCGCAGCCGCTCGCCGGGCGCGACCGGCGCGGACGGCGTGAGGACCAGGTCCTCACCGGTGCTGTCGAAGCGGGCGGTTTCGCCGTTGACCTCGACGGAGCGGACCTTGCTGTGGGTGAAGTCGAGGTTCACGCGCTCCAGGGGCGACGTGACACGGGCGTCGATCTTGGTGACGGCATCCAGGGGCTTGCGGTTGTCACCGCCGTAGGTGAAAGCGATGTCGTACGAGTCCACGTCGTACCCGGGGTTGCCCAGGTGCGGGAAGAGCGGGTCGCCGATGCCGAGCGGGGCGGCCGGCGACGGCGCGCTCGCGGCGACGAGGGCGGCGGATGCGGTCGCCGCGATCAGTGCCGCGGCGATGCGGGGGGTGCGAAGGGCCTTCGGCCGCTGGGCCGTGATCCGAGGGGTGAGCAGCATGGCTTACGGCTATCAGCGCGGGCCCGTCACGGGGTGACGACGCGCGTTCCGGCCACTCGAACGAGTCGCCGTGCCTGCGTTCGATGAGCCGAGTCGACGGACCCGGCCCCCGGGGTCAGTGGGCGGCGGCGGCCGGGTGCTGGGCGCGGCTCACGTCGTACACGCCCGGCACGGCGCGCATGGCCCGCATCAACGCCGGAAGGTGCGCCGCGTCCGGCAGTTGCAGCGTGTACGTGTGGCGGACGCGCTGCTGGGTGGGCGGTTCCACGGTCGCGGAGATGATGGCGACGCCCTCAAGGGCGATTGCCTCGGTGAGGTCGGCGAGGAGGTGGGCGCGGCCGAACGATTCGGCGGTCAGGGTCACCCGGCACTCCGTGGTGTCCCCCCAGCGCACGCCGACCTCCGCGCGCCCCACTTCCTTCATGCGCTCCACCGCCGGACAGCCGACACGGTGGACGGTTACGACGCCTCCGCGCACGGCGAAGGCGGTGATGGCGTCGGGCGGCACCGGCGTACAACACCCCGCCAGGCGTACGGTCGCGCCCTCGCGGTCCACCACGGCGCTCGCGGCAGCCGGACGAGACGCGTCGGCGGCCTCGGGGCGGGGCGTGGTCACCGGTGTCTGCTGGGCCGGCCGCCGACGGGACGGCGTGGGGGCGGGAGCGGGCGCCGGATGCGTCGTCAGCCAGCGCCGGATCGCGATGCGGGCGCCGGGCGTGCGGGCGTGGTCGAGCCACTCGCTCGACGGCCCGGATGTGGCGTCCTGCCCCATGAGCAACTGCACGGTGTCGCCGTCCCGCAGGACGGTGCTGAGCGTCGCCAGACGGCCGTTGACGCGTGCGCCGATGCAGGCGTGCGCGTCCTCGCCGTACTGGGCGTAGGCGGCGTCCACGCAGCTGGCGCCGGCGGGCAGGCCGAGCGTGCCGCCGTCGGGGCGGAAGACGGCGATCTCGCGGTCCTGCGCGAGATCTTCGCGCAGCGTCGACCAGAACGTGTCCGGGTCGGGCGCGGCCTGCTGCCAGTCGAGGAGCCGGGAGAGCCAGCCGGGCCTGGTCGGGTCCACACGCTCGTCGTCGGCCCGGTCAGATGGCTCCTCCGAGGAAGGAGCGTAGGGATTGCGCAGTGCGACGACGCCCGCCTCGGCGACCTGGTGCATCTGGTGCGTGCGGATGAGGACCTCGGCGACCTGGCCGTCCGGGCGGGCCACCGCCGTGTGCAGCGATTGGTAGAGGTTGAACTTCGGTACGGCGATGAAGTCCTTGAACTCCGAGACGACCGGCGTGAAGCAGGTGTGCAGTTCGCCGAGGACTCCGTAACAGTCCGCGTCTTCGTTGACGAGCACGAGGAGGCGGCCGTAGTCCGAGGCGCGCAGCTCACCGCGCTTGCGGTGCACCCGGTGGACGGAGAGGAAGTGCCGCGGCCTGATGAGGACCTCGGCGGTGATGCCCGCCTCTCGGAGCACGCCGCGCACCTCACCGGCGATGTCCCCGAGCGGGTCCCGCTCGCTTGCGGCGTTGGCATCGATGAGGGCCTTGACCTCGGCGTACTCCTGCGGGTGGAGGATCGCGAAGACGAGGTCCTCCAGCTCGGTCTTGAGCGCCTGTACGCCGAGGCGCTCGGCGAGCGGAATGAGGACGTCCCGGGTCACTTTGGCGATGCGGGCCTGCTTCTCGGGGCGCATGACACCGAGCGTGCGCATGTTGTGCAGGCGGTCGGCGAGTTTGATCGACATGACGCGTACGTCGTTGCCGGTGGCGACGAGCATCTTGCGGAAGGTCTCCGGCTCGGCCGCCGCTCCGTAGTCGACCTTTTCGAGTTTGGTGACGCCGTCGACGAGGTAGCAGACGTCGTCGCCGAACTCGGCCCGTACCTGGTCGAGGGTCACGTCGGTGTCCTCGACGGTGTCGTGGAGCAGGGACGCGGTCAAGGTGGTGATCTCCGCGCCGAGCTGGGCGAGGATCAGGGTCACGGCGAGGGGGTGCGTGATGTACGGTTCGCCGCTCTTGCGCGTCTGGCCCCGGTGCGAGGACTCCGCCAGGACGTACGCACGGCGCAGCGGCTCCAGGTCGGCGTCCGGATAGTGGGCCCGGTGTGCCTCCGCCACGTGGCCGATCGCGTCGGGGAGGCGGTCGCGGGTGGCGGGTCCCAGCAGGGCGGCCCTGCCGAGCCTGCGCAGGTCGAGACGGGCGCGGCCGCGCCTGCGCTGGCCCCCGGTCGTCATGGGGACGGGCGTGGCAGGGTTCGTGGCCTCCGCGCTCATGGGCACCTCCGGCTGCGTCGACCGGCGGTGAACGGACGGTGACGTACTCCGTCCGGGCCGGTGCTTGATGCTACCGAGCCCATCACGCGGCACTGACCACCTCTCGCCGAGCGTGAAACGGATCACCCATTCGAGCGACAGTTCATGCGATTGCCGTTTCGAGCCATTCGGACGCGAACTCGCCTTCGGCGACGATCACGGCGGGGCCGGTCATCTCGATCTCGCCGTCGGGCCGCTCGGTGATCACCAGGCGCCCGCCGAGCACGTCGACGGTGTACGTGACCGGGGCGCCGGTGGCGGCCGGGTCCACGCCGTCCCTGCGGGCCGCGGCCACGGCCACGGCGCACGTGCCGGTGCCGCACGAGCGGGTCTCCCCCGCGCCGCGCTCGTGCACGCGCATGGCGACGTGACGCGGGCCGCGGTCGACGACGAACTCGACGTTCACCCCGTCCGGGTAGGCGGCAGCGGGGCTGAAAAGCGGCGGGGCGTAGAGGTTGCCCGCTTGGGAGAGGTCGTCCACGAAGGCGACCGCGTGGGGGTTGCCCATGTTCACGTTGAGGGCGGGCCACTCGTGGTCGGCGACCGAGACCGTGACGTCGTCTCCGGAGAGGCGCGCCTTGCCCATGCCCACGGTGATCTCGCCGCCGGATTCCGCCTTGGCGATGTGCACGGTCTTCACCCCACCACGGGTGGCCACCGCCAGGTCGCCCGCGCCGATGTGACCCGCGTGCTGGAGGTACCGGGCGAAGACGCGCACTCCATTGCCGCACATCTCGGCGATCGACCCGTCGCCGTTGCGGTAGTCCATGAACCATTCGGCCTCGTCCGCGAGATGACGGGCCTCGGGGTGGGCGGCGGAGCGTACGACGTGCAGGACGCCGTCGCCACCGATGCCCGCCCGGCGATCGCACAGGGCGACGACTGCGGCCGGGGGCAGCTCGATGGCGTTGTCCGGGTCCGGGATGATCACGAAGTCGTTCTCGGTCCCGTGCCCCTTGAGGAAGGCGATCCGCGTGCTCATCCCTCGATCGTACGGGGTGGGTACGACACTCGGTCGGCCCGATGCCCGCGGGCTGCCGGTGGCGGCCTCAGCGGAGTCGGGCCACCCGCCACACGGCGAGGACAGCGGCGCCGAGGAACAGCAGGGCGTACGCGGAGACGACCCGCCAGTCCGGGCGGCGTCCGGAGCCGCGCTCGGGCAGCCCCGGCCAGGTGTGCCCCACCCGGCGGGCGGCCATCATCCCCCAGCCGGCCGCACAGCAGCTGAGCAGCAGTCCGAGCATGGCGACCACCGCGCCGCCGTCGCCGAACTCGAAGGCGAGCGGGAAGGCGAACATGAGGGATCCGACCGCGGCGAGGATCACGATGGGCGCGAGCTGCCAGATGCGCAGGCGTCGCTGCGGGCGCAGCTCGACCTCGACCTCGGCCTCCGCGGACATCTCGTCCGCGCCGGGACCGTCGTCCGTCACGCCTCCCGGCGCCTCGTCGGGGCCGTCGGGACTCAGCTGCTCTCCGCCGTCATGCGCGGTGTCACGAGGGCCGGCCTCCATCGCCACGCGCCCTCCCACTTCGGACTTCACTGGTCGATCGATGGTCGATGATGGCACGCCGTCAGGTGCCCGGATGACCGCCGGAGCGTCCCGATGCCATCACGTGATCAGGCTGTGACCGGTCGTTCGACCAACGCCAGTGCGCGTGCCGGGAGTTCCCCGCGATCGGCCACGGCCCCACTGAGCCAGTGCACCCGGGGATCGCGCCGGAACCACGAGTCCTGGCGGCGCGCGAAGCGTTTGGTGGCGCGCACCGTCTCGGCGCGCGCCTCCTCCTCGGTGCACTCTCCGGCGAGGGCGGCAAGCACCTGCTGGTAGCCGAGCGCCCGCGAAGCCGTGAGCCCCTCGCGGAGCCCTCGGGCCTCCAGCGCGCGTACCTCGTCGACCAGGCCCGCGTCCCACATGCGGTCCACGCGCGTGGCGATGCGTTCGTCGAGTTCGGGGCGGGCGACGTCGACGCCGATCTGGACCGTGTCGTACACGGATTCGTGCCTCGGGAGGTTGGCGGTGAAGGGCTTGCCGGTGATCTCGATGACCTCCAGGGCGCGGACGATCCGGCGGCCGTTGCTCGGCAGGATCGCCTGGGCGGCCCCCGGGTCCGCGGCGGCGAGGCGTGCGTGCAGCGCTCCGGGGCCCCGCAGGACCAGCTCCTCCTCCAGGCGGGCGCGCACGGCGGGGTCGGTGCCGGGGAACTCCAAGTGGTCGACGGCCCCCCTGACGTACAGCCCGGAGCCGCCGACCAGGATCGGCCAGCGCCCCTCGGCGAGCAGACGGTCGATGTGCGCGCGGGCCAGCTTCTGGTACTCGGCGACGCTGGCCGCCTCCGTGACGTCCCAGATGTCGAGGAGGTGGTGGGGAACTCCGTCGCGCTCTTCGGGTGTCAGCTTGGCGGTGCCGATATCCATCCCTCGGTAGAGCTGCATGGAGTCGGCGTTGACGACTTCGCCCCCAAGACGCTGGGCGAGGAAAACGCCCAGATCGGACTTTCCGGCCGCGGTGGGACCGACGACGGCGATGACCCGCGGGGCGGGAGCTGCGCTACTCACCGCCCCAGTCTCGCAAACCCCACGTCCACTTCCCGAACGAGCTACGTGACGACAGGGCTCTCAGGTCGTTGCCTGTTGCGAGGTTCCGGCCGCCGGTTTCGAGGACCGACGACCCGGGCGACGCAATGTGCCGCACCGGGCGGCGCGGGATTTCGCCCACACGAGTAACGTATGGAGTAGATATGGGCGTTTTTGCAAGGTTCCGCCGGAAGGCCAAGGACAGCGAAGAGACGACGACCGAGGCGGCCGCCGCCGCATCGGTGACGGCCGAGCCGGAGAAGACCGAGGGAACCGCGGAGGGCTCCCCCGGCTCGGCCAATTCGAAGCCCGTTGCCGAGGCCGGCACGGACAAGGAGAGCGCCGCCGAGGACAAGCCCGCGGAGGGCGGCGACGAGGCGGCCGCGGCGGAGGGCGTGGACATCCCGAAGCAGCAGTCCGCCGAGAAGGCGGCCGACACCGAGGCCGGTGAGGGCGCCCGAAAGTAGCTCCCACAGCCCCCTAGCGAGGGAAGGTGAACCCATGGGCTTCCTGGACCGCATGAAAGCCAAGCTCGCCCCTGCCAAGGACAAGGTCTCGGACCTCGCGCAGCATCATGGGGACAAGATCGACCACGGCCTGGAGAAGGCCGCGCAGGTGGTCGACAAGAAGACCAAGGGCAAGTACAGCGACAAGATCCAGGCGGGCACGGGCAAGGCGAAGGACGCCGTCGACCGCCTCGCCGCGCAGGACCAGGGCAAGGGCAAGGACGACGGCGGCAGCGCCACTCCGCCGCCGTCGGCGCCTCCGACGCCCCCTCCGGCTCCCTGACCCGCATCGGCGGACGGCCGTGAAGCATGCCGCTTCACGGCCGTCGCCGTGCGCGGGGACGGCCGTGAACACGGTCGGCGGGCCCGTCCGAAGGCCCGTCCGGCCCGTCCGAAGGCCCGTCCGCGCGGCCGTCGGGACCGCCCGGCGCCCGTCCGCGCGGCCGTCGGGGCCTCGTCAGCACGGCCCGCCGGGCCTGTCCGCACGGTCCGTCCGCACATCCCATCGGCCCCCGTCAGCACGGCCGTCGAGGCTGCCCCTCCGGCTGTCGGGCGCGACCCCGTCAGCACGGCCGTCGCGCCTGTCCGTCCGGTCGGCGGGCGATCAGCGTCTTCGGGGCCATCGGAAAGACGGCGTACGGCGTGCCCGCCGCCGCCCACACCACGTCGTGCTCCAGCAGGGAGCGGTCGGCGAGCACCCGGGTCCTGGTCACGTGGCCGAAGGGCGGTACGCCACCGATCGCGTAACCGGTGGTCGCCCGGACCACGTCCGCCTTCGCGCGCGTGTCAGGCGTCGGCGCCGGGCGTCGGGCGGCGGGCGGACCGCCGTGAGACGGGCAGGAATCGCTCGGCCTCTGGAGGCGCTGCGACCAGCAGGTCACCAGGGGCCAGGCGGTCACTACGGCCACCCGGTCACTGGAACCAAGCGCTCACTAGGACCGCCCGGTCACCAACACCACCCCGTCACTACGACCAGGCGGCCACCAGATACCCCACGCCGTACGGCGCGTCCTCGTAGAGCAGCTCGCCGCTCAGCGCCGCGCCGTCGGCCGCCCCGGCGAGCACCTGCCACGGGGCGCGGCCCGCCGCCTGCAGTTCGTGCGCGAGCTCGGCGTCCAGCGCCTGCAACGCCGCCACGTCGGCCGCGCCGAGTGCCCGCCCGACCTCCTCGTCGAAGCCGGCCGCGCGCTCGTCCAAGTACCCCGGCGCCTTCAGCGTGCGGCACGCGCTGGCGTCGCCCATCACCAGCAGGGCCACGCGGTCCGCTCGCCCCGCGATCTCCCCTCCGAGTTGCATACACCGCTCGGCGGCAAGTGGTTCCCCCACGCCCAGGCCTTCCAGGGGAGCGGTCGACCATCGGGTGCGCTCGAGCAGCCAGGCGGCCACCGCGAGCGACGGCGGAAGCTCGCGCCCGGCCGCCTCACCGTCGGCGTCGTCCTCACCCTCGCCCTGGGGGCAACCAAGTCGTACGCCGAGATCGACCCCGAAGCCCCGGAAGGACCCGCGCGCGCCCTGCGCATGCGATCCCTGCCCGCTGGGCTCGGCCGGACCCACCACGACCAGCCGATCGGGCCTGGCGGCGGCGAGGACTCCGATGGCGTCCGTGCACGCCGCGCGCGCGGCGTGCAGTTCGGGAGCGGCCCCCGCGGCGACTTCGGGGACGAGCAGGGGCGGACAAGGGCACACGGCGGCGGCGACAAGCATGATCCGCAGCGTAACGCGCCTACTGGGAGACCGGTCCCGAGTCCCACTCCAGCTCGCAGATCAAGAACCGACAGGGGTACGACACCGGAGGAGCCGTCGCCGATGAGCAGCCAGCCGCCGGCCGTGCGGTAACGGCGGGCGCGCCGCGGGTACCTCGGGTGCCGGGGTCGGTAGAGGCGTACGAATTCCGCGAAGTGCTCCACGGCTTCGTCATGGGTGCCCTCTACGGTGGCGACGACTTCGCCGGGCACACGCTCGCCCCCGTGGGCGGCCTTGTCCACCAGAAGCGCCCAGAGCGCCATCGCAGCCCCCGACCCGGCGTCGGCGGCCCCCGCCGCCGACGGCCCTCACCTCAGGTCAGTCGCAGCCGCAGCCGCTCCCCGTCGCCACCGGCAGCGGCGCGGGAGCGCCGATCTTCGGCAGGCCCAGCATGACGCCCGCGGGCTTCGCGGCCGCCTCTGTGTTGCGCTTCTCCCAGGCGTCGCCCGCGCGCGTGGGACGCACGTTCAGGACGGCGCCCTCGGCGAGCAGGTGGTGCGGGGCGGCGTAGGTGATCTCGACCGTCACGACGTCACCGGGGCGCACCTCGGTGTCCGGCTTGGTGAAGTGCACCAGGCGGTTGTCGGGGGCGCGGCCGGAGAGGCGGTGCGTGGCGCCGTCCTTGCGGCCCTCGCCCTCGGCGACCATCAGCTCCAGGGTGCGGCCGACCTGCTTCTTGTTCTCCTCCCAGGAGATCTCCTCCTGGAGGGCCACCAGGCGCTCGTAGCGCGACTGGACGACATCCTTGGGGATCTGCCCCTCCATGGTCGCGGCCGGGGTCCCGGGGCGCTTGGAGTACTGGAAGGTGAAGGCGTTGGCGAAGCGGGCCTCGCGGACCACGTGCATCGTCTGCTCGAAGTCCTCCTCGGTCTCGCCGGGGAAGCCCACGATGATGTCGGTGGAGATCGCCGCGTCCGGCATGGCGGCGCGGACCTTCTCGATGATCCCCAGGAAGCGGTCCTGGCGGTACGAGCGGCGCATCGCCTTCAGGACGGGGTCCGAACCGGACTGCAACGGCATGTGGAGCTGCGGCATCACGTTCGGCGTCTCGGCCATCGCGGCGATCACGTCGTCGGTGAAGTCGCGGGGGTGCGGTGAGGTGAAGCGCACGCGCTCCAGGCCCTCGATCTTCCCGCAAGCGCGCAGCAGCTTGCTGAAGGCCTCTCGGTCGCCGATGTCGGAGCCGTACGCGTTCACGTTCTGCCCGAGGAGGGTGATCTCGCTGACGCCCTCGCCGACGAGTGCCTCGATCTCCGAGAGGATGTCGCCGGTCCTGCGGTCCTTCTCCTTGCCGCGCAGGGCGGGGACGATGCAGAAGGTGCAAGTGTTGTTGCAGCCGACGGAGATGGAGACCCACGCGGCGTACGCGCTCTCGCGCCGGGTCGGAAGCGTCGACGGGAAGGCCTCGAGCGACTCGGCGATCTCGACCTGCGCCTCTTCCTGGACGCGGGCGCGCTCCAGGAGGACCGGCAGCTTGCCGATGTTGTGCGTGCCGAAGACGACGTCGACCCAGGGCGCCTTCTTGACGATGGTGTCGCGGTCCTTCTGGGCGAGGCAGCCGCCGACGGCGATCTGCATCCCGGGACGCTTCGTCTTCATCGGGGCCAGGCGGCCGAGATTGCCGTACAGGCGGTTGTCGGCGTTCTCGCGCACGGCGCACGTGTTGAAGACGACGACGTCGGCGTCGCCGTCGGCTCCTTCGGGCGCACGTTCGTAGCCGGCGTCCTCCAGCAGCCCGGAGAGCCGCTCGGAGTCATGGACGTTCATCTGGCACCCGTAGGTGCGCACCTCGTAAGTCTTCGCGCTCATCTCGCCCCCCAGAGTACGGGGTCGCCACGCGCGCGTGGCCGCCGATGGCGAACCCGGGCACTCCGGAGACGGCTCCCAGCGGGGTGTGGTGTGACCTCGCCCCTGGTCATCACGGTGAGCGGGCTGGCAGGATCGCGCGCATGCTCCAGGTCCTTCCCCGCATCGGCAGGCGCCGCGCCCTTCAGGGCTCGGCCGCGGCGCTCGTGGTGCTCGGGCTGCTGTCGTGGTGGCTGCTTCCGGTGGGCGAGGACTCTCCGAGCGGGCGGATGAAGTTCAGCACGGGCGTGCGGAACGGCGTCTACGAGCGGTACGGAAAGCTCTTGCGCACAGCGATTTCGCAGGACATGCCGAAGGTGGACGTGGAGCTCCTCAACAGCCAGGGGTCGCCGCAGAACATCGAGCGGGTGGCGACGGGCGAGGCCGATTTCACCATCGCGGCCGCCGACGCCGTCGAGAAGTACCGCCTTGAGGGCGCGCCCGAGGCGGGCCGCCTGCGGGGCTGCGCACGCCTCTACGACGACTACGTCCAGTTGGTGGTGCCCCGGGGCTCCGACATCCAGTCCGTGGAAGATCTGCGGGGCAAGCGGGTGGCGGTGGGGCAGGACCGCTCGGGCGTGCGGCTGATAGCGGACAGGGTGCTGGACGCCGCGGGCCTCGATCCGGACACGGACATCGAGCCGGTGTCCGCGGGCATCGACACCATGCCGGACCTCCTGAAGAACCGCTCCATCGATGCCTTCTTCTGGTCGGGCGGGCTGCCGACCACCGCTGTGCGCACGCTCTCCAAGGACATGGACCTCCGCCTCGTCCAGCTCGGCTACCTCGTCGAGAGGCTGCACAAGCAGGGCGGCGCCTCGCGCTACTACCGGGCCGCGACGATGCCGGCCGACGCCTACCCCCTCGCCCAGCAGGGCTCCGCGGTGCCCACGCTGGCGGTCGCGAACCTTCTGGTCACGACCGACCGGGCCGACGCCGACCTGACCGCCGGGCTGACCCGCACCGTGATCGACAGCCGCGACCACATCGGCGATGAGGTGCATGCGGCCCAGCTGGTCGATCTACGGACCGCCCTGTTCACCGATCCCCTCCCGCTGCACGACGGGGCGCGCCGCTACTACCGCTCGGTCAAACCGTGAGCGGGGGCATGGGGAGGGCCGAGGAGAAACCTGGCGAGGGCCGTCAGCGGCCCTCAGGAGGCCGCTGACGGCCCGCTACGGGGAACGCTGACGGTCACCTTCAGTCCATGCGGTTCGTTCCGCGCGTACGCGATGGAGCCGCCGCCGGCCGTGAGCAGGGCCCGCGAGATGGACAGGCCGAGCCCCGAGCCCTGCACGTTCTGGTGGCGGTTGCTGCGCCAGAAGCGGTCGCCGACGCGCGCAAGCTCGTCGTCGGTGAGACCGGGCCCGCCGTCGGTGACCACCACGGTCGTCGTTCCGTTGCTGGAGGAGACCGTCACGTGGACCGGCCCTCCCTCGGGGGTGAACTTCAGGGCGTTGTCGATCACCGCGTCCAGCGCGCTGGAGAGGGCGACCGGGTCGGCCCAGCCGGTGGTCGCCGGGCAGTCGCCCGTGAGCCGTACGCCCCGCTCGTCGGCGAGCGGCCGCCAGGCGGCGACGCGCTCGGCCGCCAGCTCGCCGATGTCGGTGAGGCGCAGGTCGGCCGCCGCGTGCTCGGCGAGCGCCAGGCCGAGCAGGTCGTCGAGGACCTGGGCCAGGCGCTTGCCCTCGGTACGGACGGAGGCGATCTCCTCGTTGCCCTCGGGCAGTTCGAGGGCGAGGAGTTCGATGCGGAGCAGCAGGGCGGAGAGGGGGTTGCGCAGCTGGTGCGAGGCGTCGGCGACGAAGGCACGCTGCTGTTCCAGCACGTCCTCCACATGGTCGGCCATCTCGTTGAACGACCGGGCGAGGCGTCTGAGTTCTGGTGGCCCGCCCGCGGCGGCGACACGTGACTTGAGGCGTCCGGTCGCTATGTCATGCGTGGTGGCGTCCAGGACCCGCACCGGGCGCAGCACCCAGCCGGTGAGGCGCAGGGCCGCTCCCACCGCCAGGAGCATGGCCGCCGATTCGCCCGCGGCGATGAGCAGCCAGCCCTGGAGCGTCTTCGAACGCATGCGTCCCGTGGGCGAGTCGGTGACCACCACGGCGATCACGTCCCCGTCCCTGATCACCGGGGACGCGACGGCGAGGCGGCCGCGCTGCCACGGCCACACCTGCTCGGGGTCATGGCTGCCACGGGAGCGCAGTGCCTCCTGGAAGGCTCCGCGGACATCTCCCTTGGAGGGCAGGTACCAGGAGGCCGGGGCGTGGGCCATGGGGTCGTCGTCGCGGTAGAAGACACCCGCTCTGATGCCGTAGACCTCGTAGTAGTCGTCGAGTTCCTTCTGCAGCGTCTCGCGGCGCTCGTCCGTGCCACCTTTCACCCGGGAGCCCGTGGGGCGTTTGGTGACGAACTGCGCGAGGGAGGCGAACCGCGCCGTGTCGTCGATCCGGTCGACGATCACCTTCTGCTGTTGCGCCGCCGCGACACTGACGGCCAGCGGGAACCCGAGCGCGAGCAGCACGCCCGCCATGAGGACGATCAGCAGCGGGAGGAGGCGGGAGCGCACCTGTCCTCGCTCTTGCTACGTGGCCGGGGCGACGAGGCGGTAGCCGACGCCGCGCACCGTCTCGATCAGGGCGGGCATGTGCAACTTGGAGCGCAGGGACGCCACGTGCACTTCCAGCGTGCGCCCCGTCCCTTCCCAACTGGTGCGCCACACTTCGCTGATGATCTGTTCGCGGCGGAACACCACTCCGGGGCGCTGGGCAAGGAGTGCGAGCAAGTCGAACTCCTTGCGGGTCAGTTGGACAACCGAACCCGCCACGCTGACCTGGCGGGTGGGCAGTTCGATGTGGACGGAACCGAGCCGCAGCTCGCTGTCGCCGGGCGCCGTCGCGCCGCCGGGCGTGGGGCGCCGGATGACCGCGTGGATGCGGGCGATCAGCTCACCGGTGTCGTACGGCTTCACTACGTAGTCATCGGCTCCGAGGTTCAGGCCGTGTATCCGGGAGCGTACGTCGGCGCGGGCGGTCACCATGATCACCGGTGTCGAGCCGCGCTTGCGGATCTTGCCGCAGACCTCGTAGCCGTCCTGGTCGGGCAGGCCGAGGTCGAGCAGGACCACTCCAAAAGGGGGCGCCTGTGCGGGCAGCAGGGCCTGGAGTGCCTCTTCGCCGTTCCGGGCGTGTACGACGTCGAAGCCGTGCCGGGTCAGGATCGCGGACAGGGCGGCGGCCACGTGATCGTCGTCCTCGACAAGAAGCAGTCTCATACGGGCCCCCTCCAGTTCATCCGTCATTCCGTTGTGGCCGGTAGTCGCGCAGCGCGCATGCGCACAAGGCATCCACGCCGATGGGTAAGGACCGCGTCAAGAGGGATCGGGTCACGGACACGTTCCGTTATCCAGCCGGTACGCACATCGTGGACCCTCTTCACACGGTGTGTCCGGTTGCGGCCGGATCGTTATGCTCAATTTCCCCTCAGATGTAATGACGCTGGTCGCACTGGGTTATTACTGTCCTCCCAACCGAGGAGGATGGAGCAACAAGCCGTGACCGAAGTATCGGTGACCAAGGACGCCATACCGCCCGGGGCGGACGACCTGGTCGTGCTGAAGAACGTCAACAAGCACTTCGGCGCTCTGCACGTCCTCCAGGACATCGACCTCACCATCGCCCGTGGCGAGGTCGTCGTGGTGATCGGCCCCTCAGGGTCCGGCAAGTCGACCCTGTGCCGCGCCATCAACCGCCTGGAGACGATCGACTCGGGAGCCATCTCGATCGACGGCAAGCCGCTGCCCCAGGAAGGCAAGGAGCTCGCCCGCCTCCGTGCGGACGTGGGCATGGTCTTCCAGTCCTTCAACCTTTTCGCGCACAAGACCGTGCTCGAGAACGTGACGCTGGGCCAGATCAAGGTGCGCAAGACCGGCAAGGCGGAGGCGGAGACGAAGGCACGCGGTCTGCTCGACCGCGTGGGCGTCGCCTCGCAGGCCGACAAGTACCCCGCCCAGCTCTCCGGCGGTCAGCAGCAACGCGTCGCGATCGCACGTTCGTTGGCGATGGACCCCAAGGTGATGCTCTTCGACGAGCCCACGTCGGCGCTCGACCCGGAGATGATCAACGAGGTCCTCGAGGTGATGCAACAGCTCGCCCGCGACGGGATGACGATGGTCGTCGTCACCCACGAGATGGGCTTCGCCCGGTCCGCGGCGAACCGCGTCGTCTTCATGGCGGACGGCCGGATCGTCGAGGAGGCCACGCCGGACCAGTTCTTCAGCAACCCGCGCAGTGACCGGGCCAAGGACTTCCTGTCGAAGATCCTTAAGCACTGAGGCTCCCGCGCCGTCTCAACTCCTGCCGAAACAAGAGGATGTTCACCATGAAGCTCCGCAAGTCCGCCGCCACCGCGGCGGCCATCGCCGCGCTCGCGCTGACCGCCACCGCCTGCGGCGGCAAAGAGGGTTCCGCCGGCGACAAGCCGGAGGGCCCGGACAGCAAGGACACCAAGGCCCTCAGCTACACGGTCAAGAAGGACGTCTCGATCGACTCGTCCGTCTTCAAGGACGCCAAGAAGCGCGGCAAGCTGGTCATCGGCGCCAAGGCCGACCAGCCTTACCTGGGCTTCCAGGACCAGTCGACCAAGGAGTACTCCGGGTTCGACATCGAGATCGCCAAGATGATCGCGGCCGACCTCGGCTTCTCGCCCAAGCAGATCGAGTGGAAGACGGTCGACTCCGGCGCCCGCGAGACCGCGGTCTCCAAGGGCGACGTCGACTTCATGATCGGCACGTACACGATCAACGACGAGCGCAAGAAGCAGATCGACTTCGCCGGGCCGTACTACCACGCCGGTGCCTCCCTGCTGGTCCGCAAGGACGAGAAGGACATCAAGGGCCCGGAGACGGTCCGCGGCAAGAAGGTCTGCTCCATCGTGGGCTCCACGCCGCTGCAGAACATCAAGAAGCCGAAGTACGGCGCCAAGGTGACCGAGCTGTCCAAGTACTCCGAGTGCGTGGCGCAGATGCTCAACGACCAGGTCGACGCCGTCACCACCGACGACGCCATCCTGATGGGCTACGCGGCGCAGAACCCGAAGAAGCTCAAGGTCGTCGGCAAGCCCTTCTCGGACGAGCCCTACGGTGTCGGCCTCAAGAAGGGCGACAAGGCGCTTCAGAAGGCCGTCGCGGACGCCATCAAGGCGCACCAGGAGAACGGCGACTACAAGAAGGCGTTCGACGCCACCATCGGCAAGTCCGGCTCCGAGTACAAGGACCCGCCGGCCTTCACCGACCCCAAGTAGGACCACGCGCCCCGCTTCGTACGGCCGATACGTCCGTACGGGGCGGGGCGTCTTGTGAGCCCGTCGCCGCCCGACCGCCCTCTCGCGGAGAATTCATGAACGTACTGACCGACAACCTGTCGCTGTTCCGCGAGGGGTTCATCGGCACCGTGGAGCTGACCGTGGTCAGCGGGATCATCGCCTTGGTGCTCGGTGTGATCATCGCCGCCTTCCGGGTCTCACCGGTGCCGCCACTGCGCGTCTTCGGCACCGTGTGGGTGAACGTCCTGCGGAACACCCCGCTGACCCTGCTGTTCCTGGTGGCCTTCTTCATCCTTCCGAAGATCCTGTTCCCGGAGATGGACTCCTTCGTGCTCGGCGTCGTGGCGCTGGGCTTCTACACGTCGTCCTTCATAGCCGAGGCCCTGCGCTCGGGCATCAACACCGTGCCGATGGGTCAGGCCGAGGCGGCCCGCGCGATCGGCATGAGCTTCACGCAGGTCATGCGGGTCGTGGTGCTCCCCCAGGCCACCCGCGCGGTGGTCGCCCCGATGGGGTCGATCTTCATCGCGCTGACGAAGAACTCCGCGATCGCGGGCAGCTTCGACAACGTCGACCTGTTCAACGTCGCCAAGACCCTCAGCAACGACGGTTACGACATCGCCATGATCTTCCTCTGGATCACGCTCGCGTACCTGGTCATCACCTACGCCATCAACGGCGCCTTCCGGCTGCTGGAGCACCGTATGGAGGTCGCCCGATGAGCGCCAGTGTCCTCTTCGACGCCCCCGGCCCCAAGGCCAAGATCCGCAACCGGATCTACTCGGTCGTCGGCACCGCGGCGGTGCTCGGCCTGATCGTCTGGGTCGTTCTGCGGCTCAACGAGAAGGGTGAGTTCGAAGGTGCCCTGTGGGACATCTTCAACTACTCCGGCATCCGCGAGAACATCTTCGAAGCGCTCCTCGCGACCCTGAAGGCTTTCGCGCTCGCCGCTGTCCTCTCGCTGGTCTTCGCGGTCGTCCTCTGTGTCGGCAGGCTCTCCGACCACCGGGTGGTGCGCTGGGCCTCAGTGATCTTCATCGACCTCTTCCGGTCGATCCCGCTGCTGATCACGATCTTCGCCCTGTGGGTCGGCGTCGTCGGCGACATGACGCCGTTCTGGGCGCTCGTCCTCGGCCTCTCGATCTACAACGGCTGCGTCCAGGCCGAGGTCCTGCGCGCGGGCGTCAACGCCGTGCCGAAGGGCCAGCGGGAGGCCGCCTACGCGCTGGGCATGAGCAAGACGCAGGTGACGGCCGGCATCCTGTTCCCGCAGGCCGTGCGCTCCATGCTGCCGACGATCATCAGCCAGCTCGTGGTGACGCTCAAGGACACCTCGCTCGGCTACATCATCCTCTACCCCGAGCTGCTGTACTCAGCGCGGCTGATCGCCAACAACACGCCGGTGAACGGCACGTACCCGTTCGTCCAGACGGTCGTCGTCGTCGGTGCCATCTACATCGCGCTCTGCATGGCGCTCTCCTCGCTCGCCACGTGGATCGAGAAGCGCGGGCGCCGCGCGAAGACCGGCATCGTGGTGGCCGCCGCCGCGGAGCCCGCGGAGGCCCCCGGCGTACTGGACACGACCACGCCGCTCGGCCCGTCGGTCGCCGTAGAGCCCGCGGCGGGTGCCGCGCCCGAGGCCGGAGCCGGTGGTTCCGATGGCGGCACCGGGCGTCCGGGCGACGACTCGACCGGCTCAGTTGGTAAGTCCAACTGACAGAGCGTCGACAGAGGAGTGGGGGGCGGCCGCCGTGCCGCCCCCCACTCCTGTCTCCCCAGGCCTGAATCCCCCTGTCCGGACTCTGCCCCACTGTTACTTCCTGGTGGACGCCACTGCCAACGTCACTTGACGCAAGCACCAGCAATAGGTTGCATACGTTCTGTGATCGTGCACCGGGCTCCAACTGCCAGTTTCTGTACGTACGTCCAGCGCTTCCGGACAGCCCGGACCCTCGGATCCCGCCGGGCCGGAGGGTGCGCGCCGTGGACCCGGTGATCATCGTCGGCGCGGGCCCCGTCGGCCTCGCGCTCGCCCTCGCGCTCGCCCGTCACTCCGTGCCCACGGTCGTCCTCGACGAAGGGCCGGGCAAGGACGAGCAGCGCCTCGCGCGGACGAACGTGCTCCGCGAGGACACCGCGGCCTTCGTGGAACGGCTCGTGGGTCACTCGTTCGGTGACGCGGAGTCGGGCGCCCGCTGGGCCAGTTGGCGGTCCCTGCGGCGCAAGCAGGTGATGCGGGAACTCACTTTCGACGACGAGTCCCCCTCCCCGCTGCATCTGCCGCAGCACGTGCTGACCGGCGCGCTGCGCGAGGCCATCGCCGGCGAACGGCTCGTCGAGATCGCGGTGGAGAGCAAGCTCGTCTCCCTGGAGCAGGAAGCGTCCGGGCTGACCGCCCATACGCGCGCCCCCAAGGACACGTGGTGGCGTGGCAGTTACCTGGTGGGCTGCGACGGGTCCCGCTCCACCGTGCGCAAACTCCTGGACATCCGCTTTCCGGGCCGTACGGCGGTCGAGCGCCACGCCGTGGCGGCGCTGCGGACGGAACTTCCTTGGGCCGGCGAAGCGTTGTTGCACCGGATGCCTCCGTGGCGTGGCGGGGGCGCCGAGGTGACGGGCCGTCCGCTCGCCGGCGGAGTGTGGCGGCTCGACTGGCTCTTGCCGCCGCGCGGCGAGCTGGTGACACCCGACGCGCTCGTCCTGCGGATCCGGGAGACCCTCGCGGGCTGGTGCGGGGGTTCCACACCGCCGTACGAACTGCTCGACACGGGCGTGCACACCGTCCACCACCGCCTGGCCCGCCGGTGGCGGGTCGGCCGCGCCTTCCTCGCCGGGGACGCCGCGCACCTCCTGGGCGCGCTCGGCACGCAGGGACTCGACGAGGGGCTGCGGGACGCGGACAACCTCGCGTGGAAGCTGGCGCTCGCCTGGCACCACGGCCCGCACGATCCGCTGCTCGACAGCTACCAGGCCGAGCGGCGGGCCGGTGTGGCCACGCGCCTACGCGCCGCCGACCAGTCGCTGCCGGTGCTGCGCGGCGGTGGAGGTCTGCGCTCCTACGTGCCGGGGGCGGCGCGCGGACACGACGCGCTCCTCACGGACGGCCACGTGGGGCGCGGGCCGCTCGGTGCGCCCTCGTCGTACGCGGACTCCCCCCTGGCGCCCGCGCCGTCCGAGTCGCAGGTGGCGGTCGGCACGGAGTCGGGCGCACCGGTCGCCGATGTGCAGGTCACCGCCCCCGACGGGTCCTTCGCCCAGTTGCGGGAGCGACTCGGATTCGGTCATCTTCTCGTCGTCCTCGTCGCGCCGGGCACGGTGGTGTGGGAGCGGCGGCACTGGGTGACGGCCGGGATCATGCCTCGGCTCGCCGCCGCCGTGACGGCGCTGCCGCACCCGGCCGAGTTGCTCGTCGCGGAGAGCTATCCCGGGGCCGCCGCGCACACCGTTCTGCTCGTACGCCCCGACGGGCACCTGGTCACCGCGCTCTCCGGAGTACGGCCGGCCGAGCTGTACGCGGCCGCCGAAGCGGCGGTGGGTGGCGCGGGGGCGGCGGCGCGTAAGGGCGCGGATCAGGCGAGCGGGGACGAGAAGGGCGGCGAACAGAAGGGCCGCCGGGAGGGTGACTCGGCACAGCGGGGCCTGGCGGTGCGGCCCGGCTCAGCGGTTCAGGCAGGCGGGCAGGGGAGCTCGGCGGGGGTGGCGCGGCCGGGCAAGTGAGGCGGTGGCGGAAGGTGCGGGTTGGCCGGGGTGGCGGGCGGCGTGGCTGGTGTGGCGAGTGACCGGGCCAGTGTGGTGAGCAGGGCGGCTGGTGCGGCGAGCAGCCGGGCCGGGATGGCGAGCGGCCGGGCCCGCCGCGGCCTCGTGGCCTCGCGGCCACCAGGCGGAGGTGGCGGTGCGGGGCGGTCCGGGTGGAGACGGACGGGGCGGAGACGGACCGGCGGACCCGGGCGGAGGCCGGTGATCCGGGGAAGGTGCCCGCGTCCCCGGAGGGCCACGTACGCGCACCGCCGTACGGAGTCCGTCCGACCGCCCCCTGAACCCCTCGCGATCGCATGCTGAGCAGGAGTTGACCGGCCCAGGCCTCCATGGTCTACTCCGGATCGTGACCGACACCGATGTGCGCCTGTGGCGGAGGGTCCACATGGACCTTGTCCGGTACGCAGGCTGCGTGTGTCACTCGTCCTGCTGAATTCGCATCTTTTCTCCACGCGCTGAGCGCCGCCCTCCGGCCTGCTCGCGCGCTCTTCCGCGAACCTTCAGGACGGTACCCGTGTCTGTCTCCCCTCCTTCCGCTTCTGCCCCTGCCTCCGCTTCCGTCGCGCCCGCGTCCACGCGCTCCACCGCTCCGACCGCCGCCGAACTCCTCGACTTCGTCCGCCGCAGCGCGGCCGACTCCAGCCTCATCGCCGCCCTCCCGCTCGACCCCGAGGGCCGCACCTGGGTGCGTCTGGAGGGGCCCGGTGGCAGCGAGGCGTGGCTGATCGGCTGGCCGCCGGGTACCGGAACCGGCTGGCACGACCACGCGGAGTCGGTCGGCGCCTTCCTCACCGCGGCGGGCACCCTCAAGGAGAACTCGCTCGCCGTGCGCCTGCCCACCGACGGCTGGAAGACCCTGGAGCTCTCCGAAGGCGTCGACCGCGAGCGCGACCTGAAGGTCGGTGAGGGCCGCGCCTTCGGCCGTAACCACGTACACGAGGTGCTGAACGAGTCGACCACCGAGCACGCCATCTCCGTACACGCCTACTACCCGCCCCTCCCCCGGATCCGCCGCTACAGCCGCACCGGCGAGGTGCTCCGCCTGGAGTCCGTGGAACGCCCGGAGGACTGGCAGTGAGCGATCAGCCGACCGGTATCGACGAGTTGCTGGAGCGCGTACGGCGCGACCTGGACCGGGTCGGCCCCCAGGAGGCGTACGACGTCGCGCGGGCCGGCGGCCTGCTGGTCGACATCCGGTACGCGGCACTGAGGGAGCGCGACGGCCTGATCCCCGGGGCCCTGGTCGTCGAGCGCAACGAACTGGAGTGGCGCCTCGACCCCCAGGGCAGCCATCGCGCCCCGCAGGCCACGGATCACGATCTGCGCGTCGTCGTGATCTGCAACGAGGGCTACGCGTCGAGCCTCGCGGCCGCTTCCCTGCGGCAGTTGGGCCTGCGTCACGCGACCGACCTCATCGGCGGCTTCCAGGCGTGGAAGGCGGCAGGGCTCCCGGTGGCGGTGTGACCGCGCGAAGGCTCGGCCGCCCTCCTCCTTGCCGCCTACTCCTTGGCCGTCGCCACCGTGACCGGGAGTGGCCTGAGGGCGGCGCGGCCGGGCAGCGCGGTCGCCAGCAGGGCGAGCAGCCCGGCGACGGCGACCACGGAGACGTACACCAGCGGAGTGACCGTCGGTGCCGCACTGCCCGTCATGCCCACGCTGAACGCGGTCAGTACGGCGAGCGCCGCTCCGCTGCCGAGCGCGGTGCCGATGAAGAGCACCGACAGCGCCTCGGTGCGCAGCATCCGCAGTACCTGGCGGCGGGTGGCGCCCGCGAGCCGGAGCATCGCGAATTCGCGCATGCGCTCGGACACGGACATCGCGAGGGTGTTGACCACCGCGATGGCGGTGAAGGCCAGGACGAGGCCCATGGCGAGGTGGTTCACCTCGGCGCTGGCCTGCTGGCGTTCGGCATGGAGTCCGTCGGCGACGGCCGGGGAGAGCACTTGGACGCCCCGGAACTTCTCGACGGCGGCCGCGAGTTGTTCCTGTGTACGGTCGCTCTTGACGAGGACCGTGGCGGCGAGCGGGTTGTCGACGTGGCGGGCGACCAGGTCGTGAGCCATGGTCAGGTCGCCGAAGCCGAGCCCGCGGGCGTACACGGCACGGACGGTGAGCTCCGCCTTCGTGCCGTCTCCGAGAGTGAGCGCAAGCGTGCCGCCCGGCTTCAGACCGAGCTGGTCGGCGGCCAGTTCGCTGACGGCGACGCTGCCCGCGCCGAAGCCCTTCAGGGATCCGGCGACGACATCGGGGTCCCAGGTCCGGACGAGCCCTTCCGGCGTGACGCCTTGCGCCGGGTACTTGTCGAGCCCTACCCGCACGGTGGTGCGGACGACCTCGGTGGCGGCCTCGACGCCTTCGGCCGTACGCAGTTTCCGCGTGGCCTGCGCCGGGACGCCCGGCCCTTGCGCGGCGAGCACCCAGTTCGCGCGGATGCCGTCGCGGGCCTGTTGCCGGGCCGCGTCCCCAAGGGTCGGCTGGACGAAGAGGACGGTGCAGGTCATGCCCGTGAGGAGGGCGAGGGGGGTGACGGCGGCGGCCATCCGGGCCGCGTTACCGCGCAGATTGGCGTGGGCGAGCTTGCCGGTCGCCCCGGTCAGCCGGAGCGGGCCGCGCAGCAGCGCTGCCGCCGCCCTGACGACGAACGGGCCGAGGAGCGCGAGGGCACAGGCCAGGACCACCACCGCCAGGAACGTCACAGGAGTCGAAGCGGCCTCCGTGCGCAGCACGCTCAGCACGGCGACGAGCACCGCACCGCCGACGAGCAGGACGAGACCGGCGACGATCCGGCCCCAGGCGGGCCTGGACCGCTCCACCCGTGCCTCGGCGAGGGCCTCGGCGGGGCGGATCCGGACGATCCTGCGCCCGGCGATACGAGCGGCGGCCCAGGCTCCGAGCACGGTCGCGCCGATGGCGACGCAGGGCGGGAAGACGCTGACAGCGTGCTCCAGAGTGGCGGGGACCGCTCCGGTCTCCACGAAGCGGCCGTGCAGCCAGCCGCCGAGCGGGATGCCGGCGAGCGATCCGGTGACGCCCGCGGCAGCCCCGACGAGCAGGGCCTCGCGTCCGAGCAGCTTGCGGATTTGCCGGGGCGTCGCGGCAACGGCACGGAGCAGGGCCAGTTCGCGGTGGCGCTGTTGGACGGAGAGGGCGAAGGTGCCGACGACCACGAGAACCGCGACGAGGAGGGAGGTGCCGCCCATCGCGCCGCCCATGCTGACGAGCTTGACGCGGGCACCGGCCGCGTCGAGGAACTCGACGGGCCCGCGGTCGTCACCCGCGCTGACCTGCGCCGTCGTGCCGTCGAGGGCGTGTGCGACGGCACGCTTGAGGTCGGCGACGCCGGTGTTTTGGTCCGGTACGACGCCGAAGGCGCTGACCTTTCCGGGGTGCGCCGCGAGCCGCTCGGCCTCTCCGGAGGAGAAGAAGAGCGAGGTCTGGTGGGGGAGGGCACCGTTCTCGGGGGCGGCGACGCCGGTGATGCGGTAGGTGCGGGGGCTCTGCGTCGACTGGACGGTGAGGCGGTCGCCGGGGGCCAGTCCGGTGCGGTCCGCGAGGTCACGGTCGATGACGAGGTCGCCTGACGCACGCGGAGCACGGCCGTCGACGAGGCGGAACGGAGTGAGGGCGGCGGACCTCCATGCGTGTCCGTACGCGGGCCTGTCCCTGTCGATCCCAGCGGCGGCCGTCAACGGCTGGGCGAGGAAAGTCAGTTCGGGCACGACCTCACCGACGCCCGGAGCGTTCTTGAGTCTGCGCTCTATGGCATCGGCCGGCAGCCAGGCCCGTTCGGCGATCGGTTTCGCCTTGTGCTTGACCTTGGTCTTGCCCTTCTTGTGCTTGACCGTGGTCTGGTGGACGTTCTGGTCGGCGGAGACGATCACCGGTGCGGCGGCGTAGCGCTCGGTCCTGACGGTGCCGCGCAGGCCGGTCTCCAGAAGCGTGCCGCAGGCCGTGATGAGCGCGGCGGCACACATCAGCGCGAGGAAGGCACCCAGGAATCCGCCTTTGCGCTCCCTGACCGTTTGCAGTGCGTAGCGCAGCATCATGAGGGCTCGGTCTCGTCTCGGTTCTCGGAGGGGGCGTCCGGGAAGGGCGGCGTCGCGGGCGCGGGCGCCGATGCGGGCGCGGCTTCGGGTACTGGTGCCGGGAAGGCCAGAAAGCGCGTGAGCACGGTGCGGGCATCCGCCGGGGTGTCGGCGTCGGGCCTCTTGTAGCGGTTGAGCAGCGCGATGTACGCCTCGAAGAACTCACGGAGTTCGGAAACGGTCAGCCGCATCGTGCCGCGCGAGTAGGGGAAGGCGTCGCCCCACTCCCCTGGTTCGGCACCCGTCTCCCGCCGCACCTGCTCGAAGAGTTCGAGGTCGGCTGCGTACGAGATGTCGTTGAGTTCGTCCATCACGCGCCGCACCTCGGGGCTCTGGCGGCTCCGCGGTGGAAAGCGGCGGTCACCGGGGACGGCCCGCCACCAACGCTCACGACCATGCCCCGAGCCCGGCCTCTCCTCGACGAAGCCATAGCGGGCGAGTTCACGCAGGTGGTAACTGGTCGCCCCGGTGTTGAGGCCGAGCGCCCTGGCGAGCGTCGCCGAGGTCGCCGGGCCGTGCACGGTGAGGTGCTGCAACATCTGCTGGCGGCGCGGCTGCGCGAGGGCTTTGAGTACGCGGAGGTCGCTGAGTTCTTCTGGGGGCGGTGCTGGCAGGGCTGTCTGGGGTGTGGGCGGGGCGGAGGCCTCCGCCGGAGCTGGGGTCTTCTCCGGCGCCGGGATCGAGCCCGCGTCGAGGCTCGGGCCTGGTGCCGGGTCCGCCGACGAAGCACTGGCCGGCACCGGGGCCGAGGCCGCGCCGGGAGCCGGATCACGGGGAGCCGAAGCCGTGCTGGGCGCCGGGGCATGCGCTCGGGCCGCGTCAGTTGTGCCGGGTTCCTGTGCCATACGTACACAGTCGTCCGTGCACATGGTCCTGTGCACTGCGGTGGCCCGGCGTCTCCGCAGGGGGGTTAACCCCACCCCGCGGAGCGCTAGTTGGGGTACGCGGATCGTTCCGGGTGCCGCCCCACCCCCGTGGGAGCGGCGCCCTCAGAACGCCTCGTACCCCAAGTCCTCGGTGTCCTCGCCCTCTTCCTCCAGGGCCTGCCGGACCACTCTGAGCGCCATGCCTTCCCCGTAGCCCTTGCGGGCGAGCATGCCCGCGAGGCGACGGAGCCGCTTGTCGCGGTCGAGGCCGCGCGTGGAACGGAGCTTGCGGGCGACCAGCTCCCGCGCGGTCGCCTCCTCCTGCTCCGAGTCGAGCTGCCCCACGGCTTCGTCGATCAGCGTGGATTCCACGCCCTTGGTGCGCAGCTCCCGGGCGAGCGCCCGGCGGGCCAGGCCTCGGCCGTGATGCCGGGACTCCACCCAGGCATCCGCGAAGGCGCTGTCGTTGATCAGCCCGACCTCTTCGAAGCGGGAGAGGACTTCCTCCGCCACGTCGTCGGGGATCTCCCGCTTGCGCAGCGCGTCGGCGAGCTGCTTGCGCGTGCGCGGGGTACCGGTGAGCAGGCGCAGACAGATCGCCCGCGCCCGCTCAGCCGGATCCCCCGTCGACGGTTCCCCCTTCTCGGCCCTCGACGAGGAAGGGGGGCCGCCGTCCTGGTGGTCGCCGAAGCCGCCACGCCGTCGGCGACGTCCACCGCTCCGGCCGGTGCCGCCCTCCCGGTGGCCGTCACCGCCCCGGAAGCCCGTCCGGTCATCGCCGTGGGAACCGGTCTCGTCACCGTCCTGGAAGCCGCGGCCGTCGTACGGGCCGACGCCACCCTGATCCACACCGCCCCCGTGGCCCCGCCCCGCGGCGCCGGGGCGGCTTTCGGGGGCGGGGTGGTCCGCCCAGTCCGTTCGCCGTGTCACGGGCTAGCTCTTGGCCGCCGCGGCCTTGGACTTGGTGGCCTTGGCCGCCGGCGCGGGCACCGTCTTGGCGGCGTCCTCGGCCGGAGCCGCGCCCGCCGCACCCGCCGCGTCCGCGCCCGGCTCGGCGACCGGAGCCTCGGGCTTCACGCCGACGCCCAGCTTCTCCTTGATCTTCCTCTCGATCTCGTTGGCGAGGTCGGGGTTGTCCTTCAGGAAGTTGCGGGCGTTCTCCTTGCCCTGGCCGAGCTGGTCGCCCTCGTACGTGTACCAGGCGCCCGCCTTGCGGACGAAGCCGTGCTCGACGCCCATGTCGATCAGGCCGCCCTCACGGCTGATGCCCTGGCCGTAGAGGATGTCGAACTCGGCCTGCTTGAAGGGCGGCGCGACCTTGTTCTTGACGACCTTCACGCGGGTGCGGTTGCCCACCGCGTCCGTGCCGTCCTTCAGGGTCTCGATGCGGCGGATGTCCATGCGCACCGAGGCATAGAACTTCAGCGCCCGACCACCGGTGGTGGTCTCCGGGGAGCCGAACATGACGCCGATCTTCTCGCGGAGCTGGTTGATGAAGATCGCCGTGGTCTTGGACTGGTTGAGCGCGCTGGTGATCTTCCGGAGCGCCTGGCTCATCAGGCGGGCCTGGAGACCCACGTGCGAGTCGCCCATCTCGCCCTCGATCTCCGCGCGCGGCACCAGGGCGGCGACGGAGTCGATGACGATGAGGTCGAGGGCGCCGGAGCGGACCAGCATGTCGACGATCTCGAGTGCCTGCTCGCCGTTGTCCGGCTGGGACAGGATGAGGTTGTCGATGTCGACGCCGAGCTTCTTCGCGTACTCGGGGTCGAGGGCGTGCTCCGCGTCCACGAAGGCCACGGCGCCGCCCGCCCGCTGGGCGTTGGCCACGGCGTGCAGCGTGAGGGTCGTCTTACCGGAGGATTCCGGTCCGTACACCTCCACCACACGGCCGCGGGGGATGCCGCCGACGCCGAGGGCGACGTCGAGCGCGGTCGACCCGGTGGGGATGACCTCGATGGGCTCATTCGGCCGCTCGCCCATGCGCATCACTGCGCCCTTGCCGAACTGCCGTTCAATCTGTGCGAGCGCGGCGTCGAGCGCCTTCTCGCGGTCGGTTCCTGCCATGGGTTCCACCCGATTTGCTTGAGTCGATCGCTTCACGTCAAAGACGCTAACGCCTGCCACTGACAATCCGCCCCGACGCCCGTCCAGCCTGTGGATAACTCAAGGCCGTCCCTCACCGAAATCCTGCGTAGCGGGCCAGGGATCCTCCCTCGCGCCCCTGGAAAATGACCGCCGGACGCCCTATAAGAATGGATGTTCGATTTTAGTGTCAAGCGTGGCACGCCGCACCGCCCGGCGATCCGGGACGGCGGCTCGAACCCTGGCTGGCGCGCGGTGCTGCGAGGCAGAATCCTCCGCTGTGATGATCACCGCGGACGAACTCAACCGGGCCACCCTCGGCCGCCAGCTGCTGCTGAAGCGCGAGCCACTGACCGTCCAGGACGGGATACGGCGCGTGGTCGCGCTCCAGGCGCAGCACCCGGCCTCGCCGTACGTCGCGCTCTGGAACCGGCTCGCCGACTTCGCTCCCGGCGAGCTCGACGCCGCCTTCACCGAGCGCACGGTGATCAAGGCGACCCTCATGCGGATCACGCTGCACGCCGCGCACGGTGACGACTACCGGGACTTCCGCGAGGCGATGCAGCCGACGCTGTACGGTTCCCGGCTCGGCCACCGCTTCGCCGCGACGGGCCTGACGCCCGCGGACGGCGAGGAGCTGGTGCCGGAGCTGCTGGCCTTCGCCGACCGCCCGCGGACCTCGGCCGAGATGCAGGCGTGGGTCGAGGAGCGGCTCGGCGCCGAGAAGGCGGCCGGGGCGTGGTGGGGGCTGAAGGCGTACGCGCCGCTGCACCACGCCGCGACCGGCGCCCCGTGGTCGTTCGGCGTCCGGCCGTCTTTCGTGGCGGCCGATGCCGGGCCCCCTCCCACAGGGCGGGCGGTGCGGCCGGAGGCGTTGCGCGCCCTTCTCCTGCGGTACCTGGCCGGCTTCGGGCCCGCTTCGGTGGCGGACATGGCCCAGTTCTCCATGGTGCAGAGGGCGCCCGTCCGTGCGGCACTCCGCACCCTGGAGGGGACCGTCGAGGCGCTCCAGGGGCCGGACGGCGGCACCCTCTTCGATCTCCCCGGCGCTCCCCGCCCGGCCGCGGACACACCCGCCCCGCCCCGTCTTCTGGCGATGTGGGACAGCGTCCTGCTGGCCTACGCCGACCGCAGCCGGGTGATACCCCCGGCCTACCGCCCCCTGGTGATCCGCAACAACGGCGACGTGCTGCCCACCCTGCTGGTGGACGGCCGTGTCGCCGGGGTGTGGCGGCAGGTGGACGGCGCCATCGAGGCCACGGCCTTCCACCCCCTGTCCGCCGAGACCTGGGACGGACTCGCCACGGAGGCCCGCTCCCTGCTGGCGCTCCTCACCGGCCGCGAGACGAAGGTCTACAGCCGCCACCATTACTGGTGGGCCAAGCTCCCCGAGGCCGAGGTCCGGTTGCTGGCGTAGCGAGCGGACGTGTGGGGCCTCCTGTCCTGCTGAGGTGCCCTGGACGTCGGTCGCGCACGACGCCGCCGCAGGCTACGGACGCCCGTCCGGCTTCGGCCTCGTCTCGGACTCCGCCGCCGCCCCCGGTTCGTTCGGCCCGCCCAAAGCGCGCCGCACGCGCGCGAGGAGGGTCGGTCCGACCCTGCGCCGGTGACCGTGCACCCGGGGGTCGTCGGTGACGTCGTACCGCTTCACGTACGCCCCGAGGAAGGCCTGAAGGGTCGCGACGGCGGGGATGGCGATAAGCGCACCGACCGCTCCTAGGAGTGCCGTCCCCGCGATGACCGACCCGAAGGCGACCGCGGGGTGGATGTCCACGCTCTTGGCGGTGAGCTTCGGCTGCAGCACGTAGTTCTCGAACTGCTGGTAGATCACGACGAAGATCAGTACCCAGAGCGCGTACCAGGGATCGACCGTGAAGGCGATCAGCATCGGCAGGGCGCCCGCCAGATATGTGCCGATGGTGGGGATGAACTGGGAGACCAGGCCCACCCACACCGCGAGCACGGGCGCGTAGGGGACATCGAGCGTCTGGAGCAGGATGTAGTGGGCGATCCCTGAGATCAGCGCCATCAGCCCGCGCGAGTACAGATAACCGCCGGTCTTGTCGACCGCGATCTCCCAGGCGCGCAGCACCTCGGCCTGCCTGGCGGGCGGCAGCACCGAGCACAGCGCGCGCCGCAGCCGCGGTCCGTCGGCCGCGAAGTAGAACGAGAACAGCAGGATCGTCAGGAGCTGGAAGAGGCCGCCGAGGACCTGCGCGGAGACGTCCAGGACGCCGCTGGCGCTGTTCTGCACGTACTTCTGGAGCCAGTCGGAGTGGACCAGGCTGTCCTGCACCTCGACGCGGGAGAGGTCCGTGTGAAACGTCTGGTTGATCCAGCTGATGACCTTGTCGAGGTAGTCGGGGAAGTCCTCGACCATGTCCACGATCTGTCCGGCGAGCATCGAGCCCATCAGCGTGACGAAGCCCGCGCTCACGATCATGACGCCCATGAAGACGATGAACGTGGCGAAGCCCCTGCGCAGCCCGCGCGCCGCCATCCAGCTCACCGCCGGCTCGACCGCGAGGGCCAGGAAGAACGCGATCAGGACATTGATCAGCAGCCCCGTCAGTTGGTGGAAGGCCCAACTGCCCAGTTGGAAGCAGGCGATGAGCGCGAGAGCGAGCACCATGGCGCGTGGCAGCCAGCGCGGCATGTGGGCGCCGTTCCCCGCCTCGGCATCGGCGGGGGGCCGCGGGGGTGGCGGCGTGCCGAACGGAGCGATGTCCTGGGTGACCTGCGCGGTCTCGTCTGTGGATGCCACGGGCCCAGTCTCGCCCACGCCGCCTGCAAACGGCCGCCGCCCCCGCATCTTGGGACGGCCCACGCGCGCGTGGTGCCCTTCGGCGTGAACCAACCGCCCTGAAGTCAGCGCTTTTCGGCCGGTACGTCCATGGCCGTGCAGACCGCGCGCCACACGTCCTTGGCGTCCCAGCCCGCGTCCAGCGCCTCATTGACCGTGCGGCCGCCCAGTTCCGACATCACGTGATCGCGCGCGAACGAGTCGGCGTACCCCGCTCCGAAGTGAGCCGCCATCCGCTGCCAGAAAACCGTCAACCGCATGCCTTCAGTATCGCGCCCCTGAGAGTGCAGCCGGGCTCAGGGGGCTTGCCGGGGCCGCTTTCCGCCCTACGGTCGGGACATGGCCGAAACCGGAGCATCCCCCGACCCAGTGCCCTCCCCCGGCGCGGCGCCCTCCCCGGTAGCCCGCGCCGAGCACTTCGTCTGGCTCACCGCGCGCGTCCTGGAGCAGCGGCGGTTCGCGTACCACTTCCCCACGAAGGCCGTCGGCACGGGCCGCGACCAGGCCGCGGACGCGGTGGAGACCGCCCTCGCCGCGTACGCCACCGCGGACGGCGGGTACGGCTACGCGCTCGAACCCGATCTGCGGGGTCCCGTGAGCCAGCCGCTGCACACCGGGCACGCGCTGCGGGTCCTGGACTCGATCCGACGCTGCGGCGGGCAGCGGGTGGAGCGCGTGTGCCGCTATCTGACGGCGGTCTCGACACCTGAGGGCGCTCTCCCCGCGATCCATCCCAGCCAGCGCGGCTACCCTTCGGCGCCGTTCGTGCCCATCGTGGACGACCCGCCCAGCGAGCTGCTCGCCACCGGACCCGTGGTGGGCCTGCTGCACCGGAACGACGTGTGGCACGCCTGGCTCTTCCGGGCCACGGACTTCTGCTGGGCGGCCGTCGAATCGCTGGAGAAGTCGCACCCCTACGAAGTCCAGGCGGCGGTCGCCTTCCTGGACGGCGTGCCCGACCGCTCGCGCGCGCAGGCCGCCGCCGACCGCCTCGGCCGCCTCGTGCGCGAGCAGCGCCTGGCCGCATTGGACCCGGATGACCTGGACGCGTATCCAGTGTCGCCGGGGTACGCGCCGGGCGAGCACCACTTCCCGCACGACTTCGCGAAGGTCCCCGAGTCGCTCGCGCGCGCGTGGTTCACCGACGCCGAGATGGAGCGCTCGCTCGACTTCCTGGCGCGGGAACAGCGGGAGGACGGCGGCTGGCCGATCCGCTGGCGGCAGTGGGCGCCGGGTACGGCCTTCGAGTCGCGTCCGATCGTGACGATCGAGGCGCTGCGCACGCTGCGGGCGTACGGGCGGCCCATCGACTGAGCCGTCGGCCGCCCTCGGGTCGGCGCCGCGGCAGGGCGGGCGGCACCGGCGGCCGTCACCCCCTCGTCTCCGCTCCCCTCTCCTCGCCCCCGGCGCGACACCCATTTCCGCAGGTCGACGCCGTTGTCAGTGGCGGGGTGCACGATGGGGTCATGGTCAGCTCCACGTCCGGTGCCCACGGCGCCCTCGACGCGTTCTCCCCCGCGACCCGCGGCTGGTTCACGGGGGCTTTCTCCGCGCCCACCTCCGCCCAGACCGGCGCTTGGCGGGCGATCGCCGAGGGGTCCGACGTGCTGGTCGTGGCGCCCACGGGATCCGGCAAGACCCTGGCCGCGTTCTTGGCCGCGCTGGACCAGCTGGCCTCGACCCCGCCGCCCGCGGACCCGAAGAAGCGCTGCCGGGTGCTGTACGTCTCCCCGCTCAAAGCCCTCGCGGTCGACGTGGAGCGCAACCTGCGCAGTCCCTTGACCGGCATCCGCCAAGAGGCCGTGCGCCTCGGCATGCCCGAGCCGGAGGTGCGCGTCGGCATCCGCTCGGGTGACACCCCTGCCGCCGAGCGCCGTGCCCTGGCGACCCGCCCGCCGGACATCCTGATCACCACCCCCGAGTCGCTCTTCCTGATGCTCACCTCGGCCACACGGGAGGCGCTCACCGGCATCGAGACGGTGATCCTCGACGAGGTGCACGCCGTCGCGGGCACCAAGCGCGGCGCCCATCTCGCCCTGTCCCTGGAGCGGCTGGACGAGCTGCTGCCGAAGCCCGCGCGTCGCATCGGCCTCTCGGCGACGGTGCGGCCGGTGGACGAGGTGGCGCGCTATCTCTCCCCGAAGCGGAAGGTGGAGATCGTCCAGCCGCCGTCCGGCAAGGAGTTCGACCTTTCGGTGGTCGTCCCGGTCGAGGATCTCGGCGAGTTGGGCGGCTCCCCGGTCGCCGATTCCGGGGACGGCGGGGGCCCGGCGGCGGAGCGTCCCTCGATCTGGCCGCACGTCGAGGAGCGCATCACCGACCTCGTCCAGGCGCACCGCTCGACGATCGTCTTCGCCAACTCCCGCCGCCTGGCCGAGCGCCTGTGCAACCGCCTCAACGAAATCGCCTACGAACGGGCGACCGGGGAGGCCCTCCCCGAGGACCACTCCCCGGCGGAGCTGATGGCCGAGTCAGGAGCCGCCAAGGGCGCCCCGCCGGTCTTGGCGCGCGCCCATCATGGCTCGGTCTCCAAGGAGCAGCGCGCCCAGGTGGAGGAGGACCTGAAGGCGGGCAGGCTGCCGGCCGTCGTCGCCACGTCCAGCCTGGAGCTGGGCATCGACATGGGCGCGGTCGACCTGGTCGTGCAGGTCGAGTCGCCGCCGTCCGTCGCCTCCGGGCTCCAGCGCGTGGGCCGCGCGGGCCACCAGGTGGGCGCTGTCTCCACCGGGGTCGTCTTCCCCAAGTACCGCGGCGACCTGGTCCAGGCCGCCGTCGTCACGGAGCGGATGCGCACGGGTTCCATCGAGTCACTGCGCGTCCCGGCCAATCCTCTGGACGTGCTTGCGCAGCAGCTGGTGGCGATGGTCGCGCTCGACACCTGGCAGGTCGACGACCTCCTGACGGTGGTCCGCCGGGCCGCCTCCTTCGCCTCGCTCCCGGAGTCCGCCTTCACGGCCGTGCTCGACATGCTCGCGGGTCGCTACCCCTCCGACGCCTTCGCGGAGCTGCGGCCCCGCGTGGTCTGGGACCGCGTGGCGGGCACGGTCACGGGGCGGCCCGGCGCGCAGCGCCTCGCGGTCACCTCCGGAGGCACGATCCCCGACCGCGGCCTCTTCGGGGTCTTCCTCGCGGGCGCCGACCCCAAGAAGGGCGGCGGCCGCGTCGGAGAGCTCGACGAGGAGATGGTGTACGAGTCCCGGATCGGTGACGTCTTCACGCTCGGCACCAGCTCCTGGCGCATCGAGGACATCACCCGAGACCGCGTCCTCGTCTCCCCCGCTCCCGGTGTCCCTGGCCGGCTGCCCTTCTGGAAGGGCGACCAGCTGGGCCGCCCGCTCGAACTGGGCCGTGCGCTCGGCGCGTTCCTCAGGGAGGTCGGCGCGCTCTCGCGGGAGGACGCGCGCGTGCGGCTGCTCGCCGCGGGGCTCGACTCCTGGGCCGCCGACAACGTCCTGTCGTACCTCGCGGAACAGCGCGAGGCGTGCGGGCACATCCCGGACGACCGCACGATCGTGGTCGAGCGGTTCCGTGACGAGCTGGGCGACTGGCGGGTCGTCGTGCACTCCCCCTTCGGCGCCCAGGTACATGCCCCGTGGGCCCTCGCCCTGGGCGCCCGCCTGACCGAGCGGTACGGCATGGACGCCCAGGTCATGCACGCCGACGACGGCATCGTGCTGCGCCTGCCGGACGCCGACCTGATGGGCCTGGACCTCCTCGACCAGGACCCGACCGGGCCCCCTGTGGAGTACGACGCGGAGAAGGCTCCCGTAGGCGCCGGTGACGTCGTCTTCGACAAGGGCGAGGTCAACCAGATCGTCACCGACCAGGTGGGCGGCTCGGCCCTGTTCGCCTCCCGCTTCCGGGAGTGCGCCGCCCGCGCCCTGCTGTTGCCGCGCCGCAGCCCCGGCAAGCGCACCCCTCTGTGGCAGCAGCGCCAGCGCGCCGCCCAACTGCTCGAAGTGGCGAGCGAGTACGGGTCGTTCCCGATCGTCCTGGAGGCCGTCAGGGAGTGCCTCCAGGACGTCTTCGACGTACCGGGCCTCACGGAACTGATGGGCGACATCGAGTCCCGCAGCGTCCGCCTCGTCGAGGTCACCACTCCCGAGCCCTCCCCCTTCGCCCGCTCCCTCCTGTTCGGATACGTGGCGCAGTTCCTGTACGAGGGCGACTCCCCCCTGGCCGAGCGGCGCGCGGCGGCCCTCTCCCTGGACTCCCACCTGCTCGCGGAGCTGCTCGGCCAGGCGGAGCTGCGCGAGCTGCTCGACGCGGATGTCCTCGCCGAGCTGGAGCAGGAGCTCCAGTGGCGCACGGAGGACCGGCGGATCAAGGACTCCGAAGGCGTCGCCGACCTGCTGCGGCTGCTCGGACCGCTCACCGATGCCGAGCTGGCCGAGCGCGGCGCCGAGGCCGAGTGGGCGGCCGAGCTGGGCTCCGCCCGCCGCGCCATCCGGGTCCGCATCGCCGGGGCTGACCACTGGGCGGCGATCGAGGACGCGGGCCGCCTGCGGGACGCCCTCGGCACGGCCCTGCCCGTGGGGGTCCCCGAAGCGTTCACCGAGCCGGTCAAGGACCCCCTCGGCGACCTCCTGGCCCGCTTCGCCCGCACGCACGGCCCGTTCACCTCCGCCACCGCCGCCGCCCGCTTCGGCCTCGGGACCGCGGTCACGGAGGGCGCGCTGCAACGCCTCGCGGCGAACGGCCGTGTCGTACAAGGAGAGTTCCACCCCGCGGGCATCGGCCAGGAGTGGTGCGACGCCACGGTCCTGCGCCGTCTGCGCCGCCGCTCCCTGGCGGCCCTGCGGCATGAGCTGGAGCCGGTGCCTCCGTCGGCGCTCGCCCAGTTCCTGCCCCAGTGGCAGCACCTGAGCGGCCATGGGCTGCGCGGCATCGACGGGCTGGTGCGCGCCGTCGAGCAGTTGCAGGGGGCGACCGTCCCGGCCTCCGCCCTCGAAAAGCTCGTCCTGCCCTCGCGCGTCTCCGGCTACACCCCCGCCATGCTCGACGAACTCACCGCGGCCGGCGAGGTGGTCTGGGCGGGCGCCGGATCCCTGCCGGGAAAGGACGGCTGGGTCTCCCTCTACCTGGCCGACACGGCGCCCCTGCTCCTGCCGCCGGCTCACCCCTTGGAGCTCACGGCCCTGCACCAATCCGTGCTGGACACCCTCTCCGGGGGGTACGGCCTGTTCTTCCGCCAGATCGCCGACCAGGTCCGCGCGACCACGCACCCGGAGGCCTCCGATCCGCAGCTGGCCGACGCGATCTGGGAGCTGGCCTGGTCAGGACGGCTCACGAACGACACGCTCGCCCCGATGCGTTCGCTCCTCGGCTCCGGGCGCACCGCGGGCTCCACGGCCCACCGCGCCAAGCGAGGCATCCCGCGCGGGCGCTACGGCTCCTTGACCGCCGCCGCCCGCACCGCCACGCGCACCGTCTCCCGCACCGGCCCCCCGACGGTCGCGGGCCGATGGTCGCTGCTCCCGGAGCGTGAGCCCGACCCGACGCTGCGCGCCCACGCCCTGGCCCGCACCCTCCTGGACCGGCACGGCGTGGTCACTCGCGGCGCGGTGGCCGCGGAAGGCGTGGAAGGCGGCTTCTCGGCGACGTACCGGGTCCTGTCCGCCTTCGAGGACAGCGGTCAGGCCCGGCGGGGTTACGTCGTGGAGGGGCTCGGCGCGGCCCAGTTCGCGATGGACGGCGCGGTGGACCGCCTGCGCGCCACGGCGAACACCCGGGAGCGTACGGACAGCACCCGGCCCTCCGACGCCCAGGCCGCCGTCGTCCTCGCCGCCGCCGACCCCGCCAACGCGTACGGCGCCGCCCTGTCCTGGCCCGAGCCACCGACCGGCGCGAGCCACAAGCCCGGCCGCAAGGCGGGCTCCCTGGTGGTTCTGGTCGACGGCGAACTGACGCTCTATATGGAGCGCGGCGGCAAGACGCTCCTGGCCTGGCCCGCGACCCCGGAGGACCCGGTCACCGAGGACCCCCGCCTGCACGCCGCCGCCGAAGCCCTGGCCTCAGCCGCCCGAGCCGGCTCGCTCGGCACGGTCACGGTGGAGCGGGTCAACGGCGCCGCGGCCCTGACCTCCCCTTTCGCCCCTCTCCTGGAAGGAGCCGGCTTCCACGCCACCCCCCGGGGCCTGCGACTGCGCGCATAGCCTCGACCTCCACCACCGGCCAGCCAGGCCATGCCTCACGGCCAGCCGCAGGTCCCGCGCAGACTCAGCGCAGGGCTGCGCCCTCAAGCCCGACCTAGCCGGGGACTCAGCGCAGGGCTGCGCCCCCGAACCCGCCCCAACCCCCACCCCGCCCCTCCATGCCACCCTGGACCCATGCCCGAAGGCGACACCGTCCACCAGGCAGCCCGGCGTCTGCACACCGCCCTCGCCGGGCACGCCCTCACGCGCTCCGACCTCCGCGTCCCCAAGCTCGCGACGGTCGACCTCACCGGACGCACCGTCCTGGACGTGACCGCACGCGGCAAGCACCTCCTCACCCGGATCGAGGGCGGGCTCACCCTGCACTCGCACCTGCGCATGGACGGCATCTGGCGCATCTACGCCCCCGGGGAGCCCTGGCGCGGCGGCCCGGGGCACCAGATCCGGGCGATCCTCGGCACCGCGGAGCGCATCGCCGTCGGCTACCGCCTGCCCGTCCTCGACCTGCTCCGTACCGCCGACGAGGACAAGGCCGTGGGCCACCTGGGCCCCGACCTCCTCGGCCCCGACTGGGACCCTGAGCGTGCGCTGGAGAACGTCCTCGCGACGCCCGACCGCGCCCTCGGCGAGGCCCTGCTGGACCAGCGCAACCTCGCGGGCATCGGCAACATCTACAAGAGCGAACTCTGCTTCCTCCTGGGCACCACCCCCTGGCTCCCCGTAGGTGAACTCCCCGAGGAGACGGCCGCCCGCCTGCCCGGCCTCGCGAAGAAGCTCCTGGAAGCCAACCGCGACCGCCCTTCCCGCACCACCACCGGCCGCCCCCGCACCGGTCAGCGCCTGTACGTGTACGGCCGCGCGCCCCGCCCCTGCCTGCGCTGCGGCACCTCGATCCGCGTGGCGGAGCAGGGCGACGGCTCCCGCAGTCGCCCCACCTACTGGTGCCCTACTTGCCAGCGGGGCCCGACCCCCTGACGTACCCCTCCCCCGACACACACGCCCCGGCCCAGACCCAGGCCGCCGCACCCACCTAGTTGACGCCCCGTCAGCTCCGCCGTACCGTCCCGTCATGGCCGTCAAGGCGTATGACCTCACCGGGCGCACCGCATTCGTCACCGGCGCCGCGAGCGGCATCGGCCGCGCCTCGGCTCTGCTCCTGGCCGAGGCGGGCGCCACCGTCCACTGCGCCGACCGCGACGCCCGGAAACTCCACGAGACCGCGGCACTCATCAAGGCGGCCGGCGGCGAGGCCCACGCCTACGAACTCGACGTCGCCGACAAAGAGCAGATCGACCGAGCCGTGGCGCAAGCCGCGGCCGCGGCCACCACCGGCACAGGCTCAGGCACAGACACAGGCACCGGCACCGGCACCGGCACCGGCCGACTCGACATCATGGCGGCCATCGCCGGAATCATGCACAGCGGCCCGGTCCTGGAGACCCGCGAGAAGGACCTCGACCGGGTCCTGGACATCAACTTCAAGGGCGTCCTGTACGCGTGCCAGGCCGCGGCCCGAGCCATGATCGAGGCGGGTACGGGCGGCAGCATCATCACCATGGCCTCGGGAGCCGTGGACACCGGCGGCCCCGGCCTCCTCTGCTACGGGGCGTCGAAGGCAGCTGTCGTACAGCTCACGAAGACCTTGGCGACGGAGGTCGGCCCGCACGCCATCCGGGTCAACGCCGTGGCGCCGGGCTGGATCCGCACTCCGATGACCGAGCGCCACGACAGCCAGGCCCAGGCGCATACGGAAGAGGTCATGACGCGCATGGCACCCCTGGGCCGCGTCGGCGAACCGGACGACATCGCGCACGCCGTGCTGCACCTCGCGGCCGACGCCTCGTCCTTCACGACAGGCCAGATCCTCCGCCCGAACGGCGGCGTCGCCATGCCTTGGTAGCACGCCACCGCACCCCGGCGCCCTGCTCCCGCCAGGCACTGCGCCCCGCACGCCGTGAAGCCACCCCCGCACGCTTCAAAGCCGCCCCCGCACGCCGCGAAGCCGACCGCGCCCGCACCCCCGAAGCTCCCGCACCCGTCACCCGCCCCTCCGCCCGCCCCTTCGGCACACAGTGCACAGGAAGCAGACTCAACCCCCACCCCCCAGCCGCGACGGCCCCCTCCAGCGCCCCCGCGTCGGGCGCGAGGGCGAGCCGCAGTACTCCCCACCACCACACCACGCCGACCGCGACGAGAGGCGCCCACCGCACCACCCGCCACGTCACGACTATTCCGCGCACGGCCGCCACGGCTCTCACCTCCCGCCACGCGAGATCGACGCTAGGCCCCCCGGTTCACCCCGCGGGAGGGCGCATCCGAGGGCGCGCCGACGGCGCGGGAAGCACTACGGCCCCTACGCCACACCACCGGCGGCCGCCACACCACCCCGTACTCCGCCAGGCCTTCCCAGCCCTTCTCAGCCGTTCTCGGCCTGGAACATCCAGTGATGCTTCTCGAGATCGGCCGTGATGCCGATGAAGATGTCCTGGCTGACCGGATCGGCCTCACCGGTCGCGTCGATCCGCTCACGGAAGCGCGTGATCACCGCGCCCAGCGCGTCCACGAGCACCCCGATCGCGTCCGCGTCCTTGATCCAGCCCTCGGGGGTCTTGCCGATGCCGCTGCTCTGCGCCACGGTCGCCGCACGCCCGTCGGGCGAGACACCGAGCGTGGAGGCACGCTCCGCCACCGTGTCGGAGTGCTGCCTTGCGGTGTCGACGACCTCGTCCAGCTGCAGATGTACGGAGCGGAAACGCGGCCCGATGACATTCCAGTGGACCTGCTTGGCCACCAGCGACAGGTCGACCAGGTCCACCAGCGCGCCCTGCAGCGCCTCCGAGACCGTCTTCTGATCCGCGTCGGACAGCGGGCTCTTGGCGACGTACATCTGTCTCCTCCAACTCATCGACGAACGAGTGAAACCCTCATCAACCATGGCACAAGTGGGCTGATATGGCTGATTAGAGGCTTTCAAACCACTTCCGGGCTTCAGCCCGATTAATGCGCTTCAACCCGATTAGTGGGCTTCAAGCCGGTTAACGGGCGTCAACCCGCCTAAGTGGTCTTCTGTCCCGTCCCGGTGCTTCTACACGGGACGTCCGTCCCTTCGGGGAACGCAGAAGGTCCCGACCGGGTACCCGGTCGGGACCTTCACACGCATGAGCGCTCAGCCAGGAAGCACGTCAACGGTCAGCACACGTCACACAACGGCGTCATCACGCCGCGACGACGTCCACCGCCTCGGCCGGCGCCTTGATCGTCACCCGTTCCGGTGGCACACCGGCCACGGAGACAGAATTGAGCATCGGGCGAACCGGCGCGCGCACCGGTTCCGTGACTGCTGCAGACTCAGCCAGCTCCGCGAGCGACAGTTCGTCGCTCACTTCACGCATCAGCTCGGACATCCGTACGTCAAGCGCGTCGCAGATCGCGGAAAGCAGCTCGGAGGAAGCCTCCTTCTGCCCCCGCTCCACCTCGGAGAGATAGCCGAGCGAGACTCGGGCGGACGAGGAGACTTCGCGCAGAGTACGGCCCT
The DNA here is from genome assembly GCF_043078805.1 of Streptomyces sp. NPDC015345. Lineage (NCBI taxonomy): Bacteria > Bacillati > Actinomycetota > Actinomycetes > Kitasatosporales > Streptomycetaceae > Streptomyces > Streptomyces sp. NPDC015345. The sequence continues at coordinate 18,580 of NZ_JBIBTX010000002.1, read as the reverse complement.
GGCGCTGGCGCTGCCGACGCAGCACGTCACCCAGCAGGCGACGGAGCAGAATCATCGGTGGCTCCCTCCTCGGACCGCGTAGCCGCATCCTTCACGCCCCACCGTACCGCCTCGTGCGGCGGCCGTGCGGGGAGCGATGTCGTGTTCACTCAGGGCTGCAAACATCAATTCCCCCCGTTCTGTTCCGTATCCTGTGCCCGCCCGTTCCCGGCAGGTTCGTCCGCGAGCTGCTCCAGCAGCAGCGTCAGCACGCTCCGTACACTCTCCATACGGATTTCCGAACGGTCTCCGTTCAACCGCAGGGCGGCGACTTTCCCCTCGGCTCCGCCACCGGCGTAACCCCGCATACCGTCCAGGCCGGGCCCCGCGACGGCCACGAAGACGGTGCCGACGGGCTTGCCGTCCTGGGAGTCGGGCCCCGCGACACCGGTCGTCGCGATACCCCAGTCGGCGCCGAGCGCCTTGCGCACCCCGACCGCCATCTGCCGGGCAACCTCGGGATCCACGGCTCCGCGTTCGTCCAGCAGAGTGCCCTCGACGCCGAGCACGTCCCGCTTCAGGTCAGTGGCATACGCCGTGACGGACCCCCGGAAGACCACCGAGGCGCCCGGCGCCGCCGTGATCTCCGCGGCCACCAGGCCCCCCGTCAGCGACTCGGCGACGGCCAGCGTCTCGCCGCGCGCGGCCAAGAGCCGCAGCAGCCTGCTCGCCGACATCGCGACAGCCGAGAGTCCGGGGGATGTCACTTCGCTGCCTCCCGGGCGGACTCCGTTGCCGCCGTACGCTCCTCGGCCCTGCCCTGCTTGCGCAGCACCACGGCCTGCTTCACATAGTCGAGCGCGGTCACCACCGTCAGTACGACGGCGACCGCCATCACCCAGAACCGCAGTGTCGCGAGCGGCCCCGTCAGGGCGAGAACGTACATGCCGACCGCCGTGCCCTGCGCGAGCGTCTTCATCTTGCCGCCGCGACTGGCCGGAATGACTCCATAGCGGATCACCCAGAACCGCAGCAGGGTGATGCCGAGCTCACGTCCGAGAATCACCCCGGTGACCCACCAGGGCAAGTCCCCGAGCCACGACAGACAGATCAGCGCGGCCCCCATGATCGCCTTGTCGGCGATGGGGTCGGCGATCTTCCCGAAGTCTGTGACCAGGTTGTATGTGCGTGCCAGATGCCCGTCGAAGAGGTCGGTGATCATGGCGACGGCGAAGGCGGCCCAGGCGAAGGAGCGCCAGGCCGGGTCATATCCGCCGTTGCCGAGAAGCAGCATCACGAAGCCCGGCACGAGCAGCAGCCGGAGCATGGTCAACAGGTTGGCCACATTCCACAGGCTGGCCTGATCGACGGCCACAGCGCCCAGCTTCCCGCCACGCACCGGCTTGGCGCCCGGAGCGCCGTGCGCGCCGGAGCCGCCTGACGCGGATGCCGGGACTCCGGTCATCTGCCGGCCTCCTCTGGACATTCAGCCACCAAGTCCACGCCCTCCGTGCCGACGACCTTTGCCATGACCATACGGCCGACCTGGAGGCCCTCGGAGGCGCCCGGGCCCGTCAGACGGATCTGGCCGTCCGTCTCCGGAGCCTGGTGCTCGGCCCGGCCCAGCGGCCCTTCCTCCTCGTCGAGGGACTCGACGAGGACCTGGACGCTCTCGCCGAGCCGCTCCTCGGCACGCTGCGAGGTGAGGTCCTCGGCGAGCCGCGCGATGTGCGCGAGCCGCTCGTCGACGACGTCCTGGTCGAGCTTCCCGTCGTACGTCGCCGCTTCGGTGCCCTCCTCGTCGGAGTACCCGAAGACGCCGATGGCGTCCAGGCGCGCGCCGTTCAGGAACCGCTCGAGCTCCGCGAGGTCGCCCTCGGTCTCGCCGGGGAAGCCGACGATGAAGTTCGAGCGGACACCGGCCTGCGGCGCCTTGGCCCGAATGGTTTCCAGGAGCTCCAGGAAGCGGTCGGTGTCGCCGAAGCGCCGCATCGCGCGCAGCACGCCGGGCGCGGAGTGCTGGAAGGACAGGTCGAAGTAGGGTGCGACCTTCTCCGTCGAGGTGAGTACGTCGATGAGTCCGGGGCGCATCTCGGCGGGCTGGAGGTAGCTGACGCGCACGCGCTCGATCCCGTCGACGGCGGCCAGCTCGGGCAGGAGGGTCTCCAGGAGCCGGATGTCGCCGAGGTCCTTGCCGTAGGAGGTGTTGTTCTCGGAGACGAGCATGACCTCCTTGACGCCCTGCTCGGCGAGCCAGCGGGTCTCACCGAGGACGTCGGAGGGCCGGCGCGAGATGAAGGAGCCGCGGAAGGACGGGATGGCGCAGAACGAGCAGCGCCGGTCGCAGCCGGAGGCCAGCTTCACCGAGGCGACGGGGCTGCTGCCGAGGCGGCGGCGCAGCGGGGCCCTCGGCCCCGACGCGGGCGCGACGCCCTCGGGCAGGTCCTTGGGGGCCTCCACCGGGGCGTGCCCGGGCAGGGCGACCCCGGCCCCTGCGTCCTGTCGCTCCGCCGGGCTGATCGGCAGGAGCTTGCGCCGGTCACGCGGGGTGTGCGCCTCGACACTGCCGCCGCTCAGGATGGTCTGGAGACGGCCGGAGATGTCGGAGTAGTCGTCGAAGCCGAGCACGCCGTCGGCCTCGGGGAGCGCGTCGGCGAGCTCTTTGCCGTACCGCTCGGCCATGCAGCCGACCGCGACGACGGCCTGGGTCCTGCCATGACCCTTGAGATCGTTGGCTTCGAGCAGGGCGTCGACGGAGTCCTTCTTGGCGGCTTCGACGAAGCCGCAGGTGTTGACGACGGCGACGTCCGCGTCCTCGGCGTCCTCGACGAGCTGCCAGCCATCCGCCTCCAAGCGGCCTGCGAGCTCCTCCGAGTCCACCTCGTTACGGGCGCAGCCAAGAGTGACAAGGGCGACGGTGCGGCGTTCGGGCATGGTCTCAAGACTACTTCGTCCACGCCTCGGCCCCCGCCGCCAGGGTTACCCGGCGGTCGGTACGCGGCCGCCGGGACGTCACCTGGACGTCACCGCGGCCCGCGCCGCTTTGCTGGTCAGTGGCCCAAAGGGGGCCGGTCAGCCGACCTCCGGGTCACCCTTCGTGTAGGAGAGACGCTCGACCTGGCCGGGTTCGAATTCGTTCTCGACCGGCTTGCCGTTCACGTACAGGTTGATCGCGCCCGCGTCACCGAGGATGAGGTCGATCTTCTGCTTGTCCTGGAACGTCTTGGCCTGGCCCTGCTCCAGGACCCCGTCGAAGAGGGTGCGGCCGCTGTGGTCCTTGGCCGAGATCCAGCTGCGGCCGTCAGCGGCGTCGACCTTGACCGTGACCTTGTCGCGGGGCACGCCCGCGATGGCGCTGTCCGACGGGTCGGGCTTGGGGTCGGCGGGCTTGTTGGGCTTGGGCTTGTCCGCGGGCTTGGTGGGGGCGGGCAAGGAGCCCTCGGCGACCGACTTCGACCCACTGCTGTCGTCACCGCCGTTGAACGCGGTGAAACCGACGAAGCCGATCACCGCGACGATCGCGGCGACCATGGCGGCGGTCCAGTTCGGCCGGCGCGGATCGGAGCGGATGCGCTCGGCCTCGAAGAGGGGCGCCGCCGAGGTGGGCACGGGCGGGCGGCCGCCGTGCGCTGCGTCGTACTGCGCGAGGAGCGGCGCCGGATCGAGGTGGACGGCACGCGCCAGCGTTCTGATGTGGCCGCGGGCGTAGACGTCGCCGCCACAGCGGGAGAAGTCGTCCTGCTCGATGGCGTGCACGATGGGGATGCGCACCCGAGTGGACGTGCTGATCTCGTCCACGGTCAGGCCCGCGTCGACGCGGGCCTGCCGCAGCGCGTGGCCGATCGAGGGCCGGTCGTCGGCCGGGGCGTCTTCGGCCTGGCGGTCGTCCGCCGGGCTGTCGTCGGCCGGGCCGGGGAGTCGGTCGAGGCGGTCGTCTGAAGGTCGGTCGTCTTCAGGGGAGTTGCCGATGGACACGGGGGCGCCTTTCGAGCGTGTAGCCACCTGCCGGAGGTTCAGTTTAGGGGGGTCCTGAAAGGGTGGGGCAACCGGAGGGACGGACTTTGTACGCCATCGGAAGGGACGGACATCCTGATGGCGGCACATCGTGCCGTCCCGACATCACTCCGCCCTCTCCCTCAACTTGACGTACGCGGAAGGGAAACGGTTGCCTCCCGGATTCCTCAGGGCTGAGCCTCCCCGCGGATCACGGCGAGCACTCCGTCCAGCTCATCGGGCTTCACCACGACGTCACGCGCCTTGGAGCCCTCGCTGGGGCCCACGATGGAGCGCGACTCCATGAGGTCCATCAGCCGTCCGGCCTTGGCGAAGCCGACGCGTAGCTTGCGCTGGAGCATCGACGTGGACCCGAATTGAGTGGATACGACCAGCTCAGCGGCCTGACACAGCAGGTCGAGGTCGTCGCCGATGTCCTCGTCGATCTCCTTCTTCTGCTTGGTGCCGACGGTCACGTCCTCGCGGAAGACGGGGGCCATCTGGTCCTTGCAGTGCTGGACCACCGCGTGGATCTCGTCCTCGGTGACGAAGGCGCCCTGCATTCGGGTGGGCTTGTTCGCCCCCATCGGCAGGAAGAGGCCGTCACCCTTTCCGATGAGCTTCTCCGCGCCCGGCTGGTCGAGAATGACGCGGCTGTCCGCGAGCGAGGAGGTCGCGAAGGCGAGCCGCGAGGGGACGTTCGCCTTGATCAGGCCGGTCACGACGTCCACGGAAGGCCGCTGGGTGGCGAGCACCAGATGGATGCCGGCGGCGCGCGCGAGCTGCGTGATGCGCACGATCGAGTCCTCGACGTCGCGGGGCGCGACCATCATCAGGTCGGCGAGCTCGTCGACGATCACCAGTAGGTACGGATAGGCCTGAAGCTCCCGCTCACTGCCCTCGGGCGTCTTGAGCTTGCCCTCACGCACGGCCTGGTTGAAGTCGTCGATGTGCCGGTAGCCGAACGCGGCCAGGTCGTCGTAGCGCAGATCCATCTCGCGTACGACCCACTGGAGCGCCTCGGCGGCCCGCTTGGGGTTGGTGATGATCGGCGTGATCAGGTGCGGAATGCCCTCGTACGCGGTGAGCTCGACGCGCTTGGGGTCGACGAGGACCATCCGTACGTCCTCCGGGGTCGCCCGCATCATGATCGAGGTGATCAGACAGTTGATGCAGGACGACTTACCGGAGCCGGTGGCTCCGGCGACCAGGATGTGCGGCATCTTCGCCATGTTGGCCATGACGTAGCCGCCCTCGACGTCCTTGCCGAGCGCGACCAGCATCGGGTGGTCGTCCTCGGCCGCGTCCGCGAGGCGCAGCACGTCGCCGACGTTGACCATCTCGCGGTCGGTGTTCGGGATCTCGATGCCGACCGCGGACTTGCCGGGGATCGGCGAGATGATCCGCACGTCCGGGGAGGCGACCGCGTACGCGATGTTCTTGGCCAGCGCCGTGATCTTCTCGACCTTCACGGCGGGGCCGAGCTCGATCTCGTAGCGCGTGACGGTCGGGCCGCGCGTGAAGCCGGTGACGACCGCGTCGACCTTGAATTCCGTGAACACGTTCGTCAGGGAGGCCACGACCGCGTCGTTGGCCGCGCTGCGCGTCTTGCCGGGGCCGCCGCGCTCCAGGAGGTCGAGGGAGGGCAGCGCGTACGTGATGTCGCCGGCGAGCTGAAGCTGCTCGGCGCGCGCCGGCAGTTCGCGCGGGGTGTCGGGCGCGGACTTGGTGAGGTCCGGCACGACGCCCTCGGTGGCCGCCTGCGGCTTCTTCTTGAGCTTGCCGGGCACGGGGGCGTCCGTGGCGCGCGCGGGCGGTACAGGAGCCGTACGCGCGCGCTCCTCACGCTCCTCACTCTCCTCCCGCTCCCCCGAGACGCCCTGCGTCAGATCGGCGACCAGCGGCGAGGGCGGCATGCCGTGCAGGACGGCGCCGTCCAGGTCGGCGGCCGCGGCGGCCGCCACGTCCACGGCGTCCATGGGCCGGCCGAGCTCCGGCTGTACGGGAGTCCCGCGCGGCCTGCGGCGCTTTGAGAGAGCCTCTTCCTCAATCTGGTCGGGCGCGTACGCGTCGGGGGCGGCGGTGCGCCGCCGCGAGGAGCGCGCAGGGAGGGCCTCGCGCCACTGCTCGTCGTAGCGCTCGTCGTCGTCGGAGAAATCGTCGGCCTCGGGATACGGCTGGATCACGCCCAGCTTGGTGCCGAGCAGCCGCAGGCGCTGCGGGATGGCGTTGACGGGCGTCGCCGTGACGACGAGCAGCCCGAAGACGGTGAGCAGCACCAGCAGCGGCACCGCGAGGATCTCGCCCATGGTGAAGATCAGCGGTGTGGAGGCGCCCCAGCCGATCAGGCCACCGGCGTCCCTTATCGCCTGCATGCCGTCGCTGCGGGCGGGCGAGCCGCACGCCACGTGGACCTGCCCGAGGACTCCGACGACCAGGGCGGAGAGGCCGATCACGATCCGGCCGTTCGCCTCGGGCTGCTCCGGGTGCCGGATGAGGCGTACGGCGATGGCGCCGACCAGCAGAGGAACCAGCAGGTCGAGGCGGCCGAACGCGCCGGTCACCAGGATCTCGACGAGATCGCCGACCGGGCCCCGCAGATTCGACCAGGTACCCGCCGCGACGATCAGGGCGACGCCGAGCAGCAGCAGCGCGAGGCCGTCCTTGCGGTGCGCCGGGTCGAGGCCCTTCGCGCCGCGCCCTATGCCGCGGAACAGCGCGCCGACCGTGTGTGCGATGCCCAGCCAGACCGCGCGTACCAGGCGGTACAGCCCGCTGGTGGGGCTCGGGGCCGGCTTGGGAGCGGGCTTCTTCGCCACCGCCTTCTTGGCCGGGGCCTTCTTCGCGGGCGCCTTCCTTGCCGCGGTCTTCTTCGCGGGCGGCCTGCCTGCGGCCTTCTTCACCGGAGCCTTCGTCGGCGCGGCCGCCTTCTTCGCGGGCGTCTTCTTGGCTGCGGGCTGACGTGAGGCCATGGGTGTGAGGTTACCGTTGTCGACCACTGTGGACACGTGTGCCCTCCCCCGAGTTCTCGACTTCGCTCGAACAGGGGGACCCCCACCGTCACCCGTTCGTGTCGCCCTTGAGGACGCGGTGAACTGACGGGGGCTCACCGGGTCCGCGTGGCGACGCGCCGCGTCAGTTCTGCGAGGGGACCGAGGGGGCGCCGCTGCCGGTACCTGGTTCCAGGGCGTCAAGAGCCCGGCGCAGGCCGGTCAGTTTGCGTTCGAGATGGGCGGCGGTGGCGACCGCGGCCGCGTCCGCCGACTCGTCGTCCAGCTGTTTGGAGAGCGCCTCGGCCTGTTCCTCGACGGCCGCGAGCCGCGCCGACAGCTCGGCGAGCAGCCCCGCCGGCTCCTTGGCGTCGCCCGCCGAGGCCTTGCCGCCGCCTTCCAGCTGGAGACGCAGCAGCGCCGCCTGCTCCCGCAGTTGGCAGTTCTTCATGTACAGCTCGACGAACACCGAGACCTTCGCGCGCAGCACCCACGGGTCGAACGGCTTGGAGATGTAGTCCACCGCTCCCGCCGCATAGCCACGGAAGGTGTGATGCGGTCCGTGGTTGATGGCGGTGAGGAAGATGATCGGGATGTCCCGGGTCCGCTCCCGCCGCTTGATGTGCGCGGCGGTTTCGAAACCGTCCATTCCTGGCATCTGCACGTCCAGCAGAATGACCGCGAAGTCGTCCGTGAGTAGTGCTTTGAGCGCTTCCTCCCCGGACGATGCCCGCACCAGTGTCTGATCGAGCGCAGAGAGGATGGCCTCCAGCGCCAGCAGATTCTCCGGCCGGTCATCGACCAGGAGGATCTTGGCCTTCTGCACCATGGCCCGCCCTCCTCGCCCCGGCGAAACACCGGGCGCCGCCCCAGAGGACGACTCCCTTGCGCCGCCCGTCCTTGTGCCGGTCATGGTAGCCGCACCCCGCCCGTCGCCACACCCTGTCACCGCGATGTCACTGTGCACGTAGCAGAAACGCGGTGGGAGACCAGAAGGTTCCCCGAATACCGCGGTTCTACACGACTCCGGCCACACTCTGTCAGCAACTCCGTGTGACGAAGCCGGTTCTCGGTCATTGACCGCGCATCCACTGCTCCATCACCGACAGCAGATGATCCGGATCGACCGGCTTCGTGACGTAGTCGGAAGCTCCGGAGTCGATCGCCTTCTCCCGGTCGCCCTTCATCGCCTTCGCTGTGAGCGCGATGATCGGGAGCCCCGCGAACTGCGGCATCCTGCGGATCGCCGTCGTCGTCGCGTACCCGTCCATCTCCGGCATCATGATGTCCATCAGAACGACCGTCACGTCGTCGTGCTGCTCCAGCACTTCGATGCCCTCGCGGCCGTTCTCCGCGTACAGCACCGACAGGCCGTGCTGTTCCAGGACGCTGGTGAGCGCGAAGACGTTGCGGATGTCGTCGTCGACGATCAGCACCTTCTCGCCCTCGAAGTGGAAGCCCGGCCGCGCGGCCGACGCCTCCTGTCCCGCGGGCCACTGCTCCTGCGGCCTCTGGTCCTGGCCGCCGGCCACCGGCTGCGCGGGCGGCTGTTCCGCCACGGACATCCCGGACGCCGCGGCCGCCGCGCGCCGACGGCGCCGCAGGAGCGCCGCCGGGCCCGTCTGCGGCTCCTGCGCCGCCGCGCCGGCGAGCTGCGTAGGGGCCTCGGGGCCCGTCGGACCGCCCTCCGCGGCGGGCAGCTCCGCCGTGGCGCGCGGGGGCGCGAGCTGCGCGTAGCCCTGGGGAGGCAGTTCGCTCGGGTGCAGGGGCAAATAGAGCGTGAAGGTCGAGCCGCGGCCCGGCTCGCTCTGGGCGTAGATCTCGCCGCCGAGCAGCCGTGCGATCTCCCGGCTGATCGACAGGCCGAGGCCGGTGCCGCCGTACTTCCGGCTGGTCGTCCCGTCGGCCTGCTTGAACGCCTCGAAGATGACCCGCATCTTGCTGGCCGCGATGCCGATGCCGGTATCGGTGACCGAGAAGGCGATCAGGTCGGCGCCCGCGTCCCGCAGCGAGCCCGCTTCCAGGAGCTGCTCGCGGATCGCGTTGGGCACGTCGTTGTTGGCGTGCCGGATCACCAGCTCGACCGCTCCGGAGTCGGTGAACTTCACCGCGTTCGACAGGAGGTTGCGCAGCACCTGGAGGAGGCGCTGCTCGTCCGTGTGCAGCGTCGCGGGCAGCTCCGGGGAGACGCGTACGGAGAAATCGAGCCCCTTCTCCGCGGTCAGCGGGCGGAACGTGGCCTCTACGTAGTCGACGAGTTGCACCAGGGCGATGCGCGTCGGGGAGACGTCCATCTTGCCGGCCTCGACCTTCGACAGGTCGAGGATGTCGTTGATGAGCTGGAGCAGGTCCGAGCCCGCGCCGTGGATCGTCTCGGCGAACTCCACCTGCTTCGGGGTGAGGTTCGAGTCGGCGTTGTCGGCGAGCAACTTGGCCAGGATCAGCAGGGAGTTGAGCGGTGTGCGCAGCTCGTGCGACATGTTCGCCAGGAATTCGGACTTGTAGCGCATCGAGACCGCGAGCTGCTCCGCGCGCTCCTCCAGGACCTGCCTGGCCTCTTCGATCTCGGTGTTCTTGACCTCGATGTCGCGGTTCTGCTGGGCCAGCAGCTCGGCCTTCTCCTCCAGCTCGGCGTTGGAGTCCTGGAGCGCCTTCTGCCGGCTCTCCAACTCGGCCGAGCGTTCGCGCAGTTGCTCGGTGAGCTCCTGCGACTGCTTGAGCAGCACCTCGGTCTTCGTATTGACGCTGATGGTGTTGACGCTCGTCGCGATCATCTCGGCGATCTGGCTGAGGAAGTCCTTCTGGATCTGCGTGAAGGGCTGGAACGCGGCCAGCTCGATCACGCCGAGGACGGTCCCTTCGAAGAGCACCGGCAACACGATGACCTGCGCGGGCGGTGCCTCACCGAGGCCGGAGGCGATCCGCAGGTAGCCGGAGGGCGCGTTCTCCACGAGGATCGTGCGCCGCTCCTTGGCGGCCGTGCCGATCAGCGTCTCGCCGGGCCGGAAGGACGTCGGCATGGAGCCCATCGAGTAGCCGTAGCTGCCGAGCATGCGCAGCTCGTACGCGTCCTCGTTCTCGCCCCCGAGATCCTTGGCGTCGTCCGTGGGCATCGCCAGGAAGAACGCGCCGTGCTGCGCGGAGACCACCGGCGTCAGCTCGCTCATGATCAGCGAGGCGACGTCCTCCAGGTCCCGGCGGCCCTGCATCAGCCCCGAGATCCGCGCGAGGTTGCCCTTGAGCCAGTCCTGCTCCTTGTTGGCCAGGGTGGTGTCGCGGAGGTTGGCGATCATCGTGTTGATGTTGTCCTGGAGGACCTGGATCTCGCCCGCCGCGTCGACCTCGATCTTGAGGTTCAGATCGCCCCGGGTCACCGCGGTGGCGACCTTGGCGATGGCACGCACCTGCCGGGTGAGGTTTCCGGCCATCTCGTTCACGGACTCGGTGAGGTCGCGCCAGGTGCCGTCGACGTCACGCACGCGTGCCTGACCGCCCAGCTGCCCCTCCGTGCCCACCTCGCGGGCGACCCGGGTGACCTGCTCGGCGAAGGACGACAGCTGGTCGACCATCGTGTTGATGGTGGTCTTGAGCTCCAGGATCTCGCCCCGGGCGTCGATGTCGATCTTCTTGGTGAGGTCGCCCTTGGCGATCGCGGTGGTCACCATCGCGATGTTGCGGACCTGCCCGGTCAGGTTGGACGCCATCGAGTTCACCGACTCGGTGAGGTCCTTCCACGTACCGGAAACGCCCGGCACGCGCGCCTGGCCGCCGAGGATGCCGTCCGTGCCCACCTCGCGGGCCACGCGCGTGACCTCGTCGGCGAACGAACTCAGCGTCGTCACCATGGTGTTGACCGTGTCGGCGAGCTGCGCGACCTCGCCGCGCGCCTCGACCGTGACCTTCTTGGTGAGGTCGCCGTTGGCGACCGCCGCCGAGACCTGGGAGATGTTCCGCACCTGGCTGGTCAGGTTGTTGGCCATCAGGTTGACGTTGTCGCTCAGGTCCTTCCAGATGCCGGTGACTCCGGGCACCCGTGCCTGGCCGCCGAGCTGCCCCTCGGTGCCCACTTCACGGGCCACGCGCGTGACCTGCTCGGCGAACGAGGACAGCTGGTCGACCATGGTGTTGACGGTCGTGACGAGTTCGAGGATCTCGCCCTTCGCGTCGACGGTGATCTTCTTGGAGAGGTCACCCATGGCGACAGCCGTGGTGACCTCGGCGATGTTCCGCACCTGGAGGGTGAGGTTGTTCGCCATGCCGTTCACGGACTGCGTCAGGTCCTTCCAGGTGCCCGAGACGCCCTGCACCTCGGCCTGGCCACCGAGGATGCCGTCGGTGCCCACCTCGCGGGCGACCCGCGTGACCTGCTCCGCGAAGGCCGAGAGCTGGTCCACCATCGTGTTGAGGGTGTTCTTCAGCTCCAGGATCTCGCCGCGCGCGTCCACGTCGATCTTCTGCGACAGGTCACCGCGCGCCACCGCCGTGGCGACCTGCGCGATATTGCGCACCTGGGCCGTGAGGTTGCCCGCCATGCCGTTCACGGAGTCCGTCAGGTCACGCCACACACCTGCCACGCCCGGCACCTGCGCCTGACCGCCGAGGCGCCCCTCGGTGCCCACCTCGCGGGCCACTCGGGTCACCTGGTCGGCGAAGGCGGAGAGCTGGTCGACCATCGTGTTGATGGTGTTCTTCAGCTCCAGGATCTCGCCACGCGCGTCGACCTCGATCTTCTGGGACAGATCACCGCGCGCCACCGCCGTCGTCACCTGCGCGATCTGACGCACCTGCGACGTCAGGTTCCCGGCCATGAAGTTGACGGAGTCGGTGAGGTCCTTCCACGTACCGCTCACGCCGTCCACGCGCGCCTGGCCGCCGAGCCGGCCCTCGGTGCCCACGTCGCGCGCCATCCGCGTGACCTGGTCGGCGAAGGACGACAGCTGGTCCACCATCGTGTTCACGGTGTTCTTCAGCTGGAGCATCTCTCCGGAGACGTCCACCGTGACCTTCTGCGACAGATCGCCGTTGGCCACCGCCGTCGTCACCTGCGCGATGTTGCGCACCTGACCGGTGAGGTTGCGGAAGGCGGTGTTCACCGAGTCGGTGAGGTCCTTCCACGTACCGGCCGCGCCCTGCACCTGCGCCTGGCCGCCCAGCTCACCCTCGACGCCGATCTCCCGCGCCACCCGCGTCACTTCGGAACCGAAGGCGGAGAGCTGATCCACCATGGTGTTCACGGTGTTCTTCAACTCGAGCATCTCGCCCGCGACGTCGACGGTGACCTTCTGCGACAGATCGCCGTTGGCCACCGCCGTCGTCACCTGCGCGATGTCCCGCACCTGCGTGGTGAGGTTGCGGAACACCGTGTTGACCGAGTCCGTCAGATCCTTCCAAGTGCCCGCCGCTCCCGGCACATTGGCCTGACCACCCAGCTGCCCCTCGGCACCGACCTCGTTCGCCACCCGGGTGACCTCGTCCGCGAACGTACGCAGCGTCTCGGTCATCTGGTTGATCGTCTCGGCGAGCTGGGCGACCTCGCCGCGCGCGCTCACCGTGACCTTCCGCGACAGGTCACCGTTGGCGACCGCCGTGGTCACCTCCGCGATGCCACGCACCTGGGCGGTGAGATTGCCGGCCATGAGGTTCACCGAATCGGTGAGGTCCTTCCACACGCCCGCCACACCTGGCACCTGCGCCTGGCCGCCGAGCTCGCCCTCCGTACCGACCTCGCGGGCGACGCGCGTCACCTCGGAGGAGAACGAGGAGAGCTGGTCCACCATCGTGTTGACGGTGTTCTTCAGCTCCAGCATCTCGCCCGCGACGTGAACCGTGACCTTCCGGGACAAGTCACCCTTCGCCACGGCCGTCGTCACCAGCGCGATGTCCCGTACCTGCGCCGTCAGGCGGTACGCCATGGTGTTGACCGAGTCCGTGAGGTCCTTCCACGAACCGGACATCCCGCGCACCCGGGCCTGCCCGCCCAGCTTGCCCTCCGTACCGACCTCGCTGGCCACCCGCGTGACCTCGTCGGTGAAGGTGGACAGCTGATCGACGAGGTTGTTGACGGTACGGCCGACCTTCAGGAACTCCCCGCGCAGCGGATGACCGTTCCCGTCCGCCCCTTGCGCCCGCAGCTCCATGCGCTGCTCCAGGTCACCCTCCGCCACCGCGGACAGGACCCGGCCGACCTCGGAGACGGGACGTACGAGATCGTCGACAAGGGCGTTCGACGCCTCGATCGCGGCCGCCCACGAGCCCTCGCTCGCTCCGCCCTCCAGCCGTTCCGTGAGTTTTCCCTCACGTCCGACCATGCGCCGGACCCGCGAAAGCTCACCGGTGAGGTGCAGATTCCGGTCGGCGACCTCGTTGAAGACCGCGGCGATCTGCGACATGACGTCGTCGCCGGAGACCGTGAGCCGCTTACGGAAATTGCCGTCCCGCATCGCCACCAGGGCCGCGAGCAGCCGGTTCAAGGCCGCCGCGTCCACGGAAGCAGTCGCCCCATTGCGCGGTTTGCGCTGTTTGTTCAGGGACTGTCCGTCTTTCGCGCGCGTCTTAGTGCCCCGCGTCGCTGCGCCAGACTCCACTGTGTCCCTCCCGCAAGGGTTGACCTACTGCTTGGGCTGCTCGAGCTGCCTTCATGAAGCCTGCCCAGTGTTTCACCATGGCAGAACCAGGCCATAACAGTTCGGCAGCTTCGCATACCGTCCGCACCCCTCCGGGCGGAAAGACCGACGACCGGCATCAGCATGGACGGCGAAGGTAAGTAACCTTGCATCCGGCTGTCCAACCACCCCGGTCCTGCCCGGCCAGGGCGGTGGTACACGAACAAGCGGGCATCGGAGGGGCGGCCGCACCATGGGTTCGGGAGAACTGGGCGTCGAGACAGTCGAAACTGTCGAAACTCGTACGAGGAGTGCTGTGATCACCGCGCGTGCGGCTGCGACCTTCGACCCCGTCGGACGTTCCGTCGCGACGGCCCGCTCCTTCGTGCGCGACACCCTCCAGGGCTGGGGGTTCTCGGACATCATCGACGACGCCGTCGTCCTCACCAGCGAGCTGGTGACCAACGCCGTGGTGCACGCCGGCACGGCCGCCGACGTCCTGTGCCTGCGCAGCGAGGACGCCGTACGCATCGAGGTCTCCGACCGCTATCCGGAGCGCGAGATCCCGCTCCAGCAGTCCTCCGTGAACATGGGCAGCCCCGACCGCGAGGGCGGCCGCGGCCTCCAGCTCTGCGCCGCGCTCGCCACCCGCTGGGGCGTCGACTACACCCCCACGCACAAACTGGTCTGGTTCCAACTCGACCTCCCCCACCGCTCGGTGGGCACCCGCACCGCGGGCCCCGCCCTCCCGGCCGACCTCCTGCCGCTCGCCGACGGCAGAGTCCGCGTCGCCGTGATCCAGATCGACCGCGCGGGCGCGATCAACGCCTGGAACGAGGACGCCGAGGACCTCTTCGGGTACGCCGCCGAGCAGGTCATCGGAAAGCCCCTGAACGACCTGGCGGCCTGGCCCCACACCCCCGGCACCAGCACCGGCATCGCCGAGGCCCTCCAGCTCTCCCGCTGGGAGGGCAGCTACGGCATCCGCGGCTCCCACGGCCGCGTCATCCCCGTCTACGCCTCCCACCTGCGCGTGCGTGACAACGAGGGCGAGCCGTCCACGGTCTGTCTCCTCGTACGCGACGACGAGCGCGCCGTACTGCAGACCCCGCTCCGCGGCGCGACCCCCGAGCAGGGCACCCTCAGCGAGCCGAACGCCACGGACCCCTTCGAGGTCTTCATCGGCTCCCCCGCCCCCGAGGACCTCGACGGCCTGCTCCAGCGCACCGTCGAACGCGCCCGCGACATGCTCGACGGCGACGCGGCCTTCCTGCTCCTGGCCACCGACGACGAGACGGAGTTGGAGGTCCGCGCCTCCACCGGCCTGCCCTCGGCCCGCCAGCGCTTCGCCCGCGTCCCCGTCGAGGCGGGCCCCGGGCGCTACGGCTCGGCCCGCATGCCGGCCGTCCACGAGGACCTCACCCTCGTCCCCGGCGCCGTCCCGCTGCTGGGCGGCACGGGCATGCGCTCCGTCGTCACGGTCCCCCTCAAGGTCGAGGGCCGTCTCACCGGCTCCCTCGGCGTCGCCGCGGAGGCCCCCGACCGGTACTCGAACGAAGAAGCCCTGCGCCTCCAGTTCGCCGCCGACCGCATCGCCCTCGCCGTGGAGTCCGCGCGCCTCGGCGAGCTGGAGCGGCTCCGCCGCGGCTCGCTCTCCTTCCTCGTCGAGGCCTCCGACCTCCTTGCCGGCACCCTGGACCGCGACCAGACCCTGGCCCTCATGGCCCAGATGACGGTCCCGACGCTCGCCACGTGGTGCGCCGTCTACACCATCGCCGACCAGTCCGCCGAGCCCTACCTCTCGTACGTCCTGCACGAGGACGAGGAGCGCATCGACGGCCTCAAGGCCCTCCTCTCCAAGATCGCCCCGCCCGACCCGGTCCCCACCCCGGGCGCCCGCGTCTGGGCCGCGCCCTCGGAGGCCGCCCACCAGGCGGCGCTGCGCACGTCCATGCGCAGCCTGGGCCTCGGCGAACCGATGACCCTGGGCTCCGGCATCGGCACCACCTTGTCCACGGCATCCGCGGTGGGCGGCGAGACGGTGGTCCTGCCGCTGGTGGCCCGCAACCGCGTCATCGGCATGCTCACGCTCGGTAAGCCCTCCGACGAGCACTTCCGCCAAGAGATCCTTGAATTGGCCGAAGATCTCTCCCGCCGGGCGGCCCTGGCCCTGGACAACGCCCGCCTCTACTCCGAGCGCATGGCCATCAGCCAGTCCCTGCAGCGCAGCCTGCTGCCGCCCGGCCTTCCGCAGATCCCGGGCGTGGAGGTCGACGTCATCTACCGCGCGGCCGGCGAGGGCAACGAAGTCGGCGGCGACTTCTACGACCTCTTCCCCATCCGCGACGGCGCGTACGGCTTCGCGATCGGCGACGTCTGCGGCACCGGCCCGGAGGCCGCCGCCGTCACGGGCCTCGCCCGGCACGCCCTGCGCCTGCTCGCCCGCGAGGGCTTCGGCGGCCCCGCGGTCCTGGAGCGCCTGAACGCCGCGATCCTCGACGAGGGCGCCCGCAGCCGCTTCCTGACGCTCCTGTACGGCGAGTTGTGGCCCCAGGAGGACGGCTCCGCGGTCCTGAAGATCGTCTGCGCCGGCCATCCGCTGCCGCTGCGCCTGCGCCAGGACGGCACGGTCGAGCCGTACGCCGAACCGCAGCCGCTGCTCGGCGTCATGGACGACCTCGAACTGTACGAGCAGACGATGACGCTCGACCCGGGCGACGTCCTGCTCTGCGTGACCGACGGCGTCACCGAGCGCCGCGAGGGCACCCGCATGCTCGGCGACGACGGCCTCGCGGACGTCCTGACGACCTGTACGGGCCTGACGGCCGGCGCGGTGGCGGCCCGCATCATGCGCGCGGTGGAGCGCTTCGCGTCGGACGCCCCGTCCGACGACATGGCCATCCTCGCGATGCGCGTCCCCGGCCTCGACAAGGACTGAGCGCTCCGGGGGCACCTCCAGGCACCCCGGACCACGGCACGGCGAGCAACGCCTGAACGCGAAGAAGGCCTCCGCCCAACCGGGCGGAGGCCTTCATTTATTGAGCCCCCAAGCGGAATCGAACCGCTGACCTTCTCCTTACCATGGAGACGCTCTACCGACTGAGCTATAGGGGCCTGCTGTCCTTCGCGGTTTCCCGCGCGGCAACGGAATAGATCATACCTGAAATCCGCGCCCCTCCGAACCGCCCATTCCTCTGGACCACCTGCCCGGACGCTGTCACCCTGCGCGCATGCCGACCCGACGTACGACACGTCCGCGCTCCGCCGTATCCCTGGCGATCGCAGCCCTGCTCCTGCCGCTCACGGCCTGCGGCTCCGACGCCAAGGAGACCCCGGGCCCGCGCCCCTCGAAGAAGCCGGCAGCCGCGGAGATCCCACGCCCCGGCGACCACAAGGTCACGCTCTCCTGGAAGGGCGAGAAGCGCGTCTACACCGTCCACGCCCCACCCGGATATACGCGTTCCGAGAAGCTTCCCCTCGTCGTCGCCATGCACCCCTATCCGGCTGACGGGAAGGCCATGGCGGCGATCAGCGGCCTGAACGCCAAGGCTGACGACGAGAACTTCCTCGTCGCCTACCCCGACGGACTCAACCGGGGCTTCAATGCCCTCATCTGCTGCGGGACCGAGGACGACGTCGGCTTCATCCGCACGCTCACGACGAGACTGACCAAGACCTGGAACGCCGATCCGTCCCGCATCTACGCCACGGGCATCTCGAACGGCGGCGACATGTCGTACAAGCTCGCGGTGGAGCTACCCGACACCTTCGCGGCCATCGCCCCTGTCAGCGGCGGGTATCTCGGCACCGACGCGGAGAAGGCCTCGTACATGCCGAAGACCCCGGTCTCGGTGATCACCTTCATCGGCGGTCTCGACGAGCACTACGGCGGAATGGACGCGGGCATCGACTCCTGGCAGAAGCGCCTGTCCTGCGATCCTCGCGAACCCCGGAAGCTCAAGAACGACATCAGGAAGACGACCGCCACATGCCGCGACGGCTCGGACGTCATCGTCTATCGACTGCCCGAGATGGGCCACTCCTGGCCGGGTGGGACGGGCGGCAACATGTCCGACCCGCAGGCCGGTGTCGACGCCACCGACCTGATATGGGAGTTCTTCGAATCCCATACCAAGAAGGCGACCTAGAAAGCGGGTTGAAGAAGCCCTCCGAGGGCGTTGCAGGCGGAGACGACGCGTTGAAGGTCGCGCCGCGACATCGACGCGTCGACGGGCAGCGCCAGCGTCTCGTCCGCGGCCCGCTCGGTCTCGGGCAGGCATACATCCCTGCGGAACTGCGGCAGCCGGTGCACCGGAGTCTTCACGGGCACCCAGCAGTTGACTCCCTTGGCCCGTACCGCGCGCGCGAAGGCGTCCCGGTCCGGGCGCCCGTTCCCGGGCACGCGCACCACGTACTGCTGATAGCTGTGCCCCTCACCGCCGTCCGGCGTCATGACTCCACTGAGCCGCCCGCTGAGGTACGCGGCATGCGCCCGCCGACGCTCCATGCCTTCGTACGGAGCCTCCGACTCGCCCTGCTCCAGGACGAGGAACCCTTGCCGGCTCCCCAGTTCCCGCAGGCGCCGTACGTCGGCCTGGCTCCCGAAGCGGTGTACGACGATGACGGCTGCCGTACGCGGGGTCACCACGGCGGCCACGGCGTCAGGGTCGAGGCAGTACGTCGCCGGCTCTATGTCGGCGAAGACCGGCAGCGCTCCGGCCCGGACCACGGCCTCGGCGATCTCGGCATTCCCGTAGGCGGGCACGACGACCTCGTCACCGGTGCCGACACCGGCGGCGCGCAACATTCCAACTGTCCCCATGTCTGCGGATGTTGGCTGCACAACGTGAACGGCAAGTGACGCAAAACAAAAAAGAGCTGGTCCCCGAACCGAAGTTCAGGGACCAGCTCCATCAAGATGAGTTCGGCGGCGTCCTACTCTCCCACAGGGTCCCCCCTGCAGTACCATCGGCGCTGTGAGGCTTAGCTTCCGGGTTCGGAATGTAACCGGGCGTT
>NZ_JBIBTX010000001.1:1434327-1444839 GCF_043078805.1 Streptomyces sp. NPDC015345 | reverse complement strand
AGATCTGGAAGCCCGGTAACGGGTGGAGGTGACTGGTACTAATAGGCCGAGGGCTTGTCCTCAGTTGCTCGCGTCCACTGTGTTGGTTCTGAAACCACGAACAACCCCACGTTTGTCACAGAGCGTGGTGCGGTTGACAGTTTCATAGTGTTTCGGTGGTCATAGCGTGAGGGAAACGCCCGGTTACATTCCGAACCCGGAAGCTAAGCCTCACAGCGCCGATGGTACTGCAGGGGGGACCCTGTGGGAGAGTAGGACGCCGCCGAACTAATTTTGAAAAGCCTCAGTCCCCGGACATTGTCCGGGGACTGAGGCTTTTTTGCGTTTGCCCCCCTGCTGTTTCCTTAAAGGCGGCCTGCGGCTTTGAGGGAAAGGTAGGCGTCTGCCAGGGCGGGGGCCAAGTCATTTGGGGTCGCGTCCACGACTGTGACACCGCGGCGTGTGAGTTGCTCCGCCGTATGCCGGCGTTCCGACTGGGACTGGGCGGCTGCTGCCGCGTCGTATACCGCTTCCACTGTTCCGCGGCCCGCCGCCATCTTTTCGATGTGCGGATCGGCTACTGATGCGACCAAGACCTTGTGGCGCTTCGTGAGTCGAGAAAGTACGGGAAGCAGGCCCTCTTCGACGGGAGCCTTGTCGAGGCTGGTGAGCAACACGATCAGGGAACTGCGTGGCGCTGTGCGCAGGGCCGTCGATGTCAGGCCTCGTGCGTCCGTCTCGATGAGTTCGGGCTCCAGGGTCGCCAGGGCGTTGACCAGGGACGGCAGGACGTCACCCGCTGACCGGCCTTGAACCAGGGCCCGTACTCGACGGTCGTACGCGAGGAGGTCCACGCGGTCGCCCGCGCGGGAAGCCAGGGCGGCGAGGAGCAGGGCGGCGTCCATGGAGGCGTCGAGGCGCGGGGTGTCGCCGACGCGGCCGGCTGAGGTCCGGCCGGTGTCGAGCACCAGGAGGATGTGCCGGTCGCGTTCCGGGCGCCAGGTGCGGATCGCGACGGTGGATCGGCGGGCCGTGGCTCGCCAGTCGATGGAGCGGGTGTCGTCGCCGGGGACATAGTCGCGGAGGCTGTCGAACTCGGTGCCCTGGCCGCGTGTCAGGACGCTGGTACGGCCGTCGAGTTCGCGCAGGCGGGCCAGTTTGGAGGGGAGGTACTTTCGGCTGGCGAAGGGCGGCAGGACTCGTACGGTCCAGGGGACTCTGTGGGTGCCCTGGCGGGCAAAGAGGCGTAGGGGGCCGTACGAGCGGATGGTCACGCGGTCCGAGTGGTGGTCGCCGCGGCGGGTGGGGTGCAGGCGCGTGGTGAACCGACGGCGTTCGCCGGGCGGGATCGTCAGGTGGTGGCGGGAGGCGGCCGTCTCGGTGCCGTGCTGCCAGCTGCTGGGCGGCCAGGCGTCGCGGAGGTCGGCGCGCAGGGGGCGGCCGGAGGGGTTGGTGACGGTGACCTCGACATCGGCGGCTTCTCCGAGGCGTACGGAGGTTTCGCCGGAGCGGGTCAGGCCGAGGCGGCGTACCGGCGCGGCCAGGGCGAAGTCGCAGGCGCAGGCCAGGGCCAGGGGGGTGTTGACGGCGAGGACGCCGGTCCAGCTGGGGTCCCAGAGGCCGACGGGGAGGGTGCCCAGGGCTGCCAGGAGGGCGGCGCGTCCGGTCAGGGCCATCAGCGGGGGACCGGGACGTGGGCGAGGATCGCGTTGATCACGGAGTCCGCCGTGACGCCTTCCATCTCGGCCTCCGGGCGGAGCTGGACGCGGTGGCGGAGTGTGGGGAGCGCCAGGGCTTTGACGTCGTCGGGGATGACGTAGTCGCGGCCGGTGAGCCAGGCCCAGGCGCGTGCGGTGGAGAGCAGCGCCGTGGCGCCTCGGGGGGAGACGCCCAGGGTGAGGGAGGGCGATTCGCGCGTGGCGCGGCATACGTCGACCACGTAGGCGGTGATCTCGGGGGAGATGGAGGTCTTGGCGACCGCGGCACGGGCGGCTTCGAGATCGGCGGGGCCCGCTACGGGGCGCACGCCGGCGGCGCGCAGGTCGCGGGGATCGAAGCCCTCGGCGTGGCGGGTGAGGACGTCGATCTCGTCCTGGCGGGAGGGGAGAGGGACCGTCAGCTTGAGGAGGAAGCGGTCCAGTTGGGCCTCGGGAAGGGGGTACGTGCCCTCGTACTCGACGGGGTTCTGGGTGGCCGCCACGAGGAAGGGCTCGGGGAGCGGGCGGGGCGTGCCGTCCACCGTGACCTGGCGTTCCTCCATTGCTTCGAGGAGGGAGGACTGGGTCTTGGGCGGGGTGCGGTTGATCTCGTCGGCGAGGAGGAGGTTCGTGAAGACCGGGCCGGGCTGGAAGGAGAACTCCGTGGTGCGGGCATCGTAGACAAGGGAGCCCGTGACGTCGCTCGGCATGAGGTCGGGGGTGAACTGCACGCGCTTGGTGTCGAGTTCGAGACTCGCGGCGAGGGCTCGGACGAGCAGTGTCTTGGCCACGCCGGGGACGCCCTCCAGCAGGACATGGCCGCGGCAGAGGAGGGCGACGACGAGGCCGGTGACGGCGGGGTCCTGGCCGACCACGGCCTTGGAGATCTCGGCGCGCAGGGCTTCGAGGGAAGCGCGTGAGCTGCGGGACTCTCCGGTGGGCCCGTTGTCAGTGGTCGGGTCCATCATGAGTGGCGTACCTCTCTTTCGAGGGCGTCGAGTTGGTCGGCTAGGGCGATGAGCGCTGCGTCGTTGCCCGGGGGCGGCCCGAAGAGGAGGAGGTGCGGGTCCTGGCCGGGGGAGCGGAGTCTCGTGGACAGCGCGGGGATCAGGGTCTCGGGCGCGTGCGCCTGGGACGGGGGGACGCCGACGAGGGGGGCGAGACGATTGCGGGCGGCGGTGCGCAGGGCGGTGGCGGCGCGGTCGCGGGCGTTCGCCCTGCGATAGAGGCGGGCACGGCCCTCGACTGTCTCTGAGGCGCGGATGACCACGGGGAGACGTTCGGCTACGAGGGGGCCGAGGCGGCGGGCGCGCCACAGGGCGGCGAGCACGGCGGCGACGGCGAGTTGCAGCGTGCCCCATCGCCAGCCGGAGGGGACGAGCTCGAAGAAGCCGCGGCGCTCGGAGTCGGTTGCCGCCTGGTCGTCGGAGAGTGAGGGGAGGTACCAGACCAAGTGGGGGCGGGAGCCCAGGAGTTGCAGGGCGAGTGAGGCGTTGCCCTGCTTGTCGAGGCGGTCGTTGTAAAGGATGTCGGGGGCGCCGAGGACGACGGTGTCGCCTTTTCCGCGGGGGGCGGGGAGATGCAGAAGGCTGGGCAGGCCGGCGCTGAGGTAACAGGCCTCGGCGTCAGGAGCGAGGGTGTCGTAGCGGATGCCGCCCATGTCGGCGGTGCCGGCTCGTCGGGCGGCCGGGAGGGAGCAGGACGGGGAGAGCGCCGAGTCCGTGCTGGGGGTGGCGTGCGCGGTGACCCCTGGGGCGAGGTCGCCGACCGACGGGGTGCCGGGGGCGACGAGGACGGTGCGGCCCCCGGAGCCCTTGGCGACCGCGCGGAGGCGGGAGCGCTGGCCGTCGGTGAGCAGGTCGGGGTTGGCCACCAGGAGGGTGGTGTCGGCGCCGGCCGCGGAGCGGGCCTGTTCGGTGGTGGTCACCACACGGGTGGACACCCCTCGGTCGGCGAGGAGTTCGGCCACGGCGCGGCTGCCCTGAGGGTCGGCGGAGCGGGGGTCCAGACGGCCGTGTTGGGCGCCGGTGCGGAGCGCGGCGATGGCGACGGCCGCCGCGAGCAGGACGACCACGGCGAGGGCGATGCCCCGGGAGCGGGTCCAGAGCTGTCGGGGCGTCCGGGATACCGAAGTCGACAGGGGCGGGGCGTCGGGCCGGCGCGTGGGGGAGGGTGGCGCGGGCCGGGGGGTCTTGCCCGGGCGGGGGGAGCCGGTCACTCGGCGGCCCCCTGGCGGCTGCTGCTGGGGGTGGTGTGGGCGGTGCTGGTCAGGACCGGTTTGGTGCGTTCCAGGTCGCGGTCGAGCTCGGCCAGGCGGAGGTATGAGGCTTCGTCCGCTGTGCGGCCGCCGTATGTGACGTCGTCGAATTCGTGGGCTGCGGCGCGGAGTCGGCCGGTATGGGCGGGGAGGGTTCGACCCGCCTCCGCTGCGGCTTCGTCGGCGGTGCGGCCGGGGCGGGGGTCCAGGAGCGCGCGTTCCTCCAGGGCGCGGACGATGGCACGCATACGTTCCTGGACGGCTTGGTTCCAGTGGGCCTGGGCGGCATGGGCCTCGGAGGCCGCGCGGTGCCCGGCGGCGCTGCGGGGGCGGTCGTCGAAGAGGGCCGGCGCCGATGCCGGGGTGCGCTGCGGGGTGCCCAGGCGCCACCAGAGGGCGACGCCCAGCAGTACTACGGCCAGGACGATGACGAGGAGTCCGAACCCGCCGCCGGGGGTGGCGCCCGCGGCGGCGGAGAACAGGTCGTCGACCCAGTCCCAGAAGCTGTTCAGGGCGCGCTGGAGGAGGCTGGGGTCGTGCTCGTGGTACATCGGCTTGGAGAGTTCGCGCTCGGCCGCCTCACGTGCGGGGTCGCGCGAGATCGTCACCGGTGGGTCGTCACCGGTTGGCGGCAGGAGCGGTGCCGCCCCGAACCCCACCATGAGCACTGCCCCCGCCGCGGTCACCGCATCAGCTCCCCGAGGGACCGGGCGGGTTGGGCCCCTGGCCGGGGAGGCCTGCGGCGCGGGTGAGTTCGAGGTCGAGGGCCTCGCGCCGGATCCGCTGGTCGATGTAGAGGAGCACGGTGACCCCGGCCGTGATCGGGAACGTCAGCATGGAGCCGATCACCGAACCGACGCCGCTGACGATCAGGAATGTCCAGCCCAGGTCGCCGGAGCCGTTGAGGAAGCCGCTCACCCCTTCGCCGCTGAGCGCGCCGGCGAGGAAGGTGAACGGGATGACGATGATCGACGCCACGACGTTCGCGATGATCGCGGCGAGCAGCTGGATGCCGAAGACCCGCCACCAGGAGCCGTGGACCAGCTTGGCGGAGCGGGTCAGGGACTTCTTGACGCCCTGCTTCTCCAGCATGAGCGCGGGGGACGCGAGCGAGAAGCGGATCACGATCCAGATGGCGGCGATGCTCGCGGCGAGTCCGCCGAGTACGGCGAGGCTCGCGCCGGCGTCGGACGCGCCCCCCACCGCGACCAGGACGCCGGGCAGGATGCCGACGGCGATGACCGCGGCGCCGATGAGCGGGATGAGCAGGGTGAGGCCGAACAGCTTCGCCAGCCGGGGGCGGGAGTCCCGCCAGGCCTCGGTGATGGTCACCGGCTTACCGAGCACCGCGCGGCTGGTGACCATCGTCAGCAGAGCCGTGGCGACGATCGTGCCGAGCAGGGTGATCACGAAGACCACTCCGGAGTTCAGCATGGTGTCGCCCAGGGCGCGGGTCAGCTCGCCGACGGTCGCGCTCGGGTCGTTGAGGGCATCGGTGTCCACGGACTCGTTCAGGACGAGCCCCTGAAGGAGGACGACGACGATTTCGGTGAGCACGGCCACGGTCAGGGAGATACCGAGGACGGTGCGCCAGTGGGCGCGCATCGTCGACACCGCGCCGTCGAGGATCTCGCCGATGCCGAGCGGGCGCAGCGGGATGACGCCGGGCTTGGCGGCGGGCGGCGGGCCCTGCCAGGCGCCCCAGCCGCGGTAGCCGCCGGGTCCCGGGGCTCCGGGGCCGGGGGGTGGTCCGCCCCAGCCCCAGCCGCCGCCCTGGCCTGGCGGAGGGGGCGGCGGAGGCGGGGTCCGGCCGGGGTCCGAGGTGCCGGGCGGGGACCACTGGGCGGGCGGCGGCTGCTCCTTGGACCACTTGGACGGGCCGCCCTGGCGGCCGGCGTCCGCGGGCTCGGGGGCGTCCGGCTTGCCGGAGTCCTGTCCGTCGGAGGGGGCAGATCCGGGCGAGGCCCAGCCCGGAGTGTCGTTCATCGTCGCTCCTTCACGGTGCCCGTCCGCGGGTGCGGCGGCAGGTTGCCAGCCATCGTGCCACGGGGCACCGGCCGAGTGACCGGGTGCCGTAGCGGCAGGACACCTTCAATTGTCCGCCGGGTACGGGGCAGACTGGACGGATGGCTGATCAGTACGCGCAATCCAGCGAGGACATACGGCCGACCGGGATCCCGGCGATCCCCGCTATCCGTTGGGACGAGCCACCCGAAGGCCCCGTACTGGTCCTCCTCGACCAGACCAGGCTGCCGGGCGAGGAGAGCGAGCTGGTGTGCACCGACGCACAGGCTCTGGTGGAGGCGATTCGTACGCTCGCGGTGCGCGGGGCACCGCTTCTGGGCATCGCGGGGGCGTACGGCGTCGCGCTCGCCGCAGCCCGTGGGTTCGACGTGGACGAGGCGGCGGACTCGCTGGCGGGGGCGCGGCCCACCGCGGTCAACCTCGCGTACGGCGCGCGTCGGGCTCAGGCGGCGTACCGCACCGCGGTGGTGGACGGTGCGGGTCCCGAGCGGGCGGCCGGTGCCGCGCTTGAGGCGGCGCGGGCGCTGCACGCCGAGGACGCCAGGGCCAGCGCCAAGATGGCGGCGCACGGCCTGGCCCTGCTCGAGGAGCTGCTGCCGGGCGGTGGACACCGCATCCTGACGCACTGCAACACGGGGGCGCTGGTGTCCGGCGGGGAGGGCACGGCGTTCGCGGTGGCGCTCAAGTCCCATCGGGCGGGGAGTCTGCGCAGGCTGTGGGTGGACGAGACACGGCCGCTGTTGCAGGGGGCGAGGCTCACCGCGTACGAGGCGGCGCGGAACGGTATGGCGTACACGCTGCTCACGGACAACGCGGCGGGGTCGCTCTTCGCGGCCGGGGAGGTGGACGCCGTGCTCATCGGCGCCGACCGCATCGCGGCCGACGGGTCGGTGGCGAACAAGGTGGGGAGCTATCCGCTCGCGGTGCTCGCGCGGTATCACCACGTGCCGTTCATCGTGGTGGCGCCGGTGACGACCGTGGACCTGGACACCCCGGACGGGGCGTCCATCGAGGTGGAGCAGCGGGCCAGTCATGAGGTCACGGAGGTCACAGCGCCGCATGTGCCGGTGCTCGGGATGGAGGCGGGGGGCGGTATCCCGGTGGCGCCTCTGGGGACGCAGGCGTACAACCCCGCGTTCGATGTGACGCCGCCGGAATTGGTGACGGCGATCGTGACGGAGGAGGGGGTGCTGTCGCCGGTGACGGCCGAGGGGGTCGCCGGGCTGTGCGCCGAGTCCCGGGGCGGTCGAGTGCCTATTGACTGAGGCGGGTGCCCTGCGGCTGAGGCTCAGGCTGCGGGTCGGGGCTGAGGCCGGTGCGTGTTGCCGGCGGGCCGGGGCGGGGGTGTCGTATGCGCGCCCCCGGTCCGGTTCCGGATCTGGGCTGAGGTGCCGGCGGTGTCCGGGTGGCCTGTACGGTGCAGCCGACGGAGGGGGAGCGTGGCGGGGGAGTGGGTTCGGGGCTGGGACGACGACTCCGTTTCCGGGCATCCGAAGTGCTGTCAGTCGTCTTGGAGTGCCGTGTCATGGGCGGCACCGCTCGGTGTCCGTTACCGATGGGGGTCGGCGGTGGCCGCTGGGGATCACCGCAGACAGTGATGGCCCGATACGACTATCGTCACAGGTCAGTGACCTCTCTCACCAGCAGCCCAGTCACTGTTACGAGAATGGGATGATGTCAGGCATGAAGGGACGAGTCCTTGTCGTCGACGACGACACCGCACTGGCCGAGATGCTCGGGATTGTGCTGCGTGGTGAAGGTTTTGAGCCGTCGTTCGTAGCTGATGGCGACAAGGCGCTGGCCGCTTTCCGGGAGGCGAAGCCGGATCTTGTGCTGCTCGATCTGATGCTGCCCGGACGCGACGGCATCGAGGTGTGCCGCCTGATCAGGGCGGAGTCCGGGGTGCCGATCGTCATGCTCACCGCCAAGAGCGACACCGTGGATGTGGTGGTCGGTCTGGAGTCGGGGGCCGACGACTACATCGTCAAGCCGTTCAAGCCGAAGGAGCTCGTGGCCCGGATCAGGGCGCGGCTGCGGAGGTCGGAGGAGCCCGCGCCGGAGCAGCTGGCCATAGGTGACCTGGTCATCGATGTGGCGGGGCACTCCGTGAAGCGGGACGGGCAGTCGATCGCGCTGACGCCGCTGGAGTTCGATCTGCTGGTGGCGCTGGCGCGCAAGCCGTGGCAGGTGTTCACGCGTGAGGTGCTCCTCGAGCAGGTCTGGGGCTACCGGCACGCGGCGGACACCCGTCTGGTGAACGTGCACGTCCAGCGGTTGCGTTCCAAGGTCGAGCGGGACCCGGAGCGGCCGGAGATCGTGGTGACCGTCCGAGGTGTCGGTTACAAGGCCGGACCGAGCTGACGTGTCCCGGGACAGTTCCTCCACGGCGTCCGGGGATCCGGGGGCTCGCTCGGGGCGGACTGGACCGGCGCGGCGCGCGTCCCGGTTCGGGCGGCTCGTCGACGGCGGGCTGCTGTTGCAGGGCGGCGTCCAGGGCAGCCCTGTGCTGCGTCTCTTCGTGCGCTGGGTGCGGCGTCCGCTGCTGCCCGCCGTGCGGCTGTGGCGGCGCAACATCCAGCTGAAGGTCGTGGTCACGACCTTGCTGATGTCGCTCGGCGTGGTCCTCATGCTGGGCTTCGCCGTCATGAGTTCGGTGAACAACGGCCTGCTCAAGGCCAAGGTGAAGGCGTCGCAGAGCCAGGCCGACGGAGGTTTCCGGGCGGCTCAGGACAGTGTCAACGCCGCGCGGCAGAGCACCGAGCAGGGCCAGGGGCAGGACGGCGGTGCCCTCGACGGGCGGAACGCCGCCGTGTGGATGTCGGACCTCGTCGAGCAGCTGTCCAGCGGCGGTCAGAACGCGTTCGCCGTGGTGACGCTGACGTCCACGAGCGACGCGGGGAGCGTGCGCGGTTCGCGGGCCTCGGGCGGCGTGGAGCCCATCCTGAGCGTGCCGGAGGAGCTGCGTGGCCGGGTCGACAAGGGCACGGAGGTCCTCCAGGCCAATACGCGCATCGTCTACGACGACGGGCGGGAGCCGCAGCCGGGCCTGGTGATCGGCAAGCGGCTCAACGACCTCAACGGTGATCCGTACCAGCTCTACTACCTCTTCCCGCTGACGCAGGAAGAGGAGTCGCTCAACCTCGTCAGGACCACCCTCGCGACCGCCGGGCTCTTCGTCGTGGTGCTCCTGGGCGCCATCGCCTGGTTGGTGGTGCGCCAGGTGGTCACGCCCGTGCGCATGGCGGCGGGGATCGCCGAGCGGTTGTCCGCCGGGCGCCTTCAGGAACGTATGAAGGTGACCGGAGAGGACGACATCGCGCGCCTCGGTGAGGCCTTCAACAAGATGGCGCAGAACCTCCAGCTGAAGATCCAGCAGTTGGAGGAGCTGTCGCGGATGCAGCGGCGGTTCGTGTCCGACGTCTCGCACGAGCTGCGGACGCCGCTCACGACGGTGCGGATGGCCGCCGACGTCATCCATGAGGCGCGGGTGGACTTCGATCCGGTGACCGCGCGGTCGGCGGAGCTGCTCGCCGACCAGCTGGACCGGTTCGAGTCGCTGCTCGCGGACCTGCTGGAGATCAGCCGGTTCGACGCGGGGGCGGCGGCGCTGGAGGCGGAGGCGATAGATCTCCGTGAGGTCGTCCGCAGGGTCGTCGGCGGTGCGGAGATGCTCGCGGAGCGCAAGGGAACGCACATACGGGTCGTCGGGGACCAGCAGCCGGTGGTCGCCGAGGCCGATGCCCGGCGGGTGGAGCGGGTGCTGCGCAACCTCGTGGTCAACGCCGTGGAGCACGGTGAGGGCAAGGATGTCGTGGTGCGGCTCGCCGCCGCCGGTGGCGCGGTGGCCGTCGCGGTGCGGGACTACGGAGTGGGGCTCAAGCCCGGCGAGGCGACCCGGGTGTTCAGCCGCTTCTGGCGGGCGGACCCGGCGCGCGCCCGTACGACCGGTGGTACGGGGCTCGGCCTCTCCATCGCCCTGGAGGACGCGCGGCTGCACGGCGGCTGGCTCCAGGCGTGGGGTGAGCCGGGGGGCGGCTCGCAGTTCAGGCTTACGTTGCCGAGGACGGCGGACGAGCCGCTTCGGGGGTCGCCGATCCCCTTGGAGCCGGACGACTCCCGGCGTCACCGCGGGCTGAACGACGCGGGGCTGCCGGTCGGCGGCGGGAACAAGCTTGCGACGGTGCCCGCGCAGGTGTCCGCGGGGTCCGAGAGGGTGCCGCCGCCCGTGCCGGCGAAGGGGCCGATAGCACCGCGGCTGGCGCAGGCCGGGGCCGTGGATCCGGCGGCGTTGCCGGGCAGCGGGTCGCGGGTCGTGTCGCGCCGGCCGCTGGACGACGAGCCGGAGCGTGACGTGGCGCTGCGTGGCGACGAGGTGCGCGGGACCGGGCAGCCGGGCCCGGAGGCGCACACCCGGAGCGGGCCGCAGGCGCGGCTTTCGGAGGATGGGCATCCATCGGCGGGGGTCGAGTCAGTGGCTGGGGCGGAGGCTGGGCCCGCGGCTGAGCCGGCGGCTGAGCCGGTGGCTGGGGCGAGGGCCGGTTCGGAGGCCCGTCC
>NZ_JBIBTX010000001.1:1244241-1434232 GCF_043078805.1 Streptomyces sp. NPDC015345 | reverse complement strand
CGTCCAGAGGCGCGTTCGCAGGCAGGTTCAGGGGCCCGTTCGGAGGTCCGTCCAGAGGCCCGCTCGGAGGCAGGTTCGGAGGCCCGTCCAGAGGCCCGCTCGGAGGCAGGTTCGGAGGCCCGTCCAGAGGCGCGTTCGCAGGCAGGTTCAGGGGCCCGTTCGGAGGTCCGTCCAGAGGCCCGCTCGGAGGCAGGTTCGGAGGCCCGTCCAGAGGCGCGTTCGCAGGCAGGTTCAGAGGCGCGCTCGGAGGGCCGCTCGGAAGCCGGTCGGGCGAGGGAAGGGGAGAGCACTCGTGGGCGCTGACCGGGAGGGACGCGGCCGTCGTGCGCGCCGTGGGCGTCCGCTGCGTACCGGACTGCTGCTGGGCGGGTGTGGGGCGCTCCTGGCCGGCTGCGCCTCGATGCCCGACAGCGGGAATCTGAAGACCGTCGACGCCTCGCAGCGGCCGGACTCGCAGTCACAGGTCCGGGTCTACGCGATGCCGCCGCGCGAGGGCGCGCGGCCCGTGGAGATCGTGCAGGGCTTCCTTGAGGCGTTGACCAGTGACGATCCGCAGTTCGCGATGGCCCGCAAGTATCTGACGAAGAGCGCGTCGAAGGCGTGGGAACCGGAAGCGTCCACGACCGTCCTGGCGGACGGCCCGTACACGGACGCGGGCAACGCGGGGAACGAGGTGGACGGCAGCCGCCGCTTCTCCCTGACGGGCCAGCAGGTCGCCACGGTCGACAGGCAGCACGCGTACCGGCCCGAAGAGGCGACCTACAGCCAGTCCGTGCACCTGAGCCTGGTGGGCGGCCCGGGCCGCAAGGAGTGGCGCATCGACAGGCCGCCGCCCGGCGTGGTGCTCGGCGAATCGGACTTCCAGCGCATCTACCGGTCCGTCAACAAGTACTACTATGCCGGGCCTTCGGGGACGGGCGCGAGTGGCCGGGCGGGGCTCGTCGCCGATCCCATCTACATACGTCAGCGGATCGACCCGATGACGCAGACGGTGAAGGCGCTGCTGGAAGGGCCGACCAACTGGCTCGACCAGGTGGTCGATTCGAGGTTCGACAGTGGTACGCGGCTCAAGGACCCCGGCAAGTCGCTGACGCCCGACGACCAGAACCGGCTGACCGTGCAGCTCAACAGCCGGGCCGACGGCGCCAGCCAGACGCGGTGCCGGGAGATGGCGGCGCAACTGCTCTTCACGTTGCAGGATCTGACGCCTTCAGGGGTCGAGCAGGTGACGTTGCAGCGGTCCAACGGTTCGATGCTCTGCGTCTTGAGTCAGAGCCATGCCGAGAGTGTCGCGGCGCACCGCAATACGGAGCGGCCCGGCTACCAGTACTTCATCGACGAGAAGCACCGGCTGGTGCGGATGCCGGCCAACGCCGGGAGCACCGCCGCCCCGGAGCCGGTGAACGGCATCCTGGGCACGGGGGATCAGCAGCTGCGCTCGGCGGCGGTCTCCCGTGACGAGAAGCGTGCGGCCGGAGTGTCGCGCGACGGGAAGTCGCTGTACACGGCGTCGCTGTTCCTGGAGGAAACGCTCGGCAAGGCGCAGGTGCGCAGCAAGGCGAAGGCGGAGGAGGACCGTCTCTCCACGCCCAGTTGGGACGGCAGGGGTGACCTATGGGTGGCCGACCGTGACCCGAAGCGGCCGCGGCTGCTCTGGCTCGACCAGGGCGAGGGCGAACCGGTCGAGGTCGAGGTGCCCGGTCTCGACGGGCGCATCGAGGCGGTGCGGGTATCGGCCGACGGGGTCCGTATCGCGCTGCTGGTGAAGAAGGACGACAAGACGTCTCTGTGGATCGGCCGGGTCGAGCGGGGCGAGCGGGGCGTGCAGGGCGAGCAGGAGCAGCCGCGGATCTCGGTGCTCGACCCCACCCAGGCGGCCCCGCGTATGGAGGAGGTCACCGCCATGTCGTGGGCGGGCGGCAGCCGCCTCGTGGTCGTCGGGCGCGAGTCCGGCGGGGTGCAGCAGATGCGGTACGTGCAGTGCGACGGCTCGGTGCTCTCGGGCACCACGCTGCCGGGGCTGACGGGTGTCAAGGAGATCGCGGCGTCCGAGAGTGAGCAGCAGCCCCTGGTGGCGCACTCGGACGACGGGATCGTGCGGCTGCCGACGGGTTCGCAGTGGCAGGCGGTGGTGGAGGAGGGGTCGTCCCCGGTCTATCCGGGGTGAGGCCGGGTCCCCATGCGGGCACCAGACCGTCGGTCTCCGCTCGCCCGCCGGTGACCTGGGGTGATGGCATGGGTCACGGCGCCGGGACAGGTTGTCCACAGGGGGTTTTCCACAGGGGTGGTGGCGCTGCCCGCGGCTTGGCACAGTGGGCGCATGCGGGGGTGGTGGCAGGACCTCACCGACCTGGTGCTGCCGGCCGAGTGCGGGGGCTGCGGGCGGCCTCGGGCGACGCTCTGTGCCGCGTGCCGGGCAGCCCTGTGCGGGAGCGCGCCGCGCCGGGTGCGGCCGGTGCCCGAGCCTCCGGGGCTGCCCGTGGTGCATGCGGCGGCGCCGTACGAGGACGCGGTGCGGGCCGTGCTGCTCGCGCACAAGGAGCGGGGCGCCCTGGGGCTCGCCGGGCCGCTGGGGGCGGCGCTCGCCGAAGCCGTGCGTGCCGGTCTGCGGGGCGGGACGCCGGAAACGCCGCCGCGGGGTGATACGGGGACCCGATCGTGGGTAGACGGCACACACGGCGGATCACAGGGGCGCACGGTGCCGTTGTCGCTCGTCCCCGTGCCGTCGTCGCGTGCCTCCGTGCGGGCGCGTGGTCAGGACCCGGCGCGGCGGATCGCGCTCGCCGCCGCGGGTGAGCTGCGGCGAGCGGGGGTCCCGGCGCGGGTGCTCGCGGTGCTGCGTCAACGGCGTGCGGTGGCCGATCAGTCGGGGCTCGACTCCCGGCAGCGGCAGGCCAACCTGGCAGGCGCCCTGGAGGTGACCGCCGGGGGCGCCCGGCTGCTGGCGGAAGCGGGCGCGGGCCGGATCGTGGTCGTGGACGACCTCATGACCACCGGCGCGTCGATGGCGGAGGCCGTGCGCGCGATACATGACGTAGACATGCAAGAGAAGACCCGCTCGGAGGCCGTACGGGGCCGGGGAACGGATGCTGTGCGAAGGCGGCTATTGGGCCGCCAGAACGCGATCAGCGCGGCCGTTGTCGCCGCCCCACCGGATTCTTTCGAAATAAACCGGAACTGATGGAGAACTTGCGTCGTTGCAGGTGATGAGAGGGTCGATAGACCTGAATGGAGGTACGTCGCAGTAGAGGGTGACGACATCCGCCCGGGCGAGATATGTTCGGTTGTGAGGAATGGCGAACGCCGCGCCTCGCATATCGGAATTGAGGTTTTCCACAATCACCCCGGCCGGTGGGGTGGAGATCTTGCCCTCGGGGGAGGAGGAGGTGGAAGTCACCGAGTCCGAGGCTCCGGGAGTCACCGGGGTCTGGTGCAAAAGGGAGATGCTCCGCCATCGAAGCGGAGTGATCCGGGAACGGAGTTCTGCGTGGACATCGTCGTCAAGGGCCGCAAGACCGAGGTGCCCGAGCGGTTCCGCAAGCACGTGGCCGAGAAGCTGAAGCTGGACAAGATCCAGAGGCTCGACGGCAAGGTGATCAGCCTCGACGTCGAGGTGTCCAAGGAGACCAACCCGCGGCAGGCCGACCGTTCCGACCGCGTGGAGATCACTCTCCGCGGCCGTGGGCCCGTGATCCGCGCGGAAGCCTCGGCAGCCGATCCGTACGCGGCGCTCGACCTGGCCACGGCCAAGCTCGACGCCAGCCTGCGCAAGCAGCACGAGAAGCGCCACAACCGGCGCGGCACCGGCAGGCTCTCCGCCGCCGAGGTCGCCGAGCGAGTGCCGGACGCGGCGTACCTCAATGGAGACGGCACCATCGCGCGTGACGAAGAGCCCGACGGCGTACCGGTCAAGAAGATCGGCTCGCTGGAGATCCAGGGCGAAGGCCCCCTCGTGGTCCGCGAAAAGACGCACGTCGCGGCGCCCATGTCGCTCGACCAGGCCCTCTACGAGATGGAACTGGTCGGACACGACTTCTACTTGTTCGTCGACTCCGAATCCAAGGAACCGAGCGTCGTCTACCGGAGGCACGCCTACGACTACGGCGTCATCCGCCTCAACACCGACCCCATGGTCGCCAACGCCGAGACGGGTGGCGCAGGCGGGGCTCTCGGCGGCTGAGCAGCCCGCCGGTCCCCCCCGACCGCCGTAATGGTGCCCCTGGAGCGTGTGTGCGCCCCCAGGGGCACCATCGTGCGACCAGTGCGCGCACCGGAGCGGCGCCAGGCATGAAATCATGGGCGGGCCGGGCCAACCGGCGTGCTGCCGCCTTGGGTTGGCGCAGCAGAGGCACAACAGGCCACGGCCTTCATGGGGGAGGAACGATGGCGGACAGCTTCGGACCGATGCGTCACCAGGGTGCCGACGACGGCATCGGCATCGGCACGGACGCGGGCGCCCCACGCAAGGAGCCCATCCGGGTGCTTGTGGTGGATGACCACGCCCTTTTCCGCCGCGGCCTGGAGATCGTCCTCGCCGCCGAAGAGGACATCCAGGTCGTGGGCGAGGCGGGCGACGGCGCCGAGGCGGTGGACAAGGCCGCTGACCTGCTGCCCGACATCGTGCTCATGGACGTACGCATGCCCAAGCGCGGCGGCATCGAGGCGTGCACCTCCATCAAGGAGGTGGCGCCCAGCGCCAAGATCATCATGCTGACGATCAGCGACGAGGAGGCCGACCTCTACGACGCGATCAAGGCGGGCGCCACCGGATATCTCCTCAAGGAGATCTCCACGGACGAGGTGGCCACCGCGATTCGCGCGGTGGCCGACGGCCAGTCGCAGATCAGCCCCTCGATGGCCTCCAAGCTGCTCACGGAGTTCAAGTCGATGATCCAGCGCACCGACGAGCGCAGGCTGGTGCCCGCGCCCCGGCTGACGGATCGCGAGCTGGAAGTGCTGAAGCTGGTCGCCACCGGGATGAACAACCGCGATATCGCCAAGGAGTTGTTCATCTCCGAGAACACCGTGAAGAACCACGTGCGCAACATCCTGGAGAAGCTCCAGCTGCATTCCCGGATGGAAGCCGTGGTCTACGCGATGCGGGAGAAGATCCTGGAGATCAGGTAAGGGCGCGCACCAGGGCGGCCGTCAGCTCCGGGCGGTTCACCCGCTCCACCCGTACGGAATCGCAGCCGACCCAGGACGCCGCCTCCATCAGCGCCCGGGCCATCGGCTCGACCGCCTTCGGGGTGTCGAGCGTGACCTGCTTGGCCACCAGCGTGGCGCCCTCGCGCGCGGGGTCGACCCGGCCGAGGAGCCGGCCGCCGGCGAGCAGCGGCATCGCGAAATAGCCGTGTATCCGCTTCGGCTTGGGCACGTACGCCTCGAGGCGGTGGGTGAAGCCGAAGATCCGCTCCGTGCGCGCCCGCTCCCAGATCAGGGAGTCGAACGGGGACAACAGCGTCGTGCGGTGCCGGCCGCGCGGCGTCGTCTCCAGGGCCTTCGGGTCCGCCCAGGCGGGTTTGTCCCAGCCCTGGACCGTCACCGGCACCAGGCCCGAGTCCGCGACCACCGCGTCGAACTGCTCGCCCTTGAGGCGGTGGTAGTCGGCGATGTCCGCGCGCGTGCCGACGCCCAGCGCCTCACCGGCCAGGCGCACCAGGCGGCGCAGGCACTCCGGGGCGCTCAGGTCGTCGTGGAGCAGCGCGTCCGGGATGGCGCGCTCCGCCAGGTCGTACACCCGCTTCCAGGAGCGGCGCTCGGTGCAGACCACCTCGCCGTACATCAGCGCGCGCTCTACGGCGATCTTCGACTCGGACCAGTCCCACCACTCGCCCTTGTTCTTCGCGCCGCCCAACTCCGTGGCGGTGAGCGGGCCTTCGGCGCGCAGCTGCTTGATGACCTGGTCGTACGCGCCGTCGGGCAGGTCGTGGTGCCAGTGCGGGCGGGAGCGGTAGGCGCGGCGGCGGAAGGCGAAGTGCGGCCACTCCTCGACGGGCAGGATGCACGCGGCGTGCGACCAGTATTCAAAGGCGTGGGTCTCGGTCCAGTACGCGGCCTCGACGGTGTCGCGGCCCACCGCGCCCAGGCGTGCGTACGGAATGAGTTCGTGCGAGCGGGCCAGCACCGAGATGGTGTCGAGCTGAACCGCGCCGAGGTGCCGCAGGACGCCCCGCACACCGGATCTGCGGTCCGGAGCGCCGAGGAAACCCTGGGCCCGCAGCGCGATGCGGCGGGCTTCGTCGGCGGAGAGTTCGATGGCGGGGCGCGGCAGGCTCGTCATGGTCGAAACGATAGGTGGCGGCACTGACAGCGGGGGCGAAATCGCCTTGGCCTCAGGGCCGCGCGGGCAGGTATGGCAGCGGTGACTCCATGCCGACGTCGGAGGGCAACAGGGCGCCCACCCAGCAGTCACGGAGGGTGCCCTTGTTCAGCAGGCCCGCGCGGTGCACGCCCTCCACCGTGAAGCCGGCCTTCTCCGCGACCGCCCGGGAGCCCGTGTTGCCGACCTCCGCGCGCCACTCCAGGCGGGTGCAGCGCAGGTCCGTGAACGCCCAGCGGGCGAGGCCGAGCACGGTCTCCGTCGTATAGCCGCGACCCCTCTGTTCCTTGGCCGTCCAGTAGCCGACCTCCCAGGTGCCCGAGCGCGGGTGGTGCAGGCTGGCGGCGGCGATCAGAGGGCCGCCGCCGCGCAGACGTACGGCGAAGGTGTACTCGGAGTCGGCCCGCCACTGACTCGGCACGACGCGCGTAATGAAGGTCTCGGCGTCCACGCGCGCGTACGGCGAGGGAATCGAGGTCCAGCGCTGGATGTCGGGGTCCTGACAGGCCTCGTGGACCTCGTCGATGTCCTCGGCCGCGAAGACGCGCAGGCACAGGCGTTCGGTGGTCAGTGTGACGGGCTCCATCAAGCGATGATGCGGGGGCGCTGTTCCGGGGGCCAGTGTTTTTACCGGCCCGTCGCGACCACCTCATGCGCACGACCCGGCACCTTCGGCGCCCCTCGCCCGTTGACCTCATGGCAGACCTCCCGGCGCAGCCGGGTCCTCGCATACGATGGCCGTTGCCCGACGAGTAAAACCGACCATGCCAGGCCCGACCGGCAAGGAGACCAACCCCCGTGTCCGTCCTCTCAAAGATCATGCGTGCAGGCGAAGGCAAGATCCTGCGCAAGCTGCACCGCATCGCGGACCAGGTCAACTCCATCGAAGAGGACTTCGTCAGCCTCTCCGACGCCGAGCTGCGCGCACTGACCCAGGAATACAAGGAGCGTTACGCCGACGGCGAGACGCTCGACGACCTCCTTCCCGAGGCCTTCGCGACGGTCCGTGAGGCCGCCAAGCGCG
The DNA here is from genome assembly GCF_043078805.1 of Streptomyces sp. NPDC015345. Taxonomy (NCBI): domain Bacteria; kingdom Bacillati; phylum Actinomycetota; class Actinomycetes; order Kitasatosporales; family Streptomycetaceae; genus Streptomyces; species Streptomyces sp. NPDC015345. The sequence goes on along the minus strand of NZ_JBIBTX010000001.1, from coordinate 1,426,886 downwards.
TCCTGGGCCAGCGCCACTACGACGTCCAGATGATGGGCGGCGCCGCGCTGCACATGGGCTATGTCGCCGAGATGAAGACCGGTGAGGGCAAGACCCTCGTCGGCACCCTGCCCGCGTATCTGAACGCCCTCTCCGGCAAGGGCGTCCACCTGATCACGGTCAACGACTACCTGGCCGAGCGCGACTCCGAGATGATGGGCCGCGTCCACAAGTTCCTGGGCCTGAGCGTCGGCTGCATCCTGGCCAACATGACGCCGGCCCAGCGCCGCGAGCAGTACAGCTGCGACATCACGTACGGCACGAACAACGAGTTCGGCTTCGACTACCTCCGCGACAACATGGCGTGGTCGCAGGACGAGCTCGTGCAGCGCGGCCACAACTTCGCGATCGTCGACGAGGTCGACTCGATCCTCGTCGACGAGGCCCGTACGCCGCTGATCATCTCCGGCCCCGCCGACCAGGCCACCAAGTGGTACGGGGACTTCGCCAAGCTGGTCACCCGCCTCACCAAGGGTGAGCCCGGCAACCCCCTCAAGGGCATCGAGGAGACCGGCGACTACGAGGTCGACGAGAAGAAGCGCACCGTCGCCATCCACGAGTCCGGCGTGAGCAAGGTCGAGGACTGGCTCGGCATCGACAACCTCTACGAGTCGGTGAACACGCCCCTCGTGGGCTACCTCAACAACGCCATCAAGGCCAAGGAACTCTTCAAGAAGGACAAGGACTACGTCGTCATCGACGGCGAAGTCATGATCGTCGACGAGCACACCGGCCGTATCCTCGCCGGCCGCCGCTACAACGAGGGCATGCACCAGGCGATCGAGGCGAAGGAAGGGGTGGACATCAAGGACGAGAACCAGACCCTGGCGACCATCACCCTCCAGAACTTCTTCCGCCTCTACAAGCGCGACGGCTACGACAGCGGCCTCTCCGGCATGACCGGTACGGCCATGACCGAGGCCGCCGAGTTCCACCAGATCTACAAGCTGGGCGTCGTGCCGATCCCGACGAACCGGCCGATGGTCCGCGTCGACCAGTCCGACCTGATCTACCGCACCGAGGTCGCGAAGTTCGCCGCCGTCGTCGACGACATCGCGGAGAAGCACGAGAAGGGGCAGCCGATCCTGGTCGGCACGACTTCCGTGGAGAAGTCCGAGTACCTCTCGCAGCAGCTCTCCAAGCGCGGCATCCAGCACGAGGTGCTCAACGCCAAGCAGCACGACCGTGAGGCGACCATCGTCGCCCAGGCCGGCCGCAAGGGCGCCGTGACGGTGGCCACGAACATGGCCGGTCGTGGTACGGACATCAAGCTCGGCGGCAACCCCGACGACCTCGCCGAGGCGGAGCTGCGCCAGCGCGGTCTCGACCCCGTCGAGCACGTCGAGGAGTGGGCCGCCGCGCTGCCCGCCGCCCTGGAGAAGGCCGAGCGGGCCGTCAAGGAGGAGTTCGAGGAGGTCAAGGCCCTCGGTGGTCTTTACGTCCTCGGCACCGAGCGGCACGAGTCGCGCCGTATCGACAACCAGCTGCGCGGTCGCTCCGGCCGTCAGGGCGACCCGGGTGAGTCCCGCTTCTACCTGTCGCTCGGCGACGACCTGATGCGGCTCTTCAAGGCGCAGATGGTCGAGCGCGTCATGTCGATGGCCAACGTCCCCGACGACGTGCCGATCGAGAACAAGATGGTGACGCGCGCCATCGCCTCCGCCCAGTCGCAGGTGGAGCAGCAGAACTTCGAGACCCGTAAGAACGTCCTCAAGTACGACGAGGTCCTCAACCGGCAGCGCGAGGTCATCTACGGAGAGCGTCGCCGCGTCCTGGAGGGCGAGGATCTGCACGAGCAGATCGCGCACTTCATGGACGACACCATCGACGCGTACATCGCCGCCGAGACCGCCGAGGGCTTCGCCGAGGAGTGGGACCTGGACCGGCTGTGGGGCGCCTTCAAGCAGCTCTACCCCGTCAAGGTCACCATCGAGGAGCTGGAGGACGCGGCGGGCGACCGCGCGGGTCTGACCGCCGAGTTCATCTCCGAGTCCATCAAGGACGACATCCACGAGCAGTACGCGGCGCGTGAGGAGCAGCTCGGCTCCGAGATCATGCGGGAGCTGGAGCGGCGGGTCGTCCTGTCGGTGCTCGACCGCAAGTGGCGTGAGCACCTCTACGAGATGGACTACCTCCAGGAGGGCATCGGCCTCCGTGCCATGGCGCAGAAGGACCCGCTGGTCGAGTACCAGCGCGAGGGCTTCGACATGTTCAACGCCATGATGGACGGCATCAAGGAGGAGTCCGTCGGCTACCTGTTCAACCTGGAGGTCCAGGTCGAGCAGCAGGTCGAGGAGGTCCCGGTCGAGGACGCGGCGGCCACCTCGCTCACCAAGGGCGGCGTGCAGGACGCGGTTCCGGCGGGTGCGGGTGCGGGTGCCGGGTCGCGGCCCGAGATCCGGGCCAAGGGCCTTGAGGCTCCGCAGCGGCCCGACCGGCTGCACTTCCAGGCGCCGAACGCCGAGGGCGGCGTCGACGAGGGCGACTTCACCACGGATGGTTCGGGTGTGCGGTCCGAGGCGGATGGCATGACCCGGGCGGAGCGGCGCAAGGCCCAGAAGGGTGGGCGGCGTCGCAAGAAGTAGTCGCGTCGGGCGGCGTGGCGGGCGTGAGGTGTCTCGTGTGAGGTGTCTCGTGCGTCGGTGACGTCGGTGACGTCGGTGGCGTGCGTGGTGTAGGTGGAGGGGCCGGGATTGCTTCCGGCCCCTTTCGCTTGGGTGGGTGTGTTCGGCGCGGTTTGTCAGTGCCTTTTCGGGTCTGTTTCCACCGCCGTGCAGCGCCACTTCCTGTCCGCTCCCAGGGCGAGGCGGAACGCCAGCGCGCGCAGCCTCGGGCCCGTCGCCACGCGGGCGAAGACCTCGTACGCCTCGGGGTGCGGCTGGTAGTGGCCGATGCGGTGGATCGTGGGGCGGTGGCCACCCGTGCGGAGCGGGCTGCGCTCCGCCAGGCGGGCCAGGTCGTCGTACGCCGTGTTGGCGATGTGGCGGGCCGCCCAGTGCAGGGGGCGCTGGCCGCTGAGGACGAGGAGGAGGCGTTCCGCGAAGACCTCCGTGGGGTGCGGCGGTGGTTGGGCCGGGACCGTCAGCGGGCGGCGGTCCGTCGGGCGGCGTGAGTCCCTGCGGGTCGGTGGGCGGCCCGCGGGTGGGCGGGACGCGGTCGGACGTGGGCGGGGCCTGGTCATCACCTTGCGCATGTGGTGCCTCCTTCGTCGCCTGTGGCGCCGGTTGGTACCGATGAGTAACTTTGTGTTGGGGATCTTGTACGGGGGTGGGGGGTCGGTGCGCAAGGGGTGGGGGACCGGCCGGGGGTGGGCGTCCGGGTTCACCTATCAGGGGGGTGGAGACCCTTGGGACGTGGTGTTTCCGGGGGTGTGCCGGGTGAATCCGTGGACGGGGGTGGACGGCTCCGCGGGTGGTGGGGGGACCTCGATCGGGGACTCCCGCACGTATCCTGAAGGTCTTCTACGGCCACGAAGGTCCGTCTCGGCGGACGCGAGCGAAAGCGGTCCCGTATATGCGCGTCTACGTTCCTCTGACCCTGCCCCGGCTCGCTGAGGCGTACAAGGCGGGGGAGGTGGGGCCCGGGCCGCTGGTCGCTTACGCCGTGACCCCCGCTCTGCGGGAGTGGTACGTCTCGGACGACATCGAGGAGCTGGAGTACGCGGCGTTGAACCGGGCGGCCGCGGCGTCGCTGCGGTTGGTGGCGGGGGATCCGGCGGCGGCGCGGCGTCGGGTCGTGCTTGCGGCGGATGTGCCGGATGGGGCGGCTGTGGCGGATCCTGACCGGGGGCTCGATCGAGGGGCGCTCGGGGAGGTGCGGGTTGCCGGAGGGCTTTCCTTGGGGAAGGTGGCGGCGGTGCATGTGGACTCGGGGGACGCGGAGGGGGATGTGGGCGCGGCTGCGGCGGCGTTGGGGGCGGCGGATATGGGGGACGAGGATGCGCGGTTCGTGGTGGACGGGGCGGAGGATCATGAGTTGCTGTGGTTTGCGACGCAGGAGATTCCTGGGTTGATCGGCTGAGGGGGCTTCTCGCGGTGGGTGTGTCTTGGGTGCCCCGGGGTGTGCCTGGGGTGCGCCCGGGGTGCGTCTTGGGGGCGGGGCCGCGGGGGTAGGCCCGTGCTCGCCATCTTGGTGCGGGTCCTTTGCTGCTTCGGCGCCCTGGTGACCACCACTGTGCTCCGCGCGCACCTACCCCCGCGTCCCCTCGCGTGCGCTCGCGGGTGCGGGTGGGTGGGCGGTCTCTCCGGTCGTCCGTGCGTCCGGGGTGTGGGCCCTCCCGGGCGGCTCTGGTGGGCTGGGCTTCGGGTGTCGGTGGGGGCGGGTACGTTTTGGGGATGGGGAAAACGGGGCGCGGGGCGCACATCGTGTGGGACTGGAATGGGACCCTCCTGCATGACATTCATGCGGTGATCGAGGCCACGAACGCCTCCTTCGCGGAGATCGGGCTCGAGTCGATCACTCTGGAGCGGTACCGCGAGCTGTACTGCGTGCCGATCCCGCGGTTCTACGAGCGGCTCATGGGGCGGCTGCCGAGTGACACGGAGTGGCGGCTCATGGATGCCGTCTTCCACAAGCACTACTGGGCGCGGGCCGAGGCCTGCGGGCTCGCCGAAGGGGCGGCGCGGCTGCTCGCCGAGCGGCGGGCCGACGGGCGTACGCAGTCGTTGCTGTCGCTGGCTCCGCACGAGCACCTAGTGCCGATCGTGCGGCGGCACGGGATCCACGAGCACTTCGTGCGGATCGACGGGCGGACCGACGACTCGCACGCAGGCAAGGCCGAGCGGATGGTGCGGCACCTGGCCGCGCTGGAGGGCGTCGCCGCCGCCGTCGAGCGGGTCGTCGTGATCGGGGACGCCGTCGACGACGCGGTCGCCGCCGCGCACGTGGGCGCGCGGGCCGTGCTCTACACCGGCGGCTCGCACAGCCGGGCGAGCCTGGAGAGCGCCGGGGTGCCCGTCGTGGACAGCCTGGAGGAGGCTGTGGCCGAGGCGGAGCGGCTCGCCGCCTGAGGTGCGGGGGTCGCCGGATCCGCGTTCACCCTCCGCGCCGTTCTGCGTACGCACTGAGTTCGCGCTGGCCCACCGGCTCGACTGCATACCGCTGGAGCTCGCCGCGGTGCGGCTGCGGGCGGCAGCTCTTCGGCTCCACGCTCATGGTGCAGGGCCTCGTGCGGTGGCTCGCGGGTGACCGGGAGGGCGGCGTCGCGTCGCTGTGCGGGGCCCGGGAGGCGTCCGGCGAGGTCCTGGTCGCCGCGATGTGCTGCCACGGCCTCGCCTGGGCCCGGGCCGCCTGGCTTCTCGGGTGCACGGAAGAGACTGCCCTTCGCGTCCCCTCCCGGCATCGGTATCCCCGAGGATCGGCATCGCGCAGCTCCGTATGCCTGGCGGATGCTCAGCCTCCGCTGCCCGGGCCACCACGGGACCTTCGGCTACCGGCCCCTTACGTCACGGGTGCCTTCGCCCTCAGCACGGTCAGGAACTCCCGCATCCAGCCCGAGTGATCCGTCCACGCACGGGCCGAGACCAGCGTGCCGTCCACCACCACCTCCGCGTCCTGGAAGGTCGCGCCCGCCGCCTGCATGTCCATCTCCAGGGCCGGGTACGCCGTGACGCGGCGGCCGCTCAGGCCGTCGATCGCCGCCGTCAGGAGCGGGCCGTGGCAGATCTGGGCCACCGGCTTGTCCGCGTCGAAGAAGGACTTGAGGATCTTGCGGAGCTCCGGGTCGTTGCGCAGATACTCCGGGGCCCGGCCGCCCGGGATCACCAGGGCGGCGTACTGGCCGGGTTCCACTTCGGCGAAGGCGAGGTCCGCGGGCCAGGTGTAGCCCGGCTTCTCCGTGTACGTGTCGAAGCCCGGTTCGAAGTCGTGCACCACGAACCGCAGCGTCTTGCGGGCCGGGGCGGCGATGTGGACGTCGTATCCTTCCTCGCGCAGGCGCTGGTAGGGGTAGAGGACCTCCAGCGACTCCGCCGCGTCGCCGGTCACTATCAGGATCTTGGCTGCCATCGGTGCTCGCTTCCCGAGTCCGTCACGCATGTCCGTTGTCCGTCCCGCTCAACGTGCATCCCCGCGTCCGGTTTGCCAAGAGGGCCGACAGCAGGGCCGAGCCCCGGACGCACTGTGCAGACTGTCCAGGTTCTGCCCCCGCTTTTGTACACATACGGCTCATGACGGTTCCCGGGCGCGGAGCGATAGCCTTGACCCGTGATCAGCGCGATAGCCCGCGGAGGCATAGGTGCCTCCGCCCTGCGCCCGGGGAACACGGAGGACATCCGTGCCCGGGCCCTCGCTGACGCTTCTTCGCGGTGCGGCCGACCGGCCCGGGCAAGCCATCTGTCAGTGGAAGCGCTGAAAATGGCGGAAAGCCGACCGCTCTTCCCGCACCGCGGCATAACGTCGACCCCGGCAGGAGACCCCGTGCCGCGGCGTTACGTCACATCACTTCCTTCTACGTCACGCAACGGCGCGCGACAGGAGTCAGAGGACAATGCAGACCAAGCTGGACGAAGCCAAGACCGAGCTGCTCGCGCGGGCCGCCCGGGTAGCTGAGAACAGCCCGGTCGGGGGGCGCCTACCGAGTGGTGCACCGACCGGGACGACGAGCGAGGCCACACCGGACCAGGCCACGGCACTCGCGTTCCTCCAGCGCTACTACCTGCACACCGCCCCCGAGGACCTGGCCGACCGCGACCCGGTCGACGTCTTCGGCGCCGCCTTCTCCCACTACCGGCTCGCCGAGAACCGCCCCCAGGGGACGGCGAACGTACGGGTCCACACCCCGACCGTCGAGGAGAACGGCTGGACGTGCAGCCACTCCGTCGTCGAGGTGGTCACCGACGACATGCCCTTCCTCGTCGACTCCGTCACCAATGAGCTCTCCCGCCAGGGCCGCGGCATCCATGTGGTGATCCACCCCCAGGTCGTCGTACGCCGTGACGTGACCGGCAAGCTCCTGGAGGTCCTGCCCACGGAGCCGGTCAGCGAGCGCCCGCACGACGCGCTCGTCGAGTCGTGGATCCACGTCGAGATGGACCGCGAGACCGACCGCGCCGACCTGAAGCAGATCACCGCCGATCTGCTCCGGATCCTCTCCGACGTACGCGAGACGGTCGAGGACTGGGAGAAGATGCGCGACGCCGCGCTGCGCATCGCCGACGAGCTGCCCTCCGAGCCCACCGCCGACGACCTGCGCGACCAGGAGGTGGAGGAGGCCCGCGAGCTGCTGCGCTGGCTCGCCGACAACCACTTCACCTTCCTCGGCTTCCGCGAGTACAACCTCACGGAGGACGACTCCCTCGCCGCCGTCCCCGGCACCGGCCTCGGCATCCTGCGCGCCGACCCGCACCACGGCGACGACCACCACCCGGTCAGCCCCTCCTTCAACCGGCTGCCCGCCGACGCGCGCGCCAAGGCCCGCGAGCACAAGCTGCTCGTCCTGACCAAGGCCAACAGCCGGGCGACCGTCCACCGCCCCAGCTACCTCGACTACGTCGGCGTGAAGAAGTTCGACGCCGAGGGCAACGTCGTGGGTGAGCGGCGCTTCCTCGGGCTCTTCTCGTCCGCCGCGTACACCGAGTCCGTGCGGCGCGTGCCGGTCATCCGCCGCAAGGTGGAGGAGGTGCTCAAGGGCGCCGGGTTCTCGGCCAACAGCCACGACGGGCGCGACCTGCTCCAGATCCTGGAGACCTACCCGCGCGACGAGCTGTTCCAGACGCCCGCCGACGAGCTGCGGGCCATCGTCACGAGTGTCCTCTACCTCCAGGAGCGGCGCCGGCTGCGGCTCTACCTGCGCAAGGACGAGTACGGGCGCTACTACTCCGCGCTCGTCTACCTGCCGCGCGACCGCTACACCACCGGCGTCCGGCTGCGGATCATCGACATCCTCAAGGAAGAGCTGAACGGCGCCAGCGTCGACTTCACCGCCTGGAACACCGAGTCGATCCTGTCCCGCATCCACTTCGTGGTGCGCGTTCCCAAGGGCGGCGAGGTCCCCGACCTCTCCGACGCCGACGTCGAGCGCATCGAGGCGCGGCTCGTCGACGCCGCCCGCTCCTGGGCCGACGGCTTCGCCGAGGCGCTGACCGCCGAGTGCGGCGAGGAGCGCGCCGCCGAACTCCTGCGCCGCTACGGGACCGCCTTCCCCGAGGGGTACAAGGCCGACCACACGCCGCGCGCCGCCGTCGCCGACCTCCAGCACCTGGAGCAGCTCAGCCAGGGCGACAAGGACTTCGCGCTCTCCCTGTACGAGCCGGTGGGCGCCGCCCCCGGTGAGCGCCGCTTCAAGATCTACCGCTCGGGCGAGCAGGTCTCCCTCTCCGCGGTGCTTCCCGTCCTCCAGCGGCTCGGCGTCGAGGTCACCGACGAGCGTCCGTACGAGCTGCGCTGCTCGGACCGTACGCACGCGTGGATCTACGACTTCGGGCTGCGGATGCCCAAGTCCCCGAACGGCAGCGGCGACTACCTCGCCGACGACGGCCGCGAGCGCTTCCAGGAGGCCTTCGCCGCCGCCTGGACCGGCGCCGCCGAGGTCGACGGCTTCAACTCGCTGGTGCTGCGCGCGGGCCTCAACTGGCGCCAGGCCATGGTCCTGCGGGCCTACGCCAAGTACCTGCGCCAGGCGGGTGCCACCTTCAGCCAGGACTACATGGAGGACACCCTCCGCAACAACGTCCACACCACCCGGCTGCTCGTCTCGCTCTTCGAGGCGCGCATGTCGCCGGACCACCAGCGCGCCGGCACCGAGCTGACCGACGGCCTCCTGGAGGAGCTGGACGGCGCGCTCGACCAGGTCGCGTCGCTGGACGAGGACCGCATCCTGCGGTCGTTCCTCACCGTCATCAAGGCGACCCTGCGGACGAACTTCTTCCAGAAGACGGAGAGCGGCCGGCCGCACACCTACGTCTCCATGAAGTTCGACCCGCAGGCCATCCCCGACCTGCCCGCGCCCCGCCCCGCGTACGAGATCTGGGTGTACTCGCCCCGCGTCGAGGGCGTCCACCTGCGCTTCGGCAAGGTCGCGCGCGGCGGTCTGCGCTGGTCCGACCGGCGCGAGGACTTCCGTACCGAGATCCTCGGCCTGGTCAAGGCGCAGATGGTGAAGAACACCGTCATCGTGCCCGTCGGCGCCAAGGGCGGCTTCGTCGCCAAGCAGCTGCCCGACCCGTCCGTGGACCGCGACGCGTGGCTGGCGGAGGGCGTCGCCTGCTACAAGACGTTCATCTCCGCCCTCCTCGACATCACCGACAACCTGGTCGCCGGTGAGGTCGTGCCGCCCGTGGACGTGGTGCGCCACGACGAGGACGACACCTACCTCGTCGTCGCCGCCGACAAGGGCACGGCGACGTTCTCGGACATCGCCAACAAGGTCGCCGAGGACTACGACTTCTGGCTCGGCGACGCGTTCGCCTCCGGCGGCTCCGCCGGGTACGACCACAAGGGCATGGGCATCACCGCCCGCGGCGCCTGGGAGTCCGTCAAGCGGCACTTCCGTGAGCTGGGCTGTGACACCCAGTCCGAGGACTTCACGGTCGTCGGCGTCGGTGACATGAGCGGTGACGTCTTCGGCAACGGCATGCTGCTCAGTGAGCACATCCGGCTGGTCGCCGCGTTCGATCACCGGCACATCTTCATCGACCCGAAGCCGGACGCCGCGACCTCCTACGCCGAGCGCCGCCGCCTCTTCGAGCTGCCGCGCTCCTCGTGGGCCGACTACGACAAGAAGCTGCTCTCCAACGGTGGCGGGATCTTCCCCCGCTCCGCCAAGGCGATCCAGCTCAACGCCCACATCCGTGGGGCCCTCGGCATCGAGACCGGCGTCGCCAAGATGACCCCGGCCGACCTGATGCGGGCCATCCTCCAGGCCCCCGTCGACCTGCTGTGGAACGGCGGCATCGGTACGTACGTGAAGTCGTCCGCCGAGTCGAACGCCGACGTGGGCGACAAGGCGAACGACTCGATCCGCGTCAACGGCTCCGACCTGCGCGTGAAGGTCGTCGGCGAGGGCGGCAACCTCGGCCTGACCCAGCTGGGACGCATCGAGTTCGCGCGCGCCGGCGGCCGCATCAACACCGACGCCATCGACAACAGCGCGGGCGTGGACACCTCCGACCACGAGGTGAACATCAAGATCCTGCTCAACGCGGTCGTCACGGACGGCGACATGACCGTCAAGCAGCGCAACAAGCTGCTCGCCGAGATGACCGACGAGGTCGGGCAGCTCGTGCTGCGCAACAACTACGCTCAGAACACCGCCCTTGGCAACGCGGTGGCCCAGTCGCCGTCCCTGCTCCACGCCCACCAGCGCTTCATGCGCCGCCTCGGCAAGCAGGGCCACCTCGACCGGAGCCTGGAGTTCCTGCCCAACGACCGGCAGATCCGCGAGCTGCTCAACGCCGGGCGTGGCCTGTCCCAGCCCGAGCTCGCCGTCCTCCTCGCCTACACGAAGATCACGGCCGCCGACGAGCTGATCCAGACGACGCTGCCCGACGACCCGTACCTGCGGCGACTGCTGCACGCGTACTTCCCGAAGGCACTGCGCGAGAGGTTCCCCGACCAGGTCGACGGGCACGCGCTGCGCCGCGAGATCATCACCACCGTGCTGGTCAACGACACGGTGAACGCCGGTGGCTCGACCTTCCTGCACCGGCTGCGGGAGGAGACGGGCGCCTCGCTGGAGGAGATCGTGCGGGCCCAGCTGGCCGCGCGGGAGATCTTCGGGCTCAGCGAGGTCTGGGACGCCGTCGAAGCGCTCGACAATGTCGTCGCCGCCGATGTCCAGACCCGCGTACGGCTGCACTCGCGCCGTCTCGTCGAGCGCGGCGCGCGCTGGCTGCTCAACAACCGGCCGCAGCCGCTCCAGCTCGCCGAGACCATCGCCTTCTTCGGCGAGGGCGTCGCACAGGTCTGGGACGAGCTGCCGAACCTGCTGCGCGGCTCGGACCTGGAGTGGTACCAGGGGATCCGCGACGAGCTGACGGCCGCGGGTGTCCCGGACGAGCTCGCGCAGCGCGTCGCCGGGTTCTCGTCCGCCTTCCCGACGCTCGACATCGTCGCCGTCGCCGACCGGGTGGGCAAGGAGCCGATGGCCGTCTCCGAGGTCTACTACGACCTCGCCGACCGGCTGCGCATCACCCAGCTCATGGACCGCATCATCGAACTGCCGCGGGCCGACCGCTGGCAGTCCATGGCGCGCGCCTCCATCCGCGAGGACCTGTACGCGGCGCACGCCGCGCTGACGGCGGACGTCCTCGCCGCCGGGAACGGCGCGGCCACGCCCGAGGAGCGCTTCAAGGCGTGGGAGGAGAAGAACGCGCCGATCCTGAGCCGGGCGCGGGCGACGCTGGAGGAGATCCAGAGTTCGGACGCGTTCGATCTGGCGAACCTGTCGGTGGCGATGCGGACGATGCGGACGCTGCTGCGTACGCATTCATAGGCGTCTTCGGCGGTACGTGAAAGGGGGCGCCCCGGGCCTTGCGGCTCGGGGCGCCCCCTTCTGCTCGCTGCTCGCGCGGAGTCGGCGGGGTCAGTCGCTGATCTTCCAGAGGGTGACCTTGCCGGTGACCGTGGGGACGTCCGAGTCGTACTTGGCCGGGGTCATGCCGTTGATCTCGTACATGGCGAGGTTGCCGTCGCGGGTGACCGTGCACAGGCGCGTGCCCTTGGTGACGAGGCCGCGCTCGCCGAAGTCGTCGGCGCCGACCTGGGCGGGCAGCGCGTCGGTCTCGGCGCCCGCCCTGCACTGCTCGGCGGTCGTCCCCGCGCTCTTGCCCACGGTGGACTCGAACTCCCACGTGGAGTCCCTGATGATCATGTCCCGCAGGTCGGAGTCCATGGTGGCCTCGGTGTCCGCCTTGGGCTCGTCGAGGTCGACGTACGTCGTGTCGAGTGAGCCGGGGGTGCGGACGGTGAACGGCTTGTCCTTGAAGAGCACGGTGTAGGACGCGTCGTCGGGCGGCGGCGGTGCGGTGCTGCCGGTGGGGTCGCCCGAGGGGGCCACGGACTCCTTCTGGGAGGGGTCCGTGTCGGGGTCCGCCGACGCCGAGGTCTGCTTGCCGTCGTCCTTCTTGCCTTCGTCGTCGCCCTTGTCCTTGCCTAGCACCCACACCGCGGCGGCCGCGCCCGCGCCGACCGCGATGACCAGGGCGGCGGCGATCAGGGCGAGGCGGCCGCGGCCGCGGGGCTTCGGGGTGGGGGCCGTGGGCTGCGGGGCCAGGTTGAACGTGTGGGGGCCGGTCTGCGGGGGCTGGGTGCCGGGGGCCTGCGGGTAGCCGTAGCCGGTGGCCGGCGGGGGCGGGGCCGTGGGGGGTGCGGCCGGGGCCTGCGGGGCCGCGGGCGGTGGCGGGTTCTGGGCCGACCGCTCGCGGCGGGCGATCTCGGTGGCCAGGGGCTGCGGGAGCCAGCCGTCGAACTGGGCCAGGGGCCGCCCCGCCGCACGCTCGCACCACTCGGCCAGCTCGGCCGCCCCGATCCGGTCCGCCGGGTCCGCGGCCAGGCAGCGCTCCAGAAGGGTCCGCAACTCATCGTCGTATGAGGCGAGTTGCGGCGGCCGGTGGGCCGTGTTCGCGATCTGCGCGGCGATGGTGATGGCGCCGCCGTCGCCGTACGGGTGGCGGCCGGTGGCCGCGACGGCCGCGATCAGGCCGAGCGAGAAGACATCGGTGGCCGGGCCGACCTGCTCCCCGAGCGCGTGCTCGGGTGACATGTACTGCGGGGTGCCGATCAGGCCGCCGGACTGGGTGAGCTGGGTGGCGTCGGCCGCGCGGGCGATGCCGAAGTCGATGACGTACGGACCTCCGGAGCCCAGCAGGATGTTGCTGGGCTTGAGGTCGCGGTGGATGACGCCCGCGGCGTGGATCGCGGTCAGGGCGCGAGCCGCGCAGCCGATCAGCTGGAAGACGGCGGGCAGGGGCAGCGGGCCGTACGCGGCGAGGGCGTCGTGCAGGGGGATGCCGGGGATGAACGCGGAGGCGAGCCACGGGAGTTCGCCGGAGGTGTCGTGGTCCACGACCGGGACCAGGTGGTAGCCCTGGACGCGGCGGGCCGCCTGGACCTCCTGCTCGAAGCGGCGGCGGAAGTCGGCGTCCTGGCCGTACTCGCGGCGGATCACCTTGAGCGCGACGGGCTGGCCGCCGCGGGTGTGGGAGAGGTAGACGGTGCCCATGCCGCCCTCGCCGATCCTGGCGAGGAGGCTGTAGCCCGCGGCCTCTCTCGGGTCCTGGGGCCCCAGGGGGCTGAGGATTTCGGTGCTGCTCATGGTGGTTGGGAGCCTCCCCCGGTGGATGCGCGACGCCTGCGGCGCGTGAAGCGTTCAGAGCTTACGACACGCTTATGCCGGGGGAAGTTCCCGTGGGGCGGGGGGAATTCGGTCCGGGCCGCCGGAAGCCGCAACTGTTTGCGGGTGGTAGGTGCGGAGTTCATGTGTCGCGGCATCAACTATTGGAAAATAAAGGCTTGTTGAGTCGACCAAGGCCTGCCGGGCACAGAAGGCCTGTCGAGTACAGCGGGTTCCGGGCACGTCCGTCAGCGTCATTTCCCCCCACTGGAGGAAACCTCATGCGTCGTCGACTCGCCGCCCTTGCCGTGGGCGCCGCTTCCCTCACTCTCGGGCTGGGGGTCACCGCCGCCCCGGCGGCCGCCGTGCCGGCCGACAAGGCGCAGGTGCTCAGCCGCTGGACCCAGACCGACGTGGCCAGTTACCAGGCCTGGGCCTCGGCCGACGCGAACCGGGGTGCCTGGAGCGCGTACGGGTTCAACTGGACCACCGACTACTGCTCCACCTCGCCCGACAACCCCCTCGGCTTCCCCTTCAAGACGTCCTGTGCCCGGCACGACTTCGGCTACCGCAACTACAAGGAAGCGGGCACCTTCAGCGCCAACAAGGCGCGGCTCGACAGCGCCTTCTACGCGGACCTGAAGAGGGTGTGCGCGCGGTACAGCGGCGCGACGAAGGCCACGTGTGACGGGACGGCGTGGACGTACTACCAGGCCGTCGACAAGCTCGGCTGACCCGGTGCGCGCGCCCTGCGTCTCACGTCTCGCGGCGTACGCGGCGTGACCACTCCTCGTCCCGCACCGTCAGCGGCGCCGTGGGCGGCAGGGCGCGGACCGTCTCCGCCTCCGCCAACGGCACGCCCGCGCCCGGCGGCCGGGCCGATGCCGCCTCGATGCGCCGCACGTCCTCGGCCACGGGCGCCGGGAGCCATCCGGTGAAGTCGCGCAGGGGGCGCGGGGCCGCCGCCTCGGCCTCGCAGAGGCGGGCCGTCTCGGCGGCCGTCGGGCGGTCCTCGGGGCGCGGTGCCAGGCAGTGGGCGGCGATGGTGCGCAGCGGTTCGGGCACGTCGTCGAGGACCGGGGGCTCGCGGTCCGTGCCCGCGATGCGCGCGGCGATGGCCAGGCCGTTGCCCCGGCCGTAGGGGTGGTGACCGCAGGCGGCCTCGGCGATGATCAGGCCCAGGGTGAACACGTCGGAGGCGGGCGTGACCTCGCGGCCCAGCGCGTGCTCGGGCGACATGTGGCGGGGCGTGCCGACGAGGCGGCCGACGGTGGTGAGCGTGGCGGCGCCCGCGGCCCGCGCGATGCCGAAGTCGAGCAGCCAGGGCCCGTCGGAGGCCAGCAGGATGTTGCCCGGCTTCACGTCGCGGTGGATGACGCCCGCCGTGTGCACGGCGTCCAGGGCGTACGCCGTGCAGGCGGCGAGCCGCAGCGCGGTGGGGACGGGCAGCGGGCCATGGTCCCTGAGGGCGTCGTCGAGCGGGAGGCCGGGGACGTAGCGGGTGGCGAGCCAGGGGAGTTCCGCCTCGGCGTCGTGGTCGACGACGGGGATGAGGTGGTAGCCGTAGACGCGGCGGGCCGTGGCCACCTCGCGGGCGAAGCGTGCGCGGAAGGCGGGGCCCTGCGGGGCGCGGGTGTACTCGGCGCGGATCAGCTTCAGCGCGACGGGCTGGCCGCCGCGGGTGCGGGAGAGGTAGACGGTGCCCATGCCGCCCTGGCCGATCCGCGCGAGCAGTGGATACCCGGACACGTCCCGCGGGTCGTCGTCCCGCAGCGGCTTCGGAACCGCGAGTGGCCTCGGAACCGCGCCCCGCATGTGCCGCCCCCCTCTGTCCCCCGGCCTGTCCCCTGGCCCGGCCGGTGTGCTGGGCGAGCGTATCGCGCGGGGGTGCGGTCGCGCCGCCGGGCAACGTGGCCGCGCTTCCCGGCGTCTTCGGTGGCGGAGCCCGTGTCGCCGATCGGCTCTCGTGGGGGTAGGGGCCGCAGGGGCCACCCCGGGCCGAGTTCTCCGTGGCCTGATTGGTTGCCTCCGTGGCGCGGAATGGGTGATGAGATTCGCCATACCATTCCAATTCGGGCATTTGGTCTAAGGTGGGTGAGATTGTCTGACGGAGGTACGAGATCCACAGCGGAGATCCACCACGGAGATCCACAGCGCAGGTAACCGGACCACCCATCGACCGCGGACCACCGAAGGGCTCCAGCCATGACCGTGAACACCCCCGAGAACCTCTCCCAGGGCCTCGCCGCACGGCTGCCCGAAGCCTGGGCCGCCACCGAGTTGACCGTCGTCATGCCGACGTACAACGAGGCGGGGAACCTGCCCGGCATGGCCGAGGCCCTGATGGCGCTCCCGCTGACCGGCCTGCGCCTCCTCGTCGTCGACGACTCCAGCCCGGACGGCACCGGTGAGATCGCCGAGCGCTTCGCCGAGCGGTACGGCAGCGCCCGCATGAGCGTCCTGCACCGCACGGAGAAGGACGGCCTCGGCCGGGCCTACGCCGCGGGCATGGCGCGGGCCGTCGCCGAGGGCGCGCACTACGTACTCCAGATGGACGCGGACGGCAGCCACCCCGTGGCCAAGGTCGCCGAGCTGCTCGGGGTCGCCCTCGCCACCGACGCGGGGGTCGTCATGGGCAGCCGGTACGTCCAGGGCGGCACGCTCTCGGACGCCTGGGGCGCCCACCGCAAGCTGCTCTCCCGCTGGGCCAACGCCTACGCGGGCACCATCCTCGGCACCCGCGTCCGCGACATCACCGGAGGCTTCAACCTCTGGCGCGCGGACGCCCTGCGCGCCATCGACCTGGCCTCCGTGGACAGCGCGGGCTACAGCTTCCAGGTCGAGATGAAGTACCGCGCGCTGCGCCGCGGCTTCGGTGTCATGGAGGTGCCGATCCACTTCGAGGACCGCACGGTCGGCGAGTCGAAGATGAACCTGATGGTGCAGCTGGAGTCGATCGTCATGCCGTGGAAGCTGCGGCTCGACGCGAGAGCGTCCGCTCGCGGCTCGGGGGCGCGCGGATGACGGCGCCCACGCTCCAGGAGGCGCCGCCCGCCGCCCCGCCCGCCCCGCCGGCGGCGCCGCCCGCCGCGCCCGCCTCGACCCTCGCGCGGCTGCGCGGGCTGGCCCTGGAGCTGGTGAAGTTCGGCCTGGTCGGCGGCAGCGGGGTCGCCGTCAACCTCATCGTCTTCAACCTCCTCCTGCACGGCTTCGGTTCGCCTCCGATGACGGCGACGGTCCTGGCCAGCTGCGTGGCCATGGGCACCAACTACCTCGGCTTCCGCTTCTTCGCCTACCGCGACCGCGCCTCGCGCACCAAGCGGCAGATCGCCCTCTTCTTCGTCTTCAGCGGGATCGGCGTCGCGATGGAGAGCGTCCTGTTCTACGCGGCGTACCACGGCGCGGACATGAGCGGACCGATCGGCTCGAACATCGCCAAGGCGCTGTCGATCGTCCTGGCCTCGGCGTTCCGCTTCCTGGTCTACCGGACGTGGGTCTTCCAGCACGATGCGCGTCGCCTCTAAAGCCGCCTCCAAGGCCGCCTCCAAGGCCGCCTCTGAAGTCGCCTCCGAAGGGGGCATACGGTCCCCGCGCCCTCTCGTACCGCACGCCTTCGCCCTGCTCCTTGTCGCCCTGCTCCTCCTGGTGATCGTCCGGCTGCCCTGGGCGGGCGACCTCGGCATCCACGCGGCGACGATCGAACGCCTGCGCAACGACCCACTGCACCCCGGCAACCCCCTGGTCGACGCCGACACCCCGAGCCCCTACTACTCGCCCTGGACCCTGCTGCTCGGCTGCCTGGCGAAGGCGACCGGGCTCGGCACGTTCGTGGTGCTGCGGGTGGCGGCGGTGGCGGGGCTGGGGCTGCTGGCGACGGGCGTCGGCCACTTCGTACGTACGTTCAGTACGCGTCGTGGGGCGGCGCCGGTGGTGCTGCTGTGCCTGCTGCTGCTCTGGGGCCCCGGGCTGTTCAACTGGAGCGGTTTCCTCGGCCTCAACTCCCTTGCGCTGACGGTCTCCTACCCCAGTACCTTCGCGCTCGGGTCGGCCTTCCACCTCTGGGCGCTGCTGCGGAGGGCGTTGCGGTCGGCCGCGGGGTGGCGGGTGTTCGTGGGGCTGGGTGTGTTGTGGGCGGTGACGCTGCTGAGTCACCAGTTCACTGGGGTGGTCGCGTCGTTCGGGGCCCTCGCGATGGTGCTCGGGGCGCGGCCGTGGCCGACCAGGGCGGTACTGCTACGGGTGGCCGGCGGCCTGGCGCTCGGGCTCGCGGTGTTGGTGGCTTGGCCGTACTACTCCTTCTTCGGCCTGCTCGGCGTGGGCGGCCTGGAGGAGATCCACCGCTCGCTGTACCGGAACCTGCTGCCGCACTTCGGCCTCGCGCTGCTGGGCGTGGCGGCGCTGGCCGTGCGGTGGCGCAGGGACCACCGCGACCCCCTGGTGATCTTCTTCGCGCTCGGCGCGGCGATGTTCGCGGCGGGCGGCCTGACCGGCCACTACTCGTGGGGCAGGGTGCTGCCCGCCGCCCTGATCCCGGCGCAGGTGGCGGCGGCGCTGGAGGCCTTCGGCGCGGGCACCGCACGCAGGGCCTTCGCCGCCCTGCTGGGCGCGGCGCTGGTGCTGGGCGCGTGGACGCAGGCGGGAACGCTGGGGTATGTGGTGCCGCGGGGGGTGCTGCCGGGTCCGGTGGCCGCGAAGTACAAGCCGCCGTGGGCGGGTTACGACTGGCTGTCCCCGCGGGTCCGCCACGGAGACGTGGTCATGGCGAAGACGTTCCCTTCCCGCCAGATCCCGGCGTACGGGCCGTACACGGTCGCCCCCGGCTATCCGGACTTCTTCCTGCCGGATGAGGGGGAGCGGGGGGAGGCGGTACGGAAGTACTTCGCGCCCGGCACGACGCGGGCGGAGCGGTTGGCTGTCCTGCGTCGATATGGGGTGCGGTGGGTTGTGGCGTATCCGGGGGACGGGGGGTTGCGCGGCGACGATCCCGCGCTGAGGGAGTCGGGGGTGGGGCCGAGGGGGCAGGTGTTGTATGAGGTGGTGGGGTGAGGCTGGCGGTCCGGGAGCGCCTACTTCGCCGCGGGGCTCCAGGCGGGCGGGACTTATCGGGCCAGTAGGGGGATCGCAGGCCGAGTGCTCACTCCGGAGTGAACTCGTACTGCACCTCGTAGAGGTGGCCGGCCTTGACCATGACCGTGGCCTCGATGGGGCGGTCCCCGTCGCTGTAGACGACGCGCAGGGTGCGCAGTACGGGCAGGTCGCTCGGGAGGCGCAGCGCCTGGTACTGCTCCTGGGTGGGGACCCTGGCGGAGACCCGGTCCACACTCAGGCGGGGCGGGAATCCCAGTTCGGCGAGGAGGGCCGGGGTGCCGCCCCGGATCTTCTTCTTGCCCATGATGGGGGTGCCGTGGGCCAGGCTCAACGGGTAGTAGGACGCGACCAGTTCGACCGGCTCGTCGTCCAGAAAGAGGATTTGGCTGCGGAGGGCCACCGATTCGCCGTCGGAGAGGTTCAGGGCCGCCGAGACATCGGCCGGAGGCCGCGACTCCGTCACGTCCAGCAGCGTGCTGTGCGCCCGGACGCCGTGCTCGGCCGCCGCGGTGAGCCAGCGGTAGGGCTCTCCTGGAGGTGCGGGGGCCATGTAAGAGGCGGGCCGCATGGTCCGCTGCCGGTGCTCTCGTACGGTGACCGCCGCCCCGGCGCGGCCGATGACGAGCCGCTCGTCCTTGAGGAGGTGCAACGCCTTCTGGATGGTGGCGTTGGACGCGTCGAACCTTTCTTTGAGCTGGTTCGTTGTGGGCAGCTTCGAGCCCGGGGCGAGGTCGCCGCTCATGATCTCGTCCCGGAGATCGGCGGCGATCCGCTCGTGCAGGGAGCGGTGGTCCGCCGTGCCGTCGTCGGTGTGGGGCACTGTCATCCGATCCTGATCTCGTAGCGGAGCCGCTGGCGGTGGGCGGGCATGACCATCATGTCGGCCTGGATCGGCCGGTCGGCGCCGTCGAGGGTGAGCCTGTTCAGTCGCAGGACCGGTTCGTCCCCGCCCAGGCGGAGGGCTTCGCGCTCCTGGGCTGTGGGCATGCGGGCGGTGACGTCCTCACGAACGCGTACGCCGATGTGGCCGAGTTCGGCGAGGAGTGTGACGGCTCCGCCGCGGATCTTGCCCGTCCCGGCGAGGCGGGTGCCGCGGGCGATCTCCACGGGGTAGTAGGTGTCCGTCAACTCGATGGGCACGGAGTTGAGTTCGATGACCCGGCGGCGTACGACGACCGGTTCTCCGGCGGTTACGCCGAGCAGGGCGGCGACTTCTTCCGGTGCGGGCACCTCACCGGCATGCGTGATGCGCTGACTGCCCTTGCCGCCCCGGGCGGCGGCCTCCTCGCCCCAGGCTTCTGGCTGCCCCTTTTCTCGGGGCGTCACGTACGGCATCGAGGTACTGACCTACGTGCTGTCTCTCACGGCGTCCTCCTGCTGGCCGATGGCGGCGACCTTGCTCGTATACACGGTAAGCAAATCACGCCGGGTGTTCGCCTACCTTGCTGCTTTTCGCGAATAGCGATACGTTACTCGCGCTCGCAGGTCTGTGCGCGCCGCGCGCTGCTTTGCCGTAGAGGTACTGACGGAGTGGGGAGTTGCCGATCGGCTGGACGACATCCGGCTCTGCGTCTCCGAACTCGCCACGAATGCCGTACTGCACGGCGCCCCTCCTGGGCGGGAGTTCTGCCTGCGTCTCGTTCTCGACGTTGCGTTCGTCCGCGTCGAGGTGGTGGACAGCGGCGACGGGCAGCCGCGGGTGCTTGACCAGGGCGCCGAGGAGACGGGTGGTCGGGGACTCTTCCTCACGAGCGCTCTGAGCGACGATTTCGGGGTCACTTCACACGTCCCGGGCAAGACCGCGGGAGGAAGGGCGTCAGCCTGTGGCGTGACGGCGGCCGCGCGGACTGCCGGGTGTCCTCCCCCCCCCCGGCCTCACCGCGTCACGCTGGCCACCAACCGCGCCGCCCTCCTCACCCGCGCCCCCGCCTTCGCCCCCGCCCTGCGGGCCAACGGACGTACGACCTTCGCCGTCACGCCCACCGGGGTCCAGCGCAGCTGGAGGCGGCCCGCGGCGCGGCCTTCCGGTTCCACCGTGACCTCGTGGGGGAGTGCGCCGCCCCGGTAGTCGATGCGGGCCCGCAGGGTGGGGAACGTCAGTGGGGCCAGGAGCAGGGACGTGTTGCGCAGGGTGCCTGAGGTCAGTTGCAGGACCGGGTGGCGGGTGCCCTCGAAGCCGTTGAGGGGGAGGGGGGCCGCCGTCAGGTCCAGGTGGGCCCTGCCTTCGAAGACGCCGGGGCGGACCGGGTCCAGGCGGAAGGGGGTCCTCATGCGGCGGTGGCCCGGGGCCAGGAGGAGCGTGGCCACCTGGGGGCCCACCGGCAGGCGAAGGCCCGGGTCGTATGTGCGGATCGTGAGGTCGACTGAGGCGCCCGGGCCCCGCTCCACCCGCGTGATCTCGTGGCGGAACTGCGCGCTCGGGAAGGGGCGCGAGTCCAGGCCCTGGTCGGTCATGTCCAGTTCGGTGCGGGCCTCCTCCGACTCCGGGACGTACGCGCCCCAGTACACCCGGCCCTCCGCGTCCATCGACGTCTGCCGCGGCGCCACCCCGTGGCCGAGGCCCCGCGCCGCCAGTTGCGCGTCCGTCAGGCGGTTGTCGCGGATCAGTTGGAGGACGACCCGCTCGGCGCGGGGCAGGCGCGCGTACGCGTCGGAGGACAGTTCCGCCAGGTACGGGTTCACGATGTCCGCGAAGCCCGCCAGCCACTCCTCGTCGCGGAACGGCAGGTCACCCGCGTACATCCGGAAATCGTGCTTCAGGAACTTGAAGTCCTTGGGCTCCCGGACGGCCTCGTGACCGCCGGCCACGAGGAACTCGTCTATCAGGCGCTGGACGTGGATCCGGTCGCGTACGTTGGACAGCTTGTGGCGCTGGTTCGAGATCGACGCCGACTCCGCCGCCTCGTAGGGGGCTATGTACCAGCGGTAGACGGGGTCCGGGATCACCGTGAAGGACTTCGCCAGGCAGTACGCCTGCGCGGAGAACAGCTGGTCCTCGTAGTGGATGCCCTCCGGGAAGCGCAGTCCGCTGCGGTCCAGGAACTCCCGGCGGTACATCTTGCTCGTCGAGAGGTGTTCGAAGAGGAGGGAGGGCTCCGCCTCGATGCCGTTCACCGTGCGGCGTTCCGCCACCAGGTGCGGCATCCATGTCGACGTGCGGCCCGTGTCCACCCGGACCCGCTCCACCGCTCCCATGACGAAGTCCACTTCCCGTTCGCGGTGCGCCGCGAGCAGCAACTCCACCGACCGCTCCGGGAGTTCGTCGTCGCTGTCCAGGAACATCAGGTACGGGGCGCGCGCGATGTCCAGGGCACGGTTGCGCGGCGCGCTGCATCCGCCGCTGTTCTCCGGGAGGCGCAGATACGTGATGCGGGCGTCCTCCGCCGCCAGCCGGCGGGCCACTTCAGGGGTGTTGTCCGTGGAGTGGTCGTCGCTGATGATGATCTCGATGTTCTCGTGCGTCTGGCGGCGCAGGGACGCCACCGCGCGCGGCAGCCGCTCCGCGTCGTTGTAGACGATCACCGTCACGGTGACATCGGGTATCTGCGTCATCGGGTCATCGCCTCCTCGGGCGTCGGGGCCGGGGTGCGCGCGTCCACCGGGGTCACGGGCGGCAGCGACTCCTCGCTCTCGCCGAGGAAGACGCGGCGCACGACCCGCTCGGCGGCGCGCCCGTCGTCGTACTCGCAGAAGCGCTCGCGGAACGCCTTGCGTGCCTTGGCGGCCGACTCGTCGTGCCATGCCTCGGACGTGAACACCTCCGTCAGCTCCTCCTGAGTGCGCGCCACCTTGCCCGGCGCCTTTGCCATCAGGTCGAAGTAGACGCCGCGTGTCTTCGCGTACGTCTCCCAGTCGTCGGCGTAGATGACGATCGGGCGGTCGAGGTTGGCGTAGTCGAACATGATCGACGAGTAGTCCGTGATCAGGGCGTCCGCCGCCAGGGAGAGGTCCTCCACCGGGTCGTACGACGAGACGTCGATGATCCTGCCGCTCTTGCGCAGGCCTGCCAGCGGCGATGTCGCGCCGCCGTAGAAGTAGTGGCCGCGCACGAGCAGGACCGTGTCCTCGCCGAGGCGGTCGGCGAGCGTGGCCAGGTCGAGGCGCGGGGTCCAGGCCGCCTCGTAGTCGCGGTGGGTCGGCGCGTAGAGGATGGCCCGCTTGCCCGGCGCGATGCCGAGCCGGTCGCGGATGGCGCGGATGTCGGCGGCCGTCGCGCTGTAGAAGACGTCGTTGCGCGGGTAGCCGTAGTCGAGGGACTCGTAACGCGAGGGGTACGCGCGTTCCCACATCTGTGTGGAGTGGCTGTTCGCGGAGACGCTGTACGTCCACTTGTCGACGCGCTCCAGCAGGCTGTGGAAGTTCAGGCCCTTGGCCGCCGCCGGGTAGTCGAGCTGGTCGAGGCCCATCCGCTTGAGCGGCGTGCCGTGGTGCGTCTGGACGTGGATGGCGTCGGGGCGCTTGACGACCGCGTTGGGGAAGTTGACGTTGTTCACCAGGTACTTGGCGCGCGCCAGCACCTCCCAGTAGCGGCGCGTGCCGGGCACGATGTGGTCGGTGCCGGGCGGCAGCAGCGGCACGTTCGCCGCCGAGACGACCCACACCGGGTGGATGTGCGGGGCGAGTTCGGCGAGCTTCGCCGCGATGGCGGCCGGGTTGCAGGCCACGCCCCGGTCCCAATAGGCCGTGAAGACCGCGAGGTGGGGGTCGACGGGGCGCTCCAGCTCCCTGCGGTAGCGCAGGTCGCGGACCTTCACGCCCACCTTGTGCTTGCGCGCCACGACCGCCGAACGCAGCTTGCGCCGCTGCTGGTTCGCGGTCTGGAAGGTGCGGTACTTCGTGTACGCGTCCTCTTCGAGGATGCGGCGCCGCACGCCTTCCAGGCCGCCCGGCCGAAGGTACCCCTCGGGCCGCCACGCGACGGCGGCCTTCGAGGCGCGGTGGAAGAACTCCCTGCGGACGGAGTCGGGCAGCTTCTCGCGGGCGATCACCCGCAGGCAGTCGCCGGCCATCACGTCGTAGAGCGCGGCGCGGGGAGCGGCCGGCAGGCCGAGGTCCGCGGTGAGGGCGAGCAGCGACTCGTAGCGGTCGATGACGCCGAAGCGCTCCTCGGGGCGGCCGGTCGGCAGGCTCTCGGTGCGCAACTCCCGTACGTTCAACGTCACTTGGTCCAGCGTCGCGATACGGTCCGCCAGGAGCAGCGCCGCGTACGCCGCGTACGTCTCGTCATGCCCCGCCAAGTGCTCCGCGTGCTCCCGCCAGAACTCCGCCCGCAGCACGCGGTTGCCGAGCAGCGGCGTGACGCGCAGCAGGTCCGGGCAGTCCGCCAGCGGCAGATCGCGGCGGCCCTGCCTGGCGAGGTGCTTGCCGTCGGGGCTCGGCATGCCCTGGTGCCGCCACGTCGAGCGGACGTGGTCGGCCACGAGTACGTCCACGCCATCCGCGAGATCGGCCACGCGGTCCGCGACCGTGCGCGGCGCGCCCGTCGGCACGGTGTCCTTGCTGTGCACGAAGTGCAGCCACCGGGCGCCCGCACGCTCGGCGCCCGCCACCCGCGCCGCCGCGTCGTCCGTGCCCTCGGGCAGCGGGACGACGGTGACGCCCGGCCGGTCGGACGCGGCGTCCCGCGCGGAGGCCCCCACCGCGGCGACGATCACCTCGACGCCCGGCGAGGCCTGCGCGGCGAGGGCGTCCAGGCCGGCGGCCAGGTGGCCCTGGACGTTGCGGCCGTACACGACCACGCTCAGCACGGGCGGCCCGGCGGTGGTCTCCGTCTGTTCCTCGGGCATGGCGGTGCCCCCCTCTTCCGTACTCATGCGGTGGTCGTCCCTCGGTGGGCCAGCATCCGGTCCACGACGCGGCGCGCGGCCTGCCCGTCGTCCAGGTCGCAGAACTCGGCGCGGAAGTCGTCGTACGCCTGTTCGTACGGCGCGCTCATCGCGTCCACGTCGCGCAGTGCCGCGATCAGTTCGTCGGAGGTCGGGAGCAACGGGCCCGGCGCGCGCTTGGCGAAGTCGAAGTAGAAGCCGCGCAGCCGGTCGCGGTAGTGCTCCAGGTCGTACGTGAAGAACAGCATCGGACGGCCCGTCACGGCGAAGTCGAACATCACCGAGGAGTAGTCGGTGACCAGGACGTCGGCGATCAGGAGCAGGTCCATGATGTCGGGGTAGCTCGCGACGTCCCACACGAAGCCGTCGCCCGCGCCCGGCACCGGCTCCACGATGTGCGCGTGCGGGCGGACCAGCAGGACGTGGTCGTCGCCCAGTTCGTGCCGCGCCTTCTCCAGGTCGATGCGCAGGTCGAGCAGGAAGCCGCCGCGGTGGCGCTGCTTGTCCTCGCGCCACGTCGGGGCGTAGAGGACCACCTTCTTGCCCTCGGGCAGGCCGAGCGCGCGGCGTACGCGGGCGGCGCGCTCGGCGCGGTCCGGGGCGAGCAGCACGTCGTTGCGGGGGTAGCCCGCCTCCAGGAGCTCGCCCTCCACGTCGCCGCCGAACCGGAAGGCGCTGCGCATGATCGGCGTGCTGAACCGGTTCGGGGAGAGCAGCATCGTCCACTGGTGGCGCTCGCGGTCCAGGTCCATCAGGTACTGGGTGCTCGCGAAGTGGTCGTTGTCGAAGTCGAAGCCGATCCGCTTGAGCGGTGTGCCGTGCCAGGTCTGGACGATCTGCTGACCCTCGCGCCGCTCCAGCCAGCGCGGGAAGTGCGTGTTGCCGACGATGTAGCGGGAGCGGGCCATCGCCTCGTAGTACTCGGGGCTGTGCACGCGCACCGCCTTCGCGGTGGCCGGGACCTCGCACTGGCCGTCCTTGACGACCCACAGGTGCTCTACCGGCAGGCCCCGGCGGACCATCTCCTCGTGGATCGCGCGCGGCGAGTCGCCGTACATGCGTCCGCCGAAGACGTCGTACAGGACGGCCTCGCGCAGGGGCTCGTGGCGGGCGGACGGGTAGGCCTCGGTGCGCAGCCTCGTCTGGCGGTAGCGGCTGCGCTCGTCGGGGCGCAGCTCGGAGTGGGCCATCAGCGCCAGCTGGTCGTACTGCCGGACCTGGAGCTCGACGCGCTTGCCGTGCGCCACGACCTCCAGGGGCAGGTGGGCGTGGACGGGCGGGGCGAGCTGCACGGCGGTGCGGGAGCCGTCCGGCTTCTGCACGGACGGCCACCAGAAGCCGGCCCGCAGGGGTGTGGCGCCCGCGTGGGCGTGGGTGGGGGCGGGGACGAAGCGCGCTGTGAAGCGGCCGCCCTCGGCGCGGGCGGGGAACGTGTACTCGTGGCCCGACCAGGTCTGGCGCAGGACCAGCTCCAGGTCGCAGGTGCCCTGGGCCGGATAGCTGCCGGTGAGGGTGACGGTGCCGTCGGGGGCCACGGAGACGCGGTCGATCAGCGGCTGCGCGGGCTGGTCGCAGAGCTGGAGGTAGCCGCCGGGGCTGCGGCGGGCGTACATCGCGCGGTCTCCGTGCGGGAACTGGGCGCCGGAGAAGCCTTCGCGGTCATCCAGGATGAGGGCGAGGCGGGTCGACTTGGGCCCAACCTCAGTTCCGGCACCGGTGACGATCTCCACCGACATGTCCCACCGGCCGATCGACCGCTCCGCCTGTGTCGGCCTCAGCCGTTCGTGGTCCTCGCGCACCTCCGTGAGGGCCGCCGTGCCGATGAGGGCCGTGAAGGGGACGCGGCCCTCCACGGGCACGCCGAGGTCCAGGGGCACCGTCAGGATCGTGCCGGACTCGCGGTGGCGCATGCGCAGCCGGGCCGTGCCCTCGGGGGCGGTGCGCAGGACGCCGCGGACGAGCAGGCCGGTGCCCTCGGCGCGGACCTCCAGCGCACGCGCGTGCGCCGTCTCCACGCGGATGGCCAGCTCGCCGTCCTGGATCTGCGGGGCCACGCGGACGTCCTCGGCGACCCAGTGCGCGGGCGGCGTCTGCCCGGAGCCGGTGCCCGCGCCGTACAGCGGCCCGCGCCGGGGCGTCGAGCCCGTGCCGGCCACGGCGACCCGCACGTACCACAGGCCGTCCACCCACCTGCCGCGGTGCCGCAGCCGCGCGGGGTTCACCAGCGCCCCGAAGCCCGCCCAGTCGGCGTGCCGGAACTGCGCGCCCGAGGCCACGGTGGCCTCCGGGTCGAGATGGGTGCGGGCGGGCACGAGGACCGTGCGGCGGCTGCCCTTCTCCTTCAGGATCAGCGACTTCAGCGCCTTGCTCCGCGACTCGGCGCCGAGCTGGCGCGGGAACGCCCAGCCGGAAAGCCACAGCTTGCCGTCGTGCCAGGCGGCCTCGTCGAGGCGGCTGCGCAGCCGCAGTTCGGGGTCGAGGCGCAGGACGGCGTCCGGCACCGGGGCGGTCGGGTCGAGGAAGGGGTAGTCGGCCTTCGGGTGCAGCGTCCCGGAGACGGGGATCGAGCCGCCGTGGTCCTTCTCGAACTCCAGCTGCGCGATCAGCTCGTCCAGACGCCGGTGCACGGTCAGATACAGCTTCAGCTTGTGCGGCACGTGCAGCGCGCGCACCGCGTCCTGCCCGATCTCGCGGACCAGGCGGCCCACGTGCTCAAGGAACGCCTCCTGGTACGCGGCGTCCGAGCCGGGCAGCACCCGCCAGAACAGCGGGATCTCCTCGGCGAGGGCGTTGTTGTCGTAGACCCGCAGGTGCTCGGCGTACATCGGGTCGTCGCCGACCCGGGCGAGCAGGAACTCGCGCACCATGCGGATCGACTTCACGCGGTCGATGAGCCCTTGCGGGTTGGTGCGGTTCTGCGTGATGGACCGCTCGCCGGTCTCACGCTCGCGCCAGTTGTAGATCGGCTCGCTCAGCACGTCCACGGCGTCCGCGAGGTAGTGCGCGGGGACGCTGACGGGGGCGTCCTCGTAGAGCATGGCTTCGGGGTACGCGAGCTGGTGCTTCTCCCAGAAGGAGCGGCGGTAGACCTTGTTCCACGCGGTGCGGTCGGTCAGCAGCGGGCGGAACTTCGAGACGTGTGTACGCAGCCGGGTCGCCGCGAACGGCACGCGGTGCACGGGCGACTGGACGTACCCGGCGGAGCGGAAGCGGGTGACGTTGCCGGCCGCGAAGTCCGAGCCGGTGGTGTCGAGCGTCTCGATGAGCAGGGCGTACGCCGTGGCGGGCAGCGTGTCGTCACTGTCCACGAACGCGAGGTACTCACTGTCCGGGGACATCTCCCGCACGCCGGTGTTGCGCGCCGCGCCGAGGCCCTTGTTCTCCTGGGATATCAGGCGGAAGCGGGGGTCGGCCGCCGCGAAGGCCTCGGCGATGGCCGCGCTGCCGTCCGTCGACCCGTCGTCGACCATGACCACTTCGAAGTCCGTGAAGGTCTGGGCCGCCAGGGACTCCAGGCACTCGTCGAGGTAGAGCTCGACGTTGTAGACGGGGACGACAACACTCAGCCGTGGCTGCACGCGCACTCCTTCTGTTGCTAAACGCTCCCATAGTGTAAGGATGCGCATATTGATGCGACAAAAGGGCTACCTGTCCGGTTTTGAGTCGCGCGGTCACGCGAACCTCTCGTACTCCTTCAGTACGTCCGCCGTGGGGCCGTCCATCCGCAGCTCACCGCGCTCCAGCCACAGCACCCGGTCGCAGGTGTCGCGGATCGACTTGTTGTTGTGGCTGACCAGGAAGACCGTGCCCGCGCGCTCGCGCAGCTCGCGGATGCGGGCCTCGGAGCGCTTCTGGAAGGAGCGGTCGCCGGTGGCCAGTGCCTCGTCGACGAGCAGCACGTCGTGGTCCTTGGCGGCGGCGATGGAGAAGCGCAGGCGGGCCGCCATGCCGGAGGAGTACGTGCGCATCGGCAGCGTGATGAAGTCGCCCTTTTCGTTGATGCCGGAGAACTCGACGATGTCGTCGTAGCGCTCGGCCACCTGCTCGCGGCTCATGCCCATGGCGAGGCCGCCGAGGCGTACGTTGCGCTCGCCCGTCAGGTCGTTCATCATCGCCGCGTTCACGCCGAGCAGGGAGGGCTGGCCGTCGGTGAAGATGCGGCCGCGCTCCACGGGCAGCAGGCCCGCGACCGCCTTGAGCAGCGTCGACTTCCCCGAGCCGTTCGTCCCGATCAGGCCGATCGCCTCGCCCTTGCGGGCGGTGAAGGACACGTTCTTGACGGCGTGCACCGTGCGCACGCCCGCCCGCGCCTCGGTCTTCCCGCGGCCGCCGATGATCCGGTTGAGGGCGGCGGTGGCGGTGCCGCGGCCCGCTCCGGTGCCGTGCACGCGGTAGACGATGTCGACCTGGTCGACGATGACGGTGGGGGCGGGGGTCCGCTCTGTCTCAGCCACGGCCGTAGGTCTCCTCTGCCTTCCAGAAGTAGATGAACCCGCCGATCCCGGCGACCAGTGCCCAGCCCAGCGCCCACGCCCACACGTGGTGCGGCAGCTGGTCCGCCCGGAAGGTGTCGATCAGGGCGAACCGCATCAGGTCGATGTAGACGGCGGCCGGATTGCACTCCAGGAGGACCTTGACGGCGTGCGGCAGGTCCCGGTCCCTCAGGACCGCGTCGATGCTCCACATCACGCCGGACGCGTACATCCACGTCCGCAGCACGAACGGCATCAGCTGCGCGATGTCCGGCGTCTTGCTGCCGAGCCGGGCCATGACGAGCGCCAGGCCCGTGTTGAACGTGAACTGGAGTACGAGGACCGGGATCACCAGGAGCCAGGACGGCGCGGGCGGGACGCCGAAGCAGAGCAGGATCGCGACGAGCGCGGCCATGGAGAACAGCAGCTGCTGGAGCTGTTGCAGGCAGTACGAGATGGGCAGCGACGCGCGCGGGAAGTGCAGGGTGCGGACCAGGCCGAGGCTGCCGGATATGGCGCGGGTGCCGGCCATGACGGACGCTTGCGTGAAGGTGAAGACGAAGACGCCGGTGACCAGGAACGGGACGTAGTCCTCGACGTCCCGCTTGGTGTTCATCAGGACGCCGAAGACGAAGTAGTACACCGCCGCGTTCAGGAGCGGGGTCATCACCTGCCAGAGCTGGCCGAGCTTGGCCTGGCTGTACTGGGCCGTCAGCTTGGCCGTCGCGAAGGCGGTGATGAAGTGGCGGCGCCGCCACAGCTGCCGGACGTACGCGGGCAGGGAGGGGCGGGCACCGCTGACGGTCAGGCCGTGCCGGGCGGCGAGTTCGGCGGGGGAGAGGGGGGCCGCCGGGGTGGGGGGTGCGGGCGGTGGTGCGTCGAGGACCTGGCTCACATCCGTGGCTTTCGCTCGGGGAGGCTGCGGAGGGCTGCGGCGTGCGTCGGGACGGGCCCGTATCGTCGCAACGCCGAGCGTAGGACCTTGTGACGTCGGAACGCAACCGTATCGTCGTGACGCTGGGCCCTGCTTATGCTGTCCGTATGACGACGAGCAGGCCAGAGGGTGAACAGGCGGGCGGGCCGGAGGGCGAGCAGCAGGGCGCGCCCACGGAGGCACGGCCGCGCCGCAGGGCGCCCGCCGGAGCGGCCGTGCTCCGCGAGGACGTGACCGAGGCCATCCGGGCCGCCGTCTTCGAGGAGCTGGCCTCCGTCGGGTACGCGCGCATGTCCATCGAGGGCATCGCCCGCCGCGCGGGCGTCGGCAAGACCGCCGTCTACCGCCGCTGGCGCTCCAAGCTGCACCTCGTGCTCGACCTGGTGTCGGCCATAGCGGTCCAGGGGCTGCCCGCGCCGGACACCGGCTCCCTGGAGGGCGATCTGCGGCTGCTGTACGAGGTGACCTCACGCGCCCTGCGGCACCCCGTCGCCTCGCAGATCATCCCCGACCTCCAGGCCGAGGCGGCCCGCAACCCCGAGATCGCCGAGGCGCTCCAGAAGGCGCTGCGCGAAGGGCAGCACGGGGTCGCGAGCGGCATCGTGCGGGCCGCCGTCGAGCGGGGCGAGCTGCGGGAGGGTGCCGACGAGGAGCTGGCCCTCGACCTGGTGTCGGGGCCGCTCTACTGGCGCTCGGTGGTGGTGCGGGCGAAGCTGCCCAAGGGGTACCTGGGCCGGCTCGCGGCGGCCACGGCCGCCGGGCTGCGGGCGCTCTGAGCGGCGCCGGCCTTGGAAAGCGGCTGCTCAGGCGTCGCGGCGCCGCGTCACGTACAGCGTCACCGCCGTGCCGAGCGCCACGGCGCCCGTGACGACGCTGATCAGGACCTGCTGGATGCCGTCGAAGACGAGGCTGGTCGAGACGTTGAGGGCGACAGCGGCGGCCAGGACGAGCCAGAGCAGGGCCTTCATGGGGTGATTCCTTCCGGGGGCGGGTGACCGGCGCGCCGTGCGGCGGCCCGGCACCCACGCTGTCACCGGTCGGCCGTCGGCACGATGGGGTGCTCCCCCGGGCCGATGGTGGGGCCTGCTACACCCCAGGGCGGGCGCCCGCCTCCGGATGCAGCCGCACCCACCCGGCCCACGCCGAGGTGATCATGTCGCGCACGTCGCGCTTGGCCGTCCAGCCCAGTTCCGTGGCGACGCGGTCCGCCGCGGCCACCACGCGGGCCGGGTCGCCGGGGCGGCGGCCGGTGACCTCGGCGGGGATGGCGTACCCCGTCACGTCGTTGATGAGGTCCGTCATCTCGCGCACCGAAACGCCCTCGCCCCGGCCGACGTTGAGGGTCAGATCCGTGCCGGGCGCCGCCGCCGCGAGCCTGCGGGCCGTCGCCACATGGGCCTCGGCCACGTCGACGACGTGGATGTAGTCGCGTACGCAGGTGCCGTCCGGGGTGGCGTAGTCCGCGCCGAAGACGAGGGGGGACTCACCGGCGGTGAGCTTCTCGAAGACCATCGGGACGAGGTTGTAGACGCCGGTGTCCGCCAGCTCGGGCGAGGCCGCGCCCGCCACGTTGAAGTAGCGCAAGGACGCCGTCGCCAGGCCGTGCGCGCGGCCGGTGGCCCGCACCAGCCACTCGCCCGCCAGCTTCGTCTCGCCGTAGGGGCTCATCGGCAGGCACGGCGTCTCCTCGGTGACGAGGTCGACATCCGGCATGCCGTACACCGCGGCGGAGGAGGAGAGGACGAAGGACGGGACCGCGGCCTCCACCACCGCTTCGAGGAGGACCCGCAGGCCTTCCACGTTCTCGCGGTAGTAGCGCAGGGGCTGCTCCACCGACTCGCCGACCTGCTTCTTCGCCGCCAGGTGGATGACGCCGGTGATGGCGTGCTCCTTCAGGGTGCGGGCGACGAGCTCCGCGTCCAGCGTCGAGCCGGTCACGAGCGGGACGCCCGCGGGGAGGCGTTCGGCGATGCCGGTGGACAGGTCGTCGTAGACCACGGCCCGCTCGCCCGCCTCCGTCATGGCGCGGACGACGTGCGCCCCGATGTATCCGGCGCCGCCGGTGATCAGCCAGGTCATGGTCGTCTTTGTCCCGTCTTGTCGCGCGTGTTTCCGTGAAGGTGCAGTGTCGCAGAGCCGGTGTACGGGCCGTGTCAGCGGCCGGAAGCGCGCCCGAGGGAACCCCTGAGGGAGCCGGCCAGCCGCGTGAGGCGCCGCTTCGCGACCCCGGCGACACCCCGCACGCCGGGCGCGAGCCGCACCGAGAGGTTCCCCGCCTGGGTGGCGTACGGCTGGACGAGCAGGACGCCGTGCCGCCCGTTCGGCACCACCGTGCGGCGCAGCAGCCCGGGTCCCGCGACGGCGTGGGCGGTGGACTCGCGCGTCGTCCCGTCGGCGAAGCGGACCCGCAGCCGCAGGTCCCACACGCCGCCGTCCAGCGACCCGAGGTCGAGCAGGACCTCCGCGGTCCAGGTCTCGCCGGGCCGCTCGGGGCCGAACGCCGCGGTCCTGCGCAGGCCCGGCAGGCCGCTGTGCCGGTGCACCAGCTCGACGTCGACGGTGTCGGGGCCGGCGGCCGCGACCCGCCCGTACAGCTCGCGCAGCCGCAGCGTGAGCCGGCTGCCGCCCGCGCGGGGCCGCAGCTCGCCGTCGACCGCGAGGGGGAGCAGCCGCATGGGGCGTACCAACAGGTGCTCCAGGGTGACCTGGGGCAGGTCCGCCGCCCACACGGGCGTGCCGTCGGCCGCCCTCGGGTACGGCGGCGCGAGCCGCGCCGGGCGCGCCGCCACCTGCTTGAGGCGGCCCAGGTCGCGCGGCTGTTCGGAGGCCAGGACGACGCGCGCGATGACGCGGCCGGGGGCGGGCGCGGCGTCGAGGTCGGCGGCGTCGAACGTCTCCAGGTACGCCCGCGTGAGCGCCCACCACTCGCGCCGGTACTCCTCGCCGCGCGCGGTCAGTTCACGGGCGTACATGCGCAGCCCGTGGTCGATGAACTTGGCGCGGGCCGCCCGCGCCAGCCGCTTGCCGCCGGGCCCCGGCGCGTCCCGCAGGATCTCCACGGACTGGCGGTGGGCCTCCATGCGGGCCTGCCAGTTGGTGATTCCCGAGCGGTCCAGGGAGATGGAGAGTTTGGCGGCGGCGCGCCGCACGTGCCACACGTACACCGTGTCGGGGACGAGCGCGATGCGCGGGCCCGCGGCGAGCACGCGCGCGGTGAAGACGAAGTCCTCGTAGACGAAGCGGCCTTCGGGGAAGCGGATGCCGTGTTCGCGCAGGAAGCCGGTGCGGTAGAGTTTGTTGACGCAGAGCGTGTCGTGGACGAGGCGGGTGCGCAGCTCGGGCCGGGCGACGAGCCGGGCCTTGGCGTAGAGCTCCGGTTGCCAGGGCACCTCGCGGCCCGAGGGCAGTTCGCGGCGCACGCACAGCCCCGACGCGACCTCGGCGCCGTGCCGTTCGGCCGCGGCGAGCAGCGCGGCCGCCGCGCCGGGCGGCAGCACGTCGTCGCTGTCCAGGAACATCAGGTACGGCGCCGACGCGGCGTCGATCCCGTCGTTGCGGGGGGTGCCGCAGCCACCGCTGTTGCTCGCGCGGCGGATCACCCGCACGCGCCGGTCCCGCTCCGCGAGGCCGGCGAGGACCGCGTCGCTGCCGTCCGTCGAGCAGTCGTCGACGGCGATCACCTCGCGGACGACGGGGCCCTGGGCCAGCGCGGAGCGCACGGCGTCCGCGACATGGGCCGCGTCGTCGTAGCCGATCACGACGACGGAGATCTGGGCGGCGGACGGGTTAGGGGCGGATGGGTTCTGGGCAGTCGGGTGAGGCGGGATGCGGTCCACGGGGGAAATGTTAGTGGTTTCTCGTAATTATCCGATTAGGGGGGTATTCCGGGGTGCCGCACCGTCCCGGTTCGGGTGCTTCGGACCGCCGACCCGCGCCAGCACCTCGCCGGTGTGCCGGCTCCAGTCGACGACCACCGCCTCCCGGGGCACCTTCTGGCCGGGGGACAGCAGCAGCCACCGCACCTCGTAGCGGCGCACGATCGCCGCGCGCTCCTCGCGTGTCGAGTCGGGGGCGAGGTACGCGCGCACGGCGGCCAAACGGCGGCCCCGGACGTCCTCGTCCAGCGAGGCGTCCGGCCAGGCGGGGGCGACGAGGTTGGCGCCGTACGCGGGCACGGACCGGGTGGGGCGGTAGCCGTCGGTCAGCACGACGTCGCCGCGCCGCATATGGCCGACCGCCCAGCCGTAGTCCGGCCAGCGCGGCGGCTGGTCGAACCCGATGGGGTCCAGCGCCCGCGGCACCACCGCCCCCGCCTGGATCTGGAAGAACCCCACGCAGGCCCCGAGCGCCGCCGCCCCCGCGAGCGCGCCCCGCCGCCACCCCCAGGGCCGCGGCGCCGCAAGCTCGATGGCCAGGGCGAACTGCAGGGGCACCAGCGTCAGTCCGAGGATGCGGCCGTAGGTGTAGTGGCCGCTGACCCAGCCGTACGCGACGACCGCGCACTCCAGGGCGAACATCAGCACCA
This sequence comes from Streptomyces sp. NPDC015345, assembly GCF_043078805.1. Classification (NCBI taxonomy): domain Bacteria; kingdom Bacillati; phylum Actinomycetota; class Actinomycetes; order Kitasatosporales; family Streptomycetaceae; genus Streptomyces; species Streptomyces sp. NPDC015345. Next base: position 1,392,733 of record NZ_JBIBTX010000001.1, on the reverse strand, counting down.
GCGGGTCCGTGCGGTCCCTGCGGAAGCGCAGCCACAGGGCGGGCAGACCGAGCAGCGCCAGCCAGAACCGCTGGGGCATCTCGGTGTAGAGCTGGCGGTGGATCCAGTCGACGCTGCCGTCGCCGACCAGGGAGAAGACGCTGTAGTACGGCCAGAGCGACGCGATCAGGGCCGCGGTCGCGGCGGTCGCCGCCCACATCCACACCTTCCGGCCGGACGCCGCGAACGCGACCACGCCGATCACCGCCGCCACCGACGAGATCGGATGGATGAGCAGGACGGTCCCGCACAGGGCGCCAAGACCGACGTACGCCCCAAGGCCCCTTCCGCGCGGTCCCCGCGCCAGCGCACCGGCCCACGCCCAGGCCCAGAACGCCAGGCCGATCGCGAACGTCGACGGGTAGCCGAGGTTCCCCGTCATCGACATCAGGCCCAGATAGCCGCTCCACCACGCCATGCGCGTGCCCCAGAGCAGCACCATCGCGAACAGCGCGAGGACGGGGGCCCACGGGCGGGGCGTCAGGAGCCGCACGAAGCGTCCGATGCCGGTGAGCAGGACGAGGAGGTTGAGCGGGCCCGAGACCTTGACGACCTGCCAGCCCGCCAGGTCGGTCGCCCTGGCGAACAGGCCCTGGGCGACCGCGTACGGCGAGTAGTACGCGCTGCCGTCACCCGGCAGGTCGGCCATCGGGTGCGCGGGGTGCAGGAGGTCGTCCTTGAGGCGCTCCACGACCGCCGCGTGCTGCCCGAAGTCGCAGCACATCGGCACCCGCCAGAACGCCAGCGACATCACCAGCCAGAACAGCCCGCCGAACACCGCGTAGGGGGAGGGGCGCCACCGGGGGCCACCCCCCAGAGCCGTCGCGCCGTGGACGGCCCTGCGCACGAGGAGCGTGCCGCTCACCGCATCAGCCTCTCCGCGACGCGGGCCGCGGCCCGGCCGTCGTCGAGGTCGCAGTACGCCTCACGGAAGGCCGCGTACGCGTCCGTGTGCCGGGCCGCGATGGCGTCCAGGTCGCGCAGCGCCTCGACGACCTCACCGGTGGAGGCGAGCAGCGGCCCCGGCGCGCTCGTCTCGAAGTCGAGGTAGAAGCCGCGCACGGTGTCGCGGTAGTGCTCCAGGTCGTAGGCGTGGAAGAGCATCGGGCGCCCGGTGTGCGCGAAGTCGAACATCAGCGAGGAGTAGTCCGTCACCAGCACGTCGGCGATGAGCAGGAGTTCGGCGGCCCGGGGATGGGCCGACACGTCCCGCACGAACGGCGCGCGGGCGCCCGGCAGCCGGCCCGCCGTCAGCGGGTGCTTGCGCACCAGCAGGACGTGGTCGTCGCCGAGCACCGACTCGGCGGCGCGGAAGTCGAGCGCCGGCTCGTAGCGGAACCGGCCGGGGGCGTACGCGAGATGGTCCCGGTAGGTCGGCGCGTACAGCACGACCCGCTTGTCCGGCGTGACGCCCAGCTCGTGGCGCACCCGCTCGGCGACCTTCTGGCGGTCGTCACCGAACAGCACGTCGTTGCGGGGCGAGCCCGCCTCCAGGACCTCGCCGTCGTAGGCGAGGGCGCGGCCCAGGTGCGGGGTGGAGAAGCGATTCGGCGAGACCAGGACGTCCCATTGGCGGGACAGGCGCGGCAGGGCGTCGAGATGGCCGTGGTCGGCGTAGAGGGAGTCGGTGAGGTCGGTGCCGATGCGCTTGAGCGGGGCGCCGTTCCAGGTCTGTACGACGGTCTGGCCCTCGCGGCGCTCGAAGAAGTCGGGCAGGTGGCCCGAGGTGACGATGCGGCGGCAGCGGGCCAGCGCCTCGTACCAGGCGGCGCTGTGCTCCTCCACGCCCTTCGCCCCGGCGGGCACGTGGGTCTGCTGGTCGTGCGTGACCCACAGGTGCTCGACGTCGGCGCCGCGCCGCACCAGCTCCTCGTGGACGGCGCGTGGAGAGTCCCCGTCGAGATACAGCACGGCATCGGTGAGCGGCTGTTGGCGGTGGCGCGGATAGTGGTTGGTGCGCAGCCGGTGCTGGCGGTAGGCGCCGCGTTCGGTGCGCGCGAGCACGGAGCCCGCCTCGACGAGGAGGCGGTCACCGAACCGCCGGTCGACGGTGAACTCCCGCCCCTCGACGCCCCGGTGGAGCGGCAGCCCGGCCGCCAAGGAGGCGAGCAGCCGCACCGGCATGCCGATCTCGGCCTGCCCGGCCTGCCCGGGGGCGCTCCCGGTGTCCCGCAGGAACGCGTACCACCGCCCCTCGCGCAGCGCCCCGCCGCCCGGCGCGACCACCGCGCGCAGCCGGTCGTCCGCGACGCGTTCGGCCGGGACCGTCAGCTCCTCGTCGCGGCCGCTGTGCCGCAGGACCAGTTCGGCCTCGGGCCAGGCGGCCCCGGAGGCGAGCATCTCGACGGTCAGCGTGCCGTCCGCGCCCCACGCGACGCGGTCGGCGACCGGCTGCCGCGTCACCTCGACGACCAGCTCGCCCCGGTCATTGGCCGTGGCGCACAGCTCCCGGCCGTCGTCCGACGCGTACCGCCCCGGCGCCAGGGCGAGAGCGGCGGCCAGTGACTTCAGCGTGCCGTCGGGCAGCACGAGGTTGGCCTGCCAGCGGTCGCCGTGCGGCGGCTCGACCTCCTTCGGCGCGAGGTGCGGGGTGGGCGCCACTCCCGTCAGGTCCGCGATCCGCACGCGGACCTCGAAGCGGTCCTCGGCGAGCGCCACCGGGTAGTCGACGTCGGTCCCGGAGTGCTTGTGGGTGAGGCGCAGGGCCCGGGGGCGCACCCGGCCGGGCAGGCCGCCGCTCAGCACCACGTCGCCCCCGTCGCGCCGGTGGGCCTCGACGCGCGCCGCGTACTCCTGGACCCGCAGCACCAGGCGCCCCTTGCTGTGGCCGAGGACCAGGCGCAGCCCGTCGCCCAGCTCGCGCACCAGGGACTGCGCGGACGCCCCCTCGGCGGCCCGCACGGCCGCGCGCCGCACCGTGCCGTGGCCCGCGACGACCACGCCGAGCAGCCAGTTCCCGGGCCGCCACGCCCCGCCCGTCCGCAGCTGCTCCGGGTCGACGGTCATCTCGAAGCCGGCCAGGTCGTAGCAGTGCAGGCGCTGCCGTGACTGCTCGGTGGCCTGCGGGGCGGCGACCGTCCGCGTCGGCACGCGGCGCAGCCGCCCCTTGCTCCGCGTCGACCGCAGCAGGCCCGCCTTGACGGAGTGCCCGGGGCGGGTCGCCTCCAGATTGCGCACATACGCGTATCCGCTGATCCGCAGCTTCCCGTCGTCGCCCCACCGTGCCTCGCCGGCCCGCGCCACGACGGGCAGTTCGCCCCGCCCGACGCGCGTCAGCTTCTCCGGGACGCGGCCGATGCCCGGGTAGGCGGCCCGGCGGCGCAGTGCGCCGCGCACGTGGAAGGCGGTGCCGTTGGCCCGCTCGAAGGCGAGCAGATCGATGAGTTCGGCGGTGCGCGCCTCACGGACGAGGTGCCACTTGACGCGCAGGTCGACGGGGAGTCCGGTGATGACGGCGGGGTCGGCGCGGCGCAGGAAGGCGGCGGCGTCCGTCATGAAGGCCGTGCGGTACTCGGGGCCGCCCATCGGCAGCCCCTCCAGGAAGTACACGAAGTCGTCGCGCAGACAGGAGGCGTCGTACGTCTCCTTCATCTCCGGCGCGTGCCGGGCGAGGAAGCCGCTGACGTGCGCGCAGGCCGCGATCCGGTCCCGCACACCCTTGACGTCGGTGCGCCGCCGGGTGATCGAGCCCTCGCGGACCCGCCAGTAGTAGACGTGGTCGCTGAGCACGTCCACGGAGTGGGCGAGGAAGTGCGCGGGGATCATCACGGGCGTGTCCTCGTAGAGCTTGCCCTCGGGGAAGGCGAAGCGGTGCCGGTCCCAGAAGGAGCGGCGGAACACCTTGTTCCAGGCCACGCGGTCGGAGAGCAGGTCCAGGTCGCGGGAGATGTGCGTACGGGTGCGCGGCTCGGTCAGCCACTTGTACTGCCAGGCCTGCGAGCGGCCGCGCTCGGTCAGCCGCCAGACGTTGCCGCTCGCGAAGTCGGAGCCGGTCTCGTCCAGGCTCGCGATCATCCGCTCGTACGCGTCGTGCGGCACGACGTCGTCGCTGTCGACGAAGGTCAGGAACTCGGCGGTGGGCGACGCCTTGCGCACGCCCGTGTTGCGGGCGGCGCTCAGCCCGGCGTTGCGCTGGCGGACGTAGACGAAGCGCGGGTCGCGGGCGGCGAACTCACGGGCGATGAGCGGGCTGCCGTCGGTCGAGCCGTCGTCGACCATGACGCACTCCAGACCACGGGGGCCGTCCGGACCGTCGGGACCGTCATGCCGCCCCGGTGCGTTGATGCCGTTGACGGTCTGCCGGGCGATCGATTCCAGGCACTCCTCCAGAAACTCCTCGACGTTGTAGATGGGCACGACGACGCTGAGACGGGGATGCACGGCGACCGGCCTTTCATGGGAGTACGGGCATATTTAGCCCCCTTTGCCCGCTCGCGGCCGGTGCCGGTCAGTTTCTCTGGCGTGTGTCACCCCAATGAGTGAGGTGAGGTCTTCGACAGGCGGTGTCCGGCTGACTACCGTCGGTTGCTATGTCGCGCTTCTCGGTTGTCGTCCCCGCCCACCGCGTCCAGGGCTACCTGCGGGAATGCCTGGACTCAGTGCTCACCCAGTCCTTCGGCGACCTCGAACTGACCGTCGTCGACGACGCTTCGCCCGACGCCTGCGGCGCGATCGCCGCCGAATACGCGGAGCGCGACCCGCGCGTGCGCCTGATCCGCCTCCCCGTCCGGGCGGGCACCGGCCCGGCGCGCAACATCGGCGCCGATCGCGCCACCGGCGGCCACCTCCTCTTCCTCGACGGCGACGACCTGCTGCTGCCGGGCGCCCTCGAAGCCCTCGACGCGGCCCTGACGGCCCACGGCGATCCGGACGTCCTGCTCTTCGCGCACGACCGCGTCGACTGGTGGGACACCGTCCGCCCCGGCGGCACCCTCCTCACGGGCGATCCGCTGGGCGCCGCCCCGGCCGCCTGGAACCGCCTCTTCCGCCGCGACTTCTGGTGCGCGCAGCGGCTCGCCTTCTCCGACGGCGCGTACGAGGACGTGGTGCCCGTCCACACCGCGACCCTGCGCGCGGACGAGCGCCTCGCCACCTGCGACCGGACCTGCGTGCGCTGGCGGGAGCGGCGCGGCGGCAGCTTCTCCAAGACGCCGGGCCGCCACCACTTCGCCGTCATCGGGCGGTACGGGGAGCTGCTCGCCGCCGCCGGGCCCGCCGACCGCGCCCGGCTCCTTCCGCACGCCGCCGCGCACCTCCTCGCCGTCCTGGACGACCCCGGCCGGATCCGCGCGGGCGACCGGCGCGACTTCTTCCGCGAGGCGGCCCGCGTCCACCGCACGTACGCGCCCGAGGGCACCGAGCCCCGTGGCCCCGGCGAGAAGGCCCTCGCCACCGCCTCCTACGCGGCCTACGAAAGTCTGCGCAAGGCCGAGTCGCGGCGCCTGCGCGTCACCCGGCACCTCAAGCGGCAGAAGAAGAAGCTGCGCGCCCGTGCCATGCGCGCCGCCTACCGCGCCGACCTGCACCGCGCACTGGACCCGCACCTCGCGGTCTACGGCGCCTACTGGAACCGCGCGGTCTCCTGCAACCCGGCCGCGATCCACGCCAAGGCCCGCGAACTGGCCCCGCACATCCGGGGCGTGTGGGTGGTCTCCGGACGCCACAAGGACAAGGTGCCCGCCGGGATCGAGTACGTCGTCGAAGGCTCCCGGCGCTACTGGGAGGCGATGGCGAGGGCGACGTACCTCATCAACAACTCCAGCTTCCCCGGCGGCTTCACCAAGCGCCCCGGGCAGCTTTACCTCCAGACCCACCACGGCACCCCGCTGAAGAAGATGGGCCTGGACCAGCGCCGCTACCCGGCCGGCACGCACGGCATCAGCTTCCAGAAGGTCCTCGACCACACCGACCAGTGGGACTTCAGCCTCTCCGCCAATCCGCACTCCACGGAGATCTGGGAACGCGTCTACCCCTCTCCCGCGTACGAGGCCCTGGAGGCGGGCTACCCCCGCAACGACGTGTACTTCACGACGGGTGACGAGGAGATCGCCCGCATCCGCGCGGAGCTGGGCGTCGAGGACGGGCAGACCGTGCTGCTGTACGCGCCCACCCACCGCGACTACCAGAAGGGCTTCCTGCCCCACCTGGACCTCAGGCGCTTCGCCGACCGGCTCGGCCCCGCCTATGTCGTCCTCGTGCGCGCCCACTACTTCTACGGCGCCGACGCCGGGCTCGACGCCCACCGGCGGATCGTCGACGTCACCTGCCACGCGCGCGTGGAGGACCTCTGCCTCGCCGCCGACGCGCTCGTCACCGACTATTCGTCCCTGATGTTCGACTACGCCTGCCTGGACCGCCCGATCGTGACGTACGCCCCCGACTGGCAGGCCTACCGCCTGGCCCGCGGCACCTACTTCGACCTGCTCTCCGGGCAGCCGGGCGAGACGCCGGGCGCGGTGGCCACCACCGAGGACGAACTGGCGGAGCTGTTCCGGGGCGGCGCCTGGGACTCCCCGCAGGCGGCGAAGCTGCGGTCGGCGTTCCGGTCCCGCTTCTGCCCCTACGACGACGGGAAGGCCGCCGAACGCGTCGTACGGCGGCTCTTCCTGCCCACCGCTCACAGCTCGTAGGGCGAACGCACCGGGAAGTACGCCGTCAGGAACGACCTGATGGCCAGCGCCATCTCCTCGTCCGCCATGCCGCTGTCGGGCGACTCCCCGATGCAGAACGCCGTCCTGTCGCGGTTCTGCAGCAGCCGCCCGAGCCGCGCGTGGTCGGCGCGGTCGCCGATGTCCACGAAGTCGTACGAGATCGTGCCCGGCACCGCGCGCCCGGTGAGGTACGCGTAGTGCTGGTAGAGCGACGAGACGAGGGAGTGGTCGCCGACGGAGCGGAAGCGGCTGCGGGCCGTGGCCGCGAGCTGCTCGGGGAAGCGCTCGGTGATCTCCGTCAGGACGCTGCGGCGCAGCGCGTACGGCACGTGGAAGAAGCTGTGGGTCGTGGTCCTGCCGAACGTGCGGCGCAGCAGCTCGCGGTTGTTCTTCGCCGCCGCCAGATAGCCCTCGTCGTCCGGCGAGAGCGGCAGGGCGGGCACCGACTCCGAGGACCAGAAGAAGCGGGGCAGGCCGTTGCTGAGGAAGAACGTGTCCGGGTTGGTGGGGCGGCCGAGGAACATGTCGTCGTTGAAGTACAGAAAGTGCTCCGACAGCCCCTCGACGCGGTGCAGTTGGCTTTCGATGGAGTGCGAGTTGAAGGTGGGCAGACACTCCTCGGGGTCGGCGAACAGGTCGCGGTGGTCGACGACCGTCAGGCCGGGATGCTCCCGGTCGAGCCAGTCCGGCACCTGCCCGGCCGTGACGAGGAAGACATGCCGGACCCACGGCGCGTACATCGCCAGCGAGCGCAGGCTGAAGCGGAGTTCGTCGCGGTTGCGGAAGCGCACGGCCCCGTCGTCCGCCGACTCCTGCCGGTTGCCGCCACGGGTCGCGTCCCGGCGGGCGCGCCACTCGGGGTCGGAGTCGTCGACCCAGGTGTAGACGGCGTCGATGGGGAAGTCGATGTCCCTGACGAGGAGTTCGGTGAACACCTGGAGGGTCGGGTAGTCGCGGTCCCCCACCCGCAGGGTCGCCGTCGGGGTCAGCGAGGGCAGAACCGAGCCGGCCAGCGTCGTCCCGAACGGCGCGCGGAAGCCGTCCTCGGCGGCGGGCCCGCCCTGGGGCGTGCGGGGCCAGAACGCCACCGTGCAGCCGAGGCCCGCGCCGTGCCGCAGCGACAGGGTGGTCGTGGTCACCGGCTTGAAGATCCTGACGCCGGACAGGTCGCCGATGCCGTCGAGGCGTTCGGCGAGGACCACGCCGGGCGCCGCGTCGCGCGGGTTGACGAGCTCGGCGTAGACCGGCTCGTCGCGCAACGCCCCGGCCAGGGCCTTCAGCGCACGGCCCTGGTCGTCGGCGGCCACCGCCAGGGTGTGTGCGGTGCCGTCGGCGGTGCGCACCAGCGCGTAGGGCACGTCCTGGGCCTCCAGGGCGGACGCGGTGAGCCGCAGGTTCCACTCCGCCATGCGCGGGGCGAGCACGTCGTCGCGCCGCTCGGCGAGGCGGCCCACCGAGCGGATGACGCGGCCCGTCGGATCGGCGGCGATGATCTCGTCCTCGCGGGCCCGCTCGTCGGCGGCGGCCGCGGCGTCGAAGGTGTAAGGCGCGGCAGGCCGGAAGCCGCAGCCACCGGAGGCGACACCGAGCGCCACCCGGTCCGCGCGCCCGCGCAGCCGCTCCGGCCGCTCCCGCCCGGCCACGAGCCGCGTGTACAGCTCCTCCCAGCGCCCGGTGACGTCCGCCGAGGAGAAACGGGCGTAAACGCCTTCCCGGGCGGCGCGGGCGTAAGCACGCCGAGCAACACCATCACCCATCAACTCGGCCATGGCACAGGCCAATCCATCGACCTCCCCGGGTGGGACGAGCAGCCCGTCGACGCGGTGCCGCACGATCTCGGCGGGCCCGGTCAGCACGTCGTACGCGATGACGGGCACCCCGGCGGCGAGCGCTTCCAGGAGCACGAGCGGGAACGCCTCGTTGTGCCCGGCGGTCATCAGGCTCAGCCCCGCCTTGGCCCACTCGGCGGCCATGTCCTGGCAGGGGCCGAGCAGTTCGACCCGGTCGTGCAGGCCGAAGCCGTCGACCAGGCGGCGCAGATGCTGCTCGCGGTGGCCGCTGCCGAAGATCCGCAGCGTCCACTCCGGGTACGCCTCGGCGACTTGGGCGAAGGCCCGGACGGCATGGTCGACGCGCTTCTCGCCGGTCAGCCGCGCCGCCATGACGATGACCTTGCTCTCGCCGTCCGCGCGCGGCCGGAAGCCGTCCGGCACGGCGTTCGGGATGACCGCCAGCTCCGGCGCGGTGGGCCCGAGGGACTCCGCGATCCAGTCGCGGGTGCGTTCGGTCAGCGTGACCAGGGCGTCCAGGCGGGGGGCGTGCAGGAGCAGCGGTTCGCCGGAGGGGCCGCGCCGCTGGGTGGGGCGGTGCTCCTGGTGGACGGTGATCACCCGGGCGGGCGCGAGCGTCACGGCGGCGGCGAGCAGCGCGGGCGTGGTGGTGACCAGCACGTCGGTGTCGATCGCGGAGAGCGCGGCGGTCATCTCGATGTCGGAGAGCCGGTCGAAGGTGTCCTCCCAGGCGGGCCTGATCAGCTCGCTGGGCAGCGCGGCGAGGGTACGGCACGCGGAGCCGTCCAACTCCGTCTCCCTCACCGGACGTTCGGGTGTCGTCGTACGGTCCACGAGGTACCGCACGGGCAGAGCGCGCGCCTCCGCGAAGAACGGCTCGGCGCGGGTCCGGAAGACGGAGACGACCTCGACCTCGATCCCGGGCCGCTCGGCGAGATGTGCGGCCTGGGTGTAGGTGGCCAACTCGGTCCCACCCATCTCGTCCCCCCAGCCGAGCAGGTACGTGATCTTCATGAGGTCTCCTTAGCGGGCTCCCGCGTGAGGTCGGTGATGTCCCCGCACGTCACCGCGAAGGCGCCGGTGCCGGTGAAGTGGGCGTGTGCCCGCACCAGCGCCCCTTCCGGCAGCGCGAAGACGCGGAAGGGCGTGGGGTAGGCGGCCGAGGGGTCCCGCACGTCCGTCAGCCACCGCCCGAGCGGCAGCCCCGCCACCCGGAAGTCCCACACCCACTGCCCGGCCCCGGCCCCGGTCATGGCACCGAGCGGCACCCGCAGCGTGAACGCGCCGCCCGGTCCGCCCACGACGTCGGCCGGCACGACGGCCTTGTCCCTGCGCCGCACGGCCTCCGCGCGCACCGGCGGGAGGGCCGCCCCGACCAGCCGCCCGTGCACGGTGATCCCGTCCCCCCGGGGCTCGAAGCGCACCAGTTCCGCGCGGGGCCGCGGCCGCGTGGCCTGGAGCACGGCCCGCCCGGTGCGGGACCGGACGATCCGCACGAGCGTCCCGGTCCGCGGGTCGGGGGCGTGCGGCAGGGTGGGCGTCGAGGGAGACGCGCCCTCCCCGGCGGGCGCGATTCCCTGACGCCGTACGCGGCCGTCGGCGCCCCGCGTCTCGACGGTGAGCCGCCACACGCCGTCCCGCATGTCCCGCAGGGTGGCCGTGGCGGTCAGGAGGGGCGTCCCGGCCGTGTGCCGCTCGAGGACGAGAGGGACGGTGAGCCTGCGGCGGCCGCGCGTGATCAGCAGCCGGGCACGGTCCGAGGGCGCGGCGTTCCCCGCGGCGAGGGCGAGGTTCAGGGTGCGGCTGTCACGGAGCGAGAGATGCACGGGCGTCAGCGGCGGCTCGGCGCGGGACACACGGCCGTGCGGTCGCCCGGCGGCGACCCGCTCCAGCCGGAACCGCGTGCTGCGCACGGTGGCACGCAGCCGCCGGACGAGGCGTGGCCGAGGCCCGAGGAGGCGGGGTGGCGTGAAACCAATGCGGTCCATTTATCCACTTTGCCCATTTTGAGACCGCGACTCGCACTCCGCCCCCCGTTTCGCCCCCACAGACCCCCCACAATCGCCCCGCTCGGAGCAGCGGAGCGCGTCCCGCGAGGGGGCGGGACGGCCGTGCGGCCCGCAACCACAAGCGCACCCGAGGGAACGTCGGCCGGGGTCCTGAGGCACATGGAGCCCGACGACAACCCGCAGCCGCCCACGCGCCGAAGGGGCCGTGGGGGTAGGTGCGCGCGGAGCACAGTGGCGGTCACCAGGGCCCCGAAGCAGCAAAGGCCCCACACCAAGATGGCGAGCACGGACCTACCCCCGCGGCCCCGCCCCGCAGACGCCCCGAGGCGCCCCGGGCCCACACACCGACCCGCAGCCGCCCACGCGCCGAAGGGGCCGTGGGGGTAGGTGCGCGCGGAGCACAGTGGTGGTCACCAGGGCCCCGAAGCAGCAAAGGCCCCGCACCAAGATGGCGAGCACGGACCTACCCCCACGGCCCCGCCCCCAAGACGACCCGAGGCACCCCGCAACGAACCGGGACGGCCCAACCAAGGGCCGCCCCACTCACCGTACGTACAGACGTTCCACGCCACGCGACGGCTACTTCACCGCACCCGCCATCACCCCCGACACGAACTGCCGCTGGAACGCGAAGAACACCGCCAGCGGTATCACCATCGAAATGAACGCCCCCGGTGCCAAAATGTGCACGTTGTCACCGAAGAACCGCACCTGCTGCTGAAGCGCCACCGTGATCGGCGGATTCTGCGAATCGGCGAAGATCAGCGCGATCAGCATGTCGTTCCAGACCCACAGGAACTGGAAGATGCCGAGCGAGGCGATCGCCGGCGCCCCCAGCGGCATCACGACCCGCAGGAAGAGCCGCAGCTCACCCGCCCCGTCCAACCGCGCCGCCTCCAACAGTTCGCGGGGGATCTCCGCGAAGAAGTTCCGCAGCAGGAAGATCGCGAACGGCAGACCGAACGCCACGTGGAAGATGACCACGCCCACCGTCGTCTCGAAGATGCCGATCTTGCCGAAGAGATCGGCGATCGGCACCAGCGCCACCTGCACCGGCACGACGAGCAGCCCGACCACGGCGATGAACCACCAGTCACGCCCCGGGAAGTCCATCCACGCGAACGCGTACCCCGCGAGCGAGCCGAGGATCACGACGAGCAGGGTCGCCGGCACGGTGATCGTGACGCTGGCCAGGAGCGAGTCGGTGATCGTCTCGTCCTTGAGGAGGTTCGCGTAGTTGTCCAGCGTCATCTGCGAGGGCGCGCCGAAGACCTTCCACCAGCCGCTCTCGCTCATGTCGGCGGAGGACCGCAGCGAGCCGATCAGCAGCCCGACCGTCGGCATCAGCCAGAACAGACCCACCAGTACCAGGAACACGCGCAGCGCGGTCCCGCCCAGCGCGGAGGCGATCCGCCCGCCCATGGACTGCTTGGCCTTGACGGTCTCCACCCGGTTCGTCGTCATCGTCGTGCCTCCCGCCGCATGCGCCGGATATTGAACAGCATCACCGGGATCACCAGCAGGAAGAGAAGCATCGCGATGGCGCTCGCCACGCCCGTGTCACGGTCGCCGAACGCCGAGTTGTAGAGCTGGAGCGCCAGGACGTTCGCGTCGTCCTTCGACGAGCCCGGCGGGATCACGAAGACCAGGTCGAAGATCTTCAGTACGTTGATCATGAGCGTGACAAGCACCACCGCGAGGACCGGCGCGAGCAGCGGCACCGTCACCCGCCGGAAGACCTGCCACTCGTTGGCACCGTCCACCCGCGCAGCCTCAAGCAGCTCACGCGGCACGCTCGCGAGCCCCGCCGCGATCAGGACCATCGCGAAACCGGCCCACATCCACAGGTACGAGCCGATGACCGCCGGTGTGATCAGGGACGGCCCGAGCCAGTCGACGCCGTTGTACGGCTCGCGGAAATTCGAGGCCGGGAAGCGCAGTTGGGCACCGTCGGCCTCCTTCGGCAGCGCGAAGGTGCCGTCCGCCGCCGCCTCGGTGGACGCGACCACCTCGCCGCCCTTGACGGCCTCGATCCGGATGCCCGCGTAGCCGAACTCGGAGGTGTCGGGCGCGTTGGGCTCGCCCCGGCCCTTGCCGCGCGTGAAGTCCTGCCAGGTCGCACCGGTGACCTGGTCCGGATCGGCCTGCGCGGGCTTCGCGGCCTTCGCGTCGTCCGGCATCTCGTTCGGCGGTACGCCCGTCAGCGGCAGCGCTACCGGCTCACCCGCCCGCACCGGCTCCTTGGTGATGAACGCGCCGCCGCCGGCCGCCTTCAGAGGCGAGTTCATGGCCGGATGCGCCTGCGGGAACGCCGACGACTCGGCGAACGTGTCGTGCACGCTCACCGCGACGGCGTTGGCGACACCGCGGTCGGGATCCGACTCGTACACGAGCCGGAAGATGATGCCCGCGGCGAGCATCGAGATCGCCATCGGCATGAAGATGACGAGCTTGAACGCCGTGCCCCAGCGCACCCGTTCGGTCAGCACCGCGAAGATCAGGCCGAGCGCGGTCGCCACCGTGGGCGCCACGACCACCCAGATCGCGTTGTTCTTGATGGCGGTCAGAATGCTGTCGTCCGTGAACAGCGTCTTGTAGTTGCCGAACGCCGTGAAGTCGCCCGACTCGTCGAAGAAGCTGCGGAACAGCGAGTACCCGATGGGGTAGAGGACGAGCGCGCCGAGCAGCACCAGGGCGGGCAGCAGGAAGAGCACCGCCACGGTCTTGCGGGTGCCGGTCACGCTCTTGCGCGGAGTCGTGGCCGGGGGCACGACCTTGGGGGTGCCCCCGGCGTTCGCGGACGCCACCGCGTCAGTCCTTGTAGGCCTTGGCGGCGGCCGTCTCCAGCGTCTTCTGTGTCCCCTCGACGTCCTTCGGGTTCTTCAGGAAGTCCTGGAGCGCCTTCCACTCGCCCTTGCCTGGCGTGCCGCCGAAGGACTGCGGGGCCTGGTCGGACATGTCGAAGCGGATGTCGTCGCCCGCCGCGATGAGCGCCTTGGCGATGTTGCGCTGCACGTCGTTCGGGTACGCCGCCAGGTCCAGGTTCTTGTTCGGCGAGATGAAGCCGCCCGCCTCCGCCCAGATCTTCGCGGCGTCCGGCGAGGCCAGATAGGTCAGCAGCGCCTGCGCGCCCTTGCTGTCCTTCAGCGCGACGGCCGCGTCACCGGCGACCACCGCCGGGGACTCCTCGCCGACGGCCGGGAAGGGGAACACCTTGGCCTCCTTGCCGACCTCGGCCTTGGTCTCGGAGATCGGCAGGGAGACCATGTCGCCCTCGAAGACCATGCCGGCCTTGGGCTGGTCGCCGCCCTTGAACGTCTGCTTCACGGATGCCGGGAACTCCGTCTGCAACGCGCCGTCCGCGCCGCCCGCGACGAAGCCCTTCTTCCCGAACAGCTCACCGAGCGTGGTCAGCGCCTCCTTGACCGACGGGTCCGTCCACTTGATCTCGTGCTGGGCGAGCTGGTCGTACTTCTCCGGACCCGCCTGCGACAGGTAGATGTTCTCGAACCAGTCGGTGAGGGTCCACGCCTCGGCGCCCGCCACCGATACCGGCGGCACCCCGGAGTCGTAGACCGTCTGGGCCGTCTTCATGAAGTCGTCCCAGGTCTTCGGTTCGCTCACGCCCGCGTTCTCGAAGACCCGCGTGTTGTACCAGATCAGCGACTTGTTGGCGGCCTTGAAGTACACGCCGTACTGCTTGCCGTCGACCGCGCCGAGGTTCTGCCACCCCTTGGCGTAGTTCTTCTCCAGCTCCTTCCGCGCCTCGGGGCCGACCGGCTTGGCCCACTTGTTCGCCACGGCCTGCTCGATCGCCCCGACCTGCGGCAGCATCGCGACGTCCGGCGGCTGCCCGCCCGCCACCTTCGACTCCAGGAAGCTGATGATGGGGTCCTGTGCGGGGACGAAGGAGACCTTGGCGCCCGTCCTCTCCTCGAACTCGTCGAGAACCTTCAGGAAGACCTTGCGCTCCGAGCCGCCCCACACGGCGGAGACGGAGACGGTCTGCCCGTCCAGCTTGGGCAGCTGGACCGTCGCCCCGCCGTCCTTGGCCCCGCTCTCGTCCGACTTGTCCCCGTCGTCGCTGTCGCCGCCGCACGCGGTGACGGTGAGCGCGAGCGTGCCCGCGACGAGGGCCGCGGTGAACCTGGCGGTGGCACGCCGGTGTTGCCGCGACCCTGGTGTCCTGCGTGTCCTGCGAAGAGTGCTGCGCATCACTGCCCCGTTCTCTTCCTGGCATGTCCCGTGCGCTCTGGTCTACGCCCGTGCGGGGAGGGGCGGCAAGATGGCCTGCGGTGTCAACTCGTAGATCGTGATGGCGTTGTGACGTGCCGTCATCGTCCCTTGCCACGCCTTGTCACACCACTGGTGGGAATAGGCACCACCCGACGCCGGTTGGGCCCGGCATGACTGACGCAACCGACGGCTCCTTCGACCCGCACGCGCTGCTCGCCGAGAGCCGCCTCGGAGTCCTCGCCACGATCAAGTCCGACGGCCGCCCCCAGCTCTCCCCGGTCCTGCCGACGTACGACCGCGCCACCGGCCGCCTCCAGGTGTCGACCACCGCGGGCACCGCCAAGACCACCAACCTGCGCAGGGACCCGCGCGCAGCCCTGGAGGTCACCCACCCCGACGGCATGGCCTGGGCCACCGCCGAGGGAACGGCCACCCTCACCGGCCCCGGCACCGACCCGCACGGCCCCGAGGTCGAGGCTTTGGTGGAGTACTACCGCAACGCCGCGGGCGAACACCCCGACTGGGACGAGTACCGCGCGGTGATGGTCGCGGAACGCCGCGTACTGATCACCATGGAGGTGGAGAGGGTCTACGGAGCAACGATCCGCTAACACCCACCCCGGGTTCACAGCGCCCCGTAAGGGTCGCGGGGAACGGCGCAACCAGGGCCGCCCCCTCAGGGGCGCGGGGAACTGCGCGCCCAGCCACAACGCACCCGCAGCCGAACAACAAGGCCAGCCCGCCGAACCAAGGCCACCCCGCACCCGACCCCGACTACAAGAGCGACGGCACCTGATCCGCCGACACCGACCGCGCCGCCCTCTCCAGAGCACTGGCCAGCAGGGCCAGATCCGTCGGCCCGTTCCCCAACTCCCGCACGGGCCGCCGAGCCGGCGGATCCCCCATCCGCTCCCACTCCAGCGGCACAACCGTGGGCCGCAGCGTCGCCGTCCGGGGAATCCGGCCGGTGACCCGCCCCGCCTGGAACGCCGTGGCCCTGCCGTCCGGGGACCGCAGCTCGCCCCGGCCCGGCGCGGGCTCCTCCGGCCCCGCCGTCACCGCGTCGAGCACCACCCGCAGCGAGGCCCGCTGCCCCAGCTCGGTCTCCGGCATCCGCTCACTGCGCCCCGTGGTCGCCACCAGGTGCACGCCGAGCCGCTCACCGTCCCGTGCGACCGCCTCCAGGGCGCGTACGACCGAACCGGCCGCGGGCCGCCCCGGAGAGCCGAGGGCGGGCGCGAGCAGTGCGTCGAAGTCGTCGACGAGCACCACGAGCCGGGGCAGCGGAGGCCCTGGCTCGGCCCGCCGCCGCGCCGCCATGGGCCGCAGCCGCATCGTGGAACTCGGCGGCGCCTCCAGATCCCCGTCGGACGGCTGGCCGGGCGCGGCGGCGGAACCACCCGCAGCGCCAGCCCCGGAGGACGCCCCGCCCGCCCCGGAGGACGACGGCGACCGCTGCGCCACCAACCGCCCCGAAACCTCCCGCCGCGTGTGCCACTCGGCGAACCCGAGCACGCCGAGCAGCTCGGCCCGCCGCTTCAGCTCGGCGGCCAGGGACTGCGCGAACTCCCGCATCCGCACCGGGTCGTTGGCCACCAGATGGGTCGTGACATGCGGCAGGTCCGTGCAGACACCGAGCCCCGCGCCCTGCCGCCCGGCGCCCCCGCCACCGCTGTCGCGGCCGTCGACGAGCACGATGCCGAGCCGGTCGGGCCGCTCCGCGGCGGCCAGCGACGCGGCGACGGAACGCAGCAGCTCCGTGCGCCCGCTGCCCGCGGGACCCTCGGCGAGCAGATGCGGCCCGTCGGCCGCCAGGTCGGCGACGAGGGGCCCGCGCGGCCCCGCCCCGAGCACGGCGACGGCCCGCCCGCCGAGCGCCTCGGGGTCGTCCGCGGCCGCCGCCCACCGCGCCATCAGCGAGGCGGGCGTGGCCCGGGCGAGGCCCAACTCGTCCAGCAGCCTGGCCGCTTGGGGCAGCGGAGCGGACACGCGCGCGTGCCCCTCACCGACCGTGCCGTCCGTCCGCAGCGGCGCCAGCGCCCGCGCGAACCGCTCGGCCCAGGCAGGCGACACCGCGTCCAGCGCGGCGACGGTGCCATGCCCCGCGGGGCGCCCGCCCGCCGTCCGCATCAGCCGCAGCGCGGTCGCCACGTCACCGCTGAGCAGCGCGACGGCACCACACGCGCGGAAGGGCGGCGACACCGAGCAGGCGGCCTCGTACGTGTCCAGGACGGGCGACGCCGGTGAGGCGGCCTCCGTCTCGGCGAGGCATACGACGTGGATCCCGGCCCGCGCGCCCTCACCGGCGAGCCGGACCGTGGCGTCGCGCAGCCCGGCCGAACCGGGGTCGCCGTCGACGACGACGACGGTGCGCGACGCGGGCTCCGCGGCGGGCGTGCCGCCGCTGTCCGTACCGCCCGTGCTGTCGGCGCTGTCGGCGATGCGGTCGTCCAGGCGGCGGATCAGCTCGTCCACGCGCGCGGCCGCCTGGTCGCGGTCGTAGGCGAGCAGGAGTCGGCAGTCCTGGCCGTGCGTGGGCCGCAGATGGGGGAGCCAGCCGAGCCACGCCCACTCCGCGGTGCGCTCCTCGGTGGGGCGCGCGCGGTCCGTGCTGATCAGCACGATCTCCAGGCAGTCGGGGGAGTGCAGTGCGCCGAGCTGGGCGACGACCGCCCTGGCCAGGCCGGTCAGCCGCTCCCGGGGCCCGGCGAGACCGAGCGCGCCCACCTCGCGCAGGCTCACGGTGACGGGCACGGCGGGCAGCAGCCCCCGGTCGTCGGGGCCCGCCCGGTCGACCGTGCCGAGCCGCACCGCGAGGGACTCCGGATGGGCCGGACCGCGCTCCCAGAGGCGGGGCCCCGGGCCGAGCGCGGTGAGCAGCAGGGCGGCGGGATCCGGCCACGACTCGGGCGTCCGCGCGGCGGCGGCCACGGCGAGCTCCTCCGGAGTGGGCTCCGACGCTCCGGAGCCCCCGTCACCGCCGCCCGCGTGTCCCTCGTGGCCGTCGTGCGCGTCGTACCGGTCGTACACCTCGTACCCGTCGTGCGCGTCCTGGCCCTGGCCGCCGTCCCTGCCGCCGGTCAGCCGACGGGCCCAGGCCGAGAGGCCGCCGCGTCGACGCAGTCCGCGCGGCACCGTCGTGCCCCGCAGCGGTGTCCCGAGACGGGTCTGTTCGGCGTCCGGCGCGCCGCCCTGCACCGGTACGACACCGGGGTCGCCATCGGCCGGGCCGTACACCCCATGGCCACCGCCGTGGGTCTGCGCACTCCCGTACGCCCCCTGAGTGCCGTACGCCCCTGAGGTCCCCTGGGCACGGGCGGCACCCGCAGCACTCGCGGTGCCGTCCCCGCCCGCCGCTCCCCAGTGCGCCGAGCCGTACGCGTGATGGCCGGGCGTCTCCTGGGAGTGCGAGGGGGCGAGGAAGGCCGGCTGCGGGGTCGCGGCGGCCCGCACGCGCACGTGGCCCTCACCGTCCGGGGCCGTCGAGAGGGCGGCGCCCGCGCCGGACGCCGGGCCGAGGCCGCCGTCCGTCAGGCGGAGCGCCGATTCGCCGATGCGCAGCAGGGAGCCGGGGGTGAGGCGCACGGGGCGGTCGGTGACATCCCTGCCGTCCACGGACGTGCCGTTCGTCGAGCCGAGGTCCGTGACCGTGACGCGGCCGTCCGCCGCGAGCGTGACCGCGCAGTGCATCCGGGAGACATCGGGGTCGTCCAGCGGGACGTCCGCCTCCGCCGAGCGGCCGACCCGGATCTGGCCGCCGTGCAGCAGATGGACGCCGCCCGCGTCGGGGCCCGCCACCACGTGCAACTGGGCGGCCGCCCCGGCCGGTTCGGGCCCCGGCTCGGCGGGCGCCCCCAGCGAGAGGACGGCGCCGTCGATCAAGGGGGGCTCACCGAGCGTGCACCGCTGGGCGTCCAGGCGCTCCGGGCCCGCGTACAGCACGAGGGGGCTCTCGCTGCCCGCGACGGCCGTGGCGAGGCCGGAGGCGACGGCGGCGAGCGCGGTCCCCGCGGGGGCGGTGACCAGGACGTCACACGAGCCGTGCGCCCCCGCCGCACCCGTGGGGCGGCCTTGCTGCTCGGTCTGGCCGCTGCGCGGCCCGAGGACGGTCAGCCGGATCTGCATCGCCGTCAGCGGTCCCTTCTGCGCTGGGCGCCCGGCACGGGGACTCGCGCTGTGTTTCCCCCCACCGCACACGGGCACGTCGGCCAGTACTGGGGGCATCCTCGCACCTGCCACTGACAACACGCCCGGCGGCCACCCGTAAGTGATCTTGATTGGTCGGCTCTGCTCGGAAAAGTGCCTGCTTGGACCGTTGGGGACAGGTGCCGGAACCCGTGGAAGAAGCTCACACCGGGAACTCGGCGGCAACCAATGGCCACGGGAGAGCGTCTCCCTCCCGGGCAGGCGAACGGTCGGCTTCCGTTCGGCCGGCGGCCCCTCCGGCGGCACTACAGTGGGTCGGAACACCTTCGTACAGCCCCCCGGACAGGACCAGACGGGACCAGCGTCCGGCGGGGGCCAGCCAGATCAGCAGGGAGCGCATGACGTGCGGCCGGTAGGCAGCAAGTACCTGCTCGAGGAGCCGCTCGGACGCGGCGCCACGGGCACCGTCTGGCGAGCCCGCCAGCGGGAGACCGCGGGGGCCGAGGCGGCCGTCGCCGGCCAGCCCGGCGAGACCGTGGCGATCAAGGTCCTCAAGGAAGAGCTCGCCAACGACGCGGACGTCGTGATGCGCTTCCTCAGGGAGCGGTCCGTCCTGCTCAGGCTGACGCACGAGAACATCGTCAGGACGCGCGACCTGGTCGTCGAAGGTGACCTCCTTGCCCTGGTCATGGACCTGATCGACGGTCCCGACCTGCACCGCTACCTGCGCGAGAACGGCCCGTTCACGCCGGTCGCGGCGGCCCTGCTGACCGCCCAGATCGCCGACGCGCTCGCCGCGAGCCACGCCGACGGCGTCGTGCACCGCGACCTGAAGCCGGCGAACGTCCTGCTCAAGCAGGACGGCCAGGGCATGCACCCGATGCTCACCGACTTCGGCATCGCGCGCCTCGCCGACTCCCCGGGGCTCACCCGCACCCAGGAGTTCGTCGGCACGCCCGCGTACGTCGCGCCGGAGTCCGCCGAGGGCCGCCCGCAGACCAGCGCCGTCGACATCTACGGCGCCGGGATCCTGCTGTACGAGCTGGTCACCGGCCGGCCGCCGTTCGGCGGGGGCTCGGCCCTCGAGGTCCTGCACCAGCACCTCAGCGCCGAACCGCGCCGCCCCTCGACCGTCCCCGACCCGCTGTGGACGGTCATAGAGCGCTGCCTGGACAAGAACCCGGACCGCCGCCCCAGCGCCGAGAACCTCGCCCGGGCCCTGCGCGTCGTCGCCGACGGCATCGGCGTGCACTCCACCCCCGCGCAGATCGCCGCCGCGGAGGGCGTGGGCGCGCTGCTCATGCCCGACCCGGCCCCGGCCCCCGTGCCGGACGCCCCCGGCGCCGCCGACCCCACGCAGGTCCTGCCGAACACCGCGGGCTCGTACGACCCGAACGCGGCGACGAGTGTCATGCGGAACACCGGCGGCCCCGGCCAGGGCACGGGCGACGCCGACCCGACGTCCGTCCTGCCGAGCACCGGCGCCGCCGACCCGACCGCGGTCATGCCGCCGGTCCCACCGGGCGCCCCGGGGGCGGACCCGAACGAGCCGCACCCCTGGCAGAACCAGATGCGCGCGGCCCGCGACCGCAACGACCAGACCCAGGTCCAGTACCTCGACCCCGGCGACGACCCGCTGCGTCGGCGCCCTCAGCGGCAGGTGGCCCGCCCCGAGCCGCAGCAGCCGCAGCCGCGCCCCCAGCAGTACGCGCCGCAGCAGCCGCGCGGCCGGCGTCAGCAGCCCCCCGCGCCGCAGCCGTACCAGCAGCCCCAGCACCAGCCGCAGCAGTACGCCGCGCCCCCGCAGGCGCCGCCGCCCCAGCAGCCCGCCCCGCGCCCGGCGCGCGAGCCGAGGCAGCCGCGTCAGCGCAGCGCCAACCCGATGAAGATCCCCGGGCTCGGCTGCCTCAAGGGCTGCCTGTTCACGCTGCTCATCCTCTTCGTGGCGAGCTGGCTGGTCTGGGAGTTCAGCCCGCTCCAGGAGTGGATCGGCACGACGAAGGGTTACTGGGAGCAGCTGACGTCCTGGTACGACACGGTCAGCGGCTGGATCGGAAAGCTCGGCGCGAACTAGCGCGCGGACGGTTCTGGGGATTTGTCGACATCGGCAGGGTGATTTCTGCTCCCGGAGTGAAGGTTGGCGGCAATGCCGCGTAGTTTTGTCGCCAACACGCATCCGTAGGAGCAGTCTTGACGCGCAAGATCGGCAGCCGGTACACCGCCCACCAGATCCTGGGCCGTGGCAGCGCCGGCACGGTGTGGCTCGGCGAGGGTCCCGAAGGCCCCGTCGCCATCAAGCTGCTGCGCGAGGACCTGGCGTCCGACCAGGAACTCGTCGGCCGCTTCGTCCAGGAGCGCACGGCCCTGCTCAGCCTCGACCACCCGCGCGTCGTCGGCGTCCACGACCTGGTGGTCGACGGCAATGACCTGGCCCTGGTCATGGACCTCGTACGCGGCACGGACCTGCGCACCCGCCTCGACCGCGAGCGCCGCATGGCCCCCGAGGCCGCCGTCGCCATCGTCGCGGACGTCGCCGACGGCCTCGCCGCCGCGCACGCCGCGGGCATCGTGCACCGTGACGTCAAGCCCGAGAACGTCCTGCTGGACATGCAGGGCCCGCTCGGCCCCGGCGGGGCGCATCCGGCCCTGCTCACCGACTTCGGCGTCGCCAAGCTGATCGACTCCCCGCGGCGCACCCGCGCCACGAAGATCATCGGCACCCCGGACTACCTCGCTCCCGAGATCATCGAGGGCCTGCCGCCGCGCGCGGCCGTCGACATCTACGCCCTCGCGACGGTCCTGTACGAGCTGCTCGCGGGCTTCACGCCGTTCGGCGGCGGACACCCCGGCGCGGTCCTGCGGCGCCACGTCACCGAGACGGTGGTGCCGCTCCCGGGCATCCCCGAGGAGCTGTGGCAGCTCCTCGTCCAGTGCCTGGCCAAGGCCCCGGCGTCCCGGCTGCGCGCCTCCGAGCTGGCCGCGCGCCTGCGGGAGCTGCTGCCGCTGATCGCGGGCATGCCGCCGCTGGACGTCGACGAACCGGACACGGAGTCCTCCGCATCCGAGGAGGCGTACGACGACGCGGCCCCGGCCCCCGAGCCGCGCGCCGCCGCCCCCAGGCGCGGAGCGGTGCCCCTGGTGCCGGGCTCGGCGTCCGCGGACTCCAACCGCGACACCCACACGTCCATGCGGGTCCCCGGCCCCGACGAGCTGGCCGGCGGCGCCCGCGGCACGGCCCGCGCGCCCCGGGCCGCCGGCGCGGCCAGGCCCGGTTCCGCCAGGCACCGCGCCTCCGCCCGGCGCCGGCGGATCACGCTGGGCGTGGCGGGAGTGGTGCTGGTCGCGGCGGCGGGCGTCGGTACCTGGGTGGCCACGTCGGGTGACGACACACCCCCGGACAGCGGCAACTCCGCCCCTCCGACCCCCTGACCCCCGGGCACGGGGCCCCGGAGGCCCCACGCGGGAGGGGACGGTTGCCGTAGCCGTTACGCTGGAGTCGTGGCAGTCGTCGATGTATCCGAAGAGCTCAAGTCCCTCTCCTCGACCATGGAGTCGATCGAGGCCGTCCTGGACCTCGACAAGATGAGGGCCGATATCGCCGTGCTCGAGGAGCAGGCGGCCGCCCCGTCCCTGTGGGACGACCCGGAGGCGGCGCAGAAGATCACCAGCAAGCTGAGCCACCTCCAGGCGGAGGTCAGGAAGGCCGAGGCGCTGCGCGGGCGCATCGACGACCTCAGCGTGCTCTTCGAGATGGCCGAGGAGGAGGACGACCCGGACACCCGTGCCGAGGCCGAGTCCGAGCTCACCGCCGTCAAGAAGGCCCTCGACGAGATGGAGGTGCGCACCCTCCTCTCCGGTGAGTACGACTCCCGCGAGGCCGTCGTCACCATCCGCGCGGAGGCCGGCGGCGTCGACGCCTCCGACTTCGCCGAGAAGCTCCAGCGCATGTACCTGCGCTGGGCCGAGCGCCACGGCTACAAGACGGAGCTCTACGAGACCTCGTACGCGGAAGAGGCCGGCATCAAGTCGACCACCTTCGCCGTCAACGTCCCGTACGCCTACGGCACGCTCTCCGTGGAGCAGGGCACCCACCGCCTGGTCCGCATCTCGCCGTTCGACAACCAGGGCCGCCGCCAGACCTCCTTCGCCGGCGTCGAGATCCTCCCCGTGGTCGAGCAGACCGACCACATCGAGATCGACGAGAGCGAGCTGCGCGTCGACGTGTACCGCTCCTCGGGCCCCGGCGGCCAGGGCGTCAACACGACCGACTCCGCGGTCCGCCTGACCCACCTGCCGACCGGCATCGTCGTCTCCTGTCAGAACGAGCGCTCGCAGATCCAGAACAAGGCGACCGCGATGAACGTCCTCCAGGCGAAGCTTCTTGAGCGCCGCCGCCAGGAGGAGCAGGCGAAGATGAACGCCCTCAAGGGTGACGGCGGCAACTCCTGGGGCAACCAGATGCGTTCGTACGTCCTGCACCCGTACCAGATGGTCAAGGACCTCCGTACGGAGTACGAGGTCGGCAATCCGGAGTCCGTCTTCAACGGCGAGATCGACGGTTTCCTGGAGGCCGGAATTCGCTGGCGCAAGCAGCAGGAGAAGTAAAAACCCGCTCCAAGCGGCTTTATCGACAAGGCAACTGCCGCCCAAGAGGCGGCAGTTGCCTTTTACGTCACAGTCACATGTCCCTACGACGGTCAACTGCCCCGATTTCGGACATCGCGCCCGCAACGACCTTGACGCTGCCATGAAAAGTGGAAAGGCTAGCGCGCGGTACGCGTATTACCGGGGCGCATGGGATCCGTGGGGGCCGATCGAACGCCCCCGGCGAATGCCGCCCCGGACGCTGCCTCACTGACATTTCAGCTACTGGGGGTAGCAGCCTGATGACCAAGAAGACGCGCATCCGTATCGCGCGGATAGCCGCGGGCGCCGTGATCGCCGCCGGTGCCTCGCTGACCGCCGCGGGTGCCGCCTCGGCCCTCGACGTCGGCGTCGACCTCGGCGGGGTGGGCGCGGGCGCCCACGCGGACGAGACCGGCGTCGGCGTGGACGTGGACCTCGACCCGCAGGACGACCCGCCGGCGCCCACCACGGAGCCCACGGCCCCGGATCCCACGGCCCCGCAGCCGACGGACCCGCCGGAGCCCACCACGGAGCCGACGGACCCGCCCGAGCCGACGGACCCGCCCGTGCCCACCTCGGACCCGACCGCCCCGGGTAACGGGAACGGCGGCAACAACGGCAACGGCGGTAACAACGGCAACGGCGGCGGCCACGGCAATGGCGGCGGCAACGGTGGCGGCAACGGTGGCGGCAACGACACCGGCCCCGACGGCGGCGGCTCCGTCCCCGTCGAGCAGGGCAAGGCCAAGGACAGCCTGACGGACACCGGCTCCACGCCGGTCGAGCAGGCCGGCGCCAAGGGCGGCGACCAGGCCGGCAAGGGCGAGCTGGCCGAGACCGGCGCCGCCGAGACCACCTTCCTCGTGATCGGCGCCGCCACGATGATCGCCGGCGGCATCGGCTTCCGCATCCTGCCGCGCCTCGTCGGCAACCGCGGCGCCGCCGCCTGATCCCGGGCGCCGACGCACGCGACGTAGGCGGATGTACGTCACGTACGCGCCGTACCGGCCGTACGTGACGTAGCCGCCGTACGGAACGCACGGAAGAAGGGCCCGGAGCTCATCGGAGCTCCGGGCCCTTCTTCCGTGTCTGCCTTACGCGGACTGGTGCGCCAGCAGCGCGACCGCCGCGATCAGTACCACGAGCAGGGCTATCAGTGCCGCGGGGTTGAGGCCCGCGAAGGGCCCCTCCTGCTGCATGCGCTCGCGATTGGCCCGGCACACGGGGCAGCGGCCTTCATTCACGGGCGCTGCGCAGTTCGCGCATACCAACCGATCCAGGGTCATGCGCTTCTCCTCCCGCACAGTCTCAGCCTGCCCAACGCTACGGGGAACCCAATCGTTCCCCTTACCACTGTGCCAGCTTCCGCGGATTTCGGCGCGGCCCGCCCTCTCGCGACGGTTTCGGCAGGTTCCCAGCCTCGCCACTTCCGTGACAAAACGCGCAACTCCGGACGTCGACTGCGCTCGCGTACCGCCTTCGCGTATGGTCACGCTCACCTACCCCCGGCAACCCGTGGTGCATCCGTGATCCGTTTCGACAACGTCTCCAAGGCCTACCCCAAGCAGACCCGCCCCGCTCTGAGGGACGTCTCCCTCGAGATCGAGAAGGGCGAGTTCGTCTTCCTGGTGGGGTCCTCCGGCTCCGGAAAGTCCACTTTCCTGCGGCTCGTCCTGCGCGAGGAGCGCACCAGCCACGGCCAGGTGCACGTCCTCGGCAAGGACCTCGCGCGCCTGTCCAACTTCAAGGTGCCGCACATGCGCCGCCAGTTGGGCACCGTCTTCCAGGACTTCCGCCTCCTGCCCAACAAGACCGTCGGCGAGAACGTGGCCTTCGCGCAGGAGGTCATCGGCAAGTCCCGCGGTGAGATCCGCAAGTCCGTCCCGCAGGTCCTCGACCTCGTGGGGCTCGGCGGCAAGGAGGACCGGATGCCCGGCGAGCTCTCCGGTGGTGAGCAGCAACGCGTGGCGATCGCTCGCGCGTTCGTCAACCGGCCGAAGCTCCTCATCGCCGACGAGCCCACCGGCAACCTCGACCCGCAGACCTCCGTCGGCATCATGAAGCTGCTCGACCGGATCAACCGGACCGGCACCACCGTCGTGATGGCCACGCACGATCAGCAGATCGTGGACCAGATGCGCAAGCGGGTCATCGAGCTGGAGAAGGGCCGTCTCGTGCGCGACCAGTCGCGCGGCGTGTACGGCTACCAGCACTGACGCCCCGTATCCCCACTGCCTTCTGTTCCACCAGATCCACCGAAAGGCCGCCATGCGCGCCCAGTTCGTCCTGTCGGAGATCGGCGTCGGCCTCCGTCGCAATCTCACGATGACCTTCGCGGTCGTCGTCTCCGTAGCGCTCTCGCTCGCCCTGTTCGGCGGCTCGCTGCTCATGCGCGACCAGGTGAGCACGATGAAGGGCTACTGGTACGACAAGGTCAACGTCTCGATCTTCCTGTGCAACAAGGCCGACGCCGAGCAGGACCCCAAGTGCGCCAAGGGTGCCGTCACGAACGAGCAGAAGGACCGGATCCTCGGCGATCTGAAGAAGATGCCCGTCGTGGACACGGTCCAGCACGAGACGGCGGACGAGGCGTACAAGCACTACAAGGAGCAGTTCGGCGACTCCCCGCTCTCCAGCTCCCTCACGCCGGACCAGATGCAGGAGTCGTTCCGCGTCAAGCTGAAGGACCCGGAGAAGTACCAGGTGGTCGCGACGGCCTTCTCGGGCCGTGACGGCGTGCAGTCCGTCGAGGACCAGAAGGACTACCTGGAGAACCTCTTCGAACTCCTCAACGGCATGAACTGGGCGGCGATCGCGGTGATGGCGCTGATGCTCGTCGTCGCCCTGATGCTGATCGTCAACACCGTGCGCGTCTCGGCGTTCAGCCGCAGACGGGAGACCGGCATCATGCGGCTGGTCGGCGCGTCCAGCTTCTACATCCAGATGCCGTTCATCATGGAGGCCGCCGTCGCCGGTCTCATCGGCGGCGCGCTCGCCTGCGGAATGCTGCTCGTGGGCCGCTACTTCATGATCGACCACGGACTCGCGCTCTCCGAGAAGATCAACCTCATCAACTTCATCGGCTGGGACGCCGTTCTGGCCAAGCTGCCGCTGGTGCTCGCGATCGGCCTCCTGATGCCCGCGCTTGCCGCGTTCTTCGCGTTGCGCAAGTACCTCAAGGTGTGACAAGTACCCTCCGCGTTCCAGGGCGCCGTACGGTCCAACGGACCGTACGGCGCCTTTCGTTGTCCTAGACTCACCGGCATGTCAGGTCTCGACCGGTTCGCCGATCGGCTCGTCGTGCCCCGCCGTGTACGCCGCGGGGCGGCCCTGACGTTGGTCTTCGCGAGCGTGCTCGTCACCGGGGCCGCCACCGGTTCCTGGAGCGAGGCGGCGGGCGACGGCCGGAAAACGCCTCCTGGGTCGGTGCGTTCGGACGCCGTGGCCCCCCTTGGCGGTGACGGCCACACCGCCGAGCGGGCATCCGAGGCCGCCGCCGAGGCCATGGCCGACGGCAAGTCCGCCGAGAAGGCCGCCGAAGAGGCCGTCAGCCGCAGCGGGGACCGCTGGGGCTCGGTGTACTCCCACGGCGAGTACCAGGAGTTCGAGGAGGCCCTCGACGGCGCCTACACCGGCGTCGGACTGTGGGCCCGGCGCGGCGCCGACGGCCGCATGGAGGTCTCCCGGGTCCAGAAGGGCGGGCCCGCCGACCGCGCCGGGATCCGCAAGGGCGACCGGCTGCGCTCCATCGACGGCGAGCGCGTCACCGGCCGCCCCGTCACGGAGGTCGTCGCCCTGCTGCGCGGCGACCGCGCCGGCACCCCGGTGCGGCTGGGCCTGGAGCGCGCCACGCGCGCGTGGAGCGAGACGCTGCGCAGGGCGCGCCTGTCCACGGACTCCGTCACCGTGACCAAGCTCTCCGGCGGGGCCGTCATGATCAAGGTCGCCGCGTTCACCAAGGGCTCCGGAGAGGCCGTGCGCTCCGCGGTGCGCGAGGCGCCCGAGGGTGCGGGGATCCTGCTCGACCTGCGCGGGAACTCCGGAGGCCTGGTCTCGGAGGCGGTCACCGCCTCGTCCGCGCTGGTCGACGGCGGTCTCGTGGCGACGTACGACGTACGGGGCGAGCAGAAGGCCCTGCACGCCGAGCGCGGTGGTGACACCGGGCGACCGGTGGTCACGCTGGTCGACGGCGGCACCATGAGCGCGGCCGAGCTCCTCACCGGCGCCCTCCAGGACCGCGGCCGCGCGGTCGTCGTGGGCTCCCGGACCTTCGGCAAGGGATCCGTCCAGATGCCGAGCCGCCTTCCCGACGGCTCCGTCGCCGAGCTGACCGTCGGCCACTACCGCACCCCGTCGGGCCGGACCGTGGACAGGCGGGGCATCACACCGGACCTGGAGGTCGAGCACGGGGCCGAGGCCAGGGCCGAGACAGTATTGACTGGCCTCGGACCCCCCTCGTAGTGCGAAAATGGGCGGACTATGGCGAAGGAAAAGGTAAAGCGCAAGGCCGCGAAGGCCAATGAGAAGGCCCCTGCCCGCAAGATGGTCGCGCAGAACAAGAAGGCGCGGCACGACTACACCATCCTGGACACCTACGAGTGCGGCCTGGTGCTGATGGGCACCGAGGTGAAGTCGCTGCGCCTGGGCCGGGCCTCCCTGGTGGACGGCTTCGTGCAGATCGACCGCGGGGAGGCGTGGCTGCACAACATCCACGTCCCGGAGTACGTGCAGGGCACCTGGACCAACCACTCCGCCACCCGCAAGCGAAAGCTCCTGCTGCACCGGGCGGAGATCGACAAGCTGGAGTCCAAGTCCCAGGAGACGGGTCACACGATCGTGCCCCTGTCGCTGTACTTCAAGGACAGCCGCGTCAAGGTCGAGATCGCGCTGGCCAAGGGCAAGAAGGAGTACGACAAGCGGCAGACGCTGCGCGAGAAGCAGGACACGCGTGAGACGAACCGCGCGATCTCGGCGGTCCGGCGCCGGCAGGGTATCGCCTAGCGGCGAGGTTCCCGGGAATGGGCTGGCACCCGTCGGCGTTGGTCACGTACGATGGGTCGTGCTCCGCAGGTGACGGGGCGCGGTTTGAAAAATCAACATGGGGATGATCGGTTTCGACAGCGGATGTCGAAGCAGGGGAAGCGTGTCGAGGAAGCGGCAATGATCTCGTAAACCATATGTCGCAACCAATAATCGCCAACACCAAGCGCGATTCCTTCGCCCTCGCTGCCTAAGTAGCGACTCGGTGAAGTGTCAGCCCGGGGCTGTTCCCGACCCGGATCCTGGCATCAGCTAGGGAACTAAACTTCTGGACCCGGTCACGGGGTCCAGGAGGAAATCAAACAGTGACTGGGCCCGTCGGCGACTTGTTCGCGGGATCGCCGGGGCCGAGAAAATCGCAGCGAACTGCACACGGAGAAGCCCTGATTCTGCACCGTTGGACGCGGGTTCGATTCCCGCCATCTCCACAATTCCCATGTGAGGTTGAAGCCCTCTGGCCCCCGGGCCAGGGGGCTTCTTCCGTGCCGCGGGGTTTTCCGTGCCGCGGGGTTTCCGTGCCGCGAGGTTTTTCGTGGCGGGTCCGGAGTGGGGTCTGTCGCCCGGCCGCGCCCTCCGGGATGCTCCAGGGTCATGAGTAGACCCGTGAGACGCGTCAACGACCGCATGCGCCACTGGATCTGGCCCGCCGTCCTCGGCCTCGCCGCGGCCACCCTCTCCGTCAGCTCACCGGCCGGGGCTGACGCCGACCGGTCGGGGCTGCCCGAAGCCATCGACACCGTCCTCGGCGACCCCCGTATGGAGGGCGGCGTGGCCAGTGTCGTGGTCGCCGACGCCGCGTCCGGCGACGTCCTGTACCGGCACCGCCCCACCGGGCGCCTCATGCCCGCCTCCAACACCAAGCTGCTCACCTCGGCCGCCGCCATGGAGCTCCTGGGCCCCGGCCACCGCTTCACCACCGACGTCCTGACCGACGGCGAGCGGCGCGGCCCCGTCCTGCGCGGTGACCTGTACCTGCGCGGCACGGGTGATCCGACGACGCTCGCCGAGGACTACGACCGGCTCGCCGCGAAGATCGCCGGCTCGGGCGTCCGCCGCGTCTCCGGACGGCTGATCGCCGACGACACCCGCTTCGACGACCACCGCGTCGGCGACACCTGGAGCGCCGACGACGAGTCCGCGTACTACGCGGCGCAGATCAGCGCCCTGAGCGTCGCCCCCGACACCGACTACGACACCGGCACCGTCATCGTCGAGGTCACGCCAGGGGCGAAGGCCGGCGACAAGCCGCGGGTCGGCGTGACGCCGAAGACCGACTACGTGGACATCGACCTGCGCGCGAGCACCGTCGCCGCGGGCGGCGCGGACACCATCGCCGTGGAGCGGCGGCACGGGCGGAACACCATCACCGTCAGCGGCACGGTCCCGGTCGGCGGGTCCGCCACCAAGGAGTGGGTCACCGTCTGGGAGCCGACGGGGTACGCCGCCGCCGTCTTCCGGGACGCGCTCGCCGCGCACGGTGTGCGGGTCAGCGGCCCGACCAGGGCCGGGGTCGCCACACCGGAGGGCGCACGGCGGCTGGCGTCGCACGACTCCATGGAGCTCAAGGACCTCATGGTCCCGTTCATGAAGCTCTCCAACAACATGCACGCCGAGAGCCTCACCAAGGCCATGGGTCACAAGACGACCGGGCGCCCCGGCAGTTGGCGCGACGGGATCGCCGCCATCAGCGGCTATCTGAAGACCGCGGGCGTCGACCCCGGGAAGCTGCGCCAGGTCGACGGCTCCGGTCTCTCGCGCAAGGACAACGCCCCCGCCGACCAGTACATCGAGCTGCTGCGGGCGGCCAAGGGCGAGCCGTGGTTCGCCGACTGGTACGCGTCCCTGCCGGTGGCCTGCGGGCCGGGCAAGTCCGTCGGCGGCACGCTGCGGTCACGGATGTGCGGCACACCGGCGGCCCTGAACGTCCGTGCCAAGACGGGCACGCTGACGGGGGCCTCCGCGCTGTCCGGCTACGTGACGGACAAGGACGGCCGCGAACTGGTCTTCAGCATCATCCTCAACAACCACCTGGCCCCCTCGGTGAAGGCGCTTGAGGACGCGATCGTGGTGACCCTCGCCTCGTCGACCAGGGACAAGGCGGTGCCGGTCATGCCTCGCTCGACGCGTGTCGCCGAGCGGGACGGCGACGTGGAGTGCTCGTGGCGCAAGCCTGCGCGCTGCTGAGCAGCAGGGCGGCGCAGGCGGCGGCGACCGGTACCCAGTAGGCCGTGGCGGGGCCCAGCCGCTCAACCGCCCAGCCGCCGCACGCGGCGCCGCACGCGATGCCCCCGAGGAGGCCGGTCACGGCGAGGGTCATGCCCTCGTTCAGGCGCCCCTCGGGGGTGTACCGCTGGACCAGGGTCATGCCGGTGACCATCGTGGGCGCCGTCGCCATGCCCGCGACCAGCAGGGCCCCGGCCAGGGCGACCAGCGAGCCCGTGACCGTCACCGCGAGCAGCGGCAGCGTCATCAGGGCCGCCATCGCGGCACCGCACAGCAGGTGGCGGCGCACGAGCGGGCCGCGCGGTTTCGCGGCCCCGTAGACCAGGCCCGCCGCGCAGGAGCCCGCGGCCTGGAGGGCGAGGATCGCGCCCGAGGCCGCCTTGTGCCCCTGCGCGTCGGCGAAGGCGATCGTGACGACCTCCAGGGAGCCGAAGACGGCGCCGGTGGCGAGGAAGACGACCAGCAGGGCGGGCATCCCGGGCGCGCGGAGGGGCGACGCGGCTTTCCTCGCGGCGTCGTCCGTACGTCCCTGGGGCGGCGGTTCCGTGGCGCGCTGCGCGGTGAAGAGCAGCACGCCCGTCAGCAGCAGGACCACGCCGATCAGGGTGCCCGCCTGCGGGAAGAGCGCCGCGCAGAGGAAGGCGGCGAGGACGGGACCGAGCATGAAGCACAGCTCGTCGACGGACTGTTCGAAGGAGTTGGCGGTGTGCGCGGCCGCGTCGTCGCCCTTGAGGAGGTGGGCCCAACGCGCCCGGGACATGCCTCCGGTGTTGGGCGTCGTGGCCGTGGCCGCGTACGACGCGAAGAGGGTCCAGTCGGGCGCTCCGTACCGCACGCAGAGCAGCAGCGAGAGCGAGCCGAGCGCCGCGATCGCGGTGGCGGGCACGGCGACGCGCGCCTGGCCGTGGCGGTCGACGAGCCGGGCCGTCCAGGGCGCCACGACGGCGGTCGCCGCGAGGCCGGTCGCGGTGACGGCGCCGGCCAGCGCGTACGAGCCGCGGGCACCGGAGATCATGATGACGGCGCTCATGCTGAACATGCCCATGGGCAGCCGTGCGATGAGGTTGCCGAGGGTGAAGGCGGTGGCGCCGGGTATCGCGAAGAGGCGGGCGTATGGGTTGTGGGGCTTGTGGGGCATGGGCTCACCCTCGCGGCGGGCGGTCCGCGGGGTCCAACACCTTCTCGGGTGCCATTCACGCGTACGCGTTGTAAATTCCTGCGGTGACGCGACTTCCAGCCCCGTTCCGTGACGTGGATCCCCGCCTGCTGCGCGCGTTCCTCGCCGTCGCCGAGGAGCTGCACTTCACCCGGGCCGCCGCCAGGCTGTATGTGGCGCAGCAGGCCCTGAGCCGTGATGTGCGGCGCCTGGAGCGGGAGTTGGGCGCCGAGCTCTTCTCGCGCACGACACGGCAGGTCATGCTCACCGCCGACGGCGAGCGGCTGCTGCCGTACGCGCGACGGGTCCTTGAGGCGCAGGACGAGCTGGTCGCCGCGTTCACGGGGGCCGCACGGCCGCTGCTCGTCGATCTGAACAGCCCCGGGCTCGTCAGCGGGCGGATCCTGGAGCGGGCCAGGGAACTCGCCCCGGAGTGCGAGCTGATGGCCCGCTTCGAGAGCGGGCTGACCGGAGCCGCCGTCGAGATGATCGCCGGCCGCCTCGACATGTCCTTCGGGCGGTACGCCGGGCTGGACCCGGCCCTGCGGGCCTCCCTCGCCCAACAGCCCGTGCGGTACGAGCCGATGGCGGTACTGCTGCCGTACGGCCATCCGCTGACCGGGCTCGACGCCGTGCCGCTGGACGCGCTCGCGGGGGAGAGCGTGTACGCGGGGGCGGGCAACCCGAGGACGCCGGAGTGGACCGACCTCGCGCACCGGCTCTTCGAGGGGCGAGGCATCGGCGTCGCACCGCCCGCGCCACTCGCCGTGGGCCGGGAGGAGTTCGGGCGGCTCATGGCGAAGAACCGTCACCCGGTCCTGGTCGTCGTGGACTTTCCGGCCATGCCGGGCGCCGAGCTGCGGCCCCTTGTCGACCCCGTTCCGCTCTCGCCCGTGTCGCTGGTGTGGCGGAAGGGGCTGGCTCACCCGGGTGTCGCCGCGGTCCGGGCCGCCGCCGCGGAACTGTCGGCCGACGAAGGGTGGCTGGAGAGGCCCGCGGGAGGATGGGTTCCGGCCGCAGATGCACTCATCATGATGAGTCGTCACTGACCAAAAACAATCCCTGTGGCCGCTGCGCTACGTTCGTTCTCCGGGCCCGGTGTGGCAGGGGGAGCGCTCGGACCAGGTGGGGGCCCGGTCCGCACGGCAGGGGCCCGGGGTCGTACGCGCACCCGAAATCTCTGACGTGGGGGGTTGTGCGTACGCATGGAAACGTGGCGAGAAGATGCCCTGCCAGGACACACCCACGACCC
The DNA here is from genome assembly GCF_043078805.1 of Streptomyces sp. NPDC015345. Taxonomy (NCBI): domain Bacteria; kingdom Bacillati; phylum Actinomycetota; class Actinomycetes; order Kitasatosporales; family Streptomycetaceae; genus Streptomyces; species Streptomyces sp. NPDC015345. The sequence goes on along the minus strand of NZ_JBIBTX010000001.1, from coordinate 1,359,566 downwards.
GGACGAGGTCACCGTCCGGATCGACGGCCTGGGGCGCGGCCCGGCGGAGCCGTCGGCGGGAGAAGACCCCCGCGGGCCGGCCGACGGCCCCGTCTTCGTCGACGAGACGGGCCGCCGCAGCCGGAGGTACCGCCGGGTCGGCGTGGGCGTCGGGGTCGCCTGCGGCGTCTACGCCCTGGTCATCGTGGGCACGCTGCTCTCGGGCAACTCCAGCGCGCCCTGGCTGCCGGTGCGGGGCCCCAAGGACGACGGACCGGCGAGCAAGGTGGAGACCGCCGACCGGCCGACGGGCACCGCCACCCCGTCCGCTCCGTCGTCCCGTACGACGCGGGCCTCGCACGGCCCTGACGCGGAGGGCGAGCACGGCGACGGGCCCCGCCCCTCGGGTGAGCGGGACGGTCGCGGACGGCGGGACGCGCCGCCCGACGGTGACGGCGACCGTGACCGTGCCGGGCGGATTCCGGAGGGCGGCGGCGCGCCACCGGCCCCCGGCCCGGACGCCCCGGGCACGCCGGGCGCCCCGGATGACGGACCCGCCCCGGGCCCGACCAGCGGTACGCCGGACCCGGGTCCCGGCCCGGTGGTTCCGGCCGACCCGCCTCCCTCCCAGGAGCCCACGCCGTCACCGGAACCGGGCGGCAGCGAGACACCGGGCGGTGGCGGCGGTGGTGGCGGCGGCGAGGTCCCCGCCGGGTACACGCCGCCCGCCGAGCAGCCTTCCGCGGACACCTCGCCGCCCCCGGAGGCCGCCGAGTGAAGGACTCCCGCACCGACGGGGGCCGTTGCGGCGGCCCCCAGGACAGCCGTGCCCGGAAGGGGAGCGGGGCCGAGCGGCGGACCGGCGGCGGGCGGCGCGGCGAGGCGACGCGCACCGCCCGGCGGCGCAGGCTCCTGTCGCTGCGCCATCTGCTGCCCGCGCTGCTGCTCGGCGCGCTGCTCGCCATGCTGATGCTGCGCGGCTACGTACACAGCGAGATCCTCGCCGACCACCGCGTCAGGCCTGCCGCGCCCACCGACCACGTACCGCGCGAGATCCTGCGCGGCGGCCCCGTCATCGACACCCGCGGCGGGCGTGAGACCACCCTGAGCGTGCCGGACCACCGGCTGGTCCTGACGTTCGACGACGGCCCCGACCCCGAGTGGACCCCCAAGATCCTCGACGTCCTCGGGAAACACCGGGCGCACGGCGTCTTCTTCGTCACCGGCACCATGGCCTCGCGCCATCCCGGCCTCGTGCGGCGCATGGTCGACGAGGGCCACGAGGTCGGCCTGCACACCTTCAACCACCCCGACCTCTCCTACCAGTCCGCCGAGCGCATCGACTGGGAGCTCTCACAGAACCAGCTCGCGCTCGCCGGGGCGGCAGGGATCCGGACCTCCCTCTTCCGGCCCCCGTACTCCTCCTTCTCCCACGCCATGGACGACCGGTCGTACCCGGTGGCCCGGTACATCGGTGCGCGCGGCTACCTCACCGTGGTCAACGACACCGACAGCGAGGACTGGAAGCGCCCCGGCGTCGACGAGATCATCCGCCGCGCCACGCCCGAGGACGGCGCGGGCGCCGTCGTCCTCATGCACGACTCCGGCGGCGACCGTTCGCAGACCGTCGCCGCGCTCGACCGCTTCCTGCCCGAGATGCGGGAGCGGGGCTATACGTTCGGAAACCTCACCGAGGCCCTGGACGCGCCGAGCGCGCACACGCCGGTCAGCGGCGTCGAGCTGTGGAAGGGCAGGTCCTGGGTCTTCCTCGTCGGCGCGGCCGAGCGGATCACCGACTGCCTCGTCGTGGCCCTCGCCGTCGTCGGCGTCCTCGTCTTCACCCGGTTCGGCCTGATGCTGCTGCTCTCGGGCGCGCACGCCCGCCGGGTGCGGCGGCGCGACTTCCGCTGGGGGGCGCCCGTCACCGAGCCCGTCTCGGTCCTGGTGCCCGCGTACAACGAAGCCAAGTGCATCGAGGCCACGGTCCGTTCCCTGATGGCGAGCGACCACCCCATCGAGGTCATCGTCGTCGACGACGGCTCGTCGGACGGCACCGCGGAGCTCGCGGAGGGCCTGGGCCTGCCGAACGTACGCGTCCTGCGCCAGCCCAACGCGGGCAAGCCGGCCGCCCTCAACAGAGGCCTGGCGGGCGCCCGGCACGACATCGTCGTGATGATGGACGGCGACACGGTCTTCGAGGAGTCCACCGTCCGTGAGCTGGCGCAGCCCTTCGGCGACCCGCGCGTCGGCGCCGTCGCGGGCAACGCGAAGGTCGGCAACAGGGACTCGCTCATCGGTGCCTGGCAGCACATCGAGTACGTGATGGGCTTCAACCTCGACCGCCGGATGTACGACGTGCTGCGCTGCATGCCGACCATCCCGGGCGCGGTCGGCGCGTTCCGGCGCTCCGCCCTGGAGCGGGCCGGCGGCATGAGCGACGACACGCTCGCCGAGGACACCGACATCACCATGGCCCTGCACCGCGACGGCTGGCGGGTCGTGTACGCGGAGCGGGCGCGCGCCTGGACCGAGGCCCCGGAGTCCGTCCAGCAGCTCTGGTCCCAGCGCTACCGCTGGTCGTACGGCACGATGCAGGCCATCTGGAAGCACCGCCGCGCCTTCGTCGAGTCCGGCCCCTCCGGACGCTTCGGCCGTGTGGGGCTGCCGCTGGTGTCGCTGTTCATGGTCCTGGCACCGCTTCTCGCCCCGCTCATCGACGTGTTCCTGCTGTACGGCCTGGTCTTCGGCCCGACCCGGAAGACCGTCGCAGCTTGGCTCGGCGTGCTCGCGGTGCAGGGGTTCTGCGCCGCGTACGCCTTCCGGCTCGACCGCGAGCGCATGACCCATCTGATCTCGCTGCCCCTCCAGCAGCTCCTCTACCGGCAGTTGATGTACGTCGTGCTCTTGCAGTCCTGGATCACGGCGCTCACCGGGGGCCGCCTGCGCTGGCAGAAGCTGCGGCGCACGGGAGTGGTGGAGGCGCCCGGCTCCCTTCCTCGACCGCGGACCGACGAGTACGAACGGAGGCCCGTCGCATGAGCCGGAGTCTGCTGATCCCCGAGGCCCCCGCCGCCGCGCGCGAGCCCGGCAGGGACCGCTGTCTCGACGTGCTGCGCTCCCTCGCGCTCGTCCGCGTCGTCGTCTACCACCTCTTCGGCTGGGCGTGGCTGACGATCGCCTTCCCCTCGATGGGCGTGATGTTCGCGCTGGCGGGCTCGCTCATGGCGCGCTCACTGGACCGACCGGCATGGGACGTGATCAAGGGCCGCGTCCGCCGGCTGCTGCCTCCGCTGTGGGTGTTCAGCGCGGTGGTGCTCTCCCTGCTCCTCGCGGGCGGCTGGAACGTCTCCGAGGACCCCGACCACGGCGGCGCCTGGTCCCCGCTGGCTCTGCTCACCTATGTGGTTCCGGTGGGCGCGCCGCCCTTCCCGTGGCATCTGGGCGACGAGGCGGGGCTCCTGGAGGACACCTGGCCGGTGCAGGCGGCGGGGCCGCTGTGGTACCTCCGCGCCTATCTGTGGTTCGTCATCGCCTCGCCCCTTCTGCTGTGGGCGTTCCGCAGGGCGCCGTGGGTAACGCTGTTCGCGCCGCTCGCGCTGACCTCGGTGGTCGGTACGGGTCTTGTCACGATCCCCGGCGAGGTGGGCGACGCGGTCACGGACTTCGCGGTGTACGGCGGCTGCTGGGTCCTCGGCTTCGCCCACCGGAGCGGCCTGCTGGCCCGCGTCCCGCGCTATCTGGCGGTGTCGGCCGCGTCGCTGCTCATGGCCTTCGGCCTGTGGTGGGCGTCGGGTCATCTCGGGCCGGACGGCTGGGACCTGAACGACATCCCGGCGGCGCAGGCGGCCTGGTCCTTCGGCTTCGTCGTCATCCTGCTCCGGTACGCGCCGTCGTGGCCATCGGGTCCATCGGGGCCGCGGCGGCCGGGCAGGTTCGCGAAGTGGGACAGGCTGGTCACGCTCTCCAACAACCGAGCCGTGACGGTCTACCTCTGGCACAACCTCCTGATCACGGCGACGGTGCCGGTCATCGACATGGCGTACGACCTGCCGTTCATGGCGGACGCCCGCTGGGACGCGGCGCTGGACGCCACGTACGGGCTGTGGATGGCCGTGCTGGTCTGGCCGCTGCTGGGCCTGACGATCGTGGCGGTGGGCTGGGTGGAGGACCTGGCGGCGGGGCGGCGGCCGAGGCTGTGGCCGGACGGTGTGGAGGTGTCGCGGAGGAAGGATGGACGTTCTTCGCGGTCTCGGCGGGGGTTCGGCGGCGAAGCGGACTGATTGCCGGAAGGGTCGTGATCGTTCCATTGCATCGCGTGATCGTCGGCGCGGCCGACTCCTAAGCTGGCGGCTCTTCCTGCCGCTCGCACGGGGTGTAACTCCGCTGAGCGGCAGGCCCATCACTGCCAGGAGATCGCTTTGCTCTGCAAGAAGACCGCGCTGCGCTTCGCCGCGCCCGTCGCAGTACTCGCCCTCGCACTGACCGCCTGCGGCGGCGGAGACGACAAGAAGTCGGAGGACAAGCCGAAGGCGGACGCCCCCAAGTCCCCGGCCAAGCCCGCCGAGCCCGCCGCGCTGGCGGCCGGCGAGAGCACCACGGGGAAGGTCAAGGAGGGCGACGCCACCGTCACGTACGACGTCGCCGCGCAGAAGGTCGACGTGGGCACGGAGGCCGAGACCAAGAAGCTGGTCTCGGACCCGAAGCGGGCCAAGGGCCTGGTCGCCGCGGTCGCCCACGTGAAGTACACGCACAAGGCGGGCGCCCCGCTCGCGGACGTCCCGGACGTGGGTGACGGCGCGGAGGTCTACGCCGACGGCACCCGCGGCGGCCTGCTGATCGGCGCCTCCGAGGACGCGCCGGGCTGCGAGGACGAGCTGGAGCTCGAGGGCTGGAAGAAGGGCGAGAGCCACGTCATCTGCCAGACCTACCTGGTGCCCGTCGGCACGAAGGAGCTGGAGGTCCACTGGGCCCCCGAGGACAGCGAGGGCGAGCCGGCCGTGTGGAAGTTCCCGGCGAAGTGACGAAGGACGGCGGGGGGCGGGAAGTGCCGGCCGTCGGCCGCTGAGGGGCGGTCGAGACCCGGCGCCGCGCTCTCAGTGCCCGGCCGTGAAGCGCGAGCGGTGGTGCTCCGGGTGTTCTGTCTCGTTCAGGAGTGCTATCGCCGCGTCCTTGGAGAGGGACGAGGTGCCGTCGGGGGCCACCAGTGGTTCTCCTTGCCGAGGCGGAACCGGCCCGTGCGGGTGCCCGGTTCGAAGAGGGCCGCGTTTCCCGCGTCGCCCGTACGGGGCGTGGCGCCGGGGTGCGGTTCCGTGTGGCGGGCCGCGTCGCGGACCACGGCGGTGGCCTCGTGGCCGCGGGCCTCCTTGCGTTCAGTTCAGTTCGTTCAGTGGAGGTGGGGCGGGCGGGTGCGGTCACCGTCGCTGCGGGCGGCGGAGGTTCTGGCCGAGGAGGACACTCGCCACCACCAGGACCAGACCGCCGACCTGCCAGGGCGTCAGCGTCTGGCCCAGGAGCAGCAGGCCCGCCAGCGTGGCGACGACCGGGTTGGTCAGGCCGAGGAAGGACACCGAGGACGCGGGCAGGCGCTCGATGCCGCGGAACCACAGGGCGTACGCGAGGGCCGTGCCGATGATGCCGAGGTAGGCGTACCCGGCGACGTTGGCCCCGGTGAAGTGGCCGGGCAGGCCCTCGGCGGTCAGGGCGACGGGCGCCAGGACCAGGCCGCCCGCGGTCAGTTGCCATCCCGTGAGCGCGAGCAGCGAGACCCCTTCCGGGCGGCCCCAGCGCTTGCTGAGCACCACGGCCAGGGCCATCAGTGTCGTGGCCGCCAGCATCGCGGTGATCCCGGCGGCGTCGACCGCCGCGCTGCCGCGCAGGACCAGCAGGGCGACGCCGATGACGCCGACGAGGCCCGCGATCAGCGTACGGCGGGTGGGCCGGACCTTCAGGACGCCGATCCCGAAGCCCGCCACGAGCAGCGGCATGACCGCGCTGATCGTCGAGGCGACGCCGCCGGGCAGGTGGTAGGCGCCGAAGAAGAGCAGCGGGAAGAACGCGCCGAAGTTGAGCAGTCCGAGCACGGCCGCCTTCCACCACCAGTCGCCGCGCGGCAGCCGCCGGGTGAGCGCGAGCAGGATCAGCCCGGCGGGCAGGGCGCGCAGGGCAGCGGCGAGCAACGGCCGGTCCGGGGGCAGGAGTTCGGTGGTCGTGACGTAGGTGGTGCCCCAGGTCGCGGGGCCGATGGCGGCTAGCGCGGCGATGCCCGCGGCGGCCTTGGCGGCCTTGGCGGAGTCACGCGGTGTGGTGCTCCCGCCCGGTGTACTCCCACCCTGCGCGGTCGCGGTGCTGACGGACGCGGACACGGACATGACGCTCCCCCTCATGGTTCCCTCAACGCTGTTATTCTCAACGTTGAGGTAAATATGGACCCCAGGTCCGCGAACGTCAAGTATCTGTACGTTGAGAGAACCGGGCAGGGATTGCACATGACCGAGAATCAGCCGCCGACCGGGCCGCGCCCCGACGCCATCGACGAGCTGCGCGGCCAGTGGCGCCGCGAGCGCCCCGACCTCGACCCCGCGCACCTGGACGCGATGGCGCTGGTGGGCCGCATCAAGCGCGCCGACCACCTGCTGAGCAAGGGCATGAAGAAGGTCTTCGTCGAGTACGGCCTGGAGTTCGCGGAGTTCGACGTCCTCGCCACCCTGCGCCGTGTCGGCGCCCCGCACGAGCTGACCGCGGGCGGCCTCCTCAAGACCGCGATGGTGACCTCCGGCGCCATCACCAACCGCCTCGACAAACTCGAACGCAAGGGCCTGATCGAACGCCGCCCCGACCCCACCGACCGCCGCGCCATCCGCGTCCGCCTCACCGAGGCCGGCCGCGAGCTGGTCGACCGCGCGGTCGTCGACCACATCGCCAACGAGGAACGCATGCTGGCGGCGCTGACCCCCGCCGACCGCGAGGCACTCGACCGGGCGCTGAGCCGCCTGCTGGTGTCACTTGGGGACACGCACCTGGGCTGACCCGCCCGCCGCCCTCACCATCCGGCCCCGCCCCCGGTGAGAGCAACGTTCCCCGCCGGTCACTCCCCGCCACAGGGCCGAAACGCGTGATCCCTACCTTCGGAAGCGTCAGCAGTGGGTGTGGATGTGGACGTGGACCAGTGGACTGGCCGTGGAGGCACGCGATGTGGATCGAGCGGTGGGACCCCGAGGACGAGAAGTTCTGGAAGGAGGAGGGAGGGGAGCGGGTCGCCCGGCGGAACCTGGCGTTCTCGGTGCTCTCCGAGCACATCGGGTTCTCCGTGTGGAGCCTGTGGTCCGTGATGGTCCTGTTCATGGGCCCGGAGTACGGGATCGACCCGGCCGGGAAGTTCTTCCTGGTGTCGATGGCGACCCTGGTGGGAGCCGTCGTCCGCGTCCCCTACACCTTCGCCGTCGCCCGCTTCGGCGGGCGTAACTGGACCGTCATCGCCGCCTCCCTCCTGCTCCTGCCGACCGTCGCCGCCTTCCTCGTCATGGAGCCGGGGACCTCGTACACCACCTTCATGGTGTGCGCGCTGCTCACCGGTGTCGGCGGCGGCAACTTCGCCTCCAGCATGACCAACATCAACTCCTTCTTCCCGCTGCGGGAGAAGGGCTGGGCGCTCGGCCTCAACGCCGGGGGCGGCAACATCGGCGTACCCGTCGTGCAGCTCGTCGGGCTCGCCGTCATCGGGGCGAGCGGCGGGCCGCGGGTGGTGCTCGGGATCTACATCCCGCTGATCCTCGTCTCCGTCCTCTGCGCCGCCCGCTACATGGACAGCATCTCGTCCGTGCGCAACGACACGGGGGCCGTCAGAGCCGCCGTCCGGGACGCGCACACGTGGATCATGGCGTTCCTGTACGTGGGGACGTTCGGCTCCTTCATCGGCTACAGCTTCGCCTTCGGCCTCGTGCTCCAGACGCAGTTCGGGCGTACGCCGCTGGAGGCCGCCCAGCTGACCTTCATCGGGCCGCTGCTCGGCTCGCTGATCCGGCCCGTGGGCGGGCGGCTCGCCGACCGGCACGGCGGGGCGCGCATCACCCTCGCCAACTTCGTCGGGATGGGCGCCGCGACCGGTGTCGTCGTGGTCGCCTCGGTCAGGGAGTCGCTGCCGCTGTTCGTCGGCGCCTTCATCGCCCTGTTCGTGCTCACCGGGCTCGGCAACGGATCCACGTACAAGATGATCCCCGGGATCTTCCAGGCCAAGGCCGAGCGCAAGGGGCTGGTGGGGGAGGAGGCCGCGGCGTACGGGCGGCGGCTGTCCGGGGCCTCGATGGGGCTGATCGGGGCGGTCGGCGCGCTCGGCGGGCTCGGCATCAACCTCGCCCTGCGGCAGTCCTTCCAGACCGTGGGGTCGGGCACGGGGGCGTTCGTGGCGTTCCTCGGCTTCTACGGGGTGTGCTCGGTGCTCACCTGGGCCGTATACCTTCGCGGCAAGGCGGTCCGCCGTACGGCCGCCGGGGCCGACGCGGACGTGAAGTCGCAGCTCAGCTACGCCGAGGTGTGACGTAACACGGCGGACATCGTCGTGAACCGGGCCTGTCACGCACCATTGGCAGGCTCGGTCGTCCGCCGCCGGCCACGAGCGGGAAGAATCGAGACGAGACAGCCGGGACGAGACAGCCGAGACGGTCGACGAGACAGCCGAGACGAGACAGACCTATGCACGCGCCCCCATCGAACTCCCCGACAGCGCACGGACCCCTCGCCGGATTCACCGTCGGCGTGACCGCGGCCCGGCGCGCCGACGAGCTCGGCGCGCTGCTCCAGCGGCGCGGCGCGTCGGTGCTGCACGCCCCGGCCCTGCGCATCGTGCCGCTCGCCGACGACAGTGAACTCCTCGCGGCGACCAAGGAACTGATCGACCACGCCCCGGACGTCGTGATCGCCACCACCGCCATCGGGTTCCGCGGCTGGATCGAGGCCGCCGACGGCTGGGGGTACGGCGAGGCGCTGCTCGGCTGCCTGCGCGGGGTCGAGCTGCTCGCCCGCGGCCCGAAGGTGAAGGGCGCGGTGCGTGCCGCCGGGCTCACCGAGGAGTGGTCGCCCTCGTCCGAGTCGATGGCGGAGGTGCTCGACCGGCTGCTCGGCGAGGGCGTCGCCGGGCGCCGCATCGCACTGCAACTGCACGGCGAACCGCTGCCCGGCTTCGTCGAGGCGCTGCGGGCGGCGGGGGCGGAGGTCGTCGGCGTGCCCGTCTACCGGTGGCTGCCGCCGGAGGACCTCGCTCCCGTGGACCGGCTGCTCGACGCGACGGTGGGGCGGGGCGTCGACGCCCTCACGTTCACCAGCGCGCCCGCCGCCGCGTCGCTGCTGGCCCGTGCCGAGGAGCGGGGCATGGTGGAGGAGTTCCTGGCCGCCCTCGGCCATGACGTGCTGCCCGCCTGTGTGGGGCCCGTGACCGCGCTGCCGCTCCAGTCGCGCGGCGTGGACACCGTCCAGCCCGAACGCTTCCGGCTCGGCCCCCTCGTCCAGCTGCTCTGCCAGGAGCTGCCCGCCCGCGCCAGGGCGCTGCCCATCGCCGGGCACCGCGTGGAGATCCGCGGCCATGCCGTCCTGGTCGACGAGGAGCTGCGGGCCGTGCCGCCCGCCGGCATGGCCCTGCTGCGTGCCCTCGCCCGCCGCCCCGGCTGGGTGGTGGCCCGCGCGGAGCTGTTGCGGGCGCTGCCCGGCACGGGCCGCGACGAGCACGCCGTGGAGACGGCCATGGCGCGGCTGCGTACGTCCCTGGGCGCGCCGAAGCTGATCCAGACGGTGGTCAAGCGGGGCTACCGGCTCGCGATCGACCCGGCGGCGGAGTCCAAGTACGCGGAGTGACGCGTGATCTGACGGCTCGTCGGACGTGAGCCGGTGGGAGGGGTTACGGACCCGCCGGGCGGCGTGCACTGTAGGGGGTAGGCGACGGCATTCACTCACCGGTACCCCCAAGGCGGTGACAGGCGCATGGCGTTGGGCATGGCCCCGGCCCCGTACGAGCTGCGATTCGACTCCGGGCGGAGCTGCCTGGACCTCGTGGCGACGAACCACCCCGTGGAACGGCTCGACTCCGTACGCAGGCTGCGTGCCTGGCTCGCGGGCGCCGGTCTCGTCCCGCCGGGCGCCCCGCTGCCCGGCGCGGACCAGGGCTGGCTCACCGCGTTCCGCGAACTGCGGGCTCACGTCGCCGAGTTGGTGCTCGGTGAAATCGAGAAGCGGCCCGCCGACAACGCCCTGGAGCACGTCAACGCGCTGGCCGCGGCCGCACCTCCCGCCCCCCGCGCGGTGCGCACCGCCGACGGCACCCTGGCCCGCGTCCTGCGCGACGACCCGGCCTGCGCGGCACTGCTCGCCGGCGTCGCCAGGGACGCCGTCGACCTGCTCACCGACCCCGTGGCCCGCGCCCTGCTGCGCCAGTGCGAGGGCGACACCTGCCCCATCGTCTACCTCGACACCTCCCGCGGCCACCGCCGCCGCTGGTGCTCAAGCGAGGTCTGCGGCAACCGCGAACGGGTGGCCCGCCACCGCCGCAGGGCAGCGCTCGCCCGGGCGTGAACCGGAGCCGATCCGTGCGGCGTTGAACACCTGGGGCTCCGCGTACGTACCTCCGGCATGAGACCCACCCGACCCGCCCGAAGCGCGGACACCGGAGGCATACGTGCGCAAGGATTCCGCTGTGGCCGATGAACGACCGCGGCCGCCCCGGCACCGTCTCGGGCGGCCGCCGGGGCCGGACGAGGAGTTGATGCGCGCGCTCTACCGCGAGCACGCGGGACCGCTGCTCGCGTACGTGCTGCGGCTGGTCGCGGGGGACCGGCAGCGCGCCGAGGACGTGGTGCAGGAGACGCTCATCCGTGCCTGGAAGAACGCCGGTCAGCTCAACCGGGCGACCGGTTCGGTACGCCCCTGGCTGGTGACGGTCGCCCGGCGCATCGTCATCGACGGCCACCGCAGCCGGCAGGCCCGGCCGCAGGAGGTCGATCCGTCGCCGCTGGAGGTCATCCCCGCGGAGGACGAGATCGACAAGGCACTGTGGCTGATGACGCTCTCCGACGCCCTGGAGGACCTGACTCCCGCGCACCGGGAGGTACTTGTCGAGACGTACTTCAAAGGGCGTACGGTCAACGAGGCGGCCGCGACGCTGGGCATTCCCAGCGGCACGGTCCGCTCACGGGTCTTCTACGCGCTTCGCTCGATGAAGCTCGCACTGGAGGAGCGGGGGGTGAAGGCATGACCGGGTCCTACGACCACCACGGCGCGTGGCGGGACGACACCGTCCACGAGGCCGTCGGCGCCTACGCCCTCGGCGTGCTGGACGAGGCCGAGAGCGCGTGGTTCGAGGCGCACCTCGCGGACTGCGAGCCCTGCGCGCGGCAGTTGGAGGAGTTCTCCGCCGTGGAGCCGATGCTGGCGGCGCTCGCCGGCCTCCCGGGCGGGCGCGGCGCACCGGAGATCGGCGAACGGCTCGCCGCGCGCCCCGGCCCGCGCCTCGCCGACCGCCTGCTCGGCGAGGTGTCGCGCACGCGCGAGCGGCGGCGCAGGCGCGGCCTCTTCCTCGTCGCGGCCGCCGTCGCGCTGATCGTCGGCGGCCCGCTCACCGTCCTCGCGGTGACCGGCGACGACGGCGGCGGCCCGAAGAATCTCGCCGCGGACCCGCACCCCACAAGCCCGGCCGAGGACGCCTTCTTCCATCACATGGACGAGAAGAAGGCGGCCACCGACCCCTCGACCAGGGTCAGCGCCACGGTCGGCACGGAGAAGAAGGCCTGGGGCACCCACGCGGTCCTGGAGCTGAAGAACGTCAAGGGACCGCTCAAGTGCTCCCTCGTCGCCGTCGGCAAGGACGGCACCAAGGAGACGGTCACCAGCTGGTCGGTGCCCAAGTGGGGCTACGGCATCAAGGACAGTCCGGACAAGTGGGCGCGCGGTCCGCTGTACGTCCACGGGGGCGCCGCCATGGACCGCAACGACATCGACCACTTCGAGGTGACGACGTTCGACGGCGAGCGCCTGGTCGAGGTCGACGTGTAGGCGCGGCCAGGTGCACAAGCGCGGTCCCTTTCGCGTACGGTGGACGGCTGCTCAACAGGGGCAGCAGCACGCTCGAAAGGGGCCTCGGTGGCCGACGCCAACGCCGTGATGCCGTCAGGCACACGCGACCGCGAGATCAGTGTCGAACAGGACCATCTCGACCAGGTCTACCGACGTCTCGAGGAGAAGATCCACGAGGCCGAGTTCCTGATGAACGACGCCGCCAAGCGCTCCCAGGTCGGTACGCCGGGCGCGCTCGCCGAGCGCGACGCCCAGGTCTTCCGCGCAGGTGTCCATCTCAACCGGCTCAACAACGAGTTCGAGGACTTCCTCTTCGGCCGCATCGACCTGCTCCAGGGCAAGGACGGCAAGAAGGGTCCCGACGGCGCGTACACGGCCGTGGAGCCCGCCGAAGGCGCGATCACGGAGAAGAACACGGCCGAGATCGCGGAGACGCTGCACATCGGGCGCATCGGCGTCCTCGACGCCGACTACTCCCCGCTCGTCATCGACTGGCGCGCGCCCGCCGCCGCCCCCTTCTACCGGTCGACCCCGGTCGACCCGGGCCGGGTCGTCCGCCGCCGCGTCATCCGCTCCAAGGGGCGCAAGGTCCTCGGCGTGGAGGACGACCTGATGCGCCCGGAGATCACCGCGTATCTGCACGGCGAGAAGCTGCCGGTGATCGGGGACGGCGCGCTGATGGCCGCGCTCGGTCAGGCCCGCAGCCACACCATGCGCGACATCGTGGCGTCCATCCAGGCCGAGCAGGACATGGTGATCCGCGCGCCCGCCGCCTCCGTGACCTACGTGGAGGGCGGCCCCGGCACCGGCAAGACGGCGGTGGCGCTGCACCGCGCCGCCTACCTCCTCTACCAGGACCGCCGCCGTTACGCGGGCGGCATCCTCATCGTCTCCCCGACCCCGCTCCTGGTCGCCTACACCGAGGGCGTCCTGCCCTCCCTCGGCGAGGAGGGCCAGGTGGCGATCCGGGCGGTCGGCTCCCTGGTCGACGGCGTCGAGGCCACGGTCTACGACTCCCCGGCGGTGGCCCGCGTCAAGGGCTCCTCGCGGATGCTCGGCGTGCTGCGCAAGGCGGCGCGGGGCGCACTGGAGGGCGTACAGGGCAGGCAGCCCAAGGCGCCCCGCGACGAGCAGCTGACCTTCGGCGACGATCCGGAGCCGGAGCCCGAGCAGTCCCAGGGCGCCCCCACCCGGCTGCGCGTCGTCGCCTTCGGCCGCCGCCTCGAACTGGACGCCGAGCAGCTGAACCGCATCCGCCGCAACGCCCTCGGCGGGACCGCCCCCGTCAATCTCCTGCGCCCGCGCGCGAGAAAGCTCCTCCTGGACGCCCTCTGGTCGCAGTCCGGGGCCGCGGGCCGCCACTCCGACCCGGAACTCGCCGCCGAGCTGCGCTCCTCCTTCGACGACGACATCACGTCCGAGGACGACTTCATCCGCTTCCTCGACGCCTGGTGGCCGGAGCTGACCCCCCGCGCGGTCCTCGCCGCGATGGGCGACGAGCGGCGCCTCGGCCGCTGGGCCCGCCGCGCCCTGAACCCCGGCGAGATCCGCAAGGTCGCCCGGTCCCTCAAGCGGGACGCCCTGTCCGTGCACGACGTGGCGCTGCTCGACGAGCTCCAGGCGATCCTCGGCACGCCGCACCGGCCCCGCAAGAAGAAGGAGCTCGACCCCCTCGACCTGCTCACGGGCCTCGAAGAGCTGATGCCGCAGCGCGAGGAGTCCCAGCGCGAGCGCGCCGAACGCCTGGCGGCGGAGCGCACCGAGTACGCCCACGTCATCGTCGACGAGGCGCAGGACCTCACCCCCATGCAGTGGCGCATGGTCGGCCGTCGCGGCCGGCACGCCACGTGGACGGTCGTCGGCGACCCGGCGCAGTCCTCGTGGTCCGACCCGGACGAGGCGGCCGAGGCCCGCGACGAGGCGCTCGGCTCGCGCCCCCGCCGCCGCTTCACGCTCACTGTCAACTACCGCAACCCCGCCGAGATCGCCGAGGTGGCCGCGAGGGTCCTGGCGCTCGCGATGCCGGGCGCCCACTCGCCATCGGCGGTCCGCTCGACCGGCGTGGAGCCCCGCTTCGGCGTCGTGCGCGACGGTGACCTCGGCGCGTCGGTGCGCGAGGAGGCGGCCCTGCTCCTGGAGCGGGTGAGCGGCACGGTCGGCGTGGTCGTCGCGATGAACCGCCGCGACCAGGCGGCCCGCTGGCTCGCCGGGCTCGGCGACCGCGTGGTGGCGCTCGGCAGCCTGGAGGCCAAGGGCCTGGAGTACGACGCGACGGTCGTCGTCTCGCCCGCGGAGATCGCCGACGAGTCCCCGGCGGGCCTGCGGGTCCTGTACGTGGCGCTGACGCGCGCGACGCAGCAGCTCACGGTCCTGTCGGGCGAGCGGGACGACCCGGACGCGGACGGCGTGCCGGACCTGCTCCGCGATTAGCCGCGCCGGTGCTCCGCGAGGCAGTTACCGGGACGGGAATTGCCTTACGGGGATCCTTTGTTACCTTGGATGTGGCACCGGCTCGATCCAAGCCCCCGGGCCCAACCTTCGTCGCTACGAGCGACCACTTGCCGCGAGGCGAGCATGGCGGGTCGGTGTCATGAACGGATGAGAGAGGCCCACGTCACCAAGTGACGTGGGCCTCTTTCTGTTTCCTTCAACTTCTCGTATGGTGGAAACAAGTTTCCGAAATCGCGCCGCGGTGCGATGCACCCGCCGGTGAACAAAACGTTCTCAATCCGGGGCGGCTACCACGTACCCGGCGGTAGGTGCGACCATCGGACGGCAAGAGCTACAAGGTGAAAGCAGAGGAAGTCGGCCATGGCAACGGCGCCCAGCGTCTCCTACTCGATGACGGTCCGGCTGGAGGTGCCCGCGAGCGGAACCGCGGTCTCCCAGCTCACCACGGCCGTCGAGTCATCCGGGGGCTCGGTCACCGGCCTCGACGTCACGGCCTCCGGCCACGAGATGCTGCGGATCGACGTGACGATCGCGGCGTCCTCCACCACGCACGCCGACGAGATCGTCGAGCAGCTGCGCACCATCGAGGGCGTCACCCTCGGCAAGGTCTCCGACCGTACGTTCCTGATGCACCTCGGCGGCAAGATCGAGATGGCGTCCAAGCACCCCATCAGGAACCGTGACGACCTCTCCATGATCTACACCCCGGGTGTCGCCCGGGTCTGCATGGCGATCGCCGAGAACCCCGAGGACGCGCGCCGCCTGACCATCAAGCGCAATTCCGTTGCGGTCGTAACGGACGGATCGGCCGTCCTCGGCCTCGGCAACATCGGCCCGAAGGCCGCGCTGCCGGTCATGGAGGGCAAGGCGGCCCTCTTCAAGCGCTTCGCCGGCATCGACGCCTGGCCGCTGTGCCTGGACACCCAGGACACCGACGCCATCGTCGAGATCGTCAAGGCGATCGCCCCGGGCTTCGCGGGCATCAACCTGGAGGACATCTCCGCGCCCCGCTGCTTCGAGATCGAGGCCCGGCTGCGCGAGGCCCTCGACATCCCCGTCTTCCACGACGACCAGCACGGCACCGCGATCGTCGTCCTCGCCGCCCTCACCAACGCGCTGCGTGTAGTGGGCAAGGGAATCGGCGACGTGCGCGTGGTCATGTCCGGCGCCGGCGCGGCCGGCACGGCCATCCTCAAGCTGCTGCTGGCCGCGGGCGTCAAGAACGCCGTGGTGGCCGACATCCACGGCGTCGTGCACGCCGACCGCGAGGACCTGGTCTCCCACGACGTCGACTCGCCGCTGCGCTGGATCGCCGACAACACCAACCCCGAGGGCCTCACGGGCACGCTCAAGGAGGCCGTGGTCGGCGCCGACGTGTTCATCGGCGTCTCGGCTCCGAACGTGCTGAACGGCGACGACGTGGCGGCCATGGCAGACGGCGCCATCGTGTTCGCGCTCGCGAACCCGGACCCCGAGGTCGACCCGGCGATCGCCCGTCAGACGGCGGAGGTCGTGGCCACCGGCCGTTCGGACTTCCCGAACCAGATCAACAACGTCCTGGTCTTCCCCGGCGTCTTCCGCGGCCTGCTCGACGCCCAGTCGCGTACGGTCAACACGGAGATGATGCTGGCCGCCGCGGGCGCCCTCGCCGACGTCGTCGCCGAGGACGAGCTGAACCGGAACTACATCATTCCGAGCGTCTTCAACGACAAGGTCGCGGGTGCCGTGGCCGGTGCCGTGCGCACCGCCGCCAAGGCCGCGGGGGCCTCTGTGACGGGTCCCACGTCCGCCTGACCCTCGGCGCGTCGTGGGCTGTGGGGCCGCAAACGCCCCTTTAGGGTGGCGGACCATGGGCTCTGCGGCCCTTCGGAGGGTGCCGGATTGGCTTTCCCGCCGCAGGTGGGGGCAGGATGCGTAATCGGGCGCGAGGGTCTGACGTAAGACCCGGGTCCGGGGACTGTCCGAGGACCCTGGCAGCATCGGCTTCGATCACGCCTCAACGGCAAAAGAACACGGGAGTACAAACATGAACCGCAGTGAGCTGGTGGCCGCGCTGGCCGACCGCGCCGAGGTGACCCGCAAGGACGCCGACGCCGTGCTGGCCGCGTTCGCCGAGACCGTCGGCGAGATCGTTGCCAAGGGCGACGAGAAGGTCACCATCCCCGGCTTCCTGACCTTCGAGCGCACCCACCGTGCCGCTCGCACCGCCCGTAACCCGCAGACCGGCGAGCCGATCAACATCCCGGCCGGTTACAGCGTCAAGGTTTCGGCTGGTTCCAAGCTGAAGGAAGCGGCCAAGGGGAAGTAACCCCGAGCAGCTGAAAGGGGCGGTCACCCACCGGGTGACCGCCCCTTTCCCATGCGCTGACGCGCTGAGGGCCGTTACAGCGCCGTCCTGCCGTTCGGCAGCTCGACCTTCGCGCCGAGCTCCTGGAGCTTGTCCATGAAGTTCTCGTAGCCGCGGTTGATCAGGTCGATGCCGTGGACGCGGGAGGTGCCCTGGGCCGCGAGAGCGGCGATCAGGTACGAGAAGCCGCCGCGCAGGTCGGGGATGACCAGATCGGCGCCCTGGAGCTTCGTGGGGCCGCTCACGACCGCCGAGTGCAGGAAGTTGCGCTGGCCGAAGCGGCAGTCGGAACCGCCGAGGCACTCGCGGTAGAGCTGGATGTGGGCGCCCATCTGGTTGAGCGCGGACGTGAAGCCGAGCCGCGACTCGTAGACCGTCTCGTGGACGATGGACAGGCCCGCGGCCTGCGTCAGGGCGACGACGAGCGGCTGCTGCCAGTCGGTCTGGAAGCCGGGGTGCACGTCCGTCTCCAGGGCGATCGCGTTGAGCGAGCCGCCCGGGTGCCAGAAGCGGATGCCCTCGTCGTCGATCTCGAAGGCACCGCCCACCTTCCGGTAGGTGTTCAGGAACGTCATCATCGAGCGCTGCTGGGCGCCGCGGACGTAGACGTTGCCTTCGGTCGCCAGGGCCGCGGAAGCCCAGGAGGCGGCCTCCAGGCGGTCCGAGAGGGCGTGGTGGTTGTAGCCGCCGAGGCTGTCGACACCGGTGATCCGTATGGTCCGGTCGGTGTCCATGGCGATGATCGCGCCCATTTTCTGCAGGACGCAGATCAGGTCCTCGATCTCCGGCTCGACCGCGGCGTTGGAGAGCTCGGTCACACCCTCCGCGAGGACGGCGGTGAGCAGGACCTGCTCGGTGGCGCCCACGGACGGGTACGGCAGGCGGATCTTGGTGCCGCGCAGCCGCTGCGGGGCCTCCAGGTACTGGCCGCCCTCGCGCTTCTCGATGGTGGCGCCGAACTGGCGCAGGACCTCGAAGTGGAAGTCGATCGGCCGGCCGCCGATGTCACAGCCGCCGAGGCCGGGGATGAAGGCGTGCCCGAGGCGGTGCAGGAGCGGACCGCAGAAGAGGATCGGAATCCGCGACGAGCCGGCGTGGGCGTCGATGTCGGCGACGTTGGCGCTCTCGACGTGCGACGGGTCCAGGATGAGCTCGCCCGGCTCCTCGCCGGGGCGGACCGTCACGCCGTGCAGCTGGAGCAGGCCGCGTACGACACGCACGTCGCGAATGTCCGGGACATTGCGCAGCCGGCTCGGAGCGCTGCCGAGCAGCGCGGCAACCATGGCCTTGGGCACGAGGTTCTTCGCGCCGCGGACACGGATCTCGCCCTCCAGCGGGGTTCCGCCGTGGACAAGCAGTACATCGTCAATGCCGGTGACGGTCATGAATCTCGCGTTCCGATTGGATGGACGGGGGAACAAGGGGCAAGCGTAATGGCCGTGTACCCCCCTTCCGTAAGGCCAAGGGCACGCAAAACAGGTCATGAGTTCGCCACAACACGAACCGTACGGAACCGGACACTCCGGGTCACCGCCCCCCGCCGTGCGCTCCGGTCGCTCTCATGCGCCCTGAACTGCACCGGCTCACGTACGGCCATTACCTCCCCGCGCACCGCGAAGATGCGGGATCATGTGGTCCATGACCGAGGTGTCCTCGCTCACAGGGCGGCTGCTCGTGGCCACGCCGGCCCTGGCGGACCCCAATTTCGACCGTGCGGTGGTGCTGCTCCTCGACCACGACGAGGAGGGCTCGCTCGGCGTGGTCCTGAACCGCCCCACCCCCGTGGACGTCGCCGACATCCTGGAGGGCTGGGGCGACCTGGCCGGCGCGCCGGGCGTCGTCTTCCAGGGCGGCCCCGTCTCGCTGGACTCGGCGCTCGGCGTCGCGGTGATCCCCGGCGAGGAGGGCACGCCGCTCGGCCTGCGCTACCGCACGGGCCGCGTGGATCCCGTGGGCTTCCGCCGGGTGCACGGCGCGATCGGCCTCGTCGACCTGGAGGCCCCGCCGGAGCTGCTCTCCCCGGCCCTCGGCAGCCTGCGGATCTTCGCGGGCTACTCCGGGTGGGGGCCGGGCCAGCTGGAGAAGGAGCTGGAGGACGGCGCCTGGTACGTGGTCGAGTCCGAACCGGGTGACGTCTCCTCGCCGGACCCGGAGCGGCTGTGGCGCGCGGTGCTCAGACGCCAGCGCAGTGAGCTGGCGATGGTGGCGACCTATCCGGACGATCCGTCGCTGAACTGACCTGCGCCCTCCAGATACCGCTCGGCGAGCGGGTGCGCGTCCCTGGCCGGGACCACGAGGCGCACGGCGACGGGCGGCGCGTTCTTCAGGCGTACGTAGCGCAGGGCTGGGTGGGAGTGCCTGCGGGCCACCGGTTCCGGGGCGATGCCCACGCCGTGGCCGGCGGCGACCGCCTCCAGCCATTCGTCGAAGTTGTGTGCGGTGCAGGCGAGCCGGGGGCGGCGGCCCTCGGGCCACAGCTCGGGCCCTGTCGTGCCGGTGACCGTGTTGACGACCAGCGGCAGGTCGGCGAGTTCCGTCCAGTCGACGACGCGGCGGCCCGCGAGTTCGGCCGCGTCGCGGGAGAGGACGGCGACGCGCGGCTCGTGCAGCAGCAGGCGCGAGCGCACCGCGCCGCCGGGCGGCAGCTCGCCCCGGACGACCGCGATGTCACAGGCGCCCGTCAGCAGGCCCGCGAGCGGGGCGTCGCCGCGCACCAGCCGCACGCCCGCGCCGGTGGCTTCCTTGAAGGCGGCGACGAGGGCCGCGCAGGCCTCGGGCAGCAGAGAGGTGAAGCCGAGGCGCAGGACGGGCGGCTCGGCCCCGGCGGCGGTGCGCAGGGTGCCCTCCAGCCGGCGCAGCAGCGGCGCGAGGTCGTCCCGCAGCCGCTGTCCGGCCCCGGTGAGCGCCACCCGCCGTGTGGTCCGGTCGAGGAGCCGCGCCCCGAGGCTTTCCTCCAGGGCCCGCACCGCCCGGGTCAGCGCGGGCTGCCCGACGCGGAGCCGGTCGGCGGCGTGCGTGAAGCTCAGCTCGTCGGCGACGGCGAGGAAGGCGCGCAGGTGCCGCAGCTCGATGCCGTCCAGAGGCTCCTGGAGCCGTACGTCATTCATGCCGCCCCAGCATAAATACCCGCCGTCAGGCATTTCCCCCGGGATACGGAGGGTGCCTACGTTTCCCTCGCCCGGCAGGACCGGCGAGGGACACGAGGGACACGAGGGAGCTGAACGGCGTGCGCAAGGTGTGGTTGCTGATGGTGGGGGCCTTCACGCTGGGGCTCGACGCCTATGTGATGGCGGGGCTGCTGCCGGTCGTCGCCGGGGACCTGGGGACGACCGTGTCGCTCGCGGGGCAGATGGTCACCGTCTTCACCCTCGCGTACGCGGTCAGCGCGCCGCTCGTCGCCGGGCTGCTGTCCGGCGTGCGGCCCCGGGTGCTGATCCTCGCCGCGCTCGCCGTCTTCACCCTCGGCAACGGCCTCACCGCGCTGGCGCCCGGCCTCGGGGCGCTGCTCGCGGCGCGCGCGGTGGCGGGGGTCGGCGCCGGGGTGTACTCGGCGCTGTCCACGGCGGCCGCCGCCTCGCTGGCGGGGCCGGAGCGGCGCGGGCGGGCGCTCGCGCTGGTGATGGGCGGTATGAGTTCGGGCACGGTCCTCGGCGTCCCGCTGGGCGTGCTGCTCGCCGACCACACGTCCTGGCGGGCCACCATGTGGCTGGTGACGGGGCTGGGCGCGGTCGCGCTCGTGGGTCTCGCGGTGGGGCTGCCGGAGGTGCCCGCCGAGCCGCCGGTCCCGATGCGGGCCAGGCTCGGGGCGCTCACCGACCGCACGGTGCTGCCTGCCGTGAGCGTCTCCTTCCTGGGCGCGGTGGCGAGCCTCGGCCTCTACACCTACCTCGCGCCGGTGCTCGACTCCTCGGGCGGCGTCGGCGAGAGCCAGGTGGCGCCGTACCTGTGGGCGTGGGGCATCGGCGGGGTGCTCGGCAGCGTGCTCGCCGGGCCGCTGGTGGACCGCACCGGCCGGGTGACGGCCCTGGTGACGGGGATCATCTCCACCCTGGTCGTCGCGATGGGCGCCCTGCCGTTCCTCGGCGCCGCCGCCTTCCCCGCGCTCGTCGTCTGGGGAGCCGCGGGCTGGGCCTTCCAGGTCCCGCAGCAGCACCGCCTGCTCGCCCTGCGCGCCGAGCGCGGCACGGTGGCCCTCGCGCTCAACAACTCCGCCCTCTACCTGGGCAGCGCGGTCGGCTCCGCCTTGGCGGGCCTCGCCCTTTCGGTGGGTCTCGCACCCCGTGCCTTGCCGTGGGCGGCGGCGGGGGTGGCTCTGGTGGGGCTCGTCCTGCACGTGTCCGCTGCGCGGGGCCGGGCGGGTGGGGGTGGCTTCTGTGGCGTGCGGGCCGGTGGGGGCTTGGCGCGCAGTTCCCCGCGCCCCTGACGGGGCCCGAGGTGCCGCCTCGCGTCAGGGGCCCGGGGCACCACAGCGCCCCGGAAGGGGCGCGGGGAACTGCGCGAGCAACCCCCACCGGGCCGCGCGACGCGAACGGGTCCCCCCGGAGGGCGGCGGCCGCTGCCGGGATGCCGTGCGCGTGAGTACCCTTGGCCCTTATGAGCACTCTTGAGCCCGAGCCCGAGCGCGGGGCAGGTACGGGGACCCTCGTAGAGCCGACGCCGCAGGTGTCGCACGGTGACGGCGACCACGAGCGCTATGCGCACTACGTCCAGAAGGACAAGATCATGGCGAGCGCGCTCGACGGCACGCCCGTCGTCGCGCTCTGCGGCAAGGTGTGGGTCCCCGGCCGCGACCCGAAGAAGTACCCCGTCTGTCCCATGTGCAAGGAGATCTACGAGTCCATGGGCGCAGGCGGCGACAAGGACAAGGGCGGCAAGGACGGCAAGGGCGGCAAGAAGTAGTCACCCTTTCCGGTCCTTGGTGAGACCCCTTCGCTCAGGGGGCGTTGCGTGTACCGCAACGCCCCTTTTGCGTGGCGCGATCGCGTGACAGCCTTACGCGCCATGACCCTTGAGCGCCCACCCGTCGCCCACCACCGCCCTCATGGAAGGCGCTTCGCGCCGCTCGCTGAAATCATCCCGGCGCCCGCACGCGCCGAGGCCATGCCTGGTTCCTCCTTCGTCGCCGGTCCCGCCACCACCCTGTGGGCAGGCCCCGGCACCGAGTCCACCGAACGCTGGCTCCGCGCCACGCTCGGCGCCGCGCTCGGGCTCCCGCTCACCCCCGGCGCCGAGGGCGCGGGCGGCTCCGTCTCCCTGCTGGTGGACGCCGCCCTGGAGCCGGAGGCGTACCGGCTCACCATCGACGAGGCCCGCGTCGAGATCCGCGGCGGCGCGGCCTCGGGCGTCTTCTGGGGCGCCCAGACCCTCCGCCAGCTCTTCGGTCCCGACGCCTTCCGGCGCGCGCCACTGCGGCCCGGCGCACGGCACTCCTTGTCGGCGTGCGTCATCGAGGACGCGCCCCGCTTCGGCTGGCGCGGCATGATGCTCGACGTCGCACGGCACTTCATGCCGAAGGACGGCGTCCTGCGCTACCTCGACCTGCTCGCCGCCCACAAGCTCAACGTCTTCCACTTCCACCTCACCGATGACCAGGGCTGGCGCGTGGAGATCAAGCGCCACCCCAAGCTGACGGAGACTGGTTCGTGGCGGGCGCGCTCCAAGTGGGGTCACCGCAACTCGCCGCTGTGGGAGGAGCGCCCGCACGGCGGCTTCTACACGCAGGACGACATCCGCGAGATCGTCGCGTACGCCGACTCCCTGCACATCACCGTCGTCCCCGAGATCGACATCCCGGGCCACTCGCAGGCCGCCATCAGCGCCTACCCGCACCTCGGCAACACGGACGTCGTCGACACCGGGGCGCTCACCGTCTGGGACACCTGGGGCGTCAGCAAGAACGTCCTCGCACCCACCGAGGACGTACTCCGCTTCTACGAAGGCGTCTTCGAGGAGATCCTCGACCTCTTCCCGTCCACCTTCGTCCACGTCGGCGGCGACGAGTGCCCCAGGGACCAGTGGAAGGCGTCGCCCGCCGCGCAGGACCGCATCAAGGAGCTCGGGGTCGACGGCGAGGACGGGCTCCAGAGCTGGTTCATCCGGCACTTCGACACCTGGCTCACCGAGCGCGGGCGGCGGCTCATCGGCTGGGACGAGATCCTGGATGGCGGCCTCGCCGAAGGCGCCACCGTCTCCTCCTGGCGCGGCTACCGGGGCGGCATCGCCGCGGCCAAGTCGGGCCACGACGTCATCATGTGCCCCGAACAGCAGGTCTACTTGGACCACCGGCAGGACGGCGGACCCGACGAGCCGATGCCCATCGGATTCGTCCGCACGCTCGAAGACGTCTACCGCTTTGAACCCGTCCCCGCGGAGCTGACGGAGGAGGAGGCCGCGCACGTCATCGGCACCCAGGCCAATGTCTGGACCGAGGTGATGGAGAACCAGGACCGCGTCGACTACCAGGTGTTCCCGCGTCTCGCCGCCTTCTGCGAGGTGGCCTGGCGCCGCCTGCCGGCCCCCGCCGAACGGGACTTCGCGGACTTCGGCCGCCGCATGGAGGCCCACTACGCGCGACTTGACGCCCTCGGCGTCGACTACCGCCCGCCGGGCGGCCCTCTGCCCCGGCAGCGGCGGCCGGCCCCCGAAGGGCTGACCAACAGCGACCTCGGCCGCCCGATCGAGGGGCCGCCCCCGAACGTGTGAGGGCCCGTCCGGGTGCGCGGAACCGGCGGCCCGTTGCCCCGAACGCGGGCCGCCGGAAGCAGTGCGAAAACGGCATATCCCCCTGGTCCGGGGACGAATGCCTCCTAGCGGACCCCCGCGTCGGCCCCCGGCGAAGATGTGCCAGAGTTGCCACGTCCGGGCTGTGAGCACGTACCGTACGGCGGAACAGGCGTAACGGCGACACGTCGCGAACGGCGAGCACTTCACGTACGCGACGTAGGTGAGGTACGCGGCCGGGCATCGGGAAGGGGCAGCCGGTTTTGACCACGCACGCACCGCAGGCGGCACAGACACCGCGGTCGGTGAAGCTGCCCGCCACGCTCGACGAGGCCGTGGCGGCACTCGCCGCCATGCCCGCCGCCGTGCCCGTCGCCGGCGGCACGGACCTGATGACCTCCGTAAACTCCGGACAGCTGCGCCCCGCCGCCCTCGTCGGCCTCGGCCGCATCAGCGAGATCCGCGGCTGGCAGTACCAGGACGGCCACGCCCTGCTCGGCGCCGGTCTCACCCACGCACGCATGGGCCGCCCCGACTTCGCCGCGCTGATCCCCGCCCTGGCCGCCGCCGCGCGCGCCGCGGGACCGCCCCAGATCCGCAACGCGGGCACCCTCGGCGGCAACATCGCCTCGGCCGCGCCCACCGGCGACGCGCTGCCCGTCCTCGCCGCCCTCGAAGCCGTCCTGATCATCGCGGGACCCGGCGGCGCCCGCCGCGAGGTCCCCGTCTCGCACCTGCTCGCGGGCATGGAGATGCTCCGCCCCGGCGAGCTCATCGGCTTCGTGCGCGTGCCGTTGCTGCACGCCCCCCAGGTCTTCCTCAAGGCGACCGGGCGCACCGGCCCCGGCCGGGCCACCGCGTCCGTCGCGCTGGTCCTCGACCCCGCCCGGCGCGGTGTGCGCTGCGCGGTCGGCGCCATCGCGCCCATGCCGCTGCGGCCCCTGGAGGCCGAGCAGTGGGTGGCCTCCCTGATCGACTGGGACGGCGGGCGCGGCAGCCTCGTGCCGGAGGCGGTCACCGCCTTCGGCGAGTACGTCGCCGCCGCCTGCATCCCCGACCAGCCCCCGGCGGCCGACGGCACCGAACAGCCGTTGACGCCCGCCGTACTGCACCTGCGGCGCACCGTCGCCGCGCTGGCCCGACGAGCACTGGGGAGGGCGCTGTCGTGAGCGACGACCGGAACACCCACAACG
The DNA here is from genome assembly GCF_043078805.1 of Streptomyces sp. NPDC015345. NCBI lineage: Bacteria > Bacillati > Actinomycetota > Actinomycetes > Kitasatosporales > Streptomycetaceae > Streptomyces > Streptomyces sp. NPDC015345. Next base: position 1,334,822 of record NZ_JBIBTX010000001.1, on the reverse strand, counting down.
GCGGCGGCTGGCAGCCGCATCCGCAGGGCGAGTACGACTCGGACGCCACGGCGTTCGTGCAGCTCCCCGAGGGCATGCTCGACACCCCGCTCGCCGCGCCGGGCCACGGCTATGTGCCGCCGCAGATAACGGTCACCCCGACCACGTCGGACGCCACCGACCCGGCGGCGACCGGCACCTGGGTCATGCCGCCCGAGGTGACGGGCGCGGCGGGCGGCGGGCACCAGACGGTGAGCTGGCCCGACGCGGGCACGGCGCAGCGGCCCCACGCCGAACAGCAGCCCCACCAGCAGGACCAGCACCACGGCTACGACCCCCGGGCGACCGGACAGTGGAGCTTCACCGACGGCGACGCGGCGGAGCGACAGGCGTACGGGCAGGGGTACGAGCAGCAGGCCCAGGGCTACGAGCAGCAGGAGTACGACGCCGCCGCCCCCGGGTACGACCAGGGCCACGCGCACGGTCAGGACCACGGCCAGGAGCACGGCCAGGGCTACGGGCAGCAGTACGGGCAGGGCGTCGCCGCGCCCTCCTCCGACATCACCGGGCAGTGGTCGATTCCCGTCGCCGGTGGTGATCTCCCGGACGAGTCGGGCGAGTACACGGCGTCCTCGCAGGCCGGCGAGCTGGCCTACCCGGCGCGGACGCGGCACGACGCCTGGGCCGGGAGCGGCATGCCGCCCGCGACCCTGCCGGGCGGCGCGCCCGCGCCGTGGGCGACGGGCGCGGGGTCCGGTGCGCCCTGGGGCACGCCGCCTCAGGAGGCCGCGCGGCAGCTCCAGGAGACCCCGGAGCACGCGGAGCACGCGGAGGACCCGCAGCCGGAGCCGCGCGAGAGCCGGTTCGAGCAGACGACGCTGCTGCGGGCGGTCAGCGTGCCGCCCGCGGGGCAGTCGGGGGCCGAGGCGGCACGGGCCGCGGAGGCAGCGCGGGCGGCGCAGGCCGTCGAAGCCGCCCGGGACGCCGCCGAGGCCGCTCAGGAGGCCGCCGAGGCCGCGGAGATCGCGGACGTCCTGGAGACCTCGGAGCCGACGGAGGAGTTCGAGGCCGCCGAGCAGGTCGACGTGGCCGAGGCCGCCCCGGAGACCGACGCCGAAGCGGTGCCGGAAGCGGCGCCCGAAGCTGCCGTGGAGCCCGGGCCCGCAGACGGACCGGACGGGCCGGGTCTGCCCGGCACGACGGACGAGGCACTCGACACGGCCGCCGAGCCCGACGCGGCCGCCGAGCCCGACGCGTCCGGTGAGCCCGCCGACGCGGGCGAGCCCGGCGGGACGCAGGCGGCCGAGGAGGCGACGGCAGAGACGACCGAGACGGCAGGGGCGGCAGACGCGACCGAGGCGGCAGAGGCAACCGACGACGCCCCCGTCATCGCGCCCAACCCCCTCCACGACGACCACCCCCTCGGCTCCTACGTCCTGCGCGTGAACGGCACCGACCGCCCCGTCACGGACGCCTGGATCGGTGAGTCCCTGCTCTACGTCCTGCGGGAGCGGCTCGGCCTCGCGGGCGCCAAGGACGGCTGCTCGCAAGGCGAGTGCGGGGCGTGCAACGTCCAGGTGGACGGCCGCCTCGTCGCCTCCTGCCTGGTGCCCGCCGCCACCACCGCGGGCAGTGAGATCCGCACCGTCGAGGGCCTGGCCACCGACGGGCAGCCCTCCGACGTGCAGCGCGCGCTCGCCGCGTGCGGCGCCGTGCAGTGCGGCTTCTGCGTGCCGGGCATGGCCATGACCGTGCACGACCTCCTGGAGGGCAACCCCGCCCCCAGCGAGCTGGAGACCCGCCGCGCGCTGTGCGGCAATCTGTGCCGCTGCTCGGGCTACCGAGGGGTGCTCGACGCCGTGCGCGAGGTGGTCGCCGAGCGCGAGGCGTCCGCGGCGGCGGAGGCTTCGGCGCAGCCGGCACCGGAGCGGGACGTACACCAGCAGGCCGACGAGGCCCGCATCCCGCACCAGGCGCCCCCGGGTGCCGGTGGCGTCCACCAGACCATGTACGAGGACGGAGGCCAGGCGTGAGCGAGGACACCGGCACCGCGGCCGCGCCCGCCGACAACGCGCCGGGCGGCGAGCCGCTGCCGCACGGCATCGGCGCGTCCCTGCCGTCGGCGGAGTGCCGCGCCAAGACGGAGGGCACCTTCCCCTACGCCGCCGACCTGTGGGCCGAGGGCCTGCTGTGGGCGGCGGTGCTGCGTTCCCCGTACGCGCACGCCCGCATCGTCTCCATCGACACCAGCCACGCCCTGGAGATGCCGGGCGTGCACGCCGTCATCACCCACGAGGACGTGCCCGGCGACGCGCTGCACGGCCGCCGGACGCCGGACCGGCCGGTCTTCGCCTCCGATGTCGTACGCCACCACGGTGAGCCCATCGCCGCCGTGGCCGCCGACCACCCCGACACCGCGCGCATGGCGGCCGCCGCCGTCATCGTCGAGTACGAGGTCCTTGAACCGGTCACCGACCCGGAGAAGGCCTTCGAGGCCGAGCCGCTGCACCCCGACGGCAACTTGATCCGCCACATCCCGCTGCGGCACGGCGACCCGGAGGCCGTCGGCGAGCTCGTCGTCGAGGGGCTGTACCGCATCGGCCGCCAGGACCCGGCGCCGATCGGCGCGGAGGCCGGGCTCGCGGTGCCACGTCCCGACGGGGGAGTGGAGCTGTACGTCGCCTCCACCGACCCGCACGCCGACCGCGACCGGGCCGCCGCCTGCTACGGCCTGGCCGCCGACCAGGTCAAGGTCGTCGTCACGGGCGTCCCGGGCGCCACCGCCGACCGGGAGGACGCGAGCTTCCAACTCCCGCTCGGCCTGCTCGCGCTGCGCACCGGCTGCCCCGTCAAGCTCACCGCGACCCGCGAGGAGTCCTTCCTCGGCCACGCCCACCGCCACCCCACCCTGCTGCGCTACCGCCACCACGCGGACGCCGAGGGCCGCCTGGTGAAGGTGGAGGCGCAGATCCTGCTGGATGCGGGCGCGTACGCGGACACGTCGGCGGAGGCCCTGGCCGCGGCCGTCTCCTTCGCCTGCGGCCCCTACGTCGTACCGAACGCCTTCATCGAGGGCTGGGCGGTCCGTACGAACAATCCACCCTCCGGACACGTCCGGGGCGAGGGCGCCATGCAGGTGTGCGCCGCGTACGAGGCGCAGATGGACAAGATCGCCAAGAAGCTGGGCGTCGACCCCGCCGAGCTGCGGCTGCGCAACGCCATGGCGACCGGCGACATCATGCCCACCGGCCAGACGGTGACGTGCCCGGCCCCCGTGGCCGAACTCCTCGCCGCCGTGCGGGACTTTCCCCTCCCCGAGCTGCCCAAGGACACCCCCGTGGACGAGTGGCTGCTGCCCGGCGGCCCCGAGGGCGCGGGCGAACCGGCCGCCGTGCGGCGCGGCGTCGGCTACGGCCTCGGCATGGTCCAGCTCCTCGGCGCGGAAGGCGCGGACGAGGTCTCCACGGCCACGGTGAAGGTCCACGACGGCGTCGCGACGGTGATCTGCGCGGCCGTCGAGACCGGCCAGGGCTTCACGACGCTGGCCCGCCAGATCGTCCAGGAGACGCTGGGCATCGAGGACGTGCGCGTGGCCCCCGTCGACACCGACCAGCCCCCGGCGGGCCCGAGCTGCCGCGGCCGCCACACCTGGGTGTCGGGCGGCGCGGTGGAGCGCGCGGCGAAGATGGTCAGGACGCAGCTGCTCCAGCCGCTGGCCCACAAGTTCGGCATGTCCACCGAGCTGCTCCAGATCACGGACGGCAAGATCACCTCGTACGACGGCGTGCTGTCCACGACGGTCACCGAGGCGCTGGACGGCAAGGAACTGTGGGCCACCGCCCAGTGCCGGCCGCATCCCACCGAGCCGCTGGACGAGGCCGGGCAGGGCGATGCCTTCGTGGGCATGGCGTTCTGCGCGATCCGCGCGGTGGTCGACGTGGACATCGAACTCGGTTCCGTACGGGTCGTCGAGCTGGCCGTCGCCCAGGACGTGGGCCGCATCCTCAACCCGGCCCAGCTGAGGACCCGCATCGAGGCGGGCGTCACGCAGGGCGTGGGCGCGGCGCTCACGGAGAACCTCCGTACCCCGCGCGGCCTGGTCCGCCATCCCGACCTCACCGGGTACGCGCTGCCCACCTCCCTGGACACCCCCGACATCCGCATCGTGAAGCTGGTGGAGGAGCGGGACGTCGTCGCCCCCTTCGGCGCGAAGGCGGCCAGCGCGGTCCCGGTGGTCACCTCTCCGGCGGCGATCGCCTCGGCGGTGCGCGCGGCGACGGGCCGCCCGGTCAACCGCCTCCCGATCCGCCCGCAGGCGGCGGTGGCGCAGTAATCCGTTCGTGAGGCCGGGGGCCCGGTGGCACCATGGGCGGCATGACTGCCTCCCCTCCCCCCACCGGTGTCATCGTCCTCACCGGCATCATGGCGTCCGGAAAGTCCACGGTGGCGCAGGCGTTGGCCGAGCGGCTGCCGAAGGCCGCGCATGTGCGGGGCGACGTCTACCGCCGCATGATCGTCTCGGGCGGCGTGGAGTACGAGCCGGACGCCGGGGGCGAGGCGGAGGCCCAACTCGCCCTGCGGTACGGCCTGTCGGCGTCCACGGCGGACGCGTACGCGCGTGCCGGTTTCACGGCGGTCGTCCAGGACGTCATCCTGGGCGAGCAGCTGAAGACGTACGTGGACCTCGTCCGCACGCGCCCCCTGTACGTCATCGTCCTCGCCCCGCGCCCCGACGTGGTCGCCGCCCGCGAGGCCGGCCGCGGCAAGACGGGCTACGGCGCCTGGACGGTCCAGGACCTGGACACGGGCCTGCGCGAGACGACCCCGCGGATCGGCCTCTGGCTGGACAGCTCGGAGATGAGCGTGGAGGAGACGGTGGACGCGGTTCTGGGGCGGCTGGATGAGGCGCGGGTCGCCTGAGACCCGCTGTGGAGGCCGTGGCGGGAATCGAACCCGCGTTACTGGATTTGCAGTCCAGCCCCTCAGCCACTCGGGCACACGGCCAAGTCATCGACCTGACTCCTTGAACGTAGCGGGGGTGACTGCGGGGCCTCAAGGGAACGGCGGGGCATGCAATGTGACTGCCATGTGCCGTTCATGACGGGCGCGACCTTCAAGTAGGACTGGAATTGACCTACTTGGTTCGTACGTTCTTTCTGGCAACGGAACAGGCGGAGCAGTACGTACGGAAAGGCGGAGACCATGCACGATCTGCTGGACGCGTTGGACGGGCACCGGGAGATGTTGCGGCACACCACCCGCGACCTCACCGACGAGCAGGCCGGGCTGCGCACCACGGTGAGCGAGCTGTGCCTGGGCGGGCTGATCAAGCACGTCACCTCGGTCGAGAGGAGGTGGAGCGCCTTCATGCTGGAGGGTCAGTCCGCGCTGGTCGGCGTGAGCGACATGACCGAGGCCGACTGGGCGCGGCGGGCCGAGGAGTTCCGCATGCTGCCCGGCGAGACCCTGGCGGGCGTGCTGGACGCCTACGCCGAAGCCGCCCGCCGCACCGACGAGGTGGTCGCCGGCCTGCCCTCCCTCGACGTGACCTACCCGCTGCCGGAGGCCCCCTGGACCAAGCCCGGCACGCGGTGGTCGGCGCGCCGCACCCTGCTGCACATCATCGGTGAGACCGCGCAGCACGCGGGCCACGCCGACATCATCCGCGAGGCGCTGGACGGGGCGCGCAGCATGGGCTGACCGGATGACCTACGACGCGGCGCCGTCGAAGGGCGGGTAACTGTCGCCGCCCATCCGCTCGGCGGCGTCGATGTATCGGGTGAGGGCGTCGCGGGACCCGGCGAGCGTGGCCATCTGGTCCTCCAGCCGCCGCAGCCGCCCCCGCATCGCGGTCAGCAGCTCGGGGCACCCCGGCAGCTCCGGTGCCTCCCCGAGCGCGCACGGCAGTACGTACGCGATGTCCTCGGAGGACAGACCGGCGCCCAGCAGGTGCCGGATCTGCTTCACCCGCAGCACGGCGCTCTCGTCGTACTCGCGGTAGCCGTTCGCACCCCGGTCCACCTCCAGCAGGCCCTGGGCCTCGTAGTAGCGCAACTGGTGGGCGTTTACGCCCGCCCGGCGGCTGAGTTCCCCGATCAACATCGCGCCCTCGCTTGACCTTCACACCGGTATGAACGTTGAAGATCCTGTCATGAGCAACCGAAGCGAAACCCCCGTGACAGTCATCGGACTCGGACTGATGGGCCAGGCGCTCGCCGCCGCGTTCCTGAAGGCCGGTCACCCCACCACCGTCTGGAACCGTACGGCCGCCAAGGCCGATCAACTGGTGTCCGAGGGGGCGTCCTTGGCGCCATCGATCGCCGCCGCGCTCAAGGCGAGCCCCCTGACCGTCCTCTGCGTCACCGATTACGAGGCCGTACGCGCACTCCTCGGCGCGAGCGACGTCGAACTGGACGGTACGACGCTGGTCAACCTCACCTCGGGTGACTCGGCCCAGGCCCGGGAGGCCGCCAGCTGGGCCGAGCGGCGCGGCGCCCGCTACCTCGACGGCGCCCTCATGGCCATCCCGCCGGTGATCGGCACCGCCGACGCGGTCATCCTGCACAGCGGGCCCCGAGCGGACTTCGAGGCCCACGAGCCGGCACTCGAAGCGCTCGGCACCCTCACCTACCTCGGCGCCGACCCCGGGCTCGCGTCGCTGTACGACGTGGCGGGCCTGGCCATGATGTGGAGCGTCCTCAACGCCTGGCTCCAGGGCACCGCCCTGCTTCGGACCGCCGGTGTCGACGCCGTGACGTACGCGCCGTTCGCACGCCTCATGGCCGCCGGTGTCGCCGACTGGCTGCCCGGTTACGCCGAGCAGATCGACAAGGGTTCCTTCCCCGCCGAGGTCGCCGCCCTGGAGACCGACGCGCGGTCCATGGCCCACCTGATCGAGGAGAGCGAGGCGGCGGGCGTCAACGCGGAACTCCCGAAGCTGTTCAAGGCCATGGCGGACCGCGCGATCGCCGCGGGGCACGGGGGTGAGCAGTACCCCGTACTTATTGAGGAGTTCGCGAAGCCGAGCACCGACTGACCGGCGGCCTGCCCTTCCGCCGACGCGCGCACCTCTCGTCCGCTGTGCCGTCAGCGAACGAAGCTGTCGCCGCGAGGGCGGCCCCGTGCAGGCTGAGGCCATGGACGTGATCGAGATACTGCCGAGCCTGCGCATGCTCCGCTTCCCCGTGGGGGCCGCCTATCTCTGGCGGGACGACGACGGGCTGACCCTGATCGACACCGGGACGGCGGACTGCGCCGCTCTGATCGATGACGTGCTGGACGGCAGGCTGCGGCGGATCGTGCTGACGCACTGGCACGAGGACCACACGGGCTCGGCCGCCGAACTCGCCGCCCGGCACGGCGCGGAGGTGGTGGCGCACCGGCTGGAGGCGCCGGTGATCCGGGGCGAGGCGGCAGGCGAGCCGCCGGTACTGGAGGAGTTCGAGAAGCCGATCCGGGCATCCATTCCGCCTCTGCCACCGGCCCCGCCGTGCCGGGTGGACCGGGAGGTGGAGGACGGCGACGTGCTGGAGTTCGGCGGCGGGGCGGTGGTGGTCGCGGTACCCGGACACACGGACGGCTCGATCGCTCTCCACCTGCCCGGACCGAGGGCACTGTTCACCGGCGACGCGGTCGCCAACGTCGGTCAGACCATGCTGGGCGTCTTCAATACCGACCGCGCCCGGGCCATCGCGTCGCTGCGGCGGCTCGCCGAGCTGGACGTCGACACGGTGGTCTTCGGACACGGTGACCCGATCTCGGACGGTACGGCGACCGCCGCCTTGCGTGCGGCGGCTTCAGCGGTGTGAAGAAGAGGGCGGGCAGGCCAGCTCCGCCCACACCGTCTTACAGGGGACGGGGCCGTCCGTCGTGCCCCAGCGGTCCGACAGGGCCTCCACCAGGAGGAGGCCCCGGCCCGACTCGGCTTCCGGCAGCGGTCGTTGGGCGGTGCTCGGCGGGTGACGGTCCGCCCTCGCGTCCGTCACCTCGATACGGAGCGTGTCCGCCTCGGTGAGCATCAGGGCCAGGCGGAAGCTTCTGCCGGGGACGTGGCCGTGCAGTGCCGCGTTGTTCGCCAGCTCGGCGACGATGTGCTCCGCGATCTCGTACGGGCGCCCCCAGCTGCGGAGTTGCTCCCGCGCCAGGAGCCTGGCCAGGCGGGCGCCCCTTCGCGTGGCGGAGAGCAGGACCGTGAACTGGTGTGTGGGGGCGGGGCTCTGCACCCCGGTGGTTTCTTGGTTCACGTCACTCAGCGTGGCCGCGTGGGTGCGCCGTGAACAGGGGCGCGGGCGGTGCGTATCGCGTTTGTCCCGTGCTTGTCCCGCGTTGTCTCGGCTGTCTCGGGTGACGTACGGGTACGAGTGCGCGTTGGACCTGGACGGACGTCGGAGGTGGGCGCGGTGGAAGAGCACAACGACGGTGTGGACGAACCCGGTTGGGACGTCGATCCGGAGGACGAGATCAGTGCGGCGGTCGAGATGGTCGGCCAGCACCTGAAGCTGCGGAGGGAGGCGGCGGGGCTCCGTACAGCGGAGTTCGCCGACGCGATCGGCTACGGGGAGGACATGGTCCGGAAGATCGAGCGCGGGGCGCGGATTCCTCGGCCGGAGTATCTGGACATGGCGGACGAGCTGTTGCAGGCGGGCGGGCTGGTCGCCGCCATGAAGGAGAAGATGCGGGAGGCCAGGTATCCGAAGAAGACGCGGGACTTGGCGAAGCTGGAGGGGCGGGCAGTCGAGATGGGGTTGTACAGCAACCACAACATCCACGGGTTGCTCCAGACGGAGGAGCACATGCTCGCGCTGTTCGAGATGCGGCAGCCGTCATATTCGCAGGACCAGGTGGAGCGGTATGTAGGCGCTCGCATGGCCCGGCAGGTGATCTTTGAGCGTGAGCCCGCACCCGCTCTCAATTTCGTCCAGGAAGAGGCGACACTGCGACGCACCATCGGAGGGAGAATGGCTCTGAGGCGACAGCTTGAACACCTCGCCGAGGTGGCTCAGTTGCGCAACGTCACCTTCCAGGTGATGCCGCTCGACTGTGAGGCCCATGCCGGGATGGGAGGCCTGATCGAAGTGCTGAAGTTCCGCGACGGCAAGGCCGTTGGGCGCTCCGAAGGGGCCTTCAACGGCCACCCCGTCTCCGATCCGAAGCGGCTCAGGGTCCTTGAGCTGCGCTATGGGATGATCCGGGCTCAGGCTCTCACGCCACGGGAGTCGCTGGCCTTCATCGAGCAAGTGCTGGGAGAGACATGATCCGCAAGGCCTCTGCCGGAGATGCCTCTGAGCTTGAGTGGTTCAAGAGCAGTTACAGCAGCAGTAGCGAGGGTGATGACTGCGTCGAAGTCGCCCTGGACTGGCGCAAGAGCAGCTACAGCAGCAGCAACGAGTCGGGCGACTGCGTAGAGGTCGCCCAGGGCTGGCACAAGAGCAGCTACAGCAGCAGCAGCGACCCCAGCGACTGCGTCGAAGTCGCCGCCCCCACCCCCGCCACCATCCACATCCGCGACTCCAAGACCCCCACCGCCCCCCACCTCACCGTCACCCCCGCCACCTGGTCCCGCTTCATCGCGGACGTACGACCAACGGCCCACTGAACCCCCGCCTCCGGACAGGGGCAAAACACGCTCACGCCTCTTACCCTGAGGCGCATGACCGAGACTGGCGTCGCCGCCGAGACCACCGCCCCGCCCCGCCCGGAGGGCCCCGGTGTCCTCGGCAAGCCGTACCGCGCCCTCAGCATCGGCATCGTCTCCGTCGTGCTGCTGATCGCCTTCGAGGCGACCGCCGTCGGGACCGCGATGCCGGTCGCCGCGCGGGAGCTGGACGGGGTCTCGCTCTACGCCTTCGCGTTCTCCGGGTACTTCACGACCAGCCTCTTCGGCATGGTGTTCAGCGGGCAGTGGTCCGACCGGCGCGGGCCGCTCGGGCCGCTGGCGGGCGGCATCTCGCTCTTCGCGGCGGGGCTGCTGCTGAGCGGGACCGCGAGCGTGATGTGGCTGTTCATCGCGGGGCGGGCCGTGCAGGGGCTCGGCGGCGGGCTCGTGATCGTCGCGCTGTACGTCGTCGTCAGCCGGGCGTATCCCGAACACCTGCGGCCCGCCATCATGGCTGCCTTCGCGGCGAGCTGGGTCGTGCCGTCAGTCGTGGGGCCGCTGGTGTCCGGGACCGTCACCGAGCACCTCGGGTGGCGGTGGGTCTTCGTCGGCATCCCCGTCCTCGTCGTCGTGCCGCTCGCCCTCGCGCTGCCCGCGATCCGGCGGACCGCCGCCGGGCCCGTCGACGCGTCGGCGCCCGTCGCCCCCTTCGACCGGCGCCGTATCCGCCTCGCGCTCGGGATCTCGCTGGGCGCCGCGCTCCTTCAGTACGCGGGTCAGGACCTGCGGTGGTTCTCGCTGCTCCCGGCGGTGCTCGGCGCCGTCGTCCTCGTGCCGGCCGTCCTCGGGCTGCTGCCGCGCGGCACCTACCGCGCCGCCCGCGGCCTGCCCTCCGTGGTGCTGCTGCGCGGCGTGGCGGCGGGGTCGTTCATCGCCGCCGAGTCCTTCGTGCCGCTGATGCTCGTCACCCAGCGGGGGCTGAGCCCGACCATGGCCGGGCTCTCGATCGCCGTGGGCGGGGCGACCTGGGCCCTCGGGTCCTACGTACAGTCGCGGCCCCGCATGGAGCCCTACCGGACGCGGTTCGTGGCGGCGGGGATGGTGTTCGTCGCCGCGTCCATAGCCGCCGCGCCCACCGTCCTCATCGCGGCCGTGCCCGTGTGGATCATCGCGGTCGCCTGGGGCCTCGGCTGCTTCGGCATGGGCACCGTCATCGCCTCCACGAGCGTGCTGCTGCTCCAGCTGTCGGCGCCCGAGGACGCGGGGTCGAATTCGGCCGCGCTCCAGATCTCCGACGGACTCTCGAACGTCCTGCTGCTCGCCGTCGGAGGCGCCGCGTTCGCCGCGCTCGGCGGGGGCACGGTCGGCGCGGGCCACGGCACGGACGGGGTCTCGGCGTCGCATCCGGGCGCCTTCGTCGCCGTCTTCCTGCCCATGGCCGCCGTCGCCCTGGTGGGAGCCTGGATCGGCACCCGGCTGACGGAACGCAAGCCCTGACTCCCTCGTGTGACACCCGTCGCACCCGCCCCGGCAGCCGCCCCGAACCCGGCGGTACGGCAACAGCTCACCGGTAGGGTGGCCCGGTTGTCGTACGTACCCGAGCCGTAAAAACCCGGAGACCGTGACTACCACCAGCGCCGCCGCCAACTCCTCCCACCACCTCTCCCCGGCCTTCCCCGGCCGCGCCCCCTGGGGCACCGCCAACAAGCTGCGTGCCTGGCAGCAGGGGGCGATGGAGAAGTACATCCAGGAGCAGCCGCGAGACTTCCTCGCCGTCGCCACCCCCGGCGCCGGCAAGACGACGTTCGCGCTCACGCTCGCGTCGTGGCTGCTGCACCACCATGTCGTGCAGCAGGTCACCGTGGTCGCGCCCACCGAGCACCTCAAGAAGCAGTGGGCCGAGGCGGCCGCCCGCATAGGCATCAAGCTGGACCCCGAGTACAGCGCGGGCCCGCTCAGCAAGGAGTACCACGGCGTCGCCGTGACGTACGCGGGTGTCGGCGTCCGCCCGATGCTGCACCGCAACCGCTCCGAGCAGCGCAAGACCCTCGTCATCCTGGACGAGATCCACCACGCCGGTGACTCGAAGTCCTGGGGCGAGGCCTGCCTCGAAGCCTTCGAGCCCGCGACCCGGCGCCTCGCGCTCACCGGTACGCCCTTCCGGTCCGACACCAACCCGATCCCCTTCGTCACGTACGAAGAAGGGAACGACGGCATCCGGCGCTCCTCCGCCGACTACACCTACGGCTACGGCAGCGCGCTCGGCGACGGCGTCGTGCGGCCGGTGATCTTCCTGTCGTACTCGGGCAACATGCGGTGGCGTACGAAGGCCGGTGACGAGATCGCCGCGCGCCTCGGCGAGCCGATGACCAAGGACGCCGTCTCGCAGGCCTGGCGCACCGCGCTCGACCCGCGCGGCGAGTGGATGCCGAACGTGCTGAAGGCCGCCGACACACGGCTCACCGAGGTCAGGAAGGCCATCCCCGACGCGGGCGGGCTCGTCATCGCCTCCGACCAGGACTCCGCGCGCGCCTACGCCAAGCTGATCCGCGAGATCACCGGGAGCAAGGCCACGGTCGTCCTCTCCGACGACACCGGCGCCTCGAAGCGCATCGACGACTTCAGCGCGAGCACCGACCGGTGGATGGTCGCCGTCCGCATGGTGTCCGAGGGCGTCGACGTGCCCCGCCTGGCGGTCGGCGTGTACGCGACGACGATCTCCACGCCGCTGTTCTTCGCGCAGGCCGTCGGCCGCTTCGTGCGGTCCCGGCGGCGCGGCGAGACCGCGTCCGTCTTCCTGCCGACCGTCCCCGACCTGCTGACCTTCGCCAACGAGATGGAGGTCGAGCGCGACCACGCCCTCGACAAGCCGAAGAAGGAGGGGGAGGAGGACCCCTACGCCGAGTCCGAGAAGGAGATGGACGAGGCGAACAAGCAGGAGGACGAGGACACCGGCGAGCAGGAGCAGTTCTCCTTCGAGGCGCTGGAGTCCGAGGCCGTCTTCGACCGGGTGCTCTTCGACGGCGCCGAGTTCGGCATGCAGGCGCATCCGGGGAGCGAGGAGGAGCAGGACTATCTCGGCATCCCCGGTCTCCTCGAACCCGACCAGGTGCAGATGCTGCTCCAGAAGCGGCAGGCCCGGCAGATCGCGCACAGCCGCAAGAAGCCGGACGAGGAGGCGGACCTGCTCGAACTGCCCGCCGAGCGGCGGCCCGTGGTCTCCCACAAGGAACTCCTCGGGTTGCGCAAGCAGCTGAACACGATGGTCGGCGCGTACGTCCATCAGAGCGGGAAGCCGCACGGCGTGATCCACACCGAGCTGCGGCGCACGTGTGGCGGGCCGCCGAGCGCGGAGGCCACGGCGGGGCAGCTGCGGCAGCGCATCGCGAAGGTCCAGGAGTGGGCCACCCGCATGAAGTGAGCCCGTTCGGCTCGGGGGCCGGGAGCGGGGCATTCCGAGTGCGGAGGGCTTGTGCGAATGTCGCACGCGCGTCTGTCCGGCGGCGCCCGGCGTAACGGGGCAGATGGGGGCGCTAGGGGCGTCCCCGTGCCCGGATTCTGGACTGAGTCTTCCGCTGAGCGGGACGGGCTCGCTACTGTCCCCGACACACGCACACGCCCCGTGGCAGCGCCGCCGCGGAGCGCAGCCGGTGTTCCGACCGGCGGCCTCTGACGCGCGTCGCCCACGGGACCGGCGGCGCAACCGCCGCGTAAGGAGGTCGCCGACCCTCACCAAAGGAGTGGGCGTCGTGACCGCGGAGACATCCCAGACGCTGGACCGAGGACTGCGCGTCCTCAAGCTGCTGGCCGACACCGACCATGGCCTCACGGTCACCGAGCTGTCCAACAAGCTCGGCGTGAACCGCACCGTGGTGTACCGCCTGCTCGCCACGCTCGAACAGCACGCCCTCGTCCGACGCGACCTGGGCGGGCGCGCCCGCGTCGGCCTCGGCGTGCTGCGCCTGGGCCGCCAGGTGCATCCGCTGGTGCGGGAGGCGGCGCTGCCCGCGCTGCGTTCGCTCGCCGAGGACATAGGGGCGACGGCCCACCTGACCCTCGTCGACGGCTCGGAGGCCCTCGCGGTGGCGGTGGTCGAGCCCACGTGGACGGATTACCACGTGGCGTACCGGACGGGCTTCCGGCACCCCCTGGACCGGGGCGCCGCAGGCCGCGCCATCCTGGCCGCCCGCCAGGGCCTGGTGACCGATCCCGGGTACGCGCTCACCCACGGCGAACTGGAGGCCGGGGCGAGCGGGGCCGCGGCGCCGCTGGTCGGCGTGACCGGGATAGAGGGCAGCGTGGGCGTGGTGATGCTCGCGGACTCCGTGCCGGAGCGGGTGGGGCCGCGGGTGGTGGACGCGGCTCGGGAGGTGGCCGACGCGTTGCGCTGACGCGGTGCGCTGGGGCCGCGGGGCGAGCGGAGTCCGGGGGCGCCCGGGGGATCGCCGGCTGCGCCGAGCTCGTCCTCAATCGCCGGACGGGCTTGATGTGGGTCGCGTTGGGGCGCCCGCTCGGGTGGGGAAGTTGCCTCGCGTTAGATTGATCCCGTGGTCTTCTCCTTCGCTCGATTCACGCGGCCCCAGGCCCTCGCCGTCTGCGCCCTGCCCGTCGTGGCCCTGCTCGCCGTCGCGGGGCTCGCGCCGTTGCCGTATGCCGTGGCGCAGCCCGGGGGTACGGCGGACGTGCTGGGGGAGCATGAGGGCAAGCCGGTGCTCACCATCACCGGCGCGGCCACCCGCGAGACCAAGGGCGAGCTGCGCATGACGACGATCGTGGCGACGGGCCCGCAGATGGACGTGCGGCTCGGCGACGTGATCGACGGCTGGTTCCGCACGGACCGCGCGGTGATGCCGAAGGACTCGGTCTACCCGACCGGGGACAACGTGAAAGAAGTCCAGAAGCACAACCTCGGCGACATGAAGAAGTCGCAGGACGACGCCACGAAGGCGGCGCTGTCCTACCTGAAGGCCAACGGCTTCGACGGCACCGACAAGGTGAACGTCAAGGCCGACCTCGGCAAGATCGGCGGCCCCAGCGCCGGGCTTTTCCTCTCGCTCGGCATCATCGACAAGCTGGACGGCGACGGCAGCGGCCGTGACCTCACGGGCGGCGGCAAGATCGCCGGCACCGGCACCATCACCGCCGACGGCGAGGTCGGCGCGGTCGGCGGCGTCGCCCTGAAGACGCAGGCCGCGCGGCGTGACGGCGCCACGGTCTTCCTGGTCCCGAAGGCCGAGTGCGCGGACGCCCAGGCGGAGCTGCCGAAGGGCCTGCGCCTGGTCCCGGTCACGACACTGAAGGGCACGGTCGACTCACTGCGGGCCCTGGCGAAGGGCGCGAAGGTCCCGAGCTGCTGACCAGCCGCAGGCCCAGCTCGACCAGGGTCCAGCCGAGCCGGGCGCGGAGCCGGGCGCGGGAGTCCCGTGCGGGTGCCTCGCGTCGTAACTCCTCCGCGCGCGCGTGGTGCAGCATCAGGTGTACGTCGGGGTGCATGCCGTGCCCCTCTCAGGTGCCGTCGGCCTTCGGCCGGGTCGGGAAGATGTGGGAGTGGACGCGCACCTTGGCCACGTCCGGTGTGTCCTCTTCGGGCGCCGACGCGCGGTAGCTCTCCACGAGTTCATGGATCTTGCCGCTCAGCTCGGCGGCGAGCTCGGGCGTCAGCCGCAGGGTGAAATCGCTGGTGTCCGCGGCCTCGTCCCACTCCTGTGACCACTCGTGCCGTGTGGCGATCCAGGTGGAGACCTCCTGGGCGCGCTGGGTCGCGTACTCGTGCAGGAGGGTGCTCAGCGCGCCGCGCACCTCCGGATCCGGGTCGCGGATGAGGTCCTCGTCGGTCCGTGTGCCCTGGTGGGCCGACCGCCACCACCGCTCCCGCCCCTTGCCCCGCTCCGGGTCGTCCTCCACGAACCCGTACTCCGCGAGCTGCCGCAGGTGGTAACTGGTCGCCCCGCTCGATTCGCCGAGCCGGGCGGCGAGTTGGGACGCGGTCGCCGGGCCGTCGAGGCGCAGCGAGGAGAGCAGGCGCATGCGCAGCGGATGCGCGAGGCCGCGCAGCGTGCGGGCGTCGAGGTGGTGGACCTTGCGGGGCGCCGACTGTTGCGTCATGCCCTCAGCGTAGAGATGCAAAGACTCCGTTGCAACGGGTTCTTTGCAACGGAGTCTTTGTAACTGAGTATTGGTGACGGGGCTCGGGCAACTCCCGTATCGCGCCTACTCCTTGACGAAGCCCTCCTCGATCAGCCAGTCCTTCGCCACCTCGTGCGGGTCCTGGCCCTCCACGTCCACCTTGGAGTTCAGCTCCCGCGCCACCGTGTTGTTCAGCTTCTTCGTGATCGGCGCCAGGATCTCCGCCATCTGCGGGTACTTCTCCAGGGACTTGCTGTTGATCTCCGGGGCCGCGTTGTAGTTGGGGAAGAAGCGCTTGTCGTCCTCCATCGTCGTCAGGTTCATCGCCTTGATGCGGCCGTCCGTCGTGAAGACCTCGCCGTACGTGCACGTCCCCTTGGACACCTGCGTGTAGATGATGCCGGTGTCCATCTTGGTGATATTGGCCGCCGGGACGCTCATCCCGTACTCCTTCTGCATGCCCGGCAGCCCGTCCTCGCGCGAGGCGAACTCGCTCTCCACGCAGAGCGTGACGGCCTTCGGGTCGGACTTGGCCAGGGCCGCCACGTCGGAGAGCGTCTTCGTCCTGTACTTCGCCGCGTTCCGCGCGTTCGTCGCCAGCGCGTACGTGTTGTTGAGCGTGGCCGGCGGCAGCCACGTGACGCCGTTCCCCAGGTCCGCGTCGCGCACCGCCTGCCACTGCTTGTGCGGGTCGTCGATCGGCTCGGTGTTGCCCTGGTACGTGATCCAGGCGGTGCCCGTGTACTCGTACATCGCGTCCGCGTCGCCGCTCTTCACGGCCTCGCGCGCGCCGATCGAACCCTGGATGCCGGTGCGGTCGAGCACCTCCGCGCCCGCCGCCTCGAAGGCGATGCCCATGATCGCGCCGAGGATCAGCTGCTCGGTGAACTCCTTGGACGTGACGGTGAGGTCGGCGCCCTTGAGAGGCAGGCCCCGGCCGATGGAGCCGGGTTTGACGTCGTCCACCATGGGGCTGCCGCTGGTCAGGCCGCAGCCGGCCAGCAGCGCCGCGGCCAGCACTCCGACGGCCCAAGTGCGCGCGGTGACCTTCATGAGCCCGCCTCCAGCCCGCGCGGGCGCAGGAACAGTTCGGCCAGCGACGCCAGCCAGTCCACCAACAGAGCCAGCACGATCGTCAGGATCGAACCGAGCATCAGGACCGGCATGCGCTGGTTGGTCATGCCGGTCGTGATCAGGTCGCCGAGGCCGCCGCCCCCGCCGAACGTGGCGAGGGTCGCCGTGCCGACGTTCAGGACGAGCGCCGTCCGCACGCCCGCGAGGATCAACGGGACGGCCAGCGGGAGTTCGACCTTGCCGAGGACGCCGAGCGGTGACATGCCGATGCCGCGCGCGGCTTCGAGCAGCGTCGGGTCGTTCGCCTTCAGGCCCGCGATCGTGTTGGACAGGACCGGCAGGACGGCGTAGACGATGATGCCGATCAGCGCCGCCTTCTCGCCGATGCCCAGCCAGATCACCAGCAGGGCCAGCAGGCCGATCGCCGGGGTCGCCTGGCCGACGTTGGCCAGCGCCATCGCGGCCGGCGCCGCCCTGCGCAGCTTCCCGCGGGTCAGCAGGATGCCGAGCGGGATGGCGATGATCAGGACGAAGAAGGTGGAGATGACCGTGAGCTGGATGTGCTGGCGGAGCCTGAGCCAGACGTTGCCGTTCGCCAGCGCGTTCCTGGAGATCGAGTCCAGGTCCGTCTGCTGGAACCACCCCCAGGTCAGCAGCAGCACCACCGCGAGGACGGCGGGCAGGAACGTGACCTTCTGCCAGGTGACCCGGCGTGCCTGCCTTCCGGCGGCCGGTGGCGGCGGAGCCTCCTGCTCGCTCTCGCCGACGTCACGGAAGGCGAGACCCTTGACCTCGTGCTCCCCCTCGGGGCGGTCTCCGTGCGGCCTCATGCCCTCGCCGCCCCTCCGAGCCCCCCGGGCCCGGCGCCCTCCTGCTCCTGGTGGGTGAGCTGGGCGCGCTGCTCCTCCAGTTCGTGCTGGTGCTCGATGGCGTCGAGGCGGTCGGCCTCCAGCATCTCGTGGACGGAGTTCAGCAGCGTCTCCATGTCCACCACGCCCGTGTACTCACCGCGCCGCCCGGTCACCGCGACCCGGCCCGCGTTGTCCGTGAGCACCGCTTCGAGCGCGTCGCGCAGCGTGGCGTCGCGGGTCACCGTGTCGTGGACGAGGGTGCCCGCGCGGGCCAGGGAGCCGCGGGCCCGCATCAGGTCGCCGCGGCGCAACCACTTGTAGGGGCGGCCGCGCTTGTCGAGCAGGAGCAGTTCGTTCGTGGTGCCCCCGCGCAGCTTGTCGAAGATGTCCTGGAGCGGGTCGTCGACGGTCACCGTCGGCACGTCGGCGATCTCCACATCGCGTACGCGCGTGAGGTTCAGCCGTTTCAGCGCCGCGCCCGCGCCCACGAAACCGGAGACGAAGTCGTCCGCCGGGTTGGTCAGGATCGCCTCGGGCGTGTCGAACTGCGCGATGTGCGAGCGCTCGCGCAGCACGGCGATGCGGTCACCGAGCTTGATGGCCTCGTCGAAGTCGTGCGTGACGAAGACGATCGTCTTGTGCAGCTCGCTCTGGAGCCGGATCAGCTCGTCCTGGAGGTGGTCGCGGGTGATCGGGTCGACCGCGCCGAACGGCTCGTCCATCAGCAGAACGGGTGGGTCGGCCGCCAACGCCCGCGCCACACCGACGCGTTGCTGCTGGCCGCCGGAGAGCTGACGCGGATAGCGGTCGTGGAACTCGCCGGGATCCAGGCCGACCAGGTCGAGCATCTCCTCCACCCGGGAGCGGATGCGCGCCTTGCCCCAGCCGATCATCTTCGGTACGAGGGCGATGTTCTGGGCGACCGTCATGTGCGGGAAGAGGCCGGAGGACTGGATGGCGTACCCGATCTTGCGCCGCAGCTTCACCGGGTCGATGTCGGTGACGTCCTCGCCGTCGATGCGGATGCGGCCGCCGGTCGGCTCGATCAGGCGGTTGATCATCTTCAGCGTCGTCGACTTGCCGCAGCCGGACGGCCCGACGAAGATCACCGTCTCGCCCGCCTTGATCTCCATGCTGACGCTGTCCACGGCCGGCTCGGGGCTGCCCGGGTAGCGCTTGGTGAGGTTCTCCAGTTCGATCGTCGCCCCGGAGGTGGCGGCGCCGGACTCGGTGGGCTCAGACACGGATACCCCTTGGAATCGTCAGCCGCCCGATCAGGACGTACGCGGCGTCGAAGAGCAGCGCAAGGACGATGATGCCCAGCGTGCCCGCGAGCACCTGGTTGAGCGCGTTCTTGCTGCCGAGCGAGCCGATGCCGCGGAAGATCTCGTTGCCGAGGCCGGGCCCGGAGGCGTACGCGGCGATGGCGGCGATGCCCATCAGCATCTGGGTGGAGACCCGGATGCCGGTGAGGATCGGCGGCCAGGCGATCGGCAGCTCCACCCGGAAGAGCCGGGCGGCCCTGGACATCCCGATGCCCTTCGCCGCGTCGACGAGCGAGGGGTCCACGCCCCGCAGGCCGACGATGGCGTTGCGCACGATGGGCAGCAGGCCGTACAAGGTCAAGGCCACGACGGTCGGCGCGACGCCGAGACCCACGACCGGGATGAGCAGGCCGATCATGGCGAGCGACGGGACGGTGAGGATGGTGGAGGTGACCGTCGTGGCGACATTGCCCGCCCACTCGCTGCGGTAGGTGAGGACGCCGATCAGTACGCCGATCACGGTCGCCACGACCATGCACTGGAAGACGGCGCTCGCGTGTTGGTACGCGTTCGTCAGCAGCTGTTCGTGACGGGTGCCGAGGTAGTCCCAGAAATTCACTGCCGTGCTCACCTCGCCTTTTCTCGAAGGTGCTCAGGGGCCGTAGGACTCGGGGGCGCAGGGGTCTTCGGACGCCTGTTCCACGAGCGGGATGATCCGCAGCGGAACGGGATTTTCCATGACGATCGCGGTGGAGGCCCGGACGATGCCATCAAAACCCACGACCCGGTCGATCACACGTTGGAGATCCGCGTTCGACCGCGCCACGAGGCGGCAGAGCATATCGCCGTGGCCCGTGATGGTGTGGAGTTCGAGCACCTCGGCGACGGTCGCCAAATGGGCCCGCACATCCGCGCCCTGCCCCTGTTTGATCTCCAGCGTCGCGAAGGCCGTGACGGGATAACCGAGCGCCGCCGGGTCGACCTCCGGGCCGAACCCGCGGATGACTCCATTGGACTGAAGCCGGTCCATCCGCGCCTGCACCGTGCCGCGCGCGACCCCGAGCCTGCGGGACGCCTCAAGAACCCCGATACGCGGCTCGCGCGCCAGGAGCACGATGAGCCTGCCGTCCAGATGATCGATCGCCATGCGGCCCTCCAAGGTGGTCATCATGTACAGATAGCCCGGCCATCCTGGCGCCTCGCTGTACAGATTGACCACTGAAAACGCGAACTATTGCGCACCTTGTGGATCGGCGGGAGCCTCAGCACATGACTGAGACCAGCACCCACCCCACCCCGAACACCGCGCGCGAGGCCGATCCCTTCCCGGTCAAGGGAATGGACGCGGTCGTCTTCGCCGTGGGCAACGCCAAGCAGGCGGCGCACTACTACTCCACGGCCTTCGGCATGAAGCTCGTGGCCTACTCCGGACCGGAGAACGGCAGCCGCGAGACCGCCAGTTACGTCCTCACGAACGGCGCCGCCCGCTTCGTGTTCACCTCCGTCATCAAGGCCTCCTCCGAGCGGGGCCACTTCCTCGCCTCCCACGTGGCCGAGCACGGTGACGGCGTCATCGACCTCGCCATCGAGGTCCCGGACGCCCGCGCCGCGTACGCGTACGCCGTCGAGCACGGCGCGCGCGGCATCACCGAGCCGTACGAGGAGAAGGACGAGAACGGCAAGGTCGTGCTCGCCGCCATCGCCACGTACGGCAAGACCCGCCACACGCTGGTGGAGCGCACCGACTACGACGGCCCTTATCTGCCCGGTTTCGTCTCCGCGAAGCCGATGGTCGAGCCGCCGGCCAAGCGGACCTTCCAGGCGATCGACCACTGCGTCGGCAATGTCGAGCTCGGCAAGATGAACGAGTGGGTCGCCTTCTACAACAAGGTCATGGGCTTCACGAACATGAAGGAGTTCGTGGGCGACGACATCGCGACCGAGTACAGCGCGCTGATGTCGAAGGTGGTCGCGGACGGCACCCTCAAGGTGAAGTTCCCGATCAACGAGCCCGCCATCGCCAAGAAGAAGTCGCAGATCGACGAGTACCTGGAGTTCTACGGCGGCGCGGGCGTCCAGCACATCGCGCTCGCCACGAACGACATCGTCGAGTCCGTGCGCACGATGCGCGCGGCGGGCGTCCAGTTCCTCGACACCCCCGACTCGTACTACGACACGCTCGGCGAGTGGGCCGGTGAGACCCGCGTGCCCGTGGAGACCCTGCGCGAGCTGAAGATCCTCGTCGACCGCGACGAGGACGGCTACCTGCTCCAGATCTTCACCAAGCCGGTCCAGGACCGCCCGACCGTCTTCTTCGAGATGATCGAGCGGCATGGCTCGATGGGCTTCGGCAAGGGCAACTTCAAGGCGCTGTTCGAGGCGATCGAGCGGGAGCAGGAGAAGCGGGGCAACCTCTAGGGCCTGTCTGACAATTCCCGCCTGCCTCGCGACGCCATGCACGCACTCTCGCCGCGCCGGGCGCAGAGCCAAGTACATCCAGTACGAGGCCCTACGCCCGGCACGCCGAGAGCACGCACCTGACGCCGCGAGGCCGCCCTCCGGGCGACGACGCGAATTGTCAGACAGGCCCTAGCCGCCGGGGAATCCTCGGGCGCCGTTGCTCGCGGGCTGCGCCCAGCTCGTCCTCAATCGCCGGACAGGCTCGATTTCCCTCGGTCCTGTCCGGCGACCGGCGTTCAAGCCTTCGACGTGCGCGCGCGTACGAAGTCCAGTGAGCGCGTGAAGATCCGCTCCACCTCGGCTTCGTCCGGGCCGTGCCACCCGTGGTCCGCCCCCGGCACCGTCCACAGTTCCGCCGAGGCCCCCGCCCCGTGCAGCGCGGCGGCCAGCGACGCGCTGTGCGAGTGGTCCACCATCGTGTCCGCGTCGCCGTGCACCAGCAGGAACGGCGGCGCCCCCGGATGTACGCGGCTCAGTGGACTGCCCGCCCGCGCCGCCTCCGGTACGGCCGCCGGGGCCGCGCCCAGCAGGAGCGCCTCGGGGGTGGCCGGGTCCTCGGGGCGGAACGGGCCGCGCGCGGCGGTCAGATCGCTCGGCCCGTACCAGATCACGGCACCGGCGAGGCCCGGCCCGTCCAGCGCGAGGAGCGAGGCCAGGTGCCCGCCCGCCGACTCGCCCCAGACCACGGTGCGCCCGGTGTCGATGCCGAGTTCCGGGCCGCGCAGGACCAGCCAGCGCAGCGCCGCCCGCAGATCGTCGAGCGGGGCGGGGAAGCGGGCTTCGCCGCTGAGCCGGTAGTCGACGCACGCCACGCCGAACCCGGCGGCCGCGATGCGCGCGAACGGCCCCGGAGCCCACTGCCGCGTCCGCAGGCCCATGTCGTCACGCCGCCCCTGCAGCCAGGCGCCGCCGTGCACGAACAGCACCAGCGGCGCCGGGTCGGCCGCGGGGGCGGCGCCCGGCAGCCACAGGTCGAGTTCCAGGGGGCGGCTGCCCATGGCCTGCTGGTAGGGAACGCCGCGGAGTTCGCGCACGCCGGGCTCGCGCACCGCCGCGGGCGGCAGCGGGGCCCGGTCCGGGTGGGGCGAGGCGATCAGTTGCCGCAACGCGGGCCCGGTCACCGGGTGCGCCACTGGTGGTCGGGCAGGAAGTTCACGTCGTACTCCTGGGGCACGGTCCCGAACTTGTGGGGCTCGGGTATGAGCGGCCGGTGGGGCAGGCCGTGCTGTTCCGTGGGCGCGCCGAGGTTCTCGAAGAACCGCTCGAAGGTGCCGCCGGGGCCCGCGGCGACGCCGACGACCTGGCTGTGGTGGCGCTCCATGCGGTAGGCGTGCGTGCAGTTCTTCGGTACGAAGCCGAAGTCGCCGGGGGTGAGCAGCTTCTCCTGCTGGACCCCCTCGGTGTCCTCGACGAACAGCCGGACGGCGCCCTGGGTGACGTAGAAGACCTCGTGGGTGTCGGCGTGCATGTGGGCGGGGATGAGGTCGCCCTTGGGGCCCTCCACGGTGAAGAAGTTGAAGGTGTTCTCGGTCTGCTCGCCGCCCGCGTAGACGGTGACCAGGTCGCCGAAGAGATGGGCGCGGTCGCCCTCGCCCTTCTCGATGAAGTAGGGCTTGCCCGGCTCTGCGGGGATGCGGGAGGCGGGCCGGTAGCGCGTGGCGTACTCGATGGTCATGGAATGCTCCGGAGAGTCGGATCGGCGGAATGTCAGGTAGCCTGACATTAATGGGCGCCGGTGAGCAAGCCCGGTGAGCACACCTGTGAGGAAGAAATGCCGTCCACCCAGCGCGACCTGTCCCAGCTCCTCGGCGCGGCCCGCCGCTGGTGCGAGGAGGGGCTCTTCGCGGCCATGGAGGCCGCGGGCGAGACCCCGGTCTCCCCGACGCAGGTACAGCTCTGCTCCGTACTCGACGACGAGGGCACCACGGTCTCCGAACTGGCACGGCGCACGGGCGTCACCCGGCAGACCGCCCACCAAGCCGTGCATGGACTCGTCGCCGCCGGAATCCTCGAACAGGCCCCGGACCCCGCCTCCGCGAAGCAGCGACTCATCAGGCGCACCGCCGAGGGCGAACGCGTCCACCGCCTGGCCAGGGCCGCCCTCGCCCGCATCGAGGAGCAGCTCGCCGCACGCATCGGCGAGGACCTGGCCACCGCCCTGCGGGCCGCCCTGGAGGCGCCGTGGGGGCCGCCGCCCGGCGCGGACTCAGTTCCCGGGTGACGCCGTGCGCACCCGGCCGGGAGACGCCGGGGACGACCGGCGGGGGCTGCTCACAGCCGCCCCGCGCGGCGTCCGGGGGCGGGGCGAGGCACGCCGCGGCGAGGAGTGGCCCGGCGAGGCCCGGTGCGGCTCCGCCCGCCGCTCGGGGCCCGGCGCCGCCGGTGCCGGCTCGTACACCTGCTCGGGCCCGCCCTCCGGCGGATCGCCCAGGGCCGCCAGCGCCCGCTTCGCCGCGGGCACGGCCAGCGGCGAGAAGTACGGGTTGATCCGCAGGGCCTCCCCGATGTGCCGCCGCGCCGCGCCGTACTTGCCGAGCTGCCGCTCGATCTCCCCGCGGTGGTAGGCGAACAGCGCGCTGCGCGGCCCCTTCTTCATCGCCTTGGTGACGAGCTTCAGGCCCTTCTCACCCTCCCCGGAGCGGTGCAGCGCCCAGCCCAGCGCGTCCGCCGTCTGCGGATTGCCGTGCCGCTCGTACTCCGCCTTCAGCCGCTCCACCGCGGCCTCCGTGTCACCGTGGTCCGCCTCGAAGAGACCGAGCACCCGTTCGTTGTTGACGCCGCCCGCGCCCTCCTCCCGCACCCGCGCCCGCAGCACGTCGTACTGGGCGCGCGCGGCGGGCCGCAGCTTCAGCGCCTGGTACAGCTCGCCGAGCTCCAGGGCGTACTCGGGCAGCGGCTGCCTGGTGAGCGCCGAGCGGTAGGCGTGCAGCGCCTCCGAGGTGCGGCCGAGCGCCGCGAGCGCGCGGCCACGGCCCGCCAGCGAGGCATGGTGGTCGGGATCGGCGGCGAGCGCCGCGTCGTAGTGGCGCAGCGCCTCCGCCGGCTCGCCCCGCTCCCACGCCAGCTCCCCGACACGGTGCAGGCACGCCGCCCTCTCCACGGGCGCGTCGGCGAGCGCCGCCGCGTCGGTCAGCGCGGCGTTGGCGTCCTCGCGCCAGCCGCGGTCGCGGTAGACCTGCCCGGTGCGCGCCTTCACGGCGGAGCGCGGGCCCAGCTTCTTGAGGGACTCCAGGGCCTTGCCGACCGCCTTGGCGTCACCGAGCCCGGTGTAGGCGTCGATCAGCGTGGAGTGGGCCACCCACCGCTTCGGCGCCTGCCGGACCGCCTGCTCGCCCCACATGCGGGCCGCCCGGAAGTCGTGCCGGGCGTTCGCCAGGGCGGCGAGCCCCGTCAACGCCTCCGGATTGCCCTCGGGCCGCGCCTTCAACGACGTACGCAGCGCCTGCTCGGCCTTCGGGTAGTACGCGACGTCGGCGGTGCGCGCGCCCCGCGCCACATACGCCGAGCCGAGCATCGCCCAGGAGTGTCCGTCGCCCGGGTGCGCCCGCAGATGCGCCTCGCGGTCCCCGATGAGCGCCGCCAGGTCCACCAGCGCCGCAGGCCTGCCCGCCTCCACGGCCACCCGGGCGCGCCCCACCGGTCCGAGCGCGGGCGGCGAGGCCTCCCCGCGGTCCAGCGGCACCAGCACATAGGCGGCCCCGAGCGCCACCGACCCGGCCGCACAGGCGACCAGCGCACGCCGCACCGAACGCCGCATCGGGGGCCGGTAGGGCTTCGGGGAGGACCCGTAGGACTTCCGGGGCGACCTGTAGGGCTTCAGCGGGGACCCGTAACGCTTCATGACGCTCACTGTGCGTCAATACGAAGAGCACATCCCGGCACGGGGAAGGGCGCGGCACACGGGTTCACACCGATGGCCCCGGGTGCGACGCTGTGATCATGAGCCGCACCCTCGTCGAACTCCTCCAGGAGGGACTGCCCGCCGAGGCGGTCCTCACGGACCCGGACGTCACGTCCGCGTACTCCCACGACATGGCGAGCTTCTGCGCCGCCGGTGTCCCCGCCGTCGTGGTCCTGCCCCGCACCGTCGAACAGGTCCAGCACGTCATGCGCACGGCCACCGAGCTGCGCGTCCCCGTGGTGCCGCAGGGCGCCCGCACCGGCCTGTCCGGCGCCGCCAACGCCAGCGACGGCTGCATCGTGCTGTCCCTCGTCAAGATGAACCGCATCCTGGAGATCAGCCCCGTCGACCGGATCGCCGTCGTCGAACCGGGCGTCGTCAACGCCGCGCTCTCCCGCGCGGTGGGCGAACACGGCCTGTACTACCCGCCGGATCCCTCCAGTTGGGAGATGTGCACCATCGGCGGGAACATCGGCACCGCCTCCGGCGGCCTGTGCTGCGTCAAGTACGGCGTCACCGCGGAGTACGTCCTCGGGCTCGACGTCGTCCTCGCCGACGGGCGGCTCATGAGCACCGGCCGCCGCACCGCCAAGGGCGTCGCCGGATACGACCTCACGCGGCTGTTCGTCGGCTCCGAGGGCAGCCTCGGCATCGTCGTACGCGCCGTCCTCGCGCTGAGGCCGAAGCCGCCGCAACAGCTGGTGCTGGCCGCCGAGTTCGCGTCGACCGGGGCCGCCTGCGACGCCGTATGCAAGATCATGGAAACGAAAGGGCGCGAAGCGCTTCCGCAGAAGGGTGGTGGTGGGAGACGGGCGGGCGGTCACGTCCCGTCGCTGCTTGAACTGATGGACCGTACGACCGTGCGGGCCGTCAACGCGCTGGCGAACATGGGGCTGCCCGAGACCACCGAGGCCCTCCTGCTCGCCGCCTTCGACACCCCGCACCCCACGGCCGATCTCGCCGCCGTCGGCGCGCTCTGCGAGGCGGCGGGCGCCACCCAGGTCGTCCCGGCCGAGGACGCCGCCGAGTCGGAACTGCTGCTCCAGGCGCGGCGGTTGTCCCTCACCGCGCTCGAAGCCGTCAAGGGCACCACGATGATCGACGACGTGTGCGTGCCGCGCTCCAGGCTCGCGGAGATGCTCGACGGCGTCGAGCGCATCGGCGAGAAGTACGGCCTGACCATCGGCGTCTGCGCCCACGCGGGCGACGGCAACACGCACCCCACCGTCTGCTTCGACGCGGCGGACGCCGACGAGGCCCGGCGCGCCCGCGAGTCCTTCGACGAGATCATGGCCCTCGGTCTCGAACTCGGCGGCACCATCACCGGCGAGCACGGCGTCGGCGTCCTGAAGAAGGAGTGGCTGGCGCGCGAGCTCGGCCCGGTGGGCGTGGAGATGCAGCAGGCCGTCAAGGCGGCCTTCGACCCGCACCACATCCTCAACCCCGGAAAGCTGTTCTGACGGCCGGAAGGGGTGATCACTCGCCGTCCTTGGACTCGTCCGAGGGCCACGGGTCGCGCAGCCACAGCTCGTCCACGCGGCCACGGCCGAAGGTGGGCGCGAGCAGCTCGGCGAGGCCGTCGTCGATGCCGAGCTGCTCGGTCTCGGAGCCCGGGGGCACCACCCGCAGGGTGCGCTCCAGCCAGGCGGAGACGGCCGCCGCCGGAGCTTCCAGGAGGGCGTCGCCGTCCGGTGAGCTGAGCGCCATCAGGACGACCCCGCGGCCGTCCACCTTCGTCGGCCAGACCCGCACGTCACCGTGGCCGCACGGCCGGAACACCCCCTCCACCAGCAGCTCGCGGGCGAACGTCCAGTGCACGGGGTGCTCGGAGCCGATGTGGAAGGCGATGTGGACGGCGTAGGGATCGGCCGTGCGGTAGGTGAGCCGGGCCGGGACGGCGACCGCCCGTTCCGGTGAGAGGATCAGCTTGATTTCCAGTTCGCGTTCCACCACGGAGTGCATGTCGGTGCGTTTCCTTTCTCGTGGGGGCCCTGGGAGCGGACCCGTACGAGTGGAGAGCGCGTGATCGCCGAAGCATTACGCGGGTTCGGGAGATTTTCTTCGGACGACTTCGAAGAGGGGGCGTCGACGGGGGCGTGACCGGGGGCGTGGAGTTCGCGGGGGAAGTGTGGGGACCGTGCCCGGATAGTGGTCCGTAGGGCGGGAGCCGCCCGGTGGGACACGGAGGTCTGATAGATGTGGAGCCCTCAAAAGACCCCCGAGCAGATACGGGACGACGGACATGAGCGCCCCAACTCCGGCCCCAGGCGACGACAGGCCCCGCGAAGGCTACTACCCCGACCCGTCCATTCCGGGATATGTCCGGTACTGGAACGGCGCCGCCTGGGTGCCCGGTACGAGCCGTCCCGCGCCGTCCGACGGCGAACCCCTCCCGGCACCGCCCGGCACCGGCCGGGGCACCGGCGCCCCGGTGACGCCGCCCGCCGTGGAGGAGACCGGCCCGCACTTCTTCGACGAGGAGCCCCCGGCGGCCGGCCAGGAGCAGCACGGCGCCCGCCCCGAGCCCGCCTCCGCCTGGCAGGCCGACGCGACCCGGCAGTCCGGCCTCGGCGGTGAGCAGGAGCGCCGCGTCTCGTGGGGCGCCCCGGGCCAGGCCGACCCGCGCGTGCCGAGCGACGCCGCGCCGCGCGCCGGGACCCCGGCCGCCGGGCCCGCGGCGGCGCCCGAGCCGCCCGAGGACGAGAGCAACCCCGGCACGGTCGTGATCCGCGCCGTCGAGCCGGGCGCGTCGAAGCCGACCGCAGGCGAGGGAACAGTGACGTTCCGCCGCCCCACAGGCCCGGTGAAGCCCGCCGACGGGGCGGCCACCGGGGCGCCCGCCCCCACGCCGACTCCCGCACCGGTGGCCGACGGCACCATGACGATCCGCGCCGTGCGGTCCGCCTCCGGGCAGCAACAGGGCGCCCGGACCGCCACCCCGCAGCCCGCCGCCCCCGCGCAGGCCTCCGTACCGCCGCAGGCACCCGCCCCCGCCCAGGCTCCCGCGCCGCAGCCCCAACCGGTCCAGCAGCCCCAGCCGGGCGCCGCGACCCCGCAGCCCACCGTGCCGCAGCAGGGCGGCGCCCCCGCGCCCGTCACCTCCGGACCCGGCGGCGGCTCGCAGTCCTGGGCCCAGCAGGTGCACCAGCTCGCGGGCGCCGCCCCGGTTGCGGGGCAGGGCGACGGACAGCCGGTCGTGCCGTGGAAGCCGGTGGCCGATGACCCGTTCCTCGCCGCCGCGCGCGCCCAGGCGTCGGCCAGGCCCGCCGGACTCGGCAGGCGCCTCGCGGCGCGGCTCATCGACACCGTCGCCCTCGCGGCGGTCACCGGGGCCGCGGCCCTGCCGCTCGGCGCCGAGGCCGCCGACCACGTCGACAGCAAGATCGACGCGGCGAAGCTGTCGGGGGAGAAGACCACGGTCTGGCTGCTCGACGGCACCACCGCGGGCTACCTCGGCATCATCCTCGCCGTCCTCCTGCTCTTCGGCGTCGTGTACGAGGCGCTGCCCAACGCCAAGTGGGGCCGCACGCTGGGCAAGAAGGTCTGCGGCATCGAGGTGCGGGACATCGAGGAGCACGAGCCGCCGACGTTCGCGGCGGCCCTGCGGCGCTGGCTGGTCTACAGCGTGCCCGGCCTGTTGGTGGTCGGCGTCGTCGGAGTGCTGTGGTGCCTCTTCGACAAGCCGTGGCGGCAGTGCTGGCACGACAAGGCGGCCAACACTTTTGTCGCCGGATGAGCCGCCGGATGAGCCGCGGGACGAGCGGACGTACGTACGCCGTGGTGTGAGGGGTACGTACGCCGTCGGGTAACCCGGTCAGCCGCTCGCCGGATGCGGAGCGGGGGCCGTCGCGGTCGACTCGGGCCATGAGCACCGAACCGCCGCAGTACCCGCCGCCGGACGACGACCCGTTCAAGAAGCAGCCGCCCGGCGGGCCTTCCCCCGGGTCCGGTGACGGCTCCCCGTACGACACACCGCCACCGGGCGGCGGCGCCCCCTACGGGAACACGCCTCCGGGTTCCGGCGGCGGCACGCCCTACGGAGTCCCGCCCCCGCCCTCCGAGGGCGACCCCTACGGCGGCAGCGGCAACCCGTACGGCGGCGGCGCCGGCGGCCCCTACGGGGGCGGTCCGGGAGGTCCGGGTGGCTACGGCGGGCAGGATCCGCTGGCCGGCATGCCCCCGCTGGCCGACAGCGGCAAGCGCGTCCTCGCCCGCATCATCGACATGATCCTCGTGGGCATCGTCGTCTGGCTGCTGTCCTGGCTGTTCGACACGTCCGAGTACGACGTCGACCCCGACAAGGTGAACACGGGCAGGTCGTTCGGCCAGTCGCTGCTGGCCGCCGTGCTCTACATGGCGTACGACACCGTCATGATCTCCAGGACCGGGCAGACGCTCGGCAAGAAGCTGCTGGGGATGCGCGTCGCGAACCTCAACGACGGCGCCACGCCCAGCATGCAGACCGCGCTCGCCCGCGCGGCCGTCCTCTGGCTGCCGTTCGCCTTCTGCTGCGCCTGCATCTGGACGGCGATCTGCGGCGGCTGGAGCTTCTTCGACAAGCCCTACAAACAGGGCCTGCACGACAAGGCCGCCAAGACGGTGGTGGTCAGCGTCTAGCGCGAAAGGCCCGGTGCGGCGGCACCGGAACCGGCGGGTCCGTGTGTCACGGGCCCGCCGGTTCGCGTACGGATTCGGCGAGCACCGCGCGCTGCGCGGGGACCCGCTCCGGGGCTGCGGGCACGGCGGGCGCCGCCGACGCGGGCGCCGGTACCGTCATCGCGACCAATAAGCCGAGGCCGAGCGCGGCCATGGCGATCACCGCGACGCCGATCCCCGACGCGGTCCGGGAGAGCAGCAGCATGGCGAGGGTGGAGAAGACGACGGTCACCGAACCGTAGGCGATCTGTGCGGTGGTCGGACGTGGCATGGGACGAGGCATGACGTGATCCGTCCTCGGCAGGAGATGGCTGTATACGAATCAAAGGGTGCCCGACACCGACGACTTGGGATCTGCCGCCTCGCGCGGTAGCGCACCGTCGATTGACTCTATGACGCTGCATGCCCGACGGGAACGGTCGGTAAGCGTGACCTAACCCACGGTGCCGCAGCACAGGGGGCGCACGGGTTCATGGCGTCCATCAAGTGGACGGTGCGGCGCGCCCGTTGGCCGGTCCCGTGGAGGAGTGCCCGATGTCCGGATAACGGACCCGGCGGTCGCATAGTGCACTTGGCCTGTGCAAGTCAAGGTCTGTCTTTTCTCCCGTACTTCCGGTCGAATGTCGTCACTTGTGACGCGTACATCGCGCGCGGACCTCCTCCGACCGGGATCTCGGTCCGCCATTCGCGCGGGCGCGTGGGGAGGACATTCATCAAGTGACAGCCAGAACACGCACGTTCAGAGCCACGGCCGTGGCCGTGGCGGTGGCCGCGGCCGCCGCCACGTACTCGGCGACGACGGCCACGGCGGCGCCCGGGGACGGAGCCCCGGGCGCGGCGCCCGCCGTCGACCGGCAGGACCCGTCGCGCCCCAAGGCGCACGTCGACCACGACCTCGAAGGACCGTTCAGCAAGCAGCAGGCGCAGCAGCGCAAGGCGGCCCTCCAGCAGGTCGTCGCGGGCGACGCCAAGGTGCAAAAGCGCGGTGCCTCGAAGGTCGTCAAGCTCGACGACAAGAAGTACGTCGAGCTCGGCCGCGAGAAGACCGACAAGATCTTCACGATCCTGGTGGAGTTCGGGGACAAGGTCGACGACACGACCATGTACGACCCGGACGGCCCCGACGGCCCGGAGCCGCCCGTCAAGAAGTACGGCGGCAAGCCCGGCCCGCTGCACAACAAGATAGCCAAGCCCGACAGGGCGAAGGACAACAGCACGGCCTGGCAGGCGGATTACAACCGCAAGCACTTCGAGGACCTGTACTTCGGAGAGGGCAAGGACAGCAAGGGCAAGACCAAGCACTCGCTGAAGACCTACTACGAGAAGACCTCCTCCGGCCGCTACTCGGTCGACGGCGCGGTCTCCGACTGGGTCAAGGTCGACTACAACGAGGCGCGCTACGGCTCGAACTACTGCGGCGAGTCCAACTGCGCCAACGTCTGGGACGCGGTCAAGGACGGCGTGACCGCCTGGACCAAGGCCCAGAAGGCCCAGGGCCGCACCGACGCGCAGATCAAGGCGGACCTGGCCAAGTACGACCTCTGGGACCGCTACGACTTCGACAACGACGGCGACTTCAACGAGTCCGACGGCTACATCGACCACTTCCAGATCGTCCACGCGGGCGAGGACGAGTCGGCCGGCGGCGGCGCCGAGGGCGAGAACGCCCTGTGGGCGCACCGCTGGTACGCGTACGGCAACGACGCGGGCAAGACCGGCCCCGGCAACAACAAGGCCGGCGGCACCCAGATCGGCGACTCCGGCATCTGGGTCGGTGACTACACGATGCAGCCGGAGAACGGCGGCCTCGGCGTCTTCGCCCACGAGTACGGTCACGACCTCGGCCTGCCGGACCTGTACGACACCACCGGCAAGGGCGAGAACTCGGTCGGCTTCTGGTCGCTGATGTCGGCCGGTTCCTGGCTCGGCACCGGCAAGGACGCGATCGGTGACCTGCCCGGCGACATGACCGCCTGGGACAAGTTCCAGCTGGGCTGGCTCGACTACGCGAAGGCCAAGGCGGCCACGACCTCCGAGCACAAGCTCGGCGTCGCGGAGTACAACACCCGTCACCGCCAGGCGCTCCTCGTCGACCTGCCGAAGAAGGCCGTCACCACCAAGATCGTGAAGCCCGCCGAGGGCGCGAAGCAGTGGTGGAGCGACCAGGGCGACGACCTGAAGAACACCCTGACGCGCTCCGTCGACCTCACCGGCAAGACCAAGGCCGAACTGTCGCTCCAGGGCTGGTGGGACATCGAGGCCAACTACGACTACCTCTACACCGAGGTCTCCACGGACGGCGGCGCCAACTACACGCCGGTCGACGGCACCGCCGACGGCAAGCCGATCACCCGCGACGCCGGTGACAAGCCCGCTCTGACCGGTGTCTCGGGCGCGTACAAGAAGCTGGTCTTCCCGCTCGACGCCTACGCCGGCAAGAAGATCGACATCCGCTTCCGCTACGCCACGGACGGCGGCGCGGGCGGCAAGGGCTTCGCGGCCGACGCCCTCACGATCACCGCGGACGGCGCCAAGCTCTTCGAGGACGGCGCCGAGGGCGACGACAACGGCTGGACGTCGAAGGGCTTCTCGCGCATCGCCGAGTCCTTCACCAAGAAGTACGACCAGTACTACCTGGCCGAGAACCGCCAGTACGTCTCGTACGACAAGACCCTCAAGGTCGGCCCGTACAACTTCGGCTTCTCGCAGTCCCGCCCCGACTGGGTCGAGCACTACCCCTACCAGACCGGCCTGATGATCTGGCAGTGGGACACCTCCCAGAAGGACAACAACACCAGCCAGCACCCCGGCCAGGGCCTGATCCTGCCGGTCGACGCGCACGCCAAGCCGCTGAAGTGGAAGAACGGCGAGATCCTGCGCAACAAGATCCAGCCGTTCGACGCGCCCTTCAGCAAGTACGCGACCGACAAGTTCACGCTCCACAACGCGGACGTCGCGCTGAAGATCAAGTCCCAGAAGGGCGTCCCGGTCTTCGACGACCGCAAGGGCACCTACTGGTACGCCTCGAACCCCACGGGCAGCGTCAAGGTCACTGACACCAACACCCAGATCAAGATCATCAAGCAGCCGAAGGACGGCTCGACGATCACGGTCCAGGTGGGTCGCTCGGCGAAGTAATCAACGTTTCCGCAGGTCAAGTCATGATCGGCCGTTGCCCCCTAGCGGGCGGCGGCCGATCGTGTTTAGGTGCGTGCTGTGTACTTCTTATTGACGGGGGAGTGACCGAGCATGTCCGCAGGAGGTTTCTGCAAGCTGCCGAACGGCAGCGTGGTGGTGGCACTGACCCTGCCGAGTCCGTCGGAGGCGGGCGGCGCGGTGCGGATGATCGTGCACGCCGTGAACCGCGCGAGGGCGCTGACGCGGCTGCGGAACCTCGGCCTGCGGGCGGTGTATCTGCGGGGCAACGCGCAGCCGCCGACGCCGGACGAGGTCACGGCGGTGCTGCACCATCCGGACGGGTTGATATGGCGGACGGCGCCCAATGCCCTGGAGGAGCTCTGGCACCCGATCAGGGCCCTGCGGCGCTGAGCGGCGCCCGAGATCAGCCCCTCCGGCGTCCGAGGAGCGGGGTCCGGGCCGGAGCCCCGTGTCAGACGACGGGCTTCCCCGTCAGTTCGACCCCGGCCGCCCGAAGCTCCGCCAAGGCCCTCTCCGTGCTGGCTCCGTCGACGCCCGCCGTGAGGTCCAGCAGCACGGTCGTGCGGAATCCCTCCCGCGCGGCGTCCACGGCGGTGGCGCGGACGCAGTGGTCCGTGGCGATCCCGACCACGTCCACCTCGGTGATCTCCCGCTCCCGCAGCCACCGGGCCAGCGACACGCCGTTCTCGTCCACACCCTCGAAGCCGCTGTAGGCGGCGGCGTAGGCGCCCTTGTCGAAGACCGCGTCGATCGCGCCGGAGGCGACGGCCGGGGCGAAGTTCGGGTGGAAGCCGATGCCCTCGGTGCCCGCCACGCAGTGCGGCGGCCAGGAGTCGACGTAGTCCGGGTGGTCGGAGAAGTGGCCGCCCGGGTCGATGTGGTGGTCACGGGTGGCCACCACGTGGCGGTAGCAGGCCGGGGCCTGGCCGATCAGCTCGGTGATGGCGGCGGCCACGTCCGCGCCACCGGCCACCGCGAGGCTGCCGCCCTCGCAGAAGTCGTTCTGCACGTCTACGACGATCAGTGCGCGGCGCATGGGCGGTGTCCTTCTGCTGTGGGGACTACGAGCCTAGAGACTTCAGGGGCGTTGCGGGAGAGGGCGGGCGCAGCTCCGGGTGCCGCGTGGGCGGCACCCGGTGCCGCGCTCAGACGTACTCGGTGGGGATGACCGCCTCGCCCCGCGACAGCTGCGTCGCCGACAGGGGCAGGCGGGCACGGGCGGCGGCGTGCCGGTCGCGGACCGCGTCCAGCGGCTCACGGGCGATGACCTGCCCGCCCTTGACCAGCTCGACCTGGAGCTGGTCGTCGACCAGCTCGGCGGGCACGGGCCCGGTGCCGATGACCTCGGCCTCCGCGACGCCGTACGCGTCGCTCCGGCGCGCGGCCCACTTGCGGCCGCCCACCGAGCTCTTGGCGCCCAGCGACTTCTTCGCCACGGGCTCCAGGGGGGCCTTGGGGTCCGCCGAGTGGGCGCGGGCCACCAGCTTGTAGACCATGGAGGCGGTGGGGTGCCCGGAGCCGGTGACGAGCTGGGTGCCCACGCCGTACGCGTCCACGGGCGCCGCCGCGAGCGAGGCGATGGCGTACTCGTCGAGGTCGGAGGTCACGACGATCTTCGTGTTCGTCGCGCCGAGATCGTCCAGCTGCTGGCGCACGCGGTGGGCGACGAGCAGCAGGTCGCCGGAGTCGATGCGGACCGCGCCGAGCTCGGGCCCGGCGACCTCGACGGCCATGCGGACCGCCTCGGTCACGTCATAGGTGTCCACGAGCAGCGTGGTGCCGCGGCCGAGCGAGTCGACCTGGGCGCGGAAGGCGTCGCGCTCGCTGTCGTGCACCAGGGTGAAGGCGTGGGCGCTGGTGCCGACGGTCGGGATGCCGTAGCGGAAGCCGGCGGCCAGGTCGGAGGTGGTCGCGAAGCCGCCGACGTAGGCGGCGCGGGAGGCGGCGACGGCGGCCAGCTCGTGGGTGCGGCGGGCGCCCATCTCGATCAGCGGGCGGCCCCCGGCGGCCGAGGACATGCGGGAGGCGGCGGCCGCGATCGCCGAGTCGTGGTTGAGGATGGAGAGGATCACCGTCTCCAGGAGCACGCACTGGGCGAACGATCCCTCGACCCGCAGGATCGGCGAGCCGGGGAAGTAGACCTCGCCCTCGGGGTAGCCCCAGATGTCGCCGCTGAAGCGGTAGCCGGACAGCCAGTCCAGGGTGGGCTCGTCGACGATGCCGCGCTCGCGCAGGAAGCCGAGGACACCGGCGTCGAAGCGGAAGTTCTCCACGGCGTCCAGGACCCGGCCGGTGCCCGCCACGACGCCGTAGCGCCGCCCCTCGGGCAGTCTGCGGGTGAAGACCTCGAAGACCGAACGGCGCTCGCCGGTACCGGCTTTCAGCGCCGCCTGGAGCATCGTCAGCTCGTACTGGTCCGTGAAGAGCGCCGTCGAGGGAACATCCACCGGCAGGCCAAGGTCCGCTGTGTTCATGGGAAGGATGCTACCCGCATCTCGTCACTCTGACGATTTCCGGGTCCGTTTGTGCGAGTGCCCCTCAGGGGTGGCAGCATGGGACAGGTGAGTACGTCCCGCCCGTCTCCCGCCGCCACCCTTCTGAGGAAGGGCTCCGCCCGCTGTGCCGTCCCGGTCGAGATCACCCGCCCGGAATCGGACGAAGAGACGCTTGTCGTCCCCGAGCCGGACGTCCCCTGGATCACGCTCGTGCACAACGATCCGGTCAACCTCATGAGCTACGTGACGTACGTGTTCCAGACGTACTTCGGGTACTCGAAGGAGAAGGCCACCAAGCTGATGATGGACGTGCACCAGAAGGGCCGCGCTGTCGTGTCCACCGGCAGCCGCGAGGAGATGGAGCGCGACGTGCAGGCCATGCACGGGTACGGGCTGTGGGCCACCCTTCAGCAGGACCGCAAGTAGCGGCGGACCGGAAGCAGCGACGCATCTGATGCCAGGACAATTCGAAGCGATTCCCGGGGGCGGCGCCGCCGTCGCGCTCGACGAGGTCGAGATCTCGATCATCCGTTCCCTCGCCGTGCAGCTCCTGGAGCTGATCGGTCCGGGCCCGGGCGGCGAGCCCTCCGACGACCCCCTCGCGGAGCTGTTCGCCGAGGGTCCCAGCGAGCCGCCCGCCGATCCGGTGATGCAGCGCCTGCTCCCGGACGCGTACGGCGGCCCCGGCAGTGAGACCGGAGACGTCGGGCAGGAGGACGAACTGCGGGCCTATTCGGCCGAGTTCCGCCGCTTCACGGAGAATGACCTGCGGGCCAAGAAGCGGGACGACGCGCTGGTCGTGATCCGATCGCTCGACTCGCTGGCGTCCTCGGGCGAGGGCGGAACTGTCCTGAAACTGTCGTCGGAGGAGTCGCGGCACTGGCTCGGCGCCCTCAATGACCTCAGGCTCGCGATCGGCACCCGCCTGGAGGTCACCGACGAGGAGGACGCCGATCTGCTCTACCGGCTCCCCGACTCCGACCCCCGCAAGCCGATGGTGATGGCCTATCTCTGGTTGGGCGGACTACAGGAGACGCTGGTCGGGACGTTGCTGGACTGAAAACCGGTGCATATGACAGCGAAATTTGCCGCACTGGACACCTGCCGCCCCCGTAGCGAACTGTTCGCTCAACGAACGCTCAAATCCGGATAACGATCCCATCACTTCATTGCCCGCATTTGCCGCGCGAGGAGAACTTTGTCCGCTTCTCCCTGTGGCGTGTGTCACAGGTGGCTGATTCCCTCACTGTTGCCGTCGTGATAAATCTTCACGACCGCTCGTTGACGCCACCCATGTCATCGAGGGCGCTCTGGCCGGCAGACCGCCGGTAGCACTCCATACATATCCGGGGGGATCAGGACCTGATCCGCAGCCATCAACGCGATACGCGGGCGCGGATCAACATGGAGAAAGGCGTCACCATGACCTCAGTGCAGGTCGAAGAGCAGTACGACGGGCACGACGGCAATGGTGCCGTGCAGGCCGCGGGCGGCCCGTCCGGCGAGGGCGAGGGCTACCAGCGCGGTCTGGGAGCCCGGCAGATCCAGATGATCGCGATCGGCGGTGCCATCGGCACCGGCCTGTTCCTCGGCGCGGGCAAGGCCATCCACAAGGCCGGCCCCAGCCTCATCCTGGCGTACGCCATCGCGGGCCTCGTCATCTTCTTCATCATGCGGGCGCTCGGCGAGCTGCTCATGTACCGCCCCGTGTCGGGCTCCTTCTCGGAGTACGCGCGCGAATTCATGGGCCCGTTCTTCGGCTTCGTGACCGGCTGGACGTACTGGCTCTTCTGGGTCGTCACCGGCATCACCGAAGTCACCGCCGCCGCCCAGTACATGCAGTACTGGACACACGGATCCGTTCCACAATGGGCGTACGCGCTCGTCTTCACGGTCATCCTGTACGGCGCGAACCTCATCTCCGTGAAGCTCTTCGGCGAGCTGGAGTTCTGGTTCTCGATGGTCAAGGTCACCGCCATCATCGGCATGATCCTGATCTGTATCGGCATCCTCACCATCGGCTTCTCCGACGCCGGTGACACCGCGACCGTGGCCCACCTGTGGAACCAGGGCGGTTTCTTCCCCAACGGCATCGGCTCCACGCTGATGACGCTCCAGATCGTGATGTTCGCCTTCCTCGCCGTCGAACTGGTCGGTGTCACCGCGGGCGAGTCCAAGGACCCGAAGACCGTCCTGCCCAAGGCCATCAACACCGTGCCGTGGCGCATCGCCGTCTTCTACGTCGGCGCGCTGATCATGATCCTGTCGGTCGTCCCGTGGACCACCTTCAAGCCCGGCGTCTCGCCGTTCGTCGCCGCCTTCGAGGAGATGGGTCTCGGCGTCGGCGCCGCGATCGTGAACTTCGTGGTCCTCACCGCCGCGCTCTCCTCCTGCAACTCCGGCATGTACTCCACCGGCCGCATGCTGCGTGACCTGGCGCTCAACGGCCAGGGCCCGAAGTTCTTCACCAAGCTCACCAAGAACGGCCTGCCGCTGGTCGGCACCACGGTCTCCGCCGGGTTCATGATGTTCGGCGTCTGGATCAACTACCAGTGGCCGGGCGAGGCGTTCAACTACGTCGTCTCCTTCGCGACCATCTCCGGCATGTGGGCCTGGATCATGATCCTGGCCTGCCAGATCCGCTACCGCCGCAAGGCCGACCGCGGCGAGCTGCCGCAGTCCACCTTCCGGGCCCCGGGCGCCCCGTACACCAGCTGGTTCGCGCTGCTCTTCATCGGCATGGTCATCGTGATGATGGGCGTCGACAAGGACGCGCGGATCTCCCTGTACGCCGCTCCGGTCTGGGCCGCGATCCTCGGCGTCTCCTACCTGGTCCTCAAGAGCCGCAACCCGCAGGCGGCGGCCTTCAACAAGCGGAAGATCGGCCTCCGCGAGGAGGCCTCCGGCGACCGCCTCTCCAAGGACTGACCGGCTCCCCAAGGCCTCTGTCCAGCATTCGGGCCCGCCCGTACCACACTTCGGTACGGCGCGGGCCCTCTGCTTATCCTGGCGCCATGCTGACCATCACCCAGGCCCTCCACGACCAGATCGTCGCGCACGCGCGCCAGGACCACCCCGACGAGGCGTGCGGCGTGGTCGCGGGTCCGGCGGGCACCGGCCGCCCCGAGCGCTTCATCCCGATGCTCAACGCCGCGCGCTCGCCCACGTTCTACGAGTTCGACTCGGGTGACCTGCTCAAGCTCTACCGCGAGATGGACGACCGCGACGAGGAGCCCGTGGTCATCTACCACTCGCACACCGCGACCGAGGCGTACCCCTCCCGCACCGACATCACGTACGCCAACGAACCCGGCGCCCACTACGTCCTGGTCTCCACCGCGGACACCGACGACGCGGGCCCCTTCCAGTTCCGCTCGTACCGGATCGTGGACGGGGAGGTCACCGAGGAAGAGGTAAAGGTCGTACAGGCATACTGATCTTTACCCACGAGGGCGGCAGGACCCAGGAAGCCGGTGCGAACCCGGCACGGTCCCGCCACTGTGACCCCGCCCCCCACCCGGCGGGGGAGTCAGGTACTGACCTGCCGCCTTCCTCCACGCAACGCAGGGGACGCGGAAATCCCCTGGAGGAGGCAGTACGTCATGTCCCGCGCCCTTCGCGTGCTCACCGCCGCGGCCCTGCTCGTCCCGCTCGCCGCGTGCTCCACCTCGTCCGGCGACAGCTCGGGCAAGCCCGCCGCCAAGGCCCCCGGCTTCCCGTACACCGTCACCAACTGCGGTGTGAGGACGACGTACGACGCACCGCCCGAGCGCGCCGTCACCATGAACCAGCACGCCACCGAAGTGATGCTGGAACTCGGCCTCAAGGACCGCCTGGCGGGCACCGCCTACCTCGACGACAAGGTCCTGCCGAAGTACGAGAAGGCGTACGAATCCCTCCCCGTGCTCGCCGAGGAGTACCCCTCCTACGAGAAGCTGCTCTCCGCCGACCCCGACTTCGTCTACGGCGGCTACGCCAGCGCCTTCCTCGCCGGCGACGGCCGCAGCCGCTCCGCGCTCGCCAAGTCCGGGATCAAGAGCCGCCTCAACGTCGAGGGCTGCGCGAAGCGGGCGGTCACCATGGACGACGTGTACCGCGAGGTGCGGGAGGTCGGTGCCACCTTCGGGGTGCGTGAGCGCGCCGAGAAGTGGGTGAGCGGGGCGAAGCGCGAACTGGCCGCCACCGCGAAGAAGTCGAAGAACTCGCAGAACTCGAAGAATTCGCAGAGCGGGAAGCCGGTCTCCGTCTTCGTCTACGACAGCGGTGACAAGACCGCGTTCACGGCGGGCGGCCGCGGCATCGGCAACGACATCATCGAGCGGGCGGGCGGCCGCAACGTCTTCGCCGACGTCGACAAGGCCTTCAGCGACGCGTCCTGGGAGAAGGTCGTCGAGCGCCGCCCCGAGGCCATCCTCATCCTCGACTACGGCGCCACGACCGTCGCCCAGAAGAAGAAGCGCCTCCTCGACGACCCGGCCCTCGCGGACGTCCCCGCCGTCAAGCACGAGCGCTTCGCGGTGCTGCGGCTGTCGGACGTGGTCACGGGGGTACGAGCGCCGGAGGCGGTGAGGAAGCTGGCGGGCCAGCTGTGAGCGCCCTGGAGATCCGGCCCGGGGGCGGCACATCCCAGCCCGTCCGGCGTTTGAGGACGAGCCCGGAGGGCGATCGGCGGGGGTCGAAGGGGCGGCGCCTCTTGATCCTGACGGCACTCACCGCGGCCCTCGCGGCAGCGACCGTCGCCGGCCTCGCCCTGGGCTCCGTACGCATCCCGCCGAGCCAGGTCCTGGACATCCTCACCGGCGGTGCGGAACCCTCTCCGTTCCGCACGATCGTGCTGGACGTCCGCCTGCCCCGAGTCCTGCTCGGCGCGGCCGTCGGCGCCGGCCTCGCGGTCATCGGCACCGTCCTCCAGGCACTGGTACGCAACCCCCTCGCCGACCCCTTCCTCCTCGGCGTCTCCTCGGGCGCCTCCGTCGGCGCCGTCAGCGCGATCGTCCTCGGCGGTGTCTTCGGCCTGGGCGCCGCCCTCAGCACCGCCGTCACCATCCCCGCGGCCTCCTTCGCGGGCGCGCTGCTCGCGCTCGTCCTCGTCTACGCCCTGGCCCGAAGCGGTGGCGGAGGCTTCGCCACCGGGCGGCTGATCCTCGCCGGCGTCGCCGTCTCGTACGTGCTCACCGCCCTGACCAGCCTCATCCTCGTCACCGCCGACAGCGCCGACCACCTCAAGGAAGTCCTGTACTGGACGCTCGGCGGCCTCGGCGGCGCCCGCTGGGACATGCTCGCCCTGCCCTGCGCCGTCCTGGCCGTGGGCACCGCCTTCCTGGTGGCGCTGGCCCGCCCGCTGGACCTGCTGCTCGTCGGCGAGGAGGGCGCCACCGTCCTCGGCCTGGACACCGCCCGCTTCCGCGCCGCCGTCTTCGTCCTCGCCTCGCTCCTGACCGGCGTCCTCGTCGCGTACAGCGGGGCCATCGGCTTCGTCGGCCTGATGGTGCCGCACGCCGCCCGCATGCTGGTCGGCGCCGCCCACCGCACCCTGCTCCCGGTGGTGGCGCTGATGGGTGCGGTCTTCCTGGTCGCCGCCGACCTCGCCGCACGCACGCTCGCGGCGCCCCAGGACATCCCGGTCGGCGTCCTCACCGCCCTCACCGGCGGCCCGTTCTTCCTGTGGCTGCTGCACAGGAGCCGTACGCACGAAGGGGCGCCCGCGTGAAGCTGCGCACCGAGAACCTCGGCTACACCACCCCCGGCGGCGCCCGTCTGCTCGACGGCGTCTCACTGACCGTCGCCGACGGCGAGACGGTCGGCATCGTGGGGCCCAACGGCAGCGGCAAGACGACCCTGCTGCGCTGCGTGTACGGCGCGCTCACCCCGACCGCGGGCCGCGTCCTGCTCGACGGGGACGACCTGACGGCGCTCGGCGCCAAGGCCCGCTCGCGGCGCGTCGCCACCGTGCCGCAGGACGGCCAGGCGGGCTTCGATCTCACCGTGCGGCAGGTCGTCGCGATGGGCCGCTCCCCGCACAAACGCTTCTGGGAGGGGGACACCGCGCGGGACGAGGAGCTGGTGGGGGCCGCCCTGGCGCGCGTCGGCGCCGAGGCCGTCGCCGACCGCTCCTTCGCCGCGCTCTCCGGCGGCGAACGCCAACGCGCCCTGGTGGCACGCGCGTTGGTGCAGCGACCCACGGTCCTCGTTCTCGACGAGCCGACCAACCACCTCGACATCCGCTACCAGCTGGAGATCCTCGGCCTGGTCGGCGGCCTCGGCACGACCAATCTCCTCGCCCTGCACGACCTGAACCTCGCGGCGTACTACTGCGACCGCCTGCACGTCCTGCGCGCCGGCACGCTGATCGCCTCCGGCACCCCCGAGGAGATCCTGACCAGCGATCTCCTCGCCGAGGTGTACGGCGTGACGGCGGAGGTAGCGGTGCACCCCGCGACCGGGTCGCCGACGGTCACCTACCTCCCCGCGCCCAGGTGACAGCCGTCCGACATCAGCCGACATCCAGCCGGTGGACGGAAACCATCCATCATGTGAGATCACATTCCAGAACCCGGACCGGGAATCGATACGATGAGCGCATGGTTTCCCACGACGTGAGCGACAAGATGCCGGGCATGCTGCTCGTGGCGCGTCTGCACGTCGACCTGTGCAGGCTCAACAGCGCCATCTGTTCGCGCTGACCCCTGCCGCCGTACGGCCGGAAACGGGCCGCGGCGCCTCAACCGCGTACGACCGCGCACACCGGTGCACGACAACGACCGGACCGCCGCGCGCCCCTTCACCTGAACTCTCCCGACAGGAGCCCTCAGCCATGGCCATCGAGGTCCGCATCCCCACCATCCTCCGCAGCTACACCGACGGCGAGAAGGCCGTCCAGGGCAGCGGCGACACCCTCGCCGAGCTCTTCGGCGACCTCGACTCGCGGCACGCGGGAATCGCCGAGCGCATCGTGGACGGCGACAAGCTGCGCCGCTTCGTGAACGTGTACCTCAACGACGAGGACGTCCGCTTCCTCGACGGCATCTCCACGAAGCTCAACGACGGCGACAGCGTCACGATCCTGCCGGCCGTCGCCGGCGGCATGGTCTAGGCCCGATCCCGGATGCCTCGCTACGACTCCCCGCTCGCCGCCGTCGGCAACACGCCGCTCGTCCGCCTGCCGCGCCTGTCCCCCTCCGACCAGGTCCGCATCTGGGCCAAGCTGGAGGACCGCAACCCGACCGGCTCCATCAAGGACCGGCCGGCGCTGCACATGGTCGAACAGGCCGAGAAGGACGGCCGGCTGACGCCCGGCTGCACGATCCTGGAGCCGACCTCCGGCAACACCGGCATCTCGCTCGCCATGGCGGCCAAGCTCAAGGGCTACCGCATCGTGTGCGTCATGCCGGAGAACACCTCCCAGGAGCGGCGCGACCTGCTCGCCATGTGGGGCGCCGAGATCATCTCCTCCCCGGCGGCAGGCGGCTCTAACACCGCCGTCCGCGTCGCCAAGGAACTGGCCGCGGAGCACCCGGACTGGGTGATGCTCTACCAGTACGGCAACCCCGACAACGCGGGCGCCCACTACGCCACGACGGGCCCGGAGATCCTCACGGACCTGCCCTCCGTCACCCACTTCGTGGCGGGCCTCGGCACCACCGGCACCCTCATGGGCGTCGGCCGCTACCTGCGCGAACAGAAGCCGGACATCAAGATCATCGCCGCCGAGCCGCGCTACGACGACCTCGTCTACGGCCTGCGCAACCTCGACGAGGGCTTCGTCCCCGAGCTGTACGACGCCTCCGTCCTGACCAGCCGCTTCTCCGTCGGCTCGGCCGACGCGGTGACCCGCACCCGGGAACTGCTCAAGGAGGAGGGCATCTTCGCGGGCGTCTCCACCGGCGCCGCGCTGCACGCCGCGATCGGCGTCGGCAAGAAGGCGGTGGCGGCGGGCGAGCAGGCCGACATCGTCTTCGTCGTCGCCGACGGCGGCTGGAAGTACCTGTCGACCGGCGTCTACACCGCCCCGACCACCGAGGCGGCCATCGAGACACTCCAGGGCCAGCTCTGGGCCTAGGGCCTGTCTGACCATGCCCGCCTGCCCTCCGGGCGACGCGACGCGAATTGTCAGACAGGCCCTAGCCGCCGCGCGAAGACCGCTGCCCGGGCCGGTTCCCCGACCCGGGCAGCGGCGTTCCCCGACCCGGGCAGCGGCGGCCGAGGCCGCCCGGCGACGCTCACCCCGCCAGATACTTCACCTGGTCCCACAGCACCGGATCCACCACCCCGGCCCTGCGCCGGAACTCCCACAGCGGTACGTCCCGCAGCTCATCGGTCTCCAGGAAGCTGGGACGGCCATGCGCGTCACCGACCGCGCCCGGCGGCAGCGGAATCACGCCCGCCCGCTCCTCGTGGTACTTGCTGGTGATCTTCGCGACGCGCGCCCGCTCCCCGCGCACCGACAGGACCAGGCACGGCCGGTCCTTGCCGCCGGGCCCGTCCTCATAAGGCACCCGCGCCCACCAGATCTCCGCGGGCCGCGGGACGGGAAGCCGCCGCCGGGGCCCCCGCGGCGGCCGCTTCCCGGGCGGGGCGCCCGGCGGACGGGTGCCGGGCCGCCGGGGCCCGCGCCCCCAGCCGTCCACCAGCGCGACGACCAGCGCGAGTACCACCACGGCGGCCAGCGCGAGCCACCAGGACGTGTCCATACGCACGACGGTACCGGTGCGCCACCCGTACCGCCCGCCACTGAACCCCCGGCCCGCACGCCCGCCCCGCACGCCCCCCGAACCGGTGACAGCGCAGGTGAGTTCCCCCACAACGGCCCGTGACGGAGGAGCGACCAGGCCTTTTGCGCCTTACGCTCGACGGACCGCACACCCACCCCCCAGCTCTTTCGCCAGCGCGGAGGTTCCAGCTTCATGAAGCTCACCGTCGTCGGCTGCTCGGGGTCGTTTCCGTCCGCGGAGTCGGCCTGTTCGAGCTACCTCGTCGAGGCCGACGGCTTCCGGTTGCTGCTCGACATGGGTAATGGCGCCCTCGGCGAGTTGCAGCGCCACATCGGTCTGTACGACCTCGACGCGATCTTCCTCAGCCATCTGCACGCCGATCACTGCATCGACATGTGCGCGTACTTCGTGGCGCGCTACTACCGGCACGAGGGCGGCCGCTGCGCACCCATCCCGGTCTTCGGCCCCGAGGGCACCGAGCAGCGGCTCACCACCGCGTACGCCGACACGCCATCGGCCTCCTCGATGAGCGAGGTCTTCGACTTCCACACGGTCAAGCCGGCGTCGTTCGAGATCGGCCCG
This sequence comes from Streptomyces sp. NPDC015345, assembly GCF_043078805.1. Lineage (NCBI taxonomy): Bacteria > Bacillati > Actinomycetota > Actinomycetes > Kitasatosporales > Streptomycetaceae > Streptomyces > Streptomyces sp. NPDC015345. Next base: position 1,289,968 of record NZ_JBIBTX010000001.1, on the reverse strand, counting down.
TTCTCGGTGCGTACGGAGAAGGTGCGCCACCCCGTCGAGGCGTACGCCATCCGCGTCGAGCACGGCGGCAGGTCCCTCACGTACTCCGGCGACACCGGCAGCTGCGACAGCCTGGACGAACTCGCCGCGGGGACGGACCTGTTCCTGTGCGAGGCGGCGTTCACACACGGCAAGGAGAACATCCCCGACCTGCACCTGAACGGCCGTGAGGCGGGCGAGTGCGCGCAGCGCGCCGGTGCAGGAAGGTTGCTGCTCACGCACATCCCGCCGTGGACGGACCCGCGGGTGAACCTCGCGGACGCGCGGGCGGTGTACGGGGGGCCGGCGGACCTGGCGGCGGCTGGAGTGACGTACGAGGTCTGATCCCGCCGACGCACGACGAAGGCCCCGGAACCGAACCGGTTCCGGGGCCTTCGACGTGAGCGGGGTGAGGGCTACGCCTTGGTGAGGTCCTCGATCTCCTCCTCGGGCTCACGGCCCGGGGTGGTGAGGTTGAACTTGAGGATCGCGAACCGGAAGACGAAGTAGTACAGCGCCGCGAAGACCAGACCGATCGGGATGATCAGCCACGGCTTGGTCGCGAGGCTCCAGTTCAGCGCGTAGTCGATGAAGCCGGCGGAGAAGTTGAAGCCGGCGTGCACCCCGAGCGCCCAGGTCACCGCCATCGAGACGGCCGTCAGCACGATGTGGAGCGCGTAGAGGACCGGGGCGATGAACATGAAGGTGAACTCGATCGGCTCGGTCACACCGGTCACGAACGACGTCAGCGCCAGCGAGATCATCATGCCCATCACGACCTTGCGGCGCTCGGGGCGCGCGCAGTGGGCGATGGCGATCGCGGCGGCCGGGAGGCCGAACATCATGATCGGGAAGAAGCCCGACATGTACATACCGGCGGACGGGTCACCGGCCAGGAAGCGGGCGATGTCGCCGTGGACGATCTCGCCGCCGTCGTTGAAGGAGCCGAGCTGGAACCAGGCGATGGTGTTGACGAACTGGTGCATGCCGATCGGGATCAGCGCGCGGTTGATGCCGCCGAAGAGCGCGGAGCCACCGGCGCCGAGACCGGTCATCCACTCGGCGAAGTTCTCGATGCCGTGACCGATGGGCTCCCAGACCAGACCGAAGAAGACGCCGACGAGGATGCCGACGAAGGCCATGATGATCGGGACGAGACGGCGGCCGTTGAAGAAGCCGAGCCAGTCGACCAGCTTGGTGCGGTGGTACTTCTGCCACAGCATCGCGGCCAGCAGGCCCATGATGATGCCGCCGAGGACACCTGGATTGTTGTAGACGGCCGGAGCGTCCTCGCCCTTCTTGACCACCGCTTCGGTGACCGGGAAGGCCTCGAGTACCTTGCTGTAGACGAGGAAGCCGACGACGGCGGCGAGCGCGGTGGAGCCGTCCGCCTTCTTGGCGAAGCCGATGGCCACACCGATGCAGAAGAGGAGCGGCAGCGAGCCGGTGATCGCACCGCCGGCGTTGTTGAAGACCGCGGCGACCTTGTCCCAGCCGAGGCCGTCCTTGCCGAAGACGTCATCCTGACCGAGCCGCACCATGATGCCGGCGGCGGGCAGGACGGCGATGGGCAGCTGGAGACTGCGGCCCACCTTCTGCAAGCCCTGGAACAGGCCGGAGCCCCGCTTCTTCGCGGGCGCCGCCTTGGCGGTGGCCGTACTCATGTCTTCCTCCATGTGCGGGTGCTGTCGGGGACAGTTGGGGGTGGACAGCATCCAGGTGGTCTACACCACTCACTGGTGTAGACCTGTTGTAGCACGGTGAAGGTGACATAAGGAACCTGTGATTCCTGTGTGCTGGGCCATATCCGGAAAAGGCCGACGAAAGGCCCCCGGACCCGAGGTCCGAGGGCCTTGCGGAGGGGCCCGGGCGCTACCCGTGCCGCGGAGTCACGCCTTCGTCTGCTCCCGGTCCAACGCCTCCGCCTCCTCCTCCGGCTCCCGCCCCGGCGTCGCCAGATCGAACTTCACGATCACGAAGCGGAACACGAAGTAGTACACGACCCCGAAGCCCAGACCGATCAGCAGGATCAGCCACGGCTTCGTCGCCAGGCTCCAGTTGATGACGTAGTCGATCAGCCCCGCCGAGAAGCTGAAGCCGTCCTTCACGCCCAGCGCCCACGTCACCGCCATCGAGACACCGGTGAGCACCGCGTGCAGCGCGTACAGCAGCGGGGCGATGAAGAGGAACGAGTACTCGATCGGCTCGGTGATGCCCGTGACGAACGACGTCAGACCGACCGACAGCATCATGCCGCCGACCACCTTGCGCCGCTCCGGCCGCGCGCAGTGCGTGATCGCCAGCGCCGCCGCCGGCAGCGCGAACATCATGATCGGGAAGAACCCCGAGGTGAACTGGCCCGCGGACGGGTCACCCGCGAGGAACCGGTTGATGTCACCGTGCACCATCGTGCCGTCCGGCTTCGTGTAGTCACCGAACTGGAACCACACGAACGTATTCAGGAACTGGTGCAGGCCGACCGTGAGCAGCGCGCGGTTCGCGACGCCGAAGATGCCGGAGCCCAGCCAGCCCAGATCCACCAGCCACTTCGAGAAGCTCGTCAGCGCGTCACCGATCGGCGGCCAGATCCAGACGCACAGGCCCGCGAAGACCAGCCCGACGAAGGCCATGATGATCGGCACCAAGCGGCGGCCGTTGAAGAAGCCGAGCCAGTCGACCAGCTTCACGCGGTGGTAGCGCTGCCAGAACCACGCGGCCAGCAGCCCCATCACGATGCCGCCGAACACCCCGGGATTCTGGTACGCCGCCTGCGCGACCGTCCCGTCCTCCGCGACGCAGACGCCGCCCCACATCCCGGCGGCGGAGAAGGTGGTGTCGGTGGGGCAGTCGTCGGGGAAGGCGCGGAGCACCGCGTAGTAGACGAGGAAGCCCGCGACCGCGGCGAGCGCCGTGGAGCCGTCCGACTTCTTCGCCATGCCGATCGCGACGCCGATGCAGAACAGCAGCGGCAGGCCGAGCGAGGAGTCGAGCAGGGAACCGCCCGCCGCCGCGAAGACCTTGGCGACGTTCGTCCAGCCGAGCCCGTCGTCGCCGAAGACGTCCGGCTGGCCGAGACGGTTGAGGATGCCGGCGGCCGGCAGGACCGCGATGGGGAGCTGGAGGCTGCGGCCCATCTTCTGCAAGCCCTGGAACAGGCCGTTCCACCACTTCTTCCTTGGCTTCTTCCGCGGGGCCGCGGCAGCGTCGGAACTCATCGGCGTCCTCCCGGGACAGGCCTGGTTTGGCGGTCGTCGAAAACTGGTGTAGACCAGTTGAGAACGGGTGAGAGCGCCGCCTCGACGGGAACCGGCATGAGGCGACACCTTGATCGTCATCATTGGGCACGCGTGCCGTAACCGCCCGCGAAGATGGTCCAACCGTGCGTTAACGTGACATGGCGGACCCGCGGCGCGCTGAGGGCCGCGTCCTTTGGAACCAGGGAGAAACACATGGCCAGCAAGGCTGAGAAGATCGTCGCCGGGCTCGGCGGCATCGACAACATCGAAGAGGTCGAGGGCTGCATCACCCGCCTCCGCACCGAGGTCAACGACCCGAGCCTCGTCGACGACGCCGCGCTGAAGGCCGCCGGCGCCCACGGCGTCGTCAAGATGGGCACCGCGATCCAGGTCGTCATCGGCACCGACGCCGACCCGATCGCCGCGGACATCGAAGACATGATGTGAGTTCCTGAACCGCACGGCCGCAGGGCCGCACGGCTTCACGGCTTCACGGACGAGGGCCTTCCCCTGACCGGGGAAGGCCCTCACCCATGTCCCGATAGGCTCAGCCCATGTCCTCTACGCCCGCCCCCCGCATCGACGGCCGCACCCCCCAGCAACTCCGCCCCATCACCATCGAACGCGGCTGGAGCAAGCACGCCGAGGGCTCCGTCCTCATCTCCTTCGGCGACACCAAAGTCTTCTGCACCGCCTCCGTCACCGAGGGCGTCCCGCGCTGGCGCAAGGGCAGCGGCGAGGGCTGGGTCACCGCCGAGTACTCGATGCTGCCCCGCTCCACCAACACCCGCGGCGACCGCGAAGCCGTCCGCGGCAAGATCGGCGGCCGCACCCACGAGATCTCCCGCCTCATCGGCCGCAGCCTGCGCGCCGTCATCGACTACAAGTCACTCGGCGAGAACACCATCGTCCTCGACTGCGACGTCCTCCAGGCCGACGGCGGCACCCGCACCGCCGCCATCACCGGCGCCTACGTCGCCCTCGCCGACGCCGTCGCCTGGGCCCAGGGCAAGAAGCTCGTCAAGGCAGGCCGCAAGCCCCTCACCGACACCGTCTCGGCCGTCTCCGTCGGCATCGTCGGCGGCGTCCCCCTCCTCGACCTCTGCTACGAGGAGGACGTGCGGGCCGAGACCGACATGAACGTCGTCTGCACCGGCGACGGCCGCTTCGTCGAGGTCCAGGGCACCGCCGAGGCCGAGCCCTTCGACCGCAAGGAGCTCAACGCGCTCCTCGACCTCGCCGTCGGCGGCTGCGAGGACCTCGCCGCCCTCCAGCGCGAGGCGCTCGAAGCGACACGGTGACGATCACGCGGCGGTGACCTTCGCCGCGCACGCAACCAACGACCCCCTGACGGGCGTTGTTACAAGTAGTCACGAGTACGGGCGCACGGGCACCACCGTGCGCCCGTACGCACCTTGGGGAGGGACCGAACCATGGCCGCGCGCCACCGTCGTATCGCCACCACCGTCGCCGCCGTACTGATCGCCGTACCGGCCGGTGTCGGCCTCGTCGGCTGCAGCGCCGTCGAAAAGGCCCTGGACTGCGTCCAGACCGCCGACACCATCGCCGACAGCGTCACCGACCTCCAGCAGGCCGTCGAGAACGCCGCCGACAACCCCGCCGAGGCCGACCGGGCCCTCGACGACATCGGCAAGAACCTCGACAAGATCAGCGACAAGACCGACGACACCGACGTGAACAAGGCGGTCGACGACCTCGACAAGGCCGTCGACAACGTCCGCGAGGCCATCAAGAGCGGTGACGGCACCCCTGACGTGGGTCCCGTCACCGACGCGGCGGGCGAACTGACGAAGGTCTGCACGCCGTAGCGGACCCGCCGTGCCTCCTGGATGCCTACTTGGATACTGGGGGCATGACCCGCCTCATCCTCGCCACCCGCAACAACGGCAAGATCACGGAACTGAGGGCGATCCTCGCCGACGCAGGCCTCACCCATGAGCTCGTCGGCGCGGACGCCTACCCCGAGATCCCCGACGTCAAGGAAACCGGCGTCACCTTCGCCGAGAACGCCCTGCTCAAGGCGCACGCCCTCGCCCAGGCCACGGGTCTGCCCGCCGTGGCCGACGACTCCGGCCTCTGCGTCGACGTCCTCGGCGGCGCCCCCGGCATCTTCTCCGCCCGCTGGGCGGGCCGCCACGGAGACGACACCGCGAACCTGTCCCTCCTCCTGGCCCAGCTGTCCGACATCGCCCCGGAACACCGCGCCGCCCACTTCGCCTGCGCGGCGGCCCTGGCCCTGCCGGACGGCACGGAACGGGTGGTGGAGGGCCAACTGCGCGGCACCCTGCGCGCTGCCCCGTCGGGCTCGGGCGGCTTCGGCTACGACCCGATCCTCCAACCGGAGGGCGAGACGCGCACGTGCGCGGAACTGACGGCGGAGGAGAAGAACGCGATCAGCCATCGCGGCAAGGCGTTCCGGGGGTTGGTGCCGGTGGTGCGGGAGTTGTTGGGCTGAGGAACGCAAAGGGGCCGTCCGCAGCGGACGGCCCCTTTGTCATGTGCGGCCGATGGGAGTCGAACCCACATGGGCAAATGCCCCGAGGCACCTAAAACCTCTGCTTATACCATTCAGCAACGGCCGCGTACCTGCCCATGGTACCGATGTCCCTGTACTGCACTACGGGCGGCGCCGGTTTCCACCCCTGCACCAGGTGTCGGTGATGGCATGGCAGTTGGGGCATAACAGCCGCAGATTCTCGCGCCGGTCGTCGCTCCAGTCGCCGTTGATGTGGTCGATCTCCAGGGTCATGGGCCGTCCGTTCCATTCGGGCGGGGATCCGCACCCGTCGCAGACCTCGGGGACGCCGACCTCGCGCAGGGCTCGACGCAGCAGGTTGGTCCTGGTGCGGCGTGCCCCGCTGTGCTTGACGAGTACATCCGCGGCTGTCTTCACAGGCGTCGGCCCTGGCCTGCCCCGCTGGTGGGCCTGGCCGAGGAAGTGGGATGTGTCGAGCCCGTCCTCCGCGACCCATTGAGGCAGCAGGGCTCGCCGTCGACTGGTGTCCGGCCTTCCCAGAGCGCGCAGGGTCTGCGCAATCGACGAGCTCTGGGCAACGGCCCGCCGCAGCTCGTCTGAAGCCGGCTTGGGATATGGCCCGCCTCTTTGACGGCGCGGCATATGGGAGACATCGATGCCATAGTCGTCGAACCGTTTGAACAGGTGGCGGCGCAGACCCCGGTATGGGCGCGCCCCCACGAACGCGATGACCTCCTCCATGGTCGAGCAGTTCTTCGCGGCCGCTGCCAGCAGCTCCCGCGTGTAGCGGACCGGCTCGTTCACGACTGACGGCCCTTGCCGCGGCCACGGTAAGTGTCGGTGGTCGAGTGGCAGTTGGGGCACAGGAGCCGCAGGTTCTCGACCCTGTTGTTGCGCCAGTTGCCATCGATGTGGTCGACCTCCAGTGGCAGGGGATGTCCTCGCCACAGTGGTTCCGTCCCGCACATCGCGCACCGCTCTGCGACGCCGAGTTCGGCCATGGCCTGCCTGAGCCGGTCGCTGTGGACACGCCGGGCGCCCGCCGGGTCCTGCTCGACCAGGAGCTGGTCGGGTGTGCGGCGCTGCTTGGGGATGCCGTGCCGGGACGGCTGCTGAAAGTGCGATGTATCGATTCCGTATGCCTTGATGCGACGGCTGATGTGCGTGTGATGACCGCCCACGACCTCGACTCCCAGGTACCGCAGCACGTCGTTCACGCTGCTCGACGCGGCTACCGCTGTTTCCAGAAGCTCCTTGGTCCACCGAGTCGCCTCCCGCTGGAAATGCGACGTATCGACTCCCAGCCTCCGCATCCGTTCACGCACGTACCTCCGCGTCGGACTCTTCGGATCCACTCCCAGCTTGCCGAGTGCCTCGGAGAATGTCCGCGACGACTTCGTCGCCTCCTCCAGGCGTTCCCTGGTGTACGGACTGACCGGCATCTTCCCCTCCGCATCCGACCGCACGTTCGCAGCCCCGTACGGCCTAACGAACCGAAAATCGGACCGTCACGCCCGGAATGCGGAATGGCCCGCCCCACTTGGTGCTGGGGCGGGCCATTCCGGGGCGGGGGGCGGGGAGGGTCAGAACCGCGGGGCCGTTGCCTGGGCCTCCACCAGTTCCGCCGCCTCCTCCTTCGTCTCCACCGACGGCGGTGAGCCCGACAGCGGCTTCTGGGCCGTTTCCTTCATGCAGGCCACCGCGATGACGCCGACGACCGCCGCCGCCATCGAGTAGTACGCCGGGACCATGTCCGTACCCGTGACGCTGATCAGGGATGTGATCACCAGGGGAGCCGTGCCGCCGAAGAGGGAGGCGGAGAGGTTGTAGCCCACGGAGAGGGAGCCGTAGCGGACCGAGGTGGGGAAGAGGGCCGGGAGCGTCGCCGACATCGTGCCGAGGAGGCAGACCAGGGAGAGGCCGAGCAGGAGCATGCCGCCCGAGACCGCGAGCAGGCTGCCCTGCTTGATGAGGAGGAAGGACGGGAGGGAGAGGAACAGGAAGCCCAGCATTCCCGTCATCAGCAGCGGCTTGCGGCCGAAGCGGTCGGAGAGCCTGCCGACCTGGCTCATGATCAGCATCAGGACGATCATCGTGCCGATGAGGATCAGCAGGCCGTGGGAGTCGTCGTAGCCGAGCTCGTCGGAGAGGTACGTCGGCATGTACGACAGCAGCATGTAGTCGGTGACGTTGTACGCGCCGACGAGCGCGACGCAGAGGATCAGCGTCGGCCAGTGCCGCCGGAAGATCTTCGCCAGGTCGCCCTTGGCCGTGGTCTCCACGGTGGAGGCGCCTTCGGACGCCGAGTGGAAGCTGGCGTCCTCCAGCTTCTGGAAGGCGGGCGTCTCGTCGAGTTTGAGGCGCAGGTAGAGGCCGACGAGGCCCAGCGGGCCCGCGACCAGGAACGGCACGCGCCAGCCCCACGACTCCATGGTGTCCGGGCCGAGCGCGGTATTGAGGATCAGGACCAGGCCGGCGGCGCCGGTGTAGCCGGCCAGGGTGCCGAGCTCCAGGAAGCTGCCGAAGTAGCCGCGGCGCTTGTCGGGGGCGTACTCGGCGATGAAGGTGGACGCGCCGCCGTACTCACCGCCCGTGGAGAAGCCCTGGACGAGGCGGAAGAAGATCAGCAGGACCGGGGCCCAGAAGCCGATCGTGGCGTAGGACGGGATCAGGCCGATGGCGAGCGTGCCGATGGCCATCATGATCATCGTGAGGGCGAGGACCTTCTTGCGGCCGATCTTGTCGCCCATCGGGCCGAACACCATGCCGCCGATGGGCCGGACCAGGAAGGAGACCGCGAAGGTCGCGAAGGAGGAGATCAGCTGGACCGTATCGTTCCCGGAAGGGAAGAAGACGTGGCCGATGGTGACGGCGAGGTAGCTGTAGATGCCGAAGTCGAACCACTCCATGGCGTTGCCGAGCGAGGCGGCCTTGACCGCCCGCTTGACCGCGGCTTCGTCCGTGACCGTGATGTCGGTGCGGCGCAGCGGCGGGTTCTTGCGCCGTTTGGCGGCCCGGAACAGTGTGCGGTGGCGTCTGATCGCCTCGGTATCGGCCGCGGTCTCGTCGTGGGCCGCCATGGAGTGGTTCCTTTCGTTCTTCGGACGTGCTCCCCCGAAAATCCCCTCCGGCTCACTTGCTCGGTCATAGCCGATGCAAACGAAAGCCCCCTGCGAGGGGGGCTTTGTCACAGTTTGGGCCGGTGTCGGGACCGGGGGAGCCGTCGGTCAGACGCCGAGGTCCCTGATGATCTTGGCGACGTGGCCGGTCGCCTTCACGTTGTAGAAGGCGTGCTCGACCTTGCCCTGTTCGTCGACGACGACGGTGGAGCGGATGACGCCGGTCACCGTCTTGCCGTAGAGCTTCTTCTCGCCGAAGGCGCCGTAGGCCTCCAGGGTCTCCTTGGAGGGGTCGCCGACCAGCGTGACCTTGAGGTTCTCCTGCTCGCGGAACTTCGCGAGCTTCTCCGGCTTGTCCGGCGACACGCCGATGACGTCGTATCCGGCCGCGGCGAGGACGTCGAGGTTGTCGGTGAAGTCGCAGGCCTGCTTGGTGCAGCCGGGGGTGAGGGCGGCCGGGTAGAAGTAGACGATGACCTTGCGGCCCTTGTGGTCGGCCAGCGAGACGTCCTTGCCGTCGGCGTCGGGCAGGGTGAAGGCGGGGGCGGTGTCGCCGGGCTGAAGTCGCTCGCTCATCTTCGGTCTCCTCGCGGTGGGCATCTGTAAAAGGTGTGGTGACGGAGTCGAGCGTAATAGGGGTGCCGTGGGGTGCGGCGCGCGTGAAGCTGACAGACTGTGGTCACGGATCACGTCCACATCATCGATACGACCTGGAGGCAGCGCGGTGTCGGATGCCAGGACCCCTGCGCAGATCGAGGCGGACATCAAGCGCCGGCGCGACCAGCTGGCCGAGACCCTCGACGAGATCGGGGTGCGCGTCCACCCGAAGACGATCGTCGGGGACGCGAAGGCGAAGGTCGTCTCCAGTGTGGACAACTCACTGGGCCGGGCGTACGTCGGGGCGAACCGATTCGTCTCGGACGTGAAGGGCCGGTTCGTCGCGGAGGACGGTTCACCCCGTATCGAGCGGATCGTCCCGGTCGCCCTGGTGGCCGTGGGGCTCGTCGGGCTGTGCGTGGTGGCCTCGCGGCGCCGCGACAGCTGACCCGGAGGGCCGCATACCTGCCCCCGGAGGGCCGCATACCGTGCCGGTGCGGGTAGGTTCGGTGGCGTGAGCGAGAAGACCCACCACGACGACAAGCTGCCCATCCGGATGCTGCACGACCGCGTGCTCGTGCGGCAGGACACCAGTGAGGGCGAGCGGCGCTCCGGCGGCGGCATCCTGATCCCCGCGACCGCGGCCGTGGGCCGCAGGCTCGCCTGGGCCGAGGTGGTCGCCGTCGGGCAGAACGTCCGCACGGTAGAGCCGGGCGACCGGGTGCTGTACGACCCCGAGGACCGCGCCGAGGTCGAGGTGCGGGGCGTGGCGTACGTCCTGATGCGCGAGCGCGATCTGCACGCCGTGGCCGCGGACCGGTTCGAGGGCTCCGAGGACACGACGGGCCTGTATCTGTAGCCGGGCCCGCCAAGGACCTTCGGCAAGGGGCTGGTGACCACTGTCACCAGCCCCTTACGCATGCCTTTGCTACGGTGGAAGCACCCCGACGAGACGCGCCGTACCGGGTTTCCGCAAAGACGACGCACCCCCATCAGGCGACACGCGCCCGGCGCGTGTCCTACTCGTCGGAGGTGCTGTCATGGCCTGGGTTCTGTTGATCGTCGCCGGTCTGCTCGAAGTGGGCTGGTCGATCGGAATGAAGTACACCGACGGATTCACCCGGCTGTGGCCCAGTGTGTTCACGGGCGCGGGCATCGTCGCGAGCATGCTGCTGCTGTCGTACGCCGCCAGGTCGCTGCCCATCGGTACCGCGTACGGCGTATGGGTGGGCATCGGTGCCGCGGGTGCGGCGGTGCTCGGCATGGTGATCCTGGGTGAGCCGGTCACCGCCGCGCGGATCTTCTTCGTCTGCTTGCTGCTGGTGGCCGTGGTCGGCCTGAAGGCGACCTCCGGGCACTGACCCGGGCCGGGGGCGGCGGGCGCTAGGGCCTGTCTGACAATTCCCGCCTGCCTCGCGACGCCATGCACGCACTCTCGCCGCACCGGGCGCAGAGCCAAGTACATCCAGTACGAGGCCCTACGCCCGGCACGCCGAGAGCACGCACCTGACGCCGCGAGGCCGCCCTCCGGGCGACGACGCGAATTGTCAGACAGGCCCTAGTCGTCCGTCAGGGCGCCGATCGCGCCGCCGTCCGAGGCGCCGCCGTCGTCGGTGGCTCCTCCCGCGTCGGTGCCGCCGTCCGTCGGGCCGCCCGGGGTTCCTCCGTCGGCCGTTCCGCCGTCGGTGGCGCCGCCGTCCGTGGTGGCTCCGCCGTCGGTCTGGTCACCCGTCTGGCCGCCGGTGGCCGGCCCGCCGGTGTCCGTGCCGCCGTCGGTGGTGGTCGCGCCGCCGGTGTCCGTGCCGCCGCCGGTGGTGGTGGCGCCGCCCGTGTCGGTGCCGCCGTCCGTCGTGCCGCCGTCGGTGGGGCCGCCGTCGGTGGGCTTGCCGGTCTCCGGGGGCAGGGTGCCGCCGGTGGTGGTCGGGTCGGGCGGCAGCGGGAGGTCCGCCCCCTGCTCCAGCTCCAGGTCGAAGTCCTTGACCGGCTTGCCCTCCAGGGCGGCCTTGGTGAACTGCGCCCAGACGCGGGCCGGGTAGGCGCCGCCGTTGATGCGGGTCTCGCCGAGGGCGCCGTACAGCGGGGTGTGCGCGCCGGTCTCGGGGTCCTGGCCCATGACGGCGACCACGGTGGCGAGGTCGGGGGTGTAGCCGGCGAACCAGGCCGCCGTGTCGTTCTCGGCGGTGCCGGTCTTGCCCGCGGCGGGCCGTCCCGCGCCCTGGGCGGCGGTGCCGGTGCCGCCCTGGACGACGCTCTGCAGGATGGATGTGGTGGTGTCGGCGGCCTCGCGGGTGACGGCCTGCTTGGTGGTCTGCTCCGGCAGCTCGACCTCCTCGCCGCCCTTGGTGATCTTCTCGACGATCGTGTACGTGCCGTGCTTGCCGTGGTTGGCCAGGGTCGCGTACGCCTCGGTCATGTCCAGGACGCTCGCGGTGGAGGGGCCGAGCGCGATGGAGGGCGATGCGGTGAGGTCGGGGGTGGTCTTCGGGACGCCGAGGGCGATCGCGGTGTCCTTGACCTTGTCGGCGCCGACGTCGACGGCCATCTGCGCGTACACCGAGTTCACTGACTTGTCGGTGGCCTCGCGGACGGTGGTCTCGCCGTAGGAGACCTGGTCCTCGTTCTCGGGGGCGTACGTGCCGCCGCTCCAGCCCTGCACGGGACGCTTGTTGGTGCCGTCGTACACGGTGTTGGGGGTGATGGGGCGGCCGTCCTGGGTGACCGAGCCGTTCTCCACCGCCGAGGTGAACACGAACGGCTTGAACGTCGAGCCGACCTGGTAGTCGCGGCGCGTGGCGTTGTTGACGTACTGCTTGGTGTAGTCGATGCCGCCGTACATCGCGACGACCTTGCCGGTGGCCGGGTCGATGGAGGCGCCGCCCGCGCGGACGTTGCGGTCCACCTTGCGGGCGTCTTTGTCGACCTTCGACATCACCTGGTCGTCGACGGCCTTCTTGAACGCGTCCTGGCGGTCCTTCTGGAGCGTGGTGGTGATGCGGTAGCCGCCCTTGGCGAGGGTGTCCTCATCGATGATCTTGTTGGTGGTGAGGTAGTCCTCGACGGCCTTCACGACATAGCCGCGCTGCCCGGACAGGCCCGCCGCGCCCTTGGCCTCGTCGGGCATCGGGAACTTCGCCTTCGCCCGGTCCGCCTTGCCGAGCCAGCCCTCCTTGACCATGCCGTCCAGGACGTAGTTCCAGCGGCCCGCCGCGCGCTGCTTGTTCTCGGGGTGCGTGGCGACGTCGTACGCGTTGGGGGAGTTGAGCAGGGTCGCGAGGTAGGCGCCCTCGGCGGTGGAGAGGTCCTTGACGTTCTTGCCGTAGTACGCCTGGGCGGCGGCCTGCACGCCGTACGCGTTGCGGCCGAAGTAGCTGGTGTTCAGGTAGCCGGAGAGGATGTCGTCCTTGCTCACCTCGCGGTCCAGCTTGATGGAGATGAAGAACTCCTTCACCTTGCGGGTGACCGTCTGCTCCTGGCCCAGGTAGTAGTTCTTCACGTACTGCTGGGTGATCGTGGAGCCGGACTGCTTGCCCTTGCCGGTGACGGTGTTCCAGGCCGCGCGGACCATCGCCTTCGGGTCGACCGCGGACTCGCTGTGGAAGTCGCGGTCCTCGGCGGCGAGGACGGCGCGCTGGACGTGCAGGGGGACTTCGGACAGCGGGACGTTCTCGCGGTTGACCTTTCCGTCGCGCGCGATCTCCGTCCCGTCCTCGTACAGGTAGACGTTGCTCTGCTTGGTCGCCGCGGCGTTGGCCGGGGGGATCTCCACCAGCAGGTAGCCCGCCAGGAAGGCGCCCACGCAGAGCAGGGCAAGGAGCAGGAAGCCGCCGAGGACCATGCGCCAGGTCGGGAAGAGCCGCCGCCAGCCCGTGCGCTTGGGGCGCTTCGGCTTCTTGGCCTTGCCGGTCCCGGTGGCCTCGCCACCGTCCCCGGCGGGGCCCTGCTGCTGCGGCTCGTCGCTCATGTCTTGCGGAACTCCCGGTTAGCGTCGTACGTCCAGTACGCCTCGTAACCCCCATTGCACACTGTCGCCACAGGAGTCGGCACCAGGCACGCGCCCCCGAGGCGAAAATGCCTGGCGCGTGCGATCCCGGTCACAGTACGATCCTGCGCTTTGGCCCGATTCGGGACGAGGCTCACTGTGAAAGGGATGCACGTGCGCGCAGGACGGTTCCGTCTGTACGCCGCCGTCGCCGAAGGGGGGTTCCGCAGATACGCCACTTACCGGGTCGCGACCGCGGCGGGGGTGTTCACCAACACCGCCTTCGGGCTGATCCTCGCCTACACCTACCTCGCGCTCTGGGACGAGCGGCCCGGCCTCGGCGGGTACGACCAGGCGCAGGCCGTCACCTTCGTCTGGCTCGGGCAGGCCCTGCTCACGGTCATGGCGCTGATGGGCGGCGGCTTCGAGGGCGAGCTGATCGAGCGGATCCGCACCGGTGACATCGCCGTCGACCTCTACCGGCCCGCCGACCTCCAGGCCTGGTGGCTGGCGAGCGATCTGGGCCGCGCCCTCTTCCAGCTCCTCGGGCGCGGCGTCCTGCCGATGGCGGCCGGCGCGCTCGTCTTCGACCTGGCGCTGCCCGAAGATCCGCTGCGCTGGCTCGCGTTCCTCACGGCCGTCTTGCTCGGCGCCCTCGTCAGCTTCGCGCTGCGCTTCCTGGTGGCGCTCTCCGCGTTCTGGACCATGGACGGCGCGGGCGTCAGCCAGGTGGCGATGCTCGCGGGCACCTTCTTCTCCGGGATGCTCCTGCCGCTGAACGTCTTCCCCGGAGCGCTCGGCGAGGTCGCCCGCGCGCTGCCCTGGTCGGCGCTGCTCCAGGTCCCCGCGGACGTGTTCCTCGGCCGGCACACCGGCCTCGACCTGATACGTACGTACGCCTTCCAGCTCGGCTGGGCCGCGGCGCTGCTGACCGCCGGGCGGCTGCTCCAGGCCGTGGCGACCCGACGGGTGGTGGTCCAGGGTGGCTGACCTGTCCCGGGTGCGCTTCCGGCAGGCCCAGGTGCGCGACGGGCTGCGGGCCTATCGGCTGATCTCCGCCATGTGGATCCGCTCCCTCATGGCCTACCGCCTGTCCTTCGCGATGACCGCACTCGGCAACTTCGCGGTGACCGCCTTCGACTTCGCGGCGATCCTGCTGATGTTCTCCCAGGTGGACCGGCTCGGCGGCTACTCGCTGGCCGAGATCGCCTTCCTGTACGGCGCCTCGTGCACCGCCTTCGGCCTCGCCGACCTCTCGCTGGGCTCCATGGACCGCCTCGGCAAGCGGGTGCGCGACGGCACCCTCGACACGCTCCTCGTGCGGCCCGCCCCGGTCATCGCCCAGGTCGCCGCCGACCGCTTCGGGCTGCACCGGATCGGCCGGCTCACGCAGGGCGCGCTCGTTCTCACGTATGCCCTGGTGGTCCTGGACATCGACTGGACGGTGGTGAAGATCCTGACGGTGCCGATGATGCTGCTCGGCGGGGCGGGGATCTTCGGGTCGCTGTTCGTGGCGGGCGCGGCGTTCCAGTTCGTGGCGCGGGACGCGGCCGAGGTGCAGAACGCCTTCACCTATGGAGGTACGACGCTGCTCCAGTACCCGCCGACCGTCTTCGCCAAGGACCTGGTGCGCGGCGTCACGTTCGTCCTGCCGCTCGCCTTCGTGAACTGGCTGCCCGCCCTGTACGTCCTCGGGCGGCCCTATCCGCTCGACCTGCCGGTGTGGACGGCGTTCACGCCGCCGCTGGTGGCCGCGGGCTGCCTCGCCCTCGCCGGGCTCGCCTGGCGCACGGGTCTTCGTTCGTACCGCAGCACAGGGAGTTGACGCCTCATGGAAACCGACCTCATCGAGCTGGACGGCGTCGAGAAGGTCTTCGACGTCCGCAGGAAGACGGGCTTTCTACGGCGCGAGCGGCACGAGGTGCGGGCGGTCGACGGCATCTCCTTCACCGTGCCGCGCGGTGAGATGGTGGGCTACATCGGGCCGAACGGCGCGGGCAAGTCGACGACGATCAAGATGCTGACGGGGATCCTGACGCCGAGCGGCGGCCGGCTGCGCGTGGCGGGCATCGACCCGTCCCGCGACCGCACCCGCCTCGCCCGGCGCATCGGCGTGGTCTTCGGCCAGCGCACCACCCTCTGGTGGGACCTGCCGCTCATCGACTCGTACCGCCTGATGCACCGCATGTACCGCATCCCGGACGCCCGCTACCGCGAGAACCTCGACCGGTGCGTGGAACTGCTCGAACTGGGCGCGCTGCTGGACGTACCCGTGCGCCAGCTCTCGCTCGGCCAGCGGATGCGCGGCGACATCGCGGCGGCGCTCCTGCACGACCCCGAGGTGCTCTACCTGGACGAGCCGACGATCGGCCTGGACGTCATCAGCAAGGCGAAGGTGCGGGAGTTCCTGCGCGACCTGAACGCGCAGTCCGGCACCACGGTCCTGCTCACCACCCACGACCTCACCGACATCGAGCAGCTCTGCAAGCGCGTGATGGTCATCGACCACGGGCGCCTGATGTACGACGGTCCGCTGGCCGGCCTGCACGAGGTGGGCGAGAGCGAGCGCACCCTGGTCGTGGACCTGGAGCGTGAACTGCCGCCCATCGAGATCGAGTCGGCGCGGGTGGTGAAGGTGGAGGGCCCGCGCCAGTGGCTCGCCTTCCCGGCGGCGGAGTCGGCGGCTCCCCTTGTCGCGCGGATCGCGGACCGGTACCCCATGGTCGATCTCTCGGTCAGGGAGCCGGACATCGAGGCGGTCATCGCCAAGATGTACGCGGACAAGGTGACCTCGTAGGCTGCCCCTCATGAGTGACGCTGCATCCTCCGGGGGAACATCGCACGGACCCGCCGGGCCCGAACTGCCCGACCTGCGGGCCGCCGACGCCGACCGTGAGCGGGTCGCCGAGCTGCTGCGGGACGCGCTGGCCGAGGGCCGCCTCGACATGTCGGAGTTCGAGGAGCGCCTGGACGCCACGTACAAGGCCCGCACCTACGGCGAGCTGGAGCCGATCACCCGCGACCTGCCCACGCACGGGGCCGCCAAGGTGTCCATGGTGAAGCGGCCAGGGAGCCCCGAGAGCGATGCCCCGGCCACCATCGACTGGGCGGGGCGGATGGTGGACGGCGAACCGTCCTCGGTCGGCGGCTTCGCCTTCTGGAGCGGGTTCAGCCGCAAGGGCGGCTGGGTCGTGGGGCGGCAGTTCACCGCGTTCGCGATGTGGGGCGGCGGCGAGATCGACCTGCGCGAGGCGTACTTCACCGAGCGCGACGTGGAGATCCGCTGCTTCACCGTGATGGGCGGCCTCCAGGTCATCGTGCCGCCCGAGATGAACGTGGTGGTGCGCGGCCTGGGGATCATGGGCGGCTTCGACGACAAGGCGACCGGTGTGGGCACCCCCGGCTCGCCCCGCGTGGTCGTCAAGGGCTTCGCCCTGATGGGCGGCGTCGGCGTCGACCGCAAGCTGCGCAAGGCCGAGAAGCTGCGGCTCAAGGAGGAGCGGCGCCGGGAGAAGCTGGAGCGCCGGGAGGCGCGTCGTGCGGCGCAGTGGGAACGGGCCGAACAGCACCGCATCGGGCACGAGGAGCGGCACGAGCTGCACATGCGCAAGCGCGAGAAGCGGCGTGAGGGGCGGGGGCCTGGCGGGCCTGGCGGGTCGCCGGACGTGCCGCAGGACAGCCCCGGGGACTCGCAGTAAGGGCCGGCGGGGCTCCAGGCGGCGGCCGAAGGACCGTCAGAGCTGTGCTGCCGCCGAGCCCTTGAGGTGCGAGAGGTTGAAGGTCTCCGCCATCTTGCGGTAGCCCGCGTCGGACGGGTGCAGGTGGTCGCCCGAGTCGTACTGCTCGCGCAGCGTGCGCGGGTCGTACGGGTCCCGCAGGGCGCGGTCGAAGTCGACGAACTCGTCGAAGACCCGGCCCGAGCGGATCTGCTCGTTCACCGACTGGCGGACCGCTTCGAGCGCGGGCTCGTAGCCGCGGTGGCCGCCGAACGGCATCAGCGTCGCGCCGACGACGCGCAGGCCGCGCGTGTGCGCCTGCCGGGTCAGCTCGCGCAGGCCCTCGACGATGCGGTCCGGGTCGTTCTGGTGCGGGTTGCGCAGGATGTCGTTGACGCCGAGGGCGATGACCACGGCCTTCACGCCCGTGCGGTCGAGTACGTCACGGTCGAAGCGGGAGAGGCCCGACGGGTTGACGGCGGGCCGTCCGTTGCCGTCGGACAGGATGCGGTTGCCGCTGATGCCCTGGTTGACGACGCCGTAGCGGGGCGCGCCCGACTCCTCGCGCAGGCGGTCGGCGAGGACGTCGGTCCAGCGGCGGTTGGCGCCCATCGTGGACGTGATGCCGTCGGTGATGGAGTCGCCGAAGACGACGACGGTGCCGTCGGTCTCGGTGCTCAGCACGTCGACCGCGGAGAGGTAGCGCCAGTAGGGGCTCTGCTCGGTGTAGGCGTCGCCCGCGGGGTCCTCGGTGCGGTCGCCCTCGGCGACGAAGCTGATCTGGCGCGCGTGCGGGTGGTACGTCACCGGGCCCGAGGGCGTCGGCGAGTACGTCGTCACCAGCAGGTCGCTGTCGTGCGGGACCCGCAGTCGGGCACCGTCGCTCATCACCTGGGCGCCCGGCGGGATCACCACCGAGGTGTTGCCGTTGAACGTGAGGCGGCGCAGCGTGCCGGGGGCCGCGGCCGGGTCGTTCGAGGCGGAGGCCAGCGCGACGGAGGCGTGGGTGATGCTCAGCGGCGTGGTTCCGTAGAGGTTCGACAGGGTGATGCGGACGCTCTCGCCGCCGACGCTGGTGTGCACGACGTTGCGGATGGAGCGGCCTGCGAACCCCTTGCGTTCCGTGCCCGGTTCGTACCCCGCGGGCGAGGCGGACCAGGAGCCGACCCAGGTGCCGGAGGAGGCGGGGGCGGCGGAGTTGCGGGGGCCCTGCGGACCCGCGCTGATGGTGTCCTGCGAGCCGTCGTCGGTGCCGGCGACGCCGACGTATATGGCGGCGGAAATCACCACTATGACCGCGATGACCGCGGCGAGAAGGGCATAACCGTGTCGCTTGGTCATGCGGGCTCTGTCTCCTCGGGCAGGGGGAGCCCCGAGGCTCCGGTGTGATCATCCCATGATGCGGCATGGTCCGTGAGGCGGCCGACACTGCCCCCTCCGCTCTTTGAGACGCCGGGAACTTGTCGTTCGTTCCAGGAGTAGGGAGGAAGGGACGGAGAACACATGACGCGGAATCATGCGGATGAGGACGAGGCGAACGGGCCAGGTGGAGTGAGTGCAGAGCGCAAATGCGGAGAAAAGGACTGAATCGGGTGATGGCCGCCTATCGGGTGAAGGCGGGCCGTTGGGAGCACCCTCGGCACCCCCCGCGCCCCCGGCGGCTCCGGTGACCCCGGTCGCCCCCGGTGGCTTCACCTACAGCCCCGCCGACGAGGAGAAGCGGCGCGGAGTACGCCGTATGAAGATCACGGCGACGGGACTGCTCGTCTTCGTCGCGCTCGTCTACGTACTGGCGAAGTGGGCACAGCACTCCGGAGCCGGCGCCTGGACGGGGTACGTCGCGGCGGCCGCCGAGGCCGGCATGGTCGGCGCGCTCGCCGACTGGTTCGCCGTGACGGCGCTCTTCCGGCACCCGCTCGGCCTGCCCATCCCGCACACGGCGATCATCCCGAACAAGAAGGATCAGCTGGGCGCCTCCCTCGGTGACTTCGTGGGGGAGAACTTCCTCTCCGCCGACGTCGTACGAGGCCGCCTGCACGCCGTGGGCATCGGCGGCCGCCTCGGCACCTGGCTGGCCCAGCCCGCGCACGCCGACCGCGTGACGGCCGAACTGGCCACGGCGCTCAGGGGCGCGCTGACCGTCCTGCGCGACTCCGACGTGCAGGCCGTCGTCGGCGAGGCCATCACGCGCCGCGCCGACGCCCAGGAGATCGCCCCCGGCATCGGGAAGATGCTGGAGAAGATCGTCGCCGACGGCGGCCACCGCAGGGTCGTCGACCTCGTCTGCGTACGCGCCCACGACTGGCTGGTGGAGCACGCCGACTCGGTGATGGACGCGGTGCAGGGCGGGGCGCCCGGCTGGACCCCGCGGTTCGTCGACAAGAAGGTCGGCGACCGCGTCTACAAGGAATTGCTGCGCTTCGTCACCGAGATGCGGGACATGCCGGAGCACCCCGCGCGCGGGGCCGTCGACCGCTTCCTCGCCGACTTCGCCGCCGACCTCCAGTCCGACTCGGACACGCGGGAGCGCGTGGAGCGCCTCAAGCGGGAGGTACTCGGGCGCGGCGAGGTGCAGGACCTCATCGCCTCCGCCTGGTCGGCCGTACGATCGATGATCGTGGCCGCCGCCGAGGACGAGCGCAGCGAGCTGCGGATGCGTGTGCGGGCCTCGCTGCTCTCGCTCGGCGCCCGGATGGCGCAGGACGGCCGGCTCCAGCAGAAGGTGGACGGCTGGGTCGAGGGCGCGGCGGTGTACGTCGTCACGACCTACCGGGACGAGATCACCTCCCTGATCACGGACACCGTGGCGGGCTGGGACGCGGAGCACACCTCGAAGAAGATCGAGGCGCACATCGGGCGGGACCTCCAGTTCATCCGGATCAACGGCACGGTGGTCGGCTCTCTGGCGGGGCTGGCGATCTATACGGTGTCGCGGCTGTTCGTGGGGTGAGGACGCGCTGCCGTCGGCCTGGCCTGGCGTGGCCCGGGGCTTTCCGGCGGTGGCGGTGCGGGGCCCTCCGGCGGTGGTCGGCGCGGGGCCTTCCGGCGGTGGTCGGCGCGCGTGAGGAAGCGTTTGCCGGGCACTCTGGAGTTGCTCACTCGGAGTTGAGGGGGCCGTCGCCCGCGCAGCGCGACCAGTCGGCAGCGGTACGGCGACGTGGGAACAGCGGAAGGAGCCGCCCGCATGACCGCGTCGTCCACGCCCGCCGCACCGCCGCCGCCTCCTGGCCCTGGCACCGGCCCCGGCTCGGGCCCCGGCTCGGGCTCCGGTCCGGGCTCCGAGGCCACCGTCACCACGGCCGTGCCGGCCCGCCTCGACCGCCTGCCCTGGTCCCGCTGGCACTGGATGATCGTCATCGGCCTCGGCACGGTCTGGATCCTGGACGGGCTCGAAGTCACCACCGTGGGCAACATCGCGAGCCGCCTCTCCGAGGAGGGCAGCGGCCTGGCGATCAGCTCCGCCCAGGTCACCGGCATCGCGGCGGCCCTGTATGTGGCGGGCGCCTGCGCCGGGGCGCTCTTCTTCGGCCGGCTCACCGACAAGTTCGGCCGCAAGAAGCTGTTCATGGTCACCCTCGCGGTGTACCTCGGCGCCACCGCCCTCACGGCGCTCTCCTTCGACGCCTGGTGGTTCTTCCTCTTCCGGTTCCTGACGGGCTTCGGCATCGGCGGTGAGTACGCGGCCATCAACTCGGCGATCGACGAGCTGATCCCGTCCAAGTACCGCGGCCGCGTCGACCTCATCATCAACGGCAGCTACTGGCTGGGCGCGATCGGCGGCTCGCTGCTCTCCGTCGTCATGCTCAACACCGACATCTTCCCCAAGGACCTCGGCTGGCGGCTCACCTTCGCCATGGGCGTCGTCCTCGGCCTGGTGATCCTCCTCGTACGCCGCCACGTCCCGGAGAGCCCGCGCTGGCAGTTCATCCACGGCCGGGGGGAGGAGGCGGAGGGCCTCGTCTCGGCGGTGGAGAGGGAGATCGAGGCGGAGAAGGGGAAGCCGCTGCCGCCGCCCGCCGGTGAGATCACCATCCACCAGCGCAAGAGCATCGGATTCGGCCTGATCGCCAAGACGGTCTTCCGCGACTACCCGAAGCGCGCGGTCCTCGGCCTGTCCCTCTTCATCGGACAGGCGTTCCTGTACAACGCGATCACCTTCGGCTTCGGCGCGATCCTGACCAAGTTCTTCGACATCCCCTCGGGCAGCACCGGCTACTACTTCGCCGTCATCGCCGCGGGCAACTTCCTGGGCCCGCTCTTCCTCGGCAAACTGTTCGACACGGTGGGCCGCAGGATCATGATCTCGTCGACGTACATCGTCTCCGGCGTCCTGCTCTTCGTCACGGCCTGGCTCTTCGACCGGGGCTCGCTGAGCGCGGCGACGCTCACGGCGTGCTGGTGCGTCGTCCTGTTCTTCGCCTCGGCGGGCGCGAGCAGCGCGTATCTGACGGTCTCCGAGATCTTCCCGATGGAGACCCGGGCCATGGCCATCGCCTTCTTCTACGCGATCGGCACGGCGGCCGGCGGCATCAGCGGCCCGCTGATCTTCGCCAAGCTGACCGAGTCGGGCGTCGTCGGCGACACGGTCCTCGCCTTCCAGATCGGCGCGGGGCTGATGTGCGCGGCGGGGCTTGTGGCGGCGGCGTTCGCGGTCAAGGCGGAGAGGCGGTCGCTGGAGGACATCGCGGCGCCGCTGTCCATGGTGGCGCCGGAGGCGGGGCCCGGCGGGGGGCGGCAGGGACGGGAGAGCGGGGTGACGCCTTAGCGGGCGCCGCGTTGGCGGGCGCCGTCGGCCGGATCGGGCGCCCATGCAAGAATCCGGCCATGGCGGTGAAGCCGGAGCGGACGTCGGAACGGACGTCGGAGCGGACGTCGGAGCGGACCTCGGAACGGACCATGGTGGCGGTCCTGATCAGGGACGGCGTACTTCCCATGGAGCTCGGTCTGGTGCACCAGCTGCTGGGCACGGCGCGTTCGACGACGACCGGTGACCTCCTGTACGACGTCCGCACCTGCGCCCCGCGGCCCGGCAGGATCCGTACGGACGCGGACTTCCCGGTCTACGCGGCGCACGGCCTCGACGTGGTCGCGGCGGCGGACACGGTGATCGTCCCGGCGTCGCACGAGAGCGACGAGAGCCTGGGACCGGGCTCCCTGCCCCCGGAGCTGGTCTCGGCCCTGTCGCCCTGGGAGGGCCGCCGGGTGGCGTCCATCTGCACGGGCGCGTTCGTCCTGGCGGCGGCCGGTCTCCTGGACGGCCGCCGGGCGACGACACACTGGCTGTCGTCGGACCGCTTCGCACAGAGGTTCCCGGCGGTGAAGGTCGACGCGGACGTCCTCTACGTCGACGAGGGCGAGGTGCTCACCTCGGCTGGCGAGGCCGCGGGCATCGACCTGTGCCTGCATCTGATCCGCTCCGAGCACGGCGCGGCGGTCGCGGCGGAGGTGGCCCGCCGCACCGTCGTACCGCCCCACAGGGAGGGCGGCCAGGCCCAGTACATCCGCCGCCCGCTGGCGGAACCGCGGCTGACGTCGACGGCGGGCGCCCGCGCCTGGGCCCTGGCACACCTCGCCGACCCCGTGACGCTGGCCGACCTGGCGGCGGTCGAATCGATGAGCGTACGCACCTTCAGCCGCCGCTTCCGCGAGGAGACGGGCCTGACGCCGATGCGGTGGCTGACGCAGCGCAGGGTGGAGCGGGCGCGCGAACTCCTGGAGTCCACGAACCACACGGTCGACCGCATCGCGGCGGAGGCGGGCTTCGGCACGGGCGCGTCGCTGAGGCAGCACTTCGCGGCGGGGGTGGGGGTGTCGCCGGGGGTGTACCGGGCGACGTTCAGGGGCTCACGTACGTAGCCGCTGCCGGGCTGGTTCAGTGGTGTCGGTCGGCGAACAGGTACGAGGCGACGCCGACGGCACCGGCGACCCCGAGCACGGACGGCCAGGCGCCCACCTTCTTGGCGAGCGGATGCGACCCGGCGAACCCGGCGACGTACGCGGCGCTGAGAGCGGCGGCGGTCTTCGCCCCGGCGGCCTCCCGCCACTGCCGCGCGGCGAGGCTCCCGGCGGCGGCGAGCACGACCCCGCCGAGGGGCCGCTTCTTGGTGAACCGGGCGACGCCGTACCCACCGATCAGCCCGCTCGCCGCCATGACCGCGCCCGGAATCCTCGCCATGATCGCCCTGCCTCTCGGTGATACGCCCCAGATGTCTTTCACTCCTGGCCGAGGCTAACGTGTAGCGACCGC
The DNA here is from genome assembly GCF_043078805.1 of Streptomyces sp. NPDC015345. Classification (NCBI taxonomy): domain Bacteria; kingdom Bacillati; phylum Actinomycetota; class Actinomycetes; order Kitasatosporales; family Streptomycetaceae; genus Streptomyces; species Streptomyces sp. NPDC015345. The sequence goes on along the minus strand of NZ_JBIBTX010000001.1, from coordinate 1,266,559 downwards.
AGAGCGAGGGGCGGGCTCAGAGCTTCGGCTCCATGGGGCCGGGCCGCGCGGCCGCCCACGCGGCGAGAACATCCACCGCGGCCGACCGCGGCGCACCGTCGACGGGCACCTCGTCCACCAGCCGCCGCTCGGCGTTGGGCAACGCCACGTCGCGATAGAATTGAAGGTCCTCGTGCCCGTTGAGGGCGGCGTCCCGGGTGGTGGCGCCATAGACGACGCGCGGAATCCCGGCCCAGTAACAGGCGACGAGGCACATGGGGCAGGGCTCACTGCTCGCGTACAGGACCCCGTCCCCAAAGGAGTACCGCCCGAGCCGCCGCCCGGCGTCCCGCAGGGCCATGACCTCGGCGTGCGCGGTGGGGTCGTTCAACTCGACGACGGAGTTGGTCCCGTCCCCCACGACGTCCCCATCCACGACGAGGACGGCCCCGAAGGGTTTCTTGCCGCCGTCTTCCAGTGCGCGCCGGGAGTTGGCGATGGCGTGGTCGAGGAACTTGCGGTCTTGGTCGGTTTCGGGGGTGTAGGGCAAGGGGGCTTCCTCTCCTCGTACGTTTCGCGGCGTGCGCCGTGCATGCGGCGGGTTACACACCTAGGCCGATCTCACACATAGACCCCGCTGCCTCAACGGCGTCAGGGACGGCCCACGCCAACCGCGATGAACCGGGCCCAGGCCGCAGAGGAGACCAGGAGATGGGGTCCACCCGCCTGCTTGGAGTCGCGTATAAGGATGCCCGGAGGGACGAACGCGGCCTCCACGCACTCGGTGGTGTTGCCCCCGCTGTACGAGGACTTGAACCACGAGAGGGCTGAGGGAGACAGAGGCTCAACGGGCATTACAGCTCCTTGCGAACGCGTTGAATCATGGAGGAGGAAGTCTCCATGTCCAACGCTTGTGCGCGGAGGTAGTCGAACGCAAGCCGGTAGCGCTCCAGTTCCTCGTCCTTCTCCAGAAAAAGCGAGCCGGTGTGGAGGTCGACGTACACGACATCCAGCGCTGCCTCGGTGCCGCCGATGATCACGAAGCTCCCGAGCGCGGCAGAGTGAGCCCCTTTGGAGAACGGCAGAACCTGCAGCGTGATGCCGGGTGACTCGTTCGCTTCAAGAAGGCGGTCGAGTTGCCCTCTCATGGTTGAGGGGGAACCCACGACGCGACGGATGACGGACTCGTCGAGGATGGCCCACAGCCGAGGGGGATTCGGCCGCTCCAGGATTTCCTGCCGCTTCATGCGGATGTCCACGAGCCGCTCGATCTCCACTGGAGCGAGCCGCATTTCGTTGGCGTACTGGACGGCGGTGCTGTAAGCACGCGTCTGCAGGAGGCCGGGGACGTAGACGCACGAGAAGTGGTCCTCACGTACGGCCTCGTCCTCAAGCGTGAGCAGGAGGTTCATGCTCTCGGGGATCGAGTCAGTGAACGATCTCCACCATCCCTGCTGCCTGACATCCTTGGCGAGTGCCACAACCGCGCGGCGCTCGGCGTCCGTCGCTGCGTACTCGCGGCAAAGGGCGTCGACCACGAGCCACTTGACCGGGCCGGCTTGTGTCTCATACCGGCTGACCGTCGCCTTCGACACCCCGACGAGGGCGCCGGCTTCCTCAAGAGTCAGGCCCTTGCGGGCGCGGAGCTTTCGCATCATGGCGCCTAGCTGGCGTCGGCGTGTGGTGGTCCGTAGCGACATCTGGCTCCTCCCTGGCGGCCCGGCGCCCGACCCTGAGGGCAGGGATCAGGCTATGTCGCAGGCGAGTTGCCGTTCTAGTGCATTCACTCGAAGGGTCTCCATGAGAAGTTACACAGCGAGAGTTCTCTGTGCCATGCTCGATGTAGTTCACTACGCGGTGTAGCCGTACGGATGCGGCAGGCGCAGCGCTGCGTGGCCTGGAGGGAGCCTCTCCATGTCCATTCACGAAGAGGATGCAAGGCGGCTGCGGTGCGTCTTGCCGTTTGAGGCGGCGGCTGCGGAGCTGCATCAGCTCCGCAAGGAGGTGAAGCACACCCTGGAGCAGTGGGGTGCGCGAGACCTCACTGACGAGGCGGAACTGGTCGCGACCGAACTGGTGACGAACGTCATTAAGCACGTTGGCGAAGGGGCCTCCGCAGCCCTGGTCCTTGAGGTGAGAGGTGACTGCCTTCGGGTGGAGGTACACGACAAGAGCCGTACTGTGCCGGCTCTGCGTGCCGTGTGCGGGGAAGCGGAATGCGGGCGTGGCCTCCACCTGCTGGCCTCCCTGTGTGAGGAGTGGGGCACCCTGCTCACGGAGACCGGAAAGGCTGTCTGGTGTGACCTCTCCATCGAGTCGGCCCGCCACTGCATGCGGGTACGGCGGGCCACGCTGGTTCTTACGGAGTACCGACGAGTGGCCGGCGCGAGTTCTGCCGTGCCGACTTCCGCGGTTCTAGAGGAGTCGGTCACGGATGTGATCACCGACCTGCTCCATTGGCTACAGGCGCAGGGCGGGGACCCGGGCCAGACGCTTGACCGGGCGCAGATGCACTTCGAGGCGGAGGCTGACGTGGCGTAGACAGGAGACACCACGCTTGCCGGCACGGACGGAGTCAGTGGTTCTTAGCGGTTTTGGATCGCCCCCAATATGGTCTGGGCGTCAGCGACTTGGTCCTCGTCGAGCAGTGTCAGGGCGATGCGGATGGGGGCCTGGATGTCCTCGCGGTCGGCAGCGGCGTGGAGCATCGCCTCGATCGCTTCCTCCGCCCCGGCCATGCGGAACGAGGTGACAGTCTGTGGGAACTCCTGCGTGTCCAGGTTCATGCCCAGCATCCACGCGATGAATTGAGCATGCCGAAACCGGCCCTCCGCCACGTGGTGGAGATAGTCGGCGATGTCGGCGGCGTGCTTCTCAGGAGCAAGGTGCCGGTCCCCCATCGGCCGGGGGACCGGCACCTTGGCCTGTACCGGCAAACGTGCGGCTTTCCTGCGGGCATGCAGCACGCGCCTTCTGCGACTCCGTAACCAGGCCTCAGAAGCCGGCCGCCGCCGCAGAAGAGAGGCAAGAACTTGCGCGGCGGCATCGGGATCAGCTCTCTCGACCGTGGCGGCCGTGCGCAGGGCGAGGAGGTATGGCAGTGAGTGCGGCAGCCTCATGTCACGTGCCTGTGCTTCTTCTTCGAGGACCTTGTAGATGCGCTCCAGAGGTCCCGGCTCGTCCGGTACGCGCTCCCCCTTGTAGCAGGAGATGCTGGACAGCCCCACATTCGCCTTGCTCGCGATCACCTTGTGGGGGACGGCCACGGCCTCCACGATCTCGCTGAAGGCGACGAAGAACGCCTCCCTGATTCCCCCTGCGGGCCCGCTGTGTTGCTTGATTCTGCGTGCGGGTCGTTTGGTCATGCCAGCCCTTCGCCACCGATGCTCGAAGTTTACGGAGACCTTCCATACTGCTCCGCCCGCCCCCGGTTGAATAGGCATTTCGTCGATTGCGGCAGTGCAACATCTTGCAGTGCCGCAATTCATCGTCACGACTGGCTTTTGGAGGTGGCCTTGGGTCAGGGTCTCTAGTGCTGGCTGATGCCGGAACGATCCTCGGTTTCGGTGGGGACGCAGAAGACCTGACGTAAGGGGTACGTGGTGGAGATGCCGTCGTGGACGGACACGAGGCTCGGTACGATGAAGCGCGCCGGCTTGTGGCTGGTGACCGTGGTGGGTGAAGGGAACGTCTTTACCAAGGAGGACGTGAAGGCGGCCTTCCCAGGGGTCAGTCAGGCCGACCGCCGGGTACGTGACCTGCGGGACCACGGCTGGCAGATCAACACGAACCGTGAGGACGCTTCCCTCGGCCAGCATGAGCAGCGCTTCGTGAAGCAGGGGGAGCCGGTGTGGCAGCCGGGTAAGGGCACGCGGCCCGGCACCTCGATCACTCAGACCCGGCGGCGTGAAGTGCTCGCCCGAGACGGGCACTTCTGCCGGTCGTGTGGCATCGCGCCAGGTGAGATCTACGCCGGCACCTATGAGTCGGCCCAGATCGACATCGCCCGCCGGGCGGTACGGCTGCCGGACGGTGCGGAGAAGACGCAGCTCGTGGCCGAATGCAACCGCTGTCGGGTAGGCGGGCGCGGCGCGGTGACTGCGGACCTCGGAGACATGTTGAAGCGCGCCGAGGGGCTCAGCGGCCTGGACCGCAGGATGCTCTCTTCCTGGATGGAGCGCGACCAGCGGGAGTTCAGCGCGGCGGAGGCGTTCTGGGCGGATTACCGGTCGCTTCCCGAGGAGTCGCGGGCGACGATTCGCGAAGCTATGAAGCCGTCGGTCGAGTAGGCGGCGTCACCTCTTGCCATCTGGGCCACGCTTCCTCCCGTGAGGTGGGAAGCGTGGCCGGCAGCAGTAACTACCCCTTAATTCTAGGAGGATCACGTGGGTAAGGACTTTGGCCGGCCGCCGCTAGCGGATGAGAACAAGACGCGGGTCGATGAGCGGCTGAAGGAAGTCGTGGCCGGGAATGGCGTCCGTGAGACGCTCACCGTTGAGTGGCGTACGCAGCCGCTGCATGTCGAGGTCATCGACATGCCGGTGGAGGCGCTCTACTACAACCCGGCAACACACCGCATCCAGGCTCAGCGGAGCCATGACCCCGAGCGGGACAAACTGCTTGATGAGTCCCCCTGGGCGCCGGATAGCCAGGATTACCTCCACCACCTGTTGCGGATGCTGCCAGAGGACCCTTCCAAGGAAGACCCCGCCTTCAGGGAACTGACGGAGAGCCTTCGCACTGACCGTCAGAAGGAACCCGGGCTCATCACGCGGGACGGCATCCTTGTCAACGGCAATACGCGTCGCGCGGCCCTGAAGGAGCTGGGGGTAGCGAACATCCGGGTCGGTGTGCTGCCCGAGTCATGCACGTGGGACGACATCAACTCAGTGGAGCTGTCGCTCCAGCTCCGGCCGGATCAACGCCGCGAATACTCTTACATCAACCGTCTTCTGGCTATGGAGGAGCAGCACAATCTGGGGCGTACGCTCGCGGATGTGGCTCGGGAATTCCGCATTCGTACCCAAACGTGTGAGCAGGACCTGTGGGTGCTGTCCTGCCTTCGCGATCTGATCGAACGGTCAAGCGACGGAAGCGCGCGGCTTCGGCTCCTGGACTTCGAGAAGCACCAGGAGAAACTCCGCGAGGTGTACCGCCGGTACTCGAAGGAGACGTTGGTAAGCAGGGACAACGCTGAGCGTCTTAAAGAGACACGGCTTGCAGCCATCGTTCTTGAGTTCTCCAAGACGGACGTACGTCTTATTGAGCCCGATTTCAGGGAGCGGTACTTGGAAAAGAGGCTGCCAGCCGCGTTGAGGACGGAAACCGCGGCACCGGCGGCAGGTGTGGCCATCCCCGGGCTCAACCGAACCGTCAAGTCCACCGCACCCGCAGTCGCCCAGGCTAAGGCGCTGACCGACATCATCCTGAAAGCGAAGGCCGTCACGACCGTGGATGACGCCTTGCTCACCGAGCGGAGCAAGACGGCCGCCGAGACGTTCAGCGCCGCACACGAGGCATTCGAGAGCGCTCTGGAGCCCGCGGGCAAGGACGCTCGGGTTCGTAAGCGCAAGCAAGCGGCACAAGACCGCATTACCGACGCCTGCCAGGACATCGAGCAGTGCATCACCGACCTCACCCTTGCCAAGGCTTCCGGCAGCCTTGACGAGGAGGCCTTTGATGAGGCGGTCCTGAGTCTCCGAGAGACCCTGACGAAGCTCGCAGTAGCGACCCAGCGCAGTATCAAAGCGCCTGGTGACGGTGTCTCCTGGCTCCGCGAATCGGTTCGGAAGGAGGGAGTGTGACCGCGACTGCGGAGCCGTCACTGCGGATTACCTCCGATGTCACCCGCACCCGTGCCGTCCTGCGTGCGGCCCCAGGGCATGAAGCGGATTTCGCCAGGCTGGCAGCTCGGTTTCCCGGCGCCGGGCAGCGCACCCTCCTGTCAGCGGAAGTCGAACTTGACGACTTTCTCACCGGGCTCGAGGCACTGACTAGCTGGCCCTCTCCAGATGTGGAGTGGGAAGAGGAGCTGGCAACCCTCGTCGGAGGCGTGCTCGACGACGCTGAGCGTGCCGAGCAGTGGCTGGAGGAACCCGCCGCGGCTGCCTCCGAAACGGCAGACACCGTACTCGACCAGCTCGGCCCGGCGTGGCGCGCTGATCTTACTGACTTCCAGCGGCGGGACATCGCGCGGCTCCTGTCCCTGCGGCACGGAGCGAACTTCTCCGTGCCAGGGGCTGGCAAAACCCGAGTCGGCCTCGCGGTGTTCGCCGCGATGCGTGAACGGGGTGATGTGCGCCGGCTGCTTGTCGTCAGCCCCAAGTCCGCTTACGAATCATGGGGCTACGAAACTGCGGAGTGCTTCAAAGAGCCGCTCACCGCCCGGGTTATGAAGGGTTCTCCTGACCCGGGAACCGATGTTTTGGTCGTGAACTACGAGCGGCTTGACCGCTCCCTCGCCGGGCTTGCGACGTGGCTTCGTGGCGCACCATCGATGATCATTCTCGACGAGGCGCACCGCATGAAGCTTGGAGCACGGGGCATCTACGGCAGTGCCTGCATGGCACTGGGACCGCTGGCTCGGCGACGCCTCATTCTCACCGGAACGCCCGCTCCCAACGGCGCGCGTGACCTGGAGAACCTGTTGTCCTTCGTCTGGCCTGGACATGGCCGCAGAGTGGTCACCAACGCCGTAGCCGGTGGAGATCTCGCCCACGCGAGTAAGGTGCTGCGGCCTCTGTTCACCCGGACCACCAAGAACGAACTCGGGCTCCCTCCCTTTGAAACACGCATTCGCTATGTAGGGCTGCCGTCTCTGCACCGAGAGGTATACGACGCGCTCGTCGGCCGCTACACCGCTCGGGCCGAGGCTGGACGGGAAGACTTCGACGCTCTGGGCAAGGCCATGCTCCGCCTGCTCATGGCGGCGACCAGTCCGGCTCTGCTTATGGAGGGGGAGAGCCGGTATGCGCCGCTTGACTACCGAGTGCCACCTTTGGAAGTGCCACAGACGGATTCTCTGTATTCGCTGCTCAAGCAGTTGCCCGACTATGAGCTCTCCCCGAAGTACAAGGAAGCGCTGAGTATTGTCGCGGAGAACGCAGCTTTGGGACGAAAGACTCTGGTATGGACGACCTTCGTGCGGAGCATCACCACAATGGAGCGGCTCTTCTCCGCTTACCAGCCAGCTGTGGTGCACGGAGGAACACCTGATCGTGAGGAGCAGCTCAAACGGTTCAGAGAAGACCCCGACTGTCATGTGCTTCTTTCTAACCCCGCGACTCTAGGCGAGGGCATCAGCTTGCACCACGTATGCCATGACGCTGTGTATGTGGACCGTGACTTCATGGCGGGCCGGTTCCTGCAAAGCCTCGATCGTATTCACCGGCTCGGACTCGCGCCTGGAACAGAGACGCGGGTTACGGCACTAGCGGCGGAGGGGACGATTGACGAGGTAGTCGCCTTGCGGCTAGGCGAGAAGCTCGAATTCATGGGAAAGATCCTGGACGACCCATCCGTGCAGCAGCTCGCGGATCTTCAGGAGGAACCCTCGCTCGCGGCAGGTATGGATATGGCCGATGTTCGAGCGCTCCTTCGGCACATTGATTCTCGTGCCGTGAGGTGAAGGGGGACGCGACGCGTGGTGATCAGTCGGGGAGCCGCCCGTGGGGAATTTCCGCGCCCTGGAGAGGGGTATCCGCCTGATCCAGGGCCGCTGCGATAGCGCGGCCGACTGCTCGCGCCACGGGTGGTGGGAACGCGTTGCCCACTTGTCGGCAGACGGATGTCTTTGTTCCCGTAAACGTCCAGCTGGGCGGAAAGCCTTGCAGCAGGGCGAGTTGGTTCGCGGTCAGCTTCACCGGTAGCTGATCGTGAGGTGACGGGGGCTCGTCGGCGACACTGGAACCGTTCACTCCAAGCTCCGCCCAAGCCTGTCTCGCCCGGGATGGCCCCAAATCTGGGCCTCCGTGCTTCCGCGAGCCGCCGCACAGTGTTGGTGCGATCCGCTGGGCCTGAGCGGCCCAGGTGTCGGCGAGTTTCCATCCCCTGGATGCCATCGACTCGCGCAACACGTCGCCTACGCAGGATGAGTCTGTGGCGGGAGTGAGCGCCACGGGCCAGCGGAAGTTAGCGAAGGCTTGCGCCTCCATGGCTACCAGGACCGCGCGCGGCCGTAGTTGTGGAACGCCGAAGTCGCGGGCGTACAGAAGGCGCCACTCCGCGGTATAGCCAAAGCCCGAGAGTGTGCGGAGGATGTCTGCCCGATAGGCCGAGAACTTCTTCTGAAGCAGCCCTCTGACGTTCTCCAGCAGGATCGCCCTCGGTCGAACAGTCGGCACGAGGGCGAGTACCGCCGGGATCAGATCGCGTTCGTCGAGCAGCCCGAGCTGTGGGCCGGCGACCGAGAACGGCGGGCAGGGGGCGCCGGCCGCCATGAGGCAGGGGCGAGCCGACGTAGCGGCACGCGCGCATTCCGCTGACCGGACATCTGCCTGCACAACATTCCAGTCCGGTCGGTTCCGCCGCAGTGTCCGGCAGGCGTCGTGGTCGAGTTCTACCAGGGCCTGGTGGTTGAAGCCGGCTTGCTCGAGGCCGAGAGCCTGGCCGCCCGCGCCAGAGCACAGCTCGACACAGGTGCGGTGGCTAGTTGTGACGGGTTCATGAAGCACAGCTGATCCATTCGATGCATGACTTCCTCGACGAGAGGCAGCTTGCCGCTACTTGCCGCGGCAAGTAGCGGCAAGCTACGGTTCTCATCCGATGAGGGCATCTATAGAACCTTTGAGCGATAGGCGAGCGAGTGGCTGAATCAGGGCTGAGCTGGCGGAACGAAGGTCTGGGCACGCGGGTCCGCGTCGCGTTGTGGCTTCGGGATGAGGTTGGCGAGGGCGGAGTCTTCTCCAGGGCCAGACTCCGCGCGGCGATTCAAGGTGCGGAGCAGGTGGATCGCCGCATGCGCGACCTGCGCCCTGCCGGATGGATCATCAGGACCAACCGTGACCGGCCGAGCCTGCAGCCTGACCAGCTGTACCTGGAGGCGATTGGACGCCCTGTCTGGGAGCCCGAGCACAGGGCGGCAGGTCTGCGTCAGATCAGTTCCAAGACCAGGCGGCTGGTGCTGGAGCGGGACGGCCACGCCTGTCGTCGGTGCGGGCATACGGCTGGCGAAGCGTACGCGGATGATCCGAGCGCACATGTACGGCTCACCGTGGGTCACGTGAACCCGCACAGGTCCGGCAGCGCAGCCGAAGCTGAGGACCTGATTACGGAATGCGCTCGCTGCAACGAGACCGTGAGGCACCTCACGGGGGTGCAGATGACCAAGGAGCAGGTCTGGGACCGGGTGACGGAGTTGCCCAGGCGCGATAAGCAGGAGCTGCTCAGCTGGATGAAAGCCGATGGGCGCGCCGTGTCACAGATGGAGAGGGTATGGGCGATGTATCGGCAGCTTCCGGCGGTCCTGAGGGAGGATCTCAGGCGGGACTTGGACGGTCTCTTGGGGAGCTGACACCCCTCTGAGGTAGTCGGCCGGTCATGTGCCACCTGGTCCGGAGGGATGCGACACTTGCGTGTCTGCAACATCGCCGTACCAGGAGGAGCCGATGGGGACCGCCCGCCACAAGCTGACCTCGATCGAGATCTGCGCGGGTGCCGGCGGCCAAGCTGTTGGGCTTCACCAGGCTGGCTTCCGGCACCTCGCGTTGGTGGAGATCGACAAGCATGCCGCTGAGACGCTGAGGGTGAATATCGCGGCGCGTCCCTCGTGGAGCTGGGAGAAGGAACACTGCCTGGTTCGTGAGGTGGACGTCACGAAGTTTGAGCCGCTTGAGGAAGTTCCTGACCCGGAGAGCCATGAGACGAAGCGGGGCTCTGGTCGGCAGAAGCAGATGCTCCGCCGGGGCCAGCTTGATCTTCTTGCTGGTGGCGTTCCCTGCCCGCCCTTTTCGGCGGCGGGGCATCAGCTGGGCCGGGACGATGAACGTGATCTTTTCCCTCGCATGTTGGATCTCGTTGAGGATCTAAGGCCTCGCGCGGTCATGATCGAGAACGTCCGGGGGCTGGTGCAGCCGGAGCGTAAGTTCCGCTATTACCGCAACCACATCAAGAACCGACTGCGAAAAGCCGACTATGTCATCTGTGGCTGGCGCGTTCTGGAAGCCCAGGATTACGGGGTTCCTCAGCTCAGGCCCCGCGCCATCCTCGTCGCAATCCGCAAGGATGAGTACCGCGGCTTCGACTGGCCAGTTCCTCAGAAGAAGCTGTTCCGGGTAGTCGACGCATTGGGTCCCAGCATGGAAAGGCGGCTTGGGGCGGGTACCGAACGCTTCGAGAAGTGGCATCGTGAAGCGAATCTCGGCACCGTCGCTCCGACGCTGGTGGGCGGATCCAAAAAGCACGGCGGAGCGGACCTTGGTCCGACTCGAGCGAAGAGGGCCTGGGCGGCTCTGGGCATTGATGGCATGGGTGTAGCCAATGACGAGATCAGCATGGTTGACCCTGACCGGGACCTGGGCAACCTGACTAGGGGGCCGAAGCTCACGGTCCAGCAAGCTGCCATCATCCAGGGTTTCCCAGGTGACGACGACCCTGAGGGCCCGTGGCAGTTCAGCGGAGGCAAGACGGCCCGCTATCGTCAGGTTGGTAACGCGTTCCCGCCTCCGGTCGCCGCGGCTGTGGGCAGAGCCATTCATGAGGCACTGTCCCGTAAGGGCGCGGTTCTTGAGGATCCGAACCCTGCGTATGAGCCTGAGGACGATCCGTCACTAGTCGCCGCTGAGGTCCCTATGCAGCAGAGCCTGCCGACGATCGAGGACGACGCGGAGAACGCTGCTAGCGCACTCCTCCGGTGACTCGTGCTCCCAAAAGCGGAGAACTGTCCATCCGGCGGCTGACAGCTGCTCATCAGTGTCGCGGTCGCGCTTCACATTGCGGACGACTTTCTCGGACCAGTAGCCCGCATTCGTCTTAGGCGGGACGTAGTGCTCAGGGCACCCATGCCAATAACAGCCGTCGACGAAGACCGCGACCTTTATGGGGCGGAATACGATGTCGGCTGTCCGTCGAAGGCCAGGAAGAGGCTTCGCGGCGACGCGGTATCGCAGCCCCTGAGCGTGCAGCAGGCGTCGGAGCAGCCATTCCGGCTGGGTATCTCTGCTCCGAATCGCCTGCATGTTGCGCCGCCGAGCCGCCGACGAGGCCCATGATCCCGCTGGAGGGGTCCACTTTTCGTTCTCGGGCACGGCGTCGTTCTCCCAGAGTGCTGCTCTACAGAACAGAGGACGGCATCAGGTGGTGCTGTTACCACCATGGCACGCCTCATATACCGCCCCCGACCCACACCAACACCCCTCCGCCCCCTCCGGCGGCCAAGCCACCGCCCGCCCCCGTGCCGCCAGTGTCGTCGCGTACTGGGGGAGCAGGTTCGGGTCGGCGGGGGAGGTGGATTCTGAGGCTGCGAAGGCCTCGTAGGACGGGACCGTGCCGGTGACGATGCCGAGGTTCGGGGTGCCCGAGGCGGACAGTTCGCGCAGGGAGGACTCTATGGTCGCCAAGTGCTCCTCGTGGGAGGGGTATTCGGCGGTGAGAGGCGGGTACGCCGTCAGGAGTTCTGCCAGTTCCCGTTCCGGCCAGTGCAGGATCGCCACCGGGAAGGGGCGCGACAACGCCGCGCGGTACGAGCCCAGTTCCGCCTGGAGGCGGGTGATCTCCGCGCGGAGTTCCGCGGGGTTCTCCGAGCCGAGGGACCAGGTCCGCTTCGGGTCGTGGAGTTCGTCCAGGGGGACGGGGGACGTCGAGACCCGGTCCGCCAAGGCGTCCCACGCGTCGTGGTCGGCGCCCAGCAGGCGGCGTACGCGGTGGCGGCCGAAGAGGATGGGGTGCGTCGCGTTCGCGGGGTTCTGGGTCTCCGGGGAGAGCAGCAGGGTGGCCGCCTCGGTGAACGTGGCGTGGGCCTGTTCCAGTTCGTCGTGGGACTCCAGGGACTCCGCGACGATCACCCAGGGCGCCGGGTCCCGGGGTGCCGCCGCGCGCACGCCCTCGATGATCGCCCTCGCCTCCGCCTCGTGGCCGTACTCCCAGAGGTTCGAGGCCTTCAGGGCGCGGATGAGGAGGGGGGCGGCCGGGGGCCGCTGGGCGTCCGCGGACAGCAGGCGGTCGTAGAGCCTCGTCGCGCGGTCGCGGGCGCCGGCCAGTTCGAGGTGGGCGGCGGCCTGGAGGAGCAGGGCTTCGGCGTCCTCCGGGTACAGGCCGGCCGTGCGTTCCAGGCGCGCGGCTTCGGCGATGTGGTCGGCGTCGACGTGATCGGCAGCGGCGGCAGGCTTCTCGGGGCGCATACGGGACACCGTACTGCCGAGCGGGTCTCTTGCAGGAGGGCCCGGTCACCCTCCGGTCGGGGGCGGTCCCTGCCCGCCCATGGAACGGCCATGGAGCGGCCATGGAGCGGCCATGGATTGTTGTGGGGGCAGCGTCTATCCTCCCGGCGGCCGTCGGCCGCAGGGGTGTGAGGGGGCGTTGTGCGGGAGCGGGACTCGATTCCGGTGGTGCAACAGGGGCGACGCGGTGTCCGGCGCTCCCTTGGGGCGCGCGTGCTGTGGGGTGGGGCCGAGGCCGCCGTCACCCTCGGGCTCGTACTCCTGCTGTTCGTCGTCCATCAGCTGTGGTGGACCAACCGGCAGGCCCGCGCCGCCGCCGAGCGGACGGTCCAGGCCCTTGAGGAGGAGTGGGGAGACCCGGGCTCCCCTCTTGAGGAGGGGCGGGAGTCCTCGGCTGCTTCCTCTTCTTCCTCTCCGCCGCGTTTGGTCCCTTCACCGTCCTCGCCGTCCTCGCCGTTCTCGGCGCCCTCGCCGCCTTCGGGTGCTTCTTCCTCGGGCGGCGGGTCCTCCGGTGGATCCGGTGAGGCCTCCGTACGTACCGGCGATCCCGCGCCCCGCTGGGACCAGGCCTACGCCATCCTCCGCATCCCGGAAATCGGCGTGCGCGTGCCCATCGCCGAGGGCACCGGCAAGGGCGGCGTTCTCGACCGGGGGTACGTCGGGCACTACCCCCGCACCGCCCAGCCCGGCCAGGCCGGGAACTTCGCCCTCGCCGGGCACCGCAACACCCACGGCGAACCCTTCCGGTACATCGACCGGCTGCGGCGAGGGGACGAGCTGCGGGTCGAGACCCGCGGTGCCGTGTATACGTACGTCGTCGACAAGCGGCTGGCGCGGACCTCCGCCCGCGACGGGGGCGTCATCCGGGACGTGCCGCGCAGCGAGGTGCGGGAGGGGTACGGGTACCGGGCGCCGGGGTACTACATCACGCTCACCACCTGCACCCCCGAGTACACCTCCAAGTACCGGCTCGTCGTGTGGGGGACCCTGCGGTCCATGCGGCCCCGGTAGGGGCTCGGCGCGGCCCCCGGTAGGAGCCTCAGCCCCGCCGCTCCCGCAGCAGCAGGACCCCCGCCGCCGCCACGACCGCGAGCCCCGCCGAGACCGCCATCGCGACGTCCGCCCCGTGCGCGAGGTCGCCCGAGGCCGTGGCGACCGCGATCATCAGGGCGACGCCCGCCGCCGAACCGATGTACCGCGCCGTGTTGCCGGCCCCCGACCCCATCGCCGCGCGGTCCGCAGGCACGGACTCGACGGCCAGCAGCGGGAGGGCGGCGTTCAGGAGGCCGCTGCCCGCGCCGGAGATCACGAGGCCGGGCAGCAGGCGTGGCCACGAGCCGGAGGAGACCGCGCCCAGCATCGTCAGGACGGCCACCGCGTGCAGCGCGAAGCCGAGGGCGAGCTGGTGGCGCGCGGAGATCCGGCCCCCGAGCCGCCTCGCCTGGAGCGCCACGGCGAACGAGGCCCCGGACCACAGGAAGATCAGCCACGCGGCGCCCATCGCGGACATGCCGATCGTGTGCTGGAGCAGCGCGGGCAGGTAGCTGAACAGCGCGATCACGGAGAAGCCGGTGAACAGCGCGCCGGTGGAGGAGGCGAGGAAGAGCGGGCGGCGCAGCAGGCCGAGGTCCAGGACCGGTGCCGCCGCGCGGCGCTCCACCGCGACGAACACGGCGGTGAGCAGCACGGCGGCCAGCAGTAGTGCCCCCACCGGCGCGCGCAGCCAGCCGTCGCGGCCCAGGGTCAGCGCGGCCACCAGCGCGGTCGCCGCGAGGCCGAGCGTGAGCGCCCCGGCGAGGTCGGTCCGGCCGCCCCGCGGGGTACGGGACTCCGTCAGCGCGCGGGGCGCGAAGGCGGTGACGAGCAAGGAGGCGGCGCCCAGCGCGGCGTACGCCCAGCGCCAGTCGGCCGCGGTGATGGCGCCCGCGGCGAGCGGGCCCACCGCGATGCCGCCGCTGACGCACGCCCCCCAGATACCGGTCGCCCTGACGCGGCCGTGCCCCGCCGGGAACGCGTGTACGAGCAGGCCGAGGCTTGTCGCGAGGATGGCCGCGCTCGCCGCGCCCTGGGCGACGCGGGCCAGGGTGAACAGCAGCGTGGTCTGCGCGAGCGCGCCCAGCGCCGTGGTGACGCCGAGCCCGGCCGTGCCCCACAGGAACACCCGGCGTCGGCCGTGGTCGTCGGCGACGCTGCCGGCCGCCAGGAGGAACGCGGCGAGGCCGAGTGGGGTGCCGTTCAGCAGCCAGGCCTGGGCCGTGAGAGAGGTGCCGAGGGATGCCGCCGTGTCGGGAAGGATCACCGCCGGCGCGGTGTAGGTCATCAGGGCCACGGAGGTGGCGGCGCTCGTGACGGCGAGGGTCGCGGCGGGGCGGGGCGCGATCTCGGCCCCGTGATGGGCCCCGTGATGGGCCGTGCGGTGTGCCGTGCCCGTGTCCGGGGTCGTGCCCGGGGCCGGGGCGGGCGGGGGCGGTGCGGTGGCCGGGGCGGTGGGATCGCCCGGTGCGGAGCGGGGCATGGCTCGGCGCCTCCATGGTTCGGCATTCATGGTTCAGTGAATGAACTCCTCAGGTGCGGATCACCGTAGCAGGGGGAGTTCATTCATTGAACCTGCGTGTCTCAAGTCGGCTAAGGTGGACGCATGGCTCTCGGCAAGGACTACGTCTCGCAGCAGTGCTCGATGGCCCGCGCGCTGGAGGTCATCGGCGAGCGCTGGACCTTGCTCGTCGTCCGCGACGCGCTCTACGGAGTGCGGCGCTACAACGACTTCCTCGTGCACCTCGGCATCCCGCGTGCCGTACTCGCGGGGCGGCTGCAGACGCTCGTCGCGGCGGGCGTCCTGGAGAAGCGGCCCTGCGCGGACGTCCCCTCGCGCCATGAGTACGTCGTGACGGAGCGCGGCCGGCAGCTGTGGTGGACCCTGTGCGCGCTCGGCGCCTGGGGCCGCGACAACTTCACCGAGGGCAAGCCCCTGCGGATCTTCCGCCACGCCGCGTGCGGCACGGGACTGGGCATCGTCGGCGACTGCCCGGCCTGCGGCATCCTCGTACCCGTCGAGGACGTGGAGATGCTGCCGGGCCCCGGACTCGACCCGGAACCCGCGGATCCGGTCAGCCGGGCCCTGGCCAGGCCCCGACGCCTCCTTCAGCCGATCCAGACCGATCCTGTATAACGGGCGGTACGACACACCCCGATGACGGGCGGTACCAAACACCCCGGGGTCGCAGGGAAACGCGGAGAGGAGGGACGACGGTGCGGGAGCTCATCCGTGGTTGGCAGGCCGCCGCGCGTCCGGCCCTGCTCCTGCTGTTCCTGCTCGTCGAGGTCGTCCTCGTCGACACCGGCGGCCTGACCGCCGCCGTCGCGCTCGCCGCGACCGCCGCCGCGGGCTCCGCGCTCGCTGTCTGCTCCGTGATCGCCGCGCGCTGCGCGCCCGTCGTGCCCCGCACCCGAGTGCGTACAGCCATCCGCGACCGTGAACGGCGCACCGCCTTCCTGCCCCAGCGCGACCCCGACGCCCGGGGCCGCAGGCGCCCCCGAGCGCCCGGCCGTCCCCTCCTGACGGCCGCCGCGTAGGGGATCGCACCACCCACCGCACCACCACCCCTCGCGGGTCGTCACGCCGACGCGATGTCTGTCTGCCATCGCCTCCACTCCCGGCACGACGAGACCCCCGGAGGGCTCCGCCATGTTCGACTTCCTGTCCGACTCCTTCTCCGCCTTCATGTCCGTGTTCGCCGGGCTGGTCGAGAACCTCGCCGACCTGCTCGACCCCCTCTTCCACGGCTCGGCCACCGCCGCCGCGATCGTGCTCTTCACCGCCTGCGTACGACTCCTCGTCCACCCCCTGTCGCGCGCCTCCGCCCGCGGCCAGAAGGCGCGCGCCAAGCTGTCGCCGCAGATCGCGGAGTTGCGCAAGAAGCACGCCAAGAACCCGGAGAGGCTCCAGAAGGCGGTCCTCGAACTGCACCGCAAGGAGCAGGTCTCACCGCTCTCCGGCTGCCTGCCGAGCCTCTTCCAGCTGCCCGCGTTCTTCCTGCTGTACCACCTCTTCTCCAGCTCCAGCATCGGCGGCGAGGCGAACGCGCTGCTCGGTCACACGCTCTTCGCCGCGGCCCTCGGCGGACGGTGGACCGACGCCCTGGCCGACGGTGGGCTCTTCGGGGCGCAGGGACTGGTCTATCTGGCGCTGTTCGCCCTTGTCGCGGCGGTCGCCACCTTCAACTACGTGCGCACCAAGCGCCAGATGGCGGCCGCGCCGCAGCCCGGGGCCGGCGACCCCCAGGTGCCGGGCATGGCCGCCATGACGAAGGTGATGCCGCTGATGTCGTTCATGACTCTGTTCACGGTGGCCGTGGTCCCGCTGGCCGCCGCGCTGTACGTGGTGACCAGCACGACCTGGAGCGCGGTGGAACGCGCCGTGCTGTACCGGGACATGCCCGTGGGGGCCGGGGCGCTGGCCTCCGCCGCCTGAGGGGCGCGGGGCGGTCGCTACCGCCGAGTAACGGTCCAGTACGTGAACGGGGTATTGCGGACCGGACGCCTTGCTTGGAGGATCGACCAATCCCTGACCTCCGATGGCCGCATCCATCGGCCGGGCTACCGAAGGAATGGAGTTCGACCATGAAGCTGCTGCGAGTCGGTACGGCGGGGGCGGAGCGCCCCGCGCTGCTCGACGCCGATGGAACCCTGCGGGACCTGTCGGGGCTCGTCACGGACATCGACGGGGCGCTGCTCTCCGACGCGGGCACGCTCGACCGGATACGGGCCGCCGCGGGTGCCGGGGTGCTGCCGGCGCTGTCGGCCGACGGGCTGCGCGTCGGGCCGCCGGTCGCCCGTATCGGCAAGGTCGTCTGCATCGGGCTCAACTACCACGACCACGCCCGCGAGACCGGGGCCGAGCCGCCGGCCGAGCCCGTCATCTTCTTCAAGGCGGCGGACACGGTGATCGGCCCGGAGGACACCGTGCTGGTGCCGCGCGGCTCGGTGAAGACCGACTGGGAGGTCGAGCTCGCCGTGGTCATCGGACGTACGGCGCGCTATCTGGAGTCGCACGAGCAGGCGCTCGCGCACGTCGCGGGGTACGCGGTGGCGCACGACGTGTCCGAGCGGGAGTTCCAGATCGAGCGGGGCGGCACCTGGGACAAGGGCAAGAACTGCGAGACGTTCAACCCGCTCGGCCCCTGGCTCGTCACCGCCGACGAAGTCCCCGACCCGCAGGCGCTGTCCCTGAAACTCTGGGTCAACGGCGAACTGAAGCAGGACGGCACGACCGCCGAGCAGATCTTCCCGGTGGCGGAAGTCGTGCGCTACGTAAGCCAGTTCATGACGCTCTACCCCGGTGACGTCATCAACACCGGCACACCCGCGGGTGTCGCCATGGGGCAGCCCGAGCCCAAGCCGTATCTGCGGGCCGGGGACGTGGTGGAGCTGGAGATCGAGGGGCTGGGGCGGCAGCGGCAGGAGCTGAAGGCCGCGTAGGCGGCGCCCGCGTGCAAGTCGGCCCCACGGGTAAGCCGCCCCGCTCACTCCCCCCACCGGCCCTGATGGCCGCCGCAGGGGCGGAACAAGCCCCTCCGTGATCCTTTGTGGCTAGTTCGGGGCTTACGCCACCACCCCCTGTGGCCACTACATTCACCCCCGACCGCACACACAGGACCGGACGCACACAGGACCAGGCGACCAGGGGGAAACAGGCAATGCTGCGCTCCATAGGGCCCGTAAGCCGCTTCGGCAGATCATTCACGGCGGTGACCGCCACGGCGGCCACCCTGGCGGTCACCGCCGTGAGCCTCGTCGCCTCACCGGCCGCCGCGGCACCCACCGCCTCACCGGCTGCCGCCACGACGGCCCGGCCCGGCGACACCTGTACGGCGGCCGACCTCGGCACCCGCAAGCCGTACATCAAGTCCACCGAAGTCTCCCCGACGATCACCCACTTCAAGGGCTGGTTCGTCACCGAGGGCACCACCGGCAACCAGGTCGTCACCACCAGCACCCAGACGGTCATCTCGGTC
Source organism: Streptomyces sp. NPDC015345 (assembly GCF_043078805.1). Classification (NCBI taxonomy): domain Bacteria; kingdom Bacillati; phylum Actinomycetota; class Actinomycetes; order Kitasatosporales; family Streptomycetaceae; genus Streptomyces; species Streptomyces sp. NPDC015345. Next base: position 1,248,192 of record NZ_JBIBTX010000001.1, on the reverse strand, counting down.
TCCGTCGGCGTCACCGGCGGTCTCGAGGGCAGCTTCCCCGTCCAGACCCTCACCGCCGCCGGTGCGACCCTGGGTCTGAGCGTGAAGGTCGACGCCTCCTCCACGAGCACCGAGTCGAACGCGGTCACGTGGAACTTCAACCAGCCCGGCTACTACGGCGTCTACAAGGGCACCAAGAAGGTCACCGGTACGTACGCGAGCCTGAACTGCAACCGTGTCCAACAGAGCGGCGGCGGCTGGGCGTTGAAGTGGATCGAGGGCCCCGGCGGCGGCAGCTTCACCACGTTCACCACCGTGGAGGAAGGCGCGGTGCGCTGCCAGGACAGCGTGCCCGCGAACAGCATCATGGCCAAGGCGCAGGGCCTCCTCGACTGCGGCTCGCCCGCCGCGAAGGCCGAGCGCCCGGCGGGTGCGGTGCCGCCCACGGCGAAGCAGAAGCGGGACCGCCTCGCGCAGCGCCAGGCCGCCACCGGCGGCAAGGCCGCCGGACAGCCCAAGGTCGCCGGACAGCCCAAGGCCGACGGGCCCGGCGCGAAGGCCGGCGCGCCCATCGCGAAGGCCGACCTCAGCTGCGGGTCCGAGCTCTACAGGATCACCGTCCCCGGCAAGCCCCTCTCCTGGGGCGCGCCGCACCTCAGGGCCGACAGTGTCCGCCTGCGACCCTCGACGATCTTCAGCGGCAACCTGGACCAGTGGCGCCTGTGCAACGTGACGGAGCGCGACGGGGTCATGGAGGCGACCCTGTGGAACTTGGGCAACCAGTCATGCGCCAACATCTTCCCGCAGAACGCGGGCACCGACCAGACGCCCCTGATGATGGAGTCCCCCTGCAGGGAGGACGACCTCCAGCGGTTCTACATCTACCGCGATGTACCCGGTAGCTCGAAGATCGGTGTGCAGAACAAGTACACCGGCTCCATGATGGGCCACGACCGGTACGCGGACGGGGAGTCCGTACGCCAGTACTCCAGCGGCAGGCAGGACGGTACGGGTACGTACACCCTGAACCGAGTCTGACGGCGCACGCGCTGTGAGCGGCCCCGCACGAGAATCCGGCGACTTCCCGGTTCCGTGCGGGGCCGCTTTCCGTTGGCCGAGGGGGATCAGGCGGCGATGAATCGCTCCAGTGCCTCCACCACCAGCGCGTGGTCCTCCACCTGCGGCAGCCCCGACACCACCACCGTGCCGATGACCCCGGCGCCCTCGACCGCGATCGGGAACGCGCCGCCGTGCGCCGCGTACGTGTCGAGGTCCAGGCGGGAGGAGTCCTCGAAGGTCGTGCCCTTGGCGCGGAAGCGGGCGCCGACCAGGTAGGACGAGCAGCCGTAGCGCTCGACGACGCGTCGCTTGCGATGGATCCAGGCGTCGTTGTCCGGGGTCGAGCCGGGCAGCGCCGCGTGGAAGAGCTGCTGGCCGCCGCGGGTGATGTCGATCGCCACCGGGGCGCGGCGCTCGCGGGCCAGCTCCACCAGGAGCGAGCCGAGCCTCCACGCGTCGTCGTACGTGAAGCGGGTCAGGACCAGGCGGCGTTCCTGCGCCTGAAGCTCGTCGATGCTCGGCGCGGCGGTCACAGCGTCACCGTCACACCGTCGCGGGCCGAGCGGCGGGCCGCCTCCAGCACGTCCAGGGCCGCGGCGGCCTGGAGCGCGGTGACGGGGTTCTCGCCGGTGCCGCGCAGGGCGTCGGCGATCGCCGCGTAGTACGCGGGGTAGTCGCCGGGCAGCGTCCGCACGGGGCGGCCGCCACCGGTCAGCGGGGACTCCCCGGAGCCGATCCGGCCCCACATCGTCTCGGCCTCCACGCCCCAGGGGTCCTGCGTCGCGGGGCGCCTGCCCTCGCGCAGGGCCGCCTCCTGCGGGTCGAGGCCGTACTTCACGTACCCGGCCTTCGAGCCGAGGACGCGGAAGCGCGGGCCGAGCTGGGCGGTGGTGGCGCTCACGTACAGGTGCGAGCGGACGCCGTTCGTGTGGGTGATCGCGATGAACGTGTCGTCGTCCGCCTGCGCGCCCGGGCGGCGCACGTCCGACTCGGCGTAGACGCGCGCGGCGGGGCCGAAGAGGACCAGGGCCTGGTCGACGACGTGGCTGCCGAGGTCGTAGAGGAGGCCGCCGATCTCCTGCGGGTCCCCGGACTCGCGCCAGCCGCCCTTCGGCTGCGGCCGCCACCGCTCGAAGCGCGACTCGAAGCGCCATACGTCGCCGAGTTCGCCGTCCGCGAGGAGCTGCCGCAGCGTACGGAAGTCGTTGTCCCACCGGCGGTTCTGAAAGACGGAGAGGAGCAGGCCGCGCTCGTCGGCGAGGGCGGCCAGGTCGCGTGCCTCGGCGGCCGTGCCCGCGAGCGGCTTGTCGACGACGACCGGCAGGCCCGCCTTGAGGGCGGCCGTGGCGAGCGGCACGTGCGTCTTGTTCGGCGACGCGACGACGACCAGGTCCAGCTCGTCCGCCCGGGCCCACAGCTCGTCGGCCGAGGCCGCGCAGCGCAGGCCGGCGCCGAACTCGGCACGGGCCTGGGCCTGCCGCTCGGGGTTGGACGTCACCACCGTGTCGAGGGCGAGGCCCTCGGTGGCGGCGATCAGCGGGGCGTGGAAGACGGAGCCCGCGAGGCCGTACCCGACGAGGCCGACGCGGAGCGGGGGAGCGCCGGTGCCACCACCAGTCGCCTCAGCCTCAGTCTCAGTCACATTCGCAGTCATGCGATCCACTTAAGCAACGGTGTTGCCAAAGTGCAAGCGGGCGGCACAATGGCCGGGTGAAGTCGTACGTGAACAGGGCGAACTCCGGAGTGAACCTGCCGGCGCTGCGCGGCCACAACGCCGCGCTGGTGCTCGATCTGCTGCGCGTGGCGGGCCGCGCAGGCATCAGCCGCCTGGAGCTGGCGGAGCGCACCGGGCTCACCCCGCAGGCGGTCAGCAAGATCACCGCACGGCTGCGCGCCGAGGGGCTCGCCGCGGAGGCGGGCCGCCGTGCCTCGACGGGCGGCAAGCCCCGCACGGTCCTGCGCCTGGTCCCCGAGGCGGGTCACGCGGTCGGCCTCCACCTGGACCGCGACGAACTGCGCGCGGTCCTCGTCGACCTGACCGGCGCGGTGGTCGCCGAGCGCCGCGCCCCGCTGGACTTCGGCGCGGGCGCGCGGGCGGTCGTGGAGTCGGCGGCCGGGGAGGTGCGGGGGCTTACGACGAGCGGGGAGGTGGGCGCGGTGCCGGGGCCCGGCGGTGTCGGTGTCGCGCTGCCCGGGCCGCTCGACCACGCGGCGGGTGTGCTGCGGCGCGTGACCGGGTTTCCCGAGTGGGACGGGTTTCCGCTGCGGGACGCGCTGGCGGAGCGGCTCGGGCTGCCCGTCGCCGTGGACAAGGACACCAACGCCGCTGCCCTCGGCCTGGCCCTCGCGGGCGATGACGCCGCCGGTTCCTTCGCGTATCTGCATCTGGGCACCGGGCTCGGCGCGGGCCTCGTGCTCGGCGGCGCCCTGCACCGCGGCGCCCGCACCGGAGCGGGGGAGTTCGGCCACCAGGTGCTGCGGCTGGACGGGCCGCTCTGCGAGTGCGGGGACCGCGGCTGCGTCGAGGCGCTGTGCCTCGCGGCCGTGGCCCGCGGAGACCTCGCCGAGGCCGCGCGGGTCCTCGGCACCGCCGCCGGCAACCTCGTGGGGCTGCTGGACGTCGACCGTGTCCTGCTCGGCGGGCGGACCGTGTTCGCCGCGCCGGAGCTGTTCGTACGTGGCGTGGGCGAGGTCGTCGCCGAGCGCGTCCGGCGTGGCGGCGGGGGAGCGGAGGTGCCCGTCGCCCTCGCGCCCGGCGGGGCGCGCGGCGTCGCGGAGGGGGCCGCGCAGCTGGTCCTCGCACCCCTGTTCGGCCGCGCGGACGCGGCGCTTCCGGCCGGTCGTGCGGTGGCCGATCGGCTGCCCGGTTGATCGGCTTCCGGCCGGTGGTGTGGCGGGCAGTCGGGTGCTCGG